>CAZICM010000015.1:176029-180892 GCA_964537685.1 uncultured Polyangiaceae bacterium
GTCGATGGACTGGAGGCCCTTCGCGGGCAAATTAAAGGAGCGAAAGCTTGGCCGCCATCCTAGTTGCCAGGCCCTTTTTCGATTGGGTCGAGCCGAAGGCGTATTTGAGGGATGCCCTTCAATAGAACCGCCTAGCTCAGAACCCCGCCGGCTTTCCCAAATCCGGCATCTTGTAGTCGCATACCCCATCCGGGAAAATCGTCTGAAGCTGAGCAAGCTGCGCCGCATTAAAGCTTACTCCTCCATAGGTCCCATCCGCAATGGCATCATTGACCGATTTAAGCTGGCATTTGAATAAGTCGCCCGCATAGTCATCCCCCGCCACCATGCGCGATGACGAATGCACCTTGTATGCCTTGGTGCATGCTCCCGGCGCCTTGGCGTCAAGTATGCCATCCCATACGCCGCTGCCCGATGCAATGACCGCTCCGGCCGCGTCGTAACAGGCATCGACAAAGGTTGCGGGCGCTGTGCCCGTTTTCACATATTCATCGAGTACCGTCAATGCATCGAGGACCCGAGCCCCAACGTCGTTTTTGCTGCCCGTAAACCATATCGCCATGTTGTCGCTATGCCCCTGCCCCCGAAGCAATCGCTGGCGCACCGAGAACGATTGACGGCTGTTGTGCATGTCCAGCTCGTCCTCAAGGTAGGGACGTAAATCAATCACCGGCATGTTTAAGCTCTTTCCCGTAAACACATGCCCCGATTTGTAGGCGGCATTCATGGCCCATGTGTTCCCGCTGCGCCGGGGCGCAGGAGTGCCCATGCGGCAAGCCACCGGATCGCGATTCATGTTGTCGGAATCGAATATGTTGGAAGGGTTGGGCATAAAGGGCACATAATCGGCCGGGTCCTTCCACGATCCAACACAACTGTTTAACTGGAGGAATTCATCCGCGCTGATATTGCCGTCAATCAGCGCCTTCAAACCATACTGGACACCCGTATTGTCGGCCGGATTCGGTGCGTGTCCATCGGCGCCTATCCCATAATAATTGCGCAAATCGTCGAAATGCGTCCAGCGTACTTCGTCGATCACATCCTGGGGATAGCCATAGAACTGAAGCTTCTCAATAAATGTCGGATCGACGAAATGTGGATTCATCACCAGCGGCTCACCAAAGAACCAGCCTTGAATGCATTCGCTGCTGCCCGGCGTCTGGAAAACGTCGTTGATCACCGTATCCGATGCATTGAGCCCCTCAATCCAGCGGCGATTGGACCACGTTGCCCACTTGGAATTGGGGTCCAGCATCGTCTCTTCCAAAAAGTATTGCTCCAGCAGGTTGCAATCGCTCACATGAATGGTTTGCGTCACCATGTCGGGATACGAATAGAGAGGAATGCCCGCATCGAGCAAACCAGGATGATTCTGGCTGATCATGTATTGCTGAACGGCACCCCCCGATCCGCCCAGACCCACGGTGAGCTCGGGCTTTCCATAGGTCAATTCAAAATGGCTCTTGACCATGTACGCCGTTTCTTCCGACAGCCTGAGGTTATAGTGAACGTCCGTCGTATTGCCCGTTGAGGTGGCGATGGCATAACCTCGCTCCAGGAGCGAAGGGAATAGCTTTCGCTCGTCGCTCCACAGGCTACCGTGCCAGGCCGCCGAACCCTGCGAATGCCCAATCCCAACGCCGCCCCGGAACCAGTAAATGAGTTTGTTGTTCCAGGCGGTGTTGTCCAATTCTTGGGGCGTAGCGGTCGTTTCGGCGAAGGGCGCCAGCATGGCGATGGTGTAGATAAACCGGTTTAAGGTTCCTGTTTCCACACGCACGATAAAGTCGACGCTTTGGCCATTGACCATGGTTTTTGCTATATCAGCCGGCGGCATGGCGGCATTGTAGGCATAGAACTTATTATCCGTGGCATAGTAGAAATAGTCTACGCGCGTGTGGATACTACACGATTGGCTATAGCCCATGATGGGGCTGGTATTGTCGCCCTCGATGGCATAGACGGCATTGCCCTTGGCATCCCAATTGTCGACCAGCGGTTGGCCGAGTTTGGATTCCGAGGTCCAACAGACAAAGGGATATTGTTGGACACCCGAGAATAGCGGCCCGGAAGGACCGGTATCCCCAATCCAGAACTTGTATTCGTCGGGAGCTTGTCCAGGCGTGCCGGGTTCCCCCGGCGTACCAGGTGCCCCAGGCGCCCCAGGTTCCCCGGGCAAGCCCTGTTGCCCAGGCGGGCCTTGTACTCCTTGGGCGCCCGGCGTACCCGGCGTACCATCGGCACCGTCGGAACAAGCGCCGCCCAAGATAACAGAGAGAAACACAATCGAAAAAGCTGCAGCAGGTCGATGATTCATCGTCCCAGCCTAAACGCATTCAAAAAAAAACACCACTTTTTTGAACATCCCCCGTCGCGTTAATCGCTATCCACCCCGCTACAACAGCGAAAGCCAATCTGGTAATAACGAAACCCTTCACTATGCCCCAGCGTCGCCGGTCGGCATGCATTCCGATACTCCCCCCAGTTTCCACCCTTCAGCGCGCTCGCATAAGGTACACCGCGCTCGTTGACCACCCACTCATCCACATTCCCCGTTAAATCGGCCACACCAAAAGGACTTATACATCCCTCCCTCGATCCCGAAGGCTCGCGCTGGTCAAGCCTCGCCAGCTCCGCGGCTTGGGTCTTTGGCGAAAACAGCTTCGCTTCATTCACATGGGGAGAAGGCTTATCGATGCTGCACTTCTTGGCATCCCGCACATAGCCATAAGGAAAGGGCCACAGCTCCGGCCCTTCGCAAGCGAGTGTCCACTCCGCTTCGGTACATAAACGCTTTCCAATCCCCTCACACGCCGCCTTGGCCTCCTTCCAAGAAACCATAATCGTCGCCATGCTCCCCTTTTGATTGGGCCACTCATAGCGATCCATACAAAAATGCTTGGCTTCGGTCTGGCGCTGACACACGGAAGGCCGTTGAAACTCGGCGCACTGCCGCCGATTGCGCTTCAATAGACATACCTGCTCAACCTTGGGACAGTACGCACCTTGAACCTCGACCATATCGCTTGGACATGCGGAGGATGCCTCTGTGGGAGGCAACGCCTTCTCCTGTTCTGTCTCCTTCGCTTCCACCCGATGGCCTCGATCCCACACCACCTTGCCCCCTTGCAGGGTCATCTCACATGAAAGCCGCTGCGTCCCTTCGATATTCGCACCCTTTACATCGGCAAAGGAAAACCGCCCGCTCTCCACCGCAAATACAGCAATATCCGCCGGGCCTCCCTCCACAAGCCGCCCGAGATCCGCCCTCCCCAGCGCATTGGCCGGCGCAAGCGTGCTCATCTGAATTAAATCCGGCAGCTTAATACCGAGCGCCCCCAACTTCGACAGCACCAGAACCAAATCCCGCATCGAACCCCGGCGGCTCACCCGATGCATATCCGTGCTCGCCGTATCCGGCGCAAAACCCTGCGAAATCGCCGGATTCGCCTGGGAAAATACAAAACTCGCGCCCCCATAACCCACATCAAAGAGCACACCGCGTTCCCGGGCCTTCCGCACAAAAGGACGCAGCACACCCCGCTCATCCACAAGCGTCATCCGGCCAGGCGCATCTCCAAAACAATGGGTAAACATATCCCCCGGCCTCAGCCGATGAAGCAAGAGCTCTGAGAGGGATAAAGGCGGCTTATGCGAACCAAAGTCTACCATCACATGCCCACCGCCCGCCTGGGCGGCCAGAACAGCCCGATCGATAGGCTCCCATCCCGGCCCTGTATAATGAGCGACCTTGACCCCAACGAGCAGTTCAGGATATGCCTTCAGGGCTTCCGCCGTTGCCTTCGCATCCATATCGCCTAAATCCTGCTCGGCGGCACCGCCCCTCATTCCACCGCCGACAATATTTAAAAAAGCGAGCACGCGCGTCTTCGATGGTTCTACAATTTGCGCTTTAAATTTCGCGAAGGTGCGATGACCCGCGCTTCCCGCGTCGACGACCGTGGTGGTACAGCTCTCAGGCGCAAAGGCATCGGGCAAGACAGCCTTGGGACTATCGGAAAGGTAATGTTTGGTATCTGGGCCAAAGAACAGATGCGTATGAAGATCCACAAGGCCCGGCGTCACCAGCAAACCCTTGGCATCAATCACATGATGGGCCTGCACTAGGGGAATGGAAGGTGAAATCCACGCAATTCGATTCTTAGTGATGGCCACATCGGCGATTTCATCTCGTCCGCTTGCTGGATCGATCACCCTGCCTCCTTGAAGTAACAGGTCGAAGGTAGGAGCGGCTGGAGCGGGTGCTTGTTGAGGGGCAGTTGGGGCGGCGGCGGAGCTTTTGGGAGAAGCTATTGTCGGTGCGGGTCCGCTTTGGGGCGCGGTGGAAGGCGCGGAGCAGGCTGAGCCTGCGAGCAAAGCGGTTGCGAGAAGGGAGTTGAATCGCTTCATAAGGCAAAGACAATGAACGCGCGGTGAAGGCTTTTGTATTTCATGGCGAATGGAGTCTCCATCCATTCGCGGCGATATTCATTCACGCTTTGGCGAGACTCCGTCAGAACCTGCGCTCATACAATCATTCTTTGGCGAGACCCAGTCAGAAGCGGTGCGTCAAATAATCCCTTCGCAAGAAGACATAGTCAGAAGCGGTGCGTCAAACAATCCCGCTTTGGCGAGACCCAATCAGAACGCGCGGTCATTCAGTCAGTCCTTGGCGAGATCCAATCAGAACGCGCGGTCATTCAGTCAGTCCTTGGCGAGACACAATCAGAAGCAGTGCGTCATTCACTCCCTCCGCGCTCCTGCTCCTTCACTTTATAATCCAGCCCATGCGTGCGGAACGGAAGCTCAGCGAGTTCAGCGCCCCAATCAAATTCTGAACGCCGCTCGTTATATTCAAAA
>CAZICM010000016.1:0-176191 GCA_964537685.1 uncultured Polyangiaceae bacterium
TGCAGATGAGGATTGCTTTTAAGGGCGCTGCCCAGAAAGCGGCGGAAGAAATCGAGCACCGGTTCGCCAAAACCCTTAAGATAGGCTTCATGAATGGGCGCGTCGTATTCGTCGATAAGCAGGATGACTTGCTCGCCGTGCGCGCGCTGCAAATAGGAACAGAGTTCCTTCAGAGAAAGTTTAAGCAGATCGACCGAAGCCGTTCCCTGAAGAATGCTCTCAAAACGCCCTCGCTCCACGGCACTGAGAACATCGCCCGATAGCAGTGCCGAATGCTCCTGATAGAGATTGGCCAGCAGCATCTTCATCGAGGCAAAAAAGCCATCGGCCGTGGTCTCTTTTACATCCTTCAGCGTTAAATAAATGGCCGGATACCGTTGAAAGTGTTGGCGGTATTTGTCGCCGGCCTGCCAAATATGCAGATCTTTAAACCAAGCGCTGCGGTCTTCGGAGCTCTTCTCAAAGAAGGCCCGCAGCATGGTCATGGCGAGGGTCTTGCCAAAGCGGCGGGGACGGGGAAAGAGAAGGACTTCAAGCCCTTCACGGTCGATAAGCTGTTGGATAAAACGGGTTTTATCGATGTAAATCAAGCCGCGCTCACGCAGCTTGCCAAAATCATCGACGCCAATGGGGATACGAGCTTGATCGAACATGCGGAGAGGCTTTTAGCGTGGCTTAGGAAAGCTGTCAAGGATTTCATGGCGATCAGACCGTCGAACAAATCTTGACGGCCGCGCCGGTGCCCGTGTACACTGCCTCTGTCTTCATGATTCCAGGGCAAAGCTCCCCATTTCTGGCTCTTCTCGGCGCCTGTTCGCTCTTCGCCTGCGCCTCCGAGGCCCCAGCGCCTCATCTTCCTTCGCCCCCCGTTCCTTTCATATCCACGCCGGCTTTGTCCGCCGCCTCGGCTCCGCCTGCCGCCTCGTCCCCCGCGCCTTTGGCAACTCCAGCTCTAAGCGTACAAACACCCCCGCCATCTCCTCCTCCAGCCACGCCCCCGTCCGCCGAAGCGCAGGCTCCTTCCACGCCCCCAGCTCCCACCCTCACCAGCATCGCCTATACATCGTGGATTTGGGCCACTCCCAAGGCTTCGGGCAATTTTATCGGCTATATCCGCGTCGGCCAGAGCATTCCCCTCCGCTCGGAAACTTTGGTGCGCGGCGAACACTGTAGAGGCGGCTTTTATCAGGTCTTGCCTCATGGATATATCTGCAATGACCGGACGGTTTCCAGGACCCCAGACGATCACTTCACCGCCGTTTCGTCGACAACAAAGGCTTCCAATGCGCCCTTTCCCTATCGCTATGCCATCTCGGGGGGCGCTCCTATGTACAATCGTCTCCCCACCCAGGCCGAACAGGCCCGGTTTGAACGTAAATACGGCCCTGCAGGTAAATGGAAGCCTTTGATCAAAACGCTGGCGGCCCATGAAGACTTGGCTATTCCCACGCCTATAGAACCCTCCGACTCCATGCCTTCTTTTATCGAGCAAGGCATGCCCCTAAGCCAACAGCGTATGGGTTTGGTGAGAGAAACCATTCCCCATGGCTCGATGCTCTCATTTACCCGCGCCTTTCAAGCCAATGGGCGAACTTTTTTATTGTCGGCCGATCACACGCTCATCCCGGCCGATCGGGTGCGGCTCTTTAGGCCCAGCTCTTTTCAGGGCGTGCGTTTGGGGGGTGAGGTGAACTTGCCCCTGGCTTGGATGCGCAAGACCGCAAAGCCAAAATATAAAGCCGGCGATTCGGGTCATATGGAGCCTGTGGGAAGCTCTTTTCCCGTGCGTTCTTGGGTGATGGTCACGGGCAATAAGCTGGAGGACCAAGGAAAAACCTTTCTTGAAACCAAGGAACTCCACGAGGGCAAGCCTGTGTATGCCGCGTTGGACGATGTGACCCTGGTGGAACAGGCCAAGAAACGCCCCCTCGGTGTGGCCGAAGGCCAAAAGTGGATTCATGTGCGTATTACCCAGGGGACTTTGGTGGCTTATGAAGATCTAAAGCCGGTGTATGCCACGCTGATGTCTCCAGGCGCCGGAGGCGTGCCCATTCGGGGGGCCGATCCCGTGAAAATGAGCACCACGCCCACGGGGACTTATTATGTTACGTTTAAGGATCGGGCTTCAACGATGTCGCCGGATAAACCTGGAGAAGAGCGAACCCTGTGGATTAGCGATGTGCCTTATGTGCAATACTTTAACCCACCCTTTGCTATTCATGCCGCCTATTGGCATGAACGCTTTGGAGAGCCCACCAGCGCGGGGTGTGTGAATGTATCCCCCATGGATGCGCATGCGCTTTTTCACTGGAGCGATCCCCCTGTGCCCGAGCATTGGCAAGGGGCTACTGGATCGGGAGCCTCGATCAATGGGCCCACCACGGCGGTGGTGGTAACACGCTAGCCTGTATTGATGGATTAAATTAACCAGAGCGCTTGGATTTGGGCGGCTCTTTTTGATCGTTATTCGATCCCTCGAAGCCCGCTGGAATTTGTTTCATCACTTTGATCGAATACACGCCTTTTCCTGTTGCAATGGTTTCCTGTTCATTGCTTGGATGAAAACAGCGCATATCGGTGACGCCCACGCTTTTGCCCAGCCGCACCAGTGTCGCCTCGCAGGCCAAAAGCTCGCATTTGCCGGGCCGCAAATAATCCATCCGCAAATCGATGGTCGACAAATTGTACCAAATATGATCGAGCGAAGCCCAAATCAGCATTCCGCCCGCGGCATCGCACACCGTCGATAAAACGCCGCCGTGCAGCGCGCGCCGCATGGGGTTGCCAATAAGCTCTTCCCGGAAAGGAATGTCGATCCGAAGCTTTTCCGGTTTGATGTAGGCGACTTGCATGCCCAGGAACTTGTTGAAGGGAATCATCTCTTCAATCAGCTTGATAAATACGGTGTGGTCCATGGCGGGGCGCAGTCTTCCATTAGAGGGCCTCTATGAAAAGGGCCATCCGCAGATTGTTTTTATAAAAAGCGCTCTCGCCAAAGCCAAAAGGGCGTGCTATCAGCCCCCCGCTTTTTATGTCGCAACAAAAAAACATTCGAAACATCGCCATTGTCGCTCACGTCGACCATGGCAAAACAACGCTCGTCGACCACATGCTCCGCCAAACGGGAACGTTCAGGGAAACCGAACTGACCCCTGAGCGGATTATGGATTCCAATGATTTGGAACGGGAACGCGGTATTACGATTTTGGCTAAAAATACGAGCGTCCGTTACAAGGGCGTGAAGATCAATATCGTCGATACCCCAGGCCATTCAGATTTCGGCGGCGAGGTGGAGCGCACGCTGATGATGGCCGATGGTGCGCTGCTTCTGGTGGATGCGGCGGAAGGTCCGCTTCCTCAGACGCGCTTTGTGCTTTCCAAGTGTTTGGAGCGGGGTTTTACGGTGATTGTGGTCATCAATAAAATCGATCGCTCGGATGCGCGCCCGCACGAGGTGCTGACCGAGGTGTTTGATTTGTTCTGCGATTTGGAAGCGCACGATGCGCAGATGGATTTTCCGACGCTGTACGCGGTTGGAAAGCTGGGTTTGGCCAAGAAAGAGCTGGAGCACGAGGCCAAGAATTTGATTCCGCTCTTCGATACGATTTTGGAGCGGATTTCGCCGCCTCAGGGCGATGAAGACGGGCCGCTTCAAGTGATTATCTGCAATACGACGCATGATGATTACGTGGGCAAGCTGGCGGTGGGCCGGGTGGTTCGCGGGAAAATCAAGGCGGGCGATACGGTGGCGGTGATGGGCGACAATGGCCAGATGTCCCGGGCCAACGTAAAAATGCTTTATGTGTTCGAAGGCTTGCGCAGGGTGGCCGTGGATGCGGCCTCTTGCGGTGAAGTCGTGGCGATTGCGGGATTGGACACCGTGACGATTGGCGACACCATTGCCGATCCCGAGCGGCCCCAAGCGTTATCGCGCATCGTTGTTGAAGAACCAACGATCAAAATGAAAATCGGCGTAAACACATCGACCTTTGCGGGCAAGTGCAAAGAGTCGAAGTTTTTAACGAGCCGTCATTTAAAAGAGCGGCTAGAGCGCGAGGGGATGAAGAATTTAGCCATTCGCGTAGAGCCGACCGAATCGCCTGACACCTTTGTTGTATTGGGCCGTGGCGAGCTTCAATTGGCGATATTGGTGGAGACAATGCGGAGGGAAGGCTATGAGATGCAGCTTTCCAATCCGGAAGTGGTGACGCGGGAAATTGATGGGCAGGTGATGGAGCCTGTTGAATTGGTCGTCATTGATGTTCCCGACAGTTACGTTGGAATTGTGACAGAACGCTTATCTGGCCGGCGCGGGCGGATGGTAAAGATGAGCAATCCGGGCTTTGGTCGGGCGCGTTTGGAGTTCCGGGTGCCATCGCGGGGATTGATAGGATTTCGGGGTGAATTTTTGACGGCGACGCGGGGCACGGGCCTATTGAACACGATGTTTGATGGGTGGGCGCCCTGGGGCGGGCCGATGATGAAGAGGCCGACGGGAGCGATTGTAGCGGATCGGGCAGGGACGGCGACGCCCTATGCATTGCATCACCTTCAGCCGCGCGGGACATTTTTTGTCGTTCCGGGTGTAGAAGTCTATGAAGGGATGATTATCGGCGAGCATAACCGGCCGAACGACACGGATGTGAATGCGATTAAAGAAAAGAAGCTATCGAATATACGCAATCACGGCAAAGATGAGAACGTCATGCTGGCGAGTCCGCGGATATTGACGATAGAAACGGCGATGGAGTGGATAGACAGCGATGAATTGGTCGAAGTGACACCGGAAGCGGTGCGGGTTAGGAAGCGGGTATTGGAATGCAATCGCCGGGAACGGCGGGCTGATGCAATTGAGGCGGCGCAGGGCGTGACGGATGATTAAAAATTTCAGTCAGGGATAACGACCGCGTCAGATTTCTTGACCACATTGGCAAATTCGATGCTGACCCCCTGCGGGGACTGATGGGCTATTTGCCAATAATGGAGTCTGTAGCCAATGCCGTGTTTGGTGATGGTCAGTCTAAAGGCTGCCGCGCGGTCGGAGCTTCTTCTCCGTTGAGCTGTGTCTGCTGCTTCGTTTTCTCGTATCGGCCGAAGGTCAAGATTCATTTCTTTGTCAAGACCTGTGAGGACCCACGCGCACACTCGAATCAGTTTCTCAAACGCGGCGCCGTCGTTGCAGATGCCCGAGTCCTCCAATGAGGTGATAAAGCGCGAGCCGAGCTTAAAGAGCGAGGGTGTCTGCGATCCATTCTTCAGGGCTAAACGCCGTATGCAGATTTCAAAGCTTCTGGGTTCGGATCGGATCCGCTGCCGGAGCTCCTCAATATTGGCGGCGGGAAGGTCTACGGGCGACAACAGCAGACCAAACTCTTCACGGACAGGGCAGGAGCGCAGCTCATCCTTGATGGAATCGGGATAGGTCATTTCAATTTGGCATTGAACGGTGAGTGTTCGCTGCTGTTCCTGCAATGGAAGCGTCACAAAATGGAGGTCGCGCGATTCCGAATCTGCCGATGCCTCGCATGCAAGCCTTAATAGATTGTCTCTGAGCGTTGTTTTTATAAGCTGATTGCGGTTTAGAAATTCAATAGGCTCGATATAGGCACTCTCATCCTCAGCTAAAATCTGCTGGGTGCGGGCTTTGAGCATTAAATCTCTTTCTTCATTTTGAAAAAAGTCATTTATTTTGCGGATGAGATAGCCGATATTGATATCAAGTTTGTGGCGCTGGACAATTTGGCGAAGTGCCTGGAAGTCGGGAAAGCGTTTTTGGGCTTCGATTTCCCGTGAGCATTGAATCAAGTGATACCAAAACAAATCGCCTTCGTGAATCTCCAGGAGCCAGGACTGGAGGGCCAACAGCCATGTTCTTGTGTTCGCAGAATAATCGTCCTCGGGGACGGTTACCAGCAGCGGATCAACAACAATGCGTTGCATGGCTGCCGTTACTTTAATTTGCTGAGGGAAGTCCGCGTAATAGCATCTTCTTGTTGAAGGCTCTCATCAAAAAAACCTTCGGGCCAGTTTATGATATTACCCCGCGGAGATATGGATATGGGCTCGAATAGCGTCTTTCCTTCATCATCCTGCGCCGCAAAATAGATACGTGTACGGTTTCGCAGCTCGTCCCCCTCTTCCACCATCCGCAGGCGGAATTGATTTACCAGGCAATCGCTGTGCGTTTCGATGATGCATTGTTTGCCGACCCTGGCCAGGGCAATAAAAAAATCTCCAAGCCTTGCCTGTGCCCGCGGATGTAAATGAAGTTCGGGCTGCTCGATTAGAATGAGCCCTCCTATGGGAGCGAGGAGGCCGGCCACCAGGATTGGAAGCACTTGGCTTACGCCGACGCCTACGGATTGCAGCGGACGTTCTTGGGAAGCGGGCAAATGCTGAACGCTCCAAGATACGCCCGAAAGGCCGGCCTCGCGCGTGGACACATGATGCGCTATGCCCAGATAGCCAGTCCATACATCGATCGCTCTTGCTAAAGGATCGTTCATTAATTTTTTCTCGGTGGGGTGCCACCATTGAATAACTTGGTTTTTATTCGCTTCATAAACGGCCGCGGCAAATTCGCCCCTGATTCCAACGTCATCCGGCTCGTTGGAAGGGGCGAAGCGCTGGGGGGCTTGGGGATCGGCGCGAAGAGGTCCGAGATACCGGACCATTGTTGTAAAGAAGGTAATGATATGCTGAATGGCGGACCTGATTATGGTGCGAGAGTATCCCATGCGAGCAAAATCGCTGCGATCAATAACTTGGTTTGAGTCGGCGCGCTCTGGATTGAGATCGTATTTCGTCGCGAATTGCTCTGGCAGAAAATGATTAACGATTGCCACTACCGGGCTGTCTACTTCAGAAATAAATGCTTTGTAGTTCTCTCCTGGAACGTCAATGCGGATAGGCTCTTCGGATGAATCCTTTGGTTCTTCCTCAGAGATGGCGCTTATCTTAACGCGGAGTTCTCTCCCGGAATCAGGATTACTGCTGAACAGAGGCGAGCTATCCCGGTTTTGAATAGAGAGCGTCGATTCTGTCAATTTTACTTTAACAGCTTCGATGCCGGAAACATCGTTGCTGCGGGCGCTGCCTGTCTGGAAATTAGCCTGAAATGCGATTTCTGAGATTTCCGAGGTTGAGATTCTGCGCGTTGAGGGCAAAAGCCCAAACCCTATCTCGATATGCGAATCATTCGAACGTTCATTGCGAACCCCCTCAAATGTCCCCAATTGGACGATATTGCCATTGAGAATCAGTGCTTTCTCTCGGTTTGGGTTCGCCAGTGTTTGCGATATTAGCAAGATAGATTGCAAGATTGAACTCTTGCCCGAGCTATTTAGTCCGGCAAGCACCGTAATATTTCCGAGATCCAGCTCCAGCTTTCCTGCAATAGGCTTAAAATCTCGCAGCATCCAGCGGGTCAGCAACGATTCCTCCCGATCTCCGTTCGTCTTTATATTGGCTAAAGTCAACAACTTATAAGTTGCATTTCGTTCTAAACCAACCTCGGCATCCGCGTTGGCACCCAAATATCCCGCGTTTCAATTGATGTTACATAACTCTCATCCATCCACGCATAGCCGCCTAAACCCCACCCGGATCCCCACGAGTTTCTCGTCCAGAATTCTCGCCGCCCATTGCGCCGCCGTACCCCGCACCATAGCATCGCATGGCGCCCATCGTAGGCGCGCGGCAATCTAAACACATATTCAACATCGCCGTTGTAATTGCCAAAATCACCGCCCACCTGTGTCCCAAACGCTACCGGATGATTGGCGCGGATCGCCGTTTCTATATCGTCCAAGCGCTCTTCACCGCGGCTCTCAATCCGGTAAAATCCCGTGATTTTATTGGCGTTCGCTTCTTTGTACGCTGCCAGAGGCGGCCTCTGATGCACGTTCGCTTCAACGTAATCCCACATCGATTCAGGACATACACCAAGCTTTTTAATGGATTCAAAAGCCATTCGAAGGTATGTGCCCTTGTCCCTCTGCCCAGCCGCGTGATAGTTCCGCGCATTGTAATAAATAAATAATCGGCTCAATTGCACAACCGTGCCGCTCAATCCCATCAAAATCTCTAGCGCGTCCGCTGTCACATTCGCCGCGCACGAATGAAGATTCCCCTGATGCGATACAGGCGTGAATACCTGAATCATATGATCCCCAGAAACAGCCAGCTTCCTCAGCCGCGGCTTGATCTCCCGGAACCTCCAGTCCTCGAATTTGGGCGTCTCAGGCAGCCAGCCATTCAATACGATATTCGTCATCGGCACACCTTATCAATTTGATCACATGAATGAATGGAAGAGAGGCATTTCGGTTTTAGATCGATGCCATTGGATAGTGTTTCCTTGCAAAAATCGGTAAACGATTTGCCCTCCTTCGTCGGCTTCCCCTCTTCGCATCCCAGCGCGATCAAATTCTTCTCCGCGGGCGCACACCATTCCGCGCCCTCAACTTTGGGTACCACAGGTTCGGGCACCACGGGTTCGGTGGGACAGCCAAGCGCGCTTAACGCAAACGCCATCAACAGATGAGCCACAAGTCTCTTCACGCCCTCATGTTCGCAGGCTTTGATGTGAAAACCAAGCCGCGCCGCGCGGGACAGTCTTTTTGAGCCACGCCGCCTGTGATAGGGTCGCTCCTATGCGCCGCTTTGAATTTGTCGAAGGAAACAGTGCCAAATTCTGGATGACCGAAGTCTCCGGTAACAATTTTATTGTGGTCTACGGCCGCCTTGGGACGCCCGGACAGCGCAAGGAAAAAGCCTTCGCAAGCGAAGCTTTGGCCGCGAAGGAGATGGAGAAAAAGATCGCGGAGAAAGTCAAGGAGGGCTACCAGGAAGTGGCCGCCGATGCCGCGCAGGCCGCACCCGCAGGCGCCAAGGGTGCCGCCGCTGCATCGGCCAAATTAGAGCTTCCCCCGCGTTTCAAGAAAGTGTCCGAGCCCAGCGGCGCGCGCATCGAACAAGCCCGCCAAGCGCTGGAAGCCCTTCAAAAGACGCCCGCCAAGCGAAGTTATGTGCTCGCCCGCAAGACCACGCTCGCCCGCCGCGCGCTCGATGGCATCGCGGGCTTCGATCCGGCGGCGCATACAGGCATTCAAAAAACCCTGGATTCGGTGCTGGTTCGCGTGCTTTCCGCGAACAAGCAAGATCGCATTTCCTTGTGCAAAGCGATCTCGCTCCTCAATGCGCTCGACACCAAAGCGTTTGAAAATGCCCTCGCCGGCCCTTGGAAGAACGCATCTGGATCACCTGCGGAAAAAGCCATTTCGGTGCTCAACGCACAGGTCGCGGCGCTCGAAGATGCAGAGCTCGCCATGCGTGTCGGTGCGCTCTTGGTCGACAGGCCCGGACGCGGCTCCGATAGCACCGAAGCAGGCTGGACGGGCCGCTGGAAAGCCTTAAAACCCTTGCTTGAAGGGCATCTCGTCAAAAACGGCGGCACGCTCAAGAACTACCTTCGCGGCATCGATGCTGCGGGCGATCCTCATATTGCCCGCCGCGTTGCGAAGATGCTTGCGGGGTGAGCGTGTCTTCGCCCGGCGAGCATGAGGAAACCCGGCCTTCCGGTGCCGAAGTTGTTTCCCTGGATGAAGCACTCTATCCGCTGTCGCCTCCCGGTGCGCCCGCCGAACTTCGCATCCCGAGCCGCGATTACAAACTGCGCGTCGTACTCACCTTTGTTTCGCTGCTTGTATTTCTTGCCATTTATTTAGGATTGATCGTTGGTTCCGCCTATTTGATCTATTTCTCGCTGCAAGGGCCATTTTCGCCTCATACCCGCGGAAACAATTATGGGTTTTTGGATTTACTGTTCACGTTTACCTCGGGCATGCTCTTTCTCTTCTTTGCAAAAGGCTTATTTAAACGCCAAAAGCGCGACACAAGCCGATTGATAGAAGTCACGGCGAAAGACCAGCCCAAGCTATTCGCCTTCGTTCAAGCCCTGTGCAAAGAGGCCAAAGCGCCCATGCCGCGGGCCATTTATTTATCGCACGAAGTCAATGCGGCCGTTTTTTATCCCCGCTCATTGCTTTCATTATTTTTACCGGTGCGCAAAAACCTGCTCGTGGGCCTCGGATTATTAAATCTTCTGAACGTATCCGAATTAAAAGCCGTGCTTTCGCACGAATTTGGCCATTTCGCCCAATCGAGCATGAAACTCGGGCAATACGTTTATGTATTTAACCAAGCCATTGCCGATATGGTCGTCTCCCGCGATTTTTGGGACACGCTGCTTGCCCGCTGGCGCTCCATCGATGTGAGGCTGAGCTTTCCAGCCTGGATTTTAACCGGTTTGGTGTGGCTGCTCCGCCGCTTTCTCACGCTTCTCTTCAATATGATCAATATCGCGGGCCTATCGCTCTCGCGCCAAATGGAATTCAATGCCGATTTATGCGCGGTAAGCCTCACAGGAAGCGATGCCTTGATTTCGGGCCTATGGAAGACCGAGCGGGGCAGTATTGCCATGCAGAAAGCGCTGGTGCGCCTGCACTCCATCGGCGAGCACAATAAATTCACCGATGATATTTTTTTTCATCAATCGGCCGAGCTTTCGCGCATCGATAAATTGCTCGACGAGCAGGAAGAAAAAACCCCATACATTCAATCGCTTCGCCATTCTTATCAATATGGAAGGAGTGTTCACTTTTTGGAGGGCAAAACGGGCGCGCCTTCGATGTGGGCCACGCATCCTTCGAATCGGGAGCGGGAAATAAACGCGAAGCGCATGTATGTGGCCGCGGAGCCCGCGCAAAAGCCGGCGTGGCTGCTGCTCGAATCGAAAAAGAAGCTGCGCAAAAAGCTGACCTTGGCGGCTTATGAAGAACTCCTGCGGTTTTCGGTGCGTTCCAAAGATTGCGTGGCTGCGGCAGAGATAGAAGCGCTTTTGGATGAAGACGAAGGCGAGCGCAAACAGGCCGAGCATTATTTTGGTTTTTATGGGACGCGCGCGATTGATTTGGGCGATTTTGCCAAACTGACCGCCTCCCTCGAGAAACGGTCGCCGCTGCCCGCCGATGAGCTTCTGGCGCTTCGGAAGAAGGCTCTGCGCTGGACGGGAAGCCGGCTGAAAAGCTTTATGAAAGAGTATAAGCGCGTGCACGATGACGCTTCTCTTCTGGCTGCCATTCTCAATCTCGGTAAAAGGGCGGGGAAGACCTTTGAATTTCATGGGAAAACTCATCGAATTGGCGAAGCCAGGCCGATGCTCAGCGCTCTTTCCGCCGATATCGAGGCCCAGGAAAAGAAATGCAAAATAGCCGATCGTATTTTATTTAAATACTATTATCATCAATCGGCAGACCGGCCTGAAATGCGGGAAGAATGGCTGAAACGATACCGCTTCTTAATCGGCGTTCAGGAAATGATTTTAAGCCTGAAAGAACACGAAGACGCCCTGACGGTTGTGGTCAATATGCTCACCTCTGGGCGCGATTTATCCGCGGAAGAATCCCAAGCCATTCTCAATACGCTTCGGGCCTCGCATATGCGGCTTTCGGAAATGGAGAAACGCTGCGGCGGCCTATTGATGCCGAAGATGCGCAATCTGGAAGAAGGCGTGAATGTGGCCTCCTTTGTATTTCCCGATGGGCTGATGGAAGAAATGCCGCCCGACCGCGCGGATGGAGCTTGGATTAACGCATTGATGCGTCAGCACGCGCAGGTCATTGGGCGGCTGCGCAAGCTTCATTTCAAGAATTTGGGCGTGCTTTTGCGTTTGCAGGAAGAAATCGATCCGAATCTGTATCGCGACGCCGATACCGTTGAGCCGGGAACGGACGCCGATCAGGCCGATGAGGGGGATAATACAAAGAATGACGACAAAATAGCATCGAATTGACCGAGCGGATTGGACTGGAGGATATTTAAATGAAACGACTTCGCTTGCTTTCGCTAAGCCTTGCTTTTTCGGCACTTGCGCTCGCATTTTCCCAAGAAGCCGGCGCGGACGACTGGACGCCCAAGCGTCAGGGCAATCGGATTGGCGGTGAAATTGATTGGTGGCCCTACAAAAATCCAAACGATCGGCGAAATTATCACGTTGCATCTTTAGGTGTTGTTGGTCAATTTGGTGTTGCTCGGAATGTATTTATCGATTTTGACGTGCCGCTGGGCCTTCTTTCCACGCCCGGGGACGATTACATCACGCTGGGCAATCCGACTGTAGGTGTGCATTGGGGAAAGACCTTTACGGACAGCGTTTCGGTATTCGCGGGCGGCTCGTTGACCATGGCCACGCAGGTTATCGATCGTTTTGATAACGATCCCGATACATTTGAAGCTTTTTATACCCGCACGGCGGCCTCGTCGATGCGGGGCTATGCGGATCTTCATCGATTTGCATCGAGTTATTTCTTTATGCGGGGAATAGGCGGGGTGGAGATACATCCCATTCCGGTTTTATATTACCGGGGCGAGCTTGCCCTGCTTTTGGCGATTCCGGTTGGTGATTATATCAATGACGCCGAATTTGTGGTTGAAGTGCACAATGAAATTGAGGCGCGCACGGCGAAGGGGATTGGAGGCGGACTGCATATTCAATCCGTTTTATTTACGACAGATATCGATCGTACTGAAAGCGCGCAGTGGGCGGTGGAGCCTTATTTTGTTTATGAGCCTGCGCGGGGGTTTTTTGCGCGGGTGGGTACGCTGGTGGCGCTGGACCGGCCTTTGGGCTTTGGATTTGATCGGGGCAAGGTGTTTGTGATTAAGGCTTCTTTGGGCGGCAAATGGTGAGAGCGCGTTATTGATTAGCGCCGCACTTGGCCGCTCCTCCTTCGGGCAGCCGCAGCCTGGGCGATTTTGGATTGTACCAATCCGATGGTTTTGCAGTGCCTCCCCGCTTCTTAAATGCTTGAGCAATACGGTCGCGCATGGTGGGCTTGTCGTATTCAATTTGAACGTTTTCGTAAGCACCTCCATCATCGCCGCGCGTGGCTAGGAAGTCGTTGGTAACAATGGTGAGGCGATCGGCCGCCTTAATTTCCCTGCCCTTGGTTTTTCCTCCGCGGAATAGGCGCACCGACAGCGTTCCCTGTTTGCATTCCGCCTCGATCCAAAGTCCGGCCGCCGACAGGATTCCGTGCTTTCCGCTGAGGTTTTTTTGAAATAAGTCGATGAGATTTTGGCCGCTCATCGTCGCCTTGGCGATTAAATTATCGAAGGGAAGCACTTCATATAGAGCGCCGTAGCGGAGCGGGCCCGCGGGCAGATCGGTGCGTATTCCGCCGCCGTTCATTAAAGCGATATCGGCCTTGGGCTCGATTTCCAGCAACGTCGAGGCAATCCAATTGCCGAGGGGAGACTCTTGGGTGTATTGGGTGGGAAATATTTCCGCGAGCGTAATGCCAACCAATTCAGAGCGCTTGCCTTCCGCCTTGGCGATAAAGGGCGCGATAATTCCCTGGATTTCCGCGGATGGAGCGATGCTTTCGCCTTCGTAGACCGCCCCTTCTTTGATTTCGGTGGGTGGGTGGATATGGAATGAGGCGCGTTTTTTTGTATTTCGATCGAATTGGAAGTCGATGCGGGAAAAAGCCTTGCCATTGGCGTACGCTTGTAAGAGCGGCAGGCCCTCATGAATATGGGCGACGGCTTTATGGGTATGGCCGCCAAAAATGACATCTACCGTTCCGCTAGGAATGTCTTTCACCAATCGGAAAAGCTCGTCGCCGGGCTTGCAGGACGAAAGATCTTGGGGGTTTTCAAATTGGGTACAATTGCCGCCTGCATGTGTAGCAACCACGATGATATTGGCTCCCTGCGTGCGCAGTCCGTCGGCTTCTTTCTCGATTGTTTTCGCTAAGGGCAAAATGTGCATGCCCTCCACATTCTTTGCGATGGTTGTGGTTAGCGTGTCGATGGTGCTTAGTCCGATAATGCCGATTTTCAATCCGTTTTCTAATGGGATCAATACGGATGTTTTGGTATTGGGCCAGGGAGGAGGAGGCGGTGCCTGTTCATGGAGATTGGCGGCGAGAAAAGGAAAGGCGCCTTCGGCTTGGGCGGCACGGGCTTTTAGAGCTCCGCGGAGATCGGGGCGCGCGGGCGGATTTGGGGCGGAGCCCTGCGAGAGATGGGCTAAATCGTCGCCGGCGGCGCCAAAATCGAATTCATGATTGCCAACTGCAACGGCATGGTAGCCAATTTTTCGATAGGCGGCGATAACGGCTTCGCCTTCATTCATATTGGATTCGAGCGTGCCCTGAAACATATCGCCCGAATCGACGAGAACGACGCTTCCGGGATTTTTCTTGCGGATTGCATTTACATAGGAGGAAAAGAGAGGAAGCGAATGGAGGCGGCCGTGCAGATCGGTGGTGCCCACGATTGAAATCTCGATGGGCGGGACGTTTTCAGGGGATTTCGCCGATGATTTTGGAGGCGGCTGAAGGGCAGAAGATTGAGCGCTTTGAGCCGGGTGTTTTGGGGTATTTGCGGGTTCGGAGCCGCAGGCAATGATGAAGCCCAGGACAATGGCCGGGCAGCCCGAAAAAAGACCTTGGATATTCATTGGATGTGCGCGCATCCTATGCGATTTTGCCGTTTTTAAAAGGGTGCGCGGATGTTTTTTTGTTGAGCTTGTTTTTGCGCGGGTATGTTAAAGAGGCGAAAACGAAGGAGCCTAGAATCAATGTCTGAACAGCGAATGGTGCAGTGTAAGAAGCTTGGAAAGCTATTGCCCGGGCTTTCGAGGCCGCCTTATAAAAACGAATTGGGCAAGCGCATTTACGAAGAGGTTTCGAAGGAAGCCTGGGATCAATGGCTGAAGGAATCTGTGCGCTTTATCAATACCTACCGCGTGGATTTGGCGAGCAGCGAAGGCCAGAAGTTTATGATGAAGCAGACGGCCGTTTTTTTTGGATTCGAGGAGGGCGATCTGGCGCCGACCGCGTGGACGCCTCCCAAGGAACACGAAGCTCAGACGGCCGAGAAGAAAGACGCATAAATCCGTTCATTTTAATTAAATAAATTATACGATTGATATCGCCGTGCGGAGGGAATTTTCGTGAAGTCTGCGAAGGAGGAGCGCGAGCTATTGGAGGAAGTCCGTTCGCTGGCGAGGTCGATCCAGGCGCGGGAGAACGCGAATCCCGATCGATATCCAGCGGAGAGCATTGCCGATTTGGTGGAGCTCGGCGTGTTTCGGGCGCCATTTCCGGCGGATGCGGGGGGCTGCGATTTGCCGCTGTTGCAAGCCATCGAAGTGTTGATGGCGCTTGGCGAGGCTTCGGGGTCGGTGGCGCTGCTGACGGCGATGCCGATGGGGCTCGCGGGTGTGCTCGCCGGCGCTAAAGGCATTGTGCCCGAGAATGAATTTGTTCGATTTGACGAGCAATTTTATCGTATTTCGTCCGAATATAAAGCGGGCAAGATTTATGCGGCATGCAATTCGGAGCGCGGGGCGGGTGGACTGCTGAGCGCGACGAGAACGAGGGCGGAGCGGGGAGGGGATGGGGTGTACCGGCTGACGGGAGAAAAAGTGCTGACATCGTTTGGCACGTATGCGGATGTATTGTTTGCGGCGGCGAAATTCGATTTAGATACGGACGAAGAAAAGAGCAGTGAGGGGCTTGAATTTTTTTTGGTGGAGACGAGCGTGCCTGGGGTGGATATTCGATCGGATTGGGATGGTTTTGGGATGCGGGCGACGGAGAGTCATTCGGTTGGATTTGAGGAGGCGGCGGCGCGGGAGCGTTTGGGGTGGGTTGGATTTATGGAGGACGCGCAGCCGTGGGCGTGGTTTTGGTTATTATTTGCGGCGATTCCGCTGGGGTGTGTGGGTGCGCTTTTGAAGGAGCTTGGGAGGCCATCGGGGAATTCGGCGGCGATGCGGATGCGGCTTTCTGAGGCGGAGATGCGTTGGGAGGCGGCGCGGGCTTATTTGCGCGAGACGGCGGGGATGTGGAAGGCAGGAGCGGGGGCGGATTACAATTTGAGGGTATTGCGGACCAAAACGTTTGTAACGCAAGAGGCGGTAAAGATTGGGGCGGATTTATTTGCGCTTGCGGGCGGGCGTCATTTTACGAAGGGGAGCCGGGTTTCGCGGATATTTGCGGATTCGTTTGCGGGGACGGTGCTGAGGCCGCCGCTTCTTCTGGGGCTGGAGATGTTGAGCGAAAACGAGGCTTGACCGGCGCCTAAAGGATCGCGATTCTCCACGGCCGCGCGCCGGAGGAGACTGTGACACAAGCCGCGAATCCGATCTCCATTTCGCATATCAAGCGTCTCGTCGATAACGAGTCGCCTGATTTGTCCCAGGTCCTAAAGGACTTTTTAGAGCAGGGAGATCCCGAGCCCGAGACGCCGCCCCGCGAGGGGGCCCTGACCGTTAGCCAGTTCCTGCGCCTGCTTACGCAGGCTCAGAATCAGCGCTCCGCGAAGCGCAGGCGCGAGAAGGTGAACGATGCCTGGAAGCGCTATCTGGCTCAGACCGAGCCGGCTCCCGCTCCCCGCTTCGAGCTCGCCGATCTGCTGGTGAAGATTTATGAGCAGAATACCGATGCCGGCCGCGCCGCGCTGGCGGAGCTTGTCCGCGAGGCCGATTTTGTGGTCGGTCTGTGGGGCGGGATTAAGCGCATTTATAAGCTCGCCGAAGCCAAGCTCGATGCGCAGATGTTTGGGGTGCTCGCCTATCGTTTCGATGTCGAGCTGAATAAACGCTATGCGAAGCGTGAGGTGGGGCGGGGCACGCTTGTGTATCTAAAGCGCCGTTCGTGGCGCTTTCTGCGCGAGCTCGGTAAGAGCGTTCCCGAGCTGTATCCGCAGTTCGCCGTTGAGGTGCTGCGCCATTACGAGCCCAACGAGAATGTCCGCGATCTGTGGGTGGCAAACCATATCTGGGCGCACGGGACGAAGAAGTACAACGCGAATTCGTTTTTTGGATCGACGCTTCCGCCCGCCGATATGGTGAAGCACCGCGCCTTTGATGAGGCGTGGAAGCGTTCGCCCGATGCGCTGATGCTGTTGCTGGAGACGTGTAAGGCCGATCCGGCCGCGAAGTTTGCGATTCAAGGTTTGCGCAAGGATTTTCCCGACAAGCTTCGGACGGTGACGCCGGAGTGGCTGGGGCGTTTGGCTCACCGGCCTCTTGCAACGGCGCATGAGTTTTTGGTGGAGACGCTGCTGGCAGCTCCTGAGTTCCATCAGGGGAAGCTCAAGGCGCTGGGCCTTCACGAGGCGATTTTGGCGCTGCTCGAATCGCCAAGCCAAAAGGCGCGGACTTATGCGATCGAATACGCGCGGGCTCATGCGCAGGATATCGAGAAGGAAAAGCTGCTCGAGCTTCTGTCTTCGGATCACAAAGATACGCGGGGATATGCGTCGGCGACGTTGCAGGGCCGGCCTCCGCGCGAGCTGGGTTATGTGTTTTTGGGGCAGCTTCTCGCTCACAGCGAAATGCTGAAGTGGGCGACGAAGGCGCTGAATGAAGGCTTCGATCGATCGGAGATTCCCGAGAGTTTCTTGATCGATATGATCTACGGCGAGGAGTCGGAGCAGAAAGAGTGGGCTGCCGACTATATCAAGGCGAAATACCAAGCGGCCGAAATGGGGCCTGCGTTTTGGATTCGCGTGCTCGAGGATAAGCGCCAAAAGGACGATAGCGAGGCGACCGAACTCGCGATGGAAGCGCTCGGTAAGTTCCCCGTTTCAACGATTCCGCCCACGTGGCTGCTCGATGCGCTGGCCCGCGATGATCTGGCCGATGATGTGGCGAAGTGGCTGCGCAAAGCCGATAAATTGCCCGGTTTGGATATCGAGCGGCTGAAGGGTTTTGTGTTCAAGGCGGAGACGCGGAGCGCGGCCCTGGATGTGCTCGGTAATCCCAAGCTGGTGACGCCGAGGGATTTGACGCTGCCCTGGCTGCTCGCGCTGGCGAGGCGGGCCGATCCGACGCTGAATGAGTTCGCGCGGCGTTATTTGCTCGAGCACATGAAGCCTCAGGACTTCAGCGATGTGGGCAACCGCGATGCCGGTATTGCAAAGCTGTTTGCGCTGGCGCTCGGTGAAAAAGAGCCCGAGCCGATGAGGGTGTTCGCGCAGACCTATCTGCGTTGCCATCATCCGGTTGTGGGGCCGGAGCAGGCCGAATCGAAGTCGCTGCAGCTTAAGCCGGCGCTTGCCCGCGCGGCGTTTACGGCTGAGCGTATTTGGCCGGCGCTGTTCGATAAACGGGAGGATGTGAGGAAGTTCGGCGTGACAATTACACGCGCGGAACTCCGGGCGTGGGGCTGGCATACACGGGTGTATGAGCTCGCGGAGGCTGAAGCGAAGGATGTGCGGAATATCTGCTTCGAGGCGCTTCGCAAGGCGGGTGAAGCGTCGGCCGATCCGGCGATTACGCTGAAGCCCGAGGAGATCGATCCGGCGCGGGTGTTCGCGATGACGGAGAGCTTGAAGCGGAGCACGCGCGAAGTCGGCATGGAGATGATTCTGAAGCACTACGGGCGCGTGGGCGGAGCTGAGCGCTTGGGATGGCTGATGCAGAGCGCGGATCGCGAAGTGCGGATGTTTGCGGTTCAGTTGCTTTGGGACAAACACCGGCCGAGGGAACTGCCGCCTGGATGGAAGCCGCGCGCGAAGGCGAGTGTGCCTATTGAGGACGCGGGAAGATTCGCCGATGCCGAAGCGCTGCGGGGTTTCCTGCGTTATGTGATGTTTGGAACGCCTCCTGGGCGCTCGGCTGAAGCGATGGATGATGCCGGCGGGCGGCGCAGGCTGTCGGCCAGTGTGGCGAAACGCAATGTGGTCGAGGTCGTGCGGGATCTCGGTGTGACAGATCCGGCGTTTGCGGCGATTTTAGCGCCCGTGCTTTCGGAGCTGACGGGTTCGATCGCGAAGACGGAATGGCAGGCGTGTTTGGCCGCGCTGGTGAGGTTAAAGGCCGCGCATCCTGGAATTTCGCTTGGTGCATAGGGGCACATAGGGGCACTTAGGGGCAATAGAGGAACGGGAACGACAACAGCGGCGAGACACGAGGACGTGATCGCCAATGTCGCGGAGGACCGCTGATGGCTTACCAGATCGGGCATTTCGAAAAAGTCCGCGCACTTTCGGCAGGTGGAAGAATTCTCGCCGTGGGCGGCGTGAGGGCTTCGGGGCCAAGCCAAATAACGCTCTACGATTTCGTTGCGAACAAACCATCGAAGACGATTGATGTGCCTGCGCATGTGCTTGGGCTGTCGATTGCGGGCGATTGGTTATTTGCGGCGTGCTCCGATGGATCGGCGCGGGTTTATGAGCTTTCTTCGGGCAACCAGACCCGCGAGATCCGGGCTCATGAAGGCAATGTGAATGGGCTTTCTGTGTCGCCTGCGGGCGATCGTTTAGCCACGGTGGGCGCGGATGGATATCTGCGGATTTTTGCGCTTGGTTCGCCGGATACAAAAGGGGCTGAATTTGCGTGGAAATTGTCCGCAGCGCCGCTTCGGGCAGCGGCTTTTGATCCGGCCGGTGAATACGTGGGAGCGGCGGGCGACGATGGCATCGTTCGGAGCGTGACGCTTGCAAACGGGGCCGTTCGCGAGATGGCGGGACATGCCGGCCCTGTGTTTTCGCTGGCGTTTACGCCGCGCGATGGACGGCTGGTTTCGGGCGGCGACGATGGAACGGTTCGCATTTGGTACTTGGTCGGCGAGGTCGAGCACGAGACGCGCGGTAACGATGGAAATGGCCATACGGGCGCGGTGAACGCGCTTCTGTTTTTGCCTTTGCCCAAGGGGAAGGACGATTCCAAAGACCTCGGCGATAGGCTGCTGAGCGCGGGGGCCGATGGAAAGATTCGCATTTGGCGCTTGGAAGATAGGCGCAAGCCCCGAACGCTCGATTTAGGCGTACAGGCGATTTGCAGCCTCGCTTTTGCGGGCGCGACCGGTTCGCGCGAAGGTTTGGGTTCGGTCTTTGCGGGCGGCGATAAGCGGACGGTGGCGCGCTACACGGTGGATGCTCAAGCCACGGTGGCGGACAGCTCGACGCCGCTGGATCACGGATTTGAAGCGCTTTCGCAGAGTTTGAACGGTCAGAAGCCGGCGCGTGAAGCCGCCGTGAAGACCTTGGGCGCTCTCGAAGAGCCCGAGGCGCTCGAGATGATGCTGCGCGTTTTGCGCTCGGATCGGGACTCTGAAATCCGTTCGCTGGCGGCCTCTTTGTTGGGCGCGAAAGGGCGCAGGGGAGCGAGGGCCAAGCTTCGCGAAGCTCTCGATGATGATCATGTCAATGTGCGGGCCGCAGCGTTTGCCGCGCTGAGAGAAATTGAAAAAGATCAGCCGCTGTCGCCTCTTCGCGCCGCGCTTGGAGCGCGCAATGCGGATATGCGCGCGAAGGCCGTGGTGGAGCTGGCCAAGGTGCGCGAGGCGTCGCCTCTTGTGCCCGGTTTGATTGCCGAGCGATTGGCGGACAAAGACGCGGGTGTGCGTTTGCAGGCGCTCGCGACGCTGATGGAGATGAATCCCGGGAGCCCGGCGCCGCTGCGGGCCGCTTATGAACGGGGTCCGGCCGATCTCAAGGTTGAAGCGCTGATTCAGGCGAGCGTGGCCGGATGGCTGAGCGCGCCGGAGCTGGATCCGATCGTAACGCGCGCGCTCGATGCGGATGAGTCGGATGTGCGGCGCATCGCGTTTGCGGCAAGGGTGCTGGAACGGCGGGCACTGGCGCATGTGCTCGAGGCGCGCGATGAGGACTTGGCGAGGACGATTCGAGACATCGCGCGAAGGATTGCTCAGCTCCGCCAAGGCTTGCTGAATGTGCTTTCGGAGGCATCCAAGCAGGGCAAGCCGCAGGATGCCCAGGCCGCCAAGATCACCGATGAAGCGGTGAATGCCGCGCGGACAAGCATTCCGGGCGTGGGTGAGCCGGGAGCGGAGCTGTCCGAGCAAGATCTGGGGCCGCTGCTTACGGCAATGGCGTGCCGTACACCCGAGACGGCGCTCCGGGGCGCGCGGGGTTTGGCGCAGCTCGGCGATACGCGGGCTTTGGGTGCGCTGTTGCAGCTCACACGCGAGACGGATGCGCTGTTGCGGCGGCAGGCGGCGACCGCGCTTCAAGAGCTTCATGATGCGCGGGCGAAGAAGCGCCTGGCGTGGATGCTCGACGACGGCGATGCGGCTGTGCGGGCTGCGGCTCTGGATGCCTATGCCAAACTCGAGGAAAGCGCTCCGCTGATTATTGCAGAGGCAGCGCTTCGCTCGTCGCATGAAGACATCCGCATCCGCGGTTTAGATCGCCTGGTCAAGATGCCGAGCAAAGGCGAGCGGGCTCCGGAAACGGAGACGCTGCTTGCGGACGCGATCGAAGACGAATCGTCGAAGGTGCGCGGCGAAGCCTTTAGGACGCTGTGGTCTTGGCACGAAAAAGATCCTGTAAAAGCTTTGGATCGAGCGCTGGAGGCGCGGTTCCCCGACCTTCGCCAGAAGGCCGTCGATGAGCTGAAGGAGCAGGGAAAGCATGCGTGGGCGCTCGAGCGTCTTGAAAAGACCATCGGCGATCGCGATAGCTCCGTGGCGACTTCGGCCTACGAAGCGGTGGTGAAGATTCGAGGCAAAGAACCGCATGATCCGCATCTTGCGGCCATTGCATCGGTTCATCCGGGCCTGCGCGCACTGGGAGCCAAGGGAGCTGCATCGGTAAGCTCGCCCGACGCCGTTCGAAGCGCGCTGATGAAGCTATTGGAAGACAAACACATCGAGGCACGCATCGCGGCCGTCGAGACGCTGGACAAGCTGTTTCCCAGTGAAACAGGGCCTATTTACGCCGCGCTTCAAGGCAGTTTCCTGGATCTGCGCGTCCGGGCCGCCGAGATTTTGGCGATTCGCCATGACGAGCAGCTTATCGAGCCAATGCGGGCTTTGCTGGCGGACAAGACGCTGTTTAAAGAGCTTCCGGCTCAAGTGCTTGGACCGCTTCGCATGCGCGCTTCGTCTGCGCTCGCGACTTTGGGTTCATCGCGTTTGGTGAAGTATTTCGCGACCGAGCTGTTGAAAGACGACTACGGCGATGTCCGCGAGCAGGCGGCGCGCGGGCTTGCGATGGCCGCGCGCAGAGGCGAAGAAGGCTATTTGCTCGATGCCATGGGGCACACCGATGTGGCGGTGCGCTCGTGGGCTGCGGATGGCCTTGCGCGCTTGGGGGATGTGCGGGCGTTGCCAGTGCTTACAGGCACGCTTCGGCATGAGCATCCGCCGATCCGCGTGGCGACAATCATGTCGTTTGCCGCGCTTGGGCCGGAAGGCTACGGCGGCATGCTTCAAGGGCTGGAAGATCCGGCGCGCGAAGTGCAGGAAATCGTGTTCGCGCTGGTGTTGGCCCGCGATTTGAGAGCGTTCCGCCGCAACGAGCCGCCGGATTTGCTGACGAGCGCGCTGTCGTCTCAGCGTTCGGATGTTCGTTTTGCCGCGGCCCGCGCGCTCGAGCTTCGAACCGATCCAGAAGCGTATATGGCGCACTTAATCGAAGTGCTTATGCCGCCCAAGCCCGAGAAGGCCGCGGACATGAAAGAGTGGCCTGCAGAAGTCGCGCGGGGCCGTATTCTCGTGGGTTTGGCGGAAGCCTTGGCGAGCGATAATTCCCAGCAGCGCTATGCGGCGGCACAGGTGTTGCGGCTGCGGCGCAAGCCTCTCGACTATTTCCGCGAAGCGAAGCGGGTGGGCGGATTGCGGGCTGCGGGAACGCCCTTTGTTGCGGACACGACGCCCCGAGGCGTGGAAGAGACCGATACAAAGCCTACAAAAGGCTGGCTTCGCCGCTTGTTTGCGCGCGGTGAAGAAATGCTCAAGGCGTCCAGCGAAGGCGCAGAGACAAGCCAAGCCGAATCCAAAGAAGCATCCGAGAAGGGGACAGGCGCCAAAGTTGGCAAGCTGGTCAGGCGTCTTTTCTCGGGTGACAAAGGCGCAGCGGCTGCCGCCGCGCCCGAGCAGGCAGCAGAAGTTGCGGTTCCCGAAAGCGAGCAGCGCAGGCTTCGGTGGCTGGCCTTTGGCGCTTATTGCGGCCTATTGAGGCAGGTATCCGCGGGGGACGAAGAAGGCCACCGGGTTCGCCGCGATGCCATCGAACGCATCGTCGATCTCTGCGTAAAAGGCCATGTCAGCACGACAGCGGCCATTCCGCCTTTGGTGCGCGCGCTGGACGATCCTCATCATCTCGTTCGCAAAGCCGCGCTTTCAGGCTTGAAATCGCTCTTTCCGGAAGGAAGCGACGAGCCCTTGTCGCTTGGGCTCACGTCCGTGTCGCCCGATGTGGCGCGCGCTGCCCTCGATGAATTGGCTGCACGCGGTTCGCAGGCCCGGCCGCAAATTGTCCGCGCGCTCAATTCTTCCCAGTCCGAAGTGCGCCGTTATGCCTTCGAACTGCTCGAGCGATTGAGCGAAAAAGGCAGCCTCGAACCCCTGCTTGCCGCGCTTGGAAGCGAACACGCCGATCTGCGTATTGGTGTGCTTGAACGCCTTAGCAATTCAAGCGATACGCGCATTGTTTCCGCCCTCTGCAAGGCGATGGAGAGCGATCACGACGATCTGCGCCTTCGCGCCGCCGAGCTGTTGACGCGCTATCGCGACGATCGGGCTGTCGATGTGCTGGCGACCTTTATGCGCTCCGATCAGGCCGCTTTTGTAAGCCGCGGACGCGATGCGCTTAGCCTGCTGGCCACCTCCGCAGCGGTGCGGGCACTCGCCGCGCGCATGGAAGACGCTACGCCGGATGAGCGCGCTGCTCTCGTGCGGGCGCTTGGCAACACGCGCAACGCCGACGCTATCGAGCCTTTGTGCGCCCGCTTTGATGATGAAACGGCCAATGTGCGCACGGCTGCGTTTGATGCGTGCATTGAGATCGCCGGGGAAGATCGCAAAAAGCGCAACTACACCATCGCCATGCGCTTCTTGCGGGCTGCGGTTCGCGCAAAAGATCCAGCCATCAGGCGCTCTGCTGCCGAGCAGCTCGACGCGGGTGATGACACTGCGGCGGAAGAGCTTCTGGAATCGCTGTTCAGCGATCGGGATGTGCCCACGCGCGTCGCGGCCGTGGATGCCTATTCCAAGCGCGTCATTGAGAAGAAAGCCAATGTCGCGCCTCTCGAGGCCGTTCTTAAAGCCGGTGCGAGGGAGCTTATGCTTTCCGCGGCGGAAGGCGTTGCATCGAGAGGCTTGGGTTCGGCGCTGCGGCCTCTTTTGCTCTTCGTGCGCGCGGGTGAACCTGGGCAAAGGGAGCGCGCTCTGCTCGGACTGGGCACCTTGGGTGATGCGCGCGCCGTCGAAGAAATGGAGACCGTTGCTTCCGGCGGCACAAAAGAAGCTCCCGTCGAAGTGAGCATGCAGGAAGCCGCTATCGAGGCATTGGGCCGCATCGCGAACAAGATTAGCGATCTCGAAGTTCAAAAGCGGCTTATCGATCGCGTCGAACAGGCCATCGACTCGAAAGAGGACGATATCCGCATGGGAGCCATTCGCGGATTGCGCTGGATCGGCGGTGAAAAATCCCGGGTGCTGCTCGAGCGCGTTGCGGGCAAGGGAGAACGGGATAACGGAATTCGCTGCGAAGCCATCGAACAGCTCGGTCTCTTGGGCGATACGGCCGCCGAGGCTGTCCTTGCCCAGGGGCTTGACTACTGGGACGACGATGTTCGCGAGCATGCGCGCAAGGCGCTGGAAAAACTCTTCCCCAACGATCGGACGCGGGTCGAGTTCCTGGCGGTTGGAAGCGATTACGAAGATATCTCCGAACCCGCGGCTGCCTATCTCGCCAAAGAAGCTACGCCTGCTCAGCTCTTGCCCCGCTTGGCCACGATCAAGGACGAAAACCTTCGATTCCGCCTCACGATGGGCTTGCTCGAGCGGCCCGAGCTTCCCGCGTCGGATTTGGCCAAGCTCCTCGCCGACGATCGGGCCACCGCCCGAAAAGATGCAGCGTTCTTAATCGCCGGCCGCACGGCTCTCGCTCAAGCGTCCGGGGCTGGGCTCTCCGCCGAAGATCGCGGTGTGTACAGCACGGCCCTCGCCGAAGCGGAAAGGCGCACTGCAGAACGCTGGCTCAAGGCGCACGATGACGATCGCGGTGCAGAAGCCTCGGCGTGGCGTGAAATGATCTGGGCTGCCCGCCGCATCGGTGCTTCAGCGATCGCCGCGTCCATGGGTGCGGTTGTATCGGGAGGCGACAAGGCCGCACCGGCAGAAGTCCGCCGGGAAGCCGCGCGCGCCCTGTTTAACTTGGGTTCGGCTTCGGATATCGGCGCTCTCACCAAGGCCCTCAAAGATCTGGATTCCGATATCCGCGCTGCAGCGTCGTTTGCACTCGCCAAACTCGCGCCCGAACAAGCGGCAAAGCTCGCCGCAGATATCCAGCCCTTCGATCCGGTTGCCTTCCAGCCGACCGCGGCTGCAGCCCCGCAGGGCCTTCGAAACACGCTCGCCTTGACTTCCGCGGGCCGCAGGCTTGCTTTGCCAACCTTGCTGTCGCGCGGCGAGACCGATGTCTTTCTTGAACTCGCCAAGAACGCATCCGACGAAGGCGAACGCTGTGACGCGATTGCCGCATTGGGAAGAGCGGGAGGCGACGCCGCCATTGCATTGCTCGGCACACTTGCCTTTGATAAGAAGGGCACCGACATTGCTGTGCGCAAAGCCGCCTACCGCGCGTATCGCCGGGCGAAACGCAAAGCCGCCAAAAGCCTTCAGGGGAAACAAAAGCAGAAGGGAGCGAACGCATGAGCGCTGAACCCGCACGCCCTGTGAATCTCCGTTACGCCGCCCGGAGCGAAATGATCTCCGCACCGGCAACGACCAATGTGCGCATGGCCCTCGACAGCGGCCGCGGCCCCATCGGCATTCGCGGCCAAGTCCGCGAGCCCGCGCTCTTCCGCGATGCGCTGATGACCGCCGCCGCCATCTTGCAGAGCGATCTCCGTTACAAGGGAAGAGATCGCACGGCGTATCTCGCCTACCTGATGAAAAAGGGCAAAAAGGCCACCGCGGCGATCTGGGAAGCTCAAAAAGAGTTCCTCGAAAAATCCCTCAGCGACGACACCAAGCAGAACACCATTCTCGATCCGGTGCTCACGGTTCATCCCGATGAAGTTTCGCTCGAAGTGTTCTCGCGCGATGAAAGCGCATATGCGCGCCTGGCCTTCTCCAACGAACTGTTTGCAGCCCGTCAAGCCGCGCATGGAACTTCGTTCGCCGATTTCTCTTCCTTGCTGATCGATCAAGTCGATCGCCTGCGCCCCTACACGGCCGTCGATATCGACGCGGGCATCGACCTCCAAACCAAGGGTGCCGCGGAAGAACGCTCCCTCGCCGTCCCCTACACCTACTTGCGCGGCTTTTTACAGGTGCAGTCCGCGGCCACGCTCCCCGCCGTCACCTGCCACCTGTCCCCCATCGATCTGTACAACGCCCTCTTCGTGCTCCGCACCCGCAAGGCCAAGCAATCACCGCGCGGCCTTCGTTTTGAGCTCGTTCCCGGCCAGCGCCCCAGGCTCATTTTAGAGCCTTGGGAAATCGTTCTCGAATGCCACGGCCCCGTCTTTTCGGGCACGGCCCGCGTCGTCCGCACCTTTGGGCGCCAGCGCCTTCTCGCGCTCGCCCGGCTTCTTCCCCATGTGCGCGGCGTTAAAGTTCAGTTGCGCGGCCCCGGCCTTCCTGTCTTCTGGGTCTTCGATCTCGGCAAAGCCACGCTCACCACGGCCCTCACAGGATGGACCGAAAGCAGTTGGGCAAGCTCCGCATCCTTCGATGCGCTCATGCCCAGCTTCCAGAGCGAAGAACAGCGCACCCAGCAGGAAACCCTCCACAACCTCATCCTCGGCCTTCTCAATCAGCGCGGCCCGATGTCGCTCGCCGATCTCGCCGCCGCCACCCAAAGCAAAAACGAATCCGTCCGCGCCGCCGTCCAGCTCGCCTGCATCCGCGGCCGCGCCCTCTACGACGTGGCCCGCGAAGTCGTGCGTCCCCGCGAACTCTTCGCCGACTCCATCGACGAACAGCTCATCCGCTACGGTTCACCCCGCGAAGCCAAGGCCCACCGCTTGCTCGGCGCCGGAGGAGCCCAGGGCACCGGCGACATCAAACTCGTCAAGATTCATGAAATCGCCGGCGAGGGTGTCGAGATTCACGGCGAGATCATCGACAAAGAAGCGCACCGCGATTTCCCGCCCCGCTTCATGATGGATCTCGAGGGCCGCGTCACCGACGCCTGGTGCACCTGCCCCACCTTCCGCCGCAGCGGCCTGCGCGAAGGCCCCTGCGAACACATGATCGCCCTTCGCATCGCCTACGCGCGCAAACGCGCCGAAGAAGACGCACTCCGCCAGACCGCCGAAGGCCGAAAGTTGATCCGCGCCGAGACAAGAACCTATGTTCGCCGCGAGCCCTCGGGAGCAGAAACCGTGTATCGTGTCTCGCTCGATGATCGCGTCGTGCATTTGCAGTGGGGACTGCGCACAAAAGAGCCGCGCTTTCAGAGGCTCTGGTTCGATACCGATCGCGAAGCGCGCGACGCTTACTTCGCCCGTCTGGAATCGCTTGCGGGCGATGGGTTCGTCGATGCCGATTCGGCATCCGCATAGGGTTTTGTTAACGCTCGAAGGCAATACAATAGGAGGTTTTTGTAATTCGAAAAAAATGAACTGTTGATCAATAGATTGCAACAGATCAAGCCGTCAGGAGAGGTCTTAAGCGCACCAGCCTCCGCGCCTTGAGCGCAGGAGCGGCGCAGCGCCGTTCTGGAGGAACCGCCAGACATTCTCCGCAAGGTAGCCTGTTCTTGGTTCTCTTCGCGCACCGGTCATCCCTAGCGCGGGGAGAGCTGAGACAACGACCCGACGGCCGTTTCTCCCCGCGCTAGGGATGACCGGTGCGCGGAGAACCGGTGAGGCTACCGTGCCCCATGGTTGAAGGTGATGCGTTTAAGGCCTCTCTTGACCGCTTGAACGATTGAATGACGTTTTGAAGTTTTTAGAAGGCCGGGGTTTTCGACAGAGGATCAATCTCGTGACCGCAAAAATCGACACTTCCGTCCGAGCTCAGCCACCTGTTTCGCAGCCTGTGGCGACAGCACCCGTTCACACATCAGCGCTGAGCCCCGAGGAGCGCGCGCGCCGCACCGAAGAGCGCCTCCTTCGCTGGAAGTCCATACAAGAAGCGGGCGGCATCGATGCTTGGGTATCCGCGCAGCTTTCCTCCAAAGGACTGCTTGTCACGGGCGATCCATCCTCCATGTCCGACAAAGAGCGCTCTCAATACAAAGAGCGCAAAAAGGCTGAAGCCAAGGAAAAGCGCCTCCTTCGCCAGAAGGCGTGGGAAGCGTATTTCGCCACGCACATCAGCCATCTTGGCCAAGGCATTCACTGGGAAGACAAAAGCGACGCCGACAAATTCGACATCGCCAATCGCGAAGACCGCGCCAAAACCCTTGGAATACCGGCCATTGCGAATGCCGACGATTTAGCCAAAGCCCTTGCCGTTCCCATCGCGCGGCTCCGCTGGCTCGCATTTCACCGCGACGTTGACACCAACACGCATTATCGCCAGTGGCAGATCCCCAAGCGCGACGGCTCCATGCGCACCATCACCTCGCCCAAGCGCGATTTAAAACGCATACAGCGCTGGGCCCTGCGCAACATCTTCGATCATCTACCCGTACACGGAGCGGCCCACGGCTTTTTAGCCGCGCGCTCCATCGTCACCAACGCACAGGCTCACGCGGGCGCCGACGTCGTCATCAAAGTCGACATCAAAGACTTCTTTCCCACCGTCACATGGCGGCGCGTACGCGGCATGCTTCGCAAAGCGGGCCTCGCCGAAGGCCCTGCGACCCTCATCGCGCTCCTATCCACCGAATCACCGCGCGACGTCGTTCAATTCCGCGGCAAGACCCTCTACGTCGCATCGGGCCCGCGCGTACTTCCCCAAGGCGCGCCCACATCACCGGCCATCACCAACGCCATCTGCCTTCGCCTCGACCGCCGCATGTCGGGCCTCTCGCGCAAACTCGGCTTCCGCTACACCCGCTACGCCGACGACCTCACCTTTTCCTGGTGCACCCCGCTGAAGAGCAAAGAGAGCACCGACCTGTGCGAACGCGACCGAGCCCCGATTGGCGCGCTCATCAAAGGCATCAAACAAATTCTCATCGGCGAAGGATTTGCGATTCATCCCTCGAAGACCGTGGTGATGCGCAAAGGCAGCCGCCAAAAAGTCACGGGCCTTGTCATCAACCAAGCCGGCGAAAGCATCCCGGCGGTGCGCGTACCCCGCGAAACCCTGCGCAAACTGCGGGCAGCGATAAAAAATCGCGAACTGGGCCGCCCCGGAAAAGGCGAGACACTTTTACAGTTGAAAGGCATGGCCGCATTTGTTCATATGGCCGACCCAACACGCGGGCGGGCATTTTTGGAGCGCATCGCTGCTTTAGAAAATGCATCTCCCAAAACGTGATGGGCGTGATTCATTTGCCGATCGAATTGAATTTTGATTGAATGGGCAGGCAATAAAACAGAATTAAAATAGGAGGACATCGAAAAGAACAAACATATCCGGGTATAAAAATTGAATAGTGATGGTATCTAAATTGTTTGAATTGATTGAATAGAGATAGAAACAGATACCACACTGGATCAAGTTGCCAGGAGAGGTTCCGAGCGCACCAGCCTCCGCGCCTTGAGCGCAGGAGCGGCGCAGCGCCGTTCTGGAGGAGCCGCTAGACATTCTCCGCAAGGTAGCCTGTTCTTGGTTCTCTTCGCCGATAGAGCCCTACGCGCGCGGGGAGAGCTGAGACAACGACCCGACTGCCGTTTCTCCCCGCGCGCGTAGGGCTCTATCGGCGGAGAACCGGTGAGGCTACCGTGCCCCATGGTTGAAGGTGATGCGTTCGGGACTTCTCTTGGCGTCTTGATGGTTTTTTTGGAATTGAGCGGGATTAAAGCCGGATTTAAACGAGATTTAAACCGGATGTAAACGACCCTAAAATGGCTGCGCGGCGGGGGCGAGTTGAGCGCGGTTGCTGTGGAAGTGAATCGTTATGGGGGTTACCTGCGCAATTAGCAGACGACGGAACATGCCAAAATGACCAGAACGACCTGCTTTGACGCATTTGAGCAATGTGTCCATGCCGTACAAGCGGGGGAACTTATCGAGTCCGTCAGCGCAAAGGACAAGGAATTTCACTTTCAGGACTGGTTTCAAAAGCGCTTGCGGAAGTTGCCCATTCATTTCGAGGGTTCGGGGCGCAACACATACCCCGACTTTTCGCTCGTCGAGTGCGCCGAAGGTTATGAAATCAAGGGTCTTGCATGGCCCGGACGAGAGCGCGACTACGATTCAAACAGTCAGGTTCCGGCCGGCCATCATAATGGCCGACAGATCTTCTATGTTTTCGGGCGCTACCCTGCCGATCTATCGACTTATGAGGATCTCGGCAACGGTCGCAGGCAATACCCCGTTGTCGACCTTGTGATGTGCCACGGTGATTTCCTGAATGCGGATCACAACTATGTCCACAAGAACAAAAGCGTGAAAGGTTTCGGTACCTACGGTGACATCATGATCCGTGATCGGAAGATGTACGTGGCGCCCACGCCTTTCGCCCTCACCGAAGGCACGACGGGCTTGATGACCATTATTGTTCCCGAAGCGTTCACTGCTCCAGATCGCTTTCAGGCAGTCGGAGGGCTGGTGCGCGTCGAGGCCGCTGAACTGGTTGTTGGCTACACTTTTGACCTGCGTACAAACGAACTGCGCTCCGAGCGCATCCCCAACCCAAGTGCTGGTACGGAGCATCGTTTTACTGCCTATCGGCTCAAGACGCAGGCATCTAAGCTGGTTTCGATGGTGGACCGGCCGGGATCCGTTCGGGACGCTACCGGGGATAGTGACGAGTGAACACCGTCACCGACACATTTACTGTCGTCGCAAAATACCCCACCACCGCACTTGAGGGCGAATTCCCCATCGTCCAGGTAAGCGAGCTGGGTGAACAAGAAAGCTGGCGCAAGGAGATCAATCGCCCAATCTACCATATCCACAAGTGGTGGGCGACACGCCTCGGCTCAGTTTTCCGAGCGATCACGCTCGGGGCACTAAGTCCCCCAAATACCAACATTTGGGCCAGGTTCTATGAATGTCACGACTTCACCGGAAAGATTGTGCTGGATCCCTTCATGGGCAGCGGCACTACACTGGGTGAAGCCCTGAAGCTGGGCGCCAAGGCTATTGGCAACGACATTAACCCAATCAGCACATTTCTCGTGCGACAGGCATTCACCCGCGTTCCAGAAAACGCGCTCCGGGCCGCGTTTGCGCGGTTGGAGGCGACAGTCGCGCCAGCCATTCGGCACTACTACCAGACACGGGACCCGAAAACAGGCCATCTGATACCTGTACTCTATTTCTTCTGGTGCAAAACGGTGACAACGCCGTCAGGCGAGCTTATCCCCTTGCTCTCCCGCTATGTATTCGCCCAGGATGCCTATCCGAAGAAGAAACCGCTGGCCCAAATCGTCTGCCCGTCTTGCTGGCGCCTAATCCAGGACCGATACGACTCAATCGCAGTTTCATGCTCCCATTGCGCTCATCGCTTCAATCCCCAAGAGGGGCCGGCAGAAAGCCAGCACGTTCGCACTTCCGCCGGAGACCGCTACCGAATTAGAGATCTCTTGCCCCCGGACGGCTCACCGCCTCGCAATCGGCTTTATGCCATGATGGCCCTGCGCGAGGATGGCGAGAAGGTTTATCTCGCGCCACAACCAGAAGATCTCGCACTCTTTGCAGAGGCTGAGACACGCCTCAAAACGGAAAACCTCCCCCTTCCCACACTAGCCGTCCGGCCTGGTCACAACACCGACCAAGCCCGTGGCTACAACTATCTCCACTGGCGCGACTTCTTCAATCCCCGTCAGCTCTTATGCCTCGGAATGCTGCTGCGGGCCATCCTCGAAATCGAAGACGAAGCCGTGCAGGAGCACATGCTCTGCCTTTTTTCCAGTACCCTCGAGTTTAATAACCTGTTTTGCAGCTTCAAAGGCGAGGGAACCGGTGCCGTCCGTCATATGTTCTCGAACCACATCCTAAAGCCCGAGCGCACCCCGCTTGAAAACTCCGTGTGGGGTACACCTAAAAGCAGCGGCACCTTCAGCACCTTATTTGAATCTCGGTTGCTCCCGGCAAAGCGCTACCTCGATACACCCTTCGAATTGGAATTTGAGCGCAACCTCATGGGTGAGAAATGCGGCACCCACAAGTTTGTGGCAAGCGCACCCCTTAACATTGCACGGGTTGCCACCTGGGAAGATTTTCTCGCGCGGGATCGGGCCGTCATGATCCTCAATGGCGACAGTGCACACATCCCAGTGCCTGATGCGTCGGTCGATGCGATTGTTACCGATCCGCCTTACTTCGACTTCGTACACTACAGCGAACTAAGCGATTTTTTCTTTGCTTGGCTCTCCCCCGTTCTCGCGAAGCGCTATTCATGGATGAATCGCCTCAACTCCTCGGATACAGGAGAAGTTCAGCACAAAGACCCACGCGCGTTCGCACAACAGCTTTCCCGCGTCTTTACCGAGTGCCAGCGGATTCTCAAAAACGAAGGTGTACTTGCCTTCAGCTTCCACCATTCAAGAGCAGACGGGTGGGCGGCCATACATCAAGCTATCACAAACACCGGGTTTATTGTGGTTGCGGCTCATCCCGTTCACGCTGAACTAAGGGGCGCGAGTCCCAAGACCGCCACCAAAAATCCAATCAGCATGGATGCCATCTTGGTTTGTAGGAAATGCCCCATCATGGAGCAATGCCTCAGCGAGACCACCGCAATCGACGAAGCAGAAAAGCTGACAAACCATCTTCAATCAAATGGGTACCGGGTTTCGACATCCGATCGCTTTGTTGTACTTGCATCGCAGATGCTCATTCCGCTTTCCAGGCAAAAGCTGGACTTCGAATCGGTATGCAGGGTGATCCAAAGAGCCGCCGAAACCATCGTCCCGGTAGATGTTCAGGAAGCCACGCGCCTCTAATTTAGGCTCCACAATCTTCTCCACTTCTTTGCATTTGCCAATCCTATCATAATTAGGGCTGTCACCCCTGAATTGACGAAGCTCCAACACCAGCTTTGCCTCCCATTTAATGTCGTGCATCTCTCGGCCCCCATCTCCCCCCTTTCCCCTATTTAAATTCTATCAAAATGCAACATCATCCCTTCCAATTAAACTCATCGCCCCCACCGTCTCCAACACCTCCCAGCCTCCCCCTCCATTGCCCCAATAAGCCTCCCGTTTTTCTATGCAATGGATATACAACAACTTAGGATGCGCGTGTGTCCTATCGATCTGTTGATATTGGCGTTTATAGATAGTCATATCAATGGGATCGAGGTTCCTCCAGACCCCCACCAAAACCGCCCCCGCCGATCTCCATCGACATCAATCCATGCCCGTGTTAGGCACGCCCCGCTCGCAAGGCCAAAAGCCCTTTCCGGCAACACCATGCCGCTTTTCTGGCCCTGCGGGCGCGAGGCTGTGCTGAAGCGTCAGCGTTCAGGCCGAGCGTCTTTTTAAGGTCCTGCTTCTCTTTTCCGAAGCCCTTCAAAGCACGCTTCCTTCATAACGCGGGCGGCCAACCCCTCGGAACCTTCGATCTCCCAAGCGCGCAATCGTGCGCGCGCGCTCAGGGGGCTCGAGTTTGCAGGAGGCACACCGACATTATGAGTCTCATTCGTTTCTCTAGCTCGCACGCCGGATACCGGAGCGGCCTCTTGGCCAATCCGCGCTTTCTCGCCGTGCTCGCCGTGCTCTTCTCCATCGCGGGTATCCCAACCACCGCGTGGGCCGGCGAAAGTGATCTCAAACTGCCCGACCTCGGCTCTGTTCAGTTCGGCGGTGTTGATGGCCGCACCATTCTTATGGGTGGAATGGGCGTCTGCGCGCTCGGTTTCGTCTTTGGCCTGTACTTCTATATGCAGCTCAATCGCTTGCCCGTTCACCGGGCAATGCGCGAAATCTCCGAGCTTATCTACGAAACATGCAAAACCTATCTGGCAACGCAGTTTAAGTTCATTCTCGTTCTCGAAGCCCTCATCGGCGCGATCATCGTTCTCTATTACGGTGTTCTGCGGCACTTCGAGGCGAGCAAGGTTCTTCTTATCCTGTTCTGCAGCCTCATCGGCATCTTGGGGTCAACAGGCGTCGCCTGGTTCGGCATGCGCCTGAACACCTTTGCCAACTCGCGGACAGCGTTCGCCAGCCTTCAAGGCAAGCCCTTCCCCACCTACGCCATCCCGCTCAAGGCCGGCATGAGCATCGGAACCGTGCTGATCAGCACCGAGCTCCTCGTCATGCTCATCATCTTGGTCTTCGTCCCCGCGGACAGCGCAGGCCCTTGTTTTATCGGCTTCGCCATCGGTGAATCGCTCGGCGCCTCCGCCCTCCGCATCGCGGGCGGTATCTTCACCAAGATCGCCGACATCGGCTCCGACCTCATGAAGATCGTCTTCAACATCAAAGAAGACGACGCCCGCAACCCCGGCGTTATCGCCGACTGCACCGGCGACAATGCAGGCGACAGCGTTGGCCCCAGCGCCGATGGATTCGAAACCTACGGCGTCACCGGCGTCGCGCTCATCTCCTTCATTCTCCTGGCCGTCCGCGATCCGCGCACCCAGGTCGAACTGCTGGTGTGGATCTTCGTCATGCGCATCGTCATGGTGCTCGCCAGCATCGTCTCCTACGCCATCAACGACATCATTGCCAAAGGCCGCTTCGCCTCGGCCGACAAGATGAACTTCGAGGCTCCCCTGACCTCGCTGGTGTGGATCACGTCGATCATCTCGGTGCTCCTCACATACGCCGTGTCCTACTTCCTCATCCCCAAACTGGGCGACGGAACGCTGTGGTGGAAGCTCTCGACGATCATCACCTGCGGCACCCTGGCCGGCGCGATCATCCCCGAACTCATCAAAGTCTTCACATCCACCGAATCGCGCCATGTGCGCGAAGTCGTCACGGCCTCCCGCGAAGGCGGCGCATCGCTCAACGTCCTCTCCGGCCTCGTCGCTGGCAATTTCAGCGCCTACTGGATGGGCATCGTCATCGTCCTCTTAACGGGCATCTCGTACTTCGTCTCGCAGCAAGGGCTATCCATGCTCATGGTTGCGCCGAGCGTCTTCGCCTTCGGCCTCGTCGCCTTCGGCTTCCTCGGCATGGGTCCTGTCACCATCGCCGTCGACTCGTACGGCCCGGTCACCGACAACGCCCAAAGCGTCTACGAACTCAGCCTCATCGAGAGCGTTCCCGACGTTGAAAACGAAGTCAAAAAAGACTTCGGCTTCACGCCCAACTTCGACAAAGCCAAGCACTTCCTCGAAGAGAACGACGGCGCGGGCAACACCTTCAAAGCCACGGCCAAACCCGTCCTCATCGGCACGGCGGTCGTCGGCGCCACCACCATGATCTTCTCCGTCATCATGGTACTCACCGTCGGCCTCACCCGCGGCATGGAAAACCTCACCGTTCTCCACGCGCCCTTCCTTCTCGGACTCATCGCGGGCGGCGCTGTGATCTACTGGTTCACCGGCGCATCCACACAGGCCGTCGTCACCGGCGCCTACCGCGCAGTCGAATACATCAAAGCCAACATCAAGCTCGAAGGCGCCGAAAAGGCCAGCATCGCGGACAGCAAAAAAGTCGTCGAAATCTGCACGCAATACGCCCAGCGCGGAATGATCAACATCTTCCTCGCCGTCTTCTTCACGACGCTTTCCTTTGCCTGCCTCGAGTCCTTCTTCTTCGTCGGCTACCTCGTCAGCATCGCCATCTTCGGCTTGTACCAAGCGCTGTTCATGGCCAATGCCGGCGGCGCCTGGGATAACGCCAAGAAGCTTGTTGAAGTCGAGCTCAAAGAAAAAGGCTCTCCTTTGCATGCGGCGACGGTCGTAGGCGACACCGTGGGCGATCCATTCAAAGACACGTCCTCCGTCGCGATGAACCCCATCATCAAATTCACGACCCTCTTTGGAATGCTTGCCCTAGAGCTTGCGATTGAGCTCACCGCTGGCACGCGCGTAGCCTTGGCCGCCGCCTTCTTCGTGATCTCGGTGGTCTTCGTCTACCGCTCCTTCTACGGCATGCGCATTCACAGCGGCGCGGACGAAAAGAAAGCCGCTGCTCCCACCAAATAGCCCTCCTTCTTTCCCTATCAAAAAAAGCCTGCAGCCTCTAAATCCTTATGGGTTTTTGGGGCGAACTGTGCACAATGGGCGCCGCTTATGGTTGCCCTTTGCCCCTCGTGTGGTCAGTACCATGAAGTCGTGCGCGTGCTTGAGGACGGGCACGGCGAATCGCGCAGGGACATCTATCAAGTCAGCCCGCTCATCACCTGCGACCGCACATGGCTATCCGACAAAGAACTGCTCGAAGCCAGCGCCCGCTTCGGCCTCGAAGCCATGACCGGCGACGTGGATGACGAATAGCTCTCTAGCGCGGCTTGAACTTTAAAGATTTTTTTGCCTTCTTCTTTAGCGCCGCGGCTTTTGGCGCCGCGGCTTTTGGAGCCGCGGCTTTTGGCACCGCGGCTTTTGGAGCCTTCTCTTGCTTCACAGGCTCGGCCCTCCGGCTTTGCTTCTTCAGCATCAGAGCGCTGAGCCTTGCCGGATCGGGCGGCGGAGGCGGCTGGAAAATACCCGCTACAAACTGTTCGAGCGGAACACCGAACGCCATACAGATGGCGATGAGCGTGGCAATGGTGACATTGCTGCCCTTTCCCGACTCGATGCGCTGAACATGTTTGGAATGAATGCCGATAATCTCAGCCGCATCTTCTTGGCTAAGCTGATGTTCATTGCGCAATGTCCGCAGCCTCAGACCTAGGATCTTGGCTGCGTCCCTTAGCGGTTTGGCGAGGTTCGGCCGATCCAGAACTTCTGACCGACCATGAGAATGAGGCGAGGCATCCCGAGCGAAGTTCACGCCTGCTTCTTTCTCTTCGTGTTGTTTTGCTCTACAACTCACAAGTTACATTGCGTATCGGATGATAAAACTAGCTTTCATAGTTGCGATGCTAATCGTGCCGCCGGTCTTGTTTTTAGAGTTTGTTTTTGTATTTTTTGTCCTTGCCGTATCAATCTCATCGTCGAATCTGGCAATTGCACATGATAGCCATGGTGGACAGTGAAGGCAGCGCACGAAGTGTTGATAAGACCGCCGGTACAGGCTTCTGCACCTCAAGGTGCTCTAACAAGACGGCTGCACGCCGTGTTTGGACATCGCGTCGATCTCTTGGCGTGCTCGCTAGCGGCGCGCGGCCGCTTTGTTCCGCGCGTGTCTGCTGCGCCGGACGAATCGGGTTCCCGCTTTAGAGCGAGCTTTGCGTGCGCCGTGGCCGCCGCTCCGGATTGGGCCGAGATAGAAGCGATTGCGGAGAGCCTTACTGCGCTGGACAGCGAAGGATTTTCCCGGGACTGCGCGCGGGCCAGCGTACTTTCGGCGATCGATTTTTGGATTGACAATTTTGCGATCGACACCCTAGCGCTCGCCTCTGTAGAGAGCCGGCGTGTCGCGCGCCACGAATCCTGGGCGCCGCCTGGAGCGCGCCGCGTGATCCATCCCATTGGACGAGAGCTTCGCTTCTTGTTTGCGCTCTTGGGCGAAGACCGCGACCTCCATGTGCAATCCCAAGAAGAACAGCAGTGGGCGCTGGCCTTATGCGCATGGAGCGAAGCATTGGTTTCCATGGGAGAGACGCCTGCGCTCGCGCTGCCCTGTCCCCCGGGCTGGACCCGCCGCGAAACACTCCGGGCCTGGCTACTGCCGACCTACGAAGCCGTTAGCGCAGCCGCATCGGAGTGGCTGTGGGATTGCGGGCGCGGCGTTTTTGTGTAGGGGTCCGGGTCGCCGGGCCCGATATTTACCGCGGCCGGCGCGGTATCGCCGGGCCCGGCGATCCGAAGTCTTTGGTTCATGGATTTGGAGCGGCCAGATAAGGGAAGACGGCGCCGTCCACATCCGCACCTTTATTCACGGCGTCCCCAATGCCTGTTGACTTTCCGGAAATGAGCATGGAGTACGTCGCATCGATCACATCGTAATAAAGCGCTCGTCCCCCGCAATCGCCCGATGTGTTGGTTTCCACGGCAAGATACGTGGTGCAGGTTGTCTCGTCGGTATTGACCCACAGCCGATCGTTGGCGAGCACAGAAGCCAAAGCTTGATAGCGTCCCGGCGCCGCGCTTGGCCCGGCGAGATACTGATCGCCGCAGACCGCATTGAAGGCGTCGAAGATCGCCAGATTTTTTTCGACCTCTGGAACAAGCGCGGCCCACGTCGCCGGCTCGGCCGCATTCCATAGATTTTTGGCCATATCTTTTTTGGCGAGATTTTTTTCGAACGCGTTATTGAGCGCCGTATTTTCTGCGGGCCTGCCCATGCGTTCAATCAGCGCGCCGGGCGAAGGCTGCGCGGGATGACTGCTCCCGCCGCCCGCGCCGCCCCCGCTACCCGCACCTCCCGCACCCGACGCGCCCGCGCCCGCGCTGCCGGAGGACGCCGCTTGGTTGTCGGTCCAGCTCCCGCTATCCATCCCACTGCCTGCAGCTTCCTCGCCGTCACAGCCTCCATGCATAAAAACCAAAAAAGCCGCCGCCATACCAGCCGAATAGACAATCATTTTCATAGAATGGCCTCCGTTATTATTGCCCGGCTTTTCGGGTAGCGCCCCACACACTCACAATCGAACCGCCTGAATTTACGATCGATTTATCCAGCGAAAGAACGATGGAGAGCACATTTTTCCCGGCGAAAGCATTCTGCCCAGGGCCATTCATTCCATTTTTCGTCAGCTTTGAAAGCGCAATGCTCGAGGTCGCCGCATCCACCGACGGACATCCGGCCGCATCGGGATTTTGCATCCCTAAAAATTCAGTAATCAATTTGATTGAATCGTTAAACCCATCGCTGTTGAAAAAGAAAGGATCGTCCCTAAGCCCTGCGAACACGCGAAGCTTCCCGCTTTCGCTTGTCAATCCTTTGGTGTTTGAAGCATCGCCGCTCACATATTCACTGCCGGCCCAGCATTGAATGCCTTGCATTGCATCGAAGGTGCACACCGCATCGAGAGACGACTGGACATCCGAGGGTGAAGTGCCGCTTTGGGTGTGAAACCAATATTGCACTTGATCGGAGAACTTCGCGGTGGCCGGCGCCCCGGGAAAAACATCCATCACCAAGACCAGCCTGCCGCCATCCATCCACGCATAGACATCGCTGATATCCGAAGCCGGATCGGCAGCGGCGGCCGGGCTATCCCCATGATCGGCGGCGAAAGCAAAGGTCGCGATACTCGTCGCGATCAGCGCTCCACTCAGTTTCAACCCTCTTGTGTACATGGTCTCAACACTCCCTTGAAAGCTTCTCGCACGGCACATTGGGCCGCGCGCAATGCGAGGCAAGCCGCCTCTGTTCGCGCATGAAAAAGCTATGGAACAAGCCAGTGTGCTCTCCACGCCCGCTTGTACCGGCTCCGTCATTTCGCCGCGCGATGTTCCCGCCGCATCACTTCTTCCGCGCCGGCCTGTTCTTTATCGACAACGAAATCCAAAGCGCGCTACCGTCGGCGCTCCATCGTGACCGAAACACAAGCGCCGTCTTCTCCCGAACATGAACGGCTAAAACAGCGGGTTCTCCTCTGCGTCGTGCTCACCGTCTTCTTGGATCTGGTGGGCTTCGGCCTCGTTATTCCGCTGCTCAAACACTACGTCGAGTCCATGAACGCCTCGGAGTCGTGGGTTGGGCCGATCTTGTCCAGCTTCTCATTGGCTCAATTTTTGGTAACGCCCACGCTGGGCCGCCTTTCCGATCGCTATGGCAGGCGCAAAGTCATTTTGATCAGTTTGGTTGGCAATGCAATTGCAATGATTGTGTTTGCGCTGGGCACCGAGCTCAGGCTGTTGCCCCTGCTGATTGCTTCGCGGGTACTCGCCGGAGCAACGGCGGGGAATTTATCGGCCTGCCAGGCTGCCATTGCCGATGTCACCCGCCAATCCGAGCGCGCCGGAGCGATGGGCCGATTGGGTTCTGGAATCAGCCTTGGAATTATTTTAGGGCCGGTTATCGGTGGAACGCTCTTTCATTTGGCGCCCTGGGCGCCGCCCGTCGCGGCCGCCGCCATGGCCGTATTCGACGTGATTCTCACCTTCTTCCTCATGCCTGAAACCCTGCCTTCGTTCCGAAAAGAAACAGGCGCCGACCCTGCCGCCGCGCACGGCACTCAAAAATCATCGAATTCAGGACCAAAACAATCGTTTATCGGTTTGCTCTTTCAGCGCCCGATGGGCTACGTGCTGCTTCTGGGCTTCTTCACATTCGTATGCCTGACCAATATCCAAGCGGCCCTTCCCAGTTTGGCCGATCATCGCTTTGAATGGAAAGGCACCACCGTAGGCGTTCTCTTTGGATTGTTTGGCGGAATGAATTTATTGGTGCAGGGTTTTCTCCTCGGACGCCTCGCGAAGCGCTACGGAGAAATCAATCTGATTATTGCGGGCGCCATTTTAAACGCATTGGGAATGATCTGCATTGCCTTGGCCCACACACCGTCGCTTTTATTTGCCGGCATCGTCATTCTGGGCATCGGCGTCGCCGTCACCAATCCTCTGCTGGCCAGCATCGCCTCCAAATTCGCCCCCGAAAATCAGCAAGGCGAAGTGCTCGGCATTGCTCAATCCGCGGGAACCTTTGGCCGCATCGTCGGCCCAACCGCGAGCAGCACACTCCTGGCCCGCGTCAACGATGCCGCGCCTTTCTTTAACGGCGCGATTGTCTCTATTCTCTCGCTCATTCTCGGCGTTCTTGTCCGCCTCCACGCACCCAAACCCGTGCAACAAGCCGCAAAACCGTAATCGGCCCAAGCCTTCCCCCTTTCGAAACAAGGCCATCCTCTGGTAGCCTGCCTTATCTCTCCTGGAACGAGTGTGTGCGCTGCGTTCTCGCGTGCGCGCTGTCCGTTGGGATGTATTGCCGATCCTTCGAACGATTAAAAAGTGGCCCGCCAAACGGGTGAATTCATCAATACCAACAAGGAGGTTTCATGCTCAACAGTGCGCGCGTTCCGGACCCATTCTACGGAACCTTCGAACTTGCGGAGGTCATCGTCCGAAAGCACTTCGCCGATTTGCAGATGCGTCCGGCCGCAGGAACAGTGCATGTCGGCGGTGAACGCTATGTGCTGCTCCGCGCCGAAAGCCTCTACCTCGCCTGGTTCGACGCGCTCATTTCCGCGTTCGGCGAGGACGCGGCGATGACGTTCATCTACAGCACGGCGCGCGAAATTGGCCGCAACGATGCAAAGGCATTCGCCGACAAACTGGGCCTCACCGACGGCGTTGCTCGGCTAGCGACGGGCCCCTTGCACTTCGCGCACGCGGGCTGGGCCTACGTCTACATCTTCGATGACAGCATGCCCGCCAAGGACGATTCGTACTTCCTTCACTACTCGCATCCCAATACCTTCGAGACCGAAGTGCTCCAGTCCCAGAAGCTTCGCACCACACGCTGCGCCTGCCTATTTTCAGCGGGATACTCCGCGGGCTGGTGTGCCGAAGCCTTTGCGGTCGATGTGCACTCGCGCGAAATCCGCTGCATCGCCAAAGGCGACAGCGTGTGCGAATTCGTGATGGCGCCCCAAGACAAACTGGATGAGCACGAGGCTCGCCTCAAGTCACCGAACGCATTATGAGCGTGATCACCGAACGCTTCGTTGTGGAACGGGAAGTCGGCACGGGCGGCATGGGGACCGTCTTTCGTGCTGTCGACCGGGAAACAGGAGCGTTCGTTGCCCTCAAAGTCCTTCAGAAGCAACTGCACACCGAGACCGAGCGTTTCTTGCTCGAGGCGAGAGTGCTCTCCCAACTGCAGCACCCCGCCATCGTTCGCTATGTCGCTCACGGCGTAACCAGCGACGGCGCACCATTTATCGCGATGGAATGGCTTGAAGGCGAGGACCTGTGGGCTCGCCTTCAGCAGCGCGTATTCACGATTGAAGAGACTGTGCTGGTCGCGCGGAGGCTCGCCGAAGCGCTCGCGTCTGCGCACGCGCAAGGCATCGTTCACCGCGACATCAAGCCCAGCAATATCTTCCTCGAAGGCAACGACGTCGGGCGCGTAAAGCTCTTAGATTTCGGCGTGGCGCGCATGCTCGACGTTCAGCGCCAGCTCACGATGACGGGCACTTTTCTTGGAACGCCTGCGTACACAGCGCCCGAACAGGCGCGCGGCGAGCGGCATATCGGCCCCGAGGCGGATGTATTTTCGCTGGGCTGCGTCCTCTTCGAATGCCTCACAGGCCGCGGGCCATTCGACGCCGACAACGTGATGGCCGTACTCACGCGGCTCCTGATGGAACAGCCCGCGCGCCTGCGCGAACACCGCCGCGATATCCCAGAATCTGTCGCATCGCTGGTCGAGCGGATGATCTCCAAAGATCCAAAAAAACGTCCCGCAAACGGCGCCGCGGTGCTCACAGAAATCTGCTCGCTCACCTGGCAAAACGCCCAAGCCGCGCCCGCCGCCCAAGCCATCGCCGCCCCGCCGGCTGTATCGTTCGCGTCGTCCGCGCCTGCATTTCCCCTTCAGAGCCAGCCTTCCCACGCTCCTCCGAGCGTCGTGTTTGCCGCATCGGACCCGATGTCCACACCCGCCGAACGCCTCGCGCGAAGCAGCATGATGCGGCGCATTGAGGAGCCTGAATCGAAATCAAAACTCGCTCCTTCGCCCTTTGAATCGCAGGTCACGCACATCCAGCCCAAGCTCGAATCGCAGCCCGTGCCCGCGGTGCAGCCTCGCCTCTCGCCGCCTGCGATCGCCTTCACACGGCCCAACTTCGCACCGCCCCAGGCCGCCCCGCCGCCTCAAGCTGCGACGCCTCCTCAAGCCGCGACGCCTCCTCAAGCTGCGCCGCCGCCTCAAGCTGTCGCGCCACCCGCTGCCGTGGCTCAAGCCCCTGCGAAACCTGCGGATCGCCCTCCGCCCTCGGTTGTAGCGCCTTCCACATCGCGCCCCGGCTCCTCCCAGCTCAAGCGCTACAAGCTCATGGGCTTTGCCGCTTCCCTCGTGGAGCATCGCGAAAAGCCTTCAAATCTAGGCGACGTCTCCGATCGCGTTTACGATCTTTTGGCCAAGTACGTCTCGATGCCCTGGGCGATGATGCAATCGCACTGCACACGGCTTGGCCGCGACCCTTACAACCTCAGGCGCGAAGACGTTCCAGACATTGCGGAGGCTCTCTCCAAAGCCATCACACCCTTCGCGGGTCCGAAGGGCGCAGCGGCGCTGTTAATGGAGCTTGCCGCCCTATCCACTCAACCGACCTAACAGCGCAATTGGCGCACGCGGACGCAATGAGAACATCGCTCATCCAAACACTTGCTGTTTTGCTTGCTGCGCTGGCTCTACTGATAGCGCTGCCCGCGCGCGCCCAATCGATAGCGGTCACGCCCATACAGGACGAGACATCCGATTTACCGGACGACGTACTTTCGCGGCTCAACGAGCATTTAAGGCAAACCATAGGCACCCAGGGCGGCTACACCGTCATCGCGGCCGACGCGCCTCCGGACACGCTTCGCTACATCGCGCAGGGAGCGCTGCGCACCAGCCTTATTCATAAAGGCGCAAACGAAGCTGTCGTTGCAGAGCTCACCGGCTTTGACGGAAAAGTGCTCAATGGCCGGGGCTACATCACTTACCAAAACGATCCCCGGGACACGCTGGAAGCCCGTCTAAAAGCGGCGCTCAGCTATGTGGTGGCACAAGTGACAGGACGGGCGCCCGCGCCTCAGCAAACGCCGTCCCTGCCGCCCTATTCGCAGCCTCCGCCTCCACCGCCGCCTCGGCCCTATATCCCGCCGCCCTACATCCCGCCGCCGCCTCCTCCACCCGAAGAAGACGGCGGCGAAGAATATCCAAACCGCTACGTTGTTGACGTGGGGCTCAACAATCCCACCGATTACTTTTTTGGTCTCTTTCAGCTTGGGCTCGCCAAGAACGACACCAACAACTTCTTCGGATTATTTCAGGGCAGCGCCTTCGCCAACGAAGACTCGTTTTTTGCCGGCCCCCTTCAATTTGGAATTGGCCGCAACATCGTCGATGAAGCCTTCTACGGCGGCCTGCAAATCGCGCTGGGCTATAACGACAATCAAATGTTTCGAGGGATTAGCCAATTCAGTCTTTATGGAAACAGCGTTTATGAAGATTTCGTAGGACTCTTTCAGTTAGCGCTATGGAGCAACAAGGCATCGGCATTTGCGGGCATTTCTCAAATCGGCCTGGTTAACGGCGCTGGCAATTTTATTGGATTGGCTCAAATTGGCGGATATAACTGTGTTGGAGAATATTCCTATGGAAATGGAGGCTGGACGATAGCGGATGGCGGCCACCTATTTGTGGGATTGGGACAATTTGGCCTCATGAATTGCGTTCAAACGCGGCGATTTTATGCTGCGCTGCAGGTCGCGGGATTCAACCGGGCCGACGAATTCAATGGCTTGCTGCAATTGGGCCTGGGCAATATGACCGACGATTTTCATGGGATTGCCCAGATCGCGCCTTTATTCAATTACGTCGACAATGATTTTTACGGCATTATCCAATTGGGCCTAGTGAGCTCCTCCATTGGCGCATTTAATGGGTTATTGCAGGTAGGCGCTCTCAACACGATAGGACGCGGGCTCTACCGGGAAATCTTTGGCTATGGCTCCCACGCGAACGACCCAAGCTTTCATGGATTCGCGCAGGTGGGCGGAGCCAATGTGATTGACCACGAATTTAGAGGCGTGGCTCAAGTATCGCTTGGCAATTTTGTGGGCTCCACATTTAAGGGCCTGATTCAGGTAGGAGCGGTTGGCAATTACCTCGACCGGGAATTCTACGGCGGTTTCCAAGTCGGGCTTATTAATTACGTTGACGACGAATTCTATGGGATTGCCCAAGTAGGTGGATTTAATTGGAATGACAGTGATTCCTATGGGATGCAAATCGGCGGAGCGAATTTAGTATTCGGCGATCACGCGGGAATTCAGGCAGGCATCTACAACGGAGCCGATCGGGTGTACGGCGCGCAGATTGGGCTTGTCAACATGACCGATCACCTGCGGGGCGTTCAGATTGGGCTGCTCAATATATCGGGCGACGGCGGGCTGCCCATCGCACCGATTGCAAATGTGGGCTGGTAAGGAGCCTGTTGCACATCATCCCAATGCCCGCCCGGCTGAGACTTCATCCGGTGCCTCAGCAAGAGCAGCGCCCCGCCCAGCAAAAACACCAGCAGCGCCGCCGCAACCGCAACCCAAATCGGCGCCTTCGTATTGGCCGCCGGACGCATAAACACCTGCGTGGGCGGCTGCGCATAGCCCTGATGCGAAGGCCCGGCATGTCCCGGGCTCTGCATCCTTCCCGAAGGCGTTTGCCAGCCCTGCTGCTCGCTCGGAGGCAGCATCGGAACGGTGTACCCCCTTCCCATTTGCTGGGGCGCACCTAATCCGGGAACCGGCGTCGGCTGCGCCCGCGGCGCAGAGAGATATGGCTCGAGCGTCGCAATCAGCTCTTCCATCGAAGAAAAACGCTCATTCGGATTCTTTTTAAGCGTCTTTAAAATCGCTGCCCGCACGCCCGCGGGAAGCGAACTCCCTCCAGGGCCGGGCATGTCAACAATTTCCTGGGTGAGAATCGTTACAAACAAGGCCGTTATTTTCGATGAGGTATCCCAGGGCAGCGCGCCCACGAACAGCTCATAGGCCATCACACCCCATGAAAATTGATCGGAACGCCCATCCAAAGGCGTCGCATTAAGCTGCTCCGGCGCCATATATGCGGGCGTCCCCAAAATCCGCCCATCCACCGTCAGCTTCGTCCATTTATGAACCCCCGAGGTGCTCGCCGAAAGCGCCTCATCGCTTACCGCGCGCACAATGCCAAAATCCAGCACCTTCACCACGCCGTCATCGCGGATCATCACATTGTCAGGCTTCACATCGCGATGAATCAAACCAACCCGGTGCGCCGTGCCCAGCGCCTTCGCCACATCGATGAGCCAGCGCAGCTTCAGCGTCCACGGAACATCGAGCGCCCCCTGATACGAACGCAATGGCCGCCCATTGATAAGCTCCATCGCGATATACGGACAGCCCTGAAATTCGCCGACATCGAAGACCTGCACCGCATTGGGATGATCGATCTTCGCGCTCGCCAACGCCTCTCTCCGCATGCGGTGAATGGCTTCGCTGGCCTCCATCGGAAGCGCTCCCGAATCAGGATCGGGAGCCAGCACCTTAAGCGCCACCTTCCGCTGCAAACGTGTATCCGTCGCGCGGTACACGCAGCCCATCGCCCCCTGACCGAGGACTCCTTCGACAACATAGCGTTCGAAATGGCTGCCAGGCTGAAGCATAGAGGCGTTGGCTCGCGCGGGCTCAGGGGAGCGCCTTCACCCGCATCGTCACCTTTCCTGGAGTTAGAGCGGTAGCGCCTTCAAACGACTCGAAACGCAGCACAAACTTCGATGTGCCATCGGGGCCGATCACATACCAAGCGGCATCCTTGGGCGCGCGCGGATTGGCCTTTTCGTCAATCCACATATCGCTGAAAGCCGTCACAATGCGATCGCCTTTGTAGTTCAAGCCCGGCGCCAACAGCGCCGCGTAATCGATCGAATCAAAGCGGGGAAGCTCGGAATCCGCTGTTTTTTGCTTTACTTCGTCGAGCGTTTCCGAAGCGGTTTTGTCCGCATCCAAATCGACAGCCAGCACACCCCGCGGCCCGCCCGCATCACCGTTCACGGCAATCTCGCTGCGCCTAAAACACAAATGCCAAGCCGTCGATTTCAGCGCGTCGGGAGGCGTGAGCGACATCAGCGTACCGCTCTGCAAATCGAGGCAATCGCTGGGCATCGTATCCGGCGGCGAAGGTCCTCCGGCCGTCGCATCGATATTCGTCAAGGTTTGCGTTGGGCCCGCGCCGCTGGCTGTGAGCTCGGCAAAACGCACCGAATACAAAGCCGATACGGGCGCCCCCTGCTGCTCGCCGTAAAAGCTTAAAACCTGCACCTTCCAATAACGATCTTTGTCCTTGATTCCGTAGATATGAAAGCGGCTCCAAATGACATGCGCCGTGTTGTCGTACTTCCACCAATCGATAAATGCGCCGCCCGTCGTGTCCGGTGTCACGAAGGGAACAATGGGTTCACCCAAGCCGAAATACTCAATGGGATCGAGCGGGCCGAATGCGCTTCCATTGCCTGGGCCGGATGGACCGCTATTGGTGAAGACATCGTTGCCGCCCATCGCCATATGCCAATCGGTGCTATCGCCGCCCATCGCCGGCGAAATCACGGAAGGCTTTGCCAGATCGATAAAAACCCGCCCCGTTTCAGGCACATCCACGGTGAGCGGCGTTCCGGGAACCGACGCATCCGCGCCCGCATCCTCTGCGCCTCCCGATGTTCCCCCCGCTCCGTTGGGATGGCCCACTTCTTCGCTGCATCCCAACAGCAGCGGCAAAACAAGCACACAAGGCCAGTGCCTTCGATAGGTGAACGATTTGGAATGCATCATTTTTCGTGTGCGCGCGTGCCAAGGCAGCAAAGCGCGAGCGTAGAGGCGATACGTTTTGCTTACAACGGAAAACGCATGAAAGCCGGCCGGAAGCCGCATTAAAAAGGCAGCTCGGACCGGATGCCCGCGTACAGCGTTCGCCCTGTGATCGGCCGCTGATCGCCCAAGCGCGACGGATCTTTTTTTACATCCAAGAGATTCAGCCCGCCCACATACACAATCGCCTTGGGCCATAAAGTGCGGGACAGGCGGGCATCGAGGGTTTCAAAGCCTGGAGAGCGAAGGTTTTCATCAATAAATGCATCGGTCACCGCCCGCCAGCGCAGCACCATCTCGAGTGACCAGGGCAGTTGAGCGTTCAGCGCCGAGTACACCGTATGCGGCGGCCGCCCTTCCAGCGGTCTCAGGTTCACATCGTCGCGTGTCCACAAATACGCATAACCCGTCTCCACCCGCACCTTTGGAATGACACGCCATGAAGCATCGAATTGAAATCCCATCGTGCGCGCTTCACCCACATTGCGATATTTATATTCAGCAATGCCGCCCGCCGTCAGCACCGGATTGTAATCAATATCGATTAAATCTCTAATCCAATTGCCGAAAATACCGCCGCGGATGATTAAACCCTTCATGGGAGCCAGGGAAATATCACCATTGAGGCCCCAGGATTTTTCGGGAATCAAATCGGAATTGCCTTGAACGCGGTAGCCATAATAAGAATGGTCAAATACAAAACCGAATTCCTTTGCACTGGGCGCCCGGAAACCCCGCCCGAGCGAAGCCCGGATCACCAAAGGCGCCCATGGATTCCACATCATCGAAAGCCGCGGAGCGAGCACGCCTCCATAGCGCAGGTGCTTCTCGCCTCTTAGTCCGCCCAAAACACTGAAGGAATCCTTTAGTTTCCACTGCAATTGACCGTAGAGCGAAGCGCTTCCCAGCGATGTCCGTGGCACCTCCATCGTATTGGTCGTAACCAGCGAGCCCTGTGAGGGCACAGTGCGCGAAATCTCTTGGCGGAAATGTTCCGACTCGGCCCTCATTCCCAAGGTCCATGTGCGCGCATTTTCGATCACATTGGCGGACACTTCGATACTTTGCATAATATCGGAGCGGGTTCGCATTTCGTCCGCCGGCGAATCGCGCCTGTCTTTTTCGGAAGTGCCCGAAAACTGCTGTCGCCCAAGCGCGATCCTCATTTGGGCCGACTCGCTCAGGCGAATAATTTCCGAAAGCTGAATTGAAATTCGATCGATGGTTTCGGGTAAATCGATCAAATAAGTCTTCAGGCCCGGCACAACCTGGGATTCCAATCCCATCAGATTGTCGCGCAAAAAGCGCAGGCGCACACGGGTTTCAATATGCTCGCCCAAGGCCGCGCCGCCCCGCAGACCCACCATAAAACGCATCGATTCAGGCAGCACCAAATCGGGCACGCCTTCGGTCAGCGCAATGCCATCGCTGCGCTGAAACGAAGCATCCAAGCCTACCCATTTGTCTTCGCTGCGGTAGGCGCCGTTGCCCTGAAAAACAAGACCCTTAAAGCTTCTGCCCTCGAGGCGGGCCCGCCCGCTAAAGCCTTCGATTTCAGGCGGCGCTGTCAAAATATTCACCACGCCGCCAATCGCGCTCGTGCCGTACAAAGAGCTCGTTGGGCCGGTTACGACTTCAATGCGTGAAACATCGGTGAGCGGAATAGACGACAGATCGATAGCGCCTCCCACATCGCCGACGACCCGCTCTCCATCCTCTAAAATCAGCACGCGCTCGCGGTCAAAGCCTTGAATTTGAATCGCGCTCGGATTGCCCAAAAAGCCATAGGCGCTTGGGTTCACCTGCACGCCAAGCTGACCTTGCAGGGCCTGCGCGATATCGGTGGCGCCCCTCCGTTCGGCCTCCTCGCGCGTCACCACCTCGACGCGCACAGGCGCGCGCCTGCCGCTTTCGGCCGTGCGCGTACCCGTAATCACCACATCCACGCTTTTTTCAGCGGGCGGCGGGCTCTGCGAAACGCTTTCCGGAGCGGCTTTCGCATCGGGCGGATCGGCGTGCGCCCGCGCGGGCAAGGCCAGCCCTGAAAGAACAAGCAAGGCGCCGCGCAGGGGGAAATTCAAGCGGTTGGAACGGAGAAACGGGCGGATTTGTGTCGAGTAAACGAGGCTACCATTCAGGTCAAGCGGAACCTGCGCAAAGCCTTTCGTTTACGGGGCGAGAGGCTATTGAGGCACGGGAATTTGAAAGACATCCCACGCCGGCGTGTGATTGCTCTCATCCTCGGGCTGGTTCCAGAAATAGAGCGAGCCATAGCTCGTGAGCGAGCCGCCCTCATCGACGATCGAGGTGAGATACAATTGCGGATTGCCCTTCGGTCCCCGCCTCGACGAAAAGACCAGCCAGTAATACCTTCGATTTCCAGAAGAATTCGCCTCGGGCGACCAGCGCGCCCAGCTATTGGTCACGCCTGGGCTGGATTTACCGCTGCAGGCCGCGGGATCGTTGGCTTGCAGGCGCAGGGGATTGCCTCCCGCCGCCGGCAATACAAAGAGCTCGGCCTTCTGCGCGTCGTACATATTGTTTCCATTTGGAATACGATTGAATACAATGTATTTATCATCGGGTGAAAATGCCGGATAGTATTCTTCGAGCCCTGGGTCCGACGCGCCCGGCAGCGGAGAAGCCATTCCGCCGCCTTTATTATTAAATGGAACGGAATACAAATCGGCATCGCCGTTGTCCAGCCTGCCCGTGGTCTGGGCATTGGTCGACACATATACGATGGTATTGCCATCGTGGCTCCAGGTGGGAGCGCCCACGCCCCGCGCATCGCCATTTCTTGGAATGACGCCCCAAGCCGTGCCTTCCCCGGCTTGCACCGCTTCCATATCGATCCACACCAGCTTTGAATTTTGCCACGCGCCAAGCGGCGCGATTTTAATTCTATCCCCATCCTTCCAATGAGACTGCGAATACGAATGAATTCCCATTTCAGGCTGGCTCATTGCGGCGATGGCACCCGCGCCCAAAAAAGGAGGCATTTTTCCTACGGTTGCCTCTTCAATCGATGCAATTGCATTTGCCCAAGGGCCTTGAGCCGTGAAACTCGCATATTTTCCATCCGGCGTCGAGGTATGGCACCCAACGCAAGTGACGTCGGCATTGTTGGTTGTATTCATCTCCACTTGAGCCGGAGCCAGCACAGGCACGACCGAGGTGGAGCCCACCGCAAAACCTTTTAATGAAGAACCGCCTGTCGTTGTCCAATAAACAATATTTCCTCCCGCCGTCACGGGAGCGATGCGCACCTTGAGCACCGAACCCAAAGCCGGCCCAGCGCTTAATTTCGTGCCGTCGAATACGGCTCCCCGCACCGAAACCGAAATATCCTTATCGGCCAAGCCAAGCGTCATCGCCTGCCAAATCGCCGCCGGAATGGTCCACGTCGTTTGATCCGTATAGGCGACCAAATCGTTAGGCTCTCCATCGGCCGATAACCTGATTTCAAATAAATTCTGCCCGCCCATGGGCTGAAATCTAAATCGTAATGCAAGCCAATTCTGTGGAATTAAAACTTGATTTTCGGGCTCGGTCACACAAGGCCCGCCGCTTGGGTCGCCCGATGCCGCAGGCCCAAATAAAACCGGCGCATCGGCGGGCACCGAAGGCATATCGATAATAGGATCGCTGGGAAAAACAGGCTTTGCCATCGATCCGCCCGAGCCATTGCCTCCCGAGCCATTTCCTCCGCCCGAGCCGCCGCCCGAGCTCGATGAAGATGTGCTGCCCGAGCTGCCCGATTCATTTGTATCGGTCGCCGAACAAGCAGAAACCAAGGCTAAACCAAGGCTTGTGAAGAGAAGCTGGGATAAAGATTTTCGAAAAGACATCATCGGGAGCCTCCTGCGCCGTAATCGAAGATACGCCCGAATGAATTCGATATGCAATGCGGCCATGGCGCCATTTGGTCATGGACGCGGCTTTTATGCGTACCGGGGCTGAAATCCATTTAAAAACCCCTAAAAACCCATTAGGATGGCCACGCTTATGGAACGAAGCCGGCTTTGGGGATTGGCACCGCTGATAGCGTTTTTATGCACCGCATTTTCCTGCGGCGGCGCCTCAGAAGCTCCGGAGCGAATTTGTGCGCCCAGGGTATGGGCGCAGCGCTTGAATCCTTATGTGCAGGCCATGGTGATAGGGAGCTGGAACCAATGGCAGCCCCGCGGCATTGAAATGAAACCCTACGAAGAAGACGATTCGTGGTGGTATGCCGATCTATCCGTTGGTGCCGGTGAACATGGATATTTAATTGGCGCCGATGGAGTATTTTTCCCCGATGAATTCAATCCCTTAACAACCTTCCGGGGCGCTCAGGAAGTCTCGCTCATCCGCGTACCCGATTGCAGCGTGCCCGAAGTCGTCATTGAAAGCACATCCTCCGATGAATCGGGCCGTATCGGGCTTCGCGCAACATTTCTAAAAAAGCCGGGCGGCCCTCCGCTTAATGCATCGAGTGTGTCGGCCATTGCATCCAATGGCCAGGCGCTCACCGTTGAAAGCGTGTCGGCCGAGGATGGCTCGATCGTCTTTAAAGGCAATGGCTTTGCCCGCGGAAAATACACCATCAGCGTGGAAGCCGCCGATGAAGGCGGAACAAAAAGCGAAAAGAGCCGCGCCGTTATTTGGGTAAACGCTGCAATGCCAAGGCAATCTGATGGTTTATTATATCATATTTTAATCGACCGTTTCCGGGGGGACGGAGGAGCTCCGCTCACGGCCCCGGCAACACCGACGAGCCGGGCCGGAGGAACGCTCGGGGGCGTGCTTTCGGACCTTGAAAATGGCTACTTTGAATCCTTAGGCGTCACGGCGATTTGGCTTTCGCCGGTCTACACCAATCCAACCGATATACGCGACGGACTCGATGGGCATTTAACCGAGGCTTATCATGGTTATTGGCCGCTGGATTCGAGGGGAGTAGACGATCGGATTGGAGGCGAACAAGCTCTCCGGGATCTAACGGCGGCCGCGCATTCGAAAGGAATCAAAGTATTGCTCGATTTGGTTCCCAATCATGTTTATGAAAGCAATCCCCGCTTTATTGATCACGAAAAAGACGGCTGGTTTCACACCGGCCCCGATCAATGCGTTTGCGGCACAACCGACTGCGGATGGGGCGATCATGTTCTAACGTGTTGGTTTACATCGTATTTGCCAGATGTGCGATGGCAGCAGCCGGATATGATGCGCACCGGCATCGAGGACACTTTATTTTGGGTGGATCAATTTGATATTGATGGTGCACGAATCGATGCTGTTCCAATGATGCCCCGCACGGTGACGCGCAGGCTATCGGAAGCGCTTCGCAAACGCGCTTATCCCGAGGATTCCTCGCTTATTCTGGGCGAAGTCTTTACCGGGCCCGGATCGCCCGGCGTTCAAAATATCCGCTTCTATCTCGGCCCTTATGGGCTCGACAGCGCCTTCGATTTTCCGCTCATGTGGGCACTTCGCGATGCAATTGCCAAGCAATCTGGTAGTTTTGAAACGGTGGAACGCCTGCTTGTTGAACAAGAAACGGCTTATGCCGGCTCGGGCGTCGTCCTCTCGCGCATTCTCGACAACCACGACACGGCCCGGTTTATCAGCGAAGCCAATGGAGACGCGCAGAATAGCCCCTGGACATCCTCGCCCAGCGCGCAGCCCACCGATATCGCCGTTTACAAGCGATTGGAAATGGGCCTCGCCTTTATGTATTCCATGCCTGGCATTCCGACTTTGTATTACGGTGATGAAGTCGGATTGGCCGGCGCTTCCGATCCCGATAGCCGGCGGGTCATGCCCGATATCGCCGCGCTTTCGGAAGGCCAGAATCTGGTTCTTCAAACGGCCAAGAAGCTCGGAAAACTAAGGGCTTGCAGCGAAGCCCTCCGCTCCGGGACCCGCATCCCCTTGATAGCGACGAAACACACCTACGGATTGCTCCGCGACGCGGCCGACGGCTTTCCTGTCATCGCTTTATTTTCGACGGCCGATTCCGAAGGATCGCTGCCCTTATTTGAAAGCGCTGTTCCAGCCGGTATTTATGCCGATGTATTGAGCGGCGAAGAGTTTTCCATTGGCGTAAACGGAATGCCATTTTCCGTGCCGCTGCCTCCCCAATCGTTTCGTATTCTTGTTCGAGCAGATAGTATTTGCCGATAAAGATTTTGTGTAGAAAGGAATGAATTGTGAAACACAGGTTTGTCTTTGCTTCGATGTTCGCGCTCCTGGGGCTAATCCCCATGGCCTGCGCCGAGGGCCCCGAGCTTCAGGATCGCAATCAGGGGCCGCCTGGAATGGGCGGTTTTACGCCTGGAATGACGACAGGTTCGGGCCAGGGTGCCTATGGCGCGGGGGGGCCGACCGGCTCATCGAGTTCTAGCAGCTCCTCGGGTCAGCCGGCCGATCCGCCCTGCATCAACAATAATGATTTAAAGCGCTGCGATTATACCTTCACCTATACGAACGCGGGTGTCACGAATGTGAAGGTGGTGGGAACGTTTAACAATTGGAACGATAACGATCCCAATGCTGTGATGACCAAAAACGGCGATACCTTTACGAAGACGATCTCCGATTTGCCTTGGCAGGGCGAAGTTCTCTACAAATTTATTCTCGTCGATACCAATATGTGGATCGCCGATCCCAACAATCCCCTCCAGGTGGACGACGGCTTTGGAGGAAAAAACTCAAAGCTTTTGGATTTAAAATGCACCGAATACACCTGTGCCGATCCAACCCTGGCCGGGGCATTCGATTGGCGTGACGCCATTATGTATTTTGTATTTGTCGATCGCTTTTTGGACGGCGATCCTTCCAACAATGGCCAGGCCATTAACGGCGTGGACGCGCCCGTTCAATACAAAGGCGGCGATTACGCGGGCGTCCTTCAAAAAATCAATGCCGGCTATTTTAACGATTTGGGAATCAATACATTGTGGTTGACGGTGCCCATGAACAATCCCAATGTGGCCGGAGCGGGGAGCGATTTGCATACTTACAGCGCCTACCATGGCTATTGGCCTTCGGATTTAAGCCAAACGGAAGAGCATTTTGGCACAATGGCCGATTTGAAGGCCCTTGTCGACGCGGCCCACGCCAAAAATCTGAAAGTGATTGTCGACTATGCGATGAATCATGTGCATATCAGCTCTTCCGTGTACACCCAAAACCCGGGCTGGTTTTGGCCTTTGAACAACAATGGCAAATATTGCGTATGTGGCGAGCAATGCGCTTGGAATAATCCCGTCGAAGCCAAGCAATGCTGGTTCCGCGATTATTTGCCCGATTTTAATTTCACCGTTCCCGAGGCTCGCAAATTCTCAATCGATAATGCCATTTGGTGGATTCAGCAGACGAATATCGATGGCTTTCGCCTGGATGCCGTGAAGCATATCGAGGATTCTTGGATTTTCGATCTGCGCAACCGCCTCGAAGCCGATATCGAATCCAAGACCAATCAGCATTTTTATACCGTCGGCGAGACCTTCACGGGCGACCGCGATTTAATTAAATATTACGTCGATCCAGCCAGCAAGCTGACCGGCCAATTCGATTTCCCCTTGAGGGTGATCCTCACTTCAACCTTATTGATCCAAAATCAGCCGATGTCGGATCTGGCCAATTTCTTCGGATCAAACGATTCATTTTACGGTGCGGGCATTATGAGCACCTTTATCGGCAATCACGACGTGCCGCGCTCCATCCATTTTGCGCAGGATAATCCTAAATGGAGCGATCCTTGGAACGGCGGTAACAATGGCACGGAAAACTGGTCGCAAACGCCCGCTTTGCCCAGCGAAGTCAGCGCCTTTGAAAGACTCGGCAATGCTTTCTCCATTCTCTATACCTCAAAGGGTGTTCCCTTGGTGTATTACGGCGATGAAATCGGATTGCCAGGTGCCGGCGATCCCGATAACCGCAGGATGATGCAATGGGCAAACTATTCGCAGGGCCAGCAAAAGCTGCTGAATCATCTAAAAGCGCTGGGCAAAATCCGCGCGGATCACGAAGCCTTGCGCCGGGGCAATCGCACCGTATTGTCGTCCAATGCCGAAACCATTGCCTATCAGATGGTGAGTGGAGCGGATAGTGTCGTCGTGCTTGTGAATCGCGCGGATTCCCAGCAATCCGTGGGCAATATTCCGGCGGGCGCCTATACCGATTTGCTTACCAATTCGACGCAAAATGGTCCGTCGATTTCGGTTCCGGCGCGCTCGTCGATGATTCTGATTCCGAAATAGCCCTGCCCAAAGAAGGCGTTCTACAGGGCGTGCAGTAGGCCCTGTAGACGCCCTCTCACACCATTCCGAGCAATTCCTTCACCTTCGCAATCACCTGCGGCGCCTGAATCGGCTTCGTGATGTAGGCGTTTGCCCCGAGCGAAAGCGCCCGCTGCCGGTCTTCCTGCGAGCCCTCCGTCGTGATGATGATAATCGGCGTGTCTTTGTGCACCGGATCGCTGCGCACGCGCTTGACCAGCTTCAGCCCATCCATAATGGGCATGTTGATATCCGTGATGATGATATCGAACTTGGTATTCGCCAGCTTTCGAAGGCCGTCCACGCCGTCGTCCGCCTCGGTCACCCGAAGGTCCTTGAGCCGGGCGAGCGCAAACACCAAAAGCTGCCGCATCATCGGCGAATCTTCGACGATCAAACAGGAGTACTCGGCCATCGCTTAGTCCTCCGCGTCGAGGAAGGAAAGAACGCTTGGTATCTTGCGTCCCGCTTCTGTGAAAAGCCGCGCGCTGATCAGCGCCGGACCTGCATGATCGCTCAGCATCTTGAATAGCTCGTTGTCGACATGGCCGAATTCAGTTTTCTGGGGAAGTGTCGCGAAGATGACGATCACCCCGACGGTGAAGGTGTCCAGCCTGAGGGGAATTACCGCTGCGGGCTGTTCGCGCGAGCCTTTGGATGTATCGCCTTCGCTTTGAATGCGTACCTTGCCGGTTTTATACGCGTCGGCGATGAGCCCCTCGCTCGCCGAAATCGCAGCAACCTCGGTACGCGTGACGCCTTCGGTCGCGACGGCGATCAGCTCTTTTTGTTCGGGTCCGATGAGGTACACGGTGAACGATGCGGCGCCCAAGAACTGTGAAAGCAGCTCTTTGAGCGTGCGGATAACGGCGCGCACGCTGTAGCCCGAATAAATCTGCGACGTTGCCACATAGAGATTGGCAAGGTTCGCAAGCTCTTCTTCAATCGCGAAAAAGCGCTGCGTGTAATTGCTCGTTACCGCTTCCATCTGCGTCGAGCGGCTGATGAGAAGCTGCTTTTCAGCCTCGAGCGCATCGATTTTGGAGAGCAGCTCCCGGATCGCCGTATCACTCGCGAGCTGAGTCCGAAGCTTTTGATTTTCAGCCTCGAGCTCGGCCAATTTTTCGCGCAAGCGCTTGTTCTCCGCGAGCAGCTCCTCGGAAAACTGAGCTCCCTTCCGGAAAAACTGCTCAATGAACGCATCGCGCTCTTTCTTGAGGTCTTCCGGCGGGCGATCCGTGGTTGGGGAACGCGCTTTGGTTTCCGACATGGGTGTTCGGCTTCTTTACTTGGTGCTCACGAACGTGGTCCGGCGACCCTATCACGCCCGCCCTCTTGAACGGAAGCTCTGCCGTTCGTGGAACTTGGCGCGAAGGGGGTGCGCCTGGTCGCTATCTTCGCGGGTCCGTCTTGATTTTCTTGGCGAGCTGGCGCCAGAGCCGAAGCTCTCCCCGCACAACCATCGGCGCGTTTTGCAAAGATTTTGTGTTTGCCGAGCCGGTGAGCAGCATGACCGCGCGAAGCTCGGCTTCGACACTCGCCAAATAATCGGCGGCGGCTTCTTTTCCGCCCTCGAGCAGCGCTTGCAAGGTGGGCCTGGCAATGCCGGCGGCATGCGCTCCAAGCGCGATGGCTTTCGCCACATCCATGCCGCTCTTCATTCCGCCCGTTGCGATAATCGTGCGGAAGCGGGGCCGCGCGGCTCTGCAAATGGCCACGGAAGCCGCTGTAGGAATGCCCCATTCGCGCAAGGCTTCGCCCAAAGAACGGGCGCCCTCGCTCGCGCGCGCGGCTTCAACGGCCACCCAAGACGTACCTCCTGCGCCGGACACATCGACATGGCGAATACCGATTTGAGCCAGCCGCATTGCGGCCCTCGGCCCGAAACCACAGCCTGTTTCTTTTGCGATCACGGGTAAATCCAGCTCTTCGTTCAGCCGCTCCATGGCCGAAAGAGCCCCCGCGAAATAGCGATCGCCCTCGGGCTGCACCAGCTCCATCGCCGGATTCGCGTGCACACACATCGCATCGGCGCCGACGCGCGCGGCCAAATCCTTAATCACCTCGGTGGGCAGCGAACGGGCCTGAACGACGCCGATATTGCCCAGCAGCAAGACATTGGGAGCCACATCCCGCACCTCATAAGAGCCTGGATGAACGAAGTCTTTCAGCATCGCGCGCTGGCTTCCCAATCCAAAGCCATAGCCGCGCTCCTCGGCGATTTCGGCGAGCTCCCGGTTAATTTGCCGGGCCCGCTCGGTGCCGCCCGTCATTGCCGCGATAAAGAGCGGAGCGCGCAGCGTCTTGCCTAAAATCGTGACGCTTGTATCGATTTCCTCGAGAGAGAGTTCTGGATACGCGTCATGAATCAGCTCGATATCCTCGAACAGAGTGGACTTGGCTTTGAAGCCGACATCGCCCTTGGCGCAGAGCTCGATATGATCGGCTTTTCTATCGGCGATATTTGAGTGAGACGGGCTTGCATGGCCGCGGGACTCGGTGGACATACCGTGTTTGTATAGGCTGCAATGCCCTTCTTTCGCGAGGGATTTTTACGCCTTTGTTTTATGGCTTTGGGATGCGCGCGCGGCGAAAAGGCGCTGGTTCGAAGAGACCTGAGCGCGTATCATCGAGGCTATGGAATTGCCTGCTGAAACTCAAATGCGCTGGATTCTTCGCTCGGCCGCGTCGCTGCTTTCCATGGGCGCGGAGCCCATCAGCGGCTTGGTGCTTCCCAACGGCGATTATTTTCCCGATGTCTTTGATGGCTCGCCTGGCTCGGTGGCAGCGCTGGTGAGGCGTGTTCAGGCGCACGCGGGCATGCGCGACTACGAGATTGAGCTCGGCGTGATTATGCCCGAGGGCCAAGGAGAAAACGTCAAGGTGAGCTGTTCGAGCGGAGCCTGTGGCGGGCTTGGAAAGCTGGGTCCGGCGGCGACGCGGGTATCGCAGGTAAGCGAAGGCAAGTATCGCGTGATGCTCAATGCGGCGGAGCTCAAACATCCTGTGGTGTTTACGACGGCGCTGGTGCGGGCCGTATCGTGGATGTTCATGGAAGAGTCGGGGGCGATGGAGGCTTTTCCTGGGAGTGACCGGGAAGCGGCTGCGGATTTAGCGGGCGTGCTCTTGGGATTCGGCGTGCTCTTGGCGAACGGCTCATACATCTATTCCAAAGGCTGCGGCGGCGTGAACGTACATTCGGCGACGAAGATGCCTGTGGAAGACATAGCGCTATCGCTTTCGATCTTCTGCACACTGCACAACACACCTGAGCGTGCGGCGTCGAAGTTTATGGAGCTAACGCCGCGCGAAAGCTTTGAAGAGTCGATGGTCTGGGCGCACTCGAACAAGAATTTGCTCAAGAAGCTCAAGACGAATCCCGATGTGATTTTGAGTGGAGATTACGCGCTATCCGAAGCGCGGAGCTGGCTTGCGAGGACGCTGGGCATTGGCAAGAAGCGGACGGTGAGCGTGGATGACGAGCTCGCGCTGATGGAGCGCGAAATGGCGGCGAAGAAGCAATTGGGAGCGGGCACGAAGGCGCCGAAGGCTGATCCCCAGAAGCTTTCGGAGATTCGCGCGCTGGTGGACGAGAGCCTCGATCAGGCGGGATGAGCATCTGAGCGGGCAAAAAATCGGGCCCCAAAAAAAATCCCTTGAACCTCACGCGGCGTGAGGTCGCAGAGTTTATGGCGCAGTGAACACCGTCCCCCCAACCCACCTCTGCGAACATGAACACGAGGCCAACAGCCAATCGATCGCATTCAGGTCTAATTCTAAAAGTAGGTGATTTGGCCAAACGGACAGGCATATCCGTTCGGACACTTCACTATTACGAAGAAATTGGCCTGCTGATTCCGTCGCATCGCACCCATGCCGGGCACCGCAAATACTCGGCAAAGGACATTGCGAAGCTTCAGCAAATCCTATCGCTGCAGGCGCTGGGATTTACACTCGATGAGATTGGCCGCTATCTGGGCCAAAAAGAATGGCCATTTTTGCGTGTGGTCGAGCAGCATTTAGAGCATGCCAAACAGGCGCAAAAACAGGCTGAGCTTTTGGTAGCCAGGCTAGAGAAGGCCGCGGCCGTGCTTCGGGCGGGCGGGGAGATGACGGTCGGCGATTTACTCAAAACCATTGAGGTAACCATCATGTTTGAAAAATATTATACCGAAGAGCAATTAAAAGAGATTGAAGCGCGCCGCATTGCAATGGGCGAAGAAGGAATGCGGAAGGCGCAGCAGGATTGGCAGGATTTGTTTGTGGATATCCGGGAAGCGATGGGCCGGGGAATCGATGCCAAGGGCGAGGAGGGCCAGAAGCTTTTTGCGCGCTACCGGGCTTTAATCGATGCCTTTACCGGCAAGAATCCCGGCATCGAACAATCTTTAAGCAATCTAGCCAAAAATGAAACCAAAACGATGGAGGGGTATGGGGTCGATCCGGTGATCCGGGCGTTTTTAGAGAAGGCTTCGGCCTAATCTTGAACGGGTATTCTGTTTTTACATCCGATAAGAACCCACCCAGCCTTTATTGGATGTGAATTCATATGTCTTCATAGCTCCAGCGGCCCCATGGAGTACCGAACTCACATCCAATCCCAGCCCGCCTATCTTCAATAGGATGGCCTTTCCCATCCCATCGCGGCTGCTTGCTCTCCTATCCGATGGGAATCAGCCTTCAGACGGAGTGGGAGGGGCGCCTGCCGTTGGGGTTTCCGCATCTGAATTCTCTTGCAGGGGGCTTTCTTTAGCCAAAGTCGGATCGTTCAGTACGGCGGTGGACGCTCAGCCCGGCTTTCCTTCGGCTCGGAGGCGCTTCTTCAAGACACTCGGGCTGCGGTGCTGGTGGAGTACGGCGATGACGACCACCCTGCGCTCGTCGCGCGTGACGAAATAGATCGCATAAGGGAAGCGGTGCAGGAGCGCACCCCGAAGACCGCCTCTGATATTGGGAAACTGAAGGGGCATGAGGCGAATTCTTGTGAATGTGTTGCGGAGCTCATCAAGAAAGCTCGCTCCGAGCCCGGGTTCCCTTTCCTCGTACCAGTCCGATGCCTCCTGGACATCCATCTCCGCCGTGGGCCGGATGATGAGCTGCATCATAGACGGCTGGCCAGTCGCTTTCGCAGGTCGGCCTCGACTTGTTCCCAAGGGCGGCCCGCGTCCGGATCAGCCTCATGCTCGGCAAGTCGCTCCTCGAGAATCTCGCGGTGCCACGCCGGCACCGGAACCCGGTCTTTGTTGGCGGCTATCCGATCCCAAAGAGTCTGCACGTAGTCGATCTGTTGGTCTATGGGTAGGTCGTCGAAGCCGGCGGGCGGGTTCTGGAGCGCGTGCGACATGTTGGTAACTTACCCTAGGTGGAACGGCAGCGCACCTGAAAAAGCATGAGACGGACGATCTCTCGCCGGCGAGGTGTGAGTATTGTGGGTCCACAGAGATCGGCGGGCGGTGGGTTGAATGGTTTGCCATGCATGGATGGAGAGGGATGCGCGGCGCACGCGGATTGTGTGAGCAATGTTTGTATGCTGGGGTTGGGCGGTCAGGCGGCAAAGATTCGGTCATGATTGTTGATTAATGTGGTAGCGAACCGAATGAGCAGCGCGACGGAGTTGCCGTTGGTACTTCGGTAGGTTTCGAGCCCGGGTAGGTGCTCGCAAGGCGCGGACACCGAATCAAGCGGGGTTCGCCATGGATACTCAAGCCAAGGACCTTCGCGGCCTGCGGCTCGAGCAACCGCCGGATGTAGTTCCTCAAGGGCGTCCACAAGGGGCTTAATGCGATGCTGCACGGTGCGCCGATCGTACTCGAGCTTGCTGAGGAAACGCTCCCACGTCGTAAGGATTGTCATCATGTGGGAGGCGCCGCGATGGGTCTGTTGCGCGTGTTCGGGAGCCCACTGACCGCTTTTAAGCAGGGCTGATTACGCTATCTTCTAGGAAGCCTCTTGCCCAATCAGTTGCTAGGGCCATTGTCAGCCTCAAGTTCGACGGGCGTGTGCTTCTGGGGGTCTAATTCGGCCGGCCAGACCAGATCTTTTCTTCGGTTCCAGTCGTCCGGGTGAATAAGGATGATCACCGACTCGAACGGCACATCGGGAAGATCCTTCGTGAATCGAAATGGCATCACCTCGCCGTCCTTGGGGACGGAGGTAGTTATCTCGATGAGCCGGACCTCATGCGCGTGTTCGAGCTGGAAAATGCGAACTATGCGTTCATCGTTCTTGCGATGCTCGCGAGCGAGGAGCTTTGCGACGCTGGCGATGGTCGGTGTAGACATGCTTCCTCAAGGGACAATTAGTTACCGTTGGAAATCAGCCCAACGAGTATTTGGCCGCCCCGACCCATTTCGGCGGCGGTTTATGCTGACCTGCCTAATCCATCCCGCACCGGGTTAGATGAACTTATCAGCCTTCCGACGGAGTGGAAGGGGCGCCTGCCGTTGGGGTTTCCGCATCTGAATTCTCCTCCGGAGCGCCCTCTTTCCCCGAACCCCGATCGCTCAGCGCCGCCGTCCGCGCTTGTGCAATGGGAGCAAGCGCCGCTTTGGCGGCTTGAATCGAGGCCGGCTTCTTCCATTCGATCGATGCGCCGATTTGAATCACATATTCTTGAATGGCTTTGGATAGCGCCTTGAGTCCTTCGCTTAAATTCTGCTGGGGAGAGCCTTCCTTGGCCGCCTTCGTAATGCCCAGGGCTTCACCATAGAGGGCATGCGTACGCTTGATTTCCTGCCATGCCTCGGGTCCGGCTAAATCCAATACCTGCCCTTCCAATTTCTGTTCCGCAACCCGGTCGATGCGCTGCTTTCCCTCCATCCACTGAATTCGAAATTGCTTTTGTAAAAAACTTAGTCCCACTTCGGGGGGAAAAATTGTGTCCCGCAGGATGGCGGCTTGTTTCGCGCGGGGATAGAGATCGTGGGGGAGAGAAGCGAGCGCATCCAGGCGATAAAAGAGAGAGCTCCAGCCATTGTCATTGAGGCGGTCGATGGGCTTGGCATCGGATTTTTCGGCCTGGATTCCCCTGGCTTTCCAAGCGCTTTCGAGGGCATGCGTTGCTTTTTTAAGATGCGTGGCCGCCTTTTTGATGGGCCCGCCCCTCATCCTCCCCCACGCCCGTCCCCATCCGTGCTAGCACCGCCCCATGAGCTCGAACCTCTGGGACAAAGGCCAACTCCCCGACCAGCAAATGATGCGCTTTACCGCCCGCGATGATTGGCAACTCGATCAAAGGCTCTTGCCTTATGATCTGCGCGCCAGTCTCGCTCATGTGCGAGGGCTCTTTCGTATTGGGGTCATCGACCGCTCCGAACTCCTCGCCCTCGAAAAAGAAATTTTAAACTTAATCTCCAAAGTGGAAGATAATTCGTTTGTATTGTCTCCTGCCGATGAAGATGGCCACTCCGCTATCGAAGAGGCTTTGGTGAAGGTTTTGGGCAATGTCGGCAAAAAGGTGCATACGGGCAGAAGCCGCAATGATCAGGTGTTGGTCGCTCTGCGTCTCTATGAACGCGATGCCGCCGATTCGCTTATTGAATTGGCCAATTTTATCGGATTGACGTTTTTGGCGCTGGCGAGGCGCGAGATGTGGACGCCTATGCCGGGCTATACGCATCTGCAGCGCGCTATGCCTTCGTCCGTGGGCTTTTGGGCCGCCGCCTTTGCCGAGAATGTCGCCGATGCCATGGACTTTCTGAAAGCGGCCCGCGCGCTTCTGGATCGTTGTCCGCTCGGTGGTGCGGCGGGTTTTGGGGTGAACCTGCCTCTCGATCGCGAAGGTGTGGCGAAAGAGCTCGGTTTTTCAGGGATGTTTGTGAATGCAATGGCCTGTCAGTCGTCCCGCGGAATGATTGAGGCGGCGCTGCTTTCGGCGGTGTGGGGACTCAGCGCGGTGCTGCGGAGGTTCGCCTGGGATTTGTCGCTGTTTACAACGAGTGAATTTGCGTTTTTGACCTTGCCCGAGGCGTTTACAACAGGCTCGTCGATTATGCCTCAAAAGCGTAATCCAGATGTGGTGGAGCTTGTGCGGGCCTCGGCTTCGGTGGTGCAGGGGGCGCTGTTTGAGGTGCAATCGCTGGTGGCTCTTCCTTCCGGGTATCACCGCGATTTGCAGTTAACGAAGGCGCCCGTGATGCGCGCTCTCGATGAGGCGATGTCCGCTTCAAGGCTGATTCCTAGGCTGATCGAGGGCCTGGTCTTCAATAAGGAACGAATGAAGGCCGCTATCAGTGCCGACTGTTTTGCGACCGATCGCGCAATCGATTTGGTGCGCTCGGGTTTGCCTTTTCGGGAAGCCTATAAAAGCGTAGCCGCGAAGCTGGATGATGTGGATGGGCCGTCAAGCGAGGTGTCAGATGCTCAGATCGAGGCCAGCCTGCGCGCCAGGGTTTCGCCGGGAGCGCCTGGCGATTTGAAGCTCGAGCTCATCGAGATGCGTTTTGTGCGCGAGCCCCGCGAGCCCCGCGAAGCCTGCCAAGACGACACCCGGGAATGAAAAATCATTTGTGCCAAACGCATGAAGGATTGGCTTGACGCGCGCGCGGGTCTTGAGTCCCCTACCGTATGGGCACCCGCGCTGAATGTTCCGATTAAGAGCGCCGGCCTGTCAGTTTGAGGAGAGGGTCTCTTATGAAATTGCTAAAGGGGTTCACCGGCCTTTGGCTGATGAGTTCGATGTTGCTCTGCGGAGCTGGGTGCGAATTGCTCAGCGCGCCGGATCGCAGCCAAATTCCCTACGATTTGTCGAGTTCATCGAGCTCTGGTTCGGGCGGTTCTTCGTCCAGTACTTCGTCCAGCTCGGGCAGCGAGGGCGGCGGCGGTTCGGGCGGTGGCACGCCTGTGACGATGTGCGGCGATGGCATCGTGGCGGACGCCGAGGGCTGCGACGATGGGAATACCACGGCAAATGATGGCTGCAGCGATACCTGTACGGAAGAGACGGGATATACCTGCGCGGGAGAGCCGAGCGCGTGCATCACAACCTGTGGTGATGGTATTGCCGCAGGAAAAGAAGGCTGCGACGACGATAACAAAGACGGCGGCGATGGCTGTTCTGGGATGTGCGCGGTCGAGGCCGGCTGGATGTGCGCGGGAGCTCCGAGTGTGTGCGCGCCTATCTGCGGTGATGGTGTGCAGCTTGCCGGTGAGACATGCGATGACGCCAATGTCAACGCGGGCGATGGATGCAGCGTTGTTTGTGCCGTGGAGGCGGGGTGGACATGCACGGGGACGCCCAGTGTGTGCACAACATTCTGCGGGGATGGAAAGACGGCCGGCACGGAAGCGTGCGATGATGGCAATAACGCATTGGGCGACGGCTGTACCGATACATGCGTTGTAGAGCCTGGGTATTCGTGCACGGTGAGTCCGGCGGTGCCCAGCGTGTGCGCCACAACGTGCGGTGATGGAAAGCTCGGCGGCACCGAGACTTGCGACGATGGCAATATACAGGCGGCCGATGGATGCAGCGCTGTATGTGCTCCCGAAGCTGGCTGGAAATGCATGGGCATGCCCGGTGGGCTTACGCCGTGCGCGACGATTTGCGGCGATGGAATTCCCGCGGGCCCTGAAGGCTGCGACGATGGAGTTGCGCTTTCAGGCGATGGCTGCGCCGGGGATTGCACGGTGGAGTACGGCTACACCTGCACGAAAGATCCGCTCAATCCTCCCAGCGTGTGCGTGACAACCTGCGGGGATGGCAAGGTTGCGGGCGCCGAGCTTTGCGATGATGGCAATGCGCAGAGCGGCGATGGCTGCGATGCCTCGTGTGCGATCGAGAATGGCTATGTGTGCAGCACGGCGCCGATGGCGGCCTCGGTGTGTTCCACGGTCTGCGGGGATGGCATTATCGTCGCGGCCACCGAGCAGTGCGATGACATGAATACGGCCGATGGAGATGGATGCTCCGCGGCGTGTGCCATCGATACGGGCTGGGCTTGCAACAGCGCGCCCAGCATCTGCAAGACGATCTGCGGTGACAGCATGATTGTCGCGCCGGAGCAATGCGATGATGGCAATACGATTCCGGGCGATGGCTGCGATGATATCTGTCAGGTGGATGCGGGCTGGACCTGCAATGGGCTGCCCAGCCAATGCGTCACGACTTGCGGCGATGGCGTCGCGGCGGGCACCGAGCAATGCGACGATGGATCGCTTGTTAACGGTGATGGCTGCAGCGATGTGTGCTCGGTCGAAGTGGGCTATGCCTGTTCGGGAACGCCCAGTGCATGCAGCCCGCTATGCGGTGATTCGCTTATTTTAGCGGGCGAAGCGTGTGACGATGGCAATGTCGCAAGCTTCGATGGATGCAGCTCTTCTTGCGTTGTTGAAGCGGGCTTTACGTGCAGCGGAACACCGAGCTCGTGCGCTTCTTTTTGCGGAGATGGCACGCTCGCGAAGGGGCCCGAGCAATGCGATGACGGCAACCTTGCCGTTGGCGATTGCTGTTCGGATCTGTGCCAGATTGAGGCTGGATGCGAAGTCGAGCCCAACAACAGCATCGCGACGGCCAACGATTTCGACTTGCTCGCGCCTGCCGGTCAAATCAAGGGTTTTGTAAGCCCTTCGACCGAGTTCGATGTGTTTAAGGTGAATGTGCCGGCCGGCAAGAAAGGCGTGCTGCAGATTGAAGTGCTGGATGGCTTTATGGGCACGACCTGCGCGTCCAATTTGCTGGACAGCCTCATCAACGTCCGCAAGGCCGATGGAACGCTGGTGGGCTTTGATGACGATAACGGTCCTGGGTTTTGTTCGCTGGCGACGGCAAGCAGCCTTGTGTCCGGCGATTACTTTGTCGAGCTGAGCGACTCCTTGGTGGGCGGCCAGCAAGGGTTTGACTATGTCCTAAAGATCACGAAAACCCTTTATACGTGCGGTGACGGCGTCATCAATCCGACCGAGCAATGCGACGATGGAAATGCGTTCAGCGGCGATGGATGCAGCAATCAATGCGTGCTGGAGCTGCTCGCCGAAGTGGAGCCGAACAATCTTTGTGGGGTGGGGCTCGGCACATACAGTGCACCGGTTCTGCTGAGCGGAGCTATCACGCCTGTTGCCGACCAGGATTGGTTTGCCTTTCAGGTTCCGGGAGTTGCCGATGTGAAGATCGAAAGTTTCGATGGCAACGGGCCTAGCTCGTGCGTGGGTATCGACAACGAGATGTTCCTCTTCAAGTCCGACTGCACCACATTGCTTGCGTACGATGATCAGGATGGCATTAACTCTTGTGCAATGATCACCTCGACGACGGATGCTGGGGCTCGGGGGCTCTTGCCTGGCCAGACCTACTACCTGCGCGTGCAGGATTGGTTCAATAACAACGCAATCCCTGCCTATCAGGTGTTCATTTCATTCAACGCGCTGTGCGGCAATGGCATCAAAGAAGGGGTGGAGGACTGCGATGCGATGAATCTGCCGACGGCCAATTGCGATGCGTCGTGCAAGCGCATCGCGGTGTGCGGTGATGGCCTGGTCGATTCGCCTGAGACCTGTGAGGATTTCAATACGGTGGACGGCGATGGATGCAGCTCGCAGTGCTTTGTGGAAGGTGTGATAGGCGAGGTCGATCCCAACAACACCTTTGCCGAGGCGAATGCCTCGCCCGTGCAGCTTACGGGCGATGCTATTGTTCGCGGGACGATTCCGGCCATCGGCGATGTGGACAACTACAGGCTGGTGCTGTCGCAGCCCTCGGCGGTGCGTATTGAGACCTTCGATGGTTCGCTGATCGATTGCGCGGCGGGCTTCGCAACGACGCTGCGCCTCTACAACTCGGGTGGTGCGCAGATTTACACCGATGCCACAGCGGGCATTCAATCCTGTTCGTCGCTTTCGGTGTACCTGAATGCGGGCACCTACTATGTGAGGGTCGAGGAAACGGACAATAACGCCATCCTGGGCGCCTATGGACTTGAAGTCGACGTACAGGTCATGGCTGGAACTGAGACCGAGCCGAATGATTTTCAGGCGGCTGCAAATTCATTCACCAGTTTCACAACCGACTTCTATATCCAGGGCTCTCATCAGGTTGCGCTGAACGATGACTGGTTTGCGATCAATGTGCCTGCAGGATGGTCGGTCAAGGCTGAGTTGATCGAGGGAAGCGCTGAAACGTGTGAGTCCGGCGGTATGGATTCGACGATGTATTTGCACAACGCGGCGGGTGTTCAATTGGTGTACGACGATGATGATGGCCGCGGTGCCTGTTCATACATCGACGGTACGGGTTCAACCCCGGCTGATCTGGGAGCGCACAACATGGCTGCAGGCACCTATTATTTGAAGGTCGATGACTACAGTACAGGTGTCAACGCGCAATTCGATTACAGGCTTGTTGTTACTATTCGCGCTCCCTAGTCAATGCATTCGACAAGGGCTGGGCGTCTTGAAAGGCGCTCAGCCCGGCGCGCTAAGCCGAAATTCCCCGCCGCATTATCCGCACGCCGTTCTCTTCGCCCACCAGCACCATCTGGGCCATCCCCAAAAACAATCCGGTATCGACGACGCCCGGAATGCGGCGGATGGCGCTGTGCAGTTCCTCGGGTTTTTCGATTGGCCCGAAGTGGGTATCGAGTATCCAGTTGTGGTTGTCGGTTTGATAGGGAAAGGCTGCTGTTGAAGGGGTTTTGGCGATTTTGCGCAGCGTGGGTGTGGCGCCCATACGCTTGAGATGCCGTTCGATGGTGGGCGTTGCAAAGGGGACGACTTCAATCGGAATGGGCGAGCGCGTTCCCAATTTTTCGACGAGTTTTTCAGGTGTGACGAGCACGATAAATCGCTCGGCTTCATACGCGACGACCCTCTCCCTCAAGAGCGCTCCGCCCAAGCCTTTGGTGAGCGATAGATCGGCGCTGACTTCATCGGCGCCGTCAAAGGCCACGTCGATATGGTCGGTATTTTCAAGCGATACGACATCGAGGTTGAGCCGGAGCGCGAGCTCTTCCGAGCGTTTGGATGTGGGGACGCCCGATACTTTCAGTCCGCCGCGGGCGCGTTCGGCGAGTTTTTCGATAAAGGCTTCGGCGGCGCGGCCCGTGCCGAGCCCCAGGGTCATGCCGCTTTCGACATAGCGGAGAGCTTGTTCGGCCACTCGGGAAAGCACGGCGGTATTGCCGCCCGTATTGGGTGATGAGGAATTGGAAGCGCTCATGGCGCGCTCTTCTTCGATCGCGGAGCGCGATGCAATCGGGAAGTGGACGCGGTTGCCGAAAGATGAGGCGTGTCGAGGGGGGCGGGACATTCGGCGCGAAGCGCGCAGCGTGCGCAGGGTTTGCCCGACCACAGCGCATCGAAGGTGCCCTGCATCTCGTCCAGCAGCACATCGTCGTCGGTGAGGATGCCGGCTTCGAAATTTCGGCGGTGTTCGCCTTTGGCGCCCAGGCCCGCGCCGGTGAAATTGGCGGAGCCCAAATACAAAAAGGTTCCGTCGACGGCGATCATTTTCAGGTGCACGCGGGGACATCGGCGCATGGCGAGGCCGCCTGAAAGAAGCTTGGGATGCGCCTTGAGTTCGGCCTGGAAGGCCCGCGATGGCAAGCCGGCATGGAGCAGCCGGAGCTCCACGCCCTTCGATGAAAGCGTGCTGAAGAGATCGAGGATAGAAACATAAGCGCCCTTTGCGCGGGCGCGCGTGCCCACTTGGGCTTCGATGCGCAGCTCTTTTACGTTGGCTGTGGCGATCCAGATGGAGACCCGGGCTTGGGCCATGCAGCCCATCACAAGCCGGCTGTAGTGATCGCGATCGCGGATGAGCGTGAGGTCGACGCGCCTTTTGATGGGATCTGCATGCAGTGGAGGGCTCAAGGTGCGCTTAGGATGCGCTGTTCTGCGGCTCGGCGTGCATCAAAAAGAGCGCCCTGACATCGGCGGGCATGATGGCCGATTTCATTTCGGCAAGATCGCTGACGACCACCTTTTGAAGGGCTTCGGCGTACAGCATGCGATCGTCTTGGCGCATCATGCGGTGCCGGAACGTGGCGCTTCGGCTGCCGACATGGGCGAGGGATGTCTCGATGCGAAGGGTTTCGCCGTAGCGGGCAGGAAAAGAGAAATTGATTTGGAGATTTACGGTGGGCATTCCAATGCCGCGCGGGCCCACGAGTTTTGCGTAGCCGCCCTCGAGTGCGGAAAAGAATTGCTCCATGGCTTCATGGATAAAGGAAGAGAATACGCCGAAGAAAACAATGTGTGCGGCGTCAATCTCTTCAAATCGGATGGGGCGTTCGTAGATGACCATGGTTTTTTAGGCGAGGGGTTTCAATTCGATCATTTGGTTTGTAAATCCGCTGCTAATTGAGCGAGCGCAGGAGCGGGCAGGGGACTTTGGACGGAATAGCGGGGATGGCGCACCGAAAGCGCAATTGAAGCTTTTTGCGCGCGGACTTTTTCTGCGGCGGTTTCGGGAAGCGATACTTTCATGTAATGCACGGCGGTTGTCCGGTCTTCGCGGGCGCCGTGGGTAATGCCTTCTTGGGCAGGAAAAGCCTCGCCGTCGACATCTAAAAATACCGAACGTTCGAGTCCCGCAAGCTCGGTCAGCATTTGATCGCGAAGTTCTTTGTTGGGAATTTCAACGAATAAAGTCAGGCTGAGCTGATTTTCGCCTGGAATTAAATCGTTATAGGTTTCAATCTCATGTAAAATGCCGGATTCGCTGGTAATGCGTTCGGTGCGAAGCATTTCTTGAATCTGAAGCAAGACCGAATCGCGGTTTTCAAAGACGGCGGACATGCTGTCGCCGAGTTTCACGCGGCGCTCGCGCTTTTCGAGAATAACGCGGGTCCGGAACCGCTCGCGGATAGGTTCGTATTCGCCGATGGGAAGGATTTCGTTTCGTTCAATGCGGCGCATTTAAATAAATCCTTTTAAATGGTTTGCCAATTAGGTTATGTTTTATTTGCGATATCCGGCGCTAAGAACCAATTCTATGAATTTGATTCGCTGAGCAAGCCATAGGCTTCGGCCAGCGCTTCGATGGGATGAATAACCCGGATCGAGGTTTCATAAGCGATTCGGAGCGCCGATAGAGAGCAGTCGGTGACGACCAGATCGGGTTCAATTTCTTGGGTGCCGCGGATCAGCCGGCGGGCATATTTGCGGCCTGTCTCATAGTGTTTGGCCTTCATCCCCCAGGTTCCGTCCACGGCCGAGCATTGGTCGATGACGCGCACATCGGTGTCGGGAATCACGCCGAGAACGCGGGAGCCGGGCGTGCCGATTTTCTGGGCGCGCAAATGACAGGAGGCGTGATAAACGATGGTGCCCAGGCCAGTCTTAAATTCGCGTTTTAATTTCTTTTCCCGGCCCAGCTTGACGAAGAATTCCATCAAATCGAATGTTTTTGCGGCCACCTCCATCGTTTCCTGCTCCTTAAGATAGGTGGGATATTCTTTTTTGATGGTGTAGCCGCAAGTGGGGCCGGGTACCACGATGGGAATGTCCATCCGGGCGTAGGGCAAGAGGGTTTGGGTGTTCTGCTGAAGCTTGGCCATGAATTGGGCGATGTCGCCGCCGTCGAGGTTGGGCATGCCGCAGCAGGTGAGGGGATATTCTTCGTTGTGGTTTCGGGTTCCGGGAACGATGACGCGGAAGCCGTGATGCTCGAGCGAAAGGACGGCGGCCTTGGCTAGGCGGGGTGTGTTGAATTCGCCGTAGCAGGTTGGGAAGAGAACGATTTCTCCGGCGGTTCCCGAGCCTTCCAAGGGTGTGTGGGATTCAAACCATTCGCTGAAGGTTTCTTTGGCGACGGGAGGAAGCGGGAACTGAGCGGAGATGCCAGTGACTTTTTCCGCCACTTTGCGGAGCAGGCGATTCGCTTGAATGAGGTTCGTCATCGGAGCCGCCATGCCCGAACCCAGTGCGCCGATCGTTTGCGGCTCGCCTAAAATCCGGTCGACGAGAGGGATGCCGTCCCGCATGGCGCGCGCCGCTTTTTCGCGGGCCATCAGCCGGGGAAAATCGAGCCGTTCGCTCGCGCCTTCGTCCTCGGTGTAAGGGCATTTGATGTAGCAGAGCTTGCATTGCCAGCATTCGTCCGAAACCGCGCGGATATCGGCGTCGTTGATGGTTTCGGCGCCGACGGCCTGACCGCTTTCAATTGCTTGATCGACGCGCTTGAACAGTTCGGGAAAGGAGCCGCAATAGCCCACACACATGCGGCACTCGTGACAGATTTGAAATGCCCGGCGCAGTTCTGCCTCGAGGTCGCGCGGGTCGTAATAGCGCTCGTCACTGGGGCTAAGTGCGGGCGGGCGGCTTGGGGTCCGGGGAATAACGCTCATGGCGGTGGTCTCCTGTCGGGACGCTCAAATCGAGACGTTTAAAAGAAAAGCGCGGGAGCTCCCAGGAGAAATCTCCCGGGATGGCTCCCGCATGCGCGATTGGCCCGCTTAGAAGTCGAGCGAGTCGAGGGCCTTGGCAAAGCGGCCGGCGTGGGATTTTTCGGCTTTCGCAAGCGTCTCAAACCACTCGGCGATGTCGGTGAAACCTTCTTCGCGCGCTTCCTTCGCCATGCCGGGATACATGGTTTCGTATTCGTGCGTTTCGCCCGCGACGGCGCTCTTGAGGTTTTTCTCGGTCGTGCCAATGGGCAGGCCCGTGGCCGGATCGCCGACTTGCTTTAAGTAGTCGAGATGGCCGTGCGCATGGCCGGTTTCGCCATCGGCCGTGTCTTTGAACAAGCCGGCGACATCGGGACGGCCTTCGACATCGGCGACCTTTGCGAAATAGAGGTAGCGGCGATTCGCTTGTGATTCGCCCGCAAAGGCATCCTTGAGATTCTGATGGGTTTTGGTTCCTGCAAGTTGAGGCATTGTTGTTACTCCTGGGAATTGGGGTTGCTTGTGTGACAGAGCGGAGCGCCGTTCACCGTGGGATGGGGCGAGCCGCCAAATCCAATTGTTTTGAGCGCGTTGAGGTTTTTGCCGGAGGGCTTTTTTTTCGCTTCCGCGCCGCTTGGGCTGTGCACCGGCTGCACAGGCCCCTAAAGATTTTTTCGACGCTTCGCACACTAAACCCGGGCAGCTCTACGGCGTCGCCTTTCGGCATTTTGTTTTCTTCGTGAGCCCGCGGGTTTTTGATGGATGCCGCATCGAGCGGGACATCGCGCACGAGTCCGCAGCGATCGCAAACCGCATGGTGGTGCGCTTCCATGTTGGGATCGAAGCGGGCAGGTCCGGGCGATAAAGAAAGGGCGGCGCAGAGGCCCGCCGATGTCAGCGCGTCGAGGGTGTTGTAAACGGTGGCGAAGCTCATCGTCGGAAGCGTCGGCTTGAGGCGATCAAAGAGTTCCTGCGCCGTGGGATGCGTTGGATCTTTCGCGAGTTCCCGCACCAGGGCGATGCGCTGAGGCGTCACTTTCATTCCGTGAGCGCGGAGCTGGTCGATCATGATTTGAATGCGATTTTCCACGCCCGAAAGGCTTTGCTGCGTTTTGGGCGCAGCGTCTTTGGAAGCGGGGGCGGCGGGCTTATCGCTTTTAGGTACACGCCGCTTGGGTGTCATGCTCACGGTGCTTCGAACAGCCACGGTTGTTTAGATAGTTAGAATCATTCTTAAATGCAAGTCCTAATTGAATACGTCATGCCGAGCAATTGTTCTTGCGAGATTTGGACGACTTTGCGATAGTGCGCCGCCCCGCTGACTGGGGGATTTTTTATTGATGGATGATGAAGAAAGAAGGAGAGACACGTCGAGATGCCGACCGATGCCATTCAGTGTAAGCCGCTCGAGGTCGCCGTTGGCGATAAGGGCATTGAACGCGCCATCAAACATCTCAAGCGCAAGATGGCCGCGGAAGGGATTCTCCGCGAGCTGAAGAGGCGGCGTCACTATATGAAGCCTTCCGTTAAGCGCCGTAAGAAGGCGTCCGAGGCCGCGCGCCGCCGTCGCAAGCGGTCCAAGATGGATGTGATGCAATAAGCGCGGCGTTCCCGTGGCTTCAGAAATTCGCCGGCTCTTGTGGGAGGCCGGCGTTTTTTCTTTGTAGATCTTGTGGCCTATGCGCATCGCCGTCGTCACGACGTCGTATCCCGGAGCTTTGGGCGATCCGTCCGGGCATTTTGTGCGCGCTTCATGCGAGCGTTTAGCCCGGGAAGGCCATGCCGTTCATGTGATCGCGCCGATCGGTTCTCTCTTCGATGTTCCGCGGCGTTCGGGCGATGTGTGGCTTCACCCTGCGGGCGGGCAAGCCTTGTTTCGCTTTCCAGGCGCGCTGGCCAATGCCCAGAAGAAGCCTCAGCGCTTGATCGACACCTTCCCTTTTGCCCTTGGGGTGCAGCAAAGGCTGCGGGCGCTTCAGAGGGAGGCCGAGATCGACCGGGTGATCGCGCATTGGATTGTGCCTTCGGCGTGGCCTCTTTCGCTTGCGGTGCGTTCTTCTTCGCTCTTCGTGCACGCGCATGGAGCGGATGTGCGTCTGCTGTTAAGAGTGCCGAAGGCTTTGCGCGAGTCGATTGTGCAATCGCTTCTCGAGCGTGGCGCGCATTTTTATTTTGCCGCGCAGGCCCTGAAAAATGCGCTGAGCCAAGCGCTTTCAAATGAGCTTTCCGCAAGGCTGCTGAAGGTGGCCTGTGTGGAGCTGCCCGAAATAGACATGCCCGATCTGGAAGGGATTCGGATCCGAGGGCAGGCGCTCCGCGCGTCTTTGGGGCTGCGCGCCGGACAGAAAATGGCGATCTGCATCGGCCGGCTGATCGAATCAAAACGGGTCGAGCTCGCACTGAGGTCGGCCGCGCAATCAAAGGCTCATTTGGTCGTTGCCGGCGATGGCCCGATGCATGGTGAACTCGCCGGGCTTGCGAGGGCGCTGGGCTGCGAAGTGAATTTTTTGGGGCTGCTGCCGAGAGCCGAAGCGCTTGCATGGCTGGGCGCGGCAGATGTCCTGCTCCATCCATCGGCCGCAGAAGGAGCGCCCACTGTGGTTCGGGAAGCCCGTATTTTAAAGGTTCCCGTGATTGTATGCGATGTGGGGGATGTAAGGAGCTGGGCCGCGTCGGACCCAGGAATCGAGGTTGTGGCGGGTTCTAAATTTGTGGCGCGGGCGTCTACTTGGCTTGGCCAAGCAGTTGATGCATCTCGTTGATGGGAATACCAAAAGACCTTGAAATCGCCTGTAGCGTAAGGCCCTCCTTCTCGCCGATACCCCGGTCCAGCCACGCGACCTTCGCTCCGATCAGCAAAGCAATGCGCCGCAGGCCCGGATCGCTGATCACCGAGCTCACCGAGCTGATGCGCGAATCACGGCCGTCGCTCTCCATATTGGCAGCGGCTGTTTGCATATAAGCCTGCACGTCCGACTCGCCGATCTCGCCCTTGGTGAGTTGTGAAATCTCCTGCGAAATACGGGTCATTTCGCTATCCGATACACGGCCGTCTGCAGCCGCCACCAGATACGCCGTTTCGACGAGCGCGCCAAACTCCGTCGTCTTCCGCTGATTCTCGGCCGCATCGTGCGCCGCCTGTGCCTCGGCGTGGGCTTGCTCTTCCTGCTTCAGAGCCACTTCCTTCTGAATCGTTTCGCTAAATCCGCTCATCTGCGAAAGCATGTCGCTCAATCCCATGAGACTCCTCCTTGGTGGTAAATGAGGCGCTCCTTATCCGCGAGCTTCGGGGGGATGTCACGGCATTTGCACGGTCAGAGCGCTGTTTTTTAAGCCTCTGCGCAAATGCTTCGCGCACACTCTTGCAATTCGCGATGCTTCGACTAGGGTGCTCCTCGCTTCAGGGCGGCGCGCTTGTTTCGATGAACGCGGCGCTTGGGAGTGGCTCGGGGCGTAGCGCAGCCTGGTTAGCGCACTTGACTGGGGGTCAAGGGGTCGGTGGTTCGAATCCACTCGCCCCGACCGAGATTCGGTCGGATTCCGAAAGAGCCGGGGGGCTTGGGGCTGGGGGGCTAAGGCGCTAAGGGGATGAGACGCGAGAAGCGGGCGGGATAGAGCCGGCAGGCAGCCGCTTTGCCGTTTAGGCCATCGCGGATTCTTTAACGATTTCCTCGAGGCGTTCACGGATGCGGCGCTTGGCGCGTTCCTCAATTTGGCGCACCCGCTCTTTGCTCACACCAAAATCGGCGCCCAGTTCCTCGAGCGTCATCGGCGTTTCCGTCAGCCATCTGCGCTGCATAATTTGCCGCTCGCGCGGAGAAAGCGAGTCGACCACTTGGTGAAGTGCCTCCGACAGCCGCGTTGTCTCGTCCGTCGCACAGGCTTCCTCCTCCGGCGTTCTCGTCGTTGCGCACAGCCGTTCGGCCGTCGTTATCCCGTCCTCTGAACCGGTGCTTCGATCCAAACTCACATCCCGCGCCATCAGCAGCGGCAGAAGCTCCGTCGCGCGCTCTTCGCTCAGCCCGCTCAGCTTCGCCAGCGCCCGGGGATCTTTCTCGTGGGTCTTGCGGTAAATGCGCAGCGCCCGCCGCTCACTCTTCGAAGAACCCAATCGCACAATGCGGTAGCCACGAGCGACGTACTCGCGGATCTCGGCCCGAATCCAATACGCTGCATAGGTCGCGAGCCGGCAGCCCCGTTCAGGATCGAAACGCTCGGCCGCCTTGAGCAAGCCGATATTTCCTTCTTGAACAATGTCCTCGAGGGGCAATCCCCATCGCCGGTACTCCAGCGCGATGGTCATCACGAAGGGCAAACAGGCTTCAATCAGCCTGCGCCCAGCGTTCCGATCGCCGCTGCGCCATTGCATCGCAAGCTCGTATTCCTCTTCGGGACGGAGCGTTGTCTGGTTTCCAAGCTCCGTTCGGTAGACCGAGAATGCCGCTCGTCCTATCGTGGTGCCCATAAACGTCCTCGTGCTGTTGCCGAAACAAGTCCCGCCGGCGTCTTGGGGATCAAGGTCACGCGTGCAAGCTTGGGTGGAGCAACAGTGCAAACCTTATACATGCACAGATAGTGCCTAAGCCAAAAAAAGTTGCCCAACGTGAGGATTGCATTTTTAAGTGCGTAATTCCTGCGGTTTTCGTTATGCAGACGAAAATTTTGCGCGAAGATATTTGTATAAGGTTTGAAAAAGGTTTGTCGGAGTGAGGACTAAGCTTCTCACTTTGTAGACGGCAGCCTTCACTTTGCCGAACTCGTTTGAAAGTTGGCCGTGGGGTGTGCGGGATGATTTGGATGCGGTGGTTGGAAACGACAAATCGCCGTGCGGGCGTGTTATGCCCAATTTTGTGAGCCGACGCCTTTTAGGCTTTGCCGGATGTGTTTTGTTGGGCACGGCCCTCGTGGCTGCAGTGCTTCAGCCGGACGAGCCGCAGTCTGTGCCGCTGCTCAGCGGAGGCTGTATTTCCCGGGCCCGGGCGCTGCTCCCGGATACCGATGAAGGCGAGGAAATCGACGAGGCATCTTGCAATCCCCGCATGCCCGCGCGCGGAATGCTGTTGCCTACGGGTTCACCGACGGCTTTGGATTGCGATGAAGCGCGCGTTATCGCGGCTCAAGCGCTGTCATCGCTCGCGGCACCTGCGCAAGCGATCGAGCCCGCAAAGTTTGCCGATGCAGCTTCGGATTGGCTGGACCCTCACGGGTTATGGTCGGTTGCGCCGGATGCGCCGGCAGCGGAAGCGATTCGCCGGGATGGAGCGAAGTTGTTGCTGGAGCTTCAAGCGCCTCCAGGATCGGGGCCTTGCAGCACGGCGCTTTCGGTGGGGGCTGTGCTTGCCGATTGGTCGGCCGCGCTCCGCAAGCAGATGGATGAAGGTTTTCAGGATGGGCTGCGCGTACTTTCTTCGGCGCGCGGGATAAAAAGTGGATCGCAGGATCGGGAGCACCGCGCGGCGGTTTTATGGTCGGCGGCGTCCACAACGCCTTTCCAAGATGGTGCGGTGACCAAGAGCGCGCTTGTTCTTTCGCGGGCGCTGGGCAAGAGCTTTGCCGAGGCACACGCATCGAACGGGCCTGGGATTCAAGGCTATATCGAGTCGGCGCGGAACCGGCTTGTTCCTTCGCTTTCGGCGGAACAGTGGTCGCGCGTGGTGATTGCGGCGGCGCTGCGTGCCTTTGTGCCTCAATTGGATGCGCATGGAGCGTGGGCTCCTTTGGATGAAGAGATTTCTCTCTACGATCTATCGCTGGAGATCGAGCCGCCTGAACGGCTTTGGTCGGAGATGACGAGAACGGTGCTGGGTGTGCGCATCGATCAAGGCGCGATGGCGCCGCTGTCCAACGGGGACATTGTTCTCGCGGTGCAGGACATTGCGATTGGCGGGATGAGTGTTGAACAGGCGGAGCAGATGTCGATCGCTGCGGATTATGTGAGGCCCGCGCCGATGACGGTGACGGTGCTTCGCAAAGGCTTGCTGGAGCCGCTTTCGCTGCCGATTCCGCCAAAAACATTTGAAGTGGAAGCGGCGCCTGCTGCGAACGAGCCTCACGCGCTTGCTGTTGATTTTGTGTCGTATGGAAATGCCCAAGCGGCGGTGATCGCGCTGCCGGATGTTCCCGACGATTTAGGGGCGCGGCTGTCGGACGCGGTTGTCCGGGTGCGAGAGGTTCCCGATGTGCGGGGAATCATGCTGGATGTGCGTTCAAACGGAGGCGGCTCGACGGATGGAGCTATCGCGGCGCTGGGTATTTTTCTGCCGAACACGCTTTTGTTTCCGATGAAGCGGCGGGATGGAACGGTGGATGTGGAACGGACGCCGGACATACCTGCGGAACAGCGCTGGGCAGGGCCGCTTGCGGTGTTGGTGGATGGAGACTCGGCGAGCGCGGCGGAGATGATTGCGGGCGCGATTTCAAGCTACAAGCGGGGAATTGTCGTCGGTGATCAAACCTATGGAAAAGGCTGTGCGCAGGAATATCTCGATGATGATGCGCGGACGGGTGTGCTGAGGCTGACGACGCTTCTGTTTTGTTTGCCCGATGGTTCGCCGGTTCAAAAGGTGGGGATCGAGCCTCACATTAAGTTTCCGTTGCCGGGTACACATGAAAAAGAGGCGATGGTGACAAGAGCGCTCGGGCCATGGAGCGGTCCAGATGTGCGCGATCCATCGAAGATGCGCGAAGCCCTGTGGCCTGCGCATGGAGGGCGTGTCGGCCCCTGTAAAGACGAGACGATTTGCCGGGCTTTAAGGGCTGTTGGAGCGGCTCCGGCGGCTTCTAGATAGGCGCCCCGAGCTCGCGGACATCATGTCGCGCCGCGCTACCCCATGTTCCATCCATTGCCGGGATCTTCTCCAATCCAATTTGGCTATGGTGAGCTCCATGGAAACACAAATTCTGGTCATGCTCGACCAAGCCATGCTCGACGCCGTAGACAAGGTTGTCGCGCTGAGCGGAGGTGAGCTCGACAGGGCAAGCGTCATCGCGTTCGCTGCGGAAAGGGGGCTTTCTGCACTGGAAATGGAGATCGTCAGCACCTTCGCGGAGAACATCGGGAGCTGTCCGGCTTGTGGATGCGCTGATATGCAAGTCGGAAGCGTGGGGAACATTCGTGTGCAAGCGTGCATCGGGTGCGCGGGCGTCTGGCTGGACAACGCCAGCGCACAGCGCCTCGTCGCCAGGCTCGATACCGCAGTGGCAGAAGCCGTTCGTGCGCACGAGACAGCCGTTCTGGGCGCTCCAGCGGTGCTCTACACCGACCCTTCGCATTCCATGGAGAGCTTCGGAACTTCCGTGGGACCCTATCGGGCGAGATCGCGGACGGCTCGCGGCGCGCCACCGAGCTGTCCTGTCTGTCACGCCGCGATGGAGCAGATCGCTGCGCTGGTGGCCGATGTTCGATTGGATATTTGTCGTGCCCACGGTACCTTTTTCGATGCAGGGGAGCTACCGCATTTGGTCGAAACAGGGCTTCGCCGCCGCGCCCAACAGCAAGCCTTCGAAGCAGCATCCCGCGAGCACGAGCTCGACGCCGAGCTGCTGCAAATTCAAAAAATCTATTCCGCGGGTTACGGGGAGGGGTATTCCAAGGGCCACACAAGGGGCCGCTGGTCGCGCTGACGCCTGGGCGTGGCTGGTGCATCTGGAGCTTGCGAAAACGACAGGCTTCTGCCCACTCTTCTCTGATACGCTGCGCCGCATGGCTCGGTCCAAGATCAAGCGCACCTCAAAGCCCGACACCAAAACCTGCCCCAAATGCGGCGCGTCCGTTGCGAGCGTCATTCTCCTCTGCGAATGCGGCTACCACTTCCAGACCAATCGCGTTGTGTCCACACGGAGAGACGGCGAGAACCCCGACTCCGCCATCCTGCTCCGCGAGGAAGATGGCGCCCTTCGCTATAGGTGGCTTGCGCGCAGCGCCACCCTCTTCGTGGTGCTCGCCTATTTTTCGCTCGTCGCGACCCTGCTTCAAGTCTATGCCGCTATCGTCGCGTTTAACGCTGTGATCGCTCCGGCCGGGAGCGCCGCCGCCCTAATTGCCACTATCGATCTCATTCGCAACCTTGTCGTCGTCTGTTTTCTGGGAGCAACGTGTTTCATCACGCTGCGGGCGCTCTCGGACGCCGCACGCCTGCTGCTCGCCAACGCTGGAGGCATCATGCGCCTCCTTGAAGAAGAGCCCTGATTCTTCATGGATTAGGCTCGTCTCGGCATGTGTTTTGGGACCTACTTTACAGGAGGGCTGTTCGCGGGTGGGGATCCGAATCGGCCGATGTAAAGACCGCGTGCCTCGTGCATAAATCCATTGGCCCGAAAGGCTGTAAGCGCGCACAGCACGCCTGCCACATGCGCGGCGGCATAGGCGGCATAGGCGAGCTCACCATCGCCCCATGCCCGGTGATTACGGAAAATCAGCGCCAATGCAGTGGACGCGAGGACCCCTAGAAGGGCCAAGCGAAGCGTTGAGCGATGTTGCCAGTAACGGGCGTGCAGTGCGGCGCGCTCAGATTCGGGAATCGTCATAGAATGAGCGGGGCAGGCTAGCATTGGGCTCCCGCGTGGGCAACTTGCTTCTTCGGGTGTGGTTGTGCAGGCATGGCCACCTGGGCTCCTGAATCAGACTTGAATCAGACTTGAACCAAACTTGAACCAAAGCTGAACTGCACACGCCCTCCTCCCGCTCATACTACGCCCAGGCGGCCAAAATATCCTGCGGATTGTCGCACACTCCCGTGCTACTCCCGCCGCCTCTGTGGAGGATGATAATGAATGCTTGGACCTACACATTGGGATCACTCGCACTGTTAACGCTCGCTGGTTTGGGAGCGAATTGCGGTGGCTCTGAGACATCGGGAACGCCCTCCGGCGAATGCCAGCCGGGAGCAAAGGATTGCTTGGGTAATATACCCAGAAGCTGCAGTGCCGACGGAAAATGGTCGGAAGTCTCCGCGTGTGCTTTTGTGTGCAGCGCCGGGGAATGCATCGGGCAATGCGCTCCCGGTGCCAAGGAATGTTTGAACAATGCTCCTCGTACTTGCAATGCTATGGGAGCATGGGAAGAATCCCCAGCCTGTTCAAATCTCTGCATCAATGGGGCATGCACCGGGGAATGTGCTCCCTCAACCAAGGAGTGCAGCGGAAATACACCCAGAAATTGCGATTCGATGGGGCAATGGGTCAGTGCGCCGGATTGCCCCTTTCTATGCAGTGCGGGCGAATGCATCGGAGAGTGCGTACCAGGTGCCAAAGATTGCATTGGAAAGACACCTCGAACCTGCGATGCAAAAGGGGTGTGGACGGAGGGCTTGACCTGTGGAAACAATCAGTCTTGTGCGAATGGAGTCTGTGAAGGCTCATGGCCCAGTTGTTCCGGCTTGGCCAACGCATGCGGAGCCGCGGGTAATGAAAAATGCTGCGCCTTGCTGGGCGTTCCTGGTGGGACCTTTAACCGGCTCAATGATGCGGCGACGCCTGCCACGGTGGCTGACTTTCAACTGGATCGCTTTGAAGTGACTGTGGGTAGATTCCGCCAATTTGTGAACGCCTATCCGGGTAACAAACCTGCGGCGGGAAGCGGAGCGCATCCGATGGTTCCAGGCAGCGGGTGGGACGATGCCTGGACAGCTCAATTGCCGGCCGATCAAGATGCTTTGCGAACGGCTTTGATATGTGACGCAAACTTTGCCACATGGTCGGATGTTCCCGCTGGCACCGAAAACCGTCCTATCAATTGTTTAAGCTGGTATGAAGCGTTTGCCTTCTGCATTTGGGATGGAGGAAGGTTGGCCTCCGAAGCCGAATGGAACTATGCCGCCGCAGGAGGTGCCGAGCAAAGGGTATATCCTTGGTCCAATCCGCCGGATTCCATGACCATCGATGGCACATATGCGGCTTATGCTTGCACAGGAGATGGTTCAATGATGGGACAATGTGCCTTCAGCGATATTCTCAAGGTGGGCTTTTTGTCCCCCAAGGGCGATGGCAAGTGGGGGCACGCCGATTTTGCTGGGAACGTGTGGGAGTTTGTGAGAGATACACATAGCAATGTCTTGCCCCTTCCGTGCGACAATTGCATTAACCTCAATGCAGGCGAGCGGGTGCTTCGAGGTGGGGCTTGGGATCATAGCGCAAACAACGTGAACACCTTGCATCGTTTGAGTTTTCCGCCGGATGGCCGAAGCCATGGGGTGGGTGTGCGCTGCGTAAAAGCTCTATAAGCCTGTCCCACGATCCTCATCCCTTTTCCTTAATGAGCAATTGGGGCTCCCCGCGTTCTCTTGGCGGTTTGGCCCTTTCATGAAGCAACAACGTCCTTCAAGAGGCTCTCTTGTGGAGGCATCTTTCAAGGGCAGGCGCCGGTTTAGGCAGCCTCGGGGCTATTCTGCTTGCATCAGAAGGTGTTTTCGGCGGCCTAGAGGCTTGTCTGTTCGGCGCAGGTGGGAGTTTCGGGAGAATTTCGGCCCATCTGACGTCAACAGTTGGGCCTTTAGGCCCTCGAAGACGCCCACTGTTGATAGCAGATGGGTCTTTAGGCAGCCGAAGACGCCATTTGTTGATGCGAGATGGGTCTTTAGGCAGCCTAGGAAAGCGCCTTTTTGCAGCAAAGTTGAGGGTTGGGAAGCCCGCGGCTCTGGGCTTGGCGCTGCAGAATCTTTGCGGCGGCTTAGACAGGCGCCCCGAGCTCGCGGATAAACGCCTTGGTGACGGCCTTGGCGCAGTGAAGCCGGTACGCGCGGGTGGAGCGCACATCGTCGATAGGCGAGATGTCCTTCTCAACGGCTTCGTCAACTTGAGCGGCTGAAAGACTGGAAAGCGGTGTGGACAACAGAAGGTCGCGCGTGTGCTGCATGCGCGCTGTCACGGGTGCGACGCTGGCCATGCCCAGTCCAAAACGAAGCGCGCGGTCTCCATGAATTTCAGCCACGCCCGCGAGCGCGACTTTGGAAATCGCTTGAGCCTTGCGCGCGCCGACTTTGCGCCACACCCAAATGGCATCGGGTTTGGGCACCTCGATTTCAATAGCCACGATGATCTCATCGGCGGCTTTTGTGCAGCTTTTATAGCCTGTTTGATAATCCGAAAAGGCAATGCGCCGCTGTCCCCGCACGCTTTGAACGACGATATGCGCATCGTAGGCGGCAAGCGCTGCCACACCGTCGGCTGCTGGAGAAGCCGTGGCGATATTCCCGCCCAAGGTTCCGCGGGCCTGAATCTGAACGGCGCCGACATCGCGCGACATCCGTTCCAATAGAGGCGCGCGCTCCCGTACCTCGCTCGAGCGCTGCAACTCCAAATAGGTCGCCGCGGCACCGATGCGCAGGCGATCGTTCTCGAGCGCAATGCCCCGCAATTCGGCCATGCGCGATACATCGATCACCAAAGGCACAGGCTCGCCCAGCGCAAGCGGTGCTTTTAGCTCTTGTTCGACCATCCAATCCGTACCACCCGCGAGCAGCACCGTTTTGTCACCGCGCGCATGGCGTTCATGCACAAGCGAACACAGCCCATCGAGAGAAGCCACGCGCCCAAACTCAAACAAAGGCAGATCGCACAGACTCATGCGGCACCTCCGTTAAGCTTCTGTTCGGCCGCTTTCTTGATGCTCTCGACAATGCGCTGATACCCCGTGCAGCGGCATAGATTTCCGGCGATGGCGTGCCGGATCTGCGCCTCGTCCGGCATGCTGTGTTTGGCAAGCAGTGCGTGCGCGGAGATGAGCATGCCGGGTGTGCAAATGCCGCATTGAGCGCCGCCTTCATCGATAAAACAGCGCTGCAAAGGATCGAGATGCGAGATATCCCCTAAACCCTCGACAGTGGTGAGCGATCGGCCTTCGCATTGGCCAACGGCCACCAAACAAGCATTCACGGGATCGCCGTCCAAAAGAACCGTGCATGTGCCGCATTCGCCTTCGCCGCAGCCTTCTTTCGTACCCGAAAGGCCAAGCCTTTCCCGCAGTACATCGAGCAGCCTCGCCATGGGCGGCGCGTCCACTTCCGCCGGCTTACCGTTGAGCGTGAACGAGATTTTCATCGGGTCCTCCCGGCATGTTGGGCCGTGCTTTGGCGCTTCGCCGCCTCGAGCAAGTGTTCTGGTGTAAGAGGCAAATCCGCGAGCGAAAGGCCCGTTGCATGTTCGATGGCGGCCGCGATCGCCGGCGCGCCTCCATCCAACGGAAGCTCTCCAATGCCTTTGGCTCCACCTGGGCCTACAGGAAAAGGATCTTCGACGATTTCGGTTTGAAAGGGCGGAGCGTCCAGCGCCGTGGGGATGATGTAATTGGTCATGCGCGCATTGCGGATTAGCCCGTTTTGCCAGACGATTTCCTCGGACAGCGCCCATCCCAAAGCCTGAAGCGTTCCGCCTTCAATTTGGCCTTTGCACATGAGCGGGTTGATGGCTTTCCCAACATCCACCGCCGACCAAAAGCCCACGACATTTACTTCAAAGGTATCGAGATCGACTTCGACTTCCGCGATATCGCAAGCCCACGCAAAGCACGGATATGCATCGCCTTTGTACGTCGCGTCGTTCCACTGAACCCACTCGGGAAGCTCGAATTGCCTGAGCGCACTTAGGTTCTGTTCGCGCGCCAAAAGCCCATCCGCAGCCTCTTCAAATGAAACGCCGCGCGCTTCTTGTTCGGTGCGGACGCGCGCCGCGATTTCCCTCGCTCCAGCCTCCACGAGCGAACCCACGACCATCACCGTACGCGAAGCCACCGTAGGCCCCGAATCCGGCACATGCGTCGTGCATGGCACAGCGAAATCGACGCGCTCGAGCGGAAGACCCGCCGCATCCGCTGCGATTTGCCGGAATACCGTCTCCGTTCCCTGGCCGATATCGGTCGATGCCGTGCGGATTTGAAGCCTGCCTCCAGGCAGTAAATCCACGGCCGCCTTGGCTTTGAGAAAACGCTCGCCCGAGCCTGTAAATCCAGCTCCGTGCATAAAGACCGATGCGCCGATTCCCCGCGCGATCCTTCCTGTTGTTTTAGGAAGCGAGGCTCTCTTCTCGGCGTACGCGCTCTCTTCCATCGCCCGCTCAATGCAGGTGTGCGAGGCCACCGAAGCCCTCAACACCTGTCCTGTCGCCGTCGTATCGCCGACCCGAAGCGCATTCTGCTTTCGCAAATCCAGTGGATCGCGCCCAAGCTCGCGGGCAATTCGATCTAAATGTTTTTCAATTGCCCAGATGGTCTGAGGTGCTCCAAATCCCCTGTAAGCGCCATTGGGAGGTGTGTTGGTCGCCAATGCCATGGATTCAATCCTCGCGTGCTCCCAAAAATAGGCGCCCGATGCATGCAGCGTCCCCCTCGAGAGCACGACAGGCGTGAGCGTCACGTAGGCGCCCGCATCCATCAGCACCCGCATATCCAAGACCCGCAGCTTGCCGTCCCGATCGCATCCCGTGCTGATGTCGCACAGCGATGGATGCCGTTTCGTCGTGGCCTCAATATCTTCGCGGCGGCCGTAAATCATGCGCACCGGCTTTCCGCTCTTCTTCGCCAAGAGCGCCGCGTGCAGCGCCACAACCGATGGGTATTCCTCTTTTCCTCCAAAGCCTCCGCCGGTCACATTCTGGGTCACATGAATGTGCGATCCGGGCAAATCAAACGCGCGAACCAGCGCCTTATGAACGTAATAAGGACATTGAAGCGAACCTTGCACATGCAGCTCGCCGCCCTTCCACTGCGCGATCATTCCCTGAGGCTCGATATACAGTTGCTCTGCGTGATGCGTTGAATAACGCCCCGACACCACGACTTCACAGCGCGACAGAGCTTCATCGATTGCTTTTTTGCTTTCGGCGTAACGCTTTTCCGCGCCTTGCTCCGCAATATCGGCCGCGCCCTTGGTGATGAGATAGTGCTTCATCACATTGTCTTGCCCGTAAATCACCGCTGTTTTGTTCAGCGCGTCCTCCATCGACAAGACCGCCGGCAAAGGTTCAATATCGAGCCTCACCGCATGCATGGCGCGTTCGAGCCTTTGCCTATCCGCGCCCGCAAGCAGCACCACCGGCTCATACGCATGGCGAATCTCCCCCTTCGCCAGCACAGGCTGATCGTCAACAATGATGGCCACGATATTCACGGGCACATCATCGGCCGTCACCACGGTGATATCATTCCAATCAAATGATGGATCGAAAACAATTGATCGAATTCGACCCCTAGGCACGGGACTGCGCACGGTCACGCCAAAAAGCTCGCCGGGCTGCCGCGGAATATCATCGACATACAGAGCGCGGCCGCTCACTTTGGCGGCGCCGTCGATGCGGGGAATACTCGTTCCGATCGTATTTGTTCGCTCGATGATTTGGCCTGGGCGTTGGCTCACGGAAATCGCCTCCTTCAGGCGTTTGCCAGAGCGCGACGATAACGCGCCCTTTGATCGGGCGTCGATGGGATTATCGCGATGCCGCGCCCGTACCCAATGCAGGCGCGGGCTTTTGGTCTATGCGGGAGGAGGATGCTGGAGATGAGCGGCCGATGGCTTCTGTTCTGCGGGGCTTGCCTTGCCGTTTTGGGGTGTGCTTCCCCTGCATCCCTTCCTCAAGTTCAGCCCGCGCAGCCTGCAAGCGCCGATTGGCAAGAATTATTTCATCAAATGGATGAGCGTGCCGATGAAATTGAAATTGCGGCGTTTCAGGCAGAGATATCGATTACGTGTCCATCCAATTTAAATGTATTGTCTCAGGGCGCCCGCGAGGCCAAACTCGGCAGGGAATGCTGCAATCCTGCACTTCTCAAGTCGGAAATCAAAGCGCTGGAACGCCTGCGCGCCGAGATTTCGATCGAACATAAAGATTATTTGAATGTATTGAAACGCCTGCTGGGCACTTGGTATTTGGTCGAGCGCACCGAGCATATGTATTGCAGCGAAATGAAAATCCCCCCGAGCGTGACACGGGGCGAGCTTTCAGGATGGCGGGAGCGTTTCAATGAGCACCGGAGCTGGATGCGCCGCTCCCGTGAGGAGACGCAGTCCATCTGTTCGGATGTGTATGCGCGCTCGCCGTTAGATGCTCAAAACCTCTGTTCAAGCAGTCATTTTCAGTCCGCTGCCCCGCCCTGATGGCCATATCATCATGGACAATCATTTTGATCGAATTGCAGCCCGGACAGCCCCGCGCTTTGGGAACGCTTGTTCATCGCCTTTTTCGCGTGGCTTTGGCTTATGATTTCGACCGTGGCTTCTCCTGAAGAAACTGTTTTGCCGCCCGCGGAGCCGTCCTCTTGGTCGCGCCTTCCTCATTCCAGCCCCGAGGCGCTGAAGAGCGAGCGGCCCTCTGCGCGGAACCAGCCCGCCCTTTCTTCGGTGACGGCCCGGGTATCGACCATTCTCAGCGGAGGTGCCGGCGTAATGCGCGATGCGATCCGGGGAGGCGCGAAGAAAGTCTCCACCGAGGTCGGCGAAAGCCTCGATCGGGCCAAAGCCGCGCTTTCAGAACCTTCCGCGCCTGAACTGGAAGCCCTCTTTTCAAGTGCCGATTTGCCTGAAATCGTCTCGGCCGATCCCATTGGCTCGCTGGCTCAAAGACTCGATCACGAGGCCGATTTGTGGAGAAGCCTTGCGCTTCGAGCTCTTTCACGGGCCGCACTGGCCGATCGCATCGTGCAAACCTCGGGCATTGTCGTTGGATTGGGCGCGATTGCGCTGGCGGTTATTGCGGGGCTTGGCGCGCTCTTCGGCGCGACCAACGTTGCGGAACGTCTCTGGATGATCGGCGGGGCGCTGCTTGCATTGTCGGTCGGCGTTGCGCTCGTCACCTGGATCTCCGGAACGATCCGCAATGCGCAGCGCGAGATTGCCCGTGAAGCGATGATGCGTGCCGATCTCAGCGAGCTCAGGCTGCACCGCCTCGGCATGGTCAGCGCGCTGTTTCAGATGGATCAGGAGGCCGGGCGCCAGGCTCTTCTGCGTTTAGAGCGCGATGTGAGCGCGCCCCCCAAGTAGGCGCGATGCCCATCCCGGTTTTTTAATTCAAATCCCATTAGATTTTAGGACCTTCAACGCCTTCTCTTGTCACGACGAGGATCTTTCAATGCACACCGGACGCTTCTTTTTTTCGACTCGCCCTTCCGCCCTGTTCTGTGCATCGCTTTTGTCGGTTTCGATCGGCTTTTTGGCGTGTTCAGGAGATGAAACAGGCTCTTCGGGAACCTTCCAAAACTCCGGTTCGACAAGCACCGGCTCAAACTCCAGTGGAAATGGACAAGGGGGAAGCGGCGGTGACTGTATTTTTGGCTGCGGCACGGGCGGCAGCACGGGTCAAGGCGGAGCCCCTGTGGCTTGCGATCCCGATAAAACCGACGGCCCGCTGCAAAACGCCAAATCCTTCGGAGGCGATCTCAATCAGGCCGTCAGCAGCATCGCTCTCGATTCGATGGGCAACTACTACGTGGCGGGCACATTCGCCGGCTCGATGGACTTAGGGGCGGGCGCCCTTACAAGCGCGGGCAAGACCGATGTGTTTGTCGGCAAATGGAATGCCGGCGGGCAGCTTCAGTGGGCGAAGCGCTTTGGCAACGCCAGCGATCAAAACGTCCGCGGTATCGCCGTCGATCCCCAGGGCAACGTCTACATCACCGGAAGTTTCTTGGGGCAGATCGATTTTGGAGGCGGCGCGCTCGTTCAGAACGGCTGCTGTTTTGAAGACATTTACATCGCCAAATTCGACACGAATGGCACGTATCTGTGGGCGAAGGATTTCGGCGATGACGGCTGGCAGAAATCCTATGCGATCGCGGCGGATGCGAATGGCGTCGTCATTGCCGGCTCCTTCCAGCAGGCCCTCGATTTGGGAGGCGGAGCGCTTCAGGCGATGGGCGGAGGAACATTCGATTTGTTTGTCGCCAAGTTCTCGCTGGCCGGCGGACACTTGTGGAGCAAGGGCTATGGCGACGACGCCGACCAGGCCGCTTGGGATCTCGCGCTCGATGGCACGGGCAATGTCTATGTTTCGGGCAACGCCAAGGGCACCATCGATTTTGGAAAAGGCGCGCACAGCTCGATGACGGTCGATGGCAGCGCCGTGGTCGCGAAGCTCGATCCCTCGGGAGGCACGGTTTGGAGCGGTTTATTCGGTGATTCTGCGACGGCCTACGCTATCGATGCCGATGCCGCCGGCGGGTTTGCCGTAACGGGCGCCTTCAAAGGAATGATCGACTTCGGCGGCGAAAAATTGGCCGGTGGAAGTTCGGCGGACAGCGTGTTTGTCGCTCGCTTTGATGCGCAAAACAAACACAAGTGGAGCAAGGTCTTTGGAACTGCATCCACACAGGGCAATGCCATAGCCGTCGACACCAAGGGCAAAGTCTGGCTGGGCGGGCTCTTTCAGCAATCGGTGAATTTCGGCGGTCTCAAACTCACCAGCGCTGGAAGCTTTGATGCATTTCTCGTGAAGTTCGACACCGCGGGCTGCCACGTCTGGAGCAAGGCATTTGGCAACGAGCAGTATCAAGGCGTTGTTGACATTGCGGCCGATGCATCGGGAAATGCGGCTGTTGTCGGTAATTTCTCGGGCTCGATTGATTTGGGCGGCGGAGCGCTTACCGCAACGGGTGATGACTGGTTCCTTTCAACCTTTGCCCCGTAACGTGTAAACGGTTGGGTGGGGTGTCCGGGCATCCCGCATTCATTGAGCGGGATGCCTGGCCAAATCCAAGTGAGGGAGGCCCGCGGTGAGGCGCTTGTCGGTTTTGTTGATCGCTGCACTTGTTACCTTTTCGTCTGCGCACTCCTTTGCCGATTTGTCGCCGCAGGAAGAGAAACGAAGAACCCAACTGTTCAAGGAAGGCCGCGCTCACGCCGACGCCGAGCAGTGGAAAGAGGCCGAGGAAAAATTCCGCGCCGTAATCGAGCTTCGATCTGCGCCCAAAGCGCTGGTTGCCTTGGCGTTTGCCGTCTCAAAACAAGGGCGCCTGCTCGAGGCCAAGCGTTTGTATGAACAGGCCAAAGAGGATGCCGTCGCGGCAAAGCTCAAGGCCGACACCGAAGTCGCAGAACAGAGTCTTCGCGAGCTTTTGCTGCGTATTCCAAGCATTGTGTTGAAAGTGGGAACGCAGGCCGATGGGCTTTCGGTGCTGGTGGACGGCAAGCCTCCCGAGCTTCAGTTTGACGCGATGGATGTCGAGCCGGGCGAGCACAAGATCAGCGCGACGGCGCCTGGATATCAGCCTTTTGAAGAGACGGTGAAGCTCTCGGAAGGCGAGCGGAAGCAGGTAAAAGTCGTTCTGGAGCTCGAGAAACCCAAAGAGGCGCCGAAGCCAAAAAGCTCGATTGGGTTTCCGCCGATTGGATCGTTTGTGCTTGTCGGTGTGGCGATTGGAGCCGGCGTTACAAGCGTTTTGCTGATTAGGCAAGGCCGCGAGCAAGAACAGAAAGTGCGCGATACCTGTGGCGGTACGCAACAATGTCCCGCCGCCTTAAAGCCTGAAGCGGATGAAGCCGCGACCAAGATCATTGTTGGCGATGTGCTGATCGGGGTTGGCAGTGCAGCCCTGGTTGGTGCGGGTGTGTGGTGGCTCTTGTCTGGACGCAAAAGCGATCCTTCGCCCAGCGCTTCTGCCGGTTCCAGGGTGATGGCCGCGCCTGTTCGGGGCGGCGCATGGATGGGCGTGGAAAGCCGCTTTTAGAAGCGTTTTCAGCCCGGGCTATCGGGCACGCCAAAGGGAATTTTTTTCTTACCGCCGGGGCCCGGCTTTTTGATGGGGCTGTTCGGCTGATTGTTGCGTAACGGTCCGCGGTCCGTTCCCGTTCCTGTTGCGCTCGGCGCCGGCGCACCGTCGGATGCGGACGGAGCAGGGGTGGGATTGGCTGCCGCTTTGTCAGCAGCCCGGCGCAGGGCTGCTGCAATTGCATTGTGGCGTGGAGCAATTCCCTCAAATGCAATTGGTTTTGCGGCTTCCCCTTGATTTGAGCCGTTTCGCAATCCGAACAGGAGCAATACCATCAAAATGGCTCCACCAACGGCTGAGAAAAGAATCACGCGCCCCCGGGTTTGGCTTCGGGCCCGCGCAAGAGCCAGATCTGCTCCATCGGGGCTTGGCATTCCATCGAGTGAAGCCGCGGGCCGTATTGTGCCCGGCGAAGAGGATGTGATCGGTGAGTTGGTGGAGAGTGGGCTCGGCGGCAGGCTGCTTTCGCTGCCGAAGAGCGGTGCCGCATGCATGCCCGAGATCGATGAGAGCCCCGGCTGAGCAGATGCCGCAAACAAATTGGGTGAAGTGGTAGGCGTTCCCGGAAGGCTGTTCAGTGCGGGCGCCGCATCGGGCTGAAATATAGGCGCGCTCGGCGGTGCCGCTTGGGTGGGCGCCGAAGGTGCCGGGTCGGAGGCCAGCGCAGGCCGCACCCCAAAGATTGGCGGATGGGAGATCATCACCGATGTTGCCGCATCGAGCAGGGCATCATCGTCATCCGCTGCAGCGGCTTGTGGCGCAGGGGCCGTGAAAGCTTGCGCTGCGGGTGCTGCAAAGCCCGCCGGTTTGGAGTCGGTGGCCGAGGAAGGTGCGGCGGCAGCGGGCTGAACGGGATGGCTGAGAACCGGTTCGCGCTGATGCGTTTCTTCATCGGCAATCAGCGCGGGCTGCGGGGGCGGCGGAGGCGGTGCGGGTAGGGCTTTTGCACCTTTAACCTGTGCACTTTGGGCGTTTCCCGCTCCGGGGGCTGTCGGAATATCGGAGATCGAAGGCAGTGGCGCCCGCGTAATTCCCCTGGCCGGATCTTCCATGCGAACCGTTGCGCGCAGGCGATTCGGTTGAGGCACGGGCGGACGGGTTGCCGTTGCGGGCGGAGGAGCTGGGGTTTCGATCGCAGGTTGCGAAGGCGCTGTTTGTTTGGCCGTCTGGGGAGGAGGCGGAGGAGGCTGAGGAGGCGATGCCGGAGGCACATAGGTGGGAAGCCGGGTTGCCGTGATCGGAACCGACGCGAGCATTGCGCTCATATCCAGCGAGGTTTGGCGAACGCCCGCATGAGGGCGCAGAAGTCCCACCAATTCATCGGCCGTCTGCACACGCTTCGTCAGATCGCGCTCGATACACCGGGCAACGATGTAGGCCAGTGTCGGATCAATTTCAGGGGCGAACTCCGTTACCCTGGGGATACGGCCCTTCAGAATATCGGCGACCACCGTGAACATCGTCTCGCCTTCAAATGGCCTTCGCCCCGTGAGCATCTCAAACAGGAGCACGCCGACCGACCAAATATCCGTCCGGTGATCGACGAAACGCTCACCTTTGGCTTGCTCTGGACTCATATACGCGGGCGATCCCACGGCGCTTCCCGTTTCGGTCTTTGAACCGTCCTGCCCGGAAAGCATTTTGCTCACGCCGAAATCGAGCACTTTTACGATGGGAATATCGCTATCCGAATCGTGCTCGCGGTGGAGGTACACATTCGGCGGCTTTAAATCGCGGTGCACAATACCGGCCGCATGAGCCGCGGACAGCGCGCGCCCAATCTCGAGGCCGATTAAGCAAGCGAACTGCGGCTTTAGTTTTTTCTCGCGCTTGATCAACTGTCCCAGCGTCTCGCCGGTCAACAGTTGCATCACCAGAAAAGGCTCGCCCTCATCGGTTTGCCCCACGTCGTAAATCTCGACGACGTTGCGATGACTCAGGCGTCCGTAAGCCTTCGCTTCCCGGAGCAGCCGGCGGCGCACTTCTTCGCTTTCCTGCCCCCATTTCGGTATCAATTTAAGCGCGACCGACTTCTCCGTGAGTTCATTGGTCGCAGCCCACACGACTCCCATCGCTCCCTGCCCAAGGCAGTGCGTGAGTTTGTACTTGCCGGCTATGATTGTTCCCGGCCGCATAGTGCCGAATTCAGGCTAACACCAGCGCTTCGGTTTTGGCATGATCTCATTCAATAAAGTCTGCCCGTAAATCGCGCTGGTCCCCGCTGGCCCTCACTTGCCCTTAAAGCGGAGTCGAAAGCCTGGTTTTGAAGTTAAACGCGCGGACGATGCACGCGGCGCATACAAGCCTTATCATCATGCTGATATCTTCTATCGGGATGCAATGCATATCCAAGCTGCTGTAGACCCGCTTATTGGTGTGAGGCTGCCCAGTGGCGAACACCCTCGCCGCCCTCGCCGAAACAACGGTATGAACGCGGCAATAGACGCTTGGTGGGAATACGGCTTGTCATTGAGCGCCGTCCTTATTTAGAGTCGCTTTCCGCCTTCAGCGATAACGGCGATTTCGCGGCGGGGTGCCGCCAAAATGGCCAAGGTACACGCCTAAACTCGTAAGATTGTGTTCAATCGCGCCGAAAGAGCGCCAAAACCATATGGGTCGCTGGACCCCTCCTCCCCCAGATGAATTGAACTCGCTTCCCGAAGAGGATGCGGAATCCATCGCGTATTCCGTTGAACCTCAGAGCGGAGCGAAAAGCCAGGCACCGTCGGCTTTCGGGCCTCCGGATCCCGCTCAGCGCGGATGGGTGTTCCCTGTTCCCCGCCGCTACGAAGTTGTTTTCGACGAAGGAAGCGTCGATCCCGACGTTATCAAAGTCGTCCGACGGCTTGTGCGCCACGGCTTTGAAGCCTACTTGGTCGGCGGCTGCGTGCGCGATTTGCTCTTGTTCCGCAGGCCCAAAGACTTCGATGTCGCAACCAACGCGCGCCCCGAAGAAGTGCGCGAACTCTTCCGCAACTCCCGCATCATCGGCCGCCGCTTCAGGCTGGTGCACGTCCTATTTCAGGGCGGAAAAATTATCGAAGTCGCGACCTTTCGCCGCAATCCCAAAGAAGAGAACGACGAAAACTCCGAGCTCTTAATCCGCAGCGACAACGTGTACGGCGAGGCGCACGAAGATGCGATGCGCCGCGACTTCACCATGAACGCACTCTTTTACGATGTGGAGCGCCGTCAAATTCTCGATTGGGTGGGCGGCATGGACGACGTTCGCCGCACGGTCGTTCACACCATCGGCGACCCCGAGACCCGTTTTCAGGAAGACCCGGTCCGCATTCTCCGCGCCATCAAATTCGCCGGGCGCCTAGGCTTTGGAATCACACCCGACGTGTACGACGCGATCGTCTATTGCCGCGATGCCTTGGCCCTCGCCGCGCGTCCCCGGCTCGCCGAGGAAATTCTCCGCATGCTGCGGGGCGGACAGGCGCGCCGTTCGATGTTTCTCGCGTGGGAAACCGGTGTTTTGGATGTGCTTCTGCCCGAGCTATCGGGCCTCTTGTACGACGAAGGCCCAAAGGGCGCGGGCGATCGATTTTGGAGACTGCTCGATTACATCGATCAGCGCACGGTTGGAGAGCGGCCTCCCGACGACACCGCTCTATGGAGCATGCTTCTTTTGGAGCCGATGAAAGAAGCCTGCGAAGGAGCCCGCGATCGTTCCGCCGCTGTGTACGAATTTTTGGAACCCATTGTTGAAAGGCTCGCTATTTCAAGGCGTTTTGCCGATGGAATGCGCCGGATTGTCGCACTCCTTCCCAAGCTTTTGTCGGGCCGGGCGGGCCGCTTTTCAAAAACGGATGTGTTCCTGCCCGCGCTGGATGTTGTGGCCGCCGAACTTCATTCACGGGGCGAATCTCCTGCGCTGGCCGAGCGTCTCCGGGCCGCCGCGGGCATGCGCCGCGTGCGCTCCGGCCGGAGCACATCGCGCCCGAATGAAAGTTTTTAGAAGCTCATTCGCCGCCTGTGAATCCTTTGGAACATTTGGGCTCGCGATGATTCAATAGCCTGTGCCTATGCGCCCGCGAACAACGCCGTCCCCAAGCCGCCCCGCCCTGTGGTGGAACCTCATTCTTGCGTGTTCGCTTTCGATGAGCGTCGCGGGCCAGGCCGGCGCTGAAATTCCGGCCGGCTCGATGCTTCACGAGTTCATCCCGCCCGACGCGACCGAAGATATTTCCTTTGCCGCAACGACCCTCGACGGCGATTTACCCGCCGCCATCCAAACCCCGAGCGGCATCGCAACAGCGCCCGATCCTCAAAAGCCGCCGAGCACCGAGCATGTGTACGGCGGCACGACAACCGACGACAGCCCCGATTCAACCTACGAACCCGATCGCGACACCCGAAGGCCAAACGTCGAACATTATGACGATCCATTCTCACCTTCGACGGTGCCCTTTAAGAGGCTTCGCGCTTACGACGCGGTCGATGAAAACTATGTGCTCCGCGTTCACGACACCCGCCTTGTGCCTATCCCGCTGATGCTCGGCGGTTCTGTGGGCGCGGGAGACGAGCCATTTTACGGCGATATTTCAGTCGATCTCATTCCCAACCAACCCGTAAGGATTCCAACCGTCGGCCCCGGCGCGCGCATTCTCAGAATGCACGTCAATCCTGAAAGCGCGGTGCGCGTTCTTCACGACAGCGCAGATAACTGGTTTGTCCGCGGCACATCCCGCACCCGCGTCCGCCTCGTCGTTCAATTGGCCATTGCGCGCAGCACCTTTGGAAGTTCCTTCAGTCAGAGCGCCGAATGGAGCACCCTCGCCAAACACCTAAACTTTCAGCGCCATCCAAAACACGAAGAACCATTTAATCGCGTGGCCCAGGCCATCGGCATTTCCCGCTCCATGCGGCCCAGCGAGGTGGTCGCCAAAATGGTCGAATATTTCAGGTCATTTGAAGCATCCGACAACCCGCCCAGCGGTTCCGGCGATATTTATCTCGACCTCGCGCTCAGCAAAAAAGGCGTGTGCCGCCATCGCTCATTCGCATTTCTTGTCACGTCACTTTATATCGGATTGCCTGCCCGCATGGTTGTTAATGAAGCGCATGCGTGGGTTGAGGTATTTGACGGCGATATTTGGCACCGCATCGATCTGGGCGGCGCCGCATTAAATTTGGAAAGCGAAAACGATCCCCAGCGTCCCCGCTATGTTCCTCCGCCCGATCCTTTTGAATGGCCTCCCAATTCGGATAGCGGTCAAGGCTTGGCCGATCAAATGCAAGCCCGCCAGCAGCAACAGCAGCAACAGCAGCAGAGTATCGATCCGAATAACCCCAACGCCGCGCCGACGGGTGTTCCCAACGCCACAGATCCTCCGCCGCCCGCGTCTGCCCCCGCGTCCGCGTCGTCGTCCCCCGTACCGCCGCCGAATGGCGAGAACACCCGCATCGACGTATCGCCTGTAGAGTCTGAAGCGCGCCGGGGCTTTCCCTTTCATGTGAGGGGCGACGTCAAGTCTGGAGGCGCCGCATGCCCTTATGTCCGCGTCGATATTCTTCTCGCGGGCGACGATGCCCGAACCCAGCCTGGTGTTGTGGGATCGCTCTCCACCGATGAAAAAGGCCATTATGAAGGCGCGGTTGTGATTCCCCGCGATTTTGCGCTCGGCGAATACCGTCTCGTTGTACGCACACCCGGCGATTCGCACTGCGCGGCCGGTATTTCTCGATAATTCTATGGGATTGCAGCGTACAGGCTCTATATCAAGCGAATCCATTGAAAAAAAACCAACGATTGCGGTGGGAGCCATTATTTTCAAATGGGAATCTCCCGGCATAAGCGAAGGCGAGCCGAGCGTCCTCATCATTCGCCGCGGGACGCCGCCCAACCAAGGCCGCTATTCGCTGCCGGGCGGCCGGGTTCAGTGGGGCGAAACATTGAGCGGCGCCGTTGTCCGCGAGATATTTGAAGAGACCGGCCTTGTGGTGCGCGCGGGCCCGCTGGTGGAGCTCGTTGAGCTTATCGACACCGGCTTTCACTACGTGGTGATGGACTATCTCTGCACCTATGAAAGCGGCGAGCCAAAGGCGGGCGATGATGCGGAGGAAGCGCTGTTTGTAAAGCTATCGCAGCTCGGTTTGTACGGCGTGAGCGATGCCGTGGCGCGCGTTGTTTCAAAAGCCTGCGTGCTGGCCACCTCTGAAAAACAAGAATGATCCCGCGCATGGAACAGAGGCGCTCAAGCCGTGCTTTCGTTCCCGGGCAAACGGAAAGAGCGTGCTTTCAGACGGGCCTTAACGCTATCTTGTGCGCCTCATGCGAGGCCGTGAATCCCGGAAAGCTCAGCTTGTTCCCCGGCTGATTTCATTCCTTTCCGCAGCGGCATTTCTGAGTGTGGGGACTCTCGCGCCCCCTGCCCATGCCTGGGTGAACCCGCGCAAGGACGTGTTCAGCCAGCTCGATCAAAAAACCAAGGCTCAAGTCATTAAACTCGCCGACCAAGCTCAGGAGCGCTACGACCGCGGAGATTATTCAGGCGCTTTGGAGCTATTTACGCAGGCCGAGAACATCGCGCCTCTTCCCACGGTAGAAATCGCGCTGGCCAAAACGCTGATAAAACTCAAGCGCCTGGCCGATGCCGCGGCGATGTACGAAAAGGCGATTGCGGCCGAAGTCAATGCCGAGACACCGGGCACGCTGATTGAAGCCGTTGCCCGCGCCAAGGACGATCTGCACGAGCTACTGCCCCGGGTTCCGGCGGTGGAGATTATCGCGAAAGCAGGGGTTTCGAAGGTAATCGTGAATGGCCGCCCGCTCAGCGCGCAAGAGCTTTCGGCCTCGGTTCGCCTGAATCCTGGGCCGCATACGATTGAAGCCGAAGGCGCGGACCCGGTTCGCATTTCGCTCAAAGAAGGCGAGCGGCGCCGGGTGGAAATCTATCCGCGGCCGGTCAAACACCCGCCCGATTGGAAGTTCGTATCGGGTATTGCCGGTATTTCGCTGAGTGTCATTACGCTGGGGGTGGGTGTTGGCTCAACCGTGCGCTATGTGCAGCTCAAAAACGCCTTCGAACCCTATCGCGAGGTTGATCCCTATTCGCGGCAGACGGACATTTGCGCATTTGCCGGGGCGACGCAGAAAGATCCCATGCTGACCGTCGATAGCACCAATATCACAGAATTGTGCGATGGCATAGGGTTATTTCAAACGATGCAAATCGTGATGTATCCTTTGCATTTGGCGACGGCGGCCGCCGGCATCTATTTATTGGTGACGAGTTCCTACTGGGAACAGCCCCAAAAGCCTCGGGTTCAATTGCTTCCCCAAGTATCTCCGCAGGGGGCGGGATTGGATTTCCGCGTGCATTTTTAATTTAGGGCAGGGCAATACTTTCTTTAACGCTAGCAATAATATAGTCATGGGCATTCCAGCCGCGCCCGCGGGCCATATCGGCGGATAATGGGCGGTACAGCAGCATGGCTTCCACGGTTGCATTTGAACATCCTTGGGGAAGCGCAAAGGCATGTTCCGTCATTGCTTCAGATTGAGGAGCAATACGATTATCACTCGCGATATCCACGGCGCGATAATGATGCACGCCTCTTTCTCCATTGGAATCCACGAGCACTTTGGCAAAGCCATATCCGGCCGCGCCTGCCAGCGCCAAAGATGCCTGGCCATCCACGGGAGGCCATCCAAGCGAATCTCCCACATACACGCGGTCGCCTGCCTGAAGCAAAACAGAAGTATTTAACAGCAATTTATCTTGATTGATGGCAACGATATCCGCCTGGGCCACGGGCTCAAAAATCTCCATTCCTTTTTGAGCGGGCGTTAACATTGGATCGGCGAAATAACCAATACCTTCATAATCATCGAACACCCCGCTTGGCCGTACAATCCTTACGGTTTGGCCTACCTTCGCCTGGGCAGCGGCGGCGGGCCATATCAATTCCTGTCCAAGCTGAGAAATATCGGCGCCCACACTACCTTCGGCCATGGAGCCGCCTATATCTGGAATGGTCATCCCGCCGCTTGGCGCAAGCGCCGTTCCGCATGCTTCGGCGCGCACCAAAAGCAGGATTTGCCGCATTGGCTCGCCCGTGGGAAGCGCATGGCCGCAGCCCGTATTTTTTACGGCGATGGCCGCGAAGAGCTTTCCCGGCAATACCTGCACACCCATAAATAGCGAAGCTGCCGTGTTGATTAGCCTCGGCGTGCCAACGAGCGGACCCCTAAAAATATGCGATCGTATTTGTTCGGGCGTACGTAAAAATCCAAATACCATGCCCGCATTGTCCGGATTGGCCACGTCAATCGAGCTATTGAGTCCCCCGGTCGGCGGCATATGGCAGAATTGGCAATGCGTTCCGGCGGTATTAAACGGCCCCGCCTGCCATTCAGAGAATGTCGAATGCGTCGGCAATCCATTGGGCCAGCGCGCGGCATCGATTGAATCGCCTGGCAAAAGAGCGTTTTGTTTTTGTTCATGGCACGCGCCGCAATATTCGGCCGTGCTGAATTTGGGCTGATAACTCCCGCCCATAAAAACCAGCGGCACATCGGGCAGCGGCCCATACATCACCTGCCGCACCATACCCAATGGCCCCTGATCGAGCTTTTCTTTAGGCCGCTGAAAAATAAGCGCGCCGGCCGTTCCAGGCGCTTTGCTTAAATCGATATCTTTTACATGATGACAAGCATCACAATGGTTTCCATTCTCATAGGATAGGCCCGTCGCATCGAGTAAATTCCTGCCGCCCGGAGCTCCATCCATGGCCGCGGCGTGACAATCGGCGCACTGTCCAAATGCGTTCGGGCCTTGTCCTGCGGGCAAATTGGGATCGTCACATGCCATTGAATTGGCACCGCCGCAGGATGGATTGAGATCGGGCAAAACGCCGCCGCCCCAATAACATTTGCTGGTTGTGGTGGAAGCCGTGCCTGGGACTTTTCCCAGTCGCCATACACCACCAGCGTTTTCACATGCCATTTGATCGGAATAGGCTCCGCTCACGCCTGCATACAGGTCTTGAAGCAGCGGATTCTTTGTGGCCTTGGCATGCGCCGAACTCTGAAATTGCTTGGCCAGCGTCATATGGCAATGGCCGCAGTATTGCGTGGAAATATCGGTCTCCGGTGTGCCCTTGCCGGGATTGCCAAATATATAACCAATATTATCGGGTGGTTCCGCTTTATATAAAATCAATTCAACAGATTCTGTTGGCAATTCAAAAAATTCAATTCCGGCGGCCCGGTATCCGACCTTGGCCGCGACGACCGTAGGCATGCCTTTGATTTCAGTCGTGAGGGTAATCGCAAATTGCCCATCTGGACCGGTGGTAAAGGCGGGTTTTCCTCCGCCCTGCATGACAATCGCGCCTTCGACGGGAGCGCTGCCATCGGTGACCACACCGCTGACCAAAAAACTTTGGGGCAGTACCGGGCCGCCGCCGCCTTCGCCTCCACCTGCTCCCCCGTTTCCGCCTGTCGAGCTCGAGGTCGTCGCGGCTCCTGCAGCTCCGCCCTGAGAGGCCGAAGCACCGCTGCTGGACGCAGAAGATCCTGTCTCGGGAACCTCTTCACACGCGGTCCAAAGTGCTGCGAGCAGCGTAAACAAAAGAAGTGGGGAACCCGCCGCGCGCCCCTCTATGCGAAGCATGATTTCAATTCACCAAGAAGCGGCATCTGCCGCAAGCTTTCCTTTTGCGAAGGTGTACGGGCCCGCCGCGCGCCCGTATTTGCGAAAGCGATCTCTTTCAGGCTGAACATGGCTTCGAAGCGCTCTTACGATGCGCGGTATGAGCCTGCTCAAGCGCCTTGCGACGCCACTTCAAGTGCTGATGACGATTGGGATGTACATCGAGCTCTCGCTGGTTGCGGGTGCCGCAGCGACCCCCGGCGTGTATGGGGCGCTTAAAGCTTATGCGTGGATCGAGCGCCTTGGCGTAAGCGAAATCGTGCGCGTGTTTTCGGTGTGTGTGCTCGTGTTCGCTGCCTTTTTTAGCTATGCGATCACCGTGGTTTTCGTCGTTCCGCTGATGCGCATTGTGGCGCGCGGAACGCCCGAGGGCCGCTATCCCTATTACTCAGGCAAGGCATTTCAATGGGCGAGCTACAACGCGCTCATTCTGCTGGTGCGCTACACATGCATCAATTTTCTCCGCGTCACGCCCTTCATCAATCTCTTCCATGCGCTGATGGGGATGCGCATCGGCAAGCGCGTGCAGATCAATACGCCTGTTGTCGCCGATTCAAACTTGATTGAGATCGGCGATGACACGGTGATCGGCGGCGATGTGACACTGATCGCTCATTCTGCTGAGCGCGGTGAATTGGTGGCTCAGCGCGTGCGTATCGGAAGCAATGTCACCGTTGGGCTGATGGCCGTGATCATGCCCGGATGTGAGATTGGCGATGGCGCGGTGATTGCGGCCAACGCGGTGCTCGGCAAGGGCACGAAAGTTTTGCCTGGAGAGATTTGGGGCGGTGTTCCCGCGCGCAAAATCGGCGAGAAGAAAAAGCGCGAGCCCGATGCATCGCCGGCCACCAAATAGAAAAAGCGCCGGCCCAGAAAGACCGGCGCTCTGTTCAATCAGCGCATCTGTTTAAAAGCGCTTCTACTTGCCGAGCAGCGCCTTCACTTCGTCACCGATCTTCGCCTCTTCGCCCGACTCATATCCGGCGTGGATGTGCTTCACGTTGCCATCCTTATCGAGAATGAAGCTCGTGGGCATCTTGGGCGGGTTGTACTTCTTCACGGTGCTCTGATCTTTGTCCCAAACGATCTTGAACTTCACGTTCGTCGTCTTGGCGAATTCCTTGAGAGCATCTTCCTTGACGTCTTCGGGGTTATCGACCGACACGGCGATGACAACGAGATCGCCGCCGAACTGATCCGAAAGCTCTTGATACTTCGGGAACGACTTCTTGCAGGGCTCGCAGAACGTTGCCCAGAAGTCGACGATCGTCACGCGGCCTTTGGCCTCGGCAATCGTTGCAGGTCCGTCACCGGTCACGGCCGTGGCTGTGATTTCCGGAGCGGCTTTACCCATCAGATCACCGCCGCTGGAGCCGGCAGCGTCGCCGCCCGTATTGGGGCCGGGACCAGTGCTGCCGCCGCCGCCGCATGCTGAAAGGGCGAGGGCTAAAGCGATAGAAGCAGTCATCGTGAAGGTATTGCGGAGAAACGACAATCGACTCGACATGGTGCGAGGTCTCCCTGTTCTCGTAACAAAAAAGGAGGCGCGTCTATGGCGGCGCGCCGAACGGTTTATACAGCGACAGGCCGCGAGCTTATCCCAAGCCCGTCGACTTTGTAGCCTGTCGCATGCATGATTGCAGTCCCATGAAAGGTGCCTCCCGGTCAAGCTTGGGCCGCCGCTTTTTAGGCCACGCGCTTTCTTGTGCGGTGGTTGTCTTTGCCTTCGCCAGTTGTGGTGTGGGCGATCAGTTTTGTACGGTCGATTCAAATCCCGCCGACAAAGACGATGATTGTCCTTACGGCCCTCCAGGCGGGCCAAAACCGCCCGCCGGCGATTGTCCCGATATTATGCCGGGAGATCCTTTCGATTGCATGAGCAATCCGAAAGACTGGGTTCACGATGTTTATCCAATCTTCGATGATCTCTCGCGGGCGGCGTGCACGGACGGCGGCTGTCACGGCAAATCGCCTGGAGCGCGCGGTGTTTTTCTTCCGCCGGGCGATGCGAAAGCCTCGCTTGAATCCCTTCAAAAGTATCAGGGCGTCCAGAAATATCCTTATGTGAATGGCGGCAACTCGCTTCACTCCTGGATTCTGTGCAACCTTCGCGATCCGCCGGGCGTGGGTTCGGTGATGCCGACGGGCGGATATGTGCTTAGCGACGCGGACTACGCGGTCATCGAGCAATGGGCGCGGTGCGGAATGGTTGAAGACAAAGGCGGAAGCGGCAGCGGCGGGGCCGGCGGCTCGCCCTAAACGCACTTGCATCTCTTGCGGACAGCGTCCAACCACAGGTAAGAAATAGAAGCCATCCCTGGAACTCATATGAACGGGGCACAAGAGCCGAGGCGAGCCATGAACAAGGAAGTACGCGTTACGAAGTGGATTATGCAAAACAGTGTTCATGCCGCGCGCTGCTTTTTCAATGCGCGCGCGACGCGCTACATCGGCGCATGCCTTGCCGTCATCGCATTGGCCGGAGCCTCGGGATGCGCGCCTGTGCAGCCTTACGAGCGCGGCAAACTGGCGCATCCCACGATGTCTGCTGCGGACATGGCCGGTTTTGGTGAAGGCCACCTGCGCGCGATTTCAGAAGGCGCGACAGGCGGCAGCGGCGGAACAGGAAGCGGCTGCGGCTGCAACTGACGGCGCGTAAGATTCAGTCATTTTTAAGCGGCATCTCCGGCGCTTTTCGTCCGCGCCGAAAAGACACAACAAGAGCGTTTGCACAGTAGTTTTACAAAGTGCGCCTGCTGTATAGTGCGCACCACGTGAACCGCCGGTTTTGTATTTGGGTCCTGTCGTCTTTTGTAACGTTCTCTTCGTTATGGGGCGCGCCTTTGGAAGTATTGGCCGCCTCAAATGACGAGGATGTTGAAGCGCTTGTGCAAAGCGTGATCGAAGGCGACTACGCGAGTAACAATTTCAAGGACGCTCTCGACAAGCTCGCGCTCGCGAAGCAGGCGTGCGAAGGCAAAAAGTCCTGCAGCCCAAAAGTGCGGGCCAAGGTTTATATCGCCCTGGGCACTGTGCTTGCGGGCGGAGAGAAGAAGCAGAGCGAGGCCAAAGAAGCCTTTATTGTCGCGCTCAAGGAAGATCCAACGGCGACCCTCTTCGGCGAATACATCACGCCGGACATTCAAAAAGCGTTCAATGATGCCCGTTCCGTCGCATCGGCGAGCACCGGCTCGGTCGAAGTAAAACCGGGCCAGCAGCGCAAGCCAAAGAAGGAGTACACGGGCGACTTAAAACCCGCGCGCGGCTGGAAGAGCGGCGAAGCTTTTTTCTATTTCCGCGAAGCCCTTGCGTCTGAGCAGAGCCGCGATTGGCTCGACTGCACAGACTACGCGCAGGCATCGCTCGCCGCTGAAAACAGGCCGACAACGCGCATGCTTGCGGCGGCCTGCGAAGAAAAAGCCGGCCTGTGGATTGAAGCCTACGCCGACTACAAAATCGTCGCGGAGACAGCGGGGACGCGCAAGTACGGCCTGTACGACGTAGCCAACAAAGCCAAGGCGCGCATGAAAGAGCTGCGGGAAAAAATTCCCAAGATCATTTTGCGCAAGCCCGCGAAGGCCACCGATCTTCAAGTGAAGATGAATGATTCGATCATTCCCGAGAACAAAGTCGGCGGCGAAATTTGGGTGAATCCAGGCCAGCGCGTCATCGAAGCGACGGGCAAAATCGAAGGCGTCGAGCTCGAGTTCGAGCAAGTGGTGGACATCACCGAATACGAGTCGGTGACGGTAGATCTTCAGCTTGGGCCAAAAGCATCGAAAGACCGGGCGCTGATGAAATGCCTGCTCTCGGCCAAGAGCCGCGACGACTTTGAAAAGTGCGTCGGCGGCTCGGGTGGAGGCGGGCTTAAGGGCTTGAACCTTCGCATGGGCTTCGAAGTCTCCGGCTACCACGACTCCGACGCGACCGATGTTGTCACGCCCGCGCTGTCCATGGTCCTCGAGAGTCCCACCACCGGATGGGGCATTTCAGGATCGTTCCTGGTGGACGTCGTGACCACCGCTTCGGCTGACATCATCTCGACGGCATCGCCGCGCTGGACGGAAACGCGCTATGTGCCCGCGCTCAGCGGCCATAAAAAGTTTGGCGATATCGACGTAAACCTCCACACATCGGCCTCGATTGAACCCGACTATTTGGCCATCGGCGTGGGAGCGGGCGCGTCTGCGGAGCTTCGCCAAAAAACCATCACGCCCAGCATCAACTACGACTTCGGCTACGACATCGCAGGCCGATCGGGAACAAGTTACGACGTATTTTCAAGGCGAATTCATCGCCACGGGATTGATCTTGGCCTGGGCTTCATCATCGACAAGGCCACCTTTGCCGTCGTCTCACTCACAAGCGTTTTTGATTTCGGCGATCAATCCAAACCCTACCGCTACATCCCTCTCTTCGATCCGGGCGTGGCACCCTTCGTTCCCGCGGGACTCACCGTGGAAGGCGTTGCCCAGGCGCGCCTGCCCGAACGCGTGCTCGAACAAGTCCCGCTCAGCCGCCAGCGCTTTGCCCTTGCAGGACGTATTGGCCACCGCTTCTCATCCAGCACCATCCGCGCCGACGAGCGCCTCTACGTCGATTCCTGGGGCGTCAAGGCATCGACCACCGACGTGAAATTTCTATACGACATCAGCGACAAGCTTCGCGTCTGGCCTCACCTGCGCTTCAACGCGCAGACGGGAGCCGACTTCTGGCAGCGCGCCTATACCGTCCAGCGCAATTCGCTACTCAACCTCACCGCGCTGCCCTCGCTCCGGGCGGGCGATCGCGAGCTTGGACCGATGTTCGCCCTCACGGCCGGCGGAGGTGTCCGCTATGAGTTCGGCGAGAAAAAAGAATTCGCCTTTCAGTTCACCGGCGACATGATCTACACGCGCTTTTTGGATCACCTCTACATCCTTCAGCGCTTTGGCTATTTCGGAGCCTCGACCTTCGAATTGGAGTTTGAATGAGCGCTCGGCGTCTGTGTCTTTCCTTCTTGGTTCCAGCGCTGGTTTCCGTAGGTTCGGCGGCGTGCGGCAACCGCGCGATCGACTCGCGCATTGAAGCGCTTGGCCCCGAGGCTCCTGGAATCGCGCCCAGCGAATTTCATCGCCCGGGGCAGCCATGCGTGCTTTGCCACAGCGACTACGAAGGCGCTGAGCCTGAGATTTCCGTTGGAGGGACGATTTTTGGAACGCCGTCCAAAGACGGATCGCTGCCTGTGGTCGTCGAAAAAGCCGTTGTCACGCTTGTGGATTCAGAAGGCGAAGTACGCACAGCGACAACCAACTGCGCGGGAAATTTTTTCCTCACCAAAGAGCAATGGAACCCTTCATTTCCCCTTAAAGTGGAAGTGAACTATCCCGATCCGGCCGACCCCACGCGCATTCGGCCGGCGCTTCCGATGCAGTCGCGCATCAGCCGCGATGGATCGTGTGCGGGCTGTCATCATGGACAGAGAACGCAGGCATCGCCCGGCTTTGTATTCTGCGAAGAAGATCCCAAAGTTCCCTTTATCGTGCCGGCATGCCCGGAGGCGAAACAATGAGAGCGGCGAAAAAACTCTCGCGGGCGCAGTGGTTGATGAGCGGCTTGCTGCTTGCAGGATTGGGCTCGTGGACGGCGCTGATGGCGGGCGGCGGATGTGTGGACGTATCGGGCATCACGCAAGTCGAATGCCCACCCGGCTCGCGGGCCGACTTTGAACTGGTCTCTGCGGTCGTGGAGAAGCGCTGTGGCTCGCTCGATTGCCATGGCTCGGAATTCCGGCCGCTGCGCATCTACGGCAAGTTTGGGCTGCGCAGGCCAGAGCCTGTCCCGCAGGATGCGGGCGACGAAACCTTTGTATACGAAGAGTATTTTCCGGGCGGCGATCAGCCCACGACCGATGCCGAACTCGAAGCCAATTTGCGATCGATCTGCGGACTCGAGCCCGAACTGATGAAACAAGTCGTATCCAAAGAGGCCGACCCCGAAGTGCTTTCGTTTATTCGCAAGCCGCGCCTTCGCGAGAAGCACAAGGGCGGCCTCATTTGGTACAAGGGCGACACCGGCGATCAATGCCTAACGAATTGGCTGACGGGCGGTGTTGACCGCTCGAAGTGCACCGAAGAGCTCAATCATCCCTGATTCACTCGGTTCACAATAAACTCCGCCAGCTTTCTCACATACATATCCTCATCCGATAAAAATCCCCGCGCGGCGATATCCCTAGGCGTGTCACTCCGAAAGATTTGACGAAATGCCTTTTGTAATGCCATTCGAGAAGATTCCGGCACACCACTGCGCACCAATCCGACTTTATTGAGCGCCCTCACGCTCGCCCGATCCCCCGCGGCAATCACAAAAGGCGGGATATCCTGCTCCACCATCGCACCCGCCGCCAAAAATACCCGCTCGCCAATCTTCACAAAGGGCGCCACCGCCGCATGTCCTCCCGTTACCACGAAATCGCCTATGACCGAATGTCCGGCCAATAATGTTTGATTGGCCAGCGTCACCTGGTTGCCCACCTGTGCATCGTGACCCACATGCGAACCCGCCATAAAAAAACCATCGTTTCCGATGCGCGTCACAAGCCCGCCATGATCCGTTCCCCGGTGAGCCGTAAAATGCTCGCGAAAGGTATTTCCCGACCCAATTTCAAGACGGCTCGGCCCTCCTTTGTGGCGCAGATCTTGAGGCGCTCCTCCCAATACGGCATGAGAATGTATCGTATTGCGGGCTCCCATGATTGTACCGCTCAGGATCACCGCGTGCGCATCAATACGGCATTCATCTCCAATGACCACGCCCGCTTCAATCACGGCAAATGGTCCAACGGTCACGCCCCGCCCCAGTTCCGCCCCGGGATCGATACAGGAGAGCGGATGGATATTTATTTCGATAGAATTTGAATACATTCGAATTGGCCAATAAGTACGATAATTAAAAAATAAACCCTAAAACGCCTTGGAACGATCCACGATTTGAGCCAATAGCTCGGCTTCTGCAGCCCTTGCTCCATCCACGCTCGCCTGTCCCCGAAGCTTCCATACCGACGAGCGCCGCTGAACCACCTCCACATATAAATCCAGCTTATCCCCGGGCACCACAGGCTTTCGAAAACGCGCCCGATCGATACCCAAAAACAGCATCAATTTCCCGCCCGGATCGAAAGGATCGCTCGCATGCGCCAAAATACCGCCGATTTGTGCCAGCGCTTCGACGATTAAAACACCCGGCATCAGCGGCCGTTCCGGAAAATGCCCGGGAAACCAAGGCTCATTGTAAGAAACGCATTTGTGCCCCCGAGCGAATTTCCCCGCTTCGACTTCCGTTACCCGGTCAATCAATACAAAAGGATATCGATGCGGCAAAATCGAAAGCAATTGATGAATTCCAATCGGCGTCTGGGTCTTTTCAGCGCTGGACGCCGATGCAATTTCAGGTGTGCTCATAAAATACTCCAGAATGGATAGTCATTACGATCGTTTTTTACGTTCCAAGCGGTACAGCCTCGCATGGCCCCGAAGCCAAAGGCTCCTCTCCACGGCGGGATAGCCTGCGAATACTGCGCCTTCCGGCACATCGCCGATAACTCCCGCCTTTGCCGCCAACTGCGCGCGCTCACCCACCCTCACATGATCGGCCACGCCCGCCTGCCCGCCCACGCGAACCCCGCGCCCAATATCGGCCGACCCGGCGAATCCTGCCTGCGCCGCAATGAATACATCATCGCCAATCCGTCCGTTATGCCCAACATGCACATGAGCGTCTAATTTGGTCCGTTTCCCAATCCGGGTCGGAGCAAGCATTCCCGCGTCGATGGTGCACAGCGCTCCAATTTCAGCATCATCATCGATAAAAACGCCGCCCAATTGAGGAATGCGTACGGGCCGCCCCTCCGGCGATTGCGTAAATCCAAAGCCAGGCCCTCCAATTACGGCGCCCGCTCCGATAATCACCCTCGCTCCTAAATACGAGCCTCCATAAAGAACGGCATTGGGCTCAATACGGCTGTATTCACCGATAACCACGCCCGCCTTCACCACGGCGCCCGTTTCAATGACCGCCGTTGGATGAATTTGAGCCTCGCCGCGCCGCACTTCAATGTTGGCCAGCAATTGCGCAAGCACATAAGAAGCGTGGGGATGAATCCAGCGCCTTCCTTCGGGGAGATGCTTTGCCAATTCGGGTGTGGTGAGCAAGAGAGCCGCCGATTGTCCGGCGCTTTTTAAATAACGCCGGGACAGAAAGGGAGCGATATCCCCCGCGCTGGCCAATTCAATAGGCGATATCCGGGAAACCAACATTTCCCGGGCGGCTTCATCCGCGGTTCCACCGAATTGATGAAATAATTGTTCGAATTGAATGGGATGGGCGAAGAAAAGTCCGTCCGGGCTCATTCTTCTTATTGGGGAGGAGGAGCGGGCTCTTCTTTCTTTTCGCCCTTATCGCCGCCCTTTTCTTCGTCGCCGCCTCCCTCGCCGCCCGAGTTGTACATCTGAATGACTTGTTCCGTCAGGTCCAAATCCGAACGGGCATAAGGCGAGGCTTGTTTATCGATAATCAGCTCGAAACCATTTTTCTTTGCAATGCGCGCGATAACGCCAATCATTTTTTTGATAATGGGCGCTGTCAGCTCGCCCTGCTTTTTTTGAAGCTCTTTGTTGTAGTCCACGAAGACCGTCTGCAGCTCCACCATACGCCGCTGCCAGTCTTCCATTCGCTTTTGAAGAGCCTCGCGCGAAAGAACCCGCGATTGCCTTTCAATGTCTTCACGCGCCCGCTGAAGCTCGTTTTGCTTGCCATCCAGCTCTTGCTGCCTTCTGTCGAACAGCTTTTTCAGCGTCGCCTGCGCCCGGATACCGTCTTCGGTTTGCATCACGGCGTGCTGCACGTCCACAACGCCGATTTTGGTCTGCGCGTGGACATCTCCGCCCGCGGTGCTCACCGAACATGCAAAAGCCGCGGCCGCAAGGAGCGTGCGTAAAAAGGACTGGTTTTTTCTAGGGAATGCCGATGTGCCGGCAGGCAATAGATGCGGGCTTTGGGCCATGAGCTGCGATTACCCGCCGCGGCCTTGAAGGTCAAGATCGTTCACAGGCATTTGTTGTTGATGCAGTCCTGTCCAACAGGGCAGGGAATTTGTGTCGTGCATTGAGGCGTAAGCTCTTCCTGGGTTTTGCATAGCCCCTGATCGCACTTGACCAGCCGGTTATCGATCGATTTGCAAAACATATCGGCTGTGGGTGAAGCGGGATCGCATACGAAATAACAAAACCCAAGCCCCGCGCATTTTTGAGGCTGTGCCGATTGACATTCGCTGTCTTGGCTGCACGCCGGCTGTATCGATGGATCGGCCATGCAGGTGCCTGTATTCCAATTGCAGACATCGCCCGGCGCACAATCGCTATTTTGCGTGCAGGCCGATGTGCATAGGCCGCCCACGCATACCATCGTGCCGTCCGGGCAGGGTTTATCCATGCTGCATTGAGGATTTTGAGGATCGGGCACGCAAACGCCTTTGCTGCATTTGTAGCCGGGCTCGGGGCAAGGAAGCTGGGCGTCGCATTTATCTGCGCATTGACCGTTTGCGCAGACAACATTGCCAGGACCGCATTGATAACTGAAATCGCAGGGCTCAATGCAAATGCCATTGAGGCATAATTGCGATCCGCCTCCGCAATCGACCGATAACATGCAGGGACATACGGCGGAGGCTGGATCGCAGGGCATGACGCCTCCTGTTCCGCCTGTGCCCTGCATTCCGCCCGCGCCCTGCGTTCCGCCCGCGCCGCCCATTCCGCTGGTGCTGCCGCTGGATGTGGGGCCGGTGGTGCTGGATGTGGTCGGCGGATCGCCGCAAGCCGTGTAGACGGCGCTTAGCGCGAGCGCCAAACCTATGAAGGAAAGGCCGGGCGGCAGGCGCCGGAGCGAATCGCGGATCGAATTGGCCGAGGACGAGCGCAAAAGCATTGGAGACCTCCAAAATCGGATTGAACGCGCGCGATGGGGACGAGAATCGCGCGCCATAGATGATAGAATGTGAAATCAGTGAGCTTGCACGCATTATGCCATGCGGAGAAGCCGTTATTTTGCATCAAAGAATGGGATGGAGCGTAATCGGATGTTTACGCTTCCGGCGTTGATCAAGAGGAAGAATCAATTTGATGGTTGGGCGCACGCATCCTGCCAATCAAAGGTGAATTGCTGCTGTATATCGCCCTTGATAAAAGCGTAAATCTTTGAATCCCCTTTGATCTCGCCGTTCACATTGCCTGTGGCATCCACCTGAACCCATGTGGACAATGGCGTCATGCCGCCGAGCAGCGATGCAAAATCGATTTTAATGTCGATTAAAGAAATATCCGCGTCGGTGCGGTTAATCTCAATCGAGCCCGTGTGCGTGAATTCAATAAAATCGTTGCCGGATGGAGTGATTTTCGCGGCGTTTTCAAGCTGAGCCGTGATGATGACCGCGCTCGGGTCGGTGAGATCCAATCGCCACGTTATGAACGGATTGGGATCAAAACTCGCCGTGCCGGCGGGAATATCGGTTTCATAGGTGAAGGCGTGCCTGTCATTGGCGTCTTTTTTGGGCTGCATGGTGAAGAATGTGTCCACCAGCGCGATATTGTTGCCGCCTTTTTCGCAGCGATAGCGCACGCATGCATCGTGGGCTTGCCAAAACGCTTCTGAAGACGGCTGAACGACAGATTTGCACTTGGTGACTTCAGCCATGTTGGGGCACGGATTCACCATCGGGACAAAGCCCACGAAGCTTTCCGGTGAACCGGGGATATGCACGGCATAGCCATATTGAGCCGTTTCCGATTTCGATCCCACGACCCACGCGGCTTGAGGCATTTCGTAGAGGGTTTCTTCCAATAGGGCTTTCACATCCGCAGACAGCGGACAGGCGTTGGAAGTGCCGCCGCTCGATGAAGAACTCGCGCCTCCCGTTTGCGTACCGCCCGTGGTTGCGCCCGTTCCGCATGCGCACACAAGCAGCAGCGCAGCGGGCAAAAAACGTGTGCCAATGAAAGAAAGACCAGTGTTCTGCATCCTTGGATCTCACGCTGAATCGGCGCGGGATGCAACCCAGAACCCGCACCCTATTGGGGCTCGTCACCCAGTCCCGGAAGATCCAGCCCAACGAGCCGCATGAGGCGAAGCGCATTGGTCGTTGTCACCACGCCATCTTTGAGCTTGTAGTCGAACGCCATGCGGCCTTCGCGGATGCTCTCTTCAAAATGCACATTGCGAATGCGGCCCAGGCTGAGCCCCGCCATGTCCGCAAGCGCGAGATCGTGGGATGAAACGCTTCCGATCGCGCCTTCCCGGATCATGTACATCACGACGGCCTTCGCGCCGATATGCCGCTCGCGCGAGTTCGTTCCGTGAAGCACTTCATCGAGCAAAAAGAAGACCCGCCGGCCAGCCTTGACATCGTTCACGATGGCGGCCAGCCGTTCGACTTCGGCGTAAAAATGCGACACGCCCCTTTCGAGCGAATCGTCGATCCGCATACTCGTGCGCACACAGAGCGGCGTCATTGAAAGCTTTGACGCGCACACCGGCGCGCCTGCTTGAGCCATTACCGCGGCTGTGGCCATCGAGCGCATCAGCGTGCTCTTGCCCGACATATTCGAGCCTGTGATCAAGAGCGCGGCGCCTCGGGGACCTTCGCCTTCGTCGGCTTCGTCCCGGGCCTCGAGCGACACATCGTTGGTGATGCGTTTTGAAGCGAAGATCAGCGGATGTCCCAGTTCCTCGGCGGAGAAGCGGGGCACGCCGTCTTCAAGTTCGGGAAAGCAGTGATCGGGATGCTCGAAGGCATAGGTAGCCAGTGCGCACAGGGCTTCCATTTCGCCGAGCGAAGAGAGCCAGGCGCGCACATGGAGTCCCGCGTGGGCTCTCCATCGCAAGAGCGCGCGGGCGCAGAACAAATCCCACAAGAGCAAGGTATTGGCGAAGAGATGAACAAAGCCGTTATTGCGCAGGGCCGCGTATTCAACGATCGACGACAGCGCCTGCATGGCCTTCGATGCATCGTGGCCCGAGCCGCCTCCGATTGCGGTCTTGAGCGCGGCCAATTTGGGCGCCGAGAAAGCCTGGCCGGCAGGGCCTTCTTCGATGCGGGCGAACAGTCCGTGAAAACGCCCAAAACGGGCTTGTTCCGAGGCCGCGGCATTGAGCAGAGGCCCGATGGCGGGGCGCAGCGGCGCGAAGAGCAGAAGCTGAACAACGAGGGAGAGGAGCCAGGCATTTTTAAGAAACAGCGCAAGTCCAATTGAATTGGGAAGCAAACTTTTCCAATCCAAAATCTGAGACAGCGTAAACAATACGATCGTAATAATAACAAAAACCATCGCAATGCGAGACAGATTTTCGAGGGGAAGGGGCGGAGCGCCATCCTTGGAAGAAGCGGCCTTGGCCTCGAATACGGATTTCGCTTCGGCCCATTCGATTAAGCCTGAAGTGGGTTTTCCTTTGGTGCTCTCGAGCAATCCTTCGAAGGCCAAATCCTCGCGAAAGGCAAAGCGTGACGAAAGCTCGCGCACGGCGGCCTGGCGCTCGGCCACTTCGTCTGGAGGCGCGGGTTCGGAAAGCCATTGAGCGAGCGTGGATTCGCCGGGTTCGGTCTGCGTCGTATCCATGCGCGAAAACAGCGAAGCCTTCCCAAAAATATCGAGATCTTTCGCATAAGGATGGTTGGGCGGAGCCGGTCGTATTTTTTGCAGTTCGGGCGGGGGTTTACCTTCAATCCGATCGAGTGCAGCCAAAATCCAGCTCAATCGTTTTTGAATGGAATCCTCGCGTGTAATGAGCAAGGCATGAGCCACGACCAAAACGATAAAGATCAATCCGGTGATAGCGGCGATCCAAAAAGCGACGGAAGGCAAAAAGCCTGACCACGCGGCGATGGCCATAGTGAGGGAAGCGGCGAAAGTAAGGCCCCGAAAGACTGAAATGGTGCTGGAGCGCTTATTGAGGGATTGGGCTTGAGCGCGGAGCTCATCGCGGCGGAGTTCGTAGGTGTGCTGGGGAGAAGACTGTTCTGTTTGCATGTACCTTAACGCAGCGAGGGATGGCTGCAGGACGCTGTATCACCGAATTGACAGGCTTTTTGATAGAATTCCCGGGCCTTCCAGGTGTTGCTCTGCTGTTCGGAGAAAACAGCCAGCTCCCTGCAGGCAAAAGCATCTTTTCCGGAGCAGCGCCTGGATAGCATATACGTGGCGAGCCGGCGGCACGAATTCCTATCCCCCAATTCACAGGCCCGCTCAAAAAATAAATCGGCCGTCTCCTCGAATGAAATCCGCTCCGCCATCGATGTGCAATCCTCGGGCTCCCCACATGCCTCGCCAACCATTTCGCGGGCCCGCTTCAGGCTCGCTGGAATGCCTAGGCCCATTCGATAAATATGTGCAGCCATTGCACAGGAATTATAGTTGCCCCGGGAACAGGCCGTCTCCGCATAACTCACGGCCCGCGCATAGTCTTCCTTTTCGTATAGCTCGAAGGCCAAAATCTCGGCGCCTTCCGCGCTTCCAAGTGCATAGCGCACCCATGTGCTCTGGGAATAGAGCGTGGGCATCACCATCATAATGCCCCACAATCCCGCTTCAATGCGGCCCCGCCTGCCTTCATTTTCAATATGGCGCCCAAGCCAAAACACCATTGCCATCATGGGAAGCGCAAGCAGCGAAAATGCCGCGCCCACCGCCGTCTCCGATGGATCGTAAATGGCAATAAATGGAAAGGTAATGGCTAAATAAAATAAGCCTCCAAGCGCGGTGCAGAGCACGCCGACCGCTAGCCGGACCAAATAATTCGTGTGTTTTCGAAATTCGATCGAAAATCCCCGCGAAGCGCCGAGCAAAAGCGAGAAAATGACGGCGAGGAGCATCACTCCAGGGCGCTGAGATGAGGATAGACGAGCAATCCCATTGCGGTGAAATAACATCATCAGCGATATCGACCACATGATTAAAGTAGCCGAGAATAAACCCGCCCAGAGATAAGCCTTTAGCGTTGTTCCGCCGGATACAGGCACCGGACGCACTTCGGCCGGCACGGGATTTTGGGCGATTGTTTTGCGGGCCTGCGCCGAGAAATACAGCGAGCCGGAAAAGAGCAAAAGCCCAAGGCCCGTCCAAATAATGCCCATCCCTGTATCGCCGGGCCTGAAGACATCGTGAACCAGAAAGAGAAGCAGAAAAAATCCAAAGCCCAACAGGCTGCCAAACAACAATAACCAGACAATTCGTCCAATGGTCTCGGTGGCACCTTTGGATTGAAATGCAAATCCCTTCCATACGCCAACGATAAGTGACGCCAATACGATCAAGGGGAGAAAAACAAACCAATCATCATTGCGAATATGGTAAACATCGATAACTTCGTCGGCGATATATAAAAAACTGACGAGCAGAAAACCCAGCGAGCCCGCCATAAAAGCAGCGCGCACATAATCCCAAGCGGCGCCGGGACGCTTTTTCCGCGCCTTAAACATCGCTTCGATTTCGGCGTCGCTGGGAAGGGCTGCAGCCGGCGCTTTAGGCGCCTCCGCAATGGGGACGGGAGCAGGAGCGGCCGCCGGCGCAGGGGGCGGGGCTTGGGTTAAGGGTTCGCCGGGCGTTTCTGGAGGCGCCTCGGGTACGGTGGGGATCGCCGGATCGCTGGACATTACACCGGAATCCTTTCTCCTTTTCGGTAACACGTCTTGTCGCCCTCGGGGCCAAATACAAATACGCCGTCTTCCGAGCCGTGGGAAATGGCCCGCCGCGGGCTCATTTCTAAATATAAATACGACCGTTGATTTAATCCAACACAACGATGATGCCTAAACCGGTGGGCCAAATACGCGAGATTGTCTGCATCATCCGTTTGGATTCGCTCCATGCAGTGGGGAAATAATTGAAGCTCCCGCACCAGTTCCAAACCCCGGTCGTACAATTGAAAATCCCTCGGCGTCTCGGCTAGGTCATTGTAAATAATAACCCGTTCGCACAAGACCATCGCTCCGGCGCTCATTGCAACGAATTGCGCACCACGCCTTAAGGCTTCAATCATCGGCTCCCTGAGCCGGAAAAATCGGAGCCCATCCAGTAGTATATCGAGGCGGCCTCCAAACAATATGATTGTATTGGAATTTAATATGCGTCTCTCCAAACGCTTCCGGGTTGCCCGCCATTGAGAATTATAGGTCACGCCCGCGTCATCGAAGGCGCGCTGCTCGAGCTCTCTGAGCAGTGAAACCAGGTTGTCGTCATTGGTTTCGAGCGTTTGCATGGTTTGGCGGAGTTCGCGCGAGAGGGCAAAGCGCAGAAGAGGCCGGCCTTCGCTGCTATGGCCTTCTTCCCGCATGAGGCGATGCAACGTCAGGCCGAGATCGAGCTCTTTGGCTTCCGAAAGTGCCCTGCGGAAAAGCGCGATTAAATGAGCGTTGTGCGCGAGATATAAAGAGCGCGCCGCACCGACGACACGCCTCTGTTCGGCCCAGGCTTCGGCAAGCGTTTTCTCGTGCTCAAAGAGCGCCATCAATTCGTGGTAGAGCGACAGATTGACAAGCGCGCGGTCATAGCCGTTTTCGTGATGCGATCGCAGGCCAATGGCATTGAGCGAGGCTTTGATATGGCCTTCGTTGTGTTCATCCGAGGCCCAGCCCGCGGTGACGAGCAAGACGCGCTTGGAAGCGGCAATTTCGGGATCTTTATGGCGCGATGAAAGAAGCAGCGGCGCGGCGGCGCGGATTAATTGATCTTCGGTTTCGGCATTGCCGTTGAACAGGAAGGCGCCGGGCATTCGGGGTGCGCCCGAGCATAACAAAATGGCTTTAAATTACGCCGAACTTCTTTCCCACTTTCTCGAATGCTTCCAAGGCTTGATCGAGATGATGCTTTTCATGCGTGGCCATATAACTCGTGCGGAGCACCTGCTGTTTGGGAGGTACACCGGGCGTAATGAAAGGATTGACGTAAATCGAATAATCATCGAGCAGCGATTTCCACATCATCACTGTCCGCAAATCTTCGCGGATATAAATGGGAATCACGGCCGTTTCGGTCTTGCCAAGCTCAAAACCCAAGCGCTTCAGTTCGTTGCGCATGTACGTGAAATTCTCGCGCAGCTTGTCCTGGCGCCACGGTTCTTCTTGCATGACATCGAGCGATGCAATGGCCGCCGCCACACAGGGAGGCGCCGCGCTCGCCGCAAACAAAAAGCTCGGCGCAAAGTGCTGAATGTAATCGAGCACCTTGCGCTCGCCGACGAGCCAGCCGCCGATGGAGGCCAGCGATTTTGAAAATGTTCCGCCGATTAAATCGACCTGATCGGCGATTCCAAAACTCGCCGCCGTTCCCCGGCCGCCGGGGCCGATAACGCCGAGGGCATGCGCGTCGTCCACGAAAATACGGGCTTTGTGTTTCTTGGTAACCTCAACGAGGCCGGGCAGATTCGCGATTTCGCCTTGAGCGCTGAATACGCCGTCGGTGACGACGAGCGCGCCCTCGCTGTCTTCGAGCGCCGCGAGCGCTGCATCGAGGGATTCAGGATCGTTGTGCTTGTAGCGCACCATGCGCGCGCCCATCGCCATGGAAAGCCGCACGCCGTCGTAAATGGAGGCGTGAACATCTTTGTCGATAACGGCAACGCTTTTTTTATTGCTGAGCAAAGCCGAAATGGTCGCGAGGTTGACTTGATAGCCGGTCGTGAACACGAGTCCGGCTTCTTTTCCATGAAAGGCCGCGAGCTTTTGCTCGAGCTCGTTATGAAGGCGCATCGAGCCATTCACCAAGCGCGAGCCAGTCATGCTCGTTCCGTATTTTTCGATGGCGGCCTGCGCAGCGGCGCGGACTTTGGGATGCGTTGTCAGCCCGAGATAATTATTCGAGCCGAGCATGATCACTTTTTTGCCGTCGAGCTGGGCTTCCGGCCCGTTATTAAAATCGAGCGGCCTAAAGAAGGGATAAACGCCCATGGAGCGGGCGTTGTCGGCCGTCATGAACTTAAAACATTTTTCAAATACATCGCGTCCGCCAATGCGGGACAGCGACGTGCGCGAGGCCATTTGATGCGCGAGTTTTTCATGGGCGGCATCGGGAGCTTCGGCTTTTTTTGCCGCGGCGCCGGATGCGCCTGCCGAATCGCCTTCCTGTGCATCGGGCGATATATCTTTGGCTTTATTCAGCGCGGATTTGGCGTCTTGCGCGCTCTCATTGGAAGCGGGCCGGGGGCTGCGGCGCTCCTTTGAAATATCCGGTGTCGCCGTTTGAGCATGGCCCGCGGCGATGACATCGGAATCGTCATCGAGAGCCGGATCGATGGTCGGCAGGCCATAACCATTGATTAAAATCGTCCAAGCCTCGGCCGCCTTATCGCCGGCTGCGCGGACCCGATTTTTGTAGTCCATCACGCCGTTCGCGACTTTCATCACCCGGTCGCTCGACGTCATGCGCATGATCAAGCGCGCACCGAGAAGCTTTTTTCCCTGCTCGGACAGGCGTTCCTTGAGGCCCATAAATAAAATCTCCCGCAATGAGGGGGCTCGCTGATAGCCGTCCCCTTGGCCTGAAGTCAACCTCGCAATGGCGCGTATTCCCCTTCGCAATTCATTGCGGAGTTTTTAGGCCGGGTGTAAACACTTTTCAGGCTTATGCGGCGTGTTTTGGTCGTGGATGATGAAGAGAACATTCGGCTGGTGCTGAAGACTTTTCTCAAGCGCGACGGTTATGAAGTGGAAGTGGCTTCGGGCGGAAAAGAAGCTCTTTCGCTGGTTGAGTCGTTTGGCCCCGATTTTATTTTGACCGATGTGCGGATGCCGAAAATGGGCGGGCTGGATTTACTCGCCACGCTTAAAGCCAAAGGCATTGAAACGACGGTCATCGTAATGAGCGCCTATGGAAATGTAGATTTGGCGATAGAGGCCATTAAGGCGGGCGCCTACGATTACATTCAAAAACCATTTAAAGCCGAGGAAGTGCTGTTCACCCTTCGCAAGGCTTGGGAGCGCGAGGCGTTGCGCCGTGAAAATCGCGCGCTTCGCAAAGAAATCCGCAGGGAAAATACCTTTTTGGACATCATTGCCAAAAGCGCCCCGATGGAGGCTATTTTTAAAACGATTTCTAAAATTGCCGATTACAAAACGACCGCATTGATTACCGGTGAAAGCGGCGTGGGAAAAGAATTGGTGGCCCGGGCTATTCATAAGCGGGGAAATCGCCGCGGCGGGCCATTTGTCGCGGTGAATTGCGGCGCCATTCCAGAGAATTTATTGGAGAGCGAATTGTTCGGTTATCGGCGCGGTGCCTTTACCGATGCGGTGACGGATAAATCGGGGCTATTTGAACAGGCGAATCACGGGACAATTCTATTGGATGAAATCGGCGAATTGCCTCTTCCGCTTCAGGTGAAATTGCTTCGAGTGCTTCAGGAAGAGAGCATTCGCAGGCTCGGCGATACCAAAGACATTAAAATTGATGTGCGGGTATTGGCCTCAACGCACCGGGATTTGGCCGCCGAAACTGGGGCGGGCCGCTTCCGGGAAGACCTATACTATCGAATTAACGTATTATCCATTCCAATTCCTCCATTGCGGGAGCGCAAAGAAGATATTCCTCTGCTGCTCGACCATTTTGTTGAGCGCAACAACGCCCGGCTTGGCACGCAAATTCGCGGAATTGAACCAGACGCCAAGCGCGTGCTGCTGGAGTACGGCTATCCCGGCAATGTGAGGGAACTGGAAAACGTTATCGAGCGGGCGATGGTTCTCGCCGAAAAGGAGGTGATCACCCTCGATGAAATTCCAGATCGGGTGCGGGATGCCCGCGACCCTATTCAATTGCATTTAACGAGCGGCGAGCTGTCTATTAAAAAAACCTCGCGTGTTATCGAGGAAGTGCTGATCCGCCGCGCCCTTCAAAAGACCAAGGGCAATAGGACGCGGGCCGCGGAGATTTTAGAGATCAGCCACCGGGCGCTGCTGTATAAAATAAAAGAATATCAGATTGATGGATAGGCTGTTGAAATGGCGATGGGCGAAGGCGCTTCCATAAATACAAAACCAGTTCAAATGCCTTTGCTTGAGCGGCTGGGCGTTTCGTATTTTAAGCGCCTCTCGGCCTCGGTTCCCAAAGTGATGGCCGCCGATTCGGTGAGCGTGCTCAATCCCGAGGAGCGAAAACAGCTCGTAGGCATTACAAGGGGCGCCGTCGCCAGGGCTGGCGTGGCGGGCGCTATTTCGGCCATTTTATGCGGCGTCGCCGAAATGCTGGCCGATCAATACCTTGCGCCTGATCCTAATATCCAAAGTATTGCAGAAAATCTCTCTCAAAATGCCCGCTATTGGGGCGTTGTGGGCGGTGTGACGGTTATTGCCGCGGTGGCCGAGATTTTATTTTTATATTGGGATTCGCTGCGTTCGGTGCATGCTTTAGCGCGCGCGGCGGGCCTCGATTTATTTCCCGGCGGCGCAGAGGCGGGCGGCCTTTTGGAGGAGAAAAGACAAGTGGCCGCAGCCCTTGCCCGGGCCGCTCTGGAGTTGCCCAATCCCGTGGAGCGCACCTTTGGCGTCGACCCGCACCGGGAGGCTTCTAAAATTCGATTGTTTATTGCATCAATTTTATACAAACTTAAGGTCAGTGTTTCAAATTTTCTGGTGAAGACGCTGGTGCGGCGGGTTTTGGGTCGCGCGCTGGTGCGCACATGGCTGCCTTTTGTCGCGGTTCCCATTACGGCGCTGTGGAACGGCATTGTCACCTATATTGTGCTGAAGGAGGCCCGCGTCCGCGCGATGGGGCCCTCGGCCTCGCGGGAACTCGTGGGTGCGATTTTCGCCCAAGGAATCGAGCCTTCCGAGGAAGCAAAGGTCATGCTGGTGCGCGCCGTGGCCAGTTCGATTGTGCGCACGGAAGATTTTCACCCCAATTTGATGGAATTGCTAGCCGAAGTGCTTGCGCGGGTTGGATTAAATCAGGAACAGACGGCGCAGGGTATCGACGACTCCAAGGTATTTTTAGAATGCTTGCCCAAGCTCTCCGAAAGCGATCAGAAAATGGCGCTTCAATTATTGACGGTGGCCGCGCTGATCGACGGGCGATTTACATCGGCGGAAAAACAATTGCTTTCGGATGCCTATCGCCTATGCGGCCGAAAAGCCGATATTGCCGCTGCCGATCGATTGCGCAAGGCATTTGTTTCTGGTGATGCGGGATTGGACAAGCTGATCGTCGCGCTTGGCTAAATAGGCGTGTTGTCGTATTCGATTATGATGCATTGCATCATGTGTTTCCACCATCTTGCCCGTGGAGCGCGCGCTTATCGAAGGTTGTTTGATTCGTTCCAGCGTGATTTGAAAGCATGAACGCTCTCACCCTTAACAATAATGAAAGGAGCGTTTTCATGCATCGCTTTGGCTCAAAAGGTTTGTCGCTGTTGGCTTTGTCTGGCTTGCTCGCTTTTCTTCCGGGTTGTCCCAATCCGCTGATTCTTGGCACTCCGCGCACAACGCCGAAAGGTGAAATTTCACATACGGTTGCATTGGAAGGCATTGGTGTTTCGGCATATGACGGCGCTTCAAAACAGACGGTTGGAGGATTTTTGCCGAATTTGCCGACCTATGAAATGCGTATTGGTTTGGCCGATTGGGTGGATTTAGGCGTGCGCCTCTCCAACCTGACGACGCTGGGCGTGGATGGAAAGCTTAATTTCGTCAAAACGAAGCATGTTGACGTGGCCGCTGCGCCTGGCTTTCAATTCTTTTATTTCTCAAGCGGAGCGGGCAATACTTCGACGAGCGTTGTCGGAACCTATTTGCATGCTCCTGTGCTGGTAGGATTTAACGTTGCGGAGCCATTTTCGATTGTATTGTCGCCTGGCATTACCTACGGGCTTGTATCCGCATCGGCCAGCGGTGGAGGCACAGATGCGGCTCAGGGTACGGGAGGACTTCTGTTCCGGGGCGGTTTAGGCTTTAATATCCGGATCGGCAAGGGCTTTGCCATCCATCCGGAATTCGCCTTTAGCCGGGGCTTGGAGGATGATCAGGGCGATATTGTCACGCTGTATAACTTTGGCCTGGGCTTTAAGTTCGGCAAATTGCCCGATCACTCGATGGTGGATGCGCCGCCTCCTCCAACACAATAAATTGTATATTGTATAAATTTTATAGAATGCAACTTGATATCATTGATCTAAATAACTGCTTTACTTAAAATTCTGAATGGCCCAGACATCACCCGCGGCCGTAATAAAAAATCCACAGGCAACGGCAGTGAATTGAGTGCTGCTCATATTTAAATAATGGCCGTGCTGATTAAAATCCTGCCCAGGCCCCTCATCCCACATCATTTGCAGGCAGCCGCCGATCATATCCTCGGGTTTACCGGGCCAGCCCGGACATTCATTTTGGGCGGACTCCATGCATTCGCCAAAGGCGCCGTGGGCGCTGTCGGTGGCCGCGTCGCTCTTCGCTTGGCCGGATGCGCAGTCTTCGCCCTCTGTCCAGCGCTCATAGGGCGGCAGATTAATCGACTCCCTATAGCCATTGATCAGCTTATGGCAAAGCTCCGATGCCGTGGGCGAGGCATTCATGCCGGCGCCCGTGCCTTCCGTGCCCGGGCCGCCCTCATCGGCGCTGCATCCGGACAATACAAAACCAAGCGTGAAAATAAATAAACTAGTGCGCTTCATCATGGCAAAACCTTCCTCTTGCATTGCATCGCGTGGAAGGATAGGCATATCAAAACTCTTTTTTAGCCCGCCATGAAGAAAAACTACGTTCTTGATGCCAATGTTCTGCTCCACGATCCTCAAGCCATCTTTAAGTTTGAGGACAACAATCTGATCATTCCTATTTTCGCCATCGAGGAAATCGATAAATTCAAACACGAAGGTTCCGAGCGCGGCCGCAATGCGCGCACGATTGCGCGTTTATTGGATGGGCTTCGGCGCATTGAGGGAACGACGTTAGCCAAAGGGGTTTCGCTCGAGGGCGGCGGTACCCTCCGCATTGCCATTCCGGAAAAACGTCCGACCGTGCTTGTTGGATTGGATCGGGCATCGCAGGATTTAGCCATTCTGCAGACCGCCATTGAAATGCGGGACCGCGATAAAACCATGCCTACGGTGTTCGTGACGATGGACACCAATCTCCGCATCCGGGCGGATGCGCTCGGGGTATTGGCGCAAACCTACGAAAATCAAAGGGTGCGCGACCCGGAAATGGAGCAAACGGTTGTCGATGTTGAAGTGCCCGGCACGGATGTGGATACATTTTTTCAGGAGGGCGTGCTTAGCGCGCCTTCGGGCTATATTTTATTTCCCAATGCGGCGATTATGCTGCGCGATGCGGCGGCGCCCAGCCACACGGCACTTGGCCGCTATGAATCAACGAAAAATCAAGTGCATGCCCTGCGGGTTCCTCCGGGCGGCATTATGGGATTAAAGCCCCGCAATCGCGAGCAATCCTTTGCATTGGATTTATTGCTCGATGATTCGGTCCGGCTGGTCACGTTAATCGGCAAGGCGGGCACGGGAAAAACACTGCTGGCGATTGCCGCTGGATTAAAGCGCACCGTGGAAGACGGCGTATACAACCGGCTTTTGGTGAGCCGCCCGGTGATGCCCTTGGGCCGGGATTTAGGCTTTTTGCCGGGCGATGTGGATGAAAAGCTCAATCCGTGGATGCAGCCTATTTTTGATAATCTCGAGTTTATTTATTCGCATGGACAGCGCTCGCCCAAGGATGGCAAGGACGGGCGCGGGTTTATGCAATTGATTGAAAGCGGCGCGATTCAGGTCGAGCCATTGACTTATATTCGCGGGCGCAGCCTTCCTCATCAGTATTTAATCGTGGATGAGGCTCAGAATTTAACGCCGCACGAAGTCAAAACCATTATTACGCGGGCAGGCGAAGGCACGAAGATCGTATTGACGGGAGATCCTTATCAGATTGATAATCCCTATGTCGATCATGCCTCGAATGGATTGACCGTCGTGGCCGATCGCTTTAAGCGGGAGCGCATTGCGGGCAGCGTGGTGCTGGGCAAGGGCGAGCGCAGCGACTTGGCGGAACTCGCGGCCAATCTTTTATAGCGAATTGCAATGAATGAGCAGAGGCATCCACCGGATTGGACAATCCAAGCGGGAAGGGCGCTGTCTCAGGCCGCATCGCGAATTCGAGTGATTGCTGCTGCAACACCATCCAATTTGACGAGCGAATTGGCGAGGATAGAACAAAGTTTTCCGCGTGAGCGGGGAGGGGATGCCTGTTTTGAGTACGCGCCCGCCGCCAAGGGTTTTGATGAATTGGCCAATGCCCTGCTTTCCGCGGCGGATCTATTTGAACACGAAAAAGATCTCGGGCTTTTATATGCGGAGCGGGCGAGGGAGCTTGCGGTGGAGGCGATGCTCTGCGTTTCCGCCGGAACGCCTGCTTTTTTGCATTGGGCGCGAAAGCGTTTTCAGCGGCGCGATTCGTTTGACCGGATGGCCGACGAGCTTGCGGGAGAGTGGCTTTCGAATACAGAAGCAAATGAAATCGATTTGAATGAAGTTGAATGCGATAAAATTATAAGCGATGATGAAAGAGATGGGCGATCGCTGTTGAGCCGGATGCGCAAGGCCGTTGGCGAGAGGTGTTTGGGTTTTCGGGTCGTGCCCGTACAAAATCTTGCGCCGCTCGCGTCGACGGGGGACGGCGTTATTTATGTGGCGGCGGGCCGGCCGCTTTCGCAGCGGGATATTGAGCGCACGGTGATGCATGAGATTGAAGGGCATGCGCTGCCTTTGGCGGAGGCGGATCGGTATCGCCTGTCCATTCTAAGGGTGGGAACGGCGCGCGGATCGGATGACCAAGAGGGCAGGGCGCTTCGGCTGGAATTTGTAAAGGGATTTTTGGACATCGGGCGCAGGCGCGAGCTCGCTTACAGGCATTTGGCCGCGCGGGCCGTGGAGGATGGGGCAATTTTTTCGGATGTTGTGAAAATGCTTTTGAATTTTAATATAGAACTCCGCGGAGCCTTGCGTATTGCGGCGAGGGTATGCCGGGGCGGCGGTTTAGCGAGGGAAGCCGTGTACTTACCGGCTTATTTACGGGTAACGAATGCGATTCGCGAAGATTTGAATGTAGATCGCGTGCTCGGTTCGGGAAGAGTTTCGGTGCCCAGCGCCGAAACACTAAAGCCTTGGATTTTATAGGTCTTTGTCATTGCATCGTTTTTGCCGAGGCGCATTTTCATTCTTGGGTTGTATTTAAAAGACAGCGTCTTTCGGCTTTGGTTTATGGTGAATCGTGATAATGTGCGCGTAGCCATGAAGTCTACACGCCGATCGATATTCACTGCCGCCCTTGTCGCCGGAAGCCTGATTTCAGCCGAGGCTTTTGCCCTTCATTCGCAGAAGGGAATACCTGAATTGGGTCTCGAGACCGCTTCAGGGATAGCGCCGGTGCGGCGGGCTGTGCAGGTAAGCTACACGAGTATTCCAAAGGCCCGCAGCGCTGCGTGGAATGCCTTTTTAATGGATACGGGCTCCGAGCATTGGCAGGTCATGTGGGATTCGTCCACGGCCGTTCCATTGCGGATTTTTGGAAAGGGAATTGATGCGCCGGGCGTGATGCGGGATGCGGAAGCGGCCGAAAAGCATGCTCTTTTGTGGATTCGAAGGCATGCGGGACTTTTGGCTCCGGGCGTGGATATCGATCATCTGCTGCCCGTTTCCAATGAGTTAAGCGATGGGATGCGCGTCATCGGATTTAAACAATTTGCATCGGATGGCAAGGGAAATTGGCTTCCTGTTCTGGGAGGCCAGTTAAGCCTTCGCTATAAAAACGATCGATTGTTTGTGCTCGCTTCGGAAGTGATTCCCGGCGCGCGGGCGGAAGCCGCGGCCATTGATTTAAAAACCGCGGAGAAATCCGCGCGGATCTATATGGAGCAGAGCTTTGGAAGGGCCGATGTTTTAGGTACATCCGAATTGGTGATATTGCCTTTGATTGGAGCGCGCGCCTATTCGGCGAAGACGGTGTGGCGGGTGCGGGTAAAGGCGGGGAAGGTGAATGGCGAAGCCCTGCCTTTTGATGTGTATATCGATGCAAATACGGGCGTTCCCGTGGCGAGAGAGATGCAAGCCCGCTTTTTAACAGCCACAGCCCTATTTGATGTGCCAACGCGCTATCCGGGGGAACCCGTGTCCGAGCCGCCTTGGCCCGCCAAATTCGCTTCAATCAATATCAACGGCGCAAATGGCGCGACGGATTCGCTGGGCGCTTTTTCTTGGGCGGGGCCGGGCGATGGAACATTAATGATCGGCGCTCAAGGCAATGAAGTCAAAGTGAGCAATGCCAGTGGCGCCGCGGCATCGGCAACGTTTTCGGTGCAAGACGGCGGGCAAGCCGTGTGGGCCGCGGCGGGCGATGAATTATTGGATGCCCAGCTTACGGCCTTTATTCATGCCACGCGGGTTAAAGAATATGCCCGGGGAATTGCGCCTCAGCTTCCCTTCTTGAATTCAACGCTTTATGCCAATGTCAATAAAAATGATCAACAATTCGCTTGTAATGCCTATTGGGACGGAACAAGCGTCAATTTCTTCGTGCAGTCGGGGCCCTGCAACAATACGGGAAGATTGGCGGATGTTATTTACCATGAAGTTGGCCATGGTCTTCATCAAAATGCCGCGATCGGTGGAATTGCGATGCTCGATCCCGCGCTGGGCGAAGGGCAAAGCGATTATTTGGCCTGCACGATTACGGGCGATCCCAATATGGCGCCTGGGTTTTTCGTGACCGGAGGGGTGCTGCGCCATTGCTTGAACGATCGCAGGTGGCCTATCGATATCGATGCCGATCCTCATGAAACAGGGCTTATTTTTACGGGCGCGATGTGGGATTTGCGAACGGCGCTGGTGGCCGCCTATGGCGAAAAAGAAGGCGTGGCCAAGGCCGATGCCTTGTATTACGGCGCGATTCAGCGCTCATCCAGCATTCCGGCAACCTATGCGGAAGTGCTCGCATCCGATGATGACGATGGGAATTTAGAAAATGGCACGCCGAATCTCTGCCTCATTAACGAAGCGTTTATCAACCATGGAATTGCGCCTTATTTGACGGCGAGCGGTGTGACCATTCAGCATTCGGCCCATTCGATCGTTAAGCCGAACGCCGGGCCTCTGCCCGTTGTGGTGAACAAAACCGTTTTATATCCTCAATGCGGAACGGCCGATTTAGAGAGCATCCGGCTTCAATGGGGGCCGGATACCATTGTCAACAAGGTGGAGATGCAGCCCTCGCCTGAAGGGTATTCGGCCGAAATTCCCCAGGCCGCCGATGGATCGGCCCTGCGTTACCGGATTGTGGCAAAGGCGGGAATCAATACGCTGACATTGCCGGATAACGCCGCCGATGATGAGTACCGGGTATTCGTTGGAAATGTCGAGCCCATTTATTGTAATGACTTTGAGACCCAGATTGATGGGTGGAATTTTTCGGATGTAAATGGTGCCAAGGGCGATTTTAAATGGGGAATTCCCGAGGGAATCGGGGACGATCCGGCCACTGCGTATTCGGGTTCCAAGGTGATCGGCAACGATATTACAATTGATGGTGAATATGAGTCCGACCGCGAAGTATATGCCGATAGTCCGGTGATCGATTTGCAGGGCAATATAAAAGTGAGGCTTCAATTTAGGCGCTGGCTCAATGTGGAGGACGGTTATTACGATCAGGCCACGATTTATGTGAATGGAAAGCCGCGCTGGTTTAATGAAGGAACGGATCAATCCTTTGGAGCGCTTGTGCATACCGACAAAGAATGGCGCTTTGAAGATATCGATTTGACGCAGATTCCGGCGACGGGCGGTACGACGGTGCAGGTGCGTTTTGAATTGGCGAGCGATTCGGGCTTTGAGGCCGGAGGCTGGACCATCGACGATTTTTGCATTATGGCGTGGAAGCCCGAGCCGCCTCCCGTCGAGCCGCCGCCCGTGGACAATATGCCCATGCCGCCCGACAATAATAACAATTTGGGTGATAATACAGAAGTCGCGTCCGGCTGTGGATGCGCAATGCAATCGAAATCGCCTTGGGGCGGATTTGCGCTGTTTATTGCGGCTTCGGCGCTGGCTTTTGCGCGGATTCGCAATAGAAAACTTATTGTCCGGCGTGGCGCTTTAAGAAATTAAATACCGCCTGCCATTTCGATTGCGCGGCCGGGCGCCACACCATCGCATTGAATCCATGAATTTCCCCGGGATAAATCGCTAATTCACATTCTGTTCCGCGCCGATCGAGGACGGCTTTTAATCGCCTCGAATCGTCGATCAGGGGATCTTTGGTGCCTACCGCAATGAAAAAGGGCGGCAGGGAGCGGTCTTGGGGATCGTTTTCATCGGCCAGGAGCCGGAGCGGACTGGCCAATGCGGCCAAAGGAGCCTTTTCCGCAATGGGGTGGCCTACATACGAGCTGCCCGCGGCCACCAATTCACGCTTGGCCCAGCCGGGAATTTTGGGATGGGCCGTGAAACGCTCGAAATTGTGCATATCGAGAAGCCCATAGATAGGAAGCGTGGCGACGATGCGCGGATTGCGCTCGAAAATGGTTTGGGCAAAAGGTTCGGGGCGCCGGTGGGTGCAGATATAGGTGAGGGCCGTGACGAGATTGGCGCCTGCGGATTCGCCTGCGAGCACGATGCGGGTTGGGTCCCCGCCGTGGTATTCGGCGTTGTCGAGAACCCAGTTCAGCGCGGCGGCGGCGTCCTCCAGCGGCGCGGGATAGAGATGGCGCGGGCCAAGACGATAATTGATATTGAAGACGACATAGCCGCGCGAGGCAAAAGAGAGCGCCATCACACGATGCGTATCTTTTGACAGCATGCAGAACGCGCCTCCGTGGACATAGAGCACGATAGGGCGTTTTTCGAGGGTATTGGGGCGATAGATATCGAGAAGGTGGGCGCGTTTGTTGGTGTTCCGGTAGGGGACGTCGCGCAGAATGCTTGTGCCGTGGCGCTGGGGCGAGGCCTGGGGAAGTGTGGTGTAGACCGCCCGGCTTAGGATATGGGCGCTGCGATCGAAGGAGCGGCGAAGGGCGTGTGCGAATTGCAGTCGGGCCGACATGGCGGTGTAGATTAGCGGAAGCTTTGTGGATTATGCAAAGATATCCGCGGCCGCTGAGAGGGCGTTTTCAAACCGCTGGTCCAATGGTAGTTGAGGAGCTGCGCGGGGGCAACCGATTCACGGAATGATCGTGGTGAGTTGCTTCGCCACTGCGCTTGCGAACTTGACCCGGGCCTGCTCCAGGAAGGGATCCGACCAATCCCTCGGGGCGGCAGGCATCAGAGATCCTCTGCGGTGTTGAGATCCCATCCATTGGGGAGGCGGAGCTTGCCATTCTGAATATCTTGCCATTCGGTGGGACTGACGAGAATCACAATAGAGGGGTAATCAACGCCCCTGGCAGTGTCGGACGCACGAGCTCATCCGCGGATACCGCAGAAACGGCCTGCGCGATCCATTGATCGAGAATGACCACATCCGTGCACGCCTCGAAATCGGCACGAAGCGCCTCGCTCACCTCAATGCCACGCGCTGCGAATATCGCGAGAATAGCCGATACCTTCCCCTCGATCTTCCCCTTAATCTTCCCGTCTTCCCACCTCGCATTTGCGATGGCGAACACCTGCCGAATCTCGTCTCTTACTTTCTCGTAGGCGTCCAGCTCCGCCTGCGTAAACTTGGCCTGATTCGCGAGTTCCAAGGCTTGCCGATAGGGCGCGGGAAGGTCGGCCGGTATCTCCGACAACTCCGGTGCATGCACGAATAACCATGCCCATTGGAGCGCCCCGGTATCCGGCTTCTTGTCAGGGAGTTTTGGCAGCTCCAGAAAGGCATATTGGACCTGCTCAAGGGCTTGATGTCCGGATGTATTCTCGACAAGAGACCACCGGCTGAGCATGGGCACGGTCGGGAGACCTTGGGCTTTCTGCGCCTTGTCCGGCCACAGCTCGAAATCGCAAATCGAAATCGCTACAACATTGGTTAGCGAGTCATACCATGCTCCCGCCTTGAGCTGGCCAACATAAGCTTTGCATGCATTGTAAACGACCCGGTTCATAAAGCCTGGGTGGTGCATAAGCTGCATTTCGACGACAAAGGTTGTACCTGTTCGGTCTTTGCAACGGACATCGAGAATTGATAACTTTGCCCCTGCAACCAGCGGAAGCTGCTCGCTGGGCAGATACTCAATGGACTCAATCAGGCCATCGCCCTGCCGTTCGAGAAGGTCGTTCAGCAAGCCTCGCAAAATATCGGGATGCGTCGCAAAGATGCGCCGGAAAACGAAGTCATTGGTCAAATCAGCGAACGCCATGGCTTTACCCTACCGACAAATGGTTGTCGCGCAACCCAATAAATAGCGACTCCGTCGACGAGCCTAGTACCCAGGTACCCTTGTAGATTGTCGCAAACTGCCCACTATCGATCTTCTCCTCATCCCTCTCCCCCATTCTCATCGCTCTCCCCCTTCTCCTCCACAGAGGCCACCCGCTTTCGAATCGGGGGAAACAAACGCTCGGCCACCCGCTTGCCCAGCTCTTTTCGGGAATCCAGGGCATTGTCCTCATACGCTTTGCGAAGTGCCGCCTGGGCTAATTCTTCCTCCACATGCTTGATCCCCTTCTCCCGCACGGCCGTCTCCAGGGCTTGTTCCGCCGCTACAATCGCCGTCTCCGCCGCATAGAGTTCATCCTTTTTTGCCGCCAATGAATGCCCCGGTCCCAAGTTTTCAATGCGCTGCGCGACAATGCGGGCCGAAGCGGCGGAACATAGACCTTGGCTATTTAAAAACACGCCAAAGCCCCCTTCCTTAAAGATTTGCGGCGACACAGGGCTGCCCGCTACCTCCCGATCGGCCATGCGGGCCAAATCGGAGATGTCCCGAAGGATATCGGCCGCCTCATAACCGCGCACGGTCAAGATATCGCGGGCGTTTTCCTGGCCTTCGACGGCTTTTTTGGTATCGGTTTCGCACTGGACCAGCTTCTCGTACGCGGGCGTAATGTTCACGCGAAACTTTGCCGCTCCTTTGACGAGTGTGCATAGGCGCATATGCCTCCAGACGACGGCGATGTGTTTCTCGGTTGAATCGGAATCGCGAAGCATTTCAGCCATGGATGGAACTCCTGAGGCGATGGTTGAGGGTTCATTCGCTTAACACAACAGCGAAGGGAGGAGATTAGCCCTCTGTTTAGGTCCCGTCAAGCGCGGAGTGAGCGTGGAAACGATGCTTGGGGAGCTGCGCGGGTGCGGAGGATGCGTCTGGAGGCTTTGGGGCGTATTCCGCGGCGGCGGAGAGGGGGTCGAAGCGTTGATTTTGTGCTTTTGCGCGGCGGCGGAAGCGTTTGGGAGGGCTTCCGGTCGGGTTGCGCGGGTGTGCAAGAGGCTTGGGAGCGTTTGGGGTCGGGTTGCGCGGCGGCGTAAAGAGCGGGAGGAGCAAAATCCGGCGGGCTCCGCGGGGGCGGAAAGGGAGGGGAGGCGCTTGGGGGCGGGTTCCGCGGGGGAGGGGGTGCTGTGGGGCCACCGACAGTGATTTACTTCAGTGATGAAAGTCTTGTTTCAGCTATTCGGAGCTTTTCCAGGGTATCGACGACTCGTTTCGTGTCGGCCAGCCAGTGCACTGCATTGCTGAAGACTGGATGACCGACAGGAGTAGACATGCCGCCTGAACCAGGGTCCCAAGGGTACTCAGTCGTTGGAACATTATTCGCTCCAAGTGTTCCTGGAGTGAGGTTTACAAGATCGCGAATGGTTCCTTTGGTCGCTGTATTGAACAAAGCGGAAATATCTTTGAATTGGTTCTCGAGACGTCCACACTTGGTTCGAATGAGTGTTGCAACGAACTTGTCTGCACGATGAGTGTTGCTGCTGCTTTTTCCACAAAGGATGAAGTAGCCCTTGATGCTCTTCTCAAGTGCTTGGGCACATAGCAAGGCGAGATGGCAACCGACATCTCGGACTTCCATCGGTGAAGGGCATTCCTTCACCGCTTGGGCCGTACGAAGATCGCTTCTGGCTTGCTCAAGCCAACTTCGACTCTGCTCCCTGCGGGTAATGGTCATCCTTCAAGCTCCAAAGACTTGATAAGATTCGTCAACGTTGCATCGCGCTTGTTCTGCGGAGGGAACAAAACTAGCCCTAAGGACTTCGCCTTGCTCGGCGGCAATAGCAGTTTGTCACCGCGCTTTTGCGCGGCCTCCAGTTGCTTAAGGTTGCCCAAAATCAACTTGAGCGTTCCGAGGATACGAACGTCGTGACTCGGAGGCATTTCCGTGACAAATAGTTCTTCGTCAGGGGCTCCGGGGAAATTTTCAATGACCTCAAGGAGTATCAGATCTTTGGTGTTCTCAGATCGCAATTGAGCGGCAAGAAGCAAAGGCTCTTCCTTGACCTCAAGGTGCGCCTCCACCAGGCGGCGAGCGACTTGATTGTAGTGTTCTGCAAGATCGTCAACAGTCATGGTTGTTTCTAACATTTGGCTTCCGCCATGTCTAGCCAAAAATCCTTTTCCTTGCGGCCCAGTTCCAATACCCTGTAACCTTTGCCTCTTCATTCGTCCCACCCTGCTTCTCTCGCGGACCTCACCGCGAAAACCCAAGAGGCGCATCCACAAATTGCATTCGGGCCGATATAGCGATTCAGATATGCCAAAGCTCTGATAGCGTGAGCGCTGAGAGTGAGCGGGCAATGCTGCTGGTTATCGATGTTGGTAATACCAATATCAGTCTCGGGGTTTTCGAAGGTGCTTTTGGCCGGCCATCAGGGGCCGATGGTGCCAGCCCGGGTGGGGCCAAAGCTCGCCCGGCTCCAAGACTTCTGCATCATATGCGCTGCGAGAGCGCCCGCTTGAGGACCGCCGATGAATATGCCGTCTTGGTCCGCCAAATGCTCGAGCTTCGAGGCGTTCAGCCCAATTTAATTGTATATGCAATAATTGCAAGTGTAGTGCCGCCCCTAACCGATACCATCGTGGAGTTTGTGAGGCGCGCTTTCCGGCTTGAGCCTTTGGTCGTGGGGCCGGGGATTAAAACCGGAATGGCCATTTTATACGAAAATCCAAAAGAAGTGGGCGCCGATCGTATCGTAAATGCGGTCGCCGCTTTTGAATGGGCAAAGGGCGGGGTGGTTGTTGTCGATTTTGGGACGGCGATGACTTTCGATTGTGTGACGCCCAAGGGTGAGTATTTGGGCGGGATTATCGCGCCGGGGGTGCAGATTAGTGCGGAAGCTTTGTTTTCAAGGGCCGCTCGTTTGCACCGGGTCGAAATTGCGCTGCCTCCAAAAGTTGTGGGGCGCAATCCGGTGCATTCGATGCAGTCGGGTATCGTGTACGGTTATGCGGCTTTGGTCGATGGGTTGTGCGCGCGTTTAAAGAAGGAGCTGGCTTTTTCTTTTCGGGTTATCGCGACGGGGACGCTCGCTTCGCTGATCGCGCCTCAGACCGAGGCGATTGAACGTGTGGATGACGATCTGACGCTGACGGGTCTTAGGATTATTTTTGAGCGTAATGAGTCCGCGCTGCGGGAAGAGTCGGTACCTTCGGGGCGCGGCTCTTCGAGTAGTTAAGGGTTATGGGGAAGGCGAATAAGTCCGCTCCGCTGGGTGTAGGGCCGGGCTTTGGGCTTGCGGTGTTGGCGCTTGTGGGTTCGTGCGCGGCGGCGCTTTTGTTTGGGGTCGAGTCGGTTTCGGTGAAGAAGGCGCTGGCTTCGCCCGATAGTTTGGATCGGGCTATTTTGCTGGATATTCGTCTGCCGCGTATCGCGCTGGCGGGGCTTTCGGGCGCTGGTCTGGCGGCTGTGGGGACTTCGTTTCAGGCGCTCTTGCGTAATCCTTTGGCGGAGCCTTTTGTGCTCGGTGTGTCGGGGGGCGCGGCCTTTGGGGCAACGGGTGTGATCGCGCTGGGTATTACGGCAACAGGGCTGTTGGGGGCTCTCTTGGTGCCGGCGGCGGCCTTTGTCGGCGGGCTGCTCGCGACGCTGCTTGTGTATTGGATTGCCTATAAGCGGGAGGAGCTGTCAGGCGCTTCGATTTTACTCGCGGGGGTGATGGTGAATGCGATCGCTTCCGCGCTGATTACCTTTTTGAAGACGCTGGTGTCGCCTTCGCGGGCGCAGCAGCTTCTGCGCTGGCTGACCGGTTTTGTTGATTTGCCGTCGGGAATTGGGCTGGCTGTTGTGTTTGTGTATGTGGGGCTGGGAAGCGCGGTGCTTCTTTACGATGCGGGGAGGCTCAATGTGCTTTCCCTTGGAGACGAGTCGGCCGAGTCGCTTGGTGTTTCGGTGCGGGCTCTGACGGCGAGGGTGTTTTTTGCGTCGTCGTGCATTGTCGGCGCCATTGTGAGCATGACGGGGCTTATCGGTTTTGTTGGGCTGTTTGTGCCTCATGCGCTGAGGCGTGTGTGCGGGCCGGATCATCGCACGCTGCTTCCGATGTCGCTGTTGGGCGGGGCGACGGCCTTGATTGTTTGCGATTTGTGCGCGCGGCTGTTTTTTCGTCCTTTGGGGACGGAGCCGCCCGTGGGTGCGGTGACGGCGCTGATCGGCGGGCCGGCGTTTCTGTGGCTGCTCAGGCGGTCTTAGGAAGGCTTTGTAAAAATTGTTTGAGGCGCTCTTGTTCGCGGGGGGAGAGCACTTCGTTGAGCCATGTTTCGGCCGCGGGAATTTCCCTGTAGGTGCGGCGCGCGGGGTTTTTGGCGTCGCGGATCAAGCGTTCGATTTGAAGTCCGACAATCGCGCTCTGCGGCGGTAACAAATAGGCCGTGCGTTCGACGCGGGGATTGTCCGCTCTCATCATGGCGAGGAATTTATCGGCGACTTCGGGCGGCAATACGGTGACGCCGGTGGTGTCCACGCAGAACACGACCTTCTGGGTTTGCGCCATGACCAGCGTGCGGATTCGGTTAATGCACGCTTCAACCTCGAGGTCTGAAAAGGGCGATGCTAAACGGGCCTCGATCAGCCGCCCCTCATAATTCTCGATTGAAAACATTCATCCCCCACAGACGATTCAGCCCATCATCACACGCGCGAGCGCCGGGCGGGACATGCAGCGTCCCACCCATGCATTGACGTTCTTGTATGGATTGGTGTCGATGCCGACCCGCGCCATAAATGCAAATAGCGATGCCAGCGATACATCGGTGAGGGAAAAATTCGAGCCCAGTAGGTAGTCTTTGCCTTCCAAGGCTTTGTCGAGCGTTGTTAGGTGTCCGCTGAGCTCGGCTTTCGCGGATGCGGCTGCTTTTTCGTTTTTCTCTTCCGCGGGAAAGCGTTCGCTTGTGTTGCGCACATAGCGGAACAGGGTTTCTGTCAGCGAGACCGAGCCCCACGCCATCCACTTGAGCGCTTCGGCGCGCTCTAGTCCAGGCTGCGGAAATAGGCCGTTTTCAGTTCCAAATTGTTCGCCGAGAAAAACCAAGATCGCGAGCGATTCGAAAATAGGATGCCCGTCCACAACGAGGAGCGGCACCTTTCCGTTGGGGTTGAGCGCGAGATATTCGGGTTTCTTTTGAGCGCCCGCGGCCAGGTCAACTTTGACTTTTTCGTATGGCACGCCGAGCTCTTCAAGAGCCCAGTGGATTCGGTTCGAGCTGCTCATTGGGCTGTAATAAAAAACCAAATTCATCAGGTTTCCTCGTGAGGTCGTTTGCGGGTTTGGGACGATGGCTGGCAAGCCGGTGCGGTGGCGATTCGCGGGATGTGAATCAGCCGTCGGCAAGCAGTTTGTTCATGCTCGCTTCGTCGGCGGGCGTGAACGGGTATTGGTCAAATTCGGCGCTTGTGACCCATTTGAAGGCGTGAACGGCGAGCGGTTCGGGATTGCCTTCGTTTTTGATGTGGCATTCGTACAGGTAGAGGTCGACGACGTAGCGCTCGTAGGGATGGCTTACGAATGAAATGAGCGGGCCTACGTCGACTTCGACGCCTAGGCGGTGACGTACTTCGCGTTCAAGCGCGGATGCGTCGGTTTCGCTTTCTTCTACGCGGCCGCCGGGAAATTCCCACATCAGGGGCAGGACGGCGGCGGGGCGGCGCTGCGTGATCAAATAGCGGCCGTCCCGTTCAATAACGGCAGCCACAACTCGGATGGTGCGGTGGGGTTCCATGGGGATTCCTCGAGGCGTGCCCAGCGCAAGTGGCACGTTCTTGGATCAAATCGTGATGCGGAACAGTTGTTGTCCCATGAGCAGGACATCGCCGTTCTGCACTTCCGTTTCTTTTGACAGCCGCAAAAAGGTGCCGTTGGAGCTTCCTAGGTCGGTGAGGAAGAGCTGGCTGTTTTGCCATGCGATCCGGCAGTGGAGGCCGGAGACATAGCCGTCTTCGGGGAAGAGGACGTCGCCCCGTTCGCGGCCCAGGTGCAAGCCCATCTCGGGGACCGGAAATGCATTGCCGGTGGTTTCGCGGCCCGTCACGAGCGCGATGCGGCCCACATAGCCTTTGGAAGGGCTGCCGAGCCGTTCAATACCGTCTGCCGTGGGCGGCTGAGGTGCGAGCGGTTCAAAGCGGATAATCTCTTGGCCGATGCGGAAGATTTCGCCAAGGCCGACATGTACCGGCTCTTCGCGGCGAAGTTTTTTGTAGACGCCGTTGAGCGAGTTTTCGTCGCGTACGTAGAGTTTGCCGCTTTTGACGCTGAAGGTGGCGTGGCGGGGCGACATGTAGCTGTCCCCGGCAAAAACACCGCCTGTGTCGCGTCCAATTGTTGCGCCGCCCGCGGGAAGTGTAAACGAGCCGGCTTCTGTGCCGTCGGCGCGCAGGGCGGTGAGAAGCGCTGCGGGAGGCAGTGCGGGGCCGGGCGCGGGTGTGGGTTCGGCTGCGGCGGCGGCCGATGCGGGTTTGGTGAGCTTGAAGCCGCACGATGCGCAAAACTTGTTGTTTGGCGGATTGGGCTGAGCGCACTGAGGACAGATGTTCTGCGGGCCTGAGGCTGCCGCTGCTTTTGGAGCTGCGTCCGCGGCCGCTTTGTCTGTGATCGGCGGGGGCGCGGCGACAGGGGCGAGCGGTGGAGGAGCCGCAACGGGTGCGGGCGCGGGAGGCGCAGCAGGCGCTGGGGGTGGTGCGGTGGGTGCAGCCGCCGCAGGTTTTGGTGCGGGCGGGGCCGCGGGCGGAGCTGCCGGCGGAGCTGCTGGCAGTGGCGGAGGCGGAGCATCCGTTTTGCTTTGTCCCGTCCCGCCGACACTCGTTGATTCATCAACGATAGGAGCGCCTGACCCAGGACGTGCGGGTGCAGCCACACGCCCTGTCGGGAATTTCTTGGGAGCCGCATCCCGTGGGAGCTCTGCTCCACAGCCCAGACAGAACTTGTAATGGTCCTGATTCTCTTTCGAGCACTTCGGACAGGTAATCACCGCGCCTCCTCGCAGGCTGGGCCGGGGACGGCCCATTACCGAGCGTGCGGCGCGAGCATAGGCGGGCACCAGCCCTTTTGTCGACTGTTTCGCAAGGCCCAACGGTTGATTTGGTTGAAGGGGGCTCGAATGGCATTCGGCTGGATTGGTTTTGCCGCGTAAACCTGTGCGGCGCGAATGCGGCGGGGGTTTAGCGGGAGAGGATTACAAGCGCCTCGCGCACGAGGTCGCCGAGCGTTTCGTTTTCTACGCGGGCGCCTAAGGCAGCGAGGGCTCGATCGGCTTCGGCTGGGCGGAAGCCCATGCGGGTGAGCGCGCCGTGAAGCAGCTCGCTCTTTCCGGCGGGCACTGGAGCGGGAGAGGAAGCTGTCTGCGTTTTTCCGGCGGGTGCGGAAGAAACGATCAGCTTGTCTTTGAGCTCTAGCAGGATGCGCTCGGCGGTTTTCTTTCCAATGCCGGGAATCGCCGTGAGACGTGCGGTTTCGCCGCGTGAAAGAACGGTTGACAGTTCGCGGGCGGACAGCGCGCTTAGGATGGAGACGGCCGTTTTAGGGCCAACATTGGAGATGCTGATCAGCACCCGGAAGGCATCTCTGTCTTCCCGTGTAGCGAAGCCATACAGAAGGAGAGCGTCTTCCCGCGCGAGCGTGTGCACGAAGAGTGTGAGCGGCGCGCTGGGGTCGGCCGATGCCCGCCCGATTGTTCCAAGCGGAACGGTGAGCTCGTAGCCCACTCCGTTGACATCGAGGATGGCCGTACCATCGGCGTTTTCCTCGGCGAGGCGCCCTGTCAGCTTACCGATCAATTGCTGGTTGCTCCCTGCATGATCCAGCGCCTCACCTTGTCCCGCTCGGTCTGCGACAGAAGCGCTCCGCCGGTGGGCATGGATTGTCCGCAGCCCGTCGGGCCGCAGGTCACATCAGCGCACTTGAGCGTGCCGTCCATCTTGTGCATCAAGTAGCTCTTCGATGCATCGCCCGCGACGACGACCTTCATGTTCGGCGCCATCACGCCGGGTGAGCCGACAAAGCCCGCGACGATGTCATCGATTTCGGTTTGCGTGGGTTCCGGCGCGCTTTTCTGCGGACCGAGATACAACTGGCCTTTGCTGGCCGCTGGATCGCCGTGGCATGAGACTCCGCCGACACCGCAGGAGTTGCGGAAGAGGGGGAGCACTTCGGTCTTGAACGAGACCATGGGCGTTGTCCCATCGAACTTGGTGTAGTCGAAACAAGTGGCGTCGCCGGAGCTGCCGCCGGAGCTGGTTTCGGTTTCGCCGCCGCAGGCCGAGACACACAGCGCGATGACGGAAAGCGTTGCCCAAAATAGTGAGAAGCGTTGCTGCACCTGACATCCTCCAGACTTCGGAAAAAGAAGGCCGACCCTATCAGAGTCGAACCCTTGGGTGGAGGGGGCGAAAGAGCTTTTTGGGCATGTATCGAAGGGTGCCGCGCGTGCTGCGGTTCGCGCTCGAGCGATTGTCCGGCAAGGCGAATCGGGCCCGCGGGCTGAATTGAGTTCGCCGCTTTTTTGGGGATTTTTGGTGGAGTGGCTACGATTTGCGGCCATGAAGACGCAGCTTTTGATTGGCGGGCTGGCCTGTTTTGCCATTGGGCTTTTGGGTTGTGGTGGAAGCCTTCAGGGGGTTGAAAAGGAGCTTGCCGCAATGCGCGCAGAACTCACGGCGCTGCGGGCAAAGACAACGGTGCTGAGCGAACGGGTGGCCGGACTCGAGCGCGAGGAAAACAAGGCGGCGGAGACTTCAGCCGAAGCGATTTCAAATGCATCGAAGCCGTCTTTGAATGAAGGGGCGGGAGAGAAAAAAGCGGATGGCGATCGTCCCGAGCTTTCGGTCGTTCGGGTGATGCCGGCGGGCGCGTTGGGAATCGGTTTTAAAGACGATGGACCGAGAGATGAATCTCTGATGGAACAGCCGGACGAGATCGCTGACGACGATGCAAATCGGATGGTGCTCCGATCGGTTGCGGGCGGAGGTGTTGTGGCCGAGAAGCTTTCAGATGCGGCCAAGAAGCCTGCGCAGCCTGCGCTTGCAGGCGTGAAGCCCAAGATGAACACGGCCGTGAAAGCCGCGAATGGAAAGGAGATCAAGCCGTGAGCAGACTGCGTAGCCAGTTCGCTTTTGTTATCGTCGGCGCGGCTTGGATCTCGCCTAGGATCTTGGCGGCGCAGGAAGCTCCTCCCCAGGGCACAACATCGGATCCTTCCGTGGAGGGAGCGCCTTCTCAAGGAGGTGTGACTGTGGTTCAGGTGCCCGCGCAGCCCGCCGCGCCAACGGTGTTCGTGCCTGGATATCCAGCGCCTGGAACAGCCCTCGAAGGTCATTTGCCCTCGAGTTCCAGGGCCTCGATGGATGTTTCGCGTTCGGGAGACGGCTTCGACCTCAACCGTTCCGGCTCGGCGTCGCCTTCGGTGAAGGGCGGGCCGAATGGATCTTTTATTACCGAGGGACAATACACGCCCGAGCTTCACACGGTTCGGCGCGGCGATACCCTCTGGGAAATTTCCAATCGCTATTACCAAAACCCTTATTCGTGGCCGAAGTTGTGGGCGCACAACCCGCAGATTCTCAATCCGCATTGGATCTATCCAGGCGATCGCCTTCGCTTGCGCGACGAAGATCAAAAACCTACGGCAGCACGCTTTTCAGGCCGTAAGGCGACCGCGCAGCCCAAGACGATCTTCCTGCGCGAAACAGGCTGGGTGGACGATTTATCCAAAGATACATGGGGCGAGGTCGTAGGCAGTCCCGACGATCAAATGCTGCTGTCTGAAGGCGACGATATTTATCTGCAATTGGAGGGCGATCATGAAGTCAGCGTGGGTCAGGCCCTCGTGCTCTTCAGGCCCTTGCGTTCGGTGTCATCCCAAGATGGCAACAAAGGCGAGCTCGTGAGCGTGCGCGGATCGGCGCGCGTCGACCGAATCAATCCCAAGACGAAAATGGTCAAGGCCCGTATCACCGAATCGCTGGATGTGATTGAGCGGGGTATCAAAGTCGGCACGGTAGAGAGGCATTTTGATGTGGTGCCGCCCGTGGCCAGCGAGGTGGATCTAGAGGCGAGAATTCTGGCGTCGATCGATCCGCTTCAGCTCTATGGCCAGCATCATTTGGTGTTTATTGACAAGGGAGAAAAAGAAGGCGTGAAGGTGGGGCAGCGCTTCTTCGCGATTCGGAGAGGCGATCGGTGGGAGCAATCGCTCAAGTCCACGGGCAAGCTGACGATACAGCGGCCCAAGGTGGAGGATGAGCGTCCGGCACAAATTGAGCCGATGAAGACCGATGTGCCAACCGATAAATTGCCCGATGAGACCTATGCAGAGCTTCGGATTATTCGGGTGAGGGAGCATACGGCGGCTGCACTGGTTACGGCGTCCATTCATGAAATGGAGAAAAATGCGCGCCTGATATCTCGTAAGGGTTTTTGATCGTATTGCCTTGCTTATCTAAGCCATGCTGGTACAAAAGCCGGTGAAAATAGGGCCAGCAATATCAAACCCGCACTGAGCGCCGATCCAAAAAAGAGCAAAGCCAGGGAGATTCTTTGTCCGAGCACGTTCGCGTTGGAGCCCAATGCGGCCAAGGATGCCAGGGCATAAAGCAGAGGAATGGCAAGCGAAAGCCCAAGCAAAGGCGATGCGGTCTCTCCGGGAGATACAGGAAGGACCAGCGATGCCACAAGCAAATAGGCGCTGAACAAAAAGATGGTGGGACTCTTTAATCTAGCGATAAGATTAGCTTTTCGGCCCTCGCGCAGACCTTTGACGGCTCCAATGCTTGCAGCAAGAACGCATAGCAATTGAATGAGGATACAAACGATCCACACAATTGGCTTCATGGGACACAGGTAGGTGATGGAAGCGGGAGTGGGGCAGGGGATTGCTGAAAGAGAAGCCAGCCAAAGACACAGAAGTCGAGAACAATGAACAGGGCGACGGCTTTGGCTGTCCCTTGGAGAAAAGCGGGTTTGAGGGGAACCCGAAAGTGGCTCAAAATGAGCCAAATTCCAAAAAATGCGATCAGCGATGCGAGCAATGCGGTCAGCGTGCGGCCATACCACTCCATGGGCAGCTCTCCGGTTGCCTGGGCGGCAAAAACAAAACGCCTGTTGAGAGGCTCGTACCAAAGCGTGGGCCAGCGCCGCAGGGCCGAGGTGAGAAGCGTGAGTCCAAACACGACGCGAGCGCCGAGCAAGGAAGCGAAGAGCCGCGGGGTTTGGCTTTGGGGACTCAACCGATGCCTCGCAGCGAGGTGATGAGGAGGCCCGCAATGGCGTTCATCCAAACGACGGCGCACACCAAGAAGCTCGATACCGCATAGGCGGGCAGGAGCCACTTTTCCTCGGCGGGTTTGAAGGTGAGCGATAGGAGTCCAAGGCCGATGGCGAGCAGAAGCGCGAGGGCCGCGAAGACTTCTTTTACGTCGAAGAGCCGGGCATAAAAGGGATGAAAACGATCGAGATACAGTCCCCGCACATGCACGCGATAGCTTGGGTAGAGCAGCGCGCCGATGATGAATGTGGCGATGTATGAAATGGACAGGACGCGCGCATAGGTTTTTTCCAGGGCCGAACGTCCGAGATGCCCGCGCAGGTAATGGCGCATCAAGAGGGCGTGATGGGTGGCCGAGCCGATGAGGACCGTGCTTCCCGCCGCATGAAGCACGAGCAAAAGGCGCCGCAAGTCATGCCCAAATACCTTGGGAAGCAGGTCGCCGCAGAGCTCAATCATCGGTGTTTTGGTTCTGTTGAAAGCGTTCGACCCGAGGGCATTCAGGGTCTGGAGCGAACCCTCGTTCAGGATCGGCATACCGGGAAACGACTTGGCATCCGCCTCTGCACACGGTGCGCAGATCGCAGGTGTTGCACGGCGCTGGCAAGTTCGCGTGGTAGGCCCGGAGTTCGGAAAGAAGATCGCTGGATGCCGTCGGGCTTGGAGCGGGTTCGGCGTTTGGGTTGAGCAGGGGCAGGATACGCTTGTCCTGCCCATTCAAAAAACTGCAAGGAGCGGCGCTTCCATCGGGACGGATGCCGCCTAGATAACGGCCTGCTTCACAGCCGAATATTCCGAGCGCGGATAGCGTTTCCACGCGATGACCCAGCGTTTGAATCAAGCCGTCGGACAAGAGCGGAAGCATGGCGCAATCGATGCGGATACGGAGGAGACGCTTGTGGGCGAGCGCTTCGATGAGAGGAAAGAGCCGTGCTCTCTGATCGGGGCGCAGGCGTTTTTCCACATAGGCTGGCTGGGCTGCGCGCCCCGCAGGCTTGTACCGCAGCAATTGAAGCTCAGACGCGCCGAGCTTGGCGATCCGCTCGGCTGTCTCTTCCACGGTGCCAAACGAGTCGCGGGTGAGCACCAGGTTGATGCCCGTGCGTATGCCCTGTTCTGCGATGAGCTGCAGCGCCCGCTCGGGAATTTCAGCGCTGCCAAAACCGCGGACCGCTTCATAGGCTCCGCCGACTCCATCGTGGCTGATGTTAATTTGAGCGAAAGCCTTGAGATCGCGGACGCGCTCCTGTGTGAGGCCGATGCCGCTTGTGGTGGTGACGGGCAAGAGTCCGAGCGAACGGGCGTATTCGGCGAGACGGCCAATATCCGGGCGCATCAAAGGTTCGCCGCCCCCAAAAGCGACGATGGCTACGCCTTGTTTCTGCGCCCAACAAAGCGATTGACAGACTTCATCGAAGCTTCGTTCGAGTCCATCGGGGCGCGCATCGATATAACAGCCCTCGCAGCTTGCCGGACACCGAGAGCCGGTGGCGATATGCAATTCGAGCGGGCGCGGTTCAAAGGCGGCGGGCACGCTGTGGGTGTCCAGCCCAAGCGCGCGGCAGCGCTCGGAATCCAGGGCGATCAGCATCGACTCATCGAAGCGAACCCAGGCGCCGAAGGGTTCGGGGCGCGACCAGAGCACGGCCGTCATGCGCGCGCATGTACCGAAGACGCCCGCGCGCGTCTATGCAAAGCCGTCAAAACGAGAGCATCTTGTGAGCATTTGCCGGCGGTCCTGGGCTATGCTGGCCAGGTGTTAAAGCGCGCCTTTGGTCTAAGCACCGCGGTACTGATGGGCCTTGTATTTTCGGGATGCGCCGATGCTGCGGCCCCCAAGGCGGGAACACCTCCTCCCTTTGCACCTCTTGCGGCCGCGACTCCATCGCCCGGCGGCCCCGTGCTGTTCGCGGCGCCTTCGAGCTCTTCTCAGGCTCCCTCAATTGCGCCCGAGGATATTGGCTTCGATCCAGCGCGCGTGAGCTCTTTAATCGATGATTCAAGGCTTTCCGCTGTCAAGGAGGCCATGCTCGACGAGGCGTTTGGAAAAGCCGTCAAAGAAATGGAAACGCGGATTGCCGCGGCGCCTGCATCGATGGCTCCGGAAGAACGGCAGGCGTGGCGATTTGAATTGGGCAAGCTTCGAAGCCTCGCAGGCGATCCGGTGGGTGCCGCCAAAGCCTTCGATGAAGCGGCTGAAATCAGCGGCCCGCTCACTGGATACGCTTATTTTTCCGCGGCCGATCATCTGGAGCGCGCCGATCAGCACGAAGACGCTCTTCTGCGCATCAAAAAGATTCCTCCCGAACTTCCCATTCAAACCAGCCTTCAGCTTCTGAATGCATCGGCCCTCGCCGGCAAAGGCGATTACGAGGCTGCGTTTGAGCTGTGGCGCGCTTATCTCGGCACGCCCCGCCCTCCGGCCCAATGGGTGACGATTTCATTGCGTTTTGCGAAGGCTCTTCTTGGCCGCGCAACAGAAACCCACACCGAGGAAGCTCTTAAGCTCGCGAGGCGTGTGCGTTTCGAGGCGCCGCGCGGAGAAGGCGCCGCGGAAGCCAAGGACATTGAAGAACGCGCCCTCGCAAGCTTGCCCTCCGCGAAACGCAAACCCTATGAATCCCCGGACACCAAAGATCTGCTGGCCCGCGCGAAATCGTTGCTCGCCGCCCGCCAGAACCGGGAAGCCCTGGCCACAACCGATGCGCTTATCGCGCTTCCCGCCGCGGCAAATGCAGGCGAGTTTGCATGTGAAGCCTGGATTGTCCGGGCGGATGCCTTGGGCAAGGTATCCCGCAAGGCCGAGAGCGCCGATGCCTATGGAACGGCTATCGAACGCTGCGCGGGCCTGCCCAGGCGCGTGGATGCTCTGTACAACGCGGGCCGTGCCTCGGAAAAAGTGAGCCGTGCTCCTGAAGCCCAGAAGCGCTTCACCATGCTGGAGACCGAATTCCCCAAGCATCGGCTGGCCGACGATGCGCGTCTGCGCGCCGCAAAAAATGCCCGTGAAATGGGCGACGAGGCCGCCTTTGAACGCCTGCTCACGGACATGCCCGATGTCTATCCCGACGGCGACATGGTCATCGATGGACTGTTTGAACTCGCGCTCTTTCGCATCGAACGCAGAGACTGGGCAGGCTCCATCGCGCCCCTCGAGCGGGCCTACGCGAAAGCGCCCCGCGAGCGCGCCTATTACGCGGCCGGCCGCTTACCCTATTTTCTCGGCCGGGCCCGCATCGAAACAGGCGCTGAAGACAAAGGAATCGAACTTCTCAAGACCACGATTCGCGACTACCCCCTTAGCTTTTACATGTCGCTCGCTTACGCGCGCCTCGGCGAACGCAAGCGCGAGGCCGCCGAGGAAGCCCTCAAGGCCGCCGTCGGCAACGAACCCGATGCTCCCTTCGTCCTGGGAAAACATCCTGTCTTCGAGAAGCCCGGATTTCAGCGCGCCATTGCGCTTGCCCGCCTAGGTGAATTCAAGTTCGCCCGGGCCGAGCTCGATGCCCTTGGCCTATCGGCCAAAGATGTACCGCCCGAACTTCTGTGGGCGTCTGTCTTTTTGCTCGAGCGGGCAGGCTCTCCGCTTCAATCGCACAGCCTCCTCCGCGGCGCGACGATGTCGCAGGCTTCATCCTTGCCTGCTGAAATCGCCGATTGGACCAACCACTATCCTGTGGGCCGCTGGAAAACGGCGTGGCAGGCGGCCTACCCGCGCCCCTTTGCCGCACAGGTCAGCGCCGAGTCGAAACGAAGCCAAATTCCCGAGGCATTTATCTACGCCATCATGCGCGAAGAAAGCGCATTCGATGCCCGCGTCGTTTCTCATGCCAATGCGATCGGATTGATGCAATTAATTGTTCCAACGGCAAAAAATATGGCCAAGCCTTTAGGATTGCCTTGGAATGAACGCGCATTAAAACGGCCTGAAATTAATATTGCGCTTGGCAGCCGCTTTTTATCGATACTTCGCAACAAATTCCCTGACAATCCGATGATGGCGATTCCCAGCTATAATGCTGGACCTGGGGCACCCCGCCGATGGATCGACCGGAGCCCGGCGGCCGATTTCGACCTATGGGTCGAGCGAATCCCCTACGAAGAAACGAGGCTGTACACCAAGCGCGTCCTCACCAGCATGGCGGCCTACGCATTTTTGTATTTCAGCGATCAGCCCAGCGAAGCCCTCGCGACACCCAAGCTTGCAAGCTCAAATGCCGCTCAAAAAGCTGCTGCAGGCGTATCCAACACCACCGCGCCGGGCGCCGCGCCCGATACAGATTCCAAAGAGACCCCAGCGGGCGAAGGCAAAGCTGTAGCGGCGCCCGAAGATTAAAGATCCACGAAAAGACAGCTTTGATACAGTCGCCCGAAAACGTGGTCGATCCTACGAGTCCTTCCTACCAGCTTGTCGGCGCAGTGTTAAACGGCCGCTTCAAGCTCGTGCGGCTTCTCGGCGAAGGCGGAATGGGTGCGGTATTTGAAGCCGATGGCATTCGCGGTGAAGGCAAGCGAGCCATCAAGCTATTGCATGAAGAGCTCGCCCACGAGCCTCAAGTGCTCAACCGCTTCCTCACCGAAGCCGTTGCCGTCCAATCCCTCAAACATCCTCACGTCGCCACGATCTACGAAGCCAACCGCGCCGAGAACGGCACACCCTATCTCGTCATGGAACTCCTCGTCGGCTTGCCGCTGACGGCCTTTATCAGCAAGCGCGAACCGATGACCGTGGCGCTGGGCTCTCAAGTCGTTCACGAAGTGCTCCAAGCTCTTAAGCTCGCGCACTCCAAAGGCGTCGTTCACCGCGATCTCAAGCCCGACAACATCTTTTTGGTCCGCACCGAACAAGGCGGCTATTTCACCAAAGTGCTCGATTTCGGCATTGCGAAAGTGATGGATGTCGCGGGCGGAATGGGCACCAAAACCCGCACGGGCGCGCTCCTGGGCACACCTGGCTACATGAGCCCCGAGCAAATCAAAAACTCCAAAGGCGTCGATCCCCGAAGCGATTTGTGGTCGGTCGGCGCGATGTTTTACGAAATGCTCACCGGCACCGAACCCTTCGTTGCCGACAACGATTTTGCGCGCCTCACAGCAACCATCACCAGCGAACCCCGGCCTATCGAACAGGTGGCGCCGCATCTCGCCGCCTGGGGACAATTCTTCAGAAGAGCCCTCGCAAAAGATCCCGCGGCCCGCTTTCAAAACGCCGAAGAGATGGATCACAGCTTAATGACGCTAGCCGGCGGAGCGCCGTCGGTTCCCGCATGGAGCACGGCGCCCACACCCCGCGCGGCGCAAGGCTCTCCGGCGCAGCCTCAAGGTCCACACAGCGAAGCTCCCGTTGGCCTTGCGCACCCGCCTGTGGGCACCGAAGCCGTAACAACCGCCATCAAGCGCGATCCAAATCCCGCCCCTTCGCCGCCCCAGAAAGCCTCACCGACAGGCGTTGGCGGCACCGTCGCGATGAATATCGTTTCCGAACCCTCGCACGCGCCTGAAGCGCCGCCTCCCGGCCAAGCCACGGTTCCTCTTCCGACCCAGCCCATCGTTCAAAAAGTCCAAAACCTATCGGGCGTACCCGCCGGCCACGTACCCATCGCATTCATGGCGACGGCCCAAGCACCGGCCCCCATGATGGCGCCGATCGCGGGTGCTGCCGGCGTAAGCAACACACAGCCAAGCGCAATGCGCCCCGGCTCCCCGCCCTCGTACACACCCGCGCACGCGCCGCCACCCGTAGAAGTCGTACAGGCGCCGCCCTACCAGCCCGGCGCTCCATGGTGGGTCGTCGGCGTCGTCGCTTTTGTATGTTTGGGACTAGGATTTGCTGCGGGACTGCTCGTTGCCGGTTAGTGGTTTGGCGTCCAGCCACTCGAGGACATTTCATGAAGATCAGAAGCGCTGCGCTCGCCCTTCCATTCGCCCTCTTTGCCCTCTCCTACGCTGTGTTTAGAGGACACGCAGGCGAAACCCCGCCCTTCCGCCCCATGGTCGTCGACCTCCATGTCGACGTACCCTACCAAGTTCATTTCAAGAATCGCGATCCTGCATTGCGCGAAGGCGACGCGACACAAAAAACCCTTATTTCGGGCGGCTACGGCGGCATCGTTCTCCCGATCTACATGCATCCCACAACCAAAGACGGCCCCCGCCTCGAAGACGCATCGGCCATTTTATCGAGCATCGAATCCATCGTCGCCAAGGCCGGCCTCTTCACGCCTGTCAACGCCGCCCACGCCGAACCCGGCAAAATAAGCGTTTTCTTATCGATTGAAGGAGCAGGCGCCTTTGCGAAAGACATCAGCGCCATCGATTCATTCATCGATCGCGGCGTTCGCCTCATCGGCCCCGTCCACTCCAAAGACAACGATCTAGGCTCATCGGCCACAGGGAAAAACGGCGCCATTGGCCTGACGGATTTAGGAAAAGCCTTCTGCCGCCGCGTCTACGAACACGGCGCCGTCATCGACATCTCGCACCTCTCTGACAAAGGCGTTGCCGACCTCGTGCCCATCGCCGAGGAATACGGCGCCCCCATCGTCGCCACCCATTCCAACGCCCGCGCCATCGCCGACCACCCCCGGAATCTCACCGACGACCAGCTCCGCCAAATCGGCAAATCAGGCGGCGTTGCGGGCCTCAATTTCCACTCGCCCTACGTCAGCGCCAAAGAAGATCCAACCATCGACGACATCGTGGCCCACGCCCTCCACATGATAAAAATCGCCGGCATCGACGCCGTCGCCATTGGTTCGGACTACGACGGCGGAATAAAACCCGTGGCTGGTTTGGAAGATGCCTCGTCGCTGCCCCGCCTCGCCCTCAAACTTCGGCAAAAAGGCTTGAGCGACGAACAAATCCTCAAAATATTTTCATTAAATGCCTTGCGCGTATTGGCCTACAGGCGCCCCGGCACAGGGATTCCCGGGGCGCTGGGCACCGCGGAAAAGACTCCATCGAATTGAACCCCCAAAATAAACCATATAAATTTGATAGGATTTTTTATGATAACACCCGAATTGGAAAACCGATGCTTGGACACCTTTCCCGAATGGCTCCGCAGCCTGGCCACCGATGCCCTTGATTTATCGGCCCTTCTCAAACAAGGCGACTTGCCCGAATACCTCCGGCGCTATATAGGCGCGGCCCTCAGCTACCTATTTAAGTCCCTCGACCTCATTCCGGACGGTATTGAAGATTTAGGCTTCCTCGACGATGCATTTGTTTTGCGCGTCGCCTGCCGGCAGGCCCTCGTTGGATATCCCCAAGGACGCGATCAAAAAACCACGCTCACCCGCCTTGCCGCTGAAACCAAGCTCATTGAAGAGCTCCTCGGCAAAGATTACGAACGCCTCACCGATTACGTCGCCGCATTAAGAAAATCGTCGGCCCGGGGCCGAAGCGTCGACGATATCGTCGACAAAGAAGAACTGCGCAACGCCTTCCTCGATGAACTGGAAGGATTCGCCTCCAGCTATGCCGCGCCCACCTTTTCGCGGGATCCTAAAAATATCGTCAAACTCCAGTCGTTTCTGCACACCCGCCTGCCTACTTAAGCCGCAGCTTCTTCAGATAAAAGAAATCGCGCTCCGAAGCCGACTCCACATAGCCCCGCTCCGAATGCTTCATCTTTGGAATCAGCGTCGATTGCACCGAAAGAGGCGCATTATCCGAAGCCTTTCCAAAAAATAAAAATCGCGTGTACGACCAATTAATATCCAACTGAGCCGCATTCACCGCGCCGGCAGCTTTCATCGAATCGGCGAGCAATTTAACCGTAACCCATTCCCCTACACCATAAAATAGAACCTGGCCCGAGGCATCCAAACCCAGCGCCGAACGCCGCACTTCCGTATCCCCATTTTCCGCCGCTCCCCATGGCCTGGGCCTGCGCTCCGTCTCCAAATCCGGATTCAGCACACCTTTTTCAATAATACAAGGAGGCGTTTGCCTATACGATTGAATTGATACCTCAATGGGCTTCAGCTCCTTATGGGTTTGAATGCGGATAGCGCCGTCCGAAAGCAGAGCGACCGAACAAGAATCCTCCCTGGGCGGCAAAAAGACATCGGCGCCGATCTTCATTCCAAAATTCCCATGGCGCGCCATAAAACCACCATTAAATACGGCAATTAAATCGGATTGATCGTCCTTGGGCACCAGCCCAGTCCTTCGCTCCAGAGCTACCGCGTCCGATTTGGGCTCGAGCGTCCCCGCCACCAAATGCAAACTCACCCGCGATAAATCGATCGCCACAATCGACACATAAATATGTTTTTTAATCTTATGCGGATGCACCGTGGTGTTCACCAATACGCTGCGATTTTGATCCGCTCCCTGCGGCATTGCTGTCCACGTTCCATCCCCGGGCTGCGCCGTGCGTTCGAATAGCGGTGCAAACTTCGCCGGCGGAAATGCCGCATTCACCTTGGGCGGCTCCGCCGGAACCGGTTTTTGAGGCGGCGACAGCGTTGTACTGCCTACTGCGGCGCTGCCCGCTGCAATTGGAGGAGCCGTGCCCGCACTGGCCTGAGGTGCAGCGGAAAGCGCTGGAGAAGGCTCGTTTAGCGCCGCGGAAGGCTTCTGGTGCGGCCCGGGCGAGCCCGCATTCGGCGGAACACTTCCCCCTGAACAAGCCGAAGACGCAAGAACAAAACCGGGTAGTAGCCCATTAAAAAAAATACGAACTGCCATCATGACTTCGCTGCGTTCCGCCTTCGTATTTAGGCTGTTGCGCATATCACAACAATCCGCGCGCCCCGCCAAAATATCGCCTAAAGTAATAACCATGCATGAACTTCCAGAAGTTGTTCGCAAGCTGAACTGCGGTCAGACCCACAGCAAACACAGGGCAACGCGCGGCTTCCGCCTCGCCGGCCTGCTTCCGACAAGCCTTTATATCGTGTGTTTGCTAGCCGCCGCGGCGTGCAGCAGCACGGCCGAACCCGAGTGCGCAGGCACCTCGTGCGTGTGCCCTGCCGAAAGCACATGCGAGATAGGCGACTCCTCGTGCGCCGGCGGCAGTTGCTCCCTCGACTGCGCGAACAGCAACGATTGCGCCGGCTCTTGCGGCGAATCATGCAGCGTCGACTGCAGCGGCGGCTCGACCTGCAATATCACGGCCGGCGCAAGCAGCAGCATGAGCTGCGGCGGCGGCTCGACCTGCACACTGAAATGCACGGGCAGTTGCTCGCTCTCGTGCGCGGGCGGCTCGACCTGCCAAATCCAGTGCGCCGGCGACGCCCAGCCGCGAACCGTCGATCAAGGCGCGACCTGTCAGTAGCCCAGAGCCCGCTCGCGGTTCCCACGAATCCGCGCACCACGGCCGAAATATCGCCTACAGTAACAACCCATGCGCATGCCTCGCCGCGCGAAAAGCCGGCCGCTTCTCCTCGCGTTCACGCTTGTTTTAGGCTGCGGCGGCACCGCGCCTCCCGCGCCTTCACCCAAGGGCCAAGCCTCTCAGTCAGCACCAGCGAAATCCCCTCCCGCCGAATTGCCCCCGGCTTCCGAATTCGCCGAAATCGATTACCTCGCCATCGGACCCAAAACGCTTGTCAGCGCCCTCGAACCGCTCCTCGCTCACCGCGCGGAAAAAGGCCATCGCATTGCGCGCCTCTATCTTGAAGACATCCATCTAGAACTCGCTCATCCCGAGTCTCAATCCCAAAAGATTTTAGAAAAAATTCATCAAATTGCAACGCGAGCGCCCCGCCTCCAATTTATCGTATTGGCGGGCGACCCTCTTGGCCGCGGCGAATATCCTTACGATTTCGCGCCGCTGCCCACATTTTATTTACCCAAAGTCGCTTATGAAAATCACAGACCGGACGAACACCTCCATCCCCGCATGTACGCGCACGACGAGCACGATCACGCGGGTATCCACACGGGCGAGGTATACGCGACCGATCTTCCCTACGCCTATGCCCGGCGCGCGCCTGGCCAAACGGGTGAAGCCGAACCGCTCCACATTGGCCGCATCCCGGGGAGAACCCCCGGCGAAATGCACGCCTATGCAAAGAAAGTCATTGCCTACGAAAACTCACCCGCCGAAGGAAATTGGCGCCGCCGCATTGAATTATTCAGCGGCCCGGCCAATTTTGGCGCCGTCGCCGATTTTATTATTGAAAACACAACCACCACGGCCCTCGATCAAGAAGTCCCCTACGACTATGATATTCGCGTCCTCTTTCCAAAAATAGACTCGCCCTACGCCTATCCCTTCCCAGCCCTTCGCCGCCGCATTGTCAGCGATCTCAACGAAGGCGCGCTGATTGCAGCCTATGTTGGCCATGGCTCTCCCTCTTCCTTCGACGACCTTCATTACCGGCGGCATTTTTATGAAATTGGAACCGTCGACGATATGAGCTCATTGGATATTCCCCAAGGCCCGCCTTTTTTTATTTCGATCACCTGCAGCACCGGCGCATTCGATCTCTACGGCGGCCGCAAATCCATTGCCGAACAAATGGTGCTCAACCCCTCGGGCCCCATCGCGGCCTTTGCAGCCAGCCGCGAAAGCCATCCCTACTCCAACGCGCTCTACGGATTGGCCTTCGTCGACCATTTCCTAAAAACCCGCGCCAAAACCCTTGGAGAAGGCATTACATCTGTCAAAAAAGACATGAAAGAGGGCGAAATCCCCATTGCGCCCATCTTATTTGGCTCCGATCCCCAAGCCCTCAATAACGAACACGAAGGATTGTACAACCTATTCGGCGATCCAGCGATTCGCCTGCGCTACGCGGCGCCCCTTCAAATAAGCCTTTCCCCGCAGGCCAATTCAATCGCATTGAACAGCGAAATCGGCATTACTGTATCCTCTGCTGCCGTCGCATCGGGCAATGCGCTGATTACCCTTGAAACCCGCCGCAGCAAAATCTCCGGCAAACTGATTCCACAAGATGAAATGCGCACCCTCGAAGACGAAGCCTTATGGGACGCCATGCGAAAAAACTATGAAGTGGCCTCCAACAAAGTGCTTACCCGCGTGGAAAAGCCTTCATTTCAGGGCTCGGTCAGCGTTCACCTCAAAGCTCCGGCCGAACCCGGCGACTATGTGATCAAGGCATTCCTAAATGGCGGCGGAGAGGCGGCGGCCGGCCATATTCAAATTCGTGTCATTGCAAACCAATAAAATAAAAATGGATGGCTAAGGCTTCCACTCCGGCGCAAACAAGCGCCTTTTTTTATCGCCTGAAAGCGAACCATCCCCCGCATTTAAATCCTGCCGATCCCACAATTGACACGTCACCGTCTTATGATGCTGATCCAGCGCCTCGCAATAATTGGTGTATTTACAGCGCCTCACCAAATCGCCCCGGCCCAGCCTTATTTTTAAAAACCAATCCGGATCGGCCAAAGACTGGCGCGCCGCCCCAATAAAATCGGCATGGCCCTCTCTTAAAATCCCTTCGGCCTGCGCAAACGTACAAATTCCTCCCGCAGCCACCACAGGCGTATCCAAACCAGCCTCCCGCACAGCCCTCCTCACCTGCGCCTGCTTGCCCACATTACGGCCAAATGGCCCGCGCGCATCAGAAAATACAGTCGGCATGCATTCATATCCGCTCGGACCTGTATACGGATAAGCCGCTTCACCCACCTTCGGCTGTTTTGCATCTTCGAATTTTCCGCCCGTAGAAAGCGATAGAAAATCCATCCCCGCCTGTGCAAATGCAATCCCAAAGTATTTAGCATCATTTACATCATTACCGCCGGCAATCGCCTCGTCGCATAAAAAGCGGCACCCCACCGTATAATCCTCTCCCACCGCCTTTCGCACCGCCGCATACACCTCCAAAGGCAAACGGACCCGGTATTCCCGCGCTCCTCCATAACCATCCCCGCGATCATTCAGCGCCGATAAAAACGAAGCCATCGTGTACGCATGCGCATAATGCAATTCCACACCATCAAACCCCGCATTCCTCGCGCGCACCGCCGCCTGTGCGAATAAAGCGGGCAAAACCTCGGGAAGAGAACGGATATGCGCCTCATGCGTATCTGTCACCCGCTCCCGGAAACCCATCCGAAGCGCTTCCAGCTCGCGCGCCGAAAGCACATCCCCAAGCTCTTTATCGCCAAGCTTCTGAAGCGCCTCCCGCACCAAAACCTCGCGCTCATCCAGCCAGCGATCCTCCCCCAAAAGCCGGGCTAGATTTTGACGGTGATCGCTGGTAATCCGAAGGAATTCACCCAAATAACGCACTCGTTCGGGACGCCTTCGAATCCGGAGAAAATCGATCAACTGAATAAATAGCCGGGTATTCCCATCGCTCTTCTCCCGCACCACATTCGCAAGCCGCGCCAGGCCGGGCACAAAACGATCGTGCCCAATACGCAAAAGAGGCCCGCTTGGAATATCCCGCACCCCCGTCGCCTCAATCACAATCGCGCCCGGCTTCCCCTGCGCAAAACGCCCATACCAATCGATATTGTTTTGCGTGACAAAACCGTCTTCCGTCGCCCGCCAAGGCACCATCGCGGGCACCCACGCGCGTGTCTTCACCAAAAGCCCCGAACGCAGCCTCAGCGGTGAAAACAATATCGACGAATTGGCCTCATCCACCGTTGGAATGATATCCTCGGGCGGCGAATATTTAATTCGCTCGGGCGGCGTCCACACGGCCCGCTACTCCGGCCGCTCCAAAATACCCCGCGCGATAATCAGCTTTTGAATCTCCGTCGCGCCCTCATAAATACGCAGCGGCCTAATCGCCCGGTACAAATGCTCCACTTCCGTGCCATCCAAAACGCCGATTCCTCCAAACAACTGCACCGCAAGATCGATAATGCGGCAGGCCGCCTCGGTCGCGTACATCTTTCCCATCGCCGCCTCAATGCTCACCCGCGCCGACGTCGTATCCCGCTGATGCGCGGCCCTGGCCACCAACAGCCTGCCCGCCGAAAGCTCGGTCGCCATATCCGCCAGATACGCCTTCACGATTTGCTGATCGGCAAGCGGCGCACCGAATTGCCTTCGCCTCTTTACATGCCCAAGCGAAAGCGAAAGCGCCCTCGCCGCCATTCCATTGGCCGCCGCGCCCACCGAAATCCTAAACGTATCCAGCGTCTCCATCGCAATGCGGAAACCCCGCCCCACTTCACCTAAAAGCGAATTGATAGACACCTCCATCGAATCGAATCTCAATTTACCGATGGGGTGCGGCGCCGACAATTTGAGGGGAAATGTTGTCAATCCCTTGCAATTGTAATCCACAATAAAAGCGCTAATGCCTTTCCGGCCCGCCTCGGGATTGGCATTGGCAAACACAATATAATGATCGGCCGGCGTATTTGAAATCAATGTCTTCTCGCCGGTAATTGTAAACCCATCGCCCTCCTTGTGCGCCACGGTCGAAATCTGAGCCACATCGCTTCCCGCCTCCGGCTCCGTCAGCGCAAAGGCCGCAATCCTCCGGCCCTCCAAAAGCTCGGGCAAATACGATTGCTTCTGCGCCTCGGTTCCAGCCAATACAATGGGATAACTACCCAATCCAAGCACTGCAAATACCGAATCCGCCATTGGCGAAACCTGCGCCAGCGCCTCGCGGATCAGCACCAGCGAACGCACATCGATATAGGTCGGATCCGGCGCATGGCCCACCGCGGCGCCGCCCCAGGCTTCGGGAACCAAATACGCCGTCAAACCCAGGCTCGAAAGCTGCTGCACACACGTTCTTGTATCGGCCACATCCTTCAGCCCACAGAGCCGCGAATACGTTAATTGCTCGGCGAGCGCATGATGGCGGGGCTCAAAAAATACCCCTAAATCCGGAAGAGAAAGCGATATTTGCTCCGGTTTCATGATCCCTTCGCCTTCACGGCCGCCTTTTCGTCGGCCTTTAATTCAGCCTCGCCATCGCACAGCTCCGCCCCCTCAAAACGCGGCGGCACCTTGGCTTTATTGGCATCGTAGGCAATTCGAAAATCAGGATGAGCCATACAAATGGCTTGGGCCTGCGCCTCGGCTTCAATAGCCGCCGAAAGCGGCATCGTCCATTCACTCTCCATCATTTGCTTCGTCATCGTATGCGCGAATGCCGGCCCCCGCGCCAATTTCTCCGCCCACGCATTGGCCTGAGGCAATACATCCGCATTGGGAACCACGCGATTAACCAAACCAATCCGATAGGCTTCTGCCGCATCGATAATATCGCCAAAAAACAAAAGCTCAGCCGCCCGCCCATGACCCACAATACGCGGCAATAAAAAGGCCGCGCCCATATCCGCACCCGACAGCCCCACCTTGGGAAAAATATAACCAAATCGGGCATTATCGGCGGCAATACGCAAATCACAGGCCGCCGCAATCACCGCTCCCGCGCCCACGGCCACTCCATTTACGGCCGCGATCACCGGCCTCCGCAATTCCCTAATGCTTTGAATTAACGCGCCCGTCACCCTTGTGAATTCAAGCAATCCCCGCGCATCCCGGGAAAACAATTCTTTGATAATACCTTCCACATCCCCGCCCGAACAGAATCCCCGCCCCTTGCCCGTCAGCACAACGGCCCTTGTGCTCGGTGAATGCTCGAGGGACCTAAATGTAGCGGCCAATTCGCTGTACACCTCAAAAGTCAAAGCATTCAGCCGCTCCGGACGGCATAGCGTAATCGTAGCGACGCCCCGGGAAATGCTCAATTCAAACGAATGGGGTGAAATAGTCATGATATTTATTCTCCCTTAAAGAACGGCAGTTGCTTCAATCTCACAGAGGGCGCCAATTTCAACAAGACCCGCCACACCCACCAGCGCCATCGCCGGATAATGCCGGCCAAAGCGCTCCCGCCAAATTGGCCCAAGCTTTTTTAATGAATTCCGGTAAGCCTCAAGATCGGTCACATACACCGTCATCCTCGCAACATGTTCAGGCTTCCCGCCTGCCGCCCTCACCACCGTCAGCACATTATCGAGTGTTTTTGCAAATTGATCGGCAAAATCATTGCTTTCAAATTCACAGCGTTCATTCCAGCCCACCTGCCCAGCCACAAACAAAGTGCGCCCTTCGCCGATCATCCCATTGACATAGCCTTTTGGAGCCGGCCATTCCGGCACATTCACGCTCGTTAACATCGTATTTCCTTCCTTTATGATAGAGTTTGACCGCCATCCACCGCAATGGCTTGCCCATGAATGCCTTTTGCCGCGGGGCTGCACAGCATCAGCACCGCGTGGGCCACTTCCTCGGGCTCAATCATCCGTTTTTGAGGCGACATCGCCGCCAGTGTGCGCAGGGCTTCTTCCTCGCTCCGCCCAGTTTTTTGGCTAATGCGCGCGATTGCATCATCGGCCATTTTGGTTTTCACCCAGCCCGGACAAACACAATTAATGGTCACGCTGGTGCGCGCGATCTCCAGCGCAATGGCCCGCGTCATACCCACCATCGCATGTTTCGATGCGCAATAGGCGCTCGTGTACGCATAACCTGTCAGCCCCGCATTGGAAGCCACATTGATCACCCGCCCAAAACCCCTTGCGATCATGCCTGGAATCAATGCGCGGCACAGCGCAAACGCGCTCGTCGCATTAACTGCCATCATAAAATCCCACATCTCATCGGATGTCTTTTCAAAAGGCGCGCTCTCCGAGGCCCCCGCGTTATTCACCAGCACATCGACGCAAAGGTTTTGTTCCCGAAGTCGAGACAACCCCTCTGAAATCGAATTCCTATCGGCCACATCCATTGAGATTGCAACACCTCCAATGGACGAAGCCACTTCATCTAATTCAGAGCGCGTCCTCCCGCTCACGATCACCCGGGCACCTTCCTGAGCCAGCCGCTCGGCGATCGCGCGCCCAATACCTCGCCCTCCACCCGTCACCAATGCCGTTCGGCCGTCCAGCATCATGGCGCAACCATCCTGGGCTTGGGCAAAGCCGTCTTGCCCATGCGTGTCCAATGCAGGGCAAATGCCGTCCAGCGGCGCGAAAGCGATTCAATGTTGGCAAGGAAAGGCATGTGCATCGCGCGGAGCCTGCCCGGCCTTCACATGCGAATCAATAGGTATTGTTCAATTGAAACAAACGCTCGTTTCATCTAAGGGAAATACAACATCATGCTCACCCGGTCTCATGCCCGCATATTCGCTTCCGGCTCCCCGATCTATTTACAATCGATATGGCTTGGAATTGCATTGTATTTAGGCTGTGGAGCCCCGCCCCGGCAATCGCCTGGAAACGCGCCCGTCATCGTCCTGGGATCGGGGCCTCAAATGGCGGGCGCTCCTTTAACAAACGCCGCGCAAGACGAATCGCGGGATCAAGGCATTCGCTCGTGCCCGGCGGATATGATTCTTATTCAGGGCGGAACCTTTCGAATGGGCGAACGCGGAGATCAAGTGAAGGTCCGCGATTTTTGTCTTGACATCACCGAAGTGACAGCCGGCGCATTTTTTCATTGCACATCGGAAGGCCGCTGCACAGAAGAAGGCACGCGATGCGCTTCAGGCGCAACATTCGGCGATCCGGAAAAGCTCAACCATCCGATGAATTGCGTCAATCACGGCCAGGCTGTCGTCTTCTGCGAAGCTCGCCGCAAACGCCTGCCCACTGAAGAAGAATGGGAATGGGCGGCGCGCGGCGGCCCGCTTGGCCGTCCCTATCCTTGGGGCGATGCGCCTCCTGAAAATCAATTGTGTTGGTCTGGAAAACAAACATTAAGCTCGACATGTCCCGTTGGATACTTTAGAAATGGCAACAGTGCTCATGGAATTGCAGATTTAGCAGGCAATATGTATGAATGGACGAGCAGCATCTTCAAAGGCACCGATGATTATGTGCTCCGGGGAGGCAGTTGGCCGGGAATGCTCGCGCCCGGCTACAAAGCGAGCTCCCGCGCGCATTCATCGGCCGATTCTCAAACCAACAATTACGGCTTTCGCTGTGCCCGCTGAAGGCCGGCCGCGCCACAAGGATTCATGATCCATGCGGATTCTAAGCTGGAATGTGAATGGCCTACGATCGGCCATGCAAAAAGGCTTTTTAAATTGGCTCAATCAATCCGGAGCCGATATCGTTGGCATTCAGGAAGTGCGCGCGCAAAAAGCACAGCTCATCCGGGAAAAGCGCCTGCTCAGCGCATGGAATCCAAAGATCTGCGCAGCCGAGCGCCCCGGCTATAGCGGCGTGATGCTCTTATCCAAACGAAAACCGGAAAGCTGTGTCATGAGCGTGGGCGAACCGCGATTCGATATCGAAGGACGCTTTATGCTCGCTCAATTTGGCCGCCTCTTATTGGGCAATATTTATTTTCCCAATGGCAACGGCACCAATCGCGACAACAGCCGGATCCCCTACAAACTCGATTTTTATAAACACGTATTTGCTTTTCTTGAAAAACCCAAAAGCCAAGGCGTTCCCATTTTGATCGTGGGTGACTTCAATACAGCCCACAAAGAAATCGATTTGGCGAGGCCCAAAGAAAATAAAGAAACGAGCGGTTTTACGCCTGTGGAACGCGAGGAATTCGATCGCTGGATTCGCGCGGGCTGGATCGACACCTTTAGGCAATTCGAACCGGGAGCGGGACATTATTCCTGGTGGAGCATGCGAGCCATGTCGAGGGCGCGCAACGTGGGCTGGCGCATTGATTACGTGCTCGCTTCCCCGGGCGCCCGGCCCTATCTGCGCTCCGCATTGATTCAACGCGATATAATTGGAAGCGATCATTGTCCTGTTGGTGTCGACGTAGATGATGCGATTATTGGGTGAGACGCCGAACAGAATAAAAAAGCATTAAACAATAAAAACCATTCTTCCCCGGGGCAAATTCGCCTACACTTCGGGCCTATGCCGCGCCGCAATCGCCTCGTCAAAACCCCGCTGGAATTTATTTTCGCCGCGCTATGCACATCTATGGGCATAGGATGCTCAACCGGTGAAAGCGCGGTTCCCGGCGAGCCCGCCGATTCCATTTATATGGTGCCCGCATCGCTCGAAACCCTATCGGGACCGGCATTTTTCGATCATCCCTGGCCGAGCGATTTCCGCCTTGAAAATGGCGCCCCGCGCATGGATGGATTTTACAACCCCCGCTTGCTTCCGATCATCGACGATTACGCGGGAGGCGTGAAGAGCGCCGTCAATGGATTTTCACCGCAAGCCTCGGGATTCGTCCGCTTCTCCGGCCCGCTCGACCCGGCATCTCTTCCTGAAACGCCCAAAGACGGCCTCGATCCCGAAGCCTCGGTCCAACTGATTGATATTGATCCAAATTCGATTGAATTTAGACAGAGAAAGCTGATCTCATTGCATTACCGGCGCGACGAAGGCGCATATTGGCGTTCGAGCACGCTGGCATTTATGCCCACCTATGGCTTTCCCCTGCGCCCCAAGACCCGATATGCCTTTGTGGCCACCCAGGCATTGCGCACGGAAACGGGAGGCGAAGTGAGGCCCAGCGCCGATTTAAAACAAGTCCTTGGTTTAGAACCTGCTTCCGGCCCTGCCGCCGCCCTGCAAATGCAATTGGAACCCGCCCTTTCCGAATTGGCCGGCCTCGGCATTGATCGCTCGGAAATCGTGCAACTTAGCGTATTTACAACGAATTCGCCCGCCGAGGAATTATTCGCATTCCGCGATCATCTGGTGGCCAATGTGCCCGCGCCCAATCTTCGCGGACCCATTAAACACATTCGCTCCAAGGACTGGTTCGATGAGTATTGGGGCCAATACGGTCCTTCGCCCAATTATCAGGCAGGCGAGATTCCCTATGTCAATCCAGACGATGGCGGCGCATTTAATTATAAAGACGGAAAACCCGAGGTCGTCGATTATTTTTATTTGAGATTTGCCCTCTCCATACCCAAGCGGGACAAATGCCCGATGCCCGCGGATGGATATCCGATTGTATTGTATGCGCATGGAACAGGCGGCAACTTTCGGAGCTTCACGAGAGACGGCACGGCCTCATGGCTTGGAAGCCGCTGTCTTGCGGTGATGGGCGTCGATCAGATTTTTCATGGAAACCGGCCTGGAGCGCCTCAAGGCGAGGATGCCGATTTTCAAACGGGCCTGCTCTTTTTTAATGCCCTCAATCTGACAGCCGCGCGCACCAATTCGAGACAATCCGCGCTCGATGAAGTGCAGCGCGCGAGGCTATTCACCCAAACCAAGATTGGGCTTTCGGCCAAAGAGGCGGTGGACGGCGAGGAAGTGCGCTTCGATGGACGCAAACTCATGTTCTTCGGCCATTCTCAAGGAGGATTAAATGGCCCGCTGTATTTAGCCGCCGATGATAGCTCGAATGCAGCAATTCTATCGGGATCTTCGGCCATTATGTCGATTACACTCAATGAAAAAACCAAACCCGAGCCCAATATCGTCGATTTGGTGCGCACGATTTTCCTGGGCCTCCCCGGCGAAGACGGTTTGGAAGTCAATGCTTTTCATCCGGCGATTTCCCTCGCCCAAACCTTGGTGGACGTAACCGATCCCATTCACTATGCCCGCTATTTGGTGGAAGAGCCCCGCGATGGATTTGCACCCAAAAGCATTTACATGAGTGAAGGAATCAATCCTAATGGAACGGGCGACAGCTATTCACCTCCCAAAGGGATTGAGGCACAAGCCATTGCAATGGGACTTCCCTTATTGCTTCCCGGCCAGCATCCCATTTTAGAGCTCTCTTTTGGAGGCCCTGCCGCGGCGGAAATACCTCCGATGGGATTGAAAGGCAATTTAGCTTCTGGAAAGGCGACAGGCGGCATTGCCCAATTTGCCGTCCCCTCGGACAGCGACGGCCATTTCGTCATTTTCGACGTGGAAGAAGCCCGGATCCAGTCCTCGGATTTTCTTCAGAGCGCCGCCGCTGCGTATCCCGGAATTATTCTCCCGCTGATGCCCCCCCAATAAATACCTTATGATACCGGAATTCATTGCCAGACTATCGGCATTGCTGAGCCATCCCAAGGTGCTCTTAAAAAAAGATAAAACTGCATCGGATTCGCCAGATTCCCTTTCAAATTTAGGCCGGCCTCCGGATCTCGCAGCTTTTTATTCTCTGTGCGATGGCTTGGAATTGCGCAATGGCACGAGAATATTGCCTAAATCCGAAATCGTTCCCGCCACCGAATGGCTCAAACAAGAAAAGGCCCTCGTCGATTGGCCGAGCGAATGTTATTTAATTGGTGAACAATCGGATTTAATTATTGTGCGGGATATCGACGCGCGCGGAATCCGGGCGGGCGGCGGCGTGCTCGTGGCGCCCACGGATGGACTTTCCAATATGAAACGCGTTTCGCTCCATTTGATCGGATTTTTAGAATCGCTGATCCTAGGAACGCCCGAAACCGATGCGGCGCCGGAAAAATTCCTCCAACAAGCGGTAATTGAGCGCAACGAGGAACAGTTGTCCGCTCTTTTATCGAAGAATTTTTATCCGGGTTCCGAGCGGGAGCGCGCCCAAGCCTCGCTTGTGCTCGGGGTACTCCGCGCGGAAAACGGCGATGGACGGGGTGCGATGGAAGCCTTTGAACAATGCGCGAGGCTGCGGGGCATGGCCGCCCGGCGCGGCGCGAGGGAACTTGAAATGGCGCAAGCCTTTCATTCTTGCGCAAAAGCGGCCGAAAAAGCGGGCTCTGCCGAAATATCCGAGGCGTGTAAAAAGCGGGCGGCCTATTACTCGAAATAAAGCGGCTCATCATTATCGGCGAGCCCAAGCATTTCAAGAATTTGGCGCACTTCGTATTGGGCTTCCAATTCCGGCCCGCTATCCAGATACCTTTGCAGATGATCCTTCGCCTGGCGCCGCTGCCCCAAGGCCGCGTGCGCAAGCCCCGCCGCATGCATCGCATCGCCATCCTTGGGAAATCGGCGAAGCGCCTCCCGCGCCTCATGAAGAGCCCCCTGCGGATCACCGAGCCGCCTCAGCGTATGCGAAAGCCCGACGCGCGCCCCGAGATAATCAGGCGCGCAGCGAAGCGCCGCCCGGTACGCATCCCGCGCCGCCTCGAGCTGCCCCGTTTCATACATCGCCACCGCGCAGTGATGATACGCATAGGCATTCGTTGGATCTTTTTTCAGCACATTGCGCAGCTCGAACAGCGCATCGACATAGCGTTCTTCGAGCAAAAGCTCCGTCGCTTCCTCGACGGCCTCCCATTGCGCAATATCGATTTCATTATGATCAGCTTGTTTAACAATACGCATAAATTTATCTAAGGCCGCGGTGGCCTGGCCGGCGGCGGACGGGTAGCAGCACCGTTTACAATGCGAGAGAATGCCTCTCCCATTTCATAGGCTGAAGTGAATCGGTTCGCGGGATCTTTCTGGAGAGCCCGGATAAAGAAATTATCGATCTTTGGAGGAAGATCCTTCACATCGCGCGAAGGCGCAGGCGAAGGCTCGCGCACAATGCGGATCATCACATCGAGATCGGAAGTGCCGCTAAAAGGCAGCGTTCCCGTAAGCATCCGGTATAAAACGACGGCCGCCGACCACAGATCGCTCTTAAAGTCGATATCGTTGCGGGAAAGCTGCTCGGGGCTCATGTATTTAATGGTTCCGACCACATTGCCGCGCCTCGTAATCGGTGCTTCCTGCGTCGTCGCATCTGTCATTTCATTCAATGGCCGCAAATAGTGGTGAGGCTTTTTGGCAAGGCCAAAATCCACGAGTTTTACGGCACCATTATTTAAACAATAAATATTTGCCGGCTTGATATCGCGGTGAACAATTCCCGCGGCATGCACACAAGCAAGGCCCGCGCAGAGCTGTGAAAGAATAGGAACGCATTCGCGCAGCGGAATCCGTTCATTGCGCCGGAGTTTGGTTTCCAAATCCTCGCCTTCCAAAAGCTCCATGGCCAAATAGGGTTTGGGCTCGGTCGCGTAATCAAACACCTCAATGGCATTTGGATGGCGAATGCGGGAAAGCAGCCGGGCTTCGCGGTGAAAACGGCCATTCCAATCGTCGTCGGAAGAATCCCGGGAGTCGCGCATAATCTTCAATGCCACGGACCTGCGCTGCGCCGTATCGAAGGCTTGCCACACATCGCTGGTCGCTCCCACGCCAAGCCTCCGCTCGAGCTGATAGCGATTACCGAACAGCGCGCCCATTGACATCGATGAAATGGGCTTTTCCGTGATTACGGTTTCATTGTCGCTATCACCGGCGATAAAATCGGAAGTGGTGAGTTCGCCCGTGATTTCGTCCAGCGCAATGGGGCGTTTCGGGGCATCGCCAGACCGCTTGTGCATACAATCTGCATGGTGCCAGACTTTATTCAGGCCGTAAAGAATTCGAATACAAAAGACGCTCTTCCCCGGCGCGCTTTGCCCTGCTAATGCGATTGGATGACGCTTGCTAAGCATGTGCGGAACATGGCCTGCGCGCTTTTATGGAGCGCTTCTTTAGGCTGCCATTCTGGAGCGCGGGCCGCCGAGCCTCCGAAAGCATTGGCTCCCCAATTGCCCGAGGGTTATTTTCAAGAAAAGCAAAGCGGGGCACTGCTTGAAAAAGTGCTGCCCGTGCATTTATCGCCCGATTTAAACAAGCTCACGCAGGGCGAGCGGGCCGCATTAAAAAAACTGATAGAAGCGGGATTTTTAATTCAAAGAATTTATGAACAATCCCGTCATATTGAGGCCCAATCCTCGCTGTCCGCGCTGAAAGAGCTCGACAAAAAGCTTGGATCTCCCAAGGCCACACAGCAGCTCTTCACCTTGTACCGATTAAATCACGGCCCGATCGCGGCGACGCTCGATAACAATAGAGTTCCCTTTTTGCCCGTGGCTTCGGCCGTGCCGGGAAAAAATGTCTATCCTTGGGGCATTTCCAAAGACGAAGTAGAAGGTTTTCTCCTGGTGAAGCCCGAGGCCCGGCCATCGCTGCTCCATGGGCGGACAGTCGTTCGGAGGGCCGAGGAAAAAAATCTCCGCGCCGATCGCGAGGTATTAACAAAATATCCCGTGCTCGATGTATTGCACTACGGATTGGCCAATCAATTGGATGAATTGCTCAAAAAAGCCAATCCAAAAGAATTATACAGCATTCCCTATTCCGTGGCTTATGCCGATGAAACGGTGGGAGCCTACCGGCTTATCATGGAGGCCGCGGCTGCGCTGGAACAAGACGATCCAGAACTGTGCCGGTACTTAAAAAACCGGGCGCGGGATTTATTGTCCAACGACTATGAAAGCGGCGATGCTTCTTGGGTGACGGGGAAATTTAAACATTTAAATGCGCAAATCGGAGCGTATGAAGAATACGACGATGAATTGTTTGGCGTGAAAGCCTTCGCATCGCTCAGCTTGCTATTGCGCGATGAAAAGGAAAGCAACGAAGTGTCGCGGGCCATTTCGGATTTGCAGAGCCTCGAAGACGCGCTGCCTCACGAGCACCATAAAAAAGTGAAAAGCGGCATTCCGATCGGCGTATACGATGTCATTGCCGATTTTGGGCAGTCCCGCGGAGCCAATACAGCCAGTATTCTTCCCAATGAAAGCGAAATGACCCGCCGCTATGGCCGCACCATTTTAATACGCCGCAATATTCTCGAAAACCCCGAGATTAACAACAATATTGTCAAGCCTTATCTCAGCGTTCTCGATGAAGGATCGGCCGCTCAATTCCGGCCCGAAGGACGATTTTATTACACCCTCTGGCATGAGATTGGCCATTATTTAGGCGTCGATCGGGATAAAAACGGAAACGATTTGGATTCCGTTCTTTTAGACGCATCGAGCCTGCTCGAAGAAATGAAGGCCGACCTCACCTCGCTCTATGTGGCGAAGACCCTGAAAGAGCGCGGATATTACGATGAACAAAAACTAAAAGCCGTCTATGCGGCCGGCATTGTCCGCGTGCTTCAGGTCGTCCAGCCCAAACGGGTGCAGCCCTATCCGACGATGCAGCTTATGCAATGGAATTACTTTATGCAGAAGGGTTTGCTCAGCTTCGACCGCCAAAAAAAGACGCTTCATATTCACGGCGAACGCTTTCACGATACCGTTTCCGCCCTGCTCGGCGAGGTGCTGGCCATTCAATACGCGGGCGATAAGTCCGCCGCCGAGCAATTCATTCAAAAATATTCACAATGGGATAAAGATGTACACGAAGCGATTGCGGAAAAAATAAAAAAGAGCCAGCGCTACCGATTCTCTCTCGTTCGCTATGCGGCGCTCGGTGAGTAAAGGCCGTCCAGTTTCATGAATTGGGATTTCAAGGCTTCGCTTGGCATTGTGGCAGGCATTATTTCTGTTGCCGGCTTCGTTCCCTATATTGCGGCCGTTCTCAGCAAGCAAACCCGTCCAAACCGCGCCACATGGTGGATTTGGACGGTGGTGGGCGGCGTTCTTTTCGGCGGTTATGTCGCCTCGGGCAATTGGAGTTCGGCCTGGGTGCCTCTGAGTTATACGGTCGGCCCGCTGATCGTTTCGATTTTATCGATAAAACGAGGCGAAGGTGGATGGGAACCATTTGATCGAAAATGCTTGGCCGCCTCTTTAATTGGCCTAGTGCTTTGGGGCGTATCGGGTGCGCCTCTCTTCGCCATGGTAATCAATATGGGTGTCGATTTCGCCGGCGCGCTGCCCACGATACGAAAGACCTACCGGAACCCCCAGAGCGAAGATAAAACGGCGTGGACGATATTTTTAATCAGCAACGGGCTCAATTGTTTTGCCGTGACATCGTGGAAAGAGCCCAGCGTAATGCTTCCCGTTTATTATTTTGCGATGACCGCGGTGATTACCGTTTTATGTTTTCGGCGTATTTCCAGCCGCTAAAGCCTGCTTCGAATCCCAATACGCCTCGACGACTTTCCGGGCGCTCTCGGGCATTCTGCGCTTCTTGCACCATGCGGGCGTGAAATGCTTCGAGCACCAAATTAAATCGAAATTAGCAGTGAAATACATATCTGCGGAAATGACCGCGCGGCCCGGGCTCATCCCCAAAAAGCTCAAAATATGCGTGGCCGCCGACACATTGCGCCTTCGCTTAATCCCAAGCTCGGCCATATACGAACGGTAACAAAAATAAGGCACTTCTGTGCAGCAGAAGCGCACTCCTTTGCGCGCGGCCTCTTTGCCATGCTGCTCGATCATTTCCCGCTCTTTTTTCCCATTGAAATCAAATAAAATATCATAAGGGAATCCGACAATTTTATTTGCCCATTCGATCGCTTCGGCAACGGCTTTTTCCTTGAGCTCTGGAGCAAGCCTCGGCCTCAGGATGCATGCCCGATCGCTAAATAAAATATGCCCGGCATGCCTCTTTAAAACGCCTTCGCTTATCGCCTCGACGACCTGCTGTCCCCCGACATATACCCCCGCGTGGATCATCGCCCCGCCAATAAATAAATTCGATAAATAGCCATCGTCGCGGTGCAAAATAATATCGCCCGGCTCCAGCAGCGGAAGGGCGTCGAGCATCACCTCATTTAAGTCCATCTTGTGCTCGTGGACATCCCAGGTAATCCACGGGAAATGAGCAATCTTTCTCGTGTCGCCCACCCAAAACACAAGGAAGCGGAAGATACGAAATGGAATTGGCGGATTGACTTCCTTCTCTTCAAATTCCATCGGATTCTTCTCCTATTTTTCGGAATGGACTGAAGACACCGGGCCCCAGCGTAGCTTGCGAGCCTACAGCAAAGTAATTCGGTGTGGAATATGTTTCTTTTTTGATGCCGGGATTGGGGCTTGGATATCGAAAAACCATTGCGGCCGGCATGCTTTCATGATGTGAAGCCGGTCTTCCCGTGAATGTGCCGAGCAAGCGCGAGTATCGGTTTTGGAATGCGTTTTCGCTCGCGCTTGTGCTTGGCTGCGCGGCGCTCTTCTATATCCCCGCCCTCCAAAAGACAGCCGGCTTGTGGCCTGTGCCACTGGATGATGTGTATATCTATTTTGATTTTGCCAAATCCACAGCAAATGGCCACCCATTCGAATGGATTGCCGGCCAAGGTTATTCTTCGGGCAGCACAAGCGTTATTTATCCGCTGTTTTTGGCCATTGGTTATCTCATTGGCTTTTCCGGCCTGAAGCTTGGCATTTTCGCGGCCATTTTTTCCTGCGCCTGCGTATTCGACATGTGCCGCTCGGCCCGCGCGCTTCTCCCCGGCTGCCCCCGCTTTCTGGCGTGGCTTGCGCCGCCTATTCTGCTCTCCGTCCCCCTGCTCGACTGGAGCTTTTATTCCGGTATGGAGACGGCGCTTTTCGCGGCTCTGCTCGGGCGCTCGCTCGTGGCATTGAGGCAAGCTGAAACCTCTCCCGCCCACCGGCGTAAACACGCCCAATGGCGGGCCGGCATTTACGGGGCGCTGCTCGTCTCTTGCCGCCCGGAAAGCCTTTGCTTTTGCCTTCCCATGGCTATTTCCGCCGTGTATTCAGCCCGTTCTCTGCCAGCGCCGGGCTCCCTCTTCAGGACGCTGTCTCCGGCGTTCTTGTTTTTGGCTTCCTATTCGATTGTAAACCGAATATTTACTTCCGAATGGTCCGCCGCGGGAGCCGTGCGCAAGCTCTTGAGCTCGAATCCTTATGCGACGCTCTTGGATATCGCTCCTGAATTTCTTCGCAATCTAATCACGCTGCGCGCGGCTGCGATCGAAAATGCGATGGGATATTTCCCATATTCGCTGGTGGTGCCCCTGCTGGGTTTCTCGGCCCTTTTTTCTTCCCGGTTCAGACCTGCGGCCATCTCGCTATGGCTGGGTTCCATAGGTTCACTTCTTCTCGTCTCGCTCAATGCCACGGCCCGCTTTCAAAACCTCCGCTATGCCGCGCCTTCTATTTTGATGCTATTGTTTTTATTTCTTTTTGGATTGTCACACTGGGCAACCCGCCGCCATAACAGTAAGTTGTTTCCTATTTACCAAACGATTGTCATCATCGCATGGCTTGTGGCCATGATCGCTCCGGCCCGCTTCTTTCCCTGGCAAATCGATCTATTTGCCCGGTCCAGCAAAAATATTGCCGAGCAGCAAGTCGAAGTCGGACGAAGGCTGGCCCGGATGAATCCCAAACCGAACGTGGTCATGTTGAACGACGCAGGCGCAATTCCCTATGTTTCAGGGCTTCGGGCGCTGGATGGACTTGGACTCGGAGGGTATTTGGGATTGCCCTTTGCCCGGGCATCGGTGCACGGCAACTTTGCCGTCGTTGAATTAATTGAAAGGCTTTCTCAATCCGATCGGCCTGATGTAATGGCTGTCTATTCGCTGTGGTGGCCGGATATCATCAGGTATTTTGGGCAGCGCGTGGACAGCGTAAAGGTAGAAGGAAATGTTATTTTAGGCGCCGAAGAAAAAGTCATCTGCAAATCGGATTGGTCGGCTCTCGAAGGCGCGGGAAAACCCAAATCGTATGAAAATGCGATTGATGAAATAGATATTGCCGATTTAGTAAGCGAGCGCGAGCACCATTACCTCGGGCCATTCCCCAAGGGCGGATGGGTTATCGGGGATGTGCGCCCTTCACCAATCAGCAAAAAGGCGCTCTTCGATGGAGGCCGCATTCTTCCCGAGGGCAGGGAAGAGGCGTTTAGCCTTCTAAATTCCGTTGAATTGGGTCCAGCAACGCTGATATTGCGCACCGATGATGCCGGCTCCGCGCTGATTCGCATTGAAATCCGCAGAAATGACGAATGTATTGAATCGATCGAGCATCCAGTTCTCCCAGGCGAGCGTGCCATGGATACACCATCCAATGGATGGATCGATATGAAGATTTCGTTATCAAAACAAATCCAAGGCGGCGATAGCGTGCATATTTACGCCCTCCGGGGGAGTTTCCGGCACTTTCATTCATGGCTTTTGCGGAATTGACGCTCAGCGGCATTATTTTAATTATTTTTCGGCTGTACGAATAGGCATGCCCCGTGGAAAATCGCTTCTTGTGATGAAGCTGGGTCAGCGCCTCCGCCTGCTATCGATTGCGGGCCGTGAAATTGCGGCGCACGCAAAGCACGCCGTGCTGATGCGGCATGACGTGGTGGACCCTGTTATTCCCGAGCGCGTGCGCGAAGGCGATCATGTCGTCGTATTTGTGCACGGCTTGTTTTCGACGGCGGGTGTGCTGAGGCCGCTTCGCCGCGTGCTGGAGCGGCATTCGGGCGTGCACACGGCGGCGATGACCTATCCCACCGGGCCTTCGATTACCGAGCTTTCGCAGCGTCTTTCGGCGCTGATCGACGCCTTGCCCAGAGGCATTGCCCTTCATTTGGTCGGCCATAGCATGGGCGGCATTATTGCCCGTTATTATGTATCGACTCAATCGGCACACCATCCGAAAGTCGTGCAGACGATTTCAATGGCCAGTCCATTCGCTGGAATTCCAAGGGCATCCCTTCTCGGTTTTGAAAGTGTGCGCGATTTAGATCCTCAAAGTGAATTGCTCAGAAAACTAAGGCTATTTGGAACCGATACGGTTCCCCATTTATCGATTATTGCCGAAAACGATGTTATTGTCGGCGCACCACTATCGCATGCGCTTCCCGGCGGCGATGTCCGCGTGCTTCCCGGCCGAGGCCATAATGGGATTTTATTTGACGAAGAAACAGCGGCAATTGTCGAGCGGCGCGTCCTTTCCCGCTTGAAAATAGCTTAAAACCATCTCGCCGAGCATTGCCTATCGCCTGCGAAAGCCACCTGTGGTAGCTCGCTCTTCCGTGAGCACTCAAATTCGATTTGCACTGGGAATTGCGGCCCTGTCGGCCTTTTGTTTCTGGTCCAGCGCGGCCTCGGCCGATGTCTCCGCGTGGACATTCGCGGGCTCTGGGCCTGTATTCTTAAAACAAGCCAATGCCGATCTGGATGTGCGTCCCGCGCTCCAATTCGATGTTGGTGTCGGCACCACCCCGGATGCGCGTTTTATTGTCGGCGGTTTTTATCGGCTTACGACAATGATTGGAATGGGAACCGATATGAGCGTATTGCTGCGCGGCGCGACCAGCGGGTTTCAAGCCGGAGATTTTGGCATTGCGCTGGATGCGGGAGGCTATGCCCGCCTTTGGGAGCCTAAATCCTATGGATTTACCGGTGGATTGACGTTTGGGGCCCCGCTCGGCTTAACGCTTTCGCTCAGCGCTTCGATCGGAACCAACGATGCAATGGCGGCCACCGCGGTATTGGGCTTTGACTTTCTTCGTTTAACCGTATTTCGCCGGACCATGCTCGAGGCGTGGCCCAACCCGGGCGTTGAGCAGTCCGCCAATTCAGATGAAAAGGCCGCGCAACCTTTGCACAGGCGCGATTATTTTTCGTTTTAAAAGCGCATTGCGCGGGGGGCCGTTTTAATGGAGCCCTGCCTTTTTCGCATGGCCTAAACCATGCAATGCCCAAAGCCGCGGCGCCTTCGCCGCTCTGGGTATTACCGTGTTATTCAGCGATGAAACGCTCGCGCCGACTTCCCCGGAATTTGCCGCGCTGGATTCCTCCGAAATGCGTGCGCAACGGGCTCGCCTCATTCGGAATTTAATGCTTTGGGGCGATATAAAAACGCAGAGCGTGCGCGATGCCATGCTGAAGGTGCCGCGCCATCTTTTCGTGCCTGATGCATACCAAGATGATGCCTATCAAAACATTCCGCTGTCCATCGGCCACCGGCAGACCATTTCTCAGCCCACCATTGTGGCCATGATGAGCGAGGCGCTCGGTTTAACGGGCAGAGAGCGCGTTTTGGAAATAGGCACGGGTTCGGGATATCAGGCGGCCGTGCTTTCATTGCTCGCCCGCGAAGTGGTTTCTATCGAGCGGGTGGCCACTCTCGGCGAAGCCGCCCGCGCGCGCCTTCAGCAACTTGGATTTAAAAATATCGATGTGCGGATCAGCGATGGTTTTCAAGGCTGTGCCGATCGCGCCCCATTCGATCGAATTATTGTCACTGCCGCGCCATCCGAATTGCCGCCCATGCTCATCGATCAGCTCATCCCAGGGGGCATTTTGGTTGTGCCTGTCGGCGATGCTTTTGGATTTGATCAAAACCTTCTGTGCGTGAGCAAGAGCGAACACAATGAATTGACGCATAAACACCTTTGTCCTGTGCGATTTGTCCCCATGTTAACGGGAATTGAGCCTAGGGAGCCGCCATGGAATTAAATATTACGCCTCTTGTCCTTTCGATGTCCGAACTCGCGGCCGAAATCGTTGAACACAAGGGCATTGGCCACCCGGACACCGTATGCGATGCGCTCGCCGAACGCTTTAGCGTCGGCCTTTGCCAATTTTATATGCATCAATTTGGTGGAATATTTCATCATAATGTCGATAAAGCCTTGCTTTGGGGTGGATCGGCGCAGCCCGCCTTTTTGGGCGGTGAAGTCAAGGCTCCCATTGAAATTTATTTATCGGGCCGCGCAACACGCGATGTGAACGGCATAAGCGTGCCCGTGGAAGAAATTATGCAAACGGCTGCAATGGGATTTCTGCGCGAGCAATTCCGATGGCTGGACCCGGAACGGCATGTGAAGTTTCATTGCTTGGTTCGCCCCGGTTCAGCCGATTTGGTCGAATTATATCGGCGGCAAAGGCAGACCGGTGAATGGCTTTCCAACGATACGTCGATCGGGGCCGGTTTTGCGCCGCTGTCGGAATTGGAAAAGGCCGTGCTCGCGGCGGCAAAAGAATTAAGGGCTGCCGCGCGCGATCCTTTGGCCAAAGAGGTCGGTGAAGATATCAAAGTGATGGGTGTGCGGGCCAAGGGGAGAATACGGCTTACGGTGGCCTGTGCATTTGTGGGCCGCCATTTGGAGTCGCTCGGCCATTATCTGGATCGCAAAAATGCGCTGATGGAGCGCGTGCGCAAGGCTGCTTCGGAAGCGGTTCTGCAAGATCTTGAAGTGCGCGTGAACGCGGGCGACAACCCCGAGCAAAACGATGTGTATATCACCGTCACGGGCACATCGGCTGAAGCGGGCGATGATGGGCAGGTGGGGCGGGGCAATCGCGTTAATGGTCTAATTACGCCCTACAGGCCGATGACGCTTGAAGCGGCGGCGGGGAAAAACCCTGTTTCACACGTAGGAAAGCTTTATAATTTAATGGCGCACAGGGTGGCTCAAGCCATTGTTGATGCATTGCCCGAAGTGATTTCCGCGCATTGTTATTTGGTGAGCCGTATTGGTCGCCCGGTGCGCGATCCCGAGCTCGCCGATGTGCATGTGCGCACGAAAAGCGGGAAACAGCCGGCCGCGCTGGCATCGGCCATTCAAGGCATTGTGCTGCGCGAGCTTGAGCAATTCGATGATGTGAAAAATGGTCTAATGCAAGGCCGTATTTCTGTGTATTGATGGGATGGATTTATGAAACGAAGAAAGCGCGCGGATTGGGAATATGGCCGTGAAACAAGGCTAATTCATGGTGAGAGTTATTCACCGCATTGGGATTATGCCGATCATATTGTGCCTCCGATGTCGGCATCGGTGGCCTACCGCTTAGAAACGGCCGAACGGGGCGCGGCAGGATTTCAGAGCTTTGCCAATCCCGAATTTAACCGGCATATCAGCCAGCCCATTTATATTTACGATCGATTGGATGAACCATCTCGTGCAATGCTTGAAGAGCGCCTGGCCTTGGCCGAGGGAGGCGAGACGGCTTTATGCTTTAGTACAGGCATGGCGGCCATTGTGGGAGCGCTCGGCGTGCTTGCGAAGGCAGGCGATCGGATTGTCGCTCATCACACTTTATATGGCTGCACATATTCGCTGCTTCACAATTGGATGGAGCGCTTCGGTATCCGGACGGATTTCATCGATTTGCTCGATCCTAATGCGCTTCGCAAGGCGATGGGCGAGGATGTGATGGTCGTGTATTTTGAGACGCCGACCAATCCGATCCTTGATTTAATCAATATCGAAGAAATAGCTTCGATAGTAAAGCATGAGAATGAACGGCGCGGTAAAAAAAGGCATGTGATGTGCGTCGTCGATAATACCTTTGCAACACCGTATTGCCAGCGACCTCTATCGTTTGGGGCTGATATGGTCGTGCATTCACTGACAAAGAATATAGGCGGCTTTGGAACAGATATGGGCGGAGCGGTGATTGCCAAACGAATGCTGGAGCCCGATTTATTGCTGTTCAGGAAAGATTTTGGGGCGCCGCTTTCGCCGAAGGCCGCGTGGCCGACCTTGGTGTATGGACTGCCCACGCTCTCGGTAAGAACGCGCCGCCAAATGGAAACGGCGCTCGTGGTCGCGCGCTTTTTGGAATCGCATCCGGCGGTGCTCACCGTGCGCTATCCGGGATTGTCCAGCCATCCGCACCATGAATTAGCCAGGCGCCAAATGCTCGATCCGGACGGTCATTTCGCGCCCGGAATCATGATTTATTTCGTATTGAAAGGCGATCCGAATATTGCCCGGGAACGGGGGCGAAAAGTCATGGATGCATTGGCTCAGGATTCGATGTGCATTACGCTGGCGGTGTCGCTGGGGCAGGTGAGAACCTTGGTGGAACATCCCTCGAGCATGTCGCATGCGGTCGTGCCTCTTTCGGCGCAGCTCGAAGCAGGTATCGATCCGGGCGGAATCCGCATGAGTATTGGCCTAGAATCGCCTGCGGACCTGATGCGCGATTTGGATAGCGCGCTTTCGCTGGCGCTTTAGATCAATTAAATCGAATTGACACGAAAAAATTATTTGGCGGGAATTCTATCGCTGTCCTGAGCGCGGTGGATTTTCATCCAAATGCCTTCTTTAGGCCGCAGCGTAATCATCGGCTCCATGGTCACGGGAAAGCCGGGCATTAAATCGGGGCGGAAGCGCGGCATGAGGACGGCCAAAATAAGCGTCGCCTCCATCATGGCAAAATAATTTCCAATGCAAATGCGGGGGCCGCCTCCAAAGGGAAAATAGGCGAAGCGGTGATGACTGGCCGCCTTTTCCGGCGAGAAGCGTTCGGGTTCGAATCCTTCGGGATTGTCCCATAGCAAGGGGTTGCGGTGAGTGACCCAGGGACTAATGAACGTATAGGTTCCGGGCTTTAATTGATAGCCTCCAATTACATCGGTATCGCGGGGCGCTCTGGTCATAATCCAAGCGGGTGGGAAAAGCCTCAAAGCTTCTTCCAATACCATCGTGGTGTATTTCAAGTGGGGAACATCCTCGGCGGTGGGCGTGTGCCCGCCCAGTTTTTCGGCCAGCTCCGCGCGGAGCTTGCGGGCGACTTCGGGGTATTTCGATAATAAATAAAATGTCCACGAAAGCGCATTCGCCGTGGTTTCATGCCCTGCGAGAAAAATGGTCATGACTTCATCGCGCAATTGCTGATCGTTCATGCCTTCGCCTGTCGTTTCATCGCGGGCATTCAAAAGCATGGTGAGCAAATCGTTGGGAGGGTTTTTGCTCTTGCGCCTTTCCTCAATCATTCGGAAAACAACGCCGTTTAATGTTTTCATCGCGTGGGCAAGCTCGCGGTTGCGCTTTATGGGCAGGCTCATCGGAATAGAGAAGGGGAATTGAATACGATAGATGGCTTCTCTCAATACGATATCCACGGCTTTGCCAATCGAATCGGCTTTATTGCTCACATCGGTGCTGAGCATGGTTTCGCCGATAATGCGCAGCGTAAGCTGCATCATTTCATCTGAAATATCGACGGCTTTTCCCTGAGCGGCAAGGTTATCCCAGACCTTTGCCGTATCTTCCGCGCAGCGCACCATCGTATTGGATAGATCTACGATTTTTTGGCGGTGAAAAGCCGGCTGGGCAATTCGGCGGTGTTTAAGCCAGGTATCGCCGTCGGCGGTAAGCAAACCCATTCCAAGGAATTGGCGCAGCGTAATAAAGCCCCGCGTTTCTTTGGAGTAATTTTTATGGTTGTCCTGAAGGATCTGTTTGATGTAGTCGGGATGATTGATAAGCCAGCCTTGAACGATACCAAAGCGCAGGCTCACGATATCGCCGTACTTTTCGGTCGCCTGGAGCAAGAAAGTGAGAGGGTCTTTTCGGAATTCAGGCAGAGAGCCGACAATTTTATGGCCTTTGGGGCCGGGCGGTGCGGAACCCATTGGGGTTTTTGTACTGGTCATCATAGGCTAAAAGCGTAACAGGATTTGAATGGGATGGGCGAAGCTTCTGAGCTCTTTCGTATTGGGATCAATTGTTGATACATGACGTGGGGGATTTTCTTTATGTGGGTTGAGGCTTCATGGCGCTGACTGCGATTGTGCCCCCGGAATTTAGGCCGGAGTTTATTTTCGCCGAATCGACGGTGCGCCGGTATTTTTCCGACCTGCAAATTCGATCGCAGGGCGGGCTCTTGCTGGTTGGGGACGAGCGCTATGTTCTGATGCGTTCAGACAGCCTTTATTTTGCCTGGTTTGAAGCATTGGCTTCGAAGCTGGGCGAAAAGGCCACGGTAGATTTGCTTTATACGGCGGCTCGTGAAATGGGGCGAAATGATGCGAAGGCATTTTTAGAGCGCAGCCGAATGAGCAATTTTACGGCGCGCGTGGCGAGCGCTTTTTTTCACATGGCATTTTCGGGGTTATCGGCGGTGGAGATTTTTTCGGATACGCAGCTTGCCGACAATGATTCGTTCTTTCTCCATTACGCGCAGGTGAATACATTTGAATCCGAGGCATTGGCCGGGATGGGGCGGCGGAGCTTTCGCTGTGCGTGTTTTTACACGGCGGGTTTTGCGGCTGGCTTTTGCACTGAGGCGATGAATATGCATTTGCATGTGCGTGAAATTCAATGTGTGGCGAGGGGCGAAGAGCGCTGCGAGTTTTTGATGGCGCCGCGCCAAAAGCTGGAGGAGCATTTTAGAAGGCTGCGTGCGGGCACGCCGGCGGCTGTTAAGGGTTAGAACCGTCTCGTCAATCCCTCATTGATGGGGGTTCGCGCAATACATTGCGCACTGCCCCCAAACCCCGGGCGCACCCCAGATGGGTTTTAGGTGCATTTCGATAGGCGCCGTACCTGAGGGATGGTGTTCCATAAAAATGGTATTGCCTTTTGTTCAATCCTTTTGTAGTTGCATGATTCTTCATGCAAT
>CAZICM010000017.1:0-175767 GCA_964537685.1 uncultured Polyangiaceae bacterium
CTTTAAAGCCTGTATGTTTACGCATACAGGCTTTTTTCTTTTTGTCTCTTCCACTCACCCTCGACTCGCCGAAACCGCCTGAACTAAAGGCATAAAAAAGCCTGCATGCTGATCCATGCAGGCTTTTTTGCTGTTCGGAAAGTCAGATAACTATCTGGGGCTCGTTACTTAAACTCTTTTGCTACAGTAACTTCCCCATCTGCACCAACACCTGTAACGCCCTCGCCTGCACCGCCCTTGCCCGCTGTCCCCGAAGTGAAAGCCCCATCCACAAGTTCAGGCGGCGCAACGCCCATCCAGGCAATACCAATGGAGTGACCTCCACGGCCTCCCCCTCCACGGCCTCCAACGCCACCAACACCGCCGTTCCCGCCTTTGCATCCCGCAAGCGTTGGCATCGCACCGCTGGCACCAGCTCCCCCATTCCCACCAGCTCCCCCAATCGCACCAGCCTGCCCAAGGCCGCCTGCTCCACCTGCCCCACCGGCCCCCGTTGTGAGCTTGACATCCGAAAATGTTAACGTGGCTCCCAAGCTGATTAGGCCAATGCTCGAGCCTCCTGCCTTACCACCCGTGCCTCCACCTCCCCCACATCCACCCGCGCCTCCCCCTCCTCCGCTCGCACCATAACAATTGGTCTTGCCTTTCGCTGCGCCTCCCCCTCCTCCCCCTTGCCCGGGTTTACCAGAAGCGCCAGAATAACCATCTCTACCCGCGTATCCGCTAATATCCACCGAGCCGATTTCCATGGTTTTCGCGCCGGAGCCCGGGACACCATCATCTCCCTTTACCCCAGCGTTGCCATCAAGACAGTTGCTCGCTGTCGCTCCCGCCCCACCAACACCATAATTGTTAGGATTTGGATTTGGGGCAACTTCCCCATCAGCTCCGTTATTACCTGCTGCTTCCAACCCGGTGCCACCCTGGCCGCCTTTGGATGTATTACAACTATCGTTTACTTTTGCATCCCCACCTAGATTGCCCTGCATTCCACCCATACATGCTACATTGCCGTTATTTCCACGAATCAAGGGATCCATGGAATCTGTGGGCCCAACAGAACCAGTTGGGGACGTTCCGTCCTCACCCGCAGCACCGGCACCAGCAATCAATTCACAACGGACGAGCTCCAATGCAACGGCATCAGCAATCGCGGCAATCGATGAGCCGCCCGGAATCGTGGCATCAGCCGCCTGCGCCGCAACATCCTCCAAATGAATCGCACCCCCGCCCTCAATCAAAAACCGGACCGCGACCTTATCCTGCTCCGGTGCGATGACTGTCTTCTTCGTGTCACCGATATATGTCCAGCTCGCCGCGCAGTTCAGGCCCCCGTAAATCGTGATGCCTTCGGGAATGTCCACGGACTCGGGGAAGATTTCGGCACACGCGTAAATCGGTTTCTTGGCGTCCTTCGCAAGTGTGATCGCTTGCTTGAATGTGCGAACGGGCGTCGCCTTCGACGTTCCCACATTCATGTCGTCACCCTTTACGCTCACGAAAATCCCGCACTCATCCTTCACGGGAGGTTTGTTCTGCGCGTCGTTCTCAAACGGAACACAACCCTCTTGTACGGCTGTGGTCGATGTCGAGCCATTCGTTTGGTTTTCACCGCAGTCAGGATCGACATTACATCCACTTGTCCGGCAGCCCGATGCGTACGCGGCTGTACCAATCGCAACAAGACCTAAGGAAACGAGTGTCCAATGTTTCGTGTGCATATACAGATGTCCGTGCCTGATGAAGATGTTGGCTCAAAATGATCCAGATACCAGCAGCCCGCCATGTTCACGGCCCGCAGTGGGAACGACTTTGACGTTTTGCCATCCCGTCGTCCGGGAAGGAGGCGCAGCAGGTGACGGAAGTGCCAGGTAAACAACCATGCCAACAAGTGCGAGCCCACCCAGCGATGCAGCGCCAATCGCAAGCCCATCCAGTGTGTTTACCGTCGACTTCTTATCGGACAGGTCTGCACACAACGGATGCACCGTGCCTTTTTCCTCTCGGCATGTTCCATTCGCGGCCACGATGTCGCTGGTCAGTTGCTTGGCTTCGTCAAGCTTGGAGTTCGATAGCAAAAACAGGCCCAATCCAGCCCCGAATCCAACCGCTGCGCCAACGCCCAAAACAACCGCAGGTGTTTTGCTCCTCTTCGGCGGAGGCGGAGGAGCAATCGCAATCAAATTTAGTTTGATCTCCAACTGTGTGCCTTTGTCCGCCTTGATCGTTTGCTGCGCTGCTTTATAGCCCTTCAGCGTGGCCTCGAAGGTGTGCTCCCCAGGATCGACGAAGTACTCTTCGTTCATCGGCGACTTTCCGATGACGCGCTTGTTCAAGCTGATTTCAGCGCGCTCAACATTGACCGAGATGCGCACGGCTCCCACTTGCTGGCGAGCCTCTTCATAGGCTTTCTGCATCCGTTCGCGAAGCTCGGGCTTACCCGTCAAAGGGAAGTTGTTCATCGTAAACGATAAGTGCTCCGCAGCATCCCGAGGCTTGCCGAGCTTCAACTCTACGTCGCCGAGATTGCCCGAGATATCGTAGCTTTTTCGCAGATCGAACGCGGTGCGGTAATACCCTTCGGCTTCCAGAAGATTGCCCGCCTTGTGGGCTTCAATGCCTTTGCGAAATAGCACCATCGCGCGCTCGACTTCGCTTCCTTCAGTGCCTGGAGCTGCCGCAGCACCAGATGCCGACGCGGCCGAAGGGCTCGCGCTTGTTGCCGCGGGTGGGGACTGCTGCGCCAAACCTGTCACGCTGCCAAGCAACGACACACACACCGCAAGCGACGCTATGCCTTTCAACGAATACCTTCTCATTCTTGCAATCTTTCCTTCGTGGCTACTCTAGCGTTTACCTCGAGACGGCATCAAGAAAGCTCAAAACTCAAAGATGGGCGAAATCGTCGACGTTGGTTTTGTGGGCGGAGGCGTGGGAGGTGTCGTTGACTCCGGTTTCGAAGTCTTTACGGGTTTTGCCGTCCGCGTAGGTGAAGTGTTTGGCTGCGCCGCAGATGCGGCCGACAGCGGCGGGGACGGGGCCGCGCTGCTTTCGGTCAGAGCAGGGGCACTCGTTACCGCACTCGGCTCGGGTAATGCGCTTGCAGACACAGCCGGTGCAGGCTCAGCCGACGCCGCGGTTTCAGTCACAACCGGTGCCTGCGTCACCGGTGCAACAGGTGCCGAGGCAGTTACACTGGGCTGAACCGTTGCCGGCTGCTGTTTGTTCATGCGCAAAATGATTACAACACCACCCACGATTAAGACAGCTATCGCGCTTAACAGCACAACAAGCGCCTGAAGAATTCTGTGGCGCTCGTCTTTCTGCGAGGCCAGAGGTGCTTGCTCGGGAGGCAATTTTTCGCCTTCCGCAGGCGCCGCTTCCGGTTCGGAAACGACCGCTGCAGGCGCGGGAGTGAGTGGCTTCAATCCTTCCGGGGACTTCGCTTCAGAAACAGGCTGCACCGCGCCGGGCGGCGGCGTTGGAACTCGAGATAGAAGTATCTTTTGGGTAGGCGCATTGCGCGGGTCGGCCGACGAAGCGACGCGCACACGCTTCATATCCAAGGTTTTTATGCGGGCATGCCGAGGGGGCGGGGTCGGTGGCACATACGCCGACGCTTGATCGACGCCGGCTGTGACAAACATTGCCGACGCCCCATCGCCATTCGGGGCCGAACCGTTTCCTCCATCGGCGCTTCCTCCGGCAGGCCCTGGCACTTCTGCCCCCGCTGCTCCCCCGTTGGCTTCCGTTCCTCTTCCGTTCTCGGCGCTCATGACGATCCTCCATGAGGGCTCACGCGCATCAGAATACGACTTCTCCCTGCGTTCACCCACTGCCTCATCGATGGACTGTGTGGACAAACACGCCCTCGAAACCTGTTTGTTGATGATGCCAAGCTGGTCTCCCTGTTTCCATCACGGCCCACGGCCTTCGGCCGAAGCGCCGCCCCTCCTCTCTTTTGCGTGACGCGAAACAGTATAGAGCCACGCCGCAAACGAGAGGAATGCATATCGGACGGTTCAGCGGCTGAATCGATCTCGCCGACAAGCGAAGTCCCCGGGCAATGCATTGGCCAGTCGCTTGAGATTAGGTCGGAATGCACAGTTTTCATGGTGATGATTCCCACGCAAGTCCGCCTTCGGACAGCACCGCAATCCATCGTAGCGAGCCTTGTGCACAAGCGTGAAAAAAGGAGGGAAAAAGATATGCCGCTTGCCTAAAAAACGAGCCTTTCCCTAAACGCTTAGCGCTATCCGAAAGGCGTGGCCACCAAGGAGATCCAGCCGTGGCAGTGCAAGCAGCCGGTGGTACCCTTGCGGCATGCGACCTATTTTTGCTTTTTGGCTAACACCTAAAATCACCTTGCCTTTGTTGTTGTTGGTAGGCGGCGCGAGCGCGCTGAACGGCTGCGGCGACGATGGCGACACGACTTCAACGTCTTCCGCCTCAACGTCTTCCTCGAGCGGAGGAACCGCAGGCGCGGGAGGAAATAGCGGCGCGGGCGGCAATACCAGTACCGGCGGCGCGGGCGGCACCGGAGGCAGCATGATGCCCGATCCCAATTGCCCGCCGGACAGTACGGGCGCTGCCCCTCCCGCGCTAAAATTAACGGAAGTGGTTACCGGCCTTCAGGGAGCATTGCTTGCCATTGGAGCGCCCGAAGACTCAACACGGCTCTACATCGTTGAGAAGAACGGCCGGATCAAAATCCTCAACCTGATGACGAATCAGCTCGAGGCAGAGCCCTTCCTCGACATTACGGCCAAGACCACGAAGAACGGCGAACAAGGTCTGCTCGGCCTCGCGTTCCATCCTGATTACAAGCAAAATGGACGCTTTTTCGTGAACTACACAGGCCAAGGTGGAGGCCCCTCGGGACAAACGGTGATCGCGGAGTATCAGCGCAGTGCCGATCCCAATAAAGCCGATACCAACGAGAAAATTATCCTGACCGTTCCGCAGCCCTTCGATAACCACAACGGCGGAATGATTGTCTTTGATAAAAAAGGCTTTCTTAACATCGGAATGGGCGACGGCGGCAGCGGAGGCGATCCTCAAAACAATGGCCAGACGCTCACTTCGCAGCTCGGCAAAATGCTGCGCATCGACGTCGACACGTATCCAACGCCGGTCGCGGGCAACTTGCCCGTCATGAATGGTTCAAACCCGCATATCTGGTCATGGGGCGTGCGCAATCCTTGGCGTTTCAGCATCGATCGATGTAACGGCGATTTTTATATCGCCGACGTGGGCCAGGGTAATTGGGAGGAAGTGAATGCCGTCGCGGCCGATGCATCTCCGCAAAATTTCGGCTGGAAGGTCATGGAAGGCACGCACTGCTACCAAGCCGCAAGCTGCGATATGAACGGGATGACTTTGCCTATCGTCGATTATGCCCATACGCCGGACATGGGGAACATCAAGGGCGAGTGCTCCGTGACGGGCGGCTTTGTCTATCGAGGCAAGGCAATCCCGGGACTTGTCGGCTGGTATCTCTACGGCGACTTCTGCTCAGGCCGAATTTGGGCGCTTCGCTACAAGAACGGCAAGCTTGAGACAGGGCCGGTCGATATCACTGACGATCTGCAATCAAAACCGCTGTTTCAAAATGCGCTGGCGGCCTTCGGGGAAGACACGGCCGGCGAGCTTTATCTGCCGCATATTTCAAACGGCACGCTCTACCGCATCGACGCCGAGTAGCTCAGCACGTCAATTTAGATCGCGCTCCACGCTCGACAGCATGATGCGCTGCATCGACAGCACTTGAATCGCGCGCTGCATACGAGCGCCCACATCATCGATTTCAAGAATCTCCTGCCGCTCAGACGGGTCAAATATCAGTCCTTGCGCACACGCATTCACGAATGTTTCGGGTTCCGCATCTTTGGGAAGGTACACCTGAAACGAGGCATCGCTCTTGCGCATCAGCGACAAAAGAGAAGCGACAAGTGCGCTCAACGCAGCAATATCGCGCTGATCGACGGCGCCCGGCCGGCTTTCAAGCACAGTGGCTTCTGCACGCCGGTATGGAGCAATAAAGGGAAGTTCACGAAGCCGGACGCGCGAGTGACCTTGAAGCAGGATGTTGAAACGGCCATCGGGAAGCTCGATGTGTTCGATGATTAGTCCTGCGCCGGCGACATTTGCGATACGCGGATGGCCATGCTCATCCGTGTCGGATGAATCGGTGATCAGCACGACAGAGAGCATTCGGTGCGTGCTGAGGATATCGCGCACCAGCGCTTTGTAGCGGGGTTCGAACACATGCAGCGGCAGGACAGCACCGGGAAAGAGCACCGTTTGAGGCAGTGGAAATAGGGGTAGTGCAGAGAACGCGGCCGCCGGATCGGGCCTGAAGGAATTAGGAATGCGAGGCACGAGGGAAAGGTATCAGTACACGTAAAAACGCTGGCAAACTCTATGCGAACATCTCGATGGATGCGCCGTGAATCGCAGCGGGCGCGTCGAGAGCGGCGTGGACAATCTCGCGGGCTACATCATCAGCGCTCATCCGAGGCTTGAAACCGCTCCCCACAAGCATGTCGGTATCCACGGAGCCCGGAAGCACCGATACGACTTGCAGGCCGGTATCGCGAAGCTCCTCGGCAAGGCTTTTGGAAAGACCTATCACTCCCCATTTCGATGCGGCGTAGGCCGCACTCCCAGGGCAGCCGATCGTCGAAGAAATACTGCCCACGAAGACAATTCGACCGCGCCCCTGCTCGAGCATGGCCGGAAGAAATGCCCGGGTCATCAGAAACGGACCTCGCAGATTTACCGCGATGACTTCGTCCCAATCTGAAGTGCCAGTGTTGGCCACGGGCAGATTCCGCACGGCAATTCCTGCGTTGTTCACCAGAATGTGAGGCACACCCAGTTCGCTTTGAATGCGCTTCGCAGCAGCTTCCACTTCGCTTTCCAGCGCCACGTTACACACGAGCGGGAGAACGATAATCCCCTGTTTTCTAAGCAGATCCGCGAGCTCAAACAATCCGTCGCCCCGCTTGCTGATCAAGGCCAGCCCGACACCCCGTTCAGCAAGCCGCAGTGCCGTCGCCCGCCCAATACCGCGGGAGGCACCCGTAACAACGGCGAGCATTTCAGCGGGCCCCGGATGATGCGCTAAAGGCACAGGCCAGCGCCAAATCCCTATCGGGGCCCGCTACGGCGAAGGAGCCGGCAAAGCTCAGCGTCTCGACCAACGAACGTTCTTTTTTCTCGCCGCGCAGAGCCAAGCACATATGCGTTAACGACAACTTGCATAGAGCACCTGCAGCGCCGAGTTCCTTCACCAGCAGTTCGGCAACCTGAGCTCCAATCTGTTCTTGAAGCGCGAGCCTCCTTGCGAAAGCGTCTACCACTTGAGCGATCGTCCCCAGCCCAGCCACACAGCGCCCGGGCAAATAGGCAACCAACGATGTGCCGTAGGCAGGAAGCAGATGATGCGGACACATCGTCATGACAGCCATATCGCGGAGCGTAACCAGCGCACCGGATGATGCGGAGCCCCCAGGCATTTCAATCGATCCCGCTTTCAGCACAGAAACAGGATCGACCGTGTATCCATGGAGCAGCTCGCCAAGCCAAGCATCCGCTACGCGCTCACCTGTGCCAGCCAGCTCGCCCACGGGCTCATGTCCAATGGCGCGCAGAAAATCTTCAATCGCGGAGGCAGCGGCCTTCCGATCCATGAACGCACCTCAAACCACGGCTTCAATGCCGTGGATTCGAGCCATCAACTTCTGGAACCGCCGTTTGAGGAAGGTGCCGTTTGCGAAGATCCAACCGCCCACACAACCCGCGCACTTCGGGGAATATTCGATTGTTGGGTGATCTTCGCGCAATCCCCACAGCCATCAGGAAATGCTTCGTGATCGTTGCAGGTCAAACAAGCTTCGACGATTTCGCTCGTGCGCGTGAACTCCTCGCGCAGCCTCGCGAGCACGGCGACTTTTTCCTTCAGCTCATCGATACGCGTGCTCAGAATCCGGCGAACCTGCGCTGCCGCTTCCGAACCCGATCCAGACGTCTTTTTCAGCTCGAGAATCTCTTTGATGTCCTCAAGCGAGAGCCCCGCGGTACGCAAATCCGACACGAAAAGAAGCCTATCGAGCTCACTCCTGCGGAAGAGGCGATGACCGCCCTCTGTCCGCTTGGCGGGCCGAAGAATTCCTTCCTCTTCATAGAAGCGAACCGTGCGTAGCGTGCTGTTTGACAGCCTCGCCATCTCCCCCGTCGTCAGCAGCCGCTCTTCAGTCGCGCGGCCTGCCTTGGCACTCGCCTCGGGCTCTGCCCCATTCCCCGGCGGTGAATGTTTATCCATGGATGAATCCGAAGGGCGATGCTGAGGGTTTTGAGGCGTTCCCACGATAAATTCCTTTAAGGCACTTTGCAGATAGAGCAGCGTAAAAAGGCTGCTCTACGCCGTCAAGATACGGTTTTACGGCAGCGCACAATCGGTTGCCCTTATGTCCACTCTGGTCGTGCAGAAAGAGCGCTGCACCATGAATTTGTCTCCCATCGGATCATGAACGGTTGTTCTCAGCGCGCCGATGGCAACTGGCTACAGGCACTGCACTTCGCGACGATTCCCGACTGGGTCAACGGCGAAAACATAAACGGACTGCTCGGCACACCCTTTGCTGAAGTTGCCGGCAGCTTGTTCCAATGAGGCGGCCTATGTTCCTTAACCTACAAAAAAGATTTGGTTTCGCGTCGGTGTTCGCACTGGCCCTCTTTGCCCACGCGCGCTCGGCAGATGCAGCAGGGGCCTTCGTGGGCGCGGCCAGCGTCCATCCCCTTGAGCAGCGCGTCGCCATCGCGCTTGCTCCGCAGCGCACAACGCTGTGGACCAGCCTTCGTTTTGATGCGGATGCGGGCACCGTCGCGCTCCTTGTTCCGGTGCCGTCCGGCGCAGCGATCGACACAAGCTCAGATGCCTGGTTCGAAGCGCTTGAAACAGCAACAGCACCCCGCATTTTTCCACCGAACGGCCTTGATCCCGCCTGCCCCAACGGCCCCAAAGCAACAGAACTCTTCCAAACTGCAGGCGACACCGCGCATACGCCGACACTGCCCCCCGAAGAACTCATTGTGCTCAGCGATGCAGGATCCGTTGCAGCGTGGGCAAACCAGCATGGGCTTGCCATTCCCGCCGATACGCAAACCACCCTTGAATCGCTGAGCAACCAGCGATTTTTAGCAGCCCGTTTCAAGGCTCCCGGCACACCCGCGCTCACGCGAACGCTGCGCATCGCCATGCCCGGCTCAATGCCGATTCTGCCCTTGGCTCTTACCCGCGCGACCGACAAAGAACTCCTCGTCACTTCCTGGCTCATCGGAAATGGACTGGGCACCTTCACCAACGGCCAATCCATCACCGTCGACAGCTCCAAGCTCATATGGAGTGCCGGTGATGCGACGACGAATTACACCGAATTAAGAAGCATCGCGCTTTCCAGCGCAGGCCAAGACAGCGCGCTTTTGGAGTGCGCAGGCCATACGCCGCTCGTAAACAGCGTTCCGCTCGAAAATGGAACGACCGCTATTGAAAGCGTCATCAGCGCCCTCTTCGAACGGGGCGCGGCCTACGGCGACGGCAATCAAGACGTTCAAAACTGCGTCGCCAAAGCGGCCGCGGCACTGTCCTCCGTCACTCCGGTCGCGGCAAGCTGCCCCAGGGCCGATTTTGGAATCGTCGACGGCACGGACACCTGCACCGAACAGCCCGCTGGATACACCGACCCAGAAGCCCTTCGATGCGGCGCAGGCACAGACGATCTCGCCGTGGCGCTTTCAGGCAGCGTGCCTTCCGATGTCTGGCTAACACGGCAAATCATGTTGATCGCGGCCGGAACCAAAGGAAAAGACCAGCCTGTTGATTTCGGCGCGGGCAATACCTTCTCCCCCGTTCTTCACGCATCGAGTGTCGATTTCAGCTCGTGCAGCGAACCCGACGCGGGCACGACCAGCTCGGGCTCTGGCACTTCAAGCACCAGCTCTACAGGATCGTCCGGCACAGTTGGCACGAGCTCAGGCAACGCTTCATCCGGCGGTTCATCGGGCGTCACCGTATACCCGCATGCCGAACCCGGATGCGCATGCGCGGGCACAGCCGACACCGTCGACACCTACGACGAAGGCGACACGGCCTACGACTCCGACAGCGATGGCTGCAGCGGCGACACATCGGATACGTCGACCGATACATGGAGCGACACAACATCAGACACCGCCTATGACTCGGGAGGCGACGACTGCAGCGGCGATACGTCCGACACATCCACGGATACAACCTACGACTCCGGAAGTGATGACTGCAGCGGCGACACATCCGACACATCCACAGACACCTGGAGCGATACAGGAAGCGACACCGGCAGCGACGTCGACTGCAGCGGCGGCGACACATCGACCAGCGATACGTCCAGCTCGGACAGCGACTGCACCATCGCAGCAAAACAGCAAAGCACCGGCAAAAAGCGCGGACCACGCCTCTCCGCAATGACGCTTGGACTCCTCGCGCTGCTCGCCCCGCTCCGCCGCTTGGGAACCAGGCGCCGCACCCAAAAGCGAAATCGCTAACCAGAACAAGTGCGGCCCCAAATCGCCGGGCCGCACATTCACTCCGCCTTAAGAATGATCGGGCGTCAGCGAAAACATCCCACAGCGGGGATGCGCAATACGGCCTGCGAACAGCGAGCCATCATCCGCGACGCGGCCCTCCATGGCCACTGTCACATAGTTTGGCGGCCGCTCAATCCACGCCCCAGGCGCAAAGTGCACCGAGCGCGTCGGCCCATCAAAACGCCCCTGAATCCGATAACTGCCAGATGCTCCTGAACCCGCATGATGGAACTCATAAACGGCATCGATCTGATCTCCCCGCACTGAAGTCACCCGAAGCGTCATGGCAGTAAGCCCCTGCGGGCAGAAATATTCGCCGGACCATGAACGCGTTTGAGCAAAGGGATTTTCTTGCTCACGCGGCGGCTCCGGCGCGGCAACAGGAGCAGGCAGAGCCGGCGCCTCGGGAGCTTCATCCCCGATGTACACATAAACCGTCTGCCCTTCGGCAACGGGATACTCGGCGGTGTTCTCGCCAGACAGAGCGACTGAATATGGCGAATTCGCCTCGGGACTTGGCCCGCAAGCGACAGATGCAATCGCGATTGGCCCGATGACAAGAGACAAGCGACACACTGAGAAAGTCTTGCGGAACAGCATGCACCGAAGCCTAACATGATCAGCCGCAAACGCCGAAGCCATGCTCTGCCGGAGGGTGGCTCACGGTGCGTACAACCGCGAACCGACGCAACAATCCGGAGCTCACCACATGCCCAAAGGAACCCCTCGCGACACCGAACAGACAGACATTCCCTTTGCGATACGGCCTTCGGCCATCCAAGGAATGGGCGCCTTCGCCACCCGGCCCATACGCAAAGGAACCCGCATCATCGAATACCTAGGCGAACGCATCACCGATGAAGAAGCCGACCGCCGCTACGACGACCTATCCATGGAACGCCATCACACCTTCCTCTTTTCACTGGGCGACGGCACATCCATTGACGCTTCGTTTGAAGGCAATGAAGCCCGCTTCATCAACCACGCCTGTGCTCCAAATTGCGAAGCCATCCTCGAAGACGGCCATATCTACATCGACGCCATCCGCAACATCAAAACGGGCGAAGAGCTCTTCTACGACTACGCCTACGAACGCCAGGATGCAGAAGACGACGAAGAACTGAGCAAGCACTACAAATGCCTGTGCGGCTCTCCCAAGTGCCGCGGAACAATCCTCGCCCCGCGCAAAGAAACAAAGACCAAAAAAACCTCCAAGCGGCGATAATCAAAGCGCTTTGGAGCAACCCGACATCGACAACAAAACCGACTTTTTCGCACACGCCCAGCTCCTTCTAGACCGCGACGGCGAAAAACTCGTCACCATCGTCAAGGCCACCTTTGAACAGAGCGCCGGCGGCGATTTCGAACTTGCTCCGCCAGAGCGAGCGCGCGGCCTGCGCTTCGCCGACATCCCCTGGGAAAAGACCAAGCCCGCAAGCCTCGCGTATCCCGCCGATCTCTGCCTCCGCAAACCGGCAACCGATGTCGTCATCGTAGCCACGGCCCACGCGCCCCAAGGCCATCCCACACCATCTTTCGACGTCCGCATCGAAGCCGGCCCCCTCAAAAAATCGCTCATCGTTTTCGGCCCGCGCATCTGGACCAAAGACGGCTACGGCGTCTCCTCGCCTACGCCGCTCCACGCGATCGACATGCGCTACGACTACGCCTGGGGCGGCACCGACGACAGCAATCCCGATCATTTTATCGAAGACCCACGCAATCCAATCGGAATGGGCGTCAGCGCCAACCCCCGCGCCCTCACCCATAAGCCCGCCCCTCAAATTGAAGACCCATCCTATCCAATCCAATCCTCAAAAACATCCCCTCCACCCGCTGGAATTGGCCCGATTGGCCGCTCATTTGAACCCCGGCGCAAATACGCGGGCACCTACGATAAACAATGGCAAGAACAGCGAGCCCCCCTCCTGCCCGACGATTTCGATGACCGCTTTAATCAATGCGCAACCCCCGACCTAATCGCCGATCCGCCGCTAAAAGGCGGCGAACAAGTGCGCCTGCTCAATTTAATTCCGGGCGGAGGCGTTCTATCCTTTCAAATTCCAAAGATATCTCTTGAAATTCAATTTGATATTCCTGAGCGACCGCCCGAGATTGTTCGGCCTCATCTCGACACATTGCTGATTGACCTCTTGGCCATAGGCCCTAAGAAGCCACCCACGATCGAATTGGTTTACCGCGCCCTCACCAGAGCCCCCCGCAAACTCGGAACAGCGCGCATTTTCATTAGGGAGCGCACATACGAATGAAATCCCTAGCCTCCATCGCAGCCACAGGCGCCTTCACCCCGCTCGGCCTCAATTCGCTGCAAACGGCCTTTTCTCACCGCGCAGCGGCCAATGCCATCACCGAAGCGCCGCTGTGCAATCAAGACGGCGAGCCGATTACAATGAGCTATATCCAAACCCTCGATGAACGGCTGCTCGGCCAAGATCGCCTGCTCGCTCTCGCCATGCCGGCAGTGTTCGAAATACTCGATGGTTTAGGCGAAATATCCAATGCATTAAAAATTTCGCTCACCCTTTGCCTCGGCGAAGAGCTCTCGGAAAAATCCGAACGTGGTATTCCAATATCTCAAGAAATTGCCCACGCACTTGAATCCCGGCTTCGATCCAGCACCGCCGAAATCACCATAAATGCCATTACCCGCGGCCCCGCAGGACCAGGAATCGCATTGCCCGATATTTGCCAAACCCTAAGCAAAGGCCAAATCGACGCGGCCTTGGTTCTCGGCGTCCACAGCGACTACCATCCTCATCGAATTGCCACTCTCGAGCGCGAAGGCCGTCTATTTTCCCCCAAAAACCCCTATGCGGTGCTCCCGGGCGAGGCTTCCGCAGCCGTCTTATTCATGCGTCCCGACACCATCCGCCGCTTTCGCCTGCGCGAACTCGCCGAACTCTGGGCTGTCACCACTGGAACCGAAAAAACCCGCCACGACAACGACGAACCCGCCTTTTTGGCCACCGCCACGACAGCCGCCCTCCGCAATCTCCTCGCACCCCTCCACGCCGAAGGCAGCAGAGTCGGCTGGTTCCTCAGCGACCTAGGTTTTGAGCCCTACCGCTTCCACGAGCTCCAATCCGCCATGACCCGGCTCCACCCCTTTTTCTGCGAACCCCAAGCCCTTGAAAACCCCGCACAGCGCATAGGCAACCTAGGCGCCGCCGCACTCCCCTTGCACATTGCGCTCGCGAGCGAAGCCTATTGCCGCGGCTACGCCCCGCACGCCTTTTGCACATGCATCGCCGGAAACGACAGCGGCGAACGCGCCTTTTTGCTTCTGGCCCAACCCCACGATTAAGACCGCATCTTACATTTCAAGCGTGCAGCCTTCCGGCAGCCATGAAACAATTATATCGCGCTGACTTTCAATCTCGGGTGAAGCCACCAGATCCAATTCTTTCAAATTGGACAGCTCACCGATTTCCCTTGGAATCTCCTTCATCGATTCAACATTCATATTGAGGCTCCGCAAATTCTTTAACTTTAAAATCCAGCGCGGAAACTCAGACAGCTCGCAGCCGTGAATATACAAATCCCTAAGCTCCTCCAAGCGGCCCAGCCCTTCGGGAAACGCCAGAGCCTGCCCATCCTGTGAAACCCACAGATAGCGAAGCCCCTTTAAATTCCCCAGCGCATCGGGCAGCTCCTTTAAGTTTGGGTTATCATCCAGGGTCAACTCTTTTAAATTGCATAAATCACCGATCCAATCAGGAATTCGATCGATTTGAGTATCTTGAAGCCTCAGCTCTTTCAAATGAACCAAGCCTCCCGCCTGCTCAGGCAGCGCGTGCAGCGGAACCTTACAACTGAGATCCAGAACCACAAGCCGCTGAACCCGGGAAAGCGACTCCTTCAATCCCTGTATATTCCGCCCATTAGCCAAAATAAACTCCGACAGCGACGGAAGTTCCCACAGCCAATCCGGAAGAAATTGAAGCTTCCCAACTCCGTCCAGCTCCAGCCTGCGTAAATTTCTAAGCATCTGCATCGATGCGGGCAGCTCTTCGAATAAATCGCCCAGCTTCAGGACCTCCAGCGAAACCAGACGGCCTAATCCCTCTGGAATACGGAGCATTCCAATCCCATCGATGTTCAAGTATCTGAGCGAGCGCAATGACCAAAGCGCCTCTGGAAGAACGAGCCCGAGATTCAACGAGACATTCAATCGCTCCAGCTTCACAAGCGTTGCAATGGAATCCGGCAGCGTCTTTAGATCTTGATCCTCGAGATTTAGTTCCAGAACGGCTTCGGGATTCTTTAGTGCCTCATCCAAATTCGAAAACGACGTCTCCATCAAATTCTCCATGGCTCTTCACACGGCATCAATAACCAGCAACCGTCGTCTGGCTGTATTTCACGCGGTTGCTCTTGTGCTTTGATTTATCCTTGCTCGTGAAGTCCATCTCCAGCGGGTCATTATCACCATCTTCATCCGATGTGTAGATAATTTTCATTTGATTGGCCTGGGCAAATTCCTCCAGCGCCGCCGCGCAATTGGGACACGAACGCTTATCCCCATGAATCTTCACCGTCTTCCCCTTTAGATTTACCCCTTTATCTTTCTGCTTTTGGAGCTCCCGCATAATCTTAAATTCGCTGTGACACTCCCGGTAACACGTTCCAAAAGTCGCTCCCTTATCCTTAATATCATAAATATAAGGATCATAATTATCGTATGTCTTCCCCGACCAGCCCGATAAAAAATCGTCGCTTCCCGTTACGCTGTTCGTCAGCTTTTTCCCGCCCAAAGTCGCCGTCGCCCGGTGAGGCGCAAGCCCCAGCGGATCCACATCGCCGATCGCATTGTCACCATACTTATACGCATTTAAATCCGCCCGGATGCCCAGCGGATCGGGACTAATATAGCGGCCAATCTCAGGGTCGTAATAGCGAAATCGATTGTAATGCAATCCAATTTCTTCATCGGCATACTGTCCCTGAAAGCGGATTGGACTATCGACCTTCGCACCGGGCCGCGCCACAAGCTCTCCCAGCGGCGCCCGATCATATTCACATAGCAATTCACCTTCAGCGCTGCACAATCCAATCGGCGTTCCCGCCTGATCCATCACATAAAAAGCCCATTGGCCCTCATCATCGCCATCCGTGCCCGGCTTCCGGATTCGCATCCCCCAGGGCACCAGCGGCTCATCCATCCAGCCATAGGTCCGCTCCTCAATCACCCGATCGCCGCCCGCCTCCGCCCTCCGCTTAATCTCGTGCACAAGCTTATCGCCCGACCAAACAAAACGCGTTTCAATTTTATCGGATTGACCTCCCGCCAATGCCCGCACAACCGTCTTTCGCGTCCGCCTTCCAATAGGATCGTATTCAAACGAAACCACCGCGCCGTCCGGCGTTTCAACGTTCGACAGCATTCCATCCGCCGTCCACGCATAACGATACCGCGATACCCGGCCCCCGCCTTCGTCCACCCGCTTCTCAATCAGGCGCCCACATAAATCATATTCGTATAAAACACGATCGTTTTCTTCCAGTTTGCTCCCCGCTCCATAACGGCGGCGCCCATTCTTAACAAAAATATTTCCCGCACCATCGTATTCATATTCCTCCCTGGGCACCCCATCCAATACCCGGCTCTGCAGGCGCATTCTTAAATCGTAGGCATATTCCACAGAGCTCTTCCGGATGGTGTCCCACACCCCCAACAGCTCGCCCATCGCATCATAAGAAAACCTTCGCTCCATCACCGCATCGGGCGCCGCTCCCGAACCCAGCCACTCCGGCTTCCCCCTCAAATCGGCCCCTTGGATATTGGGCGAACGCAGACACAACCCCGTTAATCGGCCAATCACATCAAAATTCAAATCCAGCCTTCCCCCGCCGGAAAATAAACGGGCCGCCTCCCCTCCCCCCGCGTCCCGCTGATGCTGAATCTCCGCACCGCCCGACGCTTTTACTTTCGTCCTCAACCCCAGCGCATCCCGCTCCATTTCCTCTTGATGGCCAAAATTGGTCAGACAGCGCTTTCGGCGTCCATTTTTATCAAATTCATATTCAATTTCATAAGAAATATCATCGATCAACTGAGTTTCCCGGAGAGGATTGCCCATCAAATCGCGCAAGATCCTAAATTCCCCGGCAGGGCTCTTCATACCAACGGGCCGCCCGCATAAATCCCAACAATACACGACTTCCGAATCGTCCGGCAATACTTTCTTAATTAACTGCCCCGCGGCGTCGTATTCGAACTCTGTCACCTCCCCCAATTCATTCACGGTCTTCGTCACGCGCCCCAGCGCATCCCGCTCCATGCGCAGCCTGCGCCCGCCGAAGAACTTCTCTTCCCTCAGCAGGCCCAATTTATTATGAATACCATAATACTTTTCACCAATTTCATTGTGAACACTTACCCGGAACCCCTCCCGGTTATAAAAATTGCGCACCAAATCGCCATTTGGATAAATTTCTCTAACCAACCGATTGTAACCACCATATTGGTAGCGAATACTCCGGCCCAAAGGCAAAATCACCTGAATCAGCCGGCGATCTCCATCATAAACATAACGAGTCACGCTTCCATCTGCATCCGTCATACTGATACAGTCACCCATCAGCGAATAACTCGCGCTCACCGCAGCGCCCAGCGGACCTTTTACATAGATTGGCCGTCCAAAATAATCGTATTGAACCGTAATTACGGAACCATCGGGCCTTCTCTCTTCGATCATATTGCCCATGGTATCGTAGGCATAATGAGTAGCCCCTCCCCCAGGCAACGCCTTCTCAAGCACCAAACCCCTTGAATCATAGCGTACCGTCGTCGTTCCCCCATTGGGATCGATCATCCAGGTACGGTTTCCGCGCTCATCATAACCGTATTGATAACGACCACCATCAGGAAGTATTTCCTCCGTAACCATTCCCCTGCGATTGCGCACACAACTATAGGTTCTTCCCAATGGATCGGTCTGAGCTAAAAGCCTTCCCTGCTCATCCCGCTCAAATGTCGTCTCCCCGCCCATTGGATCGCGCAGCTTTCGCAAATAACCAAATGCATCGAATGTCCTCACCGTCACGCCGCCCGCCGACACGGTTTTCTCCGCGCCTCCATGCCCCGATCCAAGCACAAAACGCTGGACTTGAAGCGAATCCATCACCTCCACATAGCCTTCATTGCCATAATCGATCACCACATGATGCACGCCCTTGGCCTTGGTTATCCCATCGGCCAAAAACGCCGGCACATCATCGGCGAGGCTTTCATCGGCACGCCCCGGCGTATTGCCCCATGTCTCGGCGCACAGCTTGTCTGAACGATAACGATAATAAAAAACAAAGCCCGACGGACTTTCGTTTTCAATCAGCAAATGGCCTTCATAGCGATATCGCGTGATATTGCCATCGCCATCCGCAGCCGAAATTAAATCGCCGGCCGAATCATAGGTATAGGCCGCAAAAGAAACCCACTGGCCCTGCGCATGCGCGTTGTACACCCAAATCGCCGCAATGCGCCCTGTTTCATTGCGCCGAAATGCAATGACCCTTCCCGCGCTGTCCCGCACCCGGGCGAGTACATTTTGATCGTATTCTAAAACAATTTTATTATCATTGTGATCGCGGATTTCGGATAGCCTGTACTGCGAAGGATCGCTTCCACAGCGAAATACCCGCCGCTTTCCATCGCCGGTACTCAGCACATAAGCATCGTTCTCCCGCAACAAGAGAAAACCTTCGACGCTCAGCGAGGCATCCCCCACATCCACAGGCTTGGCGAAAGAAATCACCTCGCCCTTTTCCGTTGTCACCTCGACGCTAATCCGCTTTTCAAACAGCGACCACGCGAGCGAATGAGACCAGCCAAAACCAAACCCCATATCAACGGCATAAGAGAATGAGCTATATTGCCTTTTGAATTCAAACGGAAATGCCCCGCCCAGCACCACATCAACCGACGGCTGCGAAAATACCCGGCCCGTCGACAACTCCACCGGATCACCCGCCGCGGGATTGGCCGTATGCACAGGACATCCCGTTCCGGCCGAGCCCGCGCATTTACCGCCGCTCCCCGCATCATTGCCGCCGTTATTGCCGTTCGCGCCTTCCTTGCCGTCCCCCTTGTTGCCGCCCTTGCCCGAACCACCCCCTCCCGAGCCGCCGCCGCCCATCACAAAAATCCCTGGATTCATGCCGGGAATGGCTGGGATATTCGGTACGGGAGCCGTGCGCGCCATAAATCCTCACATTTTAATTCAACAATTCAATCAACAATCTAAACAATTTGAACATTAATAAGCGTAGGCCCATCTACCGGGCTGGGACGATGCCTTTGCCGCAATAGGCTTCCATAATCGAATCGCTCCTTCCTGCTGAACCACCCAATCATGAGGATCCAGCCTTACCCATCCGCCTGTGCGCATCGCCAATTCGATTTGCAATAAACGCCTTTCGGCGGGCGTGCGCCTAGCCACGTCCAGCTCATCGAGCACAACCGAAGGCGTGAATGGCCGCCCTGCCCTATACCGTCCCCTCTCATCGAATTGGCCTCTATTTTCAATCCAATAGGTTTTCCATCTCATCGAATTGAGAGAGGGCTGCTCAACCACTTCCGCCCCGGGCTCGGGCGGCAGGTCTTCGGCATCGCTCACCGTCCGGGCCAGCGAAGGAGGTTTCGGTTCTTTAAAATCCGGCTCGGAAGGCTCACTCAGAAGCATTTCTTCCTCCTCCGCCACCGCTTCCTCCCATAGCCCCGCGCCCGTAATACGCTCGAGCGCCCAAGCCGAAGCCAGGCGCAGGGCATCGTTGTCGCTCTCCAAAAAAGAAATGAGCAATTCGATCGAATCGCAAGCCCCAAGCCATCCCAGCCCCGCGGCCAGCTCCGCACAGGGTTTGTTCCGGCATAAATCCACCAAACGCCTCGCAAAATACTCATCCGCCACAATACCGCTCAATACGGCAGCCATTTCCTTGGGCGATTTCATCAATTCATCTTCCAATACTGTCAAAATGTTTGTATCCCCTCTTCTCACGAGCGCCATCCGCGCGGCATCGCGGCAAGGCCCCTCGCCCGCGCGGCTCTCATCAAGCAGCTTCCCGGCCACGGAAGGCTCCGGAAGGCCCGCCGAATACAATAAAGCCTTCGCCCTCACGCGGGGATCTGTATCCTCCATCGCCCTCAGCGCGTCTTCTTGGGTCAGAAGCCCTCTAAAACCAAGCACATCCACCGCCATCGCCCTGATATTCGGATCGCCTTCGGACAGCAATGAAGAGAGCGACTCCAATATCTTATTATGAGGAACCAACTTCATCGCATTTCCATAACCCGAAATCACTTCGGGGTCCGGCTCTCCCGCGAGCAGCACATGCTCGGCAATGGCCAAGGCATCTCTCCCTGCAATGCAACCCAATGCCATTGTCACCGAAAATATTCGTGTTGGATCCGGAGCCGGAGTATCCATTGCAAACTCCGGTAAATAGCGGACAGCTTCACCTCCAAAGGAAGCAATTCCATCGATGGCTCGAATCATCCGCTGCTCAAGCCCAAGCGCGATCCGGAATGGATCGCCCAAAAGCGGCGCCCTCTGCATGCCCACCATAGCGATCTCTTCGGCATACTCCCGCGTCCGCGCGCGCACATAAGCCAAAGAGCTTAATCCCTTGCCGGGAACCCTTGCAAATCCGCTCGGCGGGATTTCTTTCGCCGGAGGGGCTTCCAATTTGGACGTATTGGTATCCAAAACCTTCTTTTTGGATTCTCTCGCGGCCTGAACCGCCTCCTTTTGTTCAGCCGCCTTATTTTTTAATGCCGAAATAACGGTCTTTAGCTCATCCAGCGAAGCCGCGGGGCCAATCCTCTCTCTTTCCGGCGGCGCCGACAAAGGCGGTACAAAGGGCGAGAGCTTCGGTTTCGGCAAAAGCGTCGGCCTGCTCAGCTCAAATAAACGAGGCAAATCCTTGCTCGAAAGAAGCCAATGCTCATGCTGCGCATCAGGCGCGGGCCAATTTTTTTGCATTGCAAGCCAATCTGTTGCACCAGAAGCCTCGCTCCGCGCCTGAACGAGCAGCGAATTCAAAAGCGCAGCATTCGGCTCGGCCGGGATTCCATGCATGGACAAGCGGGACGAAGCATCGTCCAGCGCCGAGAAAAACGCTGAAATTGAGCCGGCTCCATCCTGCCGGCCATCGCTTGCATCAAGCAGCGCCCCAAAAGCACGCACCACGGCATCGGCCACGGGATTTAAATCAAAAGACGGCTCATCCCAGCGCGAAATAAAAATCAATGACCGGCGCACACTCAACAGACAAGCCTCAAGCGCGCGCGCGGCGGCCACAGGCGCCGTTGTGTCAAAAGCTTTTTTCTCTTGCTCGGCCAGAGGCGAAAAACGACTTACGGTCACGGCATTCTCCGAAGTACACGCAAGCGCGCCGAATCAAAAGACCCTATCGTCTAAAAGCGATCGCCGCCTGCGCCGGGCAGCCATTAAAAATATACGAAATAGCCGCGCGGCGCTATTATCCCAATGCCGTATGGAAGAGCCCAAACGCAATGCCGGACCCGCGCAGGCCGACAACGAGCTCAAGCTGCTTGCCCGCGTCACAGCGAGCATCCAAGCGGGAGCCTCCGAGGAACACGCGGCCTTGCGCGCAGGAATCACATCGGCTCAGTTGCAAACGCTCAGACAAGAGCGGCTAGGCGAAATGGCCGCGCTCGCCAGCCGGGGACGATTATCCCAAAGCCTGCGCTTTAGCGCCGAGGTGGCCGCCCAACAAAACCAGTTGAAAACCCTTGCCAAAGAGGCCAGGCGCAATGTTCTTCCCTCGTCGGTAACGGCCGAACCCTCCCCCGGAAATGCCCTGCCTCTTCCTCGGGGACAAACGCAGCCCAATATCATCGAATTGGAGCCTCAATCGGCGCCGCCCGAAACCCAAGCGCCGCCCGACACAGCGGCCCCCGCCGAGATCCCCGAGCCCGCCGCCGTGCGCGGCCAGGCATTACCCTTCACACAAGCGGCAGCGCCTCCAAAAAGCGTTTTACATCAAGAGACGGGCGCCCGCACCATCGCAATGCCCGCCATTCTGGAATTATCTACACCTCTACCATTTACCGAGACAATACCCTCCACATTGCGCACACCTGAAATCAATCAAGGAACCCTTGATTTATCGGGCAAACAATTCAATGAAAATGCAGCAACACCGTGGGCTAAACCAATACGTTCTGCTGAAACACCGGCCCCTGTGGATGTGCTGCCATTCCGGAAAAGCACGCCTCCTCCCATGTCTATTCCCGCGCCTATTCCCGTGGAAAGTCCAGCGCCCCAAGCCGAAACCCTACTGCCCGCCGATCTTGAACGAATCCAAAAAATTACCCTCGCCCAATATGCTCATATTTGCGCGACAACCCGCGCGCACCGCGGCGATATCAGCGAAGTGCTCCATCAATTCGCCATGAGCCCCACCGTGTGGAGAGCGCTTCACAGCCTTTGGCGAGAGCGGTTTACCAGCGATCCAGTACTCAAACAGCGCTGTGAAATCTTAATCGAAAAGCGAACTCAAAGCCTTAGCAAGCCAAAACAATAGTATTTGTTCCGCCGATTTAATTCAGGCGCAGCATCCTTCCCACAATTCGAAATAGCCCCCTGGAAGCGGCGCTGATCCGGCTCCCCACAACCTCCACATCCCCATCGCTCCGAATACGCAGCGCCCCCTTCCCCGAACGGAACAAAATCTCCTCCTCACCTTCAATCTCCACCGTTGCCGCCTTCAACCGGATTTTTTGAGGCCGCTTCGTCTGAAGCACACCAACAATCCAAGGCTTCTCGCCCTCACAAAACTCAATCAACACATGATCACCGTCATGCATTGCGTCGGCAATTAAATCAGATTCAACACCCGCCCCGATCTCCACCTCGACCGAATTTTTAAAACCTCTCATCGAAACCAATGCCGTGCGCCCCGAGAGCGAAAGAACCCGGCCGCTCCTCGTTCCAAATGTCCCCGAAGCGCCGCGGGAAATATCTTCTTTTAAAGCATTTTCCGGCTGCGCTTCCGCTATCTGCTCCAGCAAATTCCCAGGCGCCTCCACCGTTTCGGGCCGCTCTGAAAATGCCGCGCCCATATCCAATGCCTTTTCCGCGCTCATCTCACACCTCGGATACCGCGCCCTTTAATGTCACTTTGCCCGCTGTAATGGTTACAATGGGAGATGCAATCGTTATTCCACCACCATCAATCGTTACCGTTGAAGCTCCACAGCTCAATGTAATGGAGTTGGCCGCTTCAATCTTATGAAATGCCCCAATAAATGTCGCAGGGCCGCCCGCCGTAATCAAAATACCGCCTTTGACTTTATCGAAAATCGCGCCGCCCACCATTTTCGTCATTGAGCCGCCCGCCTGCTCTGTCTCGTCGCCTTTGGCCAGCACAACAAGACCCAGCGCCGATTCCGTTTTTGAGCCGCCCACGCTTTCCGCGTAATTGCCAACCGCAATTTGAACCGTCGCCGCACCAACACTTTCCGTCATAGAACCATTGATATTTGTATCGATATCTTTAATGGCAGCGAGCGCCCGATTTGCTCCAACATCCTCGGTGTACGAGCCGCCGATCAGCGCCGTCGCATGCCCGGGCCCCGTTTCCCGATCCGTCCCATCCACGCCCGACACATCGCCCGCAGGCCCGCCAACATTCGCCGCCGACGAACCACCACCGCCTCCCCCATCCACGCCCAGCGCCGCACCCAAAGCCCCGCGCGCTGCCGCCGTAGCCTGCGCAATCGCACCCCGGGCCGCGCCCTGCGCCATTTGCACCGCCGCATTATTCGCCGCCCTCGCATCGCCGCCCGCCTGACTCATCTGCCCCAATACCTGCGCCGCTCCAGGCAATTGCGAGGCCCCCGAAACCGCTCCAGGAAAAGCGCTTAAATCGCCGCCCGAAAGCGCCTGCATCGCCGCGCCAACCTGCTGCGCGCGCCCCTGCAATGCATGAATCGGCCCCATGGCTTGATTGATCGCTCCATCCACCTGAGCCTGCACATTCGCAATTGCGTGATTCGCCACTTGCGACGCGAATTCAGCAGCCGCCTCCGCGGCAATATCGAGCAATGCTTTCAAGGGATTGCCATCCATTTCGAACTGATTGCCGCCTACACTGGTCGTTGCATCACCTGCCGCCTTTAAAGCGGAAACGGCATTCACCTCCACATTCCGATTTCCACCGACACTGACGGATTGATCCCCACCGATCGTATTGGAATTGCCCATGGTCACGCGCGAAGTCTGATTCCCTCCCACCGAAAGCGAAGCATTATTTCCAACCATCTGCGTCGAATTATTACCGATCACCGAAGTCGAATTGTTCGCCACATTGATCGTCATATCATACTGCGCGTGCATCATGATTTCTTCGGCGCCGGCTTTATCCTCGAGGCGAATTTCATTCGAACCGCCGCCCCCTGGGCTTGTTGATGTCCGCAGCGCCGAACGCGTTCTGCCCTCGGGCAATGCATAGGGCGGCATAAACAATCCATTAAATAATCTCCCCGTAACGATCGGCCTATCGGGATTGCCCTCCAAAAATTCGACAACCACCTCCCAATCCAGCCGCGGAAGCACCATCGAACCCGAGGTCTGCAATTGAGCGACGCGCATCCAGCACGAAGCTTTATCATCGAGAATATCGCTGCGATCCCAATGAAATTTCACCTTGCAGCGCCCATGCTCATCGGTGTGAATGGTCTCTTGCTCGGCAGAGGAAGGCGCCACCACCGTGGCCGTCTGAGGCCCCCAAATCACAGGGCGCGGCGTCCTGCGGGGCGGCCGGTAACAAATATCCAATGGCAAGAGCTCGGCCTGCACCATCAAATTGGAATCCCCATCGTCCTTATGCGAATATTTATGAATGGCGGCCATAATAAAATAATCCCCATCCAATTCGGACGCATCGCACACCTTCATTTGATGGCCCGGCGCAATGCGGGGACACACCGCTTCCATGGTCAGCGTATGCCTTTGCACTTGCTCTTCGCACAGCCTCACCTTTGCCAAACGGGCACCCTCGCCGGGTTCGGTATATGCGCCGGGAAAATCATAAACCTCGAGATCCGTCCTCTCGGAAGCCTCGGCCTCGGCCGTTAAATCCAGCATAGGGCGCTTAAAATCATAATCGCGGAGAACAAATTTCCCCGAGCGCACCTGCTCCCGCTCCCTCAGCGCATAAATAGCGTCCTCCGTTTCATTCAATGCCGCTCTTCCCCGGAGAAAAAGCTCGGCCGAGCCCGCAATCGGAGCCGACGAAGCACTATCGTCCGCAAAGGTTAGAACAAAACCTCCATCCGATTTCGGCTCATAAAAATAATAAATGCCCTCCTCCTCCAAAAGTCGCGTAATAAATGCCAGGGCACTCTCTTGATATTGAACACAATACTCCCGTTTTGGATACTCGGTCAGCAAACCCCAGGAGAGATCGCTTATGCCATGGTCGTTCAATACTTTCGTTACAATCTCATTGACGCTCATATCCTGAAAGATGCGCGAACCGACGCTTCGCGCGAGCAGGGCCACCGGCTCCACAACCCTTAATAAATAGCGCGTTCCTTTGGTATCCGCCCCCAGCTCGGTCGAGCCAAATACCTCGGCCTCCTCGACAATCCCAAAAAAGCTGCGTCCATTTTCATCGGATGTTCCAACCCAAAGCTCGGCCTGTCTTCCGATCATCGCCTCGATATCCGAATCCCCACCAAAAAAAGCCTCTACCTCGACAACGGCGGGCCTGAGCACTTCCTCTCGCGCAACAAAACCCGAAACGCGCAGCGCCGCTACATCATCCACCATCAAATTCACATCCAATTGCCGCGCCATGGTTTTGCCTCTCTATCCGATCAATATCCGATCAATTGTCCAAAATAAGCGCCGAGGTTTCAGCCGTCGCACCTTCAATTTTAATGGACACACCCGCAATAGATACGCTGGCCGGAGTCAGCGTAATGGTCGAAGCGCCCATTACAAAAGATAATAAACCATCCGCTTCAAATATAACATTATCGGCCTTAATGATCGAAGCGCCCGCCGCCACTTCCGTTAGTGTCCCGCCCGCATTGACCGTTTTATCACCGTTCAGTAAAAAACCTTGCGCGCCCCCGGTTTTGGACATCATCGAGCCCGAAATATCTACGCCCCGCCCTCCCTTTGTCGCAATCACATTCAGGGCGCCCACCGTCTGCGAATTCGATCCCTGTACCGTCAGCACCCTATCGCCAAGCGACATTTCTATTTTCGCGGCGCCCACCTGATGCGTATACGAACCCAGCACGGACTCGCTCACAGAACCCACAACCAAATCGATCTTATTGCCACCCACCGAAAGCGAGCTCGAACCGCCCACGTCCTGTTTATGGTCGCCGCCGATCTTCATATCGCGATTGCCGCCGATCTGAAGCGAATGATCGCCGCCAATATCGTCGACTTTAAAGGTTTCCACTTTAATGTCTTGATTGCCGCCGACCGAAATCGACTGATTCGAACCGATCGACTGCGTCACACTATTCGTCACATTCTGGGATTGATTCGAGCCCACTGTTTTCTTGGAATCATGGCCGACCGATTCGGTTGAATTGTTATTCACCTTTAGGCTCATATCCTTGGACGCATTAAAAAACATTTCCTCCTTGCCTTTATCGTCACCCATTCTGATCTCATTGCTGCTTCCACCTCCCGGCGTGGTCGCCGTTTGAAGCGAGCTGCTCGCGCATTGCTTGGGCAATCCGTAAGGAGGCGGCGTCAATGCATTATAAACTCGCCCCATCACGGCGGGCCTATCGGGATCTCCCTCATGAAAACGCAAATTCACTTCCCAGCCCACACGGGGCAAAAGCACGCTTCCTCCAATGGGCACCTGACTCGTGCGAATCCACAGGCTCGACGTATCGTCCTTTTTCCCCTCCCGATCCCAATGAAAAAAGACCTTTACCCGCCCCGCCGAATCCGTATGAATCTCAGAGCCTGTGGGGCCGGTAATAAAGCCGGTTTGCGCTCCTGGAATCACTTGAGCCCGTTCCCTTCGCTCGGGCACGAGCGGACTCTTTTCCGTTGGAATTGCCCAGAATTTGCACACCATCCGATCATTACGCCCCGAACCTGCATCAAAAGTCCGGGGACGGCTCCCTGAAATATGCGACCGGACAATTAAATAGTTTTCATTCATCGGCTCATAGGGATGGCTATCCAAAGAAAAACAAAGCCCAGGCACGAGGGCCAGCGAGCCGCTTTCGCCTTCCACCACATCCCGGCCGGCTTGAATCGAATCCAAGAGTATTCTAGCAATACGATTGGCTGCATCATTATCGGCGGCCCTCGCGGGATAAGAATACACTTCTAAAGGATGCGGGCCATCATCGGTGCTTTCGGCTTCGCCTTTGAGATCAAGCGCGGGCTTTTCGAAGTTGTAATCGCGCACATACACCTTATCGCTGACAACCGAATGCGTTCTTTGAATCGAAAAAATACGGTCGGCCGAGCCCTCAAAACCAAACTGCTCAAAGAAAGGCAGCACCGTTTCGCCTTCGATATCACCCATTCCTTTCGGATTGTCAAAGAATATGATCTTTTCGGCATCGCCGATGGTGTGCACCGCAAATGAAATGCCTTCTTCAAAACAAAGCCTGAGCACAAAATCCAAATCACTTTCGCGGTACTGGACGGTGTACTCGCGCTCGGGATGATCGCTGACCAGCCTGAATTCCTGCTCCGAGCCGGAAATGCCTGCGTCCATCAATACCTGCTTCACAATATCGGGCCCGCTCTTATGCTGAAAAATCCGGCAGCCGGCGCGCTTTTTTAAATTCCAGAAGACGGGCGCCACAATAACCCGCATAAATAACACATCATCGTTATCAGGACCCAATTCGGCCGAAATGATCCGTCCCGCAAAACGCCGGACTTGAGCGCCATCGGGCCTTTGCAGCGAAAATACGGCTTTTTTATCGATTATTTCCAAGGGCCTGGGCAGGCTGCCCGCGTCGTCAAAAAACTCGCATTCGACAAAACCAAGCTCTGAAACCTTTTCCTCCATTTCAAAACGGAGCACCCGAAAGCTTTTCCCGCCGATTGAAATATCCGATAGAATTGCACCATGTAGTTCCGGCATGATTCAATACCCCTTTACGATCCCATCGTGAGGGAGCCCCCCAATTTGACGAGCAGCGCCGTTTGAATTGCGACGTTTGAACCCTTGAGCACCACCGGCCCGCCCCCGAGTTTTAATTCGCTCCCGCCTCCCTTTAAAATGCCAATGGCTCCAATCACCGTGATCAGCGGCGCCTTCACGGAATAATCGCCGGCCACTTTGCAGTAATGCAGGCCGCCCACCAAATGCGTCACCGAGCCGCCGGCAGAGGAATCAAAATTGGCTTTTCCTAAATGAAGCTCCGCCGCCGCGTAGGTCTGATTCTTCGATCCGTCAATCGACTCGCTTTGGGTGCCGTTGATCAATTGAGCCTTTATTGCACCAATATTTTCGGAATGAGAACCAACAACATTATCATTTATCGATCCCAGCGTGGCGCGGAGCTCAAGCGCGCCCACATTTCGCGTCAAATCCCCGCTCACCGAATATTCGATGCCATTGCAGATTGTAATCTGATTGCCGCCTACTGAATACGATCGATTGCCTGAAATCTTCTCATCGTAATTGGCCGTCGCATTGAATACATCATTGCCGCCGACCTGAACACTTTGATCGCCACCGATATTCTGCGAAAGCACCGCTCCCACATTCTGGGTCTGATTGCCGCCAATCGAAATCGTCTCGTCAACTTTAACGGTCCGGGCGGCGTTAACCGTCACCGTGGATTGCTCATCCACACCAATGTCTTCCACTTTATCGTGTAGAATAGTAATATTTAAGTCTTTTTGAGCATGAATATTTAAACCTTGAGAGCCGCCGCTATCATTCATGGACACTTCATTATGCCCGGCCGCCCCCGGCGAGGACATGCTCTTCAGGGCTCCCGTCGCCTTGTTTCCAGGAAGCGAATAAGGCGGTGTTTTCTCGGCATTGTACACACGCCCCAGGACAAAAGGCCGATCGGGGTCGCCGTCCAAAAATGCGACGGAAACTTCCCATCCTAAACGGGGCAAAATCATCGAGCCCCCCAGAGGTATTTGACATACCCTCAGCCAACAACTGGATGTCTCGTTCTGCTGATTGATTCTATCCCAATAGAATCGTACCTTAATACGTCCGTATTTATCCGTCGTTATGGATTGATCCTGCGCGCTCGATCCCGTGACAATGGCCGTTTGTATGCCTCGTATCCGGGGCTTGACGGCTTTTGGTTTCACCGCGAAGGCAGCTCCTGCTAAAATTCCTTCAAATTGATTTCCAATCGCTTGATTACCACGAGCTCCGCCCGCGCCCCCCATCACCTGCGTGCCCTGGGTCCGCAGCCGTGTGACAACAAATTCCCCATTCAAACAAGCCTCAGCCGCCCCCAGCACCGAAAATGGAACGCCCACCAATAATCCCGCCGCGCTGCTTTCTCCCCGGCAAAGATCGGCGTCCGCCCTCAATTGAGACAGGCGCGCCTCCGCGAGCCGGGCTCCCTCGCTTCCTTTGATAAAACCGCCTGGATATTCAAAATAAGGCTGCTTGGCCACCTCCTCGGCCGAAAGCTGCGCATCGGGTTTCTGCCCCGGCTTTTCAAAATCGAAATCCAGCAAATGCACCGAGCTGGTCCGGATGGAGCGTTTTCTCGAAAAGGTCCTCAATGGCTCGGCGTATAGGCCGCCTCCCTGCGCCATCGCAAATACAACGGGATTGACTTCTTCATCGGCGGAAAATGCATTGGGATTGTCGCCAATTACCATCGTATGGCCATCCGCATTATGCTTGAAAAAATAAAAGAGGCCGTTTTCCTCCATCAGCCTGGATACGAAATTGAAATGCGATTCGCGGTATTGAACGACAAATTCACGGGGCCCGTAGGTCTTGGCGAGACGCCATTCGACTTTGTCTCCAAAGCCTGCGTCGCTAAAAATCGATTGAATGATGTCAACAATCGATTGTTTTTGAAAAATCCGGCAGCCTTCCCGGTGAGCCAGCGCCGCGAGGGCCGGCCGAAGGCGCACTTCAAATTGAAATTCCTTGTTCTTGGAGCGCACAAAACGCGCCTGATCCACGACGCCATCAAAACAACGCTGCTCTCCGCGGGGATTGGTCACGACGAGGCAAAGGCGATTGCGAAGACACGATTCCACGCGGAATGCCGGATCCTCGGTCGTAAAGCCGACCTCGATTTCATAAGGTTCAGAAACCGCCTCGGCAGCTTTAAAATAAGAAGTTACGGCATCGGCGGGCAGCGGGTCGCCCTTCAGCGCGAAGCTTGAAAGATCCGAAGGCATAAGCCGGATACTAAATGAGCCCGCGCCTTACGAAAACACACCTTTTCTTTTGGCATCGCGATAAAGTCGGCCCCAGAGGTTTCCGTGGGCTCGATTATTTCAGCGCTCAATGAGCTACTCGCCGAAAAGGGATTTATCGAGAACGACGATTTGCGGGCTTTATCGGCGACAATCAATGTGCCTCTGTACAGGCTCGAAGGTCTCGTTTCTTTTTACCCTCATTTTCGACGCACGAAGCCGCCTGCGATCAGCGTGGCACTGTGCCGCGACGTTTCGTGCAGGCTGGCGGGCGGGCGGGATTTTATTGAGCGGGCGCGGGCGGCCTTAAAAGGCTTCGCGGATATCGAAGTGAAAGAGGTGAGCTGCCTGGGCCGCTGTGACAGCGCGCCGGCGGCCTCTGTGAATGAGCATCCGCTCGGCGTAAAAGATCTGGAAGCGCTTGTTTCCAAGGTTCAGTCGCCTCCCGATCCCCATGCCGAACAAGAGCCCGCAGTGTCGGGGCGGCTCTGGAAGAGCAATCCCTATGAAAATGGCGAAAATAATTATCGGATTTTTCTTTCATCCCGCGAAAAGACAGACGCCGCCGATTTAATCATTCATCATTTAAAGGGCAGCGGCCTTCGGGGAATGGGCGGCGCTGGATTTCCGACGGGTTTGAAATGGGAACTGGTGCGCAAGGAAAGCTCGCCCGTGAAATATGTGGTGTGCAATGCGGACGAAAGCGAGCCTGGCACCTTTAAAGACCGATTGATTTTGGCGGAGTTGCCGCATTTGATCATTGAAGGCATGGCGATGGCGGCGCTCGCGGTGGGCGCGCAGGAAGGCATTGTATTTATTCGCCATGAATATGCGGCGGAACGCACGGCACTCGCCCGCGCTCTCGAACGCGCCCGGGCGCTGGGTGTTTTGGGGCCTGACGCATTAGGTAAAGGCCGCCCCTTTGATATTTCGATATTTGTATCGCCGGGCGGATATATTTTGGGCGAAGAAACCGCTTTGCTCGAATGCTTGGAGGATAAAAGAGGCGAGCCCCGCAATAAACCTCCTTTTCCCGGGCAAAAAGGCTTGTGGGAAAAGCCGACGCTTATCAATAATGTCGAGACCTTTTCTTATGTGCCCATCATTGTGGAGCGGGGCGCCGATGCTTGGAAACAAATGGGTGTGCGGGGCTGCGCAGGATTAAAATTCATTGCGCTTTCCGGCGATATTGAACGCCCGGACGTTTATCAAGTGCCGATGGGCACAACCATTTCAGAGCTTATTGAAATGGCGGGCGGCGTCGCGGGCGGAAAATCGATTTATGCGATCGCGCCGGGAGGAGCCTCTTCGAATTTTCTGAGGGGCGACGCGGTGGACGCTCCACTCGATTTTAAGGCCCTGCAAGAACGGGGTTCGATGCTGGGCTCGGGTGCGGTGCTCGTCGTCGCCGACGGCGCCGATATTGTCGATTTGGCCGCCAATGTCGTGCAATTCTTTCGCAATGAATCCTGCGGTAAATGCGTGCCATGCCGGGTCGGCTCTGAAAAGGCCGTCACGATATTGGAGCAGGCTCTCTCGGGCAACGGTGAAAAAAGACATTTGGCGCTTCTGCCCGAACTTGCCGAAACGATGGCGGAGACATCCATCTGCGGCCTGGGCCAAGTGGCACTCGCTCCATTTATATCGGTAATCAACGCCTTTGGAGACGAAGTGAAGGCCCGCTTCCCGGGAGGCTGAGACGGGTTATGCGCGATGTTCGGATGAAAGGCTTCAAACGGCGTACCCGCGTCGAAGATGCTCTTTCTATTCTGCAAGCGCGGGTCCGCCCTTTGGATTTTGAATACATTCCTATTGCTCAAGCCCACGGACGAATTTTATCCGAGGATTGCACGGCCCAGATCAGCGTGCCGCATTTCAGGCGCTCGGCCATGGATGGCTACGCGGTGCAGGCCGAGGATACCTTTGGCGCTTCCGTGTATGCGCCGGTTTCGCTGAGCATTATCGGCAATTCCTGGCCGGGCAAAGGCTTTTCGGGCGAGCTCGGCGCGGGCAGCGCCATCCGTATTGCAACGGGCGCTCCATTGCCCGCGGGTGCCAATGCGGTCATTATGGCGGAAAATGCCGAAGAAGTTGGCGGCCATTCCGATGCCATTTTACGGGTTCAGCAAGCCGTATCGCCGGGCAAACACGTAGGAGAAATCGGCGAGGATATTTTGGCGGGCGTATGCATTGCCTCAAAAGGCCGGAGACTCCGGCCTCAAGATGTGGGTGCGCTCGGCGGGGCAGGTATTTCAAAGGTGCCGGTGATTAAGCGCCCCCGCATCCGGATTTTAATTATTGGCAATGAATTGATCAGGCCCGGCGAGCTTCCCCGGGGCTCAACAATTGTCGACACCAATAGTCTGGTCCTCAAAGGTCTGTGCGATCGGGATGGCGGGATTGTCAGTTCCATCGATTATATTGCAGACGATCGAAATGATCTTAAAAACGTTATAATTGCATCGGATGAAGATGTGGTGCTGCTCTCGGGAGGCTCGTCGGTGGGCCCCGAGGATCACGCTCCCTATGTGCTTTCGGAGCTGGGCGAGCTTTCGGTACACGGGCTTTCGATGCGGCCTTCGAGTCCGGCGGGCTTTGGTTTTATTCGGGGTAAAACCGGGGAACGTCCGGTTTTTTTGCTGCCGGGCAATCCTGTTTCATGTATGTGCGCCTATGAATTTTTTGCCGGGCCGGCTATTCGCAGGCTTGGTGGCCGTTCCATGCAATGGCCTCATCCCCTGCGGCGGCTCCGCGCGGGAGCAAAGTTTGTATCAGAGCTTGGCCGGGTGGACTTTACACGCGTTCGTATTGAAAACGATCGTGTGTTTCCTATTATGACCAGTGGTGCCTCCATTCTTTCGTCGGCCACAAAGGCGGATGGAGTGGTGATCATTCCTTCCGAATTGGAAGGCTATTCAGAAAATGATACGGTGGATGTGTTTTTATTCGATACATTTTAATGGAATGAACTTCGCTTTCAATGAGGCATCGAGATGAAGCAGGAACAATTTCTTCATGTGCTTAGCCGCGACGAGGCGCAGAGGCGATTTCTGGATGCCATCGGCGATTTGCTGCCCTTAGGATGGGAAGTTGTCCCGCTGAGCTTTGCCCTGGGTTCAGTGCTTGCCGAAGATATTGCAAGCCCAATCGATGTGCCGTCATTCGATCGCTCCAATGTCGATGGCTTCGCGGTGCAGGCGGCGGATACGTTTGGGGCGAGCGAGTTCTCCCCCAAACGCCTGAAGATCATGCCCGAAACCATTGAAATGGGATTGGCATCCAAAGCAACCGTTATGAGCGGTTTCGCCATGAGCATTCCAACGGGCGGAATGGTTCCCAAAGGAGCCGATTCAATTGTTATGGTGGAGCATACGATCATTGAAAACGGCGAAATTCTCGTTACAAAGGCCGCCACGCCTGGAAAGAGCATTACTTACGCGGGCACAGACGTTGCGCAGGGCGAGATTGTGCTGCGCGTGGGAGAAGTTCTAAGCTCGCGTGAAACAGGCATTTTAGCGGCGATGGGCCTTGGCCTGGTGCGGGTATTCCGAAAGCCGCGCGTGGCCATTCTGTCCACGGGCGATGAAATCGTTAGGCCGGGCGGACCGCTTCTTCCGGGGCAGATTTATGATTCCAATGGCGAAATGCTGGCCGATGCGGTGCGTGAACAGGGAGGCGAGCCGGTTTCGCTGGGCATTGTCGGCGATAATGAAGGAGCAATCCGATCGGCATTGATCCGGGGGCTGGCCGAGGCGGATATGGTGCTTTTGTCGGGGGGAACCTCAAAAGGTCCAGGCGATATCAATGCGAGGCTGGTGGCTGAAATTGCGGATAAGCCGGGCATCGTGGCTCACGGCGTCGCATTAAAACCAGGCAAACCTTTGTGTTTAGCGGTATCGGGCAAAAAGCCTGTAGCCGTGCTCCCAGGCTTTCCCACCTCGGCGATTTTTACATTTCATGAATTCGTCGCGCCCGTCATCCGCGCATTTGCGGGCCGGGCCGCCGAAGGGCATGTGTCGATTTGCGCGAAAACACCCTTTCGAATTGTCTCGGAACATGGCCGCACGGAATATGTGCTGGTGCGCCTGACAACCGATAACACGGGAAATACCATTGCCTATCCCATTGGAAAAGGCTCGGGCTCGGTCACGACCTGGAGCCAGGCGGACGGATATTTTGCCATTCCAAGTGAAGTCGAGATGCTCGATCAGGGAGAAACGATCGAGGTGCGCCCCATTGCAAGCGAAAAGGCGAGGCAGGCCGATTTGGTGATTATCGGAAGCCATTGCATCGGATTGGACATTCTTATCGGCAGACTGAGGACGCGGGGCATTACGATCAAATTGATCGCGGTGGGCAGCGAAGGCGGCCTCAACGCCATTGCCCGCGGTGAATGCGATATTGCCGGCCTGCATTTGTTCGATCCGAAGACGGGAACCTACAACCGTCCTTTTTTAAAGCCCGGGCTTGAATTGTTTGAAGGCTATGGGCGAAGACAGGGGCTGTTGTACCGGATGGGCGATATCCGATTTGAAGGCAAGCCCGTCGAGGCGGCCATTTTGGAGGCGCTTGCCGATCCGGAAATTGTGATGGTGAACCGGAACCGGGGAAGCGGCACAAGGGCGATTTACGATCGTTTATTGGGCGATGCGCGGCCCTTGGGCTATGGGGTCGAAGCTTCTTCGCATCATGCGATAGCGGCCGCCATTCATCAGGGAAGGGCCGATTTTGGCATTGCGATCGATGTGGTCGCGCACGATCGCGGCCTTGGATTTACGCCTATTTGTGATGAATCTTTTGATTTTATGATTCCCGATTCCCGCAAGGAGCGGCCTTCCGTGCAGGCATTTATTGAGGAATTGCGGAATCCCGCCACACGCGCGCTCTTGCGGGCACGGGGATTCGTGGCGTGAATAGGATTGCCGAGCGCATTACCGGACTGGGCGGCATTGTTTTATGCGGTGGAAGAAGCCGCAGAATGGGGAGGCCAAAGGCGTTTCTGCCTTTTGGACACGAGACGCTGCTCGCTAGGACCGTGAATACAATCAGCCTTGTTGCATGGCCGATTTGCGTTGTGGCGGCGCCGGAGCAGGAACTTCCAGCATTGCCCGAGGGTATTTTAATCGCGAGGGATCCAACGGAAGGGCGCGGTCCGCTTCAGGGTATTTCCGTGGGGCTTTCGGCTCTTTCCGAGCATGTGAAGGCAGCTTTTATTTCGTCGACGGATGTACCTTTTCTACAAGCGGCGCTGATTCGGCGGCTCCACACGCTTCAATCGGATGGCTACGATATCGCGGTGATTCAAGCGCAGGGACATTTTCATCCTTTAGGTGCCATATACGGTTGTCATGTAAAACGGGAAGCCGATTTATTGCTGGCGGAAAATAGGCTGAGGCCATTTTTTTTGTTTGAACAGGTGCGCACGCGCATTGTGGATGAGGCGCTTTTATTGGCCGATCCCGTGCTGCGCGAGGCCGATCCGCAATTGATGTCGCTTAGGAATTTAAATACGCCCGAGGAATATGAGGCCGCGCTGAAGGATGCCGGTTTTCTTTAATTAATACGATTGAATTGGTTTCAGCGGGTTTTGGGGAGCTCCCAGCGTTCGATAACGGGCATGTGATCATAATAGGGCGGCGGGCTGGAAAGGGCATATAAATAACCGTTGGGCGCAATAGAAAGGCGGGCCGGATATTGCGTGCTTTGAAAGGGCGAGGCCGTGCCTTTTTCATCGTATTTCACAATGGTTTTATCGATTCTGGCCGCATAAATCGATCCGTCAAAGAAATCCCGCACCAGGCCCGTCACAGGCTGATCGGATTTGGCCCAGGGCACGACTTGTCCAGATGAAGGCCGCACCAACACCAGATCGCCCCCTTCCAATGCAACGAGCATGGTAATCGAATCAAACGGCGTGGATGCGTAAACCCTGGATGGGAAAGTGGTAATTAATTCCTGAAGCTGATTATTTAAATCCAATCGATAATAATCACCATTCGTTTGAATATTTCCCACATAGAGCACGCGATCGAGTCCATAGCTGACTCCAGCGGGTCCAGTATCGGTTACTTTGGCACCATAGGGGCCTGTGCCTTGCGTATAGGTTTCGGAGGGGATGACAATGGGCAGCATTCCCGTGACTGGATCGAGGCGCGCAACGCCTTGGGGCTGCGAGGAATTAATAATGCAGCCGCAGGTCTGGCAGCAGATATAGGAAAGCGAAACGTCGAGGCCAGGATTTTCTTTGAATTGGGAAGGCGCGGCCTGCGGTGTTACGATCTGCTGCAAAACCGCCACTTCGCCCATATTGAGATTTGTAACGCCCGTGTAGACCGAGATTTTTCCATCGGGCGCAACAGAACGAAGATAGTCGGGGCCGGAAATTAACGTGACGGCCCAGGCGGCGCACGCAGGATCGAATTCGAGATCAACAATACCGGACCGGAATGCATTTTCATGCAATGTGCCGGGAGTGCCCTCGCCATTGGAATCGACGGAACCCAAGGGCGCGGGTTCGCAGACGATATTGCGGGAACACGAGCAATCGCTGCCGTAGCAGGTATTTCCTTCGCACAATAGGCCGGCGCAAGGCACGCGGGGATAGCATTTGCCATTGCCAGCGCAGGCGGATCCGGGACCGCATATTTTGTCGCCGCAGGCTTCGGGTTCGGATGTGGTTACGCAGGCAGACGCGGGATCGACGCAATGTCCAGCCTGGTCGTCGGATACATTGCATACCGTGCCCGCCGCGCAGGGGATGGCGCCCGGTTTTGCGCAGTCGGCAATGCATTGGCCATTGAGACATATTTCGCCGGGGCCGCTGCATATCAGGCTATTGCAGTCCGCCGCGTTTCCTCCTGCTCCCCCCGAGCCGCCGCCGCTGCTGCTGCTTGCCGATGTTGTTGATGCGGAAGAATTATCGCCGCCATCGCCGCAGCCTTGGGCCAAGCCATAAAAGAAAAACAGAACAACGCCTGAAAGAATGCAAGAAAATCTATTCATTCAGGCAGTGTCGGCCCATTAAGTCCAATTGTACATCGCCGATCGCGACGGTTATAAAGAGAATGGACTACAATTCTTTGCGATTTAAATAGCGGGCAGCTTGGGCGGCGAGGGCGCGCACGCCGTGAATCAGCGTGCCAAAGCGGGGATCACGCGTTAAGCCTTGGGCATAACGATAATAAATCTGCTGAAGAACAACAGCCGTTTTAAAAAGGCCGAAACAATAATAGAAAACAATATTGCCCAAGTCCCGCCCGCTGCGCTGCGCATAAGCCTGGGCGAGCTCGCGCCGCGTATAACTTCCCGGCACAGCCGTGGGCCCCATACGCATTGCGATTAACGCTTCATCGTCGCCAGCCTCAACCCAATAGCATAGTGTTGTTCCCAAATCCATCCGGGGATCGCCGAGCGTGGCCATTTCCCAATCGAGAATGCCAACCACTTCGCTGATATTGGAAGGATTAAGCAAGAGATTGTCATATTTAAAATCGTTGTGAATGATCGAGGCATCCTGGGCTTCTTCTTTGTGTTCGGCGAGCCAGGCAAAAACGCGCTCCATTTCGGGTATATCGTCGGTGCGCGAAGCCTCGTAGCGCTTGGCCCAGCCCATCACCTGCCGCTCGACATAGCCTTTGGGCTGTCCAAAATCGGCCAATCCGATCGAATTGAAATCGATAGCGTGAAGCCCGGCGAGTGTATCCACGAAGGAAGAGCAGAGGGCGCGTATATCCTCGGGCGATAGCTTGAGCGCGGGCGGAATATCGCGCCTGATGACCAGGCCGGAAAGCCTCTGCATCACATAAAACTTGGCGCCTATAACCGATTCGTCTTCGCAGAACACAAGCGGTTTGGGGACGAGCGGGAACGCAGGCGAAAGTTTGGACAAGAGCCTGTATTCGCGCCCCATATCGTGCGCGCTTTTGACCTTTGATCCAAAGGGAGGGCGGCGCAGTACCCATTCTTTGGTGCCGCTTTTTAATAAATACGTTAGATTGGAATGCCCACCCGGAAATTGTTCAATGCTTAAGGATTGAGCATTAAAATCGGGGCCGATGGCATTTTCCAAATAGAGGACGAGCGTGGCCTGGGGAAGCTCTTCGCCCGCGCGCACGGGCCGTGTGGGGTCGGCGGCGCTCATTCGCTCTTTTGGGCGGGGCGGGGGGTAAAGCGTTTAAGAATATGCCGCGCGGCCGATATTTTATGAACTTCATCGGGGCCGTCATAAATGCGGGCACCGCGTTCATGAGCGTAGAAATACGATAAAACGGTGTCGTCGGTAATGCCCAGGGCGCCGTGGACCTGAATGGCTTTGTCCACTACGTCCAGCATGACCCGAGCCACATGGAATTTAATAAGTGAGATTGAATCTTTTACCTCGGCAAAACCGTGTTTATCTATTTTCCAAGCGGTTTCCAGCACAGCGAGCCGGGCCGCATTGATGGACGCGCGGCTTTCCGCAATCCAGGCTTGTACAATTCCTTTTTGGCCCAATAGCTCTACATCATCGATTTTTCTCGATGCGGCCCGCTGGCACATTAATTCAAATGCGCGTTCGGAAATGCCGAGCCAGCGCATGCAATGGTGAATGCGGCCCGGGCCCAGCCTTTCCTGCGCAATTAAGAAGCCCTTGCCTTCAGGCCCCAATCGATTGGATTTGGGTACACGGCAATCATTATAGCTAATTTCAGAATGGCTGGCGTAACCGTCGCCCGGCCTCCCCATAATCGAAATATTGCGGACCATTTCAAATCCAGGGGTGTCTGTGGGCACAATAATCTGACTCGCCCTTAAATGCGGGGGAGCATCTGGATTGGTGACCGCCATAACGATGGCAAATGCGGCTCCGTCGGCCGCGGACGTAAACCATTTACGGCCTGATAGGATATAATCGTCTCCATCGCTTTTAGCTTGGCAGACCAATTGCGTCGGATTGGAACCCGGAGCGCCGGGTTCGGTCATTGAAAAGCAGCTCCGGATTTTGCCGGCCGAAAGAGGCTCTAAATAGGTGCGTTTTTGCTCGTCCGTGCCGTATTTATGCAGGATCTCAATATTGCCCGCGTCCGGCGCCTGGCAGCCAAATACATAATGGCCGAGCGGGCTTTTTCCGAGCACTTCGCTCACTAGGCCATGCTCCAATAGCGAGAGTCCAAGGCCGCCGATTTCACGCGGTGCTTGGGGCGCCCAAAGCCCCATTTCCTTCACCTTGCGCCTTGCCGCTTCGATCGCGGGCTCCAGCGCATTAAAACCTTTGCTTAAAAAGGCTTGTTCCAGGGGAATAACTTCTCGCTCCAGCAGATCCTCGACATTGCCGAGCAGATATGACATTTCTTCCGAAATGGAGAAATCCATGATTGTATTGATCCTTTTGTTTGGTGTTTTTATTCGGTGTTTTTATTTCGGGGGCTCAACTGGAGCGCAGGTGGAGACGCCGGCACCCACAATCACAAATCCCACGCTTGGCACTTCGATATTCACGGTTCCGACGGAAGGATCATTGGGATCCAGCGTGAATTTCGTTACCACCGAATCGCCGTTCGGCGCCGTGAATAAATAAAATGAACCGCCCCACGCCGCAAATGCCCAGCCGCTTCCAATTTCAACGTTATTGGGGCTGGCCACCGATTGAATAAAGGCATTGGATTTATCGATTTCGGCAACATATGCCGGCTGTCCAAAGCCTTTATAGAAAAAGCCAAAGAGCCGTGCGCTTCCAGTGCCGGTGATTTCCGCGGCGCCCGTTAGGCCATTTCCGCCGCTGTAATTGCCCACCGGCGAAACGCTAAGGGTTTTAGGATCGAGCTTGCCTAGGTTTTGTCCGTTGTAGTTGCCGATATACAAAGTCTCTTCCGAGCCGCCGGGGGTGTCGGCCACAAATCCCATTCCAAAGGTTAAAAAGCCTGCCTGGCCAGGGACATAATTGGTTTTGGAGCAGCTCGCGCCATTGGAGATATCTACGTGAAATATATTTCCATCGTTGTATAAGACCCAAGCAATGCCCTGACGATCGACGGCCATTGAAAAAGGTGTCGCGCCATTCGATGGGCAGTTGAGCATGCCAATCTGTTTGAATTCTTTGGTGGGCGGAGAGTAGCTATACAGCTCGTACGTGGTGCCCACGACGTAGATCAATTTCGCGGCCTCGGAACAATCGCCGACCGCACCGCCCCCGCCGCTTCCAGTCAGCCCGCCATCCACGAAGCCGCCGTTGGACGATGAACTCGCAGAAGCCGATCCGCCTCCGCCTTGCGCCATGCCCGATGAGCTTCCCGACCCTTGTGAGCCGCCTTCACCTCCGAAGGTCTTGCCGTCATCCGTTGCCGCGGAGCACGCCGCAAAGGCGAAAATTGCCGTGCTCAACGCTACCCCGCAAATCTGTAGTCCACGCATACGGGCACTCCTGTCGCAGGCTTGCGAACATATCAAATCGCTTTCCGCACGGTGATGACTTTCCGCGGGCAAGGCGCGGGAAGGATTCAATCTGAATGCCCGCGCTCGCGGGATGCTGAATGCCGAATGCCAAGCTCGATATCGCCTACAACAAAATCAGCCCGGGTTGCGGCTGCGGAAACTGCCGATTTCAGCTTTCCAAAGAGCCGGGCATCCCGCTCGGCTTTGACATGATCTTCAGGCAAGAGGTGAATCACATAGCGCATGAATTGAAGGTGTTCGCTTAGCGATCCGCCTGGAATTTCTGCGGAGGATATTTCTCCGCGCGCTAGCATGGCTTCCGCTTCACGCTCTTTCATCGCCGCGAGCAATGCGCACGCGCCATTCAGTACGTCGGCGGGATTCAAGGGTTCTCGCTCGCACTGCCGCACCGGCGCATCGCGATAGGCATGATGCCAGCCTTGCTGAATCACCGGCAGCCGAAGTACCGGTGAAAGCTCGGCGAGCTCGGTCTCGGGCGTTCGCATTGCCGATGCAAAGGCTGTTCGCACGGCTTCGAGTTTGGCCGCATCGAAGACGATGTCCGCGTAGGCACCGGCATCCAGAATCAGCACAACCTGGTGCGCTAAAACGACGCGCGAGCCCATCGACCATTTCTCGGGTGCGGGCGAGATTTCGACCTGAGCGTGCTCGACCAATGCGCTGAGATCGGAACGGCCGCGCGCCTTGAGCAGGGCTGCCGCGCCGGCGATCAGCGCCGCAATCTCAAGGCTCAACGAATACCCATTTTGCCGGGCATGTTCATGCGGGCCACTTCTTCAATCGCTTCCGCCTCTGCGATGGCTTCGGCTTCAACTTGCGCATCGGTCCGGAGCGCGCCGTCGGCCGCACCTTTCACGCGGACGCGCGCGGGCTGTGCCGCCGCCGCTTCGGCCATCGCTGCAGCGGTGTGCCGCATATCGTCGTAGGGCTTTGCCAAATCGAAAATCACCTTGGTATTGCCGCCCTGGCTCAAGTTTGCGAGCGCTTCAAATCGCCGCAATTCCATCGATCCAGGCGACTGCGCCAATATCGCCGCCGCCTGCGCGAAGTTCTTGGCGCTCTCTACGTCGGCCTCGCTCTTGATAACCACGTACTTTCGATCGCGTTCCGCAATTGCCACTTTTGCAAGCACTTCCTGCATCTGCGGCGGCAGTTGCACATCCTGGAGGCCGATGAGCTCCACATGCAGGCCCCACTGGGAAACGACCGTCTCAACCTGCGCTCTGACCTTTGCGGCGACTTCCTCGCGATGCGCCAAGAGCTCGTCTAGCCGGGTTTCGCCCACCACATCGCGCAGCACAACCTTGGCCCGATCCTTCACCGCGGCTTCATAATTCTCGACGGCCAAGGTCGCCTTATCCGGATCGATAACGCGGTAATAAACAACGGCATCGATCATTGTCGTCACGTTGTCCCGGGTAATCACCATCTGCCTTAACAGATCGCGATTTTTCGTCCGGGTATCGATGCGCTTGAGCTCCTGAAACCCAGGGAAAAACAAGGTGAGCCCGGGCTCGACGCGGCCGGACAATTTGCCGAGCGTGAAGCGGAGCGCCACTTCCCACTGGTTGATCTGGCGCAGCCCCGAAAGGAGGTAAAGAAGAATGACTAGGCCAATGATCGCGGGAATCATCGCTTGCGATCTAAACAAAGATCACCGAGCGCGTCGCTCAAAATCCGCACCACACAATGCCTTGTCGCGTCGATGAGATGAGGCTGTGCCATGGCGTCGTGGTTATCGTTTCATGAGAAAGGAAGCCTTATGAAGCGTTCCAGCCGTACACCTGATCTGCCGACTCAATCTCATCCCGCATCCCGTACCACCTATGTCCGCCGGCCTTTTGCCGCAGCGGCGCTCGTTGCATTGACCGCCAGCCTCGGAGCATGCAGCCCCGACAATCCCGTCCCAAATCCGAGTGAGGCCCCGAAGTATCCCAGCGAAGATCTCGAGATCGTCGTCGATAACCTAGGTATCTCGCATGTTTACGCGAAGAGCGACGCCGACGCGTTCTACGGCGCCGGCTATGCGATGGCCCGCGATCGCCTGTTTCAAATGGAGCTCTGGCGCCGCCAGGCCCTTGGCCGCAAGGCAGAGCTCTTCGGTGAGGCGGCGCGCAAAAGCGATGTCTTTATGCGTACGATCAATTTCTCAGCTCTAGGCGCAGCGGACGCGGCGCACTTTAGAAAGCAGCGTCCCGAGGACGCAAAGCTGCTCGATGCATGGATTGCGGGCATCAATCACCGCATCGACGAAATCAAGAATGGCGAAGCTCCGCGCCCCTATGGCCTGCGTGAGACCGAGTTCAATCTGATCCCTGAGCCTTGGATCGACGCGCACACCTTCGCCATCGGCAAAATGCTGGTGTTTGGCCTGTCGAATTCGCTCGATCGGGACATTCTCGCAACAGCCCTGCTCCGCCTCGTTCCAAGTACAGCCGCATCTCTGCCTGTGCTGATGCCCGCCTTCGATATGTTCACGATGTATCAAGATGAGCCGGACAAAAAGCCTGGATCGCCCGCGCCCGCACCGCCTCCGCCACCTCTGCCTCCAGGTTTTAGCAAGCCCGTTCCGGCGGATACGCCGTTCTATTACCGGCCCGTAATGCCTCCGACGGCGTCCAACAACTGGGCCGTCGCGGGGATGCACACAGACAATGGAAAGCCTTTGCTTGCAGGCGATCCGCATCAAAGCCTGACGAGCCCGAGCCGCCTTTGGCCCGTTCACATGAACAGCGCCGATGCGGGAGGGAACTTCGATGTCATCGGCTTTGCCTTTGTCGGCACGCCCACAGTCGAGCTTGGCCACAATGCTCATGTCGGCTGGACCGCCACGACCAACTTCGCCGATGCGATGGATCTTTGGGATGTGGCCGTGCTGCCTACGTCGAAAACGGTGAAAATCGGCGGTGAAGTTGCCGATATCGTTCCGCGCGACGAGACCATCCGTGTTCGCAAAGACGGGGCGCCCGTGGGTCAGGGAGAAGACTATGTGATCAGCGTGCGCGAAGTTCCTGGCTACGGCGTCATCCTTCCGGAGGAGATCCTTCCCGTGCCTCGCGCATTCCTCGCCGATGGGCAAATCCTCCTCAACTGGACGGGCTTTAAGGCCACGATGGAACCCGCCGCTTATATCGATATCGACCGCGCAAAGAACCTCGACGAATTCGAAGCTGCCGCCGATCTGATGAACGCGGGCGCGGTGAACTACGTGAGCGCAAGCAAAGACGGCATCGGGTATCACGTTCATGTGGATGTGCCCGATCGGGGCGATCCAAAAACGCGGGATATGCCTTGGCATATCGTGGATTCATCCGACAAGGAAAGCCTATGGAACCGCGGATTTCTTCCGCCTTCACAGCTTCCCCACGAACGCGATCCGGCCCGCGGATTCATTGCCACGGCCAATAACGACCCCTGGGGCCACACAGCCGATGGCAACGTTCAAAACGACGATTTCTATTATGGAGCGTTCTTCGCCAACGGTGCCCGCAACAAGCGCATCGATGAATCGATCCGGGGGCTCATCGCAGGCGGAAATAAGATCACCCGCGATGATATGGAAGCGCTTCAGCAAGACGTAAAAAGCGTTCTCGCCGAGCATCTCGTTCCGAAGCTCACCGAAGCAGTCGCCGCGATTCCAACCGATCCCACGCTGAGCGCTTATGTTGGCCGCACCGATCTCGAGTCCCTCGCGGCTACCCTCGGCGCATGGGATCTGCGCTTTGTACGAAGCGAAAAAGCGCCGGTCATTTACCTGGGCCTCGAGTGGTTTGCATGCAAGCGGGCATTTGAAGCCGCGTTCACACCCGCCATGTTCAGCGCGGTCGCCTCGGCATCCAACTCCACCTTCCCCAGCGTCCTTCACAACGTCATCACCAAACGCTTCCAAGGCGCAGATGCCTATATGCCAGGCGGGCAAAACGCATTCTTGATGGGCGCGCTCGACGACACCGCCACATGGCTAAAACAGCGCTTTGGCTCGCTCGACGCGGCCTTCACACTCGCAGACGTTCACGCGGCCGAGTTCAGCAGCGAATATGGCGGAGAACTCGCTGTCGATCCCATCACCGTCGATGGACATCTGGACACAGTCAACGTCGCCTACGCTCCGTTTTTCGATGCGGAGGGCGCAGTCCTCAATCAATTCCCCGCGCATGAAATGGCGCTCTACCGCATGATTGTCGGCTTCAACGAACAAGGCCGCGCCACCGCCACCATCAACTTCGCCAGGGGCAGCCGCGAAGATCCAAACGATCCTCACTTCGATAGCCAAAACGACATTTGGGCGAAGGGCGAACATGTGCCGCTCCCCTTCGAGCGCGCCGATGTAGAAGAAAAGGCCGGCGAACGATTCACACTCAAAGCGAACAAGTAAACGCCGCTCTATTCCGCGCTTATGAAAGTGATAATGTAGGCTTCGTGCAGCTCTTACCCCTTAGTAACGAGCAAATCCAAACCAGTCTGCGCGCCATGAAAACCGTCGCCCTAGCTCACCGCGAGCTGGGCGACGAAGAGCGCACTCTCTTGTATTCCGTCGGTGAAACCCTGGGCGTTCACACGCCGGCCGACGCCCTCGAGCCCATTACCGCCATGGAGCTCGCTCAGATCTTTCCCGATCCCGATGCCCGGCTCCATGTTGCTCAGCTCCTTATTTTCACAGCGCTGATCGACGGCACGCTCAGCCAGGAAGAGCGGCGCGTCATCGACGATTTCGCCGCGGAGCTCGGGGTGGAAGACCACAGCCTTCACGACTTCCGCCTCCTCGCGACGCATCACCTCGACACCCTTCGCCGCGATATGGTTCGGCGGAGCTCTTTTCCGCGCGGCACCGTCAGCCCTGAACGCGAAGAACCCGAAGGCTGGCGCGGCCTATGGCAGCTCTTTCGCGCCGCCACAGAACCGCCTGAAAACATCGAAGATGCCTGGCGCTTCAAACAGCTTGGGCTCATGGCAGAGGGCAGCTTTGGCCGCCACTACTGGGCTTTTATGACCGAGCGCCGCTATCTCTTTCCCGGCGAGCGGGGTGCTGCGATGCCCAAGGAAAACCCTCACGATTTTTTGCATGTCCTCACGGGCTACGACACCGACGACCCGGGCGAACTCGAGCTCACCGCCTTTTCGGCCGGCATGTCCAAACTGGAAGACCCCTTTGGCCTTCTCTTTGGCACCCAATGCATGCTTCACCTGGGCCGCAAACTCCGCGAACCTTATGCCAGCCTCCGCGCGGCGCCCGCGAGCTTCAATACCGATCGAATTGCCCGCGCCTACCGCCGGGGCTTATTGGCAACGGTGGACCTACTCAACGATGGCTGGGATATTCAATCGGAATTGGAGCGCCCGCTCGAAGAACTGCGGCGCGACTACAACATTCATATTGCCTAAATTCACTTAAAACGGTGGAGGCTCCTCCATCGCCTTGCCGTTTTTCACCCGCCCCTTCAGCATTTCAAGCGTTAATTCTAGGGCTTTCTTTCCCGATGCATTCTCATCCAGCGCAGACAGCTTTTCCTCCAGCAGCGAAACCACACGGCTGGCCGCGATTTCCGCGATTTTAATATCACTCGATTTGTCATTCAATACAATCGAATATTTTTGCTCGGCACACTCCTGGAACGCTTTTAATATTTTATAAGACTCCCTTTTCTTGCTGTCCTCCGCCCATCGGTAGTCCGGCCCCAGCACCGCATCTATACCAAATGCCGCCCAATCGCATGCCTTCGCATATTCAAATTCGGAAGAGCTTTTGGACAGCTTTTTAGCCCAATACCCAGCGATCTCCCGAATACCTAAATATTCCTCGGCATAGCCAATCCTAGGCCAAAACCCTCCAAAACTCGCCGCAAAATCCCCGCTTAAAGAAAGGGCTTCTTGTTCCACGACTGCAAAATCCGCCTTTCGCGCGGCGGACTCCATCTTAAGAGCCCTGGGTAAAACCTTTGAAGCCCTCAATCGCTTAAATGCGGGCAAATCGATCGACCATTGCATCTTTTCTACTGAAATGGTTCCCCTTGAAAATTCCGAAATGGATTTGTCGATCATCGGAGGCATATTAGGCCCCCTGTTCAGAGGCAACTCATCCACACCCGCATACTTGGGCACCGCTTTCGATTCCTTATCCTCAGGCAGAGGCAACAAAGCGCCCTCCACAGCCACCACCACCGGCGAAAAACGCACCAACGACAGCTTCACTCCACCACCTCCCATCATGGAATGAAGCGTTTTTGTTAAATCGCCATCGCTGGACAAGTCGCCCGAGGTCGGGAACACCGTTTTGGGAGGCAACATCGCATTTAATTTCTTTGCATCTGCTTCAGATAACTTCAGGGCATAACGCCTGGAACCCATTTCCCAATGAGGCAAATCCAAAAAAAACTCTTTGGGATCTTTATCTCCCCGGGTCAAGTAGCCGGCCAATCTAACTTTGGGAGGAAGCTGTCCCAATACAGCTTTTTTCAAGGCTTCTTGCCCGCTATTTGAGCTTAGGCTTTTGGAGTCGGGCAATGGAATAGGCCATAAGAAGCCATGATCCATATATTGAAATGAATACGGCCGCTCAGACACGACCAAATACAAATGCTGCTCGGTATCACCGGCTCCTGTACCAAAGAGCCGAACCGAAGCAAAATGCTGCGCAAATGCGGAAATCACCTGAAATATCCTGGGCTCTGATGGACGGCCCATCATACGAATACAACCAAAACCGTTTCGATCCAGGCCATCCCTAAACGCTTTCAGGACATCCGCCTGCAACAGCGATGCGGGCAACTCCTTCCCGGCAAAGGCATCCAGCACTATCGCACCATAGATCTTTTTATTGGCCTTCAGATACGCCGCGCCATCACTCAATATTGCATCCCCTTGAAATCCAAAATATTTCCTTGCGAAATCGATAACGGCAGGCTCAATTTCTACAGCATCAACCTTTTTATGCGTATCCCGAAGCATATTCACGGTAGCGCCGCTGCCCAATCCAATCACCAGCACCTCGCCAACAGACGGCTGAACCGCTTCAAAGATAGATGCGATAGGATCCATTGCTAACAGCGGATCTTCCGTTTTATCGATTCGCATCGCGGCGTGCACCACATCGTCAATCAAAAGCCACCGAAAACCATCTTTTTCCTCCACGCGAATCGCCGCGCCGTTTATACCTTTGGCGGAAGCGGGCAAGGGTGCCGGCGCCGGCGGAGCCGCCACCGAATGAGAAGCCGCGGGGGCAGAGGCCGAAGCTTGTAACAGCGGCGAAGCCGAAGCGTGTTGCGAAGGGTTAAGCGCGGTCTTTGAAGGCGCGGGCGGCTCAGAACAAGCGGCCAAAAGGCAGGATGCGGCGCAGAGGATAGACTTGGGGCTCATGGCGCGAGTGTAAACCCAAAGTCCGCGCTTTCGCCATACCTTCTTGCGAAGGTACGCCGGCTATGTCCTTGATGGATTCCGCATACCCCATGCAAATGGATCATCCGGATCGAACAGCAGCGAAGCCTCGGCATTCACATAAGCCTTCGCCCTAATGGTAGGTATAACTCCCCCGTCTTCTAGAGGCTCGACCCACCCTTCAAAGATGGTTCCCACAATACTCTCTTGCCTCCAGATCTGTCCGGCCCCAAGTTTAGCATCCTCATACAAACAGGCTAATTTAGCGCTGGTACCCGTACCGCAGGGCGATCGATCGAAAGCCTTGCCCGGACACAAGACAAAATTCCGGCTATGCCCATGCTCTGTCCCGGGTGGACCAAAGACTTCAACATGATCGATCTCTTCACCGTTTTTCCCTGTGATTCCAAGAGCTTTAAGGGTTTCACGAATGCTCCAAGTGAAGGTTGTGAGCGCTTCTACATTGGCCCAAGTCAATTTGACAGGAGATTCCCCTACCAAGAAAAACCAATTTCCGCCCCAAGCGATATCGCCGATAACCAAACCATAGCCGGGCACCTCGACAGAAACGGCTTTTTTATATCGAAAACTGGGCACATTTCGCAAAGAGACCGACATATCCTCGTGCAGTTCCGCGCTGACAATGCCCACAGGCGTTTCGATGCGATGAATGCCGGGAGAGATCCGGCCCAAATGGTGCAGCGTGGCCATCAGGCCGATCGTACCATGCCCACACATTCCTAAATAGCCGATATTATTAAAAAATATAACAGCGGCGGCACAGCTTGAATCGCTGGGAGCAAGAAGAAGAGCCCCGACCATAGGATCGGAACCTCTGGGTTCATTCACAATGGCCGATCGAAAATGGTCAAACGACGATTGAAAGATATTCCGGCGTTCGACCAAAGAACCCGAGCCTAGATCCGGACCGCCCGAGATAACGGTCCGGGTGGGTTCGCCTTGGGTATGGGAGTCGATGATGCGGATAGAATGTAAAGAGCTCATTGAAAAAATGCTGGTCATCGGGTTGGAGAAGGCACTATATCCATAAGCGATCGACACCTAACGACACAACCGCTGTTTGCCATGCGCCTATTAAAATTATCGCTGGAAAATATTGGGCCATTTGATCGGGCCGAACTTCAATTTCTTGATACGCCCGGCGACCCGGTGCCGGTTGCGCTGATCACAGGCTTAAATGGAACGGGAAAAAGCATTTTGATTGATGCGATCCGGGGAGCATTTGGACCGAATTATGCGTATCTGGAGCGCCAAATTTGGCGTGAGAATACTCCCTTTGAATTAAAGGCCAATTTCTTTTTAGAAAATACAGCTTGTGAAATTCAATGCCACAAAGGAATGTTCTCCCAGCCTGGTGTCTATTATTTATCGCCGGCAAATGCCAACCATCAAATAGGCAAAATCATTTCTCGACCGGCTGTGGCGTCCAACCTAGCTCAATGCCCGCCATGGATCGTCGATTATTGGCGCGCGAATTTGGGTACGGGAACCTATGAAATCCCCGCCCTTAAGGCCCCCAAACACAAGGAATTTTTGCACAACAGCCTTCAGGGAACGCTGCGCAACGCCGAGATCACAGAACTGATCACCTATTATGATTATTTTCGGGATAGCCGGGACCCAGACGAGAAAGCCACGGGCGAGGCATTTTATCAGATGGCCGAAAAAATTGTTCGGCTTGGCACGCTGGACGGCGAATTAAAGCCCGTAAAGCGGGCGGACTTAATGCCCAGGGTCAGCCAAAGCGGCCATATTGTCCCCATTGCCAATATCAGCAGCGGCAACGCCTATTTTATTCAGCGAATGATCTCACTCCTGGGGAAAATGTTTAGCGTTCACACCCTGCTAAAAACAGATCCCAAAGAAGCCCACAATATCCCCGGGCTATTGCTAATCGACGAAATCGAAAATCATCTGCATCCGGCTTGGCAGAAAAGATTCCTGCCCAATATCCGCGAAATATTCCCCAACCTTCAAATCATTGCCACAACCCACTCGCCCTTCACCCTCGCCTCTGTACCAGGAGCAAGAGTATTTGTTTGTAAATATGACCAATCTCATCGAAATTGCACCGTCGAGGAGGAAAGCGGTAATTATGCCAATAAACCTATTGAGCAAATCCTTATTTCCGACGCATTTGATGAGACCCGCGCATGGAGCGAAGAAATATCCAAGCTCCTTGACGATCATGACAAGGCGATTGAATCGGATAATCTCGACGAGCAAATACGCATCGAGCAAAAACTAAAAGCATTAAACCCCAATTACTTTGCCTATATCGATCTGGATCGCCGCATCGCAGAACGAAGAAAGGGAGCCGGAACGTGATTTTTATTCGCCGCCTCCCCGAACCGCAAGCCTTGGCCGATCATAAAACTCAGTGGACAGAGAGATATCTTAAAGATAGGGATACAACCCCAAAGAAAAAACCTGAGAGTAAACAGTATCGGCACAATCAAATTAAAAATGCATTGCAAGCCATGAGTCATGGCAAGTGTTTTTATTGTGAGTGCAAACTCGAAGAAAATGAAGGCGAGGTCGATCATTACATCGAAACATCCGAATGCCCGGAAAAAGCTTTTGAATGGGAAAATCTTTATTGGTCATGCAAGGACTGCAATAAACAAAAACAGCCCAATACAAGCATTTCAGTGAAGGATTGCCTCGATCCCTGCGATGAAAACATAAATCATCCCAATCATCTCACATTTAATTCGTATACCATCCGGCCCCTCAATCAATCCTCTAAAGGGGATACCACGATTAGGAAATATAGTCTGAATCGTCAGGCGCTTAAATTAATGCGCTCCGAAGCACTTCATCAATTTAACAATAAGTATGTTGAAATCCTAAAGAATATGACGCGCGAAGGCCGGGCCACCATGAACGCCCACGAATACGAAACACTTCGTTCCTTCGCCGATGCTTCGAGTCCTTTCTCCTTGATGTTCCGGGCACTCCTAAGATCGGGGGACATCGAAATCCCCTAGCCCCGCAATATAAAAACCGATACAACCCAAAGGCCATGGCCACGCAAGCCAAATCCACTCCTTTCCATACGCATTTCAAAAAACTCGCCTCTAAAATCCGCAGGCGCCTCGCTTTGGATACCATCCTCACCGGGGCCGCCGTTGGCATGGTCATCGGCGCCGCCGCCTGCGCCGCCGCTTGGAAATTGCGCCTCGGCGATGTCCGGCCCTTCACCGCCGCCGCAAGCCTGATCGGGGCCGGTACGGGTCTCTTGATCGCCCGAAGAAAACGCCTTAAAGATAATGAAATCGCCCTCTATCTCGACGCTAAACTGCAAAGCGACGAAACCATCTCCACCGCCGTCGAACTCGAAAACCTGAGCCCGGCGCATAACAACGAAAAATCCAGCGACGATAGCCGCGATTCCGCCCGCGCCGTTATCATCGCTCAGGCCACAACCACGCTCCAAAACGTCGAAAATGAACCCGAAGGCACTCGCCTAAAGAAAATTAGACCCCGTATTCTGCGCCTCGCCCATTCGGCCCTTCCCCTCGCCGCAGCCGCTATCGGTGTGCTGTCCTGGCTTCCCCTGCCCCCAGCCCCTCCCGCGCCCCCTCCCCCGCCGGGTACCGAGAAAATTCATGCCGCCGATATCAAAGGGCTTGAAAAAGCGATTAAACTCGGTGAGCTCAATGCAAAAGACGAGGCCCAAAAACAAAGATTCAAAGAATTGGCCGAGGAAGCCAAACGTATTCGCGAAAAATTAAAAGACGGCGTCGAAAAGCGCGAGGCTCAAGCCGATATCGCAAAATTAAAAGATGCCATCGCCGCGGAGCGTATGCGGCTCGGCCAAGGTGAACAGCGAAAAGGCTTGGAAGCCGCATTGGGAAAGCTTTCTGAAAATGGGCAATTAAAAGATGCGGAAAAGGCTCTGGGCGATCGGGATTTAATCCAATTCGATGAGGCTATGGAACAATTGGCCAATAAATTGGAGCAGGGCGATCGGGAAAAGGCCATAAAGACGCTGGAGGAAGCCGCGGAGGCCGCGAAAAAAGAAGGCGCGCCGGATGTGGCCAAGGCCCTCGAGGACCAAAAGAAACGGCTGCAGCAAAATGGGCAGCAAGGCCAGGCGCTCAAGGAAATGGCCAAGGGTTTGGGCGAGAATCTAAGCCAGGAAGGCAAAGAAGCCCTTAATGAGATGAACAATACGGGCAGCAGCAAGGCCGCCCAGAAACTCGCGAAAGAAGTCGAAAAGGCGATGAAGGGGCTAAGCGAGCAAGAGCGTAAGCAGCTCGCCGAAAACCTTAAAAAACAGGCCGAGAAGAATAGCAAGGGCGGCAAGGGCCAAGACCCGGATATGGAGCCGACCGAGCGGGAATTAAAGAAACTCGCCGAGCAATTGGCGACGCCCGAAGGGCAGCAGCAATTGCAGGAAGCCCTAAGACAAATGGCCCAGGAGCCTCCTCCCAGCGAGGACGCCGAGCGTCAGCAGGCTTTGGAAGACGCCGAAAAGGGCATGGGCGAGGCCGAAAAGGAATTGGGGGGAGGCACCCCGATGCCCTTGCCAATGAGCGGTAATGGGCAGGGTCAACAAGGCCAGCCAAACCAGCAGGGAAATGGTCAGGGGCAAAAAGGCCAAACCGCAGGTAATGGCAAAGAAGGCAATTCAACAGGCAATGGCGGCAAAGATAGCGGGAAGGGCGAAAATGCCCAAAACGCAACGCCCGGGCATAGCGAGGGCGGCGGGCCTGGTAAACACGATGGAATGACTGGTGTTGTCGATGGGCCAGGAATTAAATCAAAAGCCAATGCCAAAATTAATAAAGGCCAATTGATGCCGGGAACCGTGATGGGCAGGACAACGGGGCGCGCCGGCGAGACCGCGAATACCCAAGGCCAGGGAGCGCTGGGCGTGGTTGGCCCGGATGAAGTGGGCGGTATCGAGCGAAGCGATGTGCCCGAGGAATACCGGGAACAAGTTGGCCGGTATTTTCAGCCGAAATAACGAAAACAATAGCCTGCGGCGAATAAAACCAATAACACCGGATAGAGCATGAGCGCGTTTGAAAATAGTCAATCGTTTGAGGACAAACTAAAACTCGCCCGCGAGGTCAGTCAGAGGCTTCGCGATGCCATTGGCCATGTGATCGTCGGTCAAAATGAAATCGTCGATCAAACGCTTTGGGGCATTATCGCCGGCGGGCATGTGCTTTTGGAAGGCGCGCCGGGCCTGGGAAAAACCCTGCTGGTTCGAACCATCGCCAATTGCCTCGATTTGCAATTCTCACGTATTCAATTTACACCCGATCTAATGCCGAGCGATGTCACGGGCACGAATATTTTAGTGACCGCCGCGGATGGATCGAGGCATTTCACCTTGCATAAAGGGCCGATTTTCGGACAGGTCATTCTCGCGGATGAAATCAATCGCGCCACACCAAAAACGCAAAGTGCCTTGCTGGAAGCCATGCAGGAACACGCCTGCACCATTGCAGGAAAGCGCCACGCTATGGAACAGCCATTTTTCGTGCTCGCTACCGAGAATCCGATCGAAATGGAAGGCACTTATCCTTTGCCCGAGGCCCAGCTCGATCGTTTCTTATTGAAAGTATTGGTGCCCAATCCAACAGAAGATGAGCTTACCGAAATTTTGGTGCGCACCACCGGGCACGATCGGGGCAACCCTCCCCGCGTGCTTTCTCGCGACGAGATCTTGGCGCTGCGATCTTTGTGCCGCGATATTCAAATCTCAGAACCGGTGATGCGCTATTGCGCAAGGCTGATCAAGGCGAGCGATCCTGAATCCAAAACCGCAAGCGATATGGTGAAACGCGCGCTGCGCTATGGAGCAGGCGTGCGCGGTGCTCAATCGCTGGCGCTCGCCGCAAAGGCTATCGCGCTGCTCGACGGCCGCGCTCATGTGGCGTTCGGCGATATCCAAAAAGTCGCCCGCCCTGTATTGCGCCACCGCATGATCCGATCGTTTGAAGGCGAAGCCGACGGAATCACGACAGATCAAGTCATTGCCAATCTCTGTGAAAGCGTCCCCATGCGTCCCGACACCGTTGAAAAGGCCATGACGCGATGAAGCGCTTTTTTGCCGGTCTGAGCGCGCCGGCGGCGATGTGCGCGCTTGCGATGTATTCGGCGCCCCTGGAAGCGCGCGAGCCCCCGCCCGTTCCGCCGCCCAGCGCAAGCCCTCAAGCCGGCGGGCCGCCCGAAGTCACCGTCGAAATGACTCCGCTCGTCAGCACCGGCGGCCTCGCGCCCGCGGTTCCCTGGGGCTGGACGCAGGTTTTGGTGCGCATTCAAAACAACGGTTCAAAGCCTTTAAAAGGCTATGCGCGCGGCGAGACGAACCAATATTCAATACGCGGCCTCTTCACGTCCAAAGCGCCTTACAGCGTAGCCCCGGGCGCCACAGCCATCGTGCGCCTGCCCGCGCAAATCGCGCCCTATACCGACTTACAAATCGAGGTGGACGACGACGCACTGGGTAAAATTGGCTCGCAGCGTTTTTCATCGAGCGCCCAAATTCCAGTCGTTCTGCTCGATATCAGCGAGTCCTCGCGCCTCCGCTCGGCCGTCAACGAAGTCTATATTTCCCCTGGATTTATGCCGCCGGGCACCTCGCCGCCGACGAGCGGAATGATCATGATGGTCAGCTCGCCCCGCTACGATCCCACCACGGGCGATCCTGTGCTGCCCGAACGCGCAGCGCTCTACAACAACGCCGACGCCGTGCTCATCCGCAGCGAAGCGCTCGCCCGCCTTCAAGGCTTGGAGCTCGAGGCCCTCTCAGGATTCGTCATGGGAGGCGGCACGCTCGCCGTCGTGCTCACAAGGCCCGAGGATTTCCGCAATCCAACCATCGTGGCCATGGTCGGCGGAGAAGTCACCAAAACATCCGTTCATTCCGAGACATTAAAAGCCATCTCGCTGCCCTTGCCCTATGGCGCGACGACCCCCAAAGCGATCCCCAACACAGCGAATCCCGGCGACGATCTTTCTGTTGTGCTCAGCGGTTATTCAGGCGGCAATTTAAGGGGTTCCACCTTTGGAGCGTCCGCTTCGTACGGCATGGGCGAAGTGCACCTGCTCGCGTTCGATCCCACCAAAAAACCAGCCGTCGACGATGACTGGGCCAAAGCCCGCATCGTAGAAATGGCCCGCCAAGCCTACGATCGGCGCTCAACCATCATCCACCGCCCAGGCGGACTTGGCCCGGGCCACGACCTCGACCGCATCCGCCAAGAGCTCGATCCCAACGAAGGCTCGCGCTGGTCCATCGCCATCGCGGCGCTGCTTTTGTGCATCTACGCCGTCGTCGCTGGGCCTCTCAATTTTTCGGCCGCCGCCAAGAAAGGCAAACCTCTCCGGGCCCTGCGATGGCTGCCCGCCATGGCCGCCATCGTCTTTGGAATCATCGTCGTCATCGGCGTCACCGCAAAAGGCATACGCGGACGCGCGCGCCATCTCACCCTGGTCGAAGCGGGCGCGGGCATGAGCCGCGGCGTAGCGAGGCGATGGCGCGGATTTTACGCCTCGCGCGCCGATGAAATCACCGTGCGCACCAGCGATGCGAGCAGCCTCCTCAGCACCGCCGTACGTCCCGACACAGGCGAAGGCCGCGATCAGCTTATGGTCGATCGCGACGGCGCCCGGCTCACCAATGTCACCGCATTACCATGGCAAACCATCGTCGTGCGCGAGGATGGCTTTGCATCCCTTGGAGACGGCATTTCGATCGTAAAGGAAGGCAGCACAGACATTGCCGTCATCAACCGCAGCGGCCGGCGGATGCGGGGCACCATTTTATGGATGCCCGGCGCTCAAGCCCGCTATTTGGGCAACATCGGCGACGGCGCAAAAGTCCTTGGAAGCAGCGGTTCCGATATCGCCGCGAGCACCGAAGGACGCACATGGTATTCCCAAGTCGTCTCCACCACCCGCGCGGGCGGCATCGATATTCACCGCCTCGAAGCCATTCATTTGGTGCCGGTGCTGAGCACCGACGCGCCCGGCTTAGCCGAAGCCTGGGAAGCCATCGAACGGGGCGCGGACACCACAAGCGACTGGTTCCCGGGCGATCTTCCCGTGGTGCTCGCGCAATTGGATGGAGGCGAAGGCAAAACATCCGACGCCGGCCTTCGCCTCGAGAGCGATCGGCTCCTTGTGCGCATCGTCGGCTATGGAGGCAAACCGTGAGCGTTACAGCTTCAGAAAGCCCCAAAGACAACAATTCCAACGAATTGCCCCCCGATGCTCAAAATGCGCCGGACGAAATACCGACCATGCGCATCCGGCATTTGTGGCACCGCTTTGGCAATATCGACGTATTGAAAGACGTCACCTTTGACGTTTGGCCCGGCGAGATTTTTGGATTTATTGGTCCGAACGGCGCTGGCAAAACAACAACGATCCGCATCATGGCCACGCTGCTCGAACCCATGGCCGGACGGGTCGAAATTGATGGAATTGATGTCACCATCGATCCTGCCTCCGTGCGCAAGCGCATTGGCTATATGCCCGATCACGCGGGCGTCTACGATCGCATTACCGTACGCGAATATTTAGAGTTTTTCGCCGATGCCTACCGCGTGCCCTCGGCCGATGTAGTCGACGCCGTTTTAGAACTGACAGACCTGGGCAAAATACAAGATCGCGTCGTGGCCACCATGTCCAAGGGCATGAAGCAGCGCCTTCAAATTGGACGTGTATTGCTTCATGATCCGAAAGTATTGATCATGGACGAACCCGCGAGCGATTTAGATCCCCGGGCGCGCATTGAAATCCGCGATCTATTGCTGGAGCTCCGCAGCCTTGGAAAAACCATTTTCCTCTCCTCGCACATTCTCACCGAGCTCTCGGATGTCTGCACATCCATTGGCATTTTAGAAAAAGGCCGCCTGGTGGTCGCCGGACCTATCGGCGAAATCGCCGCGCGCCTCGAAGCCATGCGCGCGGGCCAGCAAGTGCAGCCCGCCCATCCCCAAGCGCCTTATGTCCAGCATGGAGCCCATTCCCAGCGGGCTCAGCGCTACGCTCAAGTGGCCCATCACCGGCCCTACGGCCCAGCCGTATATGCGCCCCATCTCCAGACCCAGCAGCCTCCCCAAGGCGCGGGCCAATACGCTGCAATGCCACAGCAATACGGTCAATATGCACAGCCTCCGCCCGGCATGGCCGCCGCACCGCAGCCCAATCCAAGCGCATCCTATCCTAATCCTTCGCAATCCGGAGCGGCTCCGGCCCCCGCACAGCCTCAAGCCCAAGCCATCCCGCCGGTACAAGGGCGCCGCCGCGTCAAAGTGCGCGTGCTCGGCAATCCCGAAATGGCCGCACCGCTCCTGCGCGGAGGCCCTGGCATTCTCGAAGCCCAAGTCATCGCGGGCGTCATCCATGTGGGCTTTGTGGGCAACGACGTAAAAATCGCCGAAATCGTCCAGCATTTGGTGCGCAACGGCATAGGCGTCGTCGGCGTCGAACAAGAAAGAAACGAGCTCGAGAGAATCTTTCTCGAAGTCACCAAGGGAGAGATGCAGTGAGCGTACAAACAGGCTCCGCCATACCCGCCGGCCCCGCGTCCAAGCGCCTCGTCGACCGAGCCAAATACCGCGTCAACCGCTGGAACGCCGACCCCAATCCCATTTGGATCCGCGAACTCCGCCAAGCCGCCCGCCTTCAGCGCACACCCATTATCTTAATGGTGGCCACCATTTTGATGACATTGCTCATCGCGGCCATCGGCGGCATCGTCTCCACGACCTCCAGCCCTGCCACAACGGGCGTTGTTATCTTTCAGGTTTTCTTTTCGATCGCATATTTCGTCGTAACGGTCGTAGGTCCGGCGGTAGCGGCCAACAGCATCGCTTCCGAACGCGAAGGCCGCACATGGGAAGCGGTTATTTTAACCGGAATGCCGCCCAGCGAAATCGCTCAAGGCAAGTTTCTAGCCGCGTACACGGCCATTGGCATGTATATCGTCATGCTGGCTCCCGTCGGCGCCCTCTCCTTTTTATTCGGCGGCGTCACCGCAACAGAAGTCGTCGTCGCATTCATATTTTTATTTTTAATCGCATTGCTCAGCGTTGCGTTTGGATTGGCCATCAGCTCCAAAATGGCCAGCCTCCGCGTCGCCATCGTTGTCACGCTGCTCGTCGCCTTTCCATTGACGATCACCATTTATTTCACCCTGGGCGTGGCACTTTCCTTCGGCGCCCACGAATTATGGCCGGGCGTCGCCGAAGGCCCTCCCGTATGGCTTCCCACCGCCTATGCCCGCGCCCCCTTCGATCTTCAATACCTCGTATTTTTAATTTTAATGCCCATCGTCACGGTCACGCTGCCCGCTTGGTTTCTCTACGAAGTCACCATTGCGAATTTAACAAGCGTCACCGACGACCGCTCCACCGGCCTAAAGCGCTGGTTCATCGTCGCCCTGCCCATATTAACTGCCGTTGCCTGTGTCCCGCCCGCCGCTGCAAACGCATCCGACCGCGAAGAATTCGCAATTGCATCGATGGTCTGCCTCTTTATCTTTTTAAGCTTCTCGGTCTTTCTCTTCCAAGGCGAACCGATAGGCCCCTCGCGCCGCGTCCGGGCGACATGGGAACAGATTCGCGCCGGTAAATTCAGGCGTTTTCTCGGCCCGGGCGTCGTTCCGGCAGGCACCCTGCTCCTCATTTCGGGCCCCATTGCATTGGCCGCCACAGCCCTTATTTCAATCATTACGGTCGAATTGGGCGGCGCCCCCAGCAAAGGCGATCAAATCCTCCAAATCATCACATTCGCAGGCTATGCGATTGCGTTTCACATCTTCACCGCGGGCGTCGGCGCCTGGCTTCGGGCCCGCGTCAACACCCCCATGGCCGCGCGAATTATTCTCTTCGCGGTTATCTTCGGCGTCACCGTCGGCCCCTGGATTATCGCCGCCATCGCCGGCCTTTTATCCCGCCCCAGCGGAGGCAGCGACGCCTTAATGGTCGCCGCTCCTTCACCCATTTACGTCTTCGTTATGCTCGATTCCATAGGGCGCGGCTCGTCCCAGGGCGCCATGTTCGCAGGCACCGTATGCGCCGCGATTTGGGGATTTTTAGGATTTATTTTCCTGGGCGCGGCCAGCCGGCGCTGCAAAGGCATTATTCGCCGCCATGAAGCGGCCCTCGCCCAAACCGATCAAATTCTCGCTCAAGAAGACGAAGCCGCGGCCGCATTAAATACCCAGGCCCGGGCTCAACACGACGCGCCTGCCCCCGAAGAAAAGCCCGCAGCAGCCGAGAGCACCGCGGACACAGAGGATAGCGCTCTGGATGCCGGCAAAACCGCTTAATCGCCCTGAAATCCCTCCCCTGCCTATTCTCTACCAGGATGCGGAGATGGCCGCGATTCAAAAGCCAAGCGGATTGGTCGTCCATCGCTCCGAATTTGCATCCGATCGAATTAATTGCATATCCCTTCTTCGAAAACAGCTCGGCCAAAAAGTCTTTCCCATTCACCGCCTCGACCGGGGCGCAAGCGGCGTCTTGCTCTTTGGCCTCAATTCTCAAAGCGCATCGGCCCTGAATGGCCTATTCAGCGGACGCCGCATTGAAAAATGCTATTTAGCGCTCGTCCGCGGATATCTTCCCGATCAAGGCATTATCGATTACCCGCTCGCCGACGAGCCCGGCCAAAAACCGCTGGAAGCTCAAAGCGAATACCATTGCATTGCTCGCATGGAGCTGCCCTTTGAAGTCGGACGCTATTCAACAGCCCGCTATTCCATTGCGAAAATTATTCCCGCAACAGGCCGGACACATCAAATTCGCAAGCACTTCGCCCATATCCGCCACCCCTTAATCGGCGACACCAATTACGGCGACGGAAAACACAATCTATTTTTCCGCCGCCAATTCGATTTTAATCGCTTGGCATTGCATGCAATTTCACTATCTTTTCTCCACCCCGGAGACCAGCGCCCCATTCTATTAAAATCCCCCCTCACACCCGACCTCCGCGCTCTCTTTCAATGCCTCCCGATCAATTCAAGCACCCCGGCGATCGGCGATTGGAATGAATTCATCACAAATTCACTTTAATTGAGGCCGCGCATCCTACAGAGCGTTGAGCGAAGCTTCCAAAACCAATACACTTCGCACCACAAGGGGCAATCCATTTCCGTTTTCGATTTTATCGGATAGGGCAGCCCCTTCTTTCATTTCTTAGCCGCTCTTGCGAATCCAGTGCTGGGGAAAAACAATGACTACCTTAAAAAAGCCTTCTGGAACAGGCTTCCGCGCGGTCTCATCCAATATGCGCCAAGCGGAATCCAAGGCGGCTGAAAAGTGCGCCTTATGGTTTGAGTCCAGCGCTCATCGATTCAAAAACATCCATGATGACGAGCAATTTGAAAGTAATGCACTCATTGAATTATCCATGACGGATATTGCACCGAATCCGGATGGACCAGCACCCCCAAAGCCCCAAAAACCATAAAATCCGATTGTATTGATATTTATAACGATTAAACCGTGCTCAAATCCAATTCATAATACCGATCGCAGCCATGATGCCCCGTACATCCGCGGGCTTGGTGAATGCGCTGGAAACCCGCTTGTTCATATAAATGCATGGCCGCATCCATCCCCGTAAGCGTTTCCAAATAACATTTCAAATAGCCGAGCCCGCGCGCCGCCTTTAGACAATGCCCCAACAATTTCCTTCCCAAGCCGCGGCCCCGAAGCTCCGGCAGAAAATACATTTTCCGAAGCTCACAGGTGCCAGTGCTTCCCCCAATCAAAGGCGCAATACCCCCGCCGCCGAGAACACGCCCATCCACTTCAATCACAAAATAGGCGCATCCCGGCTGCTGATAAGCCTCATACATCGCATCGACTTCCGCGTCCTGAATGGCAAACCCAGGCCCGCAAGCCCCAAACGAAGTCATCACCGTCCGGATAATCGACGCCACCGCCGCATTATCTTCGGGCTGAATTGGCCGCAGCACAGGCTCTTGTTGCATGGCCGCGCCTTTTACCACGGCCACGGCCTCTTTCGAAAATCATCTCTTTCATTCCACGAAAAGCCCGGGCAACATCCGCGCCTCCCATGCAGACGCGCATTCGCCGGCTTTTTCCCCTTGTTTTGCTCGCCCTGCTTCTGCTTGCGGCCATTTTCAGGCACTGGGCGACGTCGTTCCGGAAGGAGGCGCAGCGGAGGCTGGGCTTATGCCCGGCGACACATTGCTTCAGGGTGAAAAGGCGGAACAGGCGAGCCCATCTTGATTCAGGTGACACGAAGGCGGATCAAGCGTTAAACATAGAAAGCAGAACAGCATGAGCACCATTCTCATAAAAAATGCCGACATTGTGACCCTCAATGCGGCCGGGGATATTTTTAAGGGCAGCGATTTATGGATTTCAGGCGATACAATTCAATCGATTGGCCCGTCCAATCCAGAATTAAAAGCCGATGAAATCATCGATGGAACGGGGCTTGTGGCGATGCCGGGTTTTTGGAATGCCCACACGCACGCGGCCATGACCTTTGAACGGAGCTACGGCGACGATTTGCCCTTGGATCGCTGGTTTAACGAAAAAATATGGTTCGCGGAAAGCGCGCTCACCGAAGCGGATGTCCTTTTGGGCGCCGAACTCGCGGCCGCCGAAATGATCCGGAGCGGCACCATGGGATTCGCTGACCATTATTTTTATATGGGGCGCGTGGCCGATGTCGTGGAAAAAAGCGGACTGAAAGCGCTTTTGTCGTGGTGTGTATTTGGCCTGCCCAGCGAGGTGGGAACCGATCTAAAAGGCGCCGTCGAATTCACCAAGCATTATCAAAACAGCGCCAATGGCCGGATTAAAACCTGCCTCGGGCCTCATGCGCCTTATACCTGCCCGCCCGAGTTTTTAAGAAAGATCGCCGAAGCCGCCCAAGAGGAGCGCCTCGGCTTCCATATTCATCTCGCCGAAAGCGATGACCAATATCAAAATAGCCTAAACAAACATGGCCAAAGCCCGGTATTTTTCTTAAATTCTTTAGGATTGTTCGATGCGCCGGGCCAGAAAATCGCAGCCCATTGTATCGCTTTGGATAAAAATGATATCGAATTGCTTGCCCATAAAGGCGTGAGCGCCGTTCAATGCCCTGGCTGCCATATGAAATTGGGCATGGGAGTAACACCGGTTCCCGCGATGCTGGCCTCGGGCGTGAATGTGGCACTGGGCACGGATGGAGCCGCCTCCAACAACAATCTCGATATGCTGGAGGAAGCCAGGCTCGCGGCACTCCTTCAAAAAATGCATACGCGCGATGCGACGGTATTGGCCGGAGATATTCCCCTTCGAATGGCGACTCAATACGGTGCACGTGCAATGGGATTTGAAAACAGCGGACAAATTATCCCGGGTGCTGCGGCGGATATTGTGTTTTTCGATTTTAAGCGGCCTCATCTCAGGCCGCGCCATAGTGTGCTGGGCAATCTATTGTATTCGGCGCAGTCGGCGGATATCCGCCATTCAATGATTGCGGGCCGATTTGTAATGAAGGATTTTGAGATTTTAACGCTCGATGAAGAACGTATTTTGAAGGAAGCCGAGCAGGGCGCTTTTGCGATGCTGGCGCGGGCAACCAAAACGCTGCGCACCTACGATCAATAAATGTTTATTCGCTTATTTGCCTTGAATGGGAATTTTCAGCTCGCCCAAACTATCCCCGGAATCATTTACGATCGAAACACTGACATCGCCTTTGATATCGGTAGGCTTCAGCGTGACATATCCCCACGTCCGGAATGACCAAGAGTTTTCAATGGTCAGCGAAACGCGCGTCCTCTCTTTTCCGGCAACCTTAAACACCAAATCGATTTCTCTCGAAAACCCCGTGCGGTTGCGCACCGCCAGATGAGCCCAAATGCGCTGGCCGGGCTTCGCCGAGGAAAGCTTGTCCACCGGCTCTTTATCGCGGACGTTCGATGTCAATGCGAAGCGCAGAATCTTAAGCTCCGCCTGCTCCTCCGTTTTTTCATCGTCTTTTTCGCCTGTTTTTGACGGCCCGCCCGGCGGCGGAACCGACGGCGCGGGCGCCGAAACCGTAGGCCCAGGCTGGGCAGCGCTGCCTTTGGTCTCCACATCGGAACCCGACGCGCTGCCTTGCTGCGAACATGCCGCAATCGCAGCCGCCAAAAGCGACGATCCAAGTACGGTGGGTTTTTGCGATCTCATCGCGGGTCATGGTAGTAGAGCTTTTTGAAAGCTCCAAAAAAGGCGGTCTTCTGTGAATCAAACGCTTATAAATCCGTGGATTCAGCCCCGCAGCGGCCCCGTGAGCATCGCGCTCGGTACGATGAATTTTGGCCCGCGCATCTCTGAATCTGCGTCGGTGCAGATCGTCGAGCATGCTCTGGAACGCGGTCTGGTCTATTTCGATACGGCCAATGTGTACGGCCACGGTGAATCTGAAAGGATATTGGGCCGCGCCCTGAAAAACCGGCGCGATCAAGTCTTTATCGCGACCAAGGCGGGCATCGGCAGGTTGGACGACAAGCCCGAGGGGCTGAGCAAGCCAAAGCTTTTCCGCGCCGTGGACGATAGTTTGGCGCGCCTCCAATCCGATTATATTGATGTGTTTTATTTGCACACGCCCGATTACACGACCCCGCTGGAAGAGACCGTGGATGCGCTGGGCATTTTAATGGAGCAAGGCAAGATCCGGCATTTTGGAATGTCGAATTTCGCTTCATGGCAAATTCTATTTGTGATGGAGCTCTGCGATGAGCGGGAAATGCCCCGTCCCGCTGCGTCTCAAGTGCTGTACAATTTGCTCATCCGGCAGCTCGATATCGAATATTTTAAATTCACCCGGGAATTCCCGCTTCACACGACCGTATACAATGCGCTGGCGGGCGGACTGCTCTCGGGACGCTATAAAAAGGGCGATCCCATTCCAGAAGGGAGCCGCTTTTCAAAAAATAAAATGTATCAGAATCGCTACTGGTCCGATCGATTTTTTGATTTGGTCGAGGGCTACCGTGAAATTGCCAATGCAGCGGGGCTCGATATCGCGTCGCTTTCTTATGCGTGGCTCGCCGGGCGAAAGGGCGTGGATTCAATCCTGATTGGGCCGACCAACACCGAGCAATTGGATCAGGCTGTGGCGGCCTGTCAAATCAATCTCGTACCTGAAATACGATCTCGTATTGATTCGCTTCACCGGGCTTTTTTGGGCACCGACGCCTCGTACACGAGGTAGCGCATGCTGCTCCCGCATGCGGTTTCAATGGATTTTAGCGAAGCGCTCGCGCATTTCGCAGAATATGGCTATGCGAGGCTGGGGCGCGTGCTGTCGGATGAAGGGCTTTCGCGCCTCACAGGGCGCTGCGACGATTTCATGCTGGGACGGGTAAGCTATCCCGGCCTGTTTTTTCAGGGCGATACATCGAGCGGGCGCTATGACGATTTGGAATTCAAAAAAGGTTTTGAGGGGCCTTCGCTGAATTATCGCAAGATAGAAAAGATCGAGAAAGATCCGCTCTTTTTGGCCTTCATTGAAAACCCGCTCTTTGAGCGGATCGCCCGCGCTCAAATTGAAGGCGATATTGTGATTTACCGGGCGGTTATTTTTAATAAGCCGGCCCAGGGAGGCACCGACCTGCCTTGGCATCAGGATGCGGGCGTGTATTGGGGCTTATCTCAAGATCCTTTTCTGCAAATATGGGTGGCCCTCGATGATGCACCTGAGGAATCTGGATGTGTTTTTGTATTGCCCAAAAGCCATAAAGAAGGATTGGCTTCACCGCTGGGCGGATTTATTTCTCCCGCGCTTGTTGCAAAGCGGGGTGCGGAAAAACAGGGTGTATTTCTTCCGGCGCAGGCGGGCGAAGCGATGCTTATTCACAACCATGTGTGGCACCGTTCAGGAACGAATTCGACGGGAAAACCAAGGCGGGCCGTGACGGTTTGCTATATGAGCGCGAAGGTGCGCTGTACCCGGAAGAAGAAAGAACCTCGCTCGTTTGTAGCGGTATTTAATCACTCAAATCGATCAGATAAGCAAGGCTCCCGTTCGGATTAAATACGCCAATCTAGCGCGCTGGCCCGAATCCAAAAGCGCATGAATACGTCCGAGTGCCTTTACAATTGCATCGCGCAATCGCTCAGCGCTTTTCACCCGTTCATTCGCTGCGTCCTTGAGCTTGACTTCATCGACGCTATCGGCCGCGATCAAATCGGCGAAAGCCGAAACGGCGCGCCTATTGTCCACGGCCGCCTGGGCCCGCTCCGTTTTGAGATCGTTTAATATGCGGGCAAGCTCATCGATTTGTTTTTCATTGAGATCGAGCTTATGGGCCAAAAAACGGAGGGGACGGCGCACGCCAAAACTTCCACCACCTCCAAAACCACCGAAATCACCATCGTGATCGGCCCCTGCATGACTGCCTGCCCACGATGAAGCTTCTGCTCCACCGCCTCCGCCGCAAGCGCCTGCGGAAGCACACGCTTGCTCTGAGGGGCCGCAGCCCGAATGACGCCGAACACTTCTCAACCATGCCAACATTGCAGGATGCATTGTTTTTCTCCACGCGCCGGCGCAATCGCGGCCGGCGGTTTTCGTTGCAGTGCGGGCCCGATGCCACGCGCTGATAGACCGCAACCTGCGTTCTCAAAAATTTGTGTCAAGCGCGGCCCTCTCAAATCCAAGAGGCTTCACACTTCTTTACAAATAGCCTTTGGCTTGAAGCGAAAACAAATGGGCATAGCGGCCGTTGTGCTTGAGCAATTCGTCATGGGCGCCCTCCTCCACGATTTCTCCGCCTTCCAATACAACAATATGATCTGCCATTCTGACCGTTGGAAAGCGGTGGGAAATTAAAATAGATGTCCTGCCCTTGGACAATAAGCGGAAACGCTCAAAAACAGCCTGCTCTGCCATGGCATCGAGCGCGGCCGTCGGCTCATCGAGCACCAGAATATCGGCCTCCTCACGCATAAAGGCGCGGGATAGAGCAATCTTTTGCCATTGGCCGCCTGAAAGCTCGGCTCCGTCTTTAAACCATCGCCCAAGCTGAGTATCCAAGCCATTTTTTAATTCGGCCACCATGGGAAGCGCTCCTCCCCGTTCCGCCGCCCGCATCGCCCTTTCTTCGTCGTCGAGATGTGAAACGCTTCCAAAACCGATATTTTCACGCACTTTTAATTGATATTGATTAAAATCCTGAAACACGACGCCGATGCGGGCTCTCAATTCGTCCGGATTCCACTCTTTTAAATCCCGGCCGTCGAGGAGGATCCGGCCTTCGCTGGGTTCATAGAGGCGGGTAAGCAATTTGATAAAGGTGGTCTTGCCCGCACCGTTGTGACCCACAAGCGCAAGACTTTGGCCTTCGGGAATCCATAAATTTAGATTGCGCAGAGCCCATTTTTCCTGGCCAGGATAGCGAAAACCCACGCCTTCAAAGCGAATGCCTTTTTCCTCCGAGGAAGCTGAAGCGGCAGAGCGGGCGGGCAGTACATTTTGATCAGATTGAGTAGGAATAGCAAAATATTGAAACAGATTGGACATATAGAGGTTATGTTCGTACATCCCGCCGAGAGAGCCTAAAATGGATTGAAACGCCTGCTGGCCCTGGCGGAAGGCCATGATGTACATCGTCATCGTTCCCAATGTAATGAAACCCTGGGCCGCCGAAACGGCCACCGCGGCGTAGCACGCATAAAATGTTCCCATCGCGAGCAGCGACAAAAGATAGGCGTAGCCGGCGCGGCGCAGCGCCAAAGCCTTGTCATCCCGATAAAACGTTTCGCCCAGCGACCGGTAGCGCCCGAGCAAGAGCGGTCCCAGGCCAAAGAGTTTGACTTCCTTGGCGTGCTCGTCGTTGGCCAATACATATTCTAAATAATTAAGCTTGCGGGTTTCAGGTGCGCGCCAATTTCTTAGGCGGAAGGCTGCATTCGAAAAGCGCAGTTCCGAAATGGTGGCTGGAATTGCTGCCAATATAAGCGCGAGCACGGCCAGCCCGCTGAATTGTATCAATAAGAGGATGTAGCCCGATAGCGTGAGCGCATTTTGAATCAATTGAAAGCTTTCGGTGACTACCGATACCGGGCGCGATGAGGCTTCGCGCCTCGCTTTGGTGAGCTTGTCGTACACCTCTGGATCTTCAAAATGCGAAAGGGAAAGCGTGAGGGCTTTTTCCAATATCATCGTATTGATATCCAGGGAGAGCCTTGCACCGATTAAGGTTTTTAATAGGGCGAGGCTGCGCTGAACCAAGGCCGCGGCGGCAACGAGGGCCATTTCAATGAATACCCAAGTGAGCGTTGTGCGCTGCGCGCCGGAAAGCGCGGAATCCAAAATGGTTTTGCCGACCCACGCAATGGAGATGGGCAGCAAGGCAGCGAGCAGCGTTAAACCGCCCAAGGCGATGGTGGCTGCCTTGGAAGCCTTCCAAACCAGGGCAAGCGCCTTGGGTGTGTGGGCAAAACTATCTTTGAACGGGTTCTTTCTGATGAGGCGCTGAAGGACTTCAACCATTGAGTTCCCCAATGTAAGGCTTGTTTTTTCATTCGCTCGCCTGAACACGAAACCAGACGCGAAAATACATTGAATTCAGCTTGACGATATCCCGCGCAGGCTGTTCGATCATGCGATGCGGAAGGCGTTTTGTTGGACCGTTGCGCTTTGGGTTTCGCTCCTGGGTTTGGGCTGCGAGAAAAATACCGCGCCCCCGGCCTCTGCAGCCGGGTGCCACTGCGGCGCCCAACAACAAAGCCGGCCGGAAGCTCCGCGCGAGGAGCCCGCGGATATCGCCCGCTGAATTTATTCTATACGCAATTGGAGTGTACTCTTATGGTATTACGGGCATTTTCTTTTGTATTGTCCGCGCTCTGTTTGTTTTCGCTGGGCTGTTCGTCGGAGCCTCCAAAGAATTCGGGCGGAGGCGGCTCGGGCACCAGCAGTTCATCCAGCGGCGCGGGGGGCCAGGGCGGGACGGGAGGAGCGCCCATTACTTATCCGGCGGCTTATTCGATTCAGGCGTTTGACAATACGCGCATCACAAGCGATTCCAATCAGCCGAATTTTCAGCGGGCAACCGCCGATATCGAGCTTCACGACGGGCCATTTGCCAGTGTGAAGCTGTCCGTGGATTTATCGAGCACTTGTTATCCCTTTGATAAATGGAAAACCAATGCGCCTCCGGCCGGCCAGAATTGGCCCGCCGATTGCGATGCATTCGATCGTAATTTCGAATTTCTTCTCGATGAGCCGGCCGATCCGGCAAAAGATCCCCCGGCTTTCGAGCTTGTCCGCGCGATTACGCCTTTTGGCGGGCCACTTCATTTGGATATCGATATCACCGATGTCGCCAATGGTATCGCGGCGGGCCAGCATAAATTGACGGTGGTGATTCCAACATGGTCGGATGGAGCAGGCCAGGTGTCGGGCTCGAATGGCGGCTGGAATGTCAGCGCTTCCATTGAGGCCGTTCCAGGCGCTCCACCTCGCAAGGTATTGGCAGCCATTCCGTTGTTTAATGGAATTCAATCGCAGCTTCCAGGGCCGGGAGCCATTTCATTCGAAACCCCAGCCAATACGAAAAGCGCCAGGCTGGAATACCGCGTTACAGGCCATGGCTCGGGCGATGAAGCGGGAGACGCGGCGTGTATTGGGCCTGCGGAGGAGTTTTGCAGGCGTACGCATGTGATTTATGCCGATGGAAATGTGCTCGATTCGTTTAAGCCTTGGAGAACCGATTGCGCGGATCTGTGCACCATTACGCATTACGCTCCTTGGAATATTGATTATTGTTTAGAAAATCCCTGCGGAGCCATACCGAGTGTGCAGGCATATCGAGCGAATTGGTGCCCGGGCAGCGTTACTCCGCCAATGACTTGGGATCTCGCGCCGCTGAATGTGCCCGGTTCACATACGTTTGAATGGACGATCAATAAAATCCTTCCAGGCGGTTCGTGGCGTATTTCGGCGGTGTATTTCGCATTCGGGGAATAGGCTTAGACACCCATGTTTGGATCGAATTTCGCCGAAATCGGCCTTGGGCTTTCGCTTTTGTTTTTGCTTTTGAGCCTCGCGTGCTCGATGAGTTCGGAATTGATATCGCGCATGCTGTCCTGGCGCGCGACGATGCTGGAAGAGGGGATTCGCGAGCTGTTGCACGATTCCGCGGCGACGCCTGAAGTGCTGGCGCATCCGCTGCTAAAGGGTTTGAGGCGCGATCTTCCTCTTGTGCAAAAGGGTTTGGTGCGCTTTTTGGCCAAGCTGCCGGTGCTCCATGGGCTGTTTATCCGCTGGTCAAAGCCTTCTTCTATTCCCTCGGGCATGTTCGCGAAGGCGCTTTTGGATGTGGTTCTGTACGCGCCCCGGAAAAAGGCGATCGCGGCGCTTTGCAAGGCTCTTTCAGGGTCAGGCGATGATTCGCTGAAGGCGCTCGCGGCCCGCGCAAAAGCAGCCGAATTCGACGATCCGGAAAGCTATACGGAGAAGCTTTCTGCGATCCGTGAGCAAATCGAGGGTCTTGTCAGCGATAAAAAGAAGGCGGCGGCGCTTCTCGAGCCCTTGGATGCGGCTCTGCAATCGGAGCAAGATTCGGAGAACGCTCCGAATTTCACCGCGAAAATAAATATTGCGCTGAACTCGGTCGAACCGGCGGATTTTAGGCGCGCATTGCGGGTGCTCCTCGCCCAGGGAGATGGGCGCGATATTCAAAGCGCCAAAGGCGCAATCGCGCGCTGGTTCGATGATGGAATGGAGCATGTTTCAGGCTGGTATAAGCGCAAAACCCAGCGCGTCGTTTTTGTGATCGCGCTGCTCATTACGATCGCATTGAATATCGATACTTTGTTAATTGGCGATCGTTTATCGCGGGATACGACGCTGAGGGCGCTGGTCGTGGCGTCGGCGGAAAGCGCGATGGAGCGTCATCGCGATACGGAAAAGTCGCTTGCGCCGCTGCGTTCCAAGAGTGCCGATCCAGCCGCGGACGTAGAGCCGCCGGCCTTGGGCGAGGGCTCTTCGGTTGAAGAAAACATCGCGAAATTCCGCGCGCTTAAATCGGAAATCGATGCGCTCGAGCTACCCATCGGCTGGCCGACGAAAGAGCAGCTTCTCCGCGCGGAAAAAGCAAAACTCGAAAAAGACAAGGCTCTTGAGATCGCCATCGCCGAGGAAAAAACGGCGCTGGAAGTAGCCGCGGCGGCCTTGGACTCGGCGATGCGCAAGCGCAGTGCCCTGAAAACCATGGCTGTGGATGCAACGCCCGAGGAAAGGGAAGCGGCCACAGGGCAGGTGAAGGAGGCCGATCAAAACGCCGAGCAGGCGGTGCTGATGCTGAAGGCCGCACGGCAACAGCTCACACAAGCCCGCGAGCAGGCAACCATTGCGGCCCGCGAAGCGGCCAATGAACGGGCGTTTCCCAAGGATGGCAATTTAATTCTAAAGCGGCTTCTGGGCTGGCTGTTTACGGCGCTTGCGGCTTCGCTGGGCGCGCAGTTTTGGTTTGATGTGCTGGCAAAGCTGGTGAGCCTGCGTTCCGCCGTGAAAAAGCCCGAGCCGCCGAATGCCTCGAGCGCTCAAGGCTGATGCTGTAAGGTGCGCGGGGCTCTGTCCGTTGTGAGATCGTTGGCTTATGCAGACGGCACAAATTCGCCCTTCGCCCAAGACCCGATCGCCCGCTTTGCGGAGGCGGCTTGCCGCGGTGTTGCTCGTGTGCGCGGGTGTGCCCGCGTGCGCATCGCAGTTGCCCGCGGGTTCGGCGAATCCGCAGGCGGCACAGCCTGCACAAGAAGGCGCATCGGCACAGCCTTCCACCTTCGCGGAACCGCCTCCCAGCGCGCCCACGGCTTCTTCCGCCGGGGAAGCACCAAAAACGGTGGAGGAAGCGCTGGCTCAATTGGATCGCGCTCAAAAAGAGCTCGACATGCTGGGGCCGGATTTTAAAGCGAAGGCGGACACGGCCGGGACATCTCAGCAGGGCGCGGGTACGCCCTTGTCGCAGCGCGCTCCGGGCAGTACCGAAGAGGCGCGGGGACAAGGCTGTTTTTCGGCTTGCCGCGCACTGGCTTCGATGAGCCGCGCAACAGAGCATTTGTGTCAATTGGCAGGCTCTACCGATTCGCGCTGCGAAGACGCAAAAGACCGGCTCGCGAACGCCCACAAGCGCGTGACCGATGCCTGCACCTGTCAGCCCGCCGGCTGAATTTCTTCGGATAGCCTTCTAATCGCGGAAACTGAGTGTTAAGGGCAGCCCATGATGCCCGACTTCTTCCGCGTTTACTCTTTTCGATTTCCCCTTAGTTTTGCGGCGTTTTGCGCGCTTGGCGGCGCTCTGGGATGCGCGCCCGAAACGCCTCCCCAAACGCCTTCGCATTCTCCTTCGCCTCCGCCGGCCCAAACAACGGCTTCGGTGCCTCAGGCGGCGAGTTCTCCCGCTCCCAATTCGGCACCGAAACCCGGCGCTTCATTCGAAAATCCAGGCGGGATGTGGATGCCCGCTCAAATGGGCGAACACGCCGAGACATTGAAGCGGCTGGGCCTGGATTTAGCTCCGGCGGCGATGAGCGATCTCACGATGTATCCGCTGGGTGCGGTGGTGAGTCTCGGTGGATGCTCGGCTTCGTTTGTTTCGCCCGAGGGTCTTGTGGTGACGAATCATCACTGTGTGACCCGGGCTCTGCAGTTGAACTCATCGCCCACGGCCAATTTGCTGAAGGACGGCTATGTGGCCCGAACGAGGGCAGATGAAAAATCGGCCGGCCCTACGTCGAGGATTTATGTGACGCAATCCTTTAAGGATGTAACGGCTCGCGTCCGGGATGGATTCGAAAAAATTGGAAAAGACATCGATCGTTATAAGAAAATGGAGACCGAAATAAAAAAGATCACGGCTGAATGCGAGAAAGACAGGCCGGAGATTCGCTGCTCGGTGGGCACTTTTTTTGGAGGCGGCCAATATTATTTAATCGAGCAGCTTGAAATTAAAGATGTGCGCCTGGTGTATGCGCCCCATTCGGGCGTGGGCAACTTTGGAGGCGAGATCGACAACTGGAGATGGCCAAGGCACGCGGGCGATTTTGCCTTCTTGCGCGCCTATGTCGGCAAAGACGGAAAGCCCGCGTATTTCTCGGCCGACAATGTTCCCTACAAGCCCAAGATGTTTTTGAAGCTGGCCGATAAGCCTTTGGAAGAAGGCGATTTCGTGTTTGTCGCGGGATATCCGGGCCAGACCAACCGGCTTCGGATCGCCGCCGAGGTGAATGAGTGGATGACGCAACTGTATCCGCGGAGAATTCAGTTCGCGGAGCAGAGTGTGTCGCTCTTGGAGTCGCTGTCGAAAGGCGATTCGGCGAGAAGCATTAAGGCAGAGCCGATGCTCCGGGGTTTTAATAATGGGCTAACCAATATGAAGGGTACGCTCGAGGGTCTGGAGAAGGGCGGACTCGCCGCCGATAAAACGAAAATCGAGACCGAACTGCGCAATTGGATTAATTCCGATAGCGAGCGAAAGAATGCCTATGGTGATGTATTTGATAAAATTGCATCTATCATCGATTCAATGGCCAAATACCGGAATGATGATTTTTTAATGGGCGAGCTTTTGGGGGGCAGCCAAGTGCTGCGGGTGGCCACGCTGGTGGTGCGCATGGCGGAGGAGCGGCAGAAGCGCGATGAAGACCGCAATCCTGAGTATCAGGAGCGCAATTGGAAGCGGATGGAGCAGAGTTTGTCGCTGTTCGACAAGGTGTATGACCGGGTGCTCGATCAGGGGATGCTGACTTTGGCCTTGGCGCGCGCGGCGAAGCTGCCGGAAAAAGAGCGTTCGGCGATTCTAAAGCTGTTCGTGGGCAAGGATGAGCCGACGGCGGCGAATATTGAAAAGGCGATTCAGCCTCTGTACGCGGGCACGAAACTCGAGAGCGGCGATGAGCGGATGAAGCTCTTTCAGAAGGCGACAACGGCCGAGCTGAAGAAGAGCAAAGATCCGATGATTCAGCTTGCGCTTAAACTGAGGCCGATTCAGCAGCAGGCGGAAGATCGCAAGGATGCGATGGTGGGCGCGATGGTTTTGTTAAAGCCGCGCTACATCGAAGCGCTCCGCAAGATGACGCAGAAGCCGGTTGCGCCTGATGCGAATGGAACGCTGCGCATTACCTACGGGACGGTGAAGAACCTGCGGCTTAAGCCCGATGCGCCACTGCAGCCGGCATTTACCTATGTGTCGGAGATGGTGAAGAAGAGCACGGGGACCGATCCTTTCGATGCGCCTTCGAATGTGCTGCAAGCCGCGAAGACCAAACAATTTGGTCCTTATGCGCCGGGCGGAGCGAACGACATGGTGCTCGACTTTTTATCGGACCTCGATATCACGGGCGGCAATTCGGGGTCGCCGACGCTTAATGCGCGGGGAGAGCTCGTTGGGCTGGCCTTCGATGGCAACTATGAGTCCGTGGCGTCGGATTGGCTGTTTATGCCCAAGGTAACGCGCACGATTCATGTGGATCTGCGTTACATCCTGTGGGTGATGGATGCGGCCGACAAGGCGGATCATTTGCTGATCGAAATGGGCAGAAAGCCTTCCATCGATTGACCGCACGCCGCATGCGCCACTGTCCAAAATCAACACGGTAATGAATGCCCAGCCGTGCTTTTTGGCACAGATCAAAGTGCATAAAAATGCCTTGTTTTAAAGGGTTTCATTAGCTCTCAAGTAGGACATTTTTTGTCCACTTTGCCCTCCATTTTTGATGAAAATAAATGCGGCGCGTGTTATTTATTTTTAATGAGAGGTCGGCGGAGTTTCCCCGGTCCAAATCACAAGGAGGAGCTTTTTAAGATCGGGTTTTGAGCTTTTGCCTGCCGTCTGAGTGAATCCTGGATTTTTCTTTTAACGTTTTGAGCGGCAATTTGATGCTGTTGATCCGCCGGATGCAGCCGCATTGAATTGGCCGTTTCAGGAGGAGTCTTTTGTCATGGATCACGTTTCGCTTACCTATTTTATCGATTTCGTTATGAAATCGGGAATGCCGAAGCTCGCTGTTGTCCGCGATTTCAAGGAGCGCGAGGAATATGAGCCCGTCGCCGATTTTTATAAATTGGTGCGCGAGGCTTTGGCCGACGCTCATAAAGATCCGCAGCCAAAAAAATATCTCGACCGGTTTTTTGCTTCGGTGAAAGACGAAAATAGGCGAAAGGTGTATCCCGAGATTATCCGGGCCTATAAGCGTTTTCTCGGGCGAAAATCGGTGAGTTTTTTTCAGCCGCCTCAAGCGCTTTGGAAAATTGGCGATTTAGAATTGCACATCAATCCGGAATTGGGCCTTTTAATCGACGATGTTCCTCATATTATCAAATTGTACTTCAAGGAGGGTCGGCTGGTTAATAATCGAATTGCTTCGGTCGTGCATGTGATGAATTTGGCGCTGCGCGCGGCTTCACCCGAAAGTGTGATCGGTATACTCGATGTAAGGCATTCCAAATTTCATGGCCCGAGGGGAGCCAATCCGAACGTGAATGCTTTATTGCTGGGCGAGGCGGCTGCGTTTTGCGGAATGTTTAACGCGCTGGAAAGCCGTCCGAAGATCCAATTGATCGAATCGCCGTCCAATGCTTCCAATGTGATTTCGTTGCCTCTGCCCGCTCAAGCCCGCGGCTGAGCTTGGTTTTGCGGGCTTTGCTTCCTTAACTTTCTTATACAGTCTTATATTCTAAATATTCTTTAGGATTGGGCCTCCGGGAGTAAATTCCGGGGGCCTTTTTATTTGGATTGCTTATCGATTTGATGAAATTGAAAAGGGAATGTCTGTATCGGCGGGCGGTATTTCACTCGTGCGTGTTTACGGTGGCTGTCGCGAGGTTCCACCGGAAATTGTCGAGCAGTGCGAGGGAGTCGAGCACGCCGTCGGACACATCGAAAATCATCAGCTCGAGCTGAATGGTTTCGCCGGGAACCACTGGCGCGTCGGTCGTGAGCCACTTGGTGGCGCCGCCTGTATTGCCAAGCTGCATGCCCGTGCCGGCGAGTTCGCCGCCGCCCGCGGGACAGGTGTAACAGCCCTTGGCAACGCAGACGTCGAAGAAGCCGTTGTTCACGGAAACAGGGTTGTTGAGGCTGTCGAAGGAGATGTTCTTGTCCGCGGGAATGCCCATCGCCGTGCTGTTGAGTAAAGCCAAATAAAAATCGTTGTACTGCGTGCATGAGTAGACCCAGTACTCGGACGAGACGAAGCGGAAGTCGTACGAGAAGGATTGGGCGTTGGTGGGGACGCGGATCGAGAAACGCACGTTGACGGAGTCGTTGGCGCCGGTGCCCGCGGGGCAGTTGCCGCTGCAGCCAGCCGATGCGGGAAGCGCGCCGCCGTGAGCCGCGAGATAGGCCGCAGGCGGGTTTCCAAGCCAGAATAAATCGGTTCCGGGATTGGGATCGACATAGGCGACATCGTTCTGATCGCGCATGTAGCCCGATGAAATGCCCGCCATCGTCGGACCTTTCTTGGGAACGATGCCGCCCGTTCCGTAGTTCACCAAGATGGCAGTCTGCTTGTTCTGCATGTCGCTGAGCTCGAGCGCGGAGGGAGCATTGCCATCGGCGAGCCGGTGAAGCGCGGTGATCAATCCCCATTTCTTTTGGGGCAAGGGCGGGTTGGCCGTGGTCGTTTGGCAAATATCCATGGCCTTCGCGACATCGTTGGCGGTGACGGCGCTGAAGTCGGCGATGGTGCTGCAAGCCGCGGGAGGAATCACATCCGAGGTCGCGGCATCGCAGTCGTCGTTGATGCCATTGCCAACGACTTCAAAGGCGCCCGGGTTCACCAGTTTGGGGTTGTTGCACGCAGGCCCGGGCGCCTCGCAGCAATCGCCGTTGCAGGCCGTCCAGCCATCGCCGTCGAGATCGGGCGTGTTGTCGATAATGCCGTCGCAGTCTTCATCGTTGTTGTTGGCGCAGATTTCGAAGGATGGAAGCACGGCGCCCACGCAGGGTCCCCAGCCCAAACCGTTGGCGTCACAGGTTTGTGTTCCCGCTTTGCAGGGGCCGACATTTTCGGTTCCGGGCGCGCCGAAATAACAAGCTTGCGCCTGGCCCGGCGCGCATACGCAAGGCCCGTCCTGCAAGGTGTTTTGCTCGCAGCCGTTCATCGCGTCGCCGTCGCAGTTGGCCCAGGGCATCGTGCAGGCGCCCATCGCGCACGCGCCCCCGTTGCATACGGCCTCGGCGTGTTCGGGGACAGGGCATGCGTTTAAGCAGTCGCCGCAATGATCGGGATTGTTGAGCAAATCGAAGCAGCTCGATCCGCAGCAGCTCAATCCGGGCTGGCAAGGCTGTGTCGGAGAACATCCGGGAACGCAGGTCTTGAGCAAGCACACCGTGCCAGGGTCGCAGTCGGTATCCATGAGACACTCGACGCATTTGTTGGTCGGCACGTCGCAGATGTCCTTGGGCGCTGTGCTGCAATCGGTGTTGTCCGTGCATCCCGTCTTGCATGTGTTGGTGTTTGGATCGCAGAACTCGCCCGCAGCGCACATGTCGTTTGCTGGAAGACAAGCGACGCATTCGCCTGCGCTCACATCGCAGAGCGAGCCTTTTGGATTGCCCGCGCAATCCGCGTCGGCCGCGCATTCAGGCATCGTTCCCGACGATGAGGACGTGGAGCCGTTGCCCGAGCTGGACGTGTTGCCCGAGCCTCCCTGGCCCGCTCCTCCCATTCCTGTGCCGCCTCCGGATGATGCGTTGGTTCCTGTGGTGGCCCCGCCGCTTGAGGACGTATCGCCTTCCGCTCCGCAGGATGACGCAAACACCGCACTGAGCGCCGCTCCAAGCATAAAGGGTGTGAACAACGTCACATTCCGGCTGAATCGCGTGCGCATCGACATAGCTAACTCCTTCTTTCTTCAATCAATCACATAAATGTTACGGGACACACTCTTCGTCGGGAACGTTCTTTTTCCGTGTCACTCCCTGCGCGCTGACGGAGCGGCCGGCAGGCTTGTAGGTGATGGTTTTTTCTTCGTTGCCGCGCCGGATTTTAAGCGTGATGGGCACATCGGAATTTCCCTTGGAACCCTGTTCCGAGAGGATGATATCGCCGACTTTTAAACCCGCTTTCTCTGCGGGGCCGGCGGCCTTCAGCGCTTTGACTTTGGTGACGAAGTCTTCCTCCCCGGTGACCTCGACTTCAAAGCCCCGCTCATAAGGTTCGTACTTCTGCGGACCCACTTGAAAACAAGGTCCAAATGCATTTGCGGGAAGGGTGATCTCGCCTCCGTTTTCGATGATGGTTTTAAACGCATCACCCTCTTTGGCATCGAGTGCGGCCGATACGGCGGATGTCCATGCGGAGAGCGGAAGAGGCCCTTTGGTGCTTGCGGCCTGGGCGTAGAGCGAAAGAAGAATTTGCTGCAGCGATTGTTTGGCGCCCGGCTTGGCTTTAAGCAGCGCATCGATGCGCGTTGCGTAGAGCGCGCCTCTCGAAACCAGCACGGGGATCACGCCAGGATCGCCTGTTTTTTCGGCGAGAACTGCGTTGCTTTGCTCCTTGAGCGGAGACAAGGCCAGCGTACCGATTAGGCCGTTGATTTCTTTGATCAGCTCGCTCGGTGTGAGGAGCCCAAAACTAAACAGCAGTTCGCGCGCGAAGGCGCGGGTTAGCCCTTCGCTGAACCAATAACTATGCGCGGGTTTTTCAGGCGCGCCGATCCACAGCCTCTCGCCGACATAGGCTTTTACGATTTCGGTGGCGACGGCGATGCGGACCGCGCCCGACCAAGGTTCGCCCACGCCGACTTGAAGAATCACGCCGCCCGCGCGCCGGTGAGCCGAGAAAGAGCCGATGGAGCGCGCATCGGGAACAATAAAAAATGTGGCCGGCGCAAGAGGCTGAGCGTCTTTAAAAATTTGTCCAACAGCCGTGCGGAAACCCGCGACATCCGCCGCGATGGGCCGGGGATCGAACACGGTATGACCAAACCAAACCGCTTCATCCCGGCCTTCATAGGTATCGAACACGCCCGTGCCTATGCGGCCTAAATAAAATGCCGCTTCCCGGAGTCTCTCGGGGGTTGTCTTCACCTGTTTCTCGGCACCAATTCCAAAACTCGTCGCGGCATCGAAGGGCGCGGCGGATGTCACACCACCATTGTAATCGCTCTTGTCGATCAAAATGCGAACCGATACGATTTCATTGTCCGCCAATGCATCGGGCAAGGCCAATAAAGATTGCCCAGTGGCCCGGAAAAAATCGGGATCGACTTCAACGAGAGGCGTTCCAAGCAACGAGCGCGGAGCCCCTGTGAGGGTATAAGAAATTCTCAGCGGACCGCGGGGCGGACGGGCGAGCTGAACCGAAAGCGAGGTGGATTTTGAAGGAGGTTCGGCCGCTTCGAGTTCGGCCGTTGTGCCGATCGCTCCATCCATGTCTTTTGCGCTGACGGAAACGAGCGCTTTTTCTGCGGGCACGGCGATCGTCCACGCTTGAAGGCCGGTTCCAGCCCCGCTCGCCCAAATATCCACGCTCACCGTCGACGATTCAGCAACGGGCTTTATCGTGATGACAAAGCGAAATGGCGTATTGAATTCTTCGCCGCCAAAGGCCGGATGCTCGGCTTGGAGTGGATGGGCCGCGCCTTTTTCGGCCGCTGTTTCACGGACAATGGATGGAGAGGGCCGGCATTTTGGGGAGGGGGCGGGCGCGCAAGAAGCCAACAGCCCAGGAAATAAAGCCCAAATAGGCCGAATTCGGCGCCATGCGTACACCATGCAATGGCATTTCTCCGACATTCATGCGGAGGGGTCAATTGCTATTCATTTTATCTACCTTCAATTGAGCGAAACAAAATGAAACAGCGGGAAACCGCCCTTGGAACTTTCGGGTTCACGCCACAAAAACCCGCGCAAAAAAAGGGCTGAATCCCTTATTCGGCGGGGATGGCACAAGGCATGCAGTCGTGCGCTTTTAACGACAATGGATGCCCAAGCAATTTCCCCAGCCCCCACCCCCAAAAAAGCTCAAAAACCGGCCCCGAAAAAAACCACTGAATTGGGGCACCATACCATTGTTATTATTGGAGGAGGCACGGCTGGATTGACGGTTGCGGCGCGCCTGCACCGGGCAGGGCAAACGGATATTGCCATCATTGAGCCCTCGGAAAAACACTATTACCAGCCGCTGTGGACGCTGGTGGGGGGCGGGATTGTTTCAGCGGAAGAAACAGAGCGCCCGGAAGAATCGCTAATCCCATCGGATTGCCGCTGGATTAAAGATTACGCTGAGGAAATCGATCCGGAAGCGAAGAAGGTGCGCGTGCGCGGTGGTGGTGAAGTTGGTTATGATTATTTGGTGGTCGCGCCTGGAATACAATTGGATTGGGATAAAATTCCGGGGATGAGGCAGGCGCTTGAATCCGATTGTGTTTCGAGCAATTACGATTTTCGCCTCGCCCCCAAGACAGCCCGCTTGATTGAAAATTTTAGAGGCGGGACGGCGCTGTTTATGCAGCCCGCAGGTCCATTTAAATGCGGCGGGGCGCCTCAAAAGATTATGTATTTGGCTGCGGACTATTTCCGCAGGACAGGAAAGGCCGATCGCTCCAAGGTTGTATTTGCGTCGCCCTTGGCGGCCATTTTCGGCGTCGCGGAATTCCGCGCAGTGCTCGAAAAAGTCGTTGAGCGCTATGGAATCGATACCCGTTTTCAGCACACCATGGTCGAAATAAGGCCCGATCAAAGGGAAGCTGTATTTGATGCCGTTGCGGGAGAGGGTAAAATTGAGCGGCGTGTGATTCAATACGATATGATGCATGTGGTGCCGCCCCAAAGCGCTCCCGATTTTATTAAAAAGAGCCCCATTGCATCGCCGGAAGGCTGGGCGGCAGCCGATAAATACACGCTTCAGCATCCGGTATATCCCAATGTTTTCGCGCTCGGCGATGCTTCATCTCTTCCCGCGGCGCGCACGGGAGCAGCCATCCGGAAGCAGGCACCTGTATTGGTGGAGAATTTGATCGCGGTGATGAATGGCAAAGAGCCGGCCGCGAAATACAATGGCTATTCCTCGTGTCCGCTTGTGCTTTCCTATGAAACGCTGCTGCTCGCGGAATTTGATTACGATAGCAAGCCAGCACCATCGATTCCGCTCATCAATACCATCAAAGAGCGGCACGATATGTATCTCTTAAAGCGTTATGGCCTGCCCTGGCTGTACTGGAATCTGATGCTGAAGGGCCTCGCTTAATTCAAATCCACTCAGTTTATCAATAAATACAATTGTATTGATGAGGTAGTTATGCTCATCGCAGCGGCCGCGCTCGCTCTGTTGATTGGTTTATCGCTTGGCCTCTTGGGCGGAGGTGGTTCGATTCTCACCGTTCCCATGCTGGTCTATGTCGTGGGGCTCGAGCCTAAACAAGCCATCGCCACATCCCTCCTCGTCGTGCTGATTACGAGCGCTGTTGCATTGATCACTCATGCGAGGGCGGGCCGCATACGTGTCAAAGTAGGTATTTTATTCGGGCTCGCCGGCATGGTGGGCGCTTATGGAGGGGGGCGGCTTTCCCATTACGTTCCAGGAACGGTTTTATTGCTTGTCTTTGCGATGATTATGGTTTTTACCGCGGTGGCCATGATTCGGGGCCGGGGAAAAATTGCATCGGATGAAGAACAAGTTGCATCGAATGAGCCGGTGCTGCTGAAAATCGTATTGGATGGTGTGGCGGTGGGCGCCGTAACGGGCTTGGTGGGTGCGGGAGGCGGCTTTTTAATCGTTCCAGCCCTTGTGCTCTTGGGCCGTATGCCAATGAAAAGCGCCGTGGGCACCAGCCTCATGGTGATTGCAATGAATTCGTTTGCCAGTTTTCTTGGTCATGCGGGGCATACGCCGGTGAATTTCAAGCTGGCTTTGCTGATTACGGCTTTTGCGGTGACAGGCAGCCTATTTGGCGGATATTTTTCAAAACGTATTTCTGAAACCAAATTGCGCCGGGGTTTCGGCTTCTTTGTCTTATCATCGGCGCTGGCTCTCTTAACGAAGGAAGTTCCCGCGGCGCTTCTTTCCTTCAAAACCCGGGCACCAGAAGCCCTAATTGAAGAGGTTGATCATGGATATCAAGGCTTTTTTCGACGAACGGACGTTTACGCTGACCTACGTGGTTTTCGATCGTAACACCCAGGATGCGGTCGTGATCGACCCGGTGCTCGATTACGATCCAATTGGTTCGCATACGTTTTCTGAATCGATCGATTTGGTGGATCAATTTATCCGGGACCAAAATCTAAAGGTTCATTATGCGCTCGAAACCCATGCGCATGCCGATCATTTGTCGGGTTCGCAGGTGCTCCGCAAGCGCTTTGGCGCAAAGGTGGCCATTGGGTCGAAAATAACGATCGTTCAGGAAACGTTTAAGTCCATTTTTGATTTGCCCGATAATTTTAAGACGGATGGCAGCCAATTCGATCAATTGATTGCGGACGGGGAAACCGTGATAGCGGGCTCGCTGGCGGTCGAGGCGATCTCGACCCCCGGCCACACGCCCGCGTGCCTGACTTTTAAGATTGGCGACGCCATTTTTACCGGGGATGCGCTGTTCATGGAGGACTACGGCACGGGGCGCTGCGACTTTCCAAAGGGAAGCGCGGACGATATGTACACTTCCATTCATGACCGGCTGTATGCATTGCCCGATGAAGTAAGGGTTTTCCCAGGCCATGATTATCTGCCCGAAGGCCGGCCGCTGCGTTACGAGACCACGCTGGGCGTTGAAAAGCGGGAGAACAATCAGCTTCGCCTGGATACGCCGCGCGAGAACTTTGTGAATTTTCGAAAGCGGAGGGATGCGACGCTGGCCGCACCAAGGCTCTTGTTTCAAAGCGTGCAGGTGAATATCGATGGAGGGCATATGCCGCCCGTTCACCCAAATGGAAGGCGCTATCTGCGTATCCCTCTCAATATGTTTCAGCAGACCGACGAGCTCGGCGTACCCCTCAAAAAATAATCGCCTACCCGCCGCCTTCCTTGCCCCGCGCGGAAAAGTAATCAAGCACTTCCCGCTGTAAATCGAGCAGTTGATGAATGCTCGCTGTCCGTGCTTCCGGCGCGGGCGGAGTGGACGCCCAGCTCTGAAACACTGTCACCATCGCCTTCGCGCGGCGCAATAGCTCACGCCCTTTGTCAGATCCGTCTCCGCTCAGCCGCGTCACGAGTTGCTCGGCTGTCTGGAGAAAGATGGGAGCCACGCCTGTTTGACCATACCCGCCCATGGGATGACCTTTTAGCTCCTCCGTGCGTAAGGTTTCGTGGTCTCAACAACACGCATATATCGACGCCCTGTTCAGCAGGCAGCTTATGCTCAAGCCTCTGATTTGCTCAATAAAAGCGATCTCATTTTTCTCACTTTATCGGCGCGCAGCCTAAATGCCGCCCGGTTTGAATTCGCCTTTGGTGGGCTCGGGTGCCGCGGTTGCCGTTGCTGTGGCGGTTGAAGCCGCAGTCGCGGTAGACCCGGGCTGGGGCGTGCTTTTCTTCGCCGTGCCTGTGGGAAGGGTGTTTACGGCCGATGCGGTGGGCAAGGGCGCAGTGGCAACGGGCGCGCTCGAGGGGGCTGCTGTGTTTTCAATCGCGGGCGCGGATACAGAGGCGGCCGGAAGAGCGGTGAGAGGCGTGGAGGGAGGCGCTGAGGGGGCAGCCGAGACGAGTTCGGACGGAGAGCCCGTTTGCTGCGGCGCCGAGGCTTGCTCAGCGGCCGGCGTGGGTGCGCTTCCTCTCGAGCTCAAGAGCACGGTAAAGCCCAAACCGAGCGCGAAAGCAGCGGCCGCCGCCGCGAATACCCATGGCTTGCGAAGACCGTCTTTTTGAGCATCCCCAGCTTCTTTTACGCTCGCGGTCTCTGCCGATGTGTCTTTCGCGGAAGGCACGAGCAGCGCTGGATCGGGCATTTTTGGAGGGTGAAGCGCGCCTTCGTTTTTGAGCTCGGCCAGAAAGGACGCGACCCTGCGGGGACTGGCCACGCTGGTATCCGCTGCTTTTGCCGCATCCTCGAGCGCATCGGCCATGGCCGCCGCGTTGGGATAACGGGCGTTTGGATCGCGGTGGATGGCGCGCATGACAACGGCCTCGATGGCTTCGGGAAGATCGGGCCTGTGCGTGCGGGGGTTGACGGTCGCGCCGACGACGATTTTGGTGATGAGCATGCCTGTGTCATCGGCATCGAATAGCCTTTTTCCACAGAACATTTCCCATAGCGTCACGCCCGCCGCGTACACGTCCGAGCGTCTGTCGGCGTGGCCCTGAAGAAAGCGTTCGGGAGCCATGAAGCAGAGTTTGCCTTTGAGCAGCGCGCCTTTGGTGGTGGAGATGCGCGATTCAGCCCTGGCCACTCCAAAGTCTGTGATGCGGGCGAGGCCGTCGTAGCCCACGAGGATATTGTCGGGCGATACATCGCGATGCACTAAATTCAAAGGCTTTCCATCGTCGCCTGTGAGCTCGTGCGCGGCGTGCAGCCCGCTTAAGGCATCGATGATAATGCGCAGCGCGATATCGACGGGCACATGGCGGCGGTGTTCCGTCAGGCCGCTGATGATGGCCTGAAGCGATGGCCCGTCGATGTAGTCCATCACCAAAAACACGCCGGCCGGGCTTTTCTGAACATCGTGCGTGGCGACGACGTTGGGATGGCGGATGCGCGCAGCGAGCTTGGCCTCGTCAAAAAACATTCCGACAAAAAGCGGGTCGCTCGCGATGTGCGGATGCATCAGCTTGATCGCGACAAGCCGCTCAAAACCCGCTTCACCCAGCGTTCGCGCGAGGTGGACGGTCGCCATTCCGCCGGATGCGATGGCGCGGACGATTTCATAGCGGCCAATGCGTAGTGCCACATGTTGAAGGCTACACGATCTGCACTTGTTTCTTAAGAGCTACTGCTGCGATTTCAATGTCCGCCGCCGCCTTTGGGTTTGGCGTTCCAAATACCGAGGCAGCCCACAAAGCCAATCACGGCGAACGGCAAGAGGAAGGGCGGCCAATAACTCCAGTTTTTGGCCGTGAGGAAGCCGAGCGAGAGCGATTGAACGGCGGTGCCTAAATAGACGGCGCCGTCGATCATCCCGACGGCGGTGGCCGCGGCTTTGCGGCCTCCAAAATCCATGGTGGCTGTTCCGGATAGCAATCCGTGGGTGCCGATAACGCATACGCTGATGAGGACGACAAGAATTCCCAGCCAATACGGACTAATTGGTAGCACAGGACTCGCTTTTAATGCGCGCTGATCGCCTGCGCGCTGTTTCATGGCGGGGTCGGGTAAATCCAATGAGATTTCTTGGCCATCTCTTATGATTTTTGCAGGAATCGTTCCCTTGGACGCTTCAACCTGGCCCGCCTGAGCCTTGGTGGAACAGATACATTCGTTTTGATCCCACTGGCTGGCTTCGCACACGGGCGCAAAACAGACGACGGCCTTGCGCACATCGGCCCAGCCGCTTACGTCTTTACCAGCGATAGAGACAATGCGATCGCCTTGTTTTAGGCCGCTTTTCGGATCGGCCGAGGCAACCTGGCTGGTGGGCGTGGACAGGGTGAAGGTCATGCCCAGGGCCAGGATGGAGATGAAGAGATAGAGTCCGCCGGCCGCGGGGCCGCGCCTGCTTTGAAAGAAGATATCGGATACCCATCCGGCGACGTTGGCACCGATAACGCCTGCAATAAAGAGCAGGCCGCCCCAGCCTCCCTGAACAAAGGGAGCGAGGAAGGCGAGCATGGCGAGGGCGATGAGGGTGGCGCGGCGCGTGCCTTTTGCCCATTTCGCAAGGACGCCCGAAACAGTGGCGACGCCAAACATCGCAAACAGCAAGGGAAGGTTGTCCCACGAGCCGTTGACGAGAATGTGTGTTTTGGAGAGCGCCCACACTTCCTTGGCGTAGATGGGAAACCAATGCATGACGCCGTTGCGCAGAATGCCTGTGCAGAATTCGATGAGCGCGATGGTGAGCAGGATTTTGCTTGTGAAGAGGCGCTTGAAGATTTCCTTGGTGGGGATGGGCGTTTCGCTTTGATCGCCGGATGATGCGTCGCCTGTGTCAAAATCTTTATGGCCTGCCTTGGCCGGTGAATCCCGCAACAAGAAGAATTCGATCACCGCGAAAAGGCCGAGCAATACAGCCGGCGCAAAGAAGACAATCCATGTGCTGGGCTGGTTCTTCCAAATCGACGCGGCCAACTCCAGCAGCCAGCCGTTGACGGTGAACGCGAGGAAGATGCCCGATGAGATCATCGTGCCGAAAATGCCTGAAAATCCTCCGCGCTCCCGCACATGAAACCAATGCGCGTTCACCTTGACGATGGAGACCGCGCCAAAGCTTTGGAAGTACATGTTGACGGCATAAAGAAGGCTAAATACCAGCCTGAGCGGTGCATCGGCTCCCTGGCCGGAGCCCATGATGTGATAGAGGTACGCGCCCATCGCGAGGTTGGCGATCATCGAACCCGTTGTGGTGATGAGCATGCCTTTGCGGCCGCCAATGCGATCGACGAGAGGGCCGTTGATCATAAAGGCCAAGGCATAGGTGAAGGTTCCGGCGCCGAAGATGACGCCGAAGTCTTCGTTGGTCATTAAGCGCTGGCCTTGGCTGAGCGCGCTTTTGGCTACCGTGAGGTTGTAGCGGCCCATGTACAGAAGGGCGTAGGTGAGGCCGAGCGGAAACCAGTTGAGGAAGCGCCGAAGGCGGAAGTCGCTGGTGTGTTCAATGGGAGGGGCTTGGCTCGCGGCGGTGGAAGGTGCGCTCATCGGAGCGGCAGCATAGATGATCAGGTGAGATTTTTGAGCGCGGCATTTTTGGGGAGCCGGCGATGGTTTGATGTCAAACAGACAGCGCGGAGCTGGATCGAATCAGGAGCCAATGGCTTCAACAACCACTTCGCAGATTTCATCGCCCCGGAGCGGGGAGCGGGTTTCTTCGGCGTGGAACCGGGGGCCGTCGCGGAAGAGGGCGTTGTAGGCGGATGGTGTGAGGGAAACGGGCGGCGAAAGATCCGGGCCGCTGAGCAAATGCATCATGCCAAGCGCCAATCCTTGCTGAAAAAGAAGGCGGGCGCGCATGGTTTTACCGTGCCGGAGTGAATAATAAATGGCTTCGGGCGCCGATGAATTTTGAAGGACAAGCTTTTGGCCGGGAAGAAATTCTCCCGCGGTGATACAACCCCATCCTAATGCTCTCGCAATCTCAAGCAATTGATTGAGCCGCTCGTGGGGATCTTGGGGAAGGGCACCGCGGAGTTCGCGGTATTGGGGCGAGATAAAAATGCCTCCCATAAAATAAAAAGCGTCCATTTGGGCGGCTTCGCGGACCAAGGCGCCAAAAACGGGGGATAGTTCGGGAGCGCGCTTTTCAATTAAATGCATGGTGTCGAATACGATTTGATTGGCGTACATCGCGGGGATAATGGAAATGCGCGCCCCAAAAGCGTTTATGGTGCCCATTGCATCGGATGCGAGGCTTTGAATCAGCTCGCTCGCATGGCTGTCTTGAGCGGGCGGGCTGTTCAATTCGTTGGAATTGTTAATATCCATGAACGAACGGGTAAGTTCCGCGCCGAAGCGGGCCCGCTCGGGCCTTCTCGAAAGGACGAATTCGCAGGCTGGATCGCGCCGGCCAAAGCAAGCCGTTTCCTCGGCTTCGAATACGCCCCAATCCGATGGATGGGCAAGGCTTGCCGCGGCGGAAATAAATCCGCTTGTATAGGCATCCAATACGCGCTTATTGCGAATGTGGGCGCCGTATTTTTCGGAAAATGAATGGCCCCAGAAGAGGGTTTCTCCATGGGCGCTGCCTCCTTCGGCGCTCATTGAAATATGAAGGAGGCCATAGCCCAAAGCCGAGAATAATTCGGTGGATAGGGCTATTTTGTCGGCGGGGTTTGAGATTTTTAAATCGTTGCACAGCGCGCTCAATATGGCGTGCGCGGCTTCAAACGCAGCCTGCCGGCGCACGGCCCAGCCTTCTCCGCCCAAGGCGTCGGAAACCGATTGATCTAAAAATAATGCCTGATGCTGGCTTTGAAAATAAATGGGCTGCTCGGCCAGGCTGAGCAGGCCGGTCTTGGGGGACTTGGTCCACGCACCGGAGAATCGCCCCAGACCTTTCACGGAAGTGCCTCCGAATCCGATAAATCGACGCCGAGGATGTCTTCAACGGCGGTTTCTATCAATACAAGCGCATTCGGTCCCAATGTTTGCGGATGTGAAAGCGCAAGAGGCGTGAGTCCAGCGCGCAGGGCTACGCGAAGGCGGGCGATATGGGGTTCGGGCGCGCGCTGTTCGAGATAGGCGAGCACGCGGTTGACGCGATCGACTTCTTCGGCGGATGCGCGCACAGGCGAATGAACGGGCGTGAGATGAGCCGCCGCGACGGCCGCATGTCCTCCGACGGCAGGCAGGCCGGCGGGCTCTGCCGGATGAGCGCCGCCTTGCATGAGCGCAGAACCTTTGGAGGGAAAATCCAAGGTGCGCGGTGGTGGTTCGATGAATTCGTCGGGCATCTGGTGCACGGGTACGGGCGCGTGCGGTTCGCGGTAGGCAAAGGAAGCCAGGGCGGGCGCGGCGTTGCCAGGGGCTTCGAGCGTGGCAGGAGCCTCTGCGGATGGCGCATCCACCGTGTTCCGGATAAGGGAAAGATCGGCAGGGCTGCGCCATTTGGGCAGGAGGGAGGCCGCGATGCGCGACGCTACAAAACGGGCCATTCCCAAGGGGATCGAGCCTTCAAACACACAGGCCAGCGCATAGGCTCCCGTGTGGGTGACGATGACCGCTTGCTCGCCCATTTCTAAGGTAATGAATTTTATTGGTATTGGAGAAATATCCGATTGTGGCGCGGCAATTTCGAGATGTCCAAGCGCCTCTCGGCATGCGCGATAGGCACTCCAAAGACCGGCCACGGCCATCGGAATATCGAGGCCCGCGCCCGCGCGTACCCACTGCGCCCGAAGTCGTCCTGTATGAGGGTGAAACACAAAAATCGCCCCCAAAGGATCGACGCCAAAGGCTAGGCCATCGATGGCCAGCGCCGCGCTCTCATCGCGCTCGGAGCTCAGCCGCTCTCCCATAATCCGCCTTTCAGCGCTTCATCGAGGGCGTGGCGGCAGGCCAGCCGGATGGCGTGGGATTGCCGGGGCGTGAGAGGCACGCCGCGCATAAAGCCAACCACGTACACCGATGCGCCGGATTGAAATCCAATGAGCTGAAATACAGGGCCCTCGCCGATATGAAGCTCGAAGCTCGATGCGGCGTTTCCAGGAATGGATGCGGCAAGGGATGTGATGGATGCGGCGACCATGCCTGTCGACGCGAGTTTGGCATCGGCGTCCATCGCGGCCGCCGCCGAACCTGCAAGGGGATATCCCGATGCGTCGGCCAGAAATACGTCGCTCGCGCCTGTCGCTTCGCCAATCCATGCGACGATTTTTTCGCAGCGTTCAATGGGGCTTGTGACGCCGCTGAGGTCGGGAAGTTTGGGCGGCTGAGGCTTGCGCTGGTCTGCCGAAGGTTCGTCTCCGCTTTGCGCGGGAGGCGGAGGAAGCTCGGTCGGGCTCATCGCATTCACAGGCTGATGAGCCGTAATCGGCATGGGTTCGGGAGGCGGAACCACGGGCGTGGGGCCTGCGCCGACGATGTTTGTGCGCTCGGTGGGAATGCGTGCGGGCCTTGGAATAAAGGGCTGTTCTTGAAGCGCGTTCAGAGGCGCGGCGGCTATTTCGTCGGCATCGCCATCGCCCGGTGTTTGAACGAACGAGACCAGGGGAGCGGTGCTGATGGGCGCGGGTTTTTCGTCGCCGTGCGTAAGAGAAGCGGCGGTGGCGATGGCCGAGCTGAGATCGTCAAACAAGGAGCGGGATCGGGCCATCGTCCTCCTCCTTGTCGCGATCGGTTTCAGGCTCAAGGCGAACCAAAATTTCGTTGGCCAGTTGATCGAAAATGCGGGCCAAGGGAGGCGGGCGCCTGGACATCAAGAGCAGCGGCGCGCCCCGCAGCGATGCCTCGAGAAAGGTTTGATCGCGCGGGATTACCGTGTCGAGGATCATCCCGCCTGGAAACTTCGTCCATAGGGTTTCGGCGACTTCGAGCGATGCCGCGACTTCGCGGTCGAACATGGATAGGACGATGCCGAGCAGGCTGAGTTTGGGATTTTTCTCGGTGCGGATGCGCTCGACGAGCGCGAGCAACTGGCCTACGGAACGCAAGGCCAAGGGTTCGGCTTGAAGCGGCGAAAGCACATGCGTTGAAGCTTCAAGCGCGCGGGTCGTGACTTTGCCCAAGCCCGCCGGGCAATCGACGATCACGATGTCGAATTCGGTATCGAGCTTCGAGAGCAGGGCGGCAATCGCGCCTCCCCGGGCGAGCGCGTCTTCAAATCCAGAAACCGTTGCCGGATCGACACGGCCCACGCCCAGCACCGAGAGCTGAGGATCGCGGGTTTTGATTAAGACTTTTTCGATGGTTTCTACGCCGGTGAGAAGCTCGGCGATTCCAGCGCGGGCGCGATCGGGAAGGCCCAGCGAAAGGCCCAAACTTCCCTGGGCATCGAATTCTGTGATGAGCGTCCGGTGTCCCGCGCGGGCGAGCGCGAGGCCGAGATTGAGAGAGATGGTCGTCTTACCTACGCCGCCTTTTTGACTGACAATACTGATCGTGTGCATGCGCCTCTCGCCCAAGCTGGGGCTGGTCTTCTGGTTCGATCAGAGAAGCGAAATCCGCTTCATTAGCGTGCCGCACAGATCGGAACCCGCATTGCGCTGCCGCTCGATGTTCAGGCCGGTCCGGAAGGTTTTGTCGGCCTGCTGCGTATCGCCCGTCATCGCGTAGCACATGCCCAAAAGCTCGTAATCCGCAGGCTCTTCAAAGCTCGCAACCAATTGCTGAAGCGGCCCGATGGCAGCGCGGTGAGCTTCAACGACAGCTTCGCTCGGATTGTTTGGAATGCCCTTCGCCAAGATCATCAGCTTGAGGGACTGACGCTGATCCTCAGGCCGGTGCATCATAAATTCAGGGTCTTCGAAGAGGTTTCGGTAGCCTAGGTAGGCTTCCTCGAGCTTGCCTTCCTTGCCCAGCCTCATGATGCTCTTGATGACAGAAACGAGCGCCTCGTTGGCCATAGGCGAACGATACACAGAGCAGCCGGCGATCGGGAGAGCGTTCGAAGAGCTTTGCTTGGCGGACAGATGCAAAGCCGCGCGGAATGCAGACGGGCGTTGACATTCCCGCGTCAATGGAGCACCGTGCGCGTCCTGCGGAAGGCAGTGCCTCTTCGCGGTGAGGTAGCCAAGTGGTTAGGCAACGGTTTGCAAAACCGTTATACGCGGGTTCGAATCCCGTCCTCACCTCCGGTCGTCCCTGCGTTGTAAGAGCGTGTCCCTGAACTGCCTGCTTGGGATACAACATGCCAATGCGGCGCGCGCTCACCTCACGCAGCTCGGCAACGTCCACACAGGCGGCGAAGACGGCGCCTAAGCTTCACAGTGCCATTGCGGCGCTCGGGTTGTTCGCCCTGCTCGGCGGATGCGCGGAACAGAGCAGCACGGCCGTGCCCGCATCTGTGCCACATGCGCCTAAACGCCTTGCCGAAAGCGCAGACGGGCGGCAGCGAAAGCCATCGGCAAATACGCTGAATGCCTACACGCTGGACGCTGCGGGCCCTCGCCCTGCTCTTCAGGAAGCTCTTCTTGAGAAAGGGGAGCGCGGATTTTTAATCGATGGAGCCCGGATTATTGTCGGTCCGTTTGGCGCGCGTAAAATTCCCCAAACGACGCGCATCAATTTAAACGCATTTGTTCGCATTCCGATGCATTTGGGCGGCGGATTTTTATTCCGGACATCCAGCGCGCTATTTCAATCCTCGTCGTTTGATGGACCTCTCAATCCGGTTGTATCTATTCCAGGAGCCATTTCAAGTATATCGTTTGGGCCGAAGAGCATTGTTCTGCGGGCTTCTGAAGGCGACAGGATTAGCCTCGGGGTTCCGGACTTTCGCGAAGTCCCCCCTTCGCCGCCCGGCTTGGTGGATGTGCAGTCTTTGGGCGATGGGCGCGCGCTGGCCATTGCCGAATTTGGACGTATTTTATCGACAATCGATCGAGGTGCAACTTGGAGCGATAGGACAGCCAAACTATCGGCTCCACCGACGGAACTCCTTCAAATCGACGGCGAGATTTGGGTCCGGGATGAAAATGGCCGGGTCTACAAACTGGATCAAAGCGGGGATTTGCGATCTTATGATCGATTGCCCGATCAATCTGTTAAAAATAAATTGCCATCGGCGTGGCGGGGCCCTGAAAGTCCGCTCCGGACGGCGCTGAAAAAGGGTGTTCCGCTCGATTCTTCGACTGCGCTTGTCGCGGAAGCAGGCGACATTTGGCGGGTCGATCTGCGTTCGGGCGCCTTGCTTTCAAAAATCGATTTCACGCTTCCGCCGGCGGCTCAGTGCGAAGGACTGAAATCATTCGATGATATTGTTTTTGTATGCTCGGGTGGTGGAACATCGCTGGTCGTGTCGGGGCCAATTTCAGGGGAAAATTTCAAAGCGGAGCGTACTTTTAGTGTAGATGGTCAATTTTATGCAAGTGACGACGGAGGACTGGTGCTGGGCGCGCCGTGTACGCCCGCAAAGAGCTCTCCTTTTGGCGCATGCGTAAGAAAAGCCAATGGGGAATGGGAAGACCTGAGTATCGATCCTGCACCGGTGAGGGACGGTGAAAACGGACTGCCTGCCGACTCGGCCATCAGGATTTCCCGATGGATACCGCGCGCCGATACGATGCCGCTGGCCATTTCGGTGAGTGGGGCCAATATCGCGGCGCACGATCCATTGACCAATAAAAGCACGCTATGGAAAGGGCTCGGCTATGGGGATATTATTTTAATCGTCGAGCAAGGGCCAAAGCAGGCTTTCCGCGGCCGCTCCATGATTATCGATTCGGGATGGACGGTAGCCCAGGATGGAGGCGTATGGGGCTGGTCGGGCACGACGCGATCGGTACATGTGAGGCCCGATGGGGTAATTCAGTTATCGCCCTACCCTTTTGATTCGGGTTTCCCCGTGGGCGCGCTGGGTTTATTCCGGACACGCGATGGACGGCTCTATCAAAGCAGCGATCATGGGCGTTCTTTTATTGAAGTGCAGACTCCGCCAACACTTTCATTTATACCATCAAATCAACAAATGTGTTCGGCGGTGGGCTGTGATTTAGGCCATTGGATTCGCTTGGGCTGGCCCGCGCAGCCGCCGGTGAATGAGCCCGAGGGAGCGGCTCTTCCGCCCGCGCCCGAGCTTTCTGCGCCTTTGTTGCCTGAATTGGTCTGCAATTCAAAAGGAGAGCAAAAAACAAGACAATTGGCGGTATCGCCTGCTTCGCCCGAGGATTTTGGAATGGGCGCGGTTCGCATTCCCCTTTCGGGCGAGTTGCCCAACGGCGACAATTTTATTTATGGGGCGAACCCAATATCCAGGCAGCTTTGGCATCCGATGCGGGGCGATACGGGCGGAATGGACGGCCATCTGCGCGCGCTGGTGCATGGCTTTGGCATTGAGTTCACCGACAACTCTGATTTTAATGCGATGACGCCGGCCTTTGTGGTGCTCGGCCCCAACCGGAACTCCAGCGCATTTCAGCGCACGGTTTCATTTGCCGAGCCTTTTGATCCAGCCTTTTCCGTGCGCTCGGTGAATTATGGTCTCGGTGCGATGGTGAGCGCGGTGAGGGCCTCTGGAAATCCGATCGGAAATATATTAAATACGGATGGATTAAATCTCCAGGCATTTGTCCCTATGCTTTCGGCCGATCCGGCGGGGGCCACGGAATATCTATTCAACGTCGCGGCCGAGGCCGGTGAAATCTTCGGCACACTGGGCGGCGGGGCTTCGCCAAAGATTCGATTTTGGGCCACTCGTACCGGAAATTCTTCGCCGCTCAGCGCGATCGCATTGTCAGCCAATGAAATCGCAATGCTAGCGATGGATACCGACGGAAAAGAAAGGGTCTATTCAATAAAACCCGGGAGTATCTCACTCCTCTTTGAGCTTCCCGAATCCATTAATCCGCAACAAATGCCAGCCAATCCCGATGCATTGGCAATTGGGCCCCAGGGGAGCCTGGCGGTTATTCGGACGCCTTCGGGAACGAGACCCGCATCCTCTTTCGATCCCGCCCTATTGTTCAAAGGCTTTCCCCAATCTCCGGCTAGCGCTCCGGTGGCGCTTGCCCCTTGGTCCAAGCTCCTGCCCGCGGACGATCCTGCATGCCAACAGGATACGGGTGCATTTCGATCGATTATCCACACCTCCGCTCCTTGGATAAAAGTGAGAGGGGGCAAAAGCTCCGACCTGATAAGCCCGATGATGAGCGCTAAAATCGCTTGGGGGCAAGGACAAGCATGTGTCGAAGCATTAGAGCTCCCTGAACGGACAGAGGACTTAAGCTCGGGAATACGGGCTGAAACGATCATTGTCGCTCAATTCACAGGAAAACGCTTGGCTGCGCGGGGTTTTGTGACAAGAGGCGCGGAGACGAGTCATCCTTTGAGTTGCTCTATCGCAATGCCACCACCCTAAATACTCAAGTTTTTCGCTGTATTTCCAGGAGAAGACTTCTAATGCCCAAACTCACAGGCTTCCCCCGGGTGAACATTCAAGGCCCCCGCCCCTTTCCGCTCTTGGGCCATCTGCCCCGGCTGTTTCAGTTCTTGGATGATCCTATCCGGGCCGTGATGGACCTTCGGCGCCATGGGGATATCGTTGGCATTGCCGAGGGTTGCCCTGCTCTGGTCTGCGTCTTTGGGCCGGAGCGCAATAGGGAAGTGCTGTCCAAACCGGCCGAATTCAGGCACGATGAAGACTTTATTAAAAGCCCTCCTGGTTCAGCCCTATCCCAAACCACAAAATTCCTGGTGGGCATTAACGGCGAAGAGCACCGGCGGCACCGGAGGCTGATGATGCCGGCCTTTTCCCGCAGCGCATTGGAGGGCTATGCGGCGGAAATCGTTCAGACGGCCGATCATATCATCGATCGCTGGCCGATTGGAATGACGGTCGATCTCGATACCATGCTGCGGGATTTGGCTTTGTCCATCGCTGTACGCACGCTTTTTGGGCTCGACGTAAAAAATGGCGCCACAGAACTGGGAGAAACAGCGGCAGAATTTTTGGTTCACTTGACATCTCCCATGGGCATTCTGCTGCGCGTAAATATCCCAGGAACGCCTTATTACAAGGGGATTAAGCTGGGGGACAAGCTCCTTGGCCTTCTTGAACGGCTTATCGCCGAAAAAAGGCAGAGCGGCCGAGCGGAAAACGATGCCCTGGCCATGCTGATCCGGGCTGTGGATGAAGATGGTTCGAGATTTTCGGACACCGAGCTTTTGGCCGAGGCCGTTACACTGTTTGTGGCGGGTCACGAAACAACGGCCAAAACGCTAAGCTGGACCCTATTTTTGCTCGATCGTCATCCAGAAATTTTGATGGATGTTCTGGATGAGATAGACCGTGTGCTGGGAAAGCGGCCGGTCACCGCCGAGGATATTCCGCGTATGCCATTGCTAGATCGGGTGATTCGAGAAAGCATGCGTGTTCTTGCCCCTGTGCCTATACTCTTTCTCCGGGTTGCGGCCCATCCCATTGAGCTTGGAGGCGTCATGCTTCCCCAAGGAGCCAATGTTGTCGTGAGTCCTTATGCCACCCATCACGATCCGGATTTATATTCCCAGCCCAAGCAATTTCTGCCTTCCCGCTGGGAAAAGCTCGAGCCGAGCGCCTATGAATATCTGCCTTTTGGGGCTGGACCCCGCATTTGCGTGGGAGCTTTGTTTGCACACCAATCCCTTCGCTTGATCCTTCCGACGCTGCTTCAGAAAACGCGTATCAAAGTAGCGCAGAATGCGGTCATTTCAAGAATAACACGGGGGAATATTCTGATGCCTCGCTATGGAATCCCTGTGCGCGTCGATAGGCCCCACCGAAGAAAGATGAAACCCGAAGCAATACGGGGGAATATCGTTGACATGGTAGAGTTAAAGGGATAATATGTCCATACGGCCGGTGAATAGCCCCCGCCTCCGTCTGGAAGATCTCGATAAAATCCCGAGGCGCGGCTGGATTTCCACACCTTCGCCCATCACAGCGCTGCCGGATCTCGCCGGCGAGCTCGGGCTCGATTATGTGGGCGTTAAACGGGATGATCTTTCCAGCGCGCTCTTGGGGGGCACGAAACCTAGAAAACTAGACTATTTACTCGCTTCACCTATATTTGCAAATGCCCCCAAATGGGTGGCCGTGGGTGCCATCGGCTCGGGCAATTCGGCCGCAGTCACCGCCGCCGCCCAAGATTTGAAGCGCCACGTTGAAGCGTATACCTTCTGGACAATTCTATCCTCCGGTGTCCTTCAAAATCTAGCTTATGTCGCCTCGGGCCCCGCCACACTTCACTATCATTCCTCGCGAACTTCGATGGCCCTTCGGCATCCCGCACTCTTTCTGGCCGAAGAATATCGAGGAATCCCGATAATCCCGCCCGGTTCAACCAATGGTGTGGGCATGCTTGGAATGGTGCGCGCGGGGCTGGAATTGGGCGCGCAAATCGAAGCCGGGGAGCTGCCAAAACCCGATATGATTTATCTTGCCTTTGGTTCGGGAGGCACGGCTGTGGGACTTCGCGCGGGCCTGGCGCTGGCGGGCGTGGACACCACCCTTGTCGCTGTAACTGTGGTGGAGCGTATCCTGTCCGGCCGGCTTCGGGCTCGAGCCTTGGAATATGGGCTAAATGCCCAATTAAGGCAATGGGGCATTCCCATTCCGAATCCAAATATCCCCCTGCTTTTCGAGCATTCGCAGCGTGGAATGGGTTACGCCATCCCCACATCTCAAGCCCTTTCGGCGTGTGAGAAGCTAAAAGAACAAAACATTCCGCTTGAGCCTATTTACACAGGCAAAGCCATGGCGGCCCTCATCGCCAATGCCCGAAAATTAAGCGCTCGCCGGGTGCTGTTTTGGCTGACGCTCCACCGGAAGGATATCCCCCAGCCCGAGCATTGGCAATCCAAACTCCCTCCATCCCTGGCTCAGCGCATCCAAGCCGAGTCGGAAAAGCCCGATATTCAAGCTCAAATTAAGGCTCTCACGACCCGCCGAAGGCTTTTCGTCTTGGGAGCAAGTTCCGCTCTAGCTCTGGGGGTGGGCCTTCGCGTGTCAGGCTATCCACCGCTGAAGGATTGGGTTGCTCAGGTTTTGTCGCCTTGGGAAGCCCATGTCCTTCGATGCGCCGCTGAAGCTCTGTTGCCTTTGGATCTCGATAAAGAATCCCTTTCGGCCATTGCCATGAATGTCGATCGCTATTTAAGCAAAATGCCCCAGGCCATGTTGCTTGAAGTGCATGCCATGCTGGGCATGATTGAACATGGAACAACGCCTCTCAGATTGAAACTTCATCGCTTTACTGGGCTAACGGTTGAAGAACGTTCAGATTTTCTCGCTTCGCTCTCGGCCCGCGGCGGTCTCTTCGCCCAGGCTTATTGCGGCATTCGCGATCTCTGCATGCTTGGCTATTACCAACAGCCTTCGGCGTGGAAAGATCTCGGGTATGAAGGCCCGCGCGTCGCCCTTTCCTATCATCCCAAAGGTCCGGAACGCCTTGTATTTCCGGCCTACGAATCGCTTGCCGCAAAGCCGGGCGAGATGCCCCGGGGCGTCCTTCCATGATTTTTGACACCTCACGCCTCCCTCTACCTCTTCGGCTTAGCGCCGATCTCTGCATCGTTGGCTCCGGCGCGGGCGGCTCCATGGCGGCGATGACAGCCGCAGAGGCTGGAATGAAGGTGCTCGTTCTGGAAGCCGGCGAATTTTTAACGCCCGGGGACATGGTACAGCGCGAAGAAGAGATGTTTCCCCGTCTGTATTGGGACAGCGGCGGGCGTACAACCGAAGGCCGCGAGGTGAAGATCCATCAAGGCCGGGGGATTGGAGGATCAACTCTCCACAACCTCAATCTCTGCAAGCGAATTCCCGAATCTATCCGGGATGAATGGTCGAAACAGCGCCGTCTGGAAAAGCTATCCAATGCCGTTTGGGATTCGCTGTACATGGAGGTGGAGAATTTGCTTTCCGTGTCCCAAGTGCCGCCCGATCGCTGGAATCGCCACAATCAGATTCTCAAGGCCGGATGCGAAGCTTTGGGATGGGCGGGCGGAGGTCTATCGCATAACCGATCAGGCTGCATTGGAAGCGGTTTTTGTGAAATCGGCTGCGCCTACGATGCAAAAAACAATGCCGCCAAGATTTTAGTGCCCAGGGCCGTAAAGGCAGGCTGCCAATTCTTAAGCCTGTGTCAAGCCGTGCGGGTCCGGCATGAAAGGGGGCGTGTTTCAGGCATTGACGCCCTCGCCCTCGATCCGAGCACTTATCGGCCTATCGGAGAGGTTACAATTCATGCTCCCAAGGTGTGTTTATCGGCCTCGGCGACCGCAAGCGCCGCTTTGCTTCAGCGCTCGAATGTTCCAGACCCCAGTGGCGAAACAGGCAACGGCCTACGCATTCACCCAGCCTTGGTGGTCGCCGGCGATTTTGAAGAACCCGTTCATGCATGGCAAGGCATTCCACAGACCTTTGAATGCACGGAATTCCTTCGCTTCGATCGCAAAGGAGAGTATACGCGCACATGGATTGTCCCAGCCTTTGCCCATCCGGTCGGAACATCCACCCTCATTCCCGGCCATGGCCTGCCTCATCGGCGGCTTATGCAGCGATATCCTTATTTGGCCGCGCTGACGGCGATGATCCACGATGAAAGCGCGGGCTCCGTCCGGCCCAAGGGAGACCTGGGACTGAGTATTCGCTACTGGCCCAATGCATCGGATCGGCGCGAATTGGTGCATGGTTTATGGGCTTGCGCCAAACTGTTGATGGCGGCGGGGGCCCGGAGAGTATTTATTCCTGGGAAAACGCTTCGGATGTATGAACGCGGCGCAGTGCTCGATGAAATCTTAGAAATCGATATACAGCCCGGGGATATGGACATGAGCGCTGTTCATCCAATGTCCTCGGTGCCCATGGGCGACGACCCCAAACAGGCGGCCGTTAATTCCGAAGGAAAACATCATCATCTCGAAGGATTGTATGTGGCCGATGGCTCGCTGTTCCCCACATCCATCGGTGTGCCCCCGCAACTGTCCATCTATGGCCTGGGGCTTCATGTGGGCCGGGCGATGGCGGCCCGGGGATAAGCAAGGCTGTTCAGCTCAAATGCCCTGTTTTTAGCCACACGACACAGCCGGCTCCCGAATGCATCTCGTGCCCGCTTCCGGAAGGCATGCGAAGCCAAGATCCCTTGCCGTATTGCCCGCTTTCGTCGCTAAACTCGCCTTCAAGTACCAAAAATTCGGCCCCGCCCGCGTAGCTTTGCTTGCTCCGGCTTCTTCCCGGCTCGAAGCGCATCAGCGAAACCCGCTCCCCGGTTTTGGCGTTCTGATAGAGAAAAATCTCACCAATACCGTTGTCAATTCGATCAAATTCTTTTTCTTTTGTATTCACCACCACAACATCCACATCGGACTCGTGCATCTGTCTCAGTTTTACAAATAAAATACATCCGGATTTGCTAAATGGCCGATGGGATGATCCAGGAGGATGCCTCACGTAGCTGCCCGCAGGATAATCTCCTGCCTCGTCTGAAAATACGCCATCAATTACAAAAAATTCTTCACCACCCCCATGAACATGGACCGGAAAAGAGCACTCCGCCTCAAAACGAACCAAGGACGTGGCCCGCGCGACTTCGCCTCCATCCCGATCGAGCATTTTTCGAAGCACACCGTGCGTCGGTGAATTAACCCATTCCAGGGCGCCCGTGTCCGCGCAGGCCCGTATACGCAAATCAGCATTGATTTTCATACGATTTCAATACAATCAAATTGTTTACGTATTAAATAAAACGCGGCCATTTGCGCTAGGGCAAGGCTGTGCCCGCGGGAAGATCGGCTTGAATGCGGGGAGCCAGCATTTCACGGGCGAGATTCACTTCCAATAAATCAATCACGGGACTCTTGGCCACTTCTCTCAATTTATCGTTGGCGCTCGGATCTCCCGCGGCCCGCTTTTGCATGGCCGTATAAAAAATGGCCTCCACGCGCTGAGCCGTGTTGTGCGCCGCAGACAGAAGCTCACTGTCGCTCATACGCCCGCTCGCCCACGCCGACAGCTTGCCCGTCCATGTGGCCCGGTCTCCCGACATCCGAAGCGCCTGAGCCGCCGTTCCATCGCTTTGAACCCGCAGCTCGCGCTCTAAAAACATCACCCACAAAGCGCCGTACACCAGCTCGTCATCGGCCACATCGCCGTCAATTCCATGCCGCAGCGCCGCCCTCGCCGCATTCACGTCCCGCCGCACAAGCGCGCGCCCCACTGCATCGAGCACCGCCGCTCCAAGCAAAGGCCGCTCTGAACCGGCCGCGTGAAGCGCTCGCTCCAGCGCTCTTACCGCTCCCTTCGCGTCCCCATAGCCATCCAGCACCCGGCCCAGCACCCGTTCGGCGCGCGTCACGAGCGCGGGCGATTTCGCCGAATTCCGCACCGAAAGCGCTGCCTCCAGCGCGCGATCCAATTCCTGCTTGGCTTTCTGCTGATCGCCCGCCTCCCTATGCGCCTCAAACGAAATCATCAGCGCCTCGGCTATTTCCAGAGGAGCCGACCGCGCATCCGGCGCAGCGAGCGCGCGCTCGACATAGTTGAGCACCTTGGCCCTGTTGCCGGCCTGCCGTTCAACCAGTGCAAGCATGGAAAACCCTGCAATCGAAGGCTGACTCGCCACGGCCTGTTCAAACAGCGGACGCGCCCCATCGAGATTGCCGGCGCGAAGCTCGATCATCGCAACCATCGATCGCACATCGGCGGGGCTCGGCTCGAGCATCTGGAGCCACTGCGAATTGTCCGCGAGCGAAAGCACAGGCGAAAGCGCGCGGAAGGTGCGGCGCACGGTATCGATGTCATCGGTCTCGGCATCCTGGCTCATCGCGGCCATGCTCATTTCGAGCGCGGCGCCCAAAGCCCTTGGATCGGGCTCTTTTCCAAGCGCTTCCGCGAGTACCAAAGGCACGGCCTCCGAAAGGCCAAACTCCACGAGCGAACGCGATATCAGCAGCGCCACACGGATATCGCCGGGATCGCGCCGGTACGCTTCCAATCCCGCCCCCCAAATGCCCGCCTTCAGCAGGACCGGATCGGGCGCTGTTTCCATATCGGTATCGGGGTTATCGCCTGCCTGCGCCAGCGTTGCCGTCAGAACTTGCCAAGCCCGCGCATCATCATCAAATGCCGCACCGGCAAGCGGTTCCAGCAAATCGGGCGGCATCACGCGCCTCGCCGAACTCTGCTTTAACGCCTCCAGCGCGCCCTTTGCGTTCCCGTTCCGAAGATACAAAGCCAACAGCGTTACAGCGCCGGATTCGAGCGCGCGCGCCGCCTCAACCGCATCTTCGCGCGCCGGCCTTTGCCCTGTTTGGCGGAACTCGCTGTGAAAATCGATAGCCGCATCGATCCACGCATTCACGCCCGCCACAGCATCATTGAGCGCCTGCGAAGAAGGCTCGACCAAGGCCCGCGCCACCAGCGCCCGCTCCTCGGTTGCATAGCGGCGAATCGGCTTGCCGGTGCGGGTTTCCTTCATCCACACCGACAGCACTTTCATATGCTCTTCCAGCTCGGCGCGTTCAGGAGAATCCGGTGCAAGCGCTGCTGCGCGCATTTGCATAAAAGCCACACAGCGGCCTTCATCGCCGCGCGCGCTCAATTTTGCGATGGCGCCGCCCAGCGCTTTTTCGCCCATAGCATCGACCATTTCGGCGCGGCCCTCGCCTGAGCGGAGCAAATACATCGCGCCGATCACGCTATCGGTGGCGCGCTCGGGCTGCCCTAAATCAAAGCGTTTTGCCGCATGAGCGAGCTGGCGCCTCACGACACCGACCAGCATTCCATCGCGGGCGGGCCCCGGCTTTCCATTTTTCAGAAGACCGAACAGGCTCGCCGCAAAGTCCTCATCGCGCACATCGACCGGCGTGACTTTTTCGGTATTCGCAGGCGTATTCGTTTTGGGAAGGGGCGCGGTGGAACCACAGCCCAACGAGCCCAGGCCCAGCGCAGAAACGACCGTTGCCACGGAACAGAACGCGCGCCACTTGCGCGCAAGAGGACGGGATAGCATCGCACAGCGAGTGTACACGCCCTGCTTATACGCGCACTGAAAAGCTTTAAAAATGCTGGGAACAGGACAACCGGACAGACGCGGGCGGGTCTACACATCTTTGACTTCGGCACTGGCCGCGAGGTTCTTTCCCAAGAGCCTACCGGCGATGGACTCACCGAGTTCGCTCACCATCAAACGTTCGACGACACTTTCGGTACGGCGGCGCTCGGCATCATCACCGAACATAAACTCGATTCCCATACCGGCGGGCGACTGCGCGGTGGCCTCTTGAGGCTTCACGATCCATTTGACGCGGCCCTTTAGCCTGAGAGGTTCGGACAAGCCTTTAACGGTCAACGCGAAGACAAATTCGGTCCCGATACCGAGAGGCCGTTCTGTGCGGATAAACGTGCCGCCTTTGGAGATATTGCGGGTGTAATCGGAGAAGAAGGTATTGAGGCGTTTATATTCGACATTGAGCTCGATGGCGCCCCGCTGTGCGCTTCGTCTTTCGGTGGATGTTTGATCGGAAGAACCTGATGCGCTCACGGAAAAATCCTAACATAAAGCCTTAAAAAACCGGACGGATCTCACAACGGAAACCGCGGGAATCGACTAAAGTAGCGCCCCTCATGGACAGCTCCCGCATCACCCAAAAACTCAGCTTCCTCAAAGCCGAAGGACAAGCCGCACTCGCCCGCGCAAAAGTCGTCTTCCGCGTCGGAAAACAAAAAGAACTCTATAAAGCGGTTAATGCCCAAGGTGCCAAAGCCCTCCTCCGCGAGCTCTCCAAGGGAAAACAAAATCACTCCGCACTCTTTCGCTTTCTCGCAGCCAATTCTCCCCACCAAATCGCCATTACCTGCCCCTACTCCCTTCTCGATAAATCCTCCGATCCATTTAATAAAGAGGACCGCCATTATTCTTATCTCGAATGCGATCGAATTGTTGACTCTATCGCATCTGCCCTTTCCGCAAAAGGCATCGCTAAAGGTTCCGCCGCCGTTATCGCATTAAAAAATCGTCCCGAATTTATTTTTCTTCAAATTGCCACGGGCCGCACAGGCGCCGCCGCCGTCAGCGCCTCCTTCCGCTCTTCACCCCCCGAACTCGGCTACCTTATCGAAAATTCAGGCGCAAATATCCTCTTCTTCGATGCCGATATCGCTCCCACCATTCAAATCCTAAAAGAAATCTCTCCACATCTATCCAATTTCAATTTCATCGCTGTTGGAGGCAATGTGGATGGATTTGAATCCCTGGATGCCTTTATCCAAAACAATAAAGGCCAAGCCTTCGAAGACCAAAGCCACGAAGGCGCGGTCGTGATGTACACCTCGGGCACAACCGGCAAACCCAAGGGCGCCGTGCGCCGCATTCAGCGCTCAACACTGGCCAATGTGCTGGCTTTTATCGGCGAAACCCCAATGCGCATCGGCGATATCCATCTCGCCGTCTGCCCTCTCTATCACGCTACCGCATTCGCCTTTGTGGGTATGTCGCTTATGTTGTGCAGCCAATCGATCATATTGCCGGAATTTAGGCCGGAATTATTTTTAGCCGCAATCGAACGCTATCGCGTTACCACCACAGCCGTGGTGCCCACCATGCTCTACCGCATTTTGGAGCTCGGCCCAGATGTAATCCGCCGCTACGATCTTTCATCGCTTAAAGCCATTTTCTCGGGCGGCGCGCCTCTTTCCGCCTCCCTCGCCCGCGATGTGATGCATCTATTCGGCGATATTTTATTTAATTTCTACGGAGCCACCGAAACAGGCATTGTCACCCTCGCCACACCCGACGATTTAAGGGCTTCCCCGGGCACCATCGGGCGCACCGTCGAAGGCGTGGATATTCAATTGATTGGCGAAGACGGGCGCGAAGTCCCCGATGGCGCGGTCGGCGAGCTTTATGCGCGAAGCAATATGATGATTGATGGATACCACGCCGATGAAAATGCAACCCAAAATGCCATGCGCAGCGGCTTTTTCTCGGTCGGCGATTTGGCCAGGCGCGATAGGCGGGGCTGCTATTTCATTGAAGGCAGAAAGCGCGACATGATTATTTCAGGCGGTGTGAATGTTTATCCCGCCGAGGTTGAAGCCGTATTGGATAAACATCCGGCTGTATTTGAAGCGGCGGTTGTCGGTGTTCAAGATAAAGCCTGGGGCGAGCGGGTGCGCGCCTATATTGTGCGAAGGCCGAATACACAATGCACCGACGAAGAGCTCCAAGCTTTTTGCAGGGCCAGCCTGGCAGGGCCTAAAGTGCCCCGGGAAATTATTTTTATCGATGAATTGCCCAAAAATCCGACAGGCAAAGTGTTAAAGCGCGAGCTCCGCGCCCAGGCAAACGAAGAAATAAAATAAGCCATTTCGTCATTGAATGAATGGGAAAGGAATAACAAAATATTTATGATCAAAACAGTTGGATTGTTAGTCGGCAGGGAGCGCTCATTTCCCAATGCTCTCATCGAGGAAGTGACCAAGCGAAACGCCGGCGTCGAGGCGTCTTATGCGCAAATCGATGCGACGCGCACAGATGCTCCTCCCCAATACGATGTGCTTGTCGATCGCATTTCCCATGAAATTCCCTGCTATCAGCCCATCTTAAAATTGGCCGCGCTCGCAGGCACCCGCGTTGTGAATAATCCTTTTTGGAGAATTGCCGACGATAAATTCTTCGGTACCGCACTCGCCCAGCGCCTGGGTGTCGCCGTTCCAAAAACGATCGTATTGCCTTCTCATAGCTACGGCGACGATGTGAACAGCGAATCGCTCCGCAATCTCCGCTATCCAATCGATTGGAAGGGTATTTGCGATGAGCTTGGCCTGCCCATTTTTCTAAAACCTCATTGGGGCGGCGGCTTCCGCGATGTCTACCGGGTGAATTCGCTGAGCGAATTGCTGAATGCCTATAACCGCACAGGCCGTTTAACCATGATCGCCCAGGAAGGTATCCAATGGACGCAATATGTCCGCTGTCTGGTAATCGGTAAACAGCATGTGCTTCCGGCGCTTTGGGATCCAAGGCTCAGCCATTTTGACCGTTATATTAAGGCATCTGATACAATGCCTCCCCTTTCCGATGAATTAAGAGAGCGGGTGGTGAAGGATGCCATTACGTGTTGCAATGCGCTTGGATACGATATGAATACGGTTGAATTTGGAATCCGCGATGGGGTTCCCTATGCGATCGATTTTATGAATTCAGCGCCCGATTTCGATATTTCATCGCTTGGCCCGAATCATTTTGCGTGGGTGGTTTCAAAGATGGCCGACTTGGTCATCGATTTGGCTCAAAGCCCGGCGCTTCCGCCCTCGCCGCGCTGGGATTCGATGCTGTTTGGGACGGCGTAGTATGAGCCTATTATAGAGCCGCCATGCATGCTATTTGCGGCTTGTGCGCAATCCGTATGAAGTCCTCGGCGTAGGCCGCTCGGCCACCCAAGATGAAATCAAGGGCGCCTTCCGGAAGCTCGCCGCTCAGCATCATCCCGATAAAAATCCCGGCGATGACGGCGCCCACCAGCGTTTTAAGGAAATCAATGCGGCCTATCAGATTTTAAGCGATCCCGATCGGCGCGCGGCCTTCGATCGCTTTGGAAACGACGTATTCAATCGGCCCGGAGGCGGGCCCGGACCGGCGGCGGCTCAAGGTATTGAGTTCGATCTCAGCGATTTGCAGATCGATGGATTTTTCGGGGACTTGCTGGGTGCGCTGGGAATTAAGGTCGGCGGAGGCGGCAATCTTCAAAAAGACATCCGCATTAGCTTTGAAGAAGCGGCGTTTGGATGCACCAAAGAGCTGACCTACGACCGCATTCAGCCCTGCGGCGACTGTCACGGTTCGGGCTCGGCGGCGGGCTCTTCGCCCGAACGCTGTTCGATGTGCAATGGGCGCGGGCGGGTGAGATTTCAGCAGGCGATGTTGCCGATCGCCTTTGAAAAGCCGTGTCCGCAATGCCATGGCAGGGGAGCCGTCGTGACCGATCCCTGCAAGACCTGTAAGGGCGCGGGCCTTGTTTCAAAGTCGCGAACGATTGAAATCACGATTCCTGCCGGTGTTGAAAATGGAGCGACGAAGATTGTCGAGAGGGCGGGAAATGCCGTGCGTGCCGATCGCATCCCGGGCGATTTAGAGCTGACGATCCGGGTGTCTCCGCACGAGCTCTTTAAGCGCGTGGGCGACGATATTCTATGCGCGATGCCTATCTCTTTTGCGCAGGCGGCGCTTGGCGGCGAGATCGATATTCCCACGCTGGAAGGGACGGGAAAGCTTCGCATTCCGCCTGGAACGCAGCCTGGAACGGTCTTGCGCGTGCGGGGAAAGGGCGTCCCCCGGCGCTCGCTTTCGGGTAGGGGCGATCAGCTCGTTGAGGTAACGGTGGAAGTGCCAACGACGCTTTCCGATAAGCAAAAAGAGCTGATTGCGCAGCTTGCCGAGGCATTGGGCGAAAGCGTACAGCCCCAGCAGGCTTCGTTTATGGAGAAGCTCAAGAGTCTTTTTGGCTGAGAAATGGATGGAGATCCGCGTGGAAAAAGCTCGATTTATTGACGTGCTCAGCGACTCGACCGGAGAGACGGCCGAAAAGGTTGTGCGCGCTGCGCTCCTCCAATTTCCGCAGTCAGGCGCTCAAATTCGCCTGCAAACGCGCATCCGCACGAAGGAAGCCGCGCTGCCCGTGTTGGAGCGCGCATCGCGGGAAAAGGCGCTGCTGGTGTTCACGGTGGTGAGCCCGGAGCTGCGTGAGTTTATTCATGCGATGACGGCGGAGCTTAAAATCGAGGCGATCGATGTTATTGGTTCGCTGATCGGGAAGCTGGGAACCTTTTTGGATCGCGAGCCGATCAATTTGCCGAGCTCGATGCTGCCCTTGTCGGACGAGTATTTCCGGCGCATCGAGGCGATGGAATTCGCGGTGAAGAGCGACGATGGCAAAGAGCCGCGGAACTTTAAAAAAGCCGATTTGGTGCTGGTTGGAGTTTCGCGCACATCGAAAACGCCGCTGTCGACCTTGCTCGCGCAGCGCGGATTAAAAGTCGCGAATCATCCTTTGGTGCTCGGCGTTCAGCCGCCTCTGGAGCTCTTGGAAGCGCCTCAGGATCGCATCGTCGCGCTGACCATCGGCATCGATCAGCTCTGTGAAATACGGCAGGCGCGGCTGCGGCATTTGGGCATGCCCGCGGAGACCAATTACGCGCTCCGCGAGCATGTGAGGCAGGAGCTTGAATTCGCGAACGCGCTGTTCCGCGCGCATCCTGAATGGCCGGTTGTGGATGTGACAGGGCGCGCCATCGAAGAAACGGCTGTGATTATCCTCGAGAGCCTTAAAGAGCGCGATGAGCGGACAAAAGCGGCCCGCTCTCAGCTTCTGTAATGCGCGGATTCCGGCGCTCCGGGCTAGAACACCAATCCCGTTAAACGTAGGCTGCGGATACCGAGGTATCCGTATGCGACTACGTTTTTTGGCATCGCTTTTGGTTGTTTCAGCGGCCTTTGCTGTGGCTGCTCAAGCTTGTTCCGCAGCGTCCCAGAGCCGCACCTTCGATAACGAAGGCGGTTCCTCTTCTCAAACCAGCACAAGCGGAAGCACAAGCTCGAGCTCGGGCGGGGATATTTTATTTGATGCGGGAGGTGAGGGCGGATTCTGCGGGCCGACCTGCTCGCCCGATTTTCATTCGGTGCTCGATTGCAATGGCAATGTCGTCGAAACCTGCAGCGGGCAAAATGGCTGCGATGCTTCTTTGGGCGTGTGCGCAAACGCTTGCCAGGCCGCTGTAAACAATAAGCAATCCGTCGGCTGCGAATATTACGCAACCTTTATGGATCAATTCAATCCTGATGCTTGCTTTGCCGTTTTTGTTGCAAACACCTGGAACTCGCCTGCGCATTTAAGCGTCGAATTTCAAGGCAACACATTGCCCATCAGCCAATTTGCCCGCATTCCGGTGGGCTCTGGGCCTCAGCTCACGTATCAGCCTTTTGATGAGGCGGCTGGAATGGCGCCCGGCGAACTTGTGGTGCTGTTTTTATCGGGTCCTCAAGGAGCGCCGATGCCTGGGAATGCGCCGTGTCCCGTGACATCGGCCGTGCCTTCAGGCGTTTTAATGTTTGGGCAAACAGGCATTGGGAATTCATTCCGAATTCAATCGGATGTGCCCGTCGTCGCCTACGAAATTAATCCATTCGGCGGAGGAAGCGCGGCTGTGACAGGAGCCTCGCTGCTGCTTCCGACGAGTGTATGGGGAACCAATTATGTCGCCGTCAATGCCTCGTCCTTCGATATTGCGAATCCATCTTTAAATATTATCGCAATGGACGACAATACAAAAGTAACGATGGTTCCTGTCGCGGATGTGAGCGGGGGAGGCGGCATTCCATCGGGCCCCGCGGGGCAGCCGCTCACCATCAATTTAAATCGCGGACAACACGCTCAGATTTCACAGCAGAACGAATTGACGGGAAGCATTATTGAATCTGATAAACCCATTGGATTTATGGCGGGCCAGCAATGCATGAGGGCGCCCAAGGGCGTTGCGTATTGCGATCACGGCGAACAGATGATTCCGCCGGTTCAGGCATTGGGCAGTGAATACGTGGGTGTTCAGCACCGGCCGCGCATGAATGAAGAGGGGATTTGGCGGGTGGTGGGCGCGGTGGACGGAACAACGCTTACGTGGACGCCGGATGTGGGAGGCCCCACGGCGCTGAAGGCGGGCGAATCCGTTGAATTTATTACGGCGTCGCCCTTTGTGGTGAAGAGCCAGGACACGGACCATCCTTTTATGTTGTTCGCCTATATGAGCGGATCGACTTGGAAGCCCGGCATGAATGGATATGGAGACGCCGATTTTGTAATCAGCGTGCCGCCCCAGCAATATCTTTCGAATTACGTATTTTTCGCCGATCCAACCTATCCCGAGACCAATTTGGTCATTGTGCGATCGAAGCTGAACGATCAATTCTATGATGTTGAACTCGATTGTGCGGGCGTGATTGGAGGGTTTCAGCCCATTGGCGAATATGAATGGGCGCGCGTGGATTTAATTACCGGTGTTTTTCAGAATGTTGGAAACTGCTCGACAGGCAGGCGTGAGATCAGCAGCAAGGCGCCTTTTGGGCTGTGGGTTTGGGGCTGGGGAACGCCGCTCACGGAAGCCGCGATCAAAGTGTTTACGGCCAATGTTTCCTACGGATATCCAGGCGGTATGAACGTGCGCCCGATCAATCAAGTCGTTATCCCGCCAAATCCCAAATAAATTCGTTTGAATTGATGATGTAGCCCGCCGCTGTTCTATTCTTTTTGGCTTAAGGGGCGGGTTTCGCCGACATCTAAAATCCAAAGCCGGCTTTCATCGCTTTCCTGCTCAGCCCATGCCTTGCGGGCGCGCTGGGGAGGCTCGCCAACGGGTTCGTCGGTAAGCCGGAAGGTGCCCCAATGCATGGCCAAAAAATGCCGGGCGCGCAGCATTTGATAGGCGCGTACCGATTCTTCGGGGCACATGTGCTGGGGTTCCATAAACCAGCGGGGTTCGTAGGCTCCGATGGGAAGCATGGCCCAGTCAATTGCACCGGCACGTTGTCCAATTTCATCAAATCCTTCAAAAAAGCCTGTGTCGCCGGAATGGTAGGCCGTGCCGTCGGCGCTTTGAATGAGGCAGCCGCCCCATAAGGTTTCGTTGCGATCCCAGGGCGTGCGCATGGACCAGTGGCGGGAAGGCACGATGGTAACCTCGATATCGCCCGCGGCTGTCTTTTGCCACCAATCGAGTTCTCTCACTTCCTTTGCTCCAAGGCGTTTTAATACGCGGCCATTTCCAAGAGGCGTTATATAGATCGGATTGCTTCCCAATTTTTTAATTGTGAATGCATCTAAATGGTCGTGGTGGTTATGGGTGATGATCACGATATCAATTTTGGGCAATTCTCCGAAATTGATTCCGGGCGGGCTTAATCGTTTGGTGGGGCCGATACGCTGGGCGAGGACGGGGTCGATACAAATGTGAACGCCTCCAAGTGTGAGCAGAAAGGAGGCGTGGCCTATCCATGTGATGGAGGCGCTGGGGCTCTGAATGAGGGGCAGGTCGGGTTCGCGCTGGGGAATCACAACGCGTTTGCTTTCCTTGGGCGGCCTGGCCGTGCGGAAGGGTTCGATCAATTTCCACTTGAGCACATCGCTGAAATCGCGGCGCGGATGAGTTGCCCGGTCGTCAAAGCGTCCCATAGGAATTTGCGTACTGTATCAGCATGGGGACGAGGGGCGTCGACAGCGCCTTGGCATGCGATTAAGGGTGTGCGCGCCATTGTGCGCGTAGGAGGCGAGCGTGAAGATCTTCATCGATTCAGGGGATATCGCGGAAATCAAAGAGGCCCAGTCTATGGGCGTGATCGACGGTGTGACGACCAATCCGTCGTTGCTGGCCAAGGCGGGCAAGCCGACCAAGGTTGCGATTGCGGAGATTTGCGCCGCGGTGGATGGGCCGATTTCGGCCGAGGTCGTGGCGACCGATTGCGAGGGGATTCTGCGCGAGGGGCGCGAGCTCGCGGCGATTCACAAGAATGTGGTCGTGAAGGTGCCTTTGATTGAAGAGGGGCTGAAGGCGGTGAAGGTGTTTAGCGCCGAGAATATCAAGACGAATGTGACGCTGTGTTTTTCGGCGTCGCAGGCGCTTTTGGCGGCGAAGGCGGGCGCCACGTATATCTCGCCCTTTGTCGGGCGGATCGATGATGCGTCGGGCAATGGGATGGAGCTCATCCGGCAAATTGTGACCATCTACAAGAACTATGGATTTGCGACGCAGGTGCTGACGGCGAGTGTGCGCCATCCTCTGCATTTCGTGGATGCCGCGATGATCGGCTCGCACGTTGCGACGGTGCCGCTGAAGGTGATCAAGCAGCTTCTCAAACATCCGCTGACCGATGTGGGGCTGGCTCAGTTTTTGGCCGACGCGAAGAAAATTCCTCAGGGCTCGGCATCTTGAATTCGCCTGGTACGCCCGTTGTTTGCATCGCGGTGGAAGGAGGCCCGTTCACCGATGTGAAGGCTTCCGTGGTTAAAAGGCGCGCTGAAAAGATGCTCGGGTTTCTCGGGCTCGGCGACGTGGAGCTTTCGATCGCGCTTGTCGGCGATTCAAGCATTCGCTCGCTGAATCACACGTACCGCAACAAGGACAAGGCGACCGATGTGCTCGCTTTTCCGATGCTCGATCCTCTGGATGGCAAGCCGCCGAAGGCGCGCGCCTCGCAGGCGTGGAGCCTGGACACGGCGATCTTTGGCGGGCTTTCGGGCGTTCTCGGCGATGTGATCATTTCGGTTGAAACAGCTAGAAAACAAGCCATTTCCAATGCGCGGCCGCTGCTCGACGAAATGACGATGCTGCTGGCGCACGGGCTTCTGCACTTGCTTGGTTTTGATCACCGCACAGATGCCGAAGAGCGCGCAATGAAGGCCGCGACGGTCTTGCTCGAGCAGGCGGCGGTATCCAAAAATGTTCGGGCGCCTGCCCGCCGCCCAGCCTGATGCCGTTTCAAATCTCCTATAAAAAAGCCTAAATCCGCGCACGTTGTCACCGCTTCAAAAACGCCGGTGCGAAGTTCCATTCCGAGCGCGCACACGACCCGCAAAAAAAAGCCGCGACCCAAACGAGCTTTTGTCTTGCGAGGCGCGGCCCTGCCTGTTAAACGGACGCCCCTTCGTTTCCAAAACCCGTCACATTCAGCTCAAAGGAGGGCAAAATGTCCGGTTCAAACAAAATGACAAAGGCCCAAGTCATCACGGCTCTCGCCGAGAAAACGGGTCTCGACAAGAAGTCTGTTGGTGGTGTTCTCGAAGCGATCTCTTCACTCGCAAAGCAGCAGTTGAGCGCTCAGGGCCCAGGCGAAATCACGATTCCTGGTCTCGTTAAGCTCAAGGCAAAAGTCACTGCGGCCACGCAGGATCGCCAAGGTACGAATCCTTTCACGAAGCAGCCGATGACCATCAAAGGCAAGCCTGCTTCGCGTAAGGTTCGCTCCTCGCCCGTGAAGGCGCTCAAAGAGCAGGTGTAGTCCAGCAAGGGGCGCCGGCTACCCGAGGGCATTAGGCCCCCGCGGTGCGGTCTTCACGGCCGCTATTGTCCGGAGTTCGTTGTCTTGGCCTTGGCTTGCATAAAAGCGCGAAGACCAGAGGCGAAAATAATGGCGGCAAACGCTGCCAGCATCGGTATGTCACCCATGCGTGCATACGGTGTGAATTGCCCTTCCCTTATGGTTGGATGTACCATCACCACAAAGGGATTGTTCTGTTCTTTGCGCAGTCTTGTTGTCCCTGAGGCGTCAACCCACGAGGTGACGCCGTAGTTGACGGCTCGGATTAGATCGAGCCGGAGTTCGACCGCGCGCATAACAGCCAGCCGCGCATGGAGCTCCGGCTCGGCCGTGTCTGAAAACCAGACATCGTTGGTCACGTTGACGAGCAAATTGGGCTGCAATGCGCGGACAATTTGGCGGCCAACGCCGGTCAGGGTGTCTTCGTAGCAGTTGAGTACGCCCATATGGAGGGCTGCTCTGGGCTTTTGTTCGGCTCTTGTATCGCGCTCGGGATCGAGATGGAGGGCGACAGGTTTTTCACCTGGAATTAAGCCTCCGCTCTTTTGAAAGATGCGGCGAAGGGCTGGAAAATAAGCTCCGCCGGGCACCATTTCGCCAAACCACAGAAGCTGCAGTTTGTCGTAGCTGGGCTTTAGGTTGCCGTCGGGCGAAACGAGCGTGGCCGAGTTGTAGCTGTTTAGTTCGACAAAGCCGTCGACGCTTACGGGCCGCGCGCGTGTGATGAGCCCAAACAGTATGGGTCCGCGCACGCCATCGCTGAGAATGGCTCTATTTCCTGTGGGAGCGCGGCGGGCGATATGGTCGAGCGGATAGGGATAGGCCGCTTCAGGCCAAACGGTAAGGGCTGCGCCTTGGTTTTCCGCTTGCAGGGTTAAGGCGCGCAAGCGTTTGAGAATCATCGGGTGGTTTTTGGGATCCCAGCGTTCCTCGGCTTGAACGGCTTGATTGATGAGAGCGATGGGAACCGTGGGCAAGGCCAATGAGGCTTGCTGTATGGCGGCGATGCGGATGCGGCCGTGCACGGCGAGCGCGATAAACAGAACGATCGCGGCGAGCAGGGGATGAAGCGCGCGATGGCTGAGGCGGAGGGGCGCGGTGTTTTCGGGAGCGGGTGAGCCCGGAGAACGGCCGCGCAGCATGAGAGCCGAGCGGGCCATGAGCGCAGCGGCGGCGGCAAACAAGACAGATACGCCGCGTTCACCGATGAGATCGGCGAGCTGTAAAAGTTCGGGCCACGGACTGACAAGCCCCGCGGGTGTCCACGCGAAGATCGTCGGGATGCACAGGGCTGTGAAGGTGGCGGCGCCAAACGCGGCTTCGAAGGGAATACGGCCGCGCCGGATCAAGAGCGTGCAAACACCGCCGCCAAAAGCCCAAGGTAAAGATTGAGCGGCAGCGAGAAGGACGAGCGCGAGGTATGCGAGGCCGCTGCCGAGCGAGGTGAAGCGGAGGATCACCGTTGGAACGAATCGGAGCCCAACGATGCCGGCGGCGGTGGCGAACATTGCGCCGCGGCCAAAGGCTCTAAAAAACGTTGGAGCGTCGGCGAGAGAAAAGGCGAAGAGAGATAGGCCGACAATCGAAGCGGGATAGAGATTGGTGGGCGGCGCGGTGAGCGCGAAAACGATGCCGCCCAGTGCGGCGAAAAAAAGCGATCGGTAGGATTTAAATCGGTTCATGGGATGCGGGCGCGGAGGGAGCCGCTCCTTCAACATCCCATTGATAGCGAATTACCACCAGAAAGTGAGACCGCCGCGGAATAGCCCGCCGCCCGACATATTGGTGGTCTTGCCGCTGATCGGATCGGTGAATTCAGGGGTGGTCAATCCATCGTCCGTGCGTTTGCGAACGAAGGCCAGCGCATCGACGTTGAAGGCGATTAAGCGCGAAAGCCGGAACTCCAAACCAAGGCCGCCGTGTCCGCCGACATAGCTGTATTGCACTGTGGAAGCCGACGAATCGGTATCGCGAAGCGGTTCGTAGGTGTCGGTTTCGACTTCGGCATGAGAAACATGGCCGCCCGCAAGAAGGTAAAACTGCAAGCGGCTTCTCGGGTTCACATACAACATGCCGCTCAGCGAAAACGGTACTTCGGTGCGGGTGTAGCCGTTGAAATCGGTGCCTCCAAGCACGTCGATGCCAGCGTCGATCGCAAAGGCGGGTACAGGCCGGTATCGAAGGCTGAGCCCGACGCCGCCCATTCCGGCATCTTCGGCGCTGCCCTTGTCAGGGCCTCCAAAAGAAGCGCCTTCCATACGGAGATTCAAACCCCAGCGGCGATGCCAGCGCTTGGGTTTCTCAACCGGCACAGGCGCTTCCACAGGAGCCGCCGTTGTTTGCCTGACGACCACAACCTTGCGCGCGGGCGGAGGCGGCGGAGGCGCAGCTCCAGGCGCAACAATCACGACCTGAGCGCGGGGAGGCGGAGCACTCGGTGATGCAGGCCGGTAAACAACAACCGGCGGAGGCGCAGGACGCGATTCAAATTGGGGAATTTTCCTCTGTTTAGGAGGCTGAGGAAGCGATTCGGGCGGAGGCGGTGCCTCTACATCAGGATCGGCCTCGGGAGCCGGCGCGGGTCTGTCGGGCACTGATTCACAGAACCAACTGCCCGGAGGACAGCTTGCGTCCTGTGCAAGAGCCGGCGCTGAGAAAGTAAAGGCGACCGCGAAAATTGCATTGATCAAACAACGGCGCATGGGGCGACTCCTCGTTCGATGCATAGCTGAAAGCAACGCTGATGCCATTGAACCCTGAACGTCATTCGCGATTCATTGGACGGAACAACCCGGCTCGAGCTTCGAAAGTCCACATAGATAGTGTGGCGCGCGGTTCACACGCCGGGCGTCGCTGAAAGGGTACGCCTGCCCATTGAAGCGAAAAAGCTGCGAAGCTCAGCGAATTTTGCGCGAAGGCCCTTGGACCCGCCAAGCTTTTCATGATGCAAGGCTGTAAATGAACCACGACAGCTCTATATGGTGACGCTGCAATGCGCCCCACTCCTTTTAGGTTTACTAGGGCTTCTTTTCTATGCCGACCGTAACACTCAAACCAGGCCATGTGAGACCCGTGTGGTCAGGACATCCATGGGTATTTGCTCAGGCGATCGCGCGAATTGAAGGAGGCGCGGTCGCAGGCGATGAGGTGATAGTGGTCGATCCCCAGGGAACACTGCTTGGGCGGGGCCTGTACACGCCCCGTTCGGCAATTCCTGTGAGGATTTACACCCGCACCGATGCGCCGATCGATGGAGCGCTGTTCCGGCGGCGCATCGAACGCGCCATCGCCCACAGGCGTGATCTCGGCCTGCCCAACCGTGTGGCCAACCATGAAACCGATGCGTTCCGGCTGGTTCATGCGGAAGGCGACGGGCTTCCCGGGCTGATTGTGGATTTGTTCGGCGATGTGGTGTCGGTGCAGCTCAATACGGTTGGCATCAAGATGCGGGAAGGCGTGATCTTCGACACGCTGACTTCCCTGTTAAAGCCCAGAGCGATTATCGACAGGACGCCTCAAGCCTTGGCTCGAAAGGAAGGATTCGAGGCAGCCTCCGGTGTTGTGAGGGGCGATGATGCGCTGTCCGAACTTCGCTTCATGGAGCGTGGCCTCAAGTACATCATTCCGCTGTCGCTCACACAGAAGACAGGTTTTTATTTGGATCAGCGAACGCTCCGGGCCCGCGTGGAACAGCTCGCCCATGGGCGCCGCGTGCTGGATACCTATACTTTTGCGGGCACTTTTGCGATGGCGGCCGCGCGGGGCGGCGCAAGCGAAATTATGGCTGTGGATGAGAGCGCGCTGGCCCTTGAAGTCGGCGCCGAATGCGCGCGGGAAAATGGACTCGCCGATCGCATTAGTTTTGTACGCGACGATGCGCGGCGCGCTCTGCAAAAGGCATCGGAACAAGGCGGATACGATCTGGTCATCTGCGATCCTCCGAGTCTATCGCCCTCACGCGCATCGCGCGACGGTGCGCTGAACGCTTACCGCAAGCTGTCATCGTGGGGATGCCGTGCGACAAAACCCGGCGGGCTGCTTGTGCTGTGTTCTTGCTCGGGCGCCGTTGGGCTCGATGAACTCACCCGCGCACTGGCGCTCGGCGCGCGGGATGCGCGAATGCATGCCACTGTATTTGACCGGCATTTTCAGGGCGCCGATCATCCTGTGCCCGCTTCGTTTCCCGAGGGGCTTTATCTCAAAAGCGTCATCGCGCGCGTCGACACCCTGTGAAGTCTCTCACCGAGCTTTCCGCGGCAAAAGCGCGGTTGATCCGCGGGCTTGTCTTCGATTTGGACGACACGCTGCTCGATCACGGCGCGCTCACGGAGGCGGCCTACGGTTCTCTGTTTCGCTTGAAAGAAATGGGGATTCGGCGAATCGCTTGCACGGGCCGCCCTGCCGGATGGGCTGAAATCATCATGCGCCAATGGCCGCTCGATGCTGCAATCGCGGAAAATGGAGCGATTGCCTTTGTCCGCGGACAAGACACGCTTGTCCGGTCTCTAAGCCTTCAGGATGAATGCGGCTCCCCTGAAGAAATCGACCGCGAATCGCTGCACTCCCTCGCCCAAGAGCTTATTCATGCCTACCCCAGCGCAGCGCTCGCCGACGACAACGCATTTCGAAGAACCGATCTGACCATCGATATTGGCGAGTATCGCCGCGTTCCCAAAACCGACGTGGAAGCCATGCGCGCCATCGCGAAAAGCAGGGGCGTGCACACGCTTGCATCGAGTGTGCATCTCCATCTCACGCATGTGCCAGCCGACAAGGCAGCAGGAACCGTTCGCCTTCTTTCCAAGCACTTCGGCGAAGATCCGACCTTTGCTCTTCAGCGCTATGCCTATGTGGGTGACAGCGGCAACGATGCATCGGCTTTTGCCGCCTTTGCCCTGAGTTTTGGGGTCGAAAATGTACGCCGCCATCTCGAGCGCTTTTCTATTCCGCCCCGTTATGTGACGGCCTCCCCGATGGGCCTCGGCTTTTCAGAAATCGTCAGGCGCCTTTTCGCTTTGAGAAGCTCTCCTCCCTGAGCTCCGCACCATCTCCGCTTTCACATTTCGGCCTCTATGATTTGACCCGGACCCAACACGAAGATATTGTCCTGTTTATCCTGACCGAATCGCTAGTCTCTAAAGAAGATCAGAAAACAGCCTGCTGACGAAATCTCCTGGAATTCACACATCCACACGTTCAAGGCCCACCATGGAACGATTTATCCAATCCATCGCAAACTCAAGTAAACTGCGTCGCGGCACGGCGATTGCTCGTCGGCGCAAAGCGAACGCGCAATTCTGTGCTCTCTCGGCCAGGCTTTCACCTCAGCCTAGGTTACTCGGGCTGTAATACGGTTTCCTTTCTAGAAGACGGTTGGATGGCGTTCAGAAACCCCACTCCCGGCTTGGTACTCGATAACAAGTACCGCCTGGCCGAACGCATAGGCGGTGGCGGTATGGGGGATGTGTTCCGAGCGGAGCATTTGGTCACGAACCGTTCTGTGGCCGTGAAGTTTTTGCATCCGGAACTCGCCGATAATCCTGAGCTTTCTCAGCGATTTTTCCAGGAAGCCCAAGCCGTTAACCGCATTCGCCATCCCAATATTGTCGACGTGCTCGACGCGGGCGTTGGAGAGCTCGGGCCGTATATCGTGATGGAGCACCTCGATGGTGAATCGGTGGGAACCGCGCTCGCCCGCTTCGGCCGATTTGAAGTCGATGCGGCTATCGGAACAGCGATTCCCGTCCTTGAAGCGCTCGATGCGGCTCACCGGCTGGGCATCATTCATCGCGATCTAAAGCCCGAAAACGTTTTTATCGCCTTCGACGCAACCCGCGCATGCGCCGTTGTACGCCTTCTGGATTTCGGAATCGCAAAAGTGACGGACTCGGAATCGGCGATGCCCCGAACGCGCACGGGCGTTGTGTTTGGAACGCCTGATTATTTGTCGCCCGAACAAGCCACAGGCGAGTCCTCGATCGACGGCCGCAGCGATCTGTTCGCCGTGGGAGTGCTTCTCTACGAGCTGCTTACGGGAACGCGCCCGTTCCGCGCCGCGACGGCCGTGGCAACAGCGTTTAAGGTCGTTCACACCGAGGCGCCGACCATTAGCGCCGCGGGTGTGCAAGTCGATCCGCGCCTTGAGGCAGCCGTACAAAAGCTCCTTCAGAAAGATCCGAGCATGCGTTTCTCAACCGCAGGCGATGTGGCGCGCGAACTCGAGCGCATCACGCCTGACGCGGCTAAACGCACGGCGGCCCTGGGTCGAATTATCAATGTGCAGCGCCGCATCGCCATGCAATCGACGCAGGGAACGCTTGGCGGCCTCGGCGGAGGCCATCATGACGCGGTTAGGCCATGGTCTTCGCTGGGTCCGCTGCCAACATCCGCATCGTCCACACGCCCCGCCCTGCGCCTATCGGCACCGCGCATTAGCAACGAGCCTCCCTCGCGCCCCGACATGGCGCGGGTTCTTCCGCGTTCGATGGGCTCTTCCGATGAACGCACGACGCGCGCCAATGCGAGCGAACTCTTTTCGCCCTCCGCTCGCAGCTCGTCTGAACCACCCTCGCTGCCCCGATCGTCTCAGCAATCGGGCACAAGCTCGAGGCCCAGCGAGACACGGCCCGCAGCGGACTTCCGCAGCACACCCGAACCTGCCGCGCTGTCGAAAGTTCAAGTCCGCCCCTTCCCCGCGCGATTTGCGGGGAAGTACCAAGTCCGCGGCCCTGTGCTGAGAAGCGTCGATAAGGCGATTGCCGAAGCGTATGGCAAGACCGTGCGGGATAACGTGGTTTCGCAGCTCCCGTCCCAATACGCGAATGACTTTCGGCACGACTCGATTAACGCGCTGGTGGGCTATGAGCTCGAAGCTTTGGACACCTACATGGAGCTGGCCACGACGCTGGCGCTGCCCGACATTGGCCAATGGCGTCAAATCGGGCGTCAAGCGGCGGGCGGCGAGCTTCTGAGCGTTTTGCGTACCTTGTTGCGGCCCTCGACCGATCTGCTCGCGCTTATACGGCGCGGGGTATCGACGTGGTCGCGCCTGTTTACCTTTGGATCGTGGCGCGTATCCAAAAGCCCGACGGGCAAAGTACTTTTACAGATTACGGAATTCGATCCGGCATCCCTCCCGCTTCGCCTGTGGACAGTTGGAATGATTGAAGAGACCTCATACAGAGCAATGAATGCCGATGTACGGGTCATCATCACCCAAGGCGAATTGGGCTTTACACCTGAATTGGCGATGGAGCTCAGCTAGCGATCTAGGCTTAGATCGCCAGCGAGAGGATTAATTTTTCGGGGGAAAATTCGATTGATTGATTAATGAATAAATCGATTCATCGATTTTAATACGGGCGGCGGGCGCGATAGCAGGGCTGGCAGAAAACGTCCCGGCCCTCATCTGGACGGAAAGGCACCTGGCTTTCCACACCGCATGATTTGCAGGTAATTGAATACATCTGGCGCGGCCCCAGCTCGCTGTCGTCGTGTTGCCGGTACGGGCGGGGAGGACGCGGCGAACGCCCCATTCCATATCCGCGATCGTCATAGCGGGAACCGCCGGTTCCCCCATACCCCTGAGAACGATGAGGCTGTGCATCTCCGCTCCAGGACCGATCGAAAGGCCGCGCGCCGCCTACGTTCCCCGACATCGGGCTCCGATATTCTGAACCCCCGCCCATTCCATGCCGCGGAGATCCGCCCGATGGCGAATGCCCCATTCCCATGGGACTCCGATACTCATTCACATCACCGGTATAACCCGCCCTAGGTGAACGATACCCACCGGAATAACCGCCGCCGTCCGCACGATATGGGCGGCCTTCACTGCGAAAACGGCTGTCTCCGTAGCGATTCGGCCCACCCTGAAAACCATCCCTCTGTTGCTGTTCCTTCCGCGCCCTTCGGCAATCATGACACCGCTTAGGAGGCATACTCAAACCGCGCTCTAAAAAGCGCTCGGCCTCCGCAGCCGTAAAAATAAAGGAATTACCGCAGCTTACGCACTCAAGGCGTTCATCTCGCACATTCTCCATATCTTGTAACTCTCATTGAAATACGGCCTATCATAGGGATTTGGCCAGTTTGGAGGATAACTTTGACCCGGCGCTTATAATGCTGTTTTGTCCTCAGAAACCTTTATGGGATCATCCTAATTTTTGCTGGACAACCTATCAAATCTATCCAAGCAGGCTCATAAACAATTCTCTCATCACGAAGCGCCGTGCCGCTATGTGGATACTGCCAAAGCTAAGAAATAATAAGATATTGACCGTGCCACCTGGGCAGAGTGACATGATGAACAGCGCGGTCAAGATTTCATCGCTTAAAGGTTCAAGAAATTTTCAATATTTGCCCCGTGCGCGCATAACCCCCCGCCTTATGTATCGGACTTAAACCCTCGGCACTTCGCCATGAGGAAGCTATTGATTCCAGGCCATCGCTGGGTAGCATCCGCCCCCTCGCTCCCAAGCTTTCCAGCGAAACCCATTCGCTGGACAGAGCTGAGCATACCCGCCGGAGCGGCAACATGAGCACCCCGCGGATCGCCGAAAGAAACGGGGAGCCAAACCTTCTCGGTCGATGTGATGAGCTCAATATCCCTGCATTTGACGGCTCGTGACTTCGACGCCTACCTGCCGGAAAAGGCTACGTCCAAAGCCTATTCACGTCCGCGGCTCGAAGTAAAACAGCGCGCTCTCGCCTGGGGGCGCCGCATTCTTGAACGCCTGCAGGCTCAAGGTATTCAAGCGGATATCCACGCATCGGACGAGCATCCCACGCTTCGAAATAAGAACTATGTCGACTGCCAGTGGCTCTTCTTTTGGCGGGACGAAAAGGCGCGTGAAGAGCTCGATCTGCTGCTGAATCAGGGCCGTTCCATTTCTCAGGAGATCGACGATCCCAGCCCTTATAACCGGCACGCCTTCCTTGCGTTCAAGCTCGATTCAAAGCATGTGGAAGTCTGCTTTGCCGTACATCCAGCGGCGAAAGTCGATATCGACAATCTTAAATCGCGCCTTCAGGCAAGCGCTGCCAGCGAATCAGCGGAGCCCTCTTCCGCGCCTCTCGCCGCAGAATTCACACAGGCGCTAAAGACGCTGCCCGAAGAATTCACCATCGGCGTCGGCGAAAGCGATCGGATTGCCTGCAGCACGGCTACGCCGGAAACCATTATCGGCATGCTGGAACGCGCGGCTACCGGTCAAACACCTCTGTGGATTGGCTGGTCAATTCCGAGACAGACAGCGCTCGATCACGCCGACATTTTAGAAGAGCAACTCGAAGACGCGCTCGCCGCGCTCGGGCCGATTTACAAGCTTGTCGCATGGTCACCCGAAAACGATCAGATCGCGGTGGGCCAGCGCATCAGCGGGCTTGAACAGGAACGGGCGCGCACGCACGCCGAAACAACGGCTCAATTTGAACGCTGGCAAGCCGAGCAAGAAGCGCAGCGCGAACGCTCTCGTGTCATCGCTCAAGCGCGTTCCGCCGAAGAAAAAGAAAAGCTCCGGAGGCCCGCCCCTGGGCGAGGATTTTTAGGGAGCGGCTCAAAACGGCCAAGCCTCGATACACTCTTTAAAACCCCGAAAAATGAAGCTCCTCCAGACAAGCGCGAGGCGAAAGACACAGCGCCCAAACGCGCGCCTGAAGAGCTTGTTCAGCCGCCAAAAACAGCTCCGGCGCCGACGATCACCATCACCGAGGCCCGCTTCGATAAGCACGCTGAAACCATTCCGGCGCCTCCTTTGCCTCCGGCGCCTCCTTCGCCTCCCTCGCCTCCCTCGCCTTCAAACGCGGCCGATGCTCCGCAACCCCTTGAAAAAGGCTCGCGCGTGCGTGTCAAATCGGGAGCCTTCGCCGACAAAGTAGGCGTTATCAGCGAACTCGATGGGCGGGGCGGCGTGCGGGTTTTGCTTGGCCTTCTCTCGACACGCCTAGATCTCTCGCAGCTCGAACCCGCGCCCGACGATCAAAAGCGGCCCGCCCTTCAAAGCTCACACCGCAAGCCTGCCCCGATCCCTGCACGAAAGTCCCGATAAACCCATGGCATCAAAGCCCCCCACGGAATTCCCCTCCGGCTTGGGCGAGCAGTTCCGCCGCAATATTTGGCTCTACGGCAGCGGCGCTCTTTTGCTCCTCGCCCAGCAATTGATGATGGCCAAACGCGACTTCCTCGTAAAAGCGGCGGTCGACTCGGCCGATCAAGGTCTGCGCGACGCGGCAATCTCGGCCGCTTTATGGATGTTCGCTGTGAGCATCGGCGCCGCTGTCGTGCGCGTGCTCTCGCGCGTGACCATGTTCACCGGAGGCCGCAACGTCGAATACGAGCTGCGCGCTGTTTTGCTTGCGCGCCTTCACAAACTCGGCCCGGCCTTCTTCCGCAAAATGCCGACCGGCGAAATTATGAGCCGCGCCACAAATGATCTCACGCAAGTCCGGCTCTTGCTCGGCTTTGGCGTGATGAACATCGTCAGTTCTCTCTTTGCCCTCGTAAGCGCGCTCTACGTGATGATCCGCAACTCGGGGCGTTTAACGCTGGCCGCGCTGATCATCCTGCCTCTGCTGCTTCTGGTAACGCGCTCGTTCTCTGGAAAGCTCTTTTCACGCACGCGGGAAAACCAAGAGGCGATCGGACGAATGAGCGACCGAGTACTGGCCAGCCTCGCAGGCGTCCGCGTCGTGCGCTCCTTCGCGCTCGAAGCGACGGAACTCGCGGCGTTTGAACGGGTGAACAAAGAGTATCTCGACAAGAGCCTTGCCCTCGCGAAACTCCGGGGATCGATGGGCCCGATGATGGGCGCCATCAGCGCGGCCGGTGTGCTCATTGTCTTTTGGTACGGCGGATATTTGGTCTTGAGCGGCCAGATGAGCAAAGGCGATTTCGTATCGTTCTGGATGGCGCTCGGCCGTCTGACCTGGCCTCTGTTGGCCCTGGGTTTTGTTACCGCGATCGTCCAGCGGGGACGCGCCGGATACAGCCGGATCAAAGCCATTTTTGATGCTGTTCCGGATATTCAGAGCGGCCCGCTGCCTGCTCCTAAACAAATCGCCGGAGCCCTCGAAGTCAAAGACCTCACCTTCAAACATGGTGAGCGCAAGGTGCTCGACGGCGTGAGTTTTGGCGTGCCAGCGGGAACGTCGCTGGCCATCGTTGGCCGCACAGGTTCAGGCAAGAGCACCATTGCAACGCTCTTGGCCAGACTTATGCCAACGCCTCCCAAATCCGTCTTCCTCGACGGCGCCGATATATGCGATCTGCCCGTGGAAACCGTGCGGGCAAATATTGGCTACGCCCAGCAGGACGCCTTTCTCTTTTCCACAACGGTCGCCCGCAACATCGGTTTTTCGCTCGACGATCCCGATGCGCCCGAAGGCATTTCGAAGATTCAGCACGCGGCGAAGGAAGCCTTTGTTTTATCGGAAATCCAAGGCTTGCCCGATGGTTTTGACACCGTGGTCGGAGAGCGGGGCGTCCAGCTCTCAGGCGGCCAGCGCCAGCGCGTTGCCCTCGCCCGCGCGCTTATGCGCGAACCGCCGATTCTTGTTCTCGACGATCCAATGTCTGCGGTCGATGCCAAAACAGAAACGGCGATCTTGGACGCGATCGCCAGGCAAGCCGATGAAAGAACCGTGATTCTTATCACTCACCGCGTCGCAGCCGCGCGCCGCTGCGATTCGATCGTTGTGCTCGATCATGGCCGGGTCGCCGAACAGGGCACCCATGAAGAGCTGTGCAAAAACGGCGGGCTCTACGCTTCTTTCGCCGAAGAACAAAGGCTTGAAGCCGATCTCGACGCCTTCGATATCAGCGGCGTCCACAGCGTTGAACCCGAAGCGGCCGCGGCCAAGGTGAGCGCCGAATGAGCCAGGAACAAGCCAAGGACACGGCCGTAAAAAACAAAGCGGCCAAAGCGTCGAACGCCCAAAAAGCCCTCGATAAATTTCACGAGGATACGGCGCTCAAAGAGACCTACGACATCAAAAACCTCGCGCTTTTATGGCCTTTTGTTAAGCCGCACGCGCGATTTTTGTTTGCGTCGATGGGCATTCTTTTGCTGAACGCAAGCTTCGCCCTGTCCAAACCTCTGGTGATGCGATGGGCGCTGAATGCGCTCGATCAGCCCAACGCGGGCACGGCTCTCTTTCGCGCAGGGCTTGTGCTGACCACGGTGCTTCTGACCGAGCAGGCCCTGGCCTTCCCGCAAGTGTATTTCATGCAGCTTGCGGGCGCGCGGGCGATGGCCGATCTGCGCAGCCATGTCTTCCGCTTCCTTCATACACGAAGGCTCGCCTTCTTCGATCGCACGCCTGTGGGCCGCCTCGTCACCCGCGTCACCAACGACGTCGATGCCATCGGCGAAATGTTCGCTTCAGGCGCGCTTAATGCCATCGGCGACCTCGTGCGGCTCATCGGCATCGTCACGATCATGCTCAACCTCGACTGGCATATGTCGGTCTTCGCCTTTATCGCACTGCCGCCGGTAGCCCTGGGCGTGAACTGGACCCGCAAGCGCATGCGCGAAGTTTTCCGCGAAGTGCGGGCCAAAACGTCGCGGATGAACTCGTACTTAAACGAGCAGGTCTCCGGCATGGCCGTGGTTCAGGCGTATGCGCGCGAAGAGCGGGCCGGCGAGGAATTCGATGAGATCAACAGAGCCTACCGCGAGGCCAACAACCGCTCGATTTCGCTCGATGCAGCCTTGGATGCGGCCATTGAAATGGTCAGCTCCATCTGCATCGCGGCTGTGCTTTGGTACGCGGGCGGGCGGACCATTTCCGACCGGGTGAGCTTTGGAACGCTGTTCGCCTTCGTTGCGTACATCGAGATGTTCTTCGTTCCGATCCGCGATTTGTCATCGCGCTACACGCTGCTGCAATCGGCGATGGCAGGCGCGGAGCGGGTATTCGAGCTTCTCGAAAACAAAGATGAAGACGCTCCAATGGCGGAGGACACGAGCCCCGCGTTGAATACCCGGCCGGCCCAGGCTTCAGATTTCGCGCTGGAACTCGATCATGTGCATTTCGAATACAAGCCGGGCGTGCCGATTCTGTTCGATGTGAGCATGACGGCGAAACCCGGCGAAAAGATCGCGCTGGTCGGCGCGACGGGCGCGGGCAAGAGCACGGTGGCCTCGCTTCTATTGCGGCTCTACGACGTAAAGCAGGGCCAGGTGCGTATCCGCGGGCGCGATGCGCGCTCGATTCCCCGCGATGAATTGAGGCGCCTCTTCGCCGTCGTGCCCCAGGACGTATTTTTATTTCCCGGCACCGTCGAAACGAATATCGCCGCGGGCGAGGCCGAGCCCGATCACGATCGAGTGGTCCGCGCATTAGAATTAATTGACGCCCGGGAATTGTTTGAGAAGCGCGAAGGGGGACTCAATGCTCCTGTATTGGAGCGCGGAAGCAATTTCTCGGCGGGAGAGCGCCAACTCATTGCATTTGCAAGAGCACTCTATCGAGATCCTCCCTTTTTAATCTTGGATGAAGCGACGGCCAATGTGGATAGCGACACAGAAGCAAGACTCCAGCGGGCCGTCAGTGGAGCGATGAAGGATCGAACGGCGATTATTATCGCACATCGGCTATCCACCATCCGAGCGGTAGATAGAATTGTCGTGTTTCATAAAGGGCGCGTCGTCGAGCAAGGAACCCATGAAGCCTTGCTGGCGCTGGATGGAGTATACGCAAAACTCTATCGCTTGCAGTTTTCAAAAGAAGAAGCGAGCGCGGCGGAATAGCGCAAAATATCCTTATTCGATCGTCGAATTGCTCACCTGGGGATCTCCCTTTGCGATCACAAAAATCCCAGGAAACCCGGACGTCTCAAAACCTTCGCTCGGATTCTGGCTCAAGAAGGAATCTTGAATAATCAAGCTCCCTGACTTATCGTTGCTCACAAAGAAAATCGCGCCCCCGCCTTCCTTGGCGCTGTTGTTGGTCATCTTCACGCCGCACAAAGTAAGGGTAAAGGTATTGCCATCGTTGTAGATGGCTCCGCCGCTTCCGCCGCCTGGAGTTCCTTGCTGCGCCGGATTTGCTCCATAGCCAATCGCTTGATTATGCGAGAATAGACTGTTGATGACCGTGTACGAAACCCCGATGCTGCTCAGCGCCCCACCGTTGGAACCCACATTCCCCAGACCTTCTTTGCCTCCAAAGGTGCTGTTCACCACATACACAGGTAAATCTTGGTATTGATCAAAGACCCGAATCGCTCCACCACCCACATCGGGCCCGACATCGTCGCATACGTTGTTAAAAAAGCGCGAATTGATGACCTTAAAGCGGCCACCGCGAACAAAAATCGCTCCACCGCCGTCGTCCAGTCCTTTGGCATTGCCATCAATAAAAGTTAGATTTTGAACCGTAAGTTGAGGCGTTTCTTGATTGTTGCACATCGGTGTTGTCCACACCAAGTCAGGATCACAGGTATTCTGATATAATATCCTGACTTTTCCCCCACCGCTTAGGGTCACTTTGCCCCCACCGTCAATCACGACCTTCGGCCCTTTATCATTAAAGATCTTCGCCGTCTCGTCCAGCGTAATCGTGATGGGATCGGGGCCGCAATTAAAGGTAATGACCCCACTCTGCGCCACGGCGTCGACAAAAGCCTTGGATGTACAGCTCTGAGGCGTACCGTCTCCGACGACATGATCGGGATTGGAAACATCTTCCAATTGAGCTTCAGCGGGCACCGTGCATTTCCCATCGGGATTGCCCGCCGCAGGACCATTATCGGGATTGGTATTGGGATTACCGCCCGTCCCGCTTCCGCTGCTACTGCCGCTTCCGCTTCCGCTGCTCGATCCGCTGTTGGCCGCGTTCCCTGTACCCCCACCTCCATCCGAATCCCCGCATGCAACTGCAATCACCGAGAACCCAAGACCAAAAACCACCAAAAGAGGCATTGAACGGCGCATGATGTTCACCTCGGCGCATCCATCTGCTGATTTACATTAACCGACAACGAAACACGATTATCATGGCCTCAAAGCCCGGTTGCAAGAAAATAAAACGATGCCCTAAACGCAGTGCATCGCACAATCTGACTTGCAGCGCATTCGTTTATTGGGTATGGCACCACGGCTTGAACACTTCGCAATCCCCGGACTGTTCCTGACAATGGATGAACCGATTTATCTCCCGCTGAAGAGCGCCAAGCGTTTTGCGTGGCCAGTACCCGAACTTTGGCATAGCCCTTCCCTGGCCGAGGACGATTTGCGGGGCTATTACCGATTTCGGCGCTTATTTATGGATCTAAAGCCTCATATCGACCCACAGGACGATTGGAACGGTTTTGCCAAATGGATGAGAAAAGCCGAGTTTTCATGGCTCGGACGGAATTCCGATGGACGTCTCCGCGGTGTGATGAGCTTCAATATTGAATATCGGGTGCATGAAGGCCAAGGCGTTTCTCTGCTCTGGGGCGAGTATGGCTATTCCCTGCCGGAAGCAAGAAAGTCCAAAGGGTTGGCCACCGCCGTGCTCACCGCCTTGGCGTTGAGTGCGGCCCGCCATCCCTTCACACCGGTTTATTTGGTGGGAACAGCCTATTTGCCGAGTTTTATTGCACTCGGACAGCTCTTTGATGCCAACTGGATTTACGAGGATCCGGCCATGTCCCCCTGGGAGCAAAGCCTTTGGCGCAGTCTTGCCCAGGCGACTTCAGGCTTCGACCCCGAGAAAAAAGTGATTTGCATGGGTACAATTCCCCGCAATCCCCGCGTTACGCCGCCAACCAACCCCAAGCGTCTTTCAACCTGGAATATCTATAAGGCTCATAATCCCAACTGGACCCAAGGATATGCCTGTTTCTATATGGGCCGGCTCCAGCCATCTTTGGCTAAAAACGCCGCGCTATGGTTTAGAGATCGCTTGTCTGACGCGCTAAAACACGCGGGTAAGAGCTATTCCTAGACTACCCCACCAGGGCATCCGTAAAACTTCCGGCTTGAGCAATTAAGCCGGGCAATCCCCCTGTATGCACAAAGAGCACGCGCTCTCCCCTAAATGCCCCCTCTTCCACAAGATCCCATAATGCGCAAAATGCCTTGCCTGTGTACACGGGATCGAGCATAAGACCGCTTAGCTTGCCCACATCCACAATACGCCGCCTTTGCTCAGGCGTCGTCATTGCATAGGCCGGACCTTTGGCCCGATCGTCCACCACAAGCTCCGCCCTTCCCGTCAAACGCACATCCAGAAAACGGGCCTGTTCAATGATATCGTCAATGATACGCTCAAAGGTTGGAATATCGTCGCAAACGGCCATCGTTCTCACTTCCTCGGCCACCTCATAACGAGATGCCCCCAATGTGATTCCCGCCGCCGTTCCTCCAGACCCGCAGGCGTGCACAATCACGTCAAATGGCCGTCCTCCCGCCAATCCCACATCCAACTGGCGCCTCACCTCCGCCATTGCTTGAACATATCCCAATGCCCCCAATCCATTCGAGCCGCCCTCCGGAATAATATAGGGCCTCGCCCCCCCTGCCGATAACTCTTGAGCCGCGAGCGCCATCAAATGATTGCGATCTTTGTATTGTTCCGGCGTAATCAAGCGGATCTCGGCTCCCGCCATCCGATCGAGAAGCACATTTCCCGATAACGGCAAGTGCGTTAAATCATTGGTCCGCAGCAACAAAAGCGAACGCAATCCCAACGATGCCGCGCATAACGCCGTGGCCCGCGCATGATTTGACTGAATGCCCCCACATGTGATGACCCAATCGCAGCCCGTATCCAGCGCATCCGCAAGCAAAAATTCAAGCTTTCGGATCTTATTGCCCGCCTCGGCGCCCGCGCTCATATCATCGCGCTTCACCCATAAATCAATCCCCATCGCTTGGGCCAATCGCTTGGGCTGCTCGATGGGCGTAGGCAAATGAGCCAGACAAAGACGCCTTTGCATCGCTGTTTAGTCTCCAATCTCCACGAGTTTCTCGCCGCTTTCCACCGTTGTGCCAGGTGTCACAAAGATCTTGCGCACAATGCCATCCCGCGGCGCCAGTATCTCGTTTTCCATTTTCATGGCCTCCACAACCACCATGGCATGCCCAGCGGCCACTCTATCCCCCTCCCCCACCAAAACCTTTAGAATACGGCCATTCATCGGCGAAGTGACCAGTCCATCGCCCAGCGTGCTCTTCGCGGCCAGAGCGGCGCTCATCGCCCGCGTCCGATCGCTTTCGACATTCGCATAAAAGCGCAATCCTTTGGTAACGACACCAAATTGAGGCGGATTGCCTTCCAAAAGCATATCCACCACGCGGCCGTCAATTCGAAGGTTTACATAACCCTCAGCATCCAATATATCGGCCGGCACCCGCTGTCCATTGACTTCCACCTGAATTTCGCCCGTCGGCAAATGCGTGACATCGACGGGAACTTCTTCACCGGAAGGAAATGTAATGTGATAACGCATCGTTTATTTCAATCTCAACAAATGGTCTTCCAATTTAAAATTGAACACCCAGTTTTGAATTTACCAAAAACTGATTTTCAAGCCGCCGCCCGCTCCGGCCATCAAATGCATGGCCCGGAAAGAAAATACCCCCTTCAATTCCCGCCTCCAAAACGAGCGATTTGCTTACCGGCAGCCGCGCATCCGCGCCGATGTCCATTTCAATGCCTAAATCATGATTGCGATCATCACCACCATCGTAATTCATAAAACTCCCCTGCACGGCAGTGCGATAGGGATCCACGACATCGGCCGTCGCTTGCGCAATCACCACGCCGCTTTTGAGATCGACCCAGGGCGAGGGCCTCACAATAAAGGTCGGATTTATGTAAGTCGTCCCAAAAATTCCGCCGTTGGAAGGCAAAAAATCGATACCGGGCGCAGGCCGCCGCACCAGCGCTGGATCGCCGAGCAATGTCGCCGAACGGGCCGTTTTCCAGTGAAGCACTTGATCAAATAAAACCAATCCCACATTGTGATTGGGATCAAATACAAAACGTTTATTCACACCATCGAAGGGATTGGCATCGCCGGATGCGAAACCCCATTCAATTTGAGCAACAATACGACCAAATTGCTTTGGCCCTGGGTCGGCCACATGCACAACACCCACTTTTGCGGCAGCCCCAAACGAACGAATACGCTCGGGCTCCCGCTCCCGGCCATGCTGCACATTGGCTTCGTACACCGTTCGCAAAAACGTCGTCTCACCGGCAACAACGGCCGCTTCCATCTCACCGAATACATGCGAACGGGTACCTGGAATGGGCGCGTTAAACTTGCCCGTCACATCCAACACCGATGCCCACAATCGATCGGTATAACCAGGCCCTCCATCCACGGCATTGGGCTGCGTCCTCGATTGCCTTCGCAGCGCGCCGTACACACCGAGCTCTGAGCGCTTGCCCTTCCACTGCGCCGCAACAACACCCTGCAATGCGAAATCGCCCTTATCCAATAGGTCGGCCGTATAGTCTTCAAAGACCACATCGCCGGCCACCGCGATCACGAGCGGAAAAGCGCGCCCCAACGGCTTCGATGCGAACAGCGCCCGCTCAACAAGCGCACCCCGCTGATAATCGCCGAAGAGCGATCGATGATCGCCGTCGTTGGCCACGATACCCATCCCCCAATACGACCCTTGCTGGCCCACGCGGAACACGCCAATCGGCGCATTCACTTCCAAATAAAGCCAGCGCGGATGCACTTCAAACCCTGCGTTTTCGCTGTAGGAATCCTTCGCAAGACCCACAAGCCGCGCCGCATCGCCGAAAACCATGCCCCGGGGAAGATCGATTTGTCCCACGAGCGAAAGCTCGGTGCCGATTTGAAGCCGGGGATTGAAGCGGGCCCAGTGATACAAATACCTATTTTGACCGAGCATTGTGATCTGAGGCTCGGTGACGGGCGCGCTCATGCGCAGATCGCTGAACCCGCGGACGCGCAGTTGATACTCACCTTGGATGGTGAACAGCACGGTATTGGGCTTGGGCGAAGGCGGCGCAACGCGGCCCGAATCGAGCACGAGCCGCTCAGAAAAGCCGGGATTATGAGTCTTTCGCAGCTTGGCGAATCGCTGTTCTTCAGCGTCGGCGGGATGCGCAGGCGGCGGACTGGACACAGCAGGCGCACGCTCTGGCACTTGAGCGTCATCGGCCAAAGCCCGCGAAGAACACAGACAAATAGAAGCCGCGAACAGCGCGTTCGGCAGACGGAACATGGTCAACGAAGTCTCGGCGTACAAAGGGTAAGCGCGTCGGTGCGCGAGCATAGGCGATGATTGGGCTTGCGCGCTATGTTCTGTCCGGGCATTGCTGGGCTCTATTCATAAAATGATTCGCTACTACGATAAAGATGCCATCTCAAGATTTTTATTTTATATCCGATTATTTTAATTTTATATCAAATTGTGAAGCAATTTGATCATTAATATCGATAAAAATAAATAAAACAATGACTGCGGCGCTGGAGATGGTTGACAGATGCAACCGAGTTGCGCTGAAATGCCGGGCAATAAGTCCAGAAAGGAAGCTCACGATGGCGGATCGCGATGTGGATCGAAATTGTTCGGCCGAGGAATTTGCCGGTGCGCTGCGCAGGCTTGCGGATGCTTTAGAAAAGGGCGAGGCGTACAGAATTCAGGTCGCGGGAAAGCGTTTTACCGTGCCAAAGGATGCTCAGCTTGTGATTGAGCACGAGGCAGAGGGTGAAAACGAAGAGCTCGCCTTTGAATTGAGGTGGAAGCGCCACGATGATTGAATAGCCGTTGTTTTTTCTTGATCGACATCCCCGATATTTTCACTTCCCACCCGGCGTCCCCGCATCTATTCTGGCCAAACCATGGCTAACTTCATATTCAGCGTTCCTCATGTCATCCGCCTCTGCGCCCTCGCGGCAACCTGCCATATGGCGATTTTCGCCTGCTCGGCCAGCTCCAACAGCAATGGCTCGGCGGGCGGCGCGGGCTCAACGGGCAACTCGTCCTCAAACACGGGAGGCGCGGGCGGCGGAGGCGGTTTTGGCGGCGCCGGGGGCAATAGCAGCGGCAATGGTGGGCAAGGGGGCATCATCTTCACCGGGGGCAGTGGCGGGAGCGTTCCCGCGGTCGATGTCGATGTGGTGATTACCGCCGATAATGCCTACAGCTTCGGTTATGGCGATGTCAATGGCATCACCCATTTCACCCAAGGCACACGGGCCATGACAGCGGGCCAAATCTTCAACTGCGGCGAGGGTCCTGAAGCCTATGTTGTGCCCGCCGCGGATGCCCCGCCCACGGCCTATCTCTATATTGTCACCTGGGACGATCTCTCTGTCACACAAGGCGTACTCGGTCAGTTTCGGCGGGGAAATGGCTTGCCACTCTATACCGGCGACCCAACCTTCGAGGTATGCGCCACAGGGGTGAACATGCAATTTAGCCAGACGGGCCCAACTGAAGCCGAGATCAATACCCAAATTGGCATTTGCAATTCGGGACAGGGGGACCCTTCGACGACAAGCGCGGGATGGGTGAATCTCGCGGGCGCCGTAACGCCTGGAGCCATTGGCTCGCTGGCCGTCGGCGAGGCCAATGATCCAAATCCTGGCGGTTCTTTTCCCCCGACTTGCCCAACGGGTGTTGGCCCCGCAGGTGTTGCCACCATCGATCAAGAATCTCATTGGATGTGGTATCAGCCTGGTGGAATTGCCAATCCATTTCAATCGACAGGAACGAACACCTTTCGCGCCTATTTAATCTTCCGTGTTGCGGCAGGAGATATTCCGACGCCTCAATGAGGCGCGCCTCCGCAAGACCATTCTCTTTCAAATTGACGATCAATTCGATCATTAAATCAACACGATTCCCGCGGCTTGATTTCCTTTGAGCACCACGCTTTTCGTATTGCGGCTGGCACCCGACCGTGCCACGCCCTTTCCATGACGACGGTTGACCCCAACAAAATAGAAACTCTCAAGCAAACCCTCATCAAGGCCACAGAATTCACCGAGATTGCAGAAGTCTTCCTCGATGATCTCGGCAACGATCCCGCATTTTTCAATGCAGGCGAACAATACGATGACAAGACCTTTGCATCCATTGTTGCGCGGGCAGCGGCCGCGGCGGCAGGCACCACTGTGGCGGTCTTTGTCGGCCATTTCATGCGCATTGCCGAACACCGCATGATTCACGGCGCCTTTGACCTCGGGGCCTGGTCGGGCATGATGTTCTACTTCGAAGGCATCGATAAGGGCTTTATCGCGCTGGGGAATACGAAGGGGGCGAACCACTTCCTCCGCTTCACGGCCATACCGTCGAAGGGCGAGTCGAAGGGCGCAAAGAAGACCACGTTGAACTGATTATTTTCGATGAACTCTAATTGCCGGAAACACGCGATGATTTCAGCGGGCAAGCGCCAACACGTCCACACGCAGGCGTAGGCGATGAGCGGCCTTACGCGCTACGTTCTGCCCGTGCATCCAACAAATAGTTCCGGCGGCAAATACCAATCCCAAGACAATTCCCCTGTTCTGATCGGCCGCGAGCTGTCGCTGAGCGAGCTCTTTGATGTGGCGAGGTCGGGCCGCAACGTCGAGCTCTGCCCTGGCGCGCGCGAAAAAATAGAAGCGTCCCGAAGGGCAATCGATGCAATTGCAGCCGCAGGCGATGCCGCACCGGCCGTCTACGGCGTAAATACCGGCTTTGGCGCACTCGCGGAAACCCGTATCGGTGAGCGCGATATCCGCGCGCTGCAACGGAATCTGGTGCGCAGCCACGCCTGCGGGGTCGGGCCCGATCTAAGCGAATTCAATGTGCGGGCGATGATGGTGCTTAGGGCTCAGGTGATTGCGCTGGGCCATTCGGGTGTGCGCGTGTGTGTCGCCGAAACCCTTCTTTCAATGCTGAATCATGGCGTTCATCCGCGCGTGCCATCACAGGGCTCCGTGGGGGCCTCGGGCGATCTGGCACCGCTCGCTCATCTCGCTCTCGCGCTGATTGGTGAAGGCGAATGTTATGTGAATGGCAAGCTTTGCGAAAGCTCGCGCGCCCTTTCGGACGCGGGTCTGCGCCCGCTGGAACTAGAAGCTAAAGAGGGCCTCGCGCTGATCAATGGAACCCAATACATGACAGCCCTTGGAGCGCTCTCCGTGCTCGATGCGATGCGCTTGTGCACCGTGGCCGATATTGCCGGAGCGATGAGCGTGGAAGCTCAAAAAGGATCAAAAAAACCCTTTGATGAGCGGCTGATGCGCGTGCGTCCCCACCCCGGGCAGGGCGTGTGCGCGGAGAACTTGCGCAAGCTGCTCGCGGACAGCGAAATCATGAGCAGCCACACCCATTGCTCCCGTGTTCAAGATGCCTACTCCCTTCGCTGCATGCCTCAAGTCCACGGTGCAACACGCGATGCGCTGAGCTTTGCGGCGGCGGTGCTCACCCGCGAAATGAATAGCGTCACCGACAATCCAACCGTTTTTCTGAGCGGGCCATCCGGAGATGAAGGCCACGAAGGCGCCGAGCTTTTATCGGGCGGCAACTTCCATGGACAGCCTGTCGCGCTCGCCTTGGATTTGGCGGCGATCGCCACGGCCGAGCTCGCCAATATCAGCGAAAGGCGCGTGGAACAGTTGGTGAATCCAGCCTTGAACAACGGGCTCACGCCTTTCTTGGCGCCCGCGAGCGGACTGCATTCAGGCTTTATGATCGCTCAAGTCGCAAGCGCTTCCTTGGTCAGCGAAAACAAAGTTCTATGCCATCCGGCCAGCGTCGACTCCATTCCTTCCAGCGCGGGCCGGGAAGATCATGTGAGCATGGGCAGTGTCAGCGCCCGCAAGCTTCTTTCCGTCGTGGAAAACGTTGAAACGTCGCTCGCCATCGAACTCTTGACAGCGGCTCAAGGCATCGATCAGAGGCGTCCTTTGCGCCCTAGCCGAGGGGTGGCCGCCGCGCACAGAGCGGTGAGAACAGCCGCTTCCGAACTCGTGGAAGACCGGGCGCTGTACCGCGACATCGAAGCGGTGCGAGCGCTTCTGCGGCGCGGAGATTTGATGGCCGAGGTGGAACGGGAAGTGGGCACGCTGAATTAAATGTCGAGTATCGCGCGGCCTTGGCGCTCTTCTTTTCCCCTGAGAACAGCGTTATGCTGCGCCGGTGTTTCCCACAATTCGGCCCCGGCGCCTGAGGCGCGACAAAGCCATCCGCGCCTTGGTGCGCGAGACAGAAATCAACGCGGGCGATTTAATATTGCCCTTATTTTTCAGTGCTTTGGTGAACGAGCCCAAACCGGTGGGCACGATGCCGGGCGTCTTTCAATTGCCGGTGGAGGCCGCGCCCGCAATCGCCAAACAATGCGCCGAGGCGAAGCTGGGCGGGGTTATTCTGTTTGGATTGCCCAAAAGCAAAGACGCGGTGGGCAGCGGCGCCTACGATCCTGAAGGTCCTGTGCCTCTAGCCGTACAGGCGATGAAAGACGCCTCGCCTGATTTGTTAATCATCACAGACGTATGCGTGGACGAGTACACCGATCATGGCCATTGCGGCCTGCTTCGCACCGATCCCTCGGGCATGGTTGAAGTGGATAACGACGCCACCTTGGACGTATTGGCCCGCTCCGCAGTTGTGCATGCCCGCGCGGGCGCGTCGGTTGTGGCGCCGAGCGATATGATGGACGGCCGGGTCGGTGCCATTCGAAAAGCCCTGGATCAAGAAGGTTATTTGACGACGGCCATTCTATCGTATGCTGTTAAATATGCATCGTCTTTTTATGGCCCATTTCGCGAAGCGGCTGATTGCGCGCCCAAATTTGGCGACCGGGCGGGTTATCAAATGGATCCGGCCAATGCCAGGGAGGCGATCCGGGAACTTCGATTGGATGAACAGGAAGGCGCCGATATGGTCATGGTCAAACCCGCGCTGGCCTATTTAGATGTAATTTCCCGGGTCAGGGCCGAGACGACGCTTCCTCTGGGGGCATACAATGTAAGCGGGGAATATTCTATGATCAAAGCGGCGGCGGCGGCGGGGATGCTCGACGAGAGGCGCGCCGTTCTAGAGACCCTTCAGTCGATTCGACGAGCGGGTGCTGATTTTATCTTGACCTACCATGCGCTTGACGCGGCCCGGTGGCTTGCATGAGTGGATGGGGGAGAGCAATACAAAACGGAATCCTTGGTCTTTGCCTGATCGTATCAAGCATAGGCTGCGGAAACAGCCCGGGACTCACTTCATCGACCTGCGATCGATCCGAAAAAGCGAATACGCCCATTCGGTACAGCGGCGGTACGCTGGAGAATGGGGTCTATATGAGCTCGGCCTGGGATGAGGAGCTTTTGTATTTTCCCGGTGGCATGCGTTATTTAATCGAGCATCAACTAGGAGATATTCCCCGGTATTGGCAATTTTATCTATCGTTTGACCGGGAAGGGGTAAAGACAGGAGTTATTGGCTTGGCGGCGGGAAATCAGGCGGAGCTTCGGGGGATTGACGAAGAAACCCTTACGGTGGTGAATGGGAGTTGTGTGGATTATTGGCTGCTGGTGGTCGCCGGAACGGGGGAAAATATGCCGCCGGACAGCTCGGCGCCGATGCCTTGAAGTGAGAATTGCTTCGCTACGGCGTTACAAGCACAAAGAGCATCGCCGCCAGCCATGTAGATGAATCACCGGATGCACGTGGATGATGCCGCACTGAAGGTCCGTAGGCTTTCTCAAAATCCCTGTTCGATCCCGTTACCAGCGCGCTGACATCCAGCTCTTTTTGATTTGTCCCGACAACGACATATCTATCTAAGCAAGCCCTGGACGGACAATGCGACTGAGCCTCAAATGGCCGGCCTAATTCGCCACCCGCATATATCCTATGTATGCCCATACCCGGAACAAGCTCATTTCCACTGCCCAAAAGCTCAACCTTGCCCCCTGCCGTGCAGCGCAACAGGCTCACAGCCAACGGTATGGGCTGGTTGTTTTCAATCGCAAAGCATATCGGCTGACCTTTTCGAACCTTACACACATCCATCATACGGCTGTCTGGTAGAATCTCGGGAAGACTCGGTGCCTGCAATTGGTCGGCAGGAAGCATGGATACGCCCGCTGCATCGAATAACCGAATGCGCAGCACGGGCGGCACCGTGCTCAGGGCCCGGCCCATCCGCAGTGGCCGCAAATAGCACTGATAGTGAGATAATAGTGCGGACAGTTGGACGACGTTGATGTCCAATGCCTCAAAAAGCGGCGCGGCGCCCGTCGCTTCCCACCGTTCCCTGTCCTTCGGATCGCTCAGCCGAAATCCATTTCCAGGAAGAACCTCAACCACAACATCCGCGTCTTTCTCCAACTCGGGCGGCACAATCTGAAACGGTCCTTCTTTGCTAATAAACTGGGCAGGGTTTGGTTGAAAGGGGGAAAGCGCGAGTTTTAATCGTTCGCTGGGTGCTGCCCGAATAAGGCGCGCCCGTCCATCGGAAGGCACCCCAAACGGCACCCCCTCCAGCACCGCGATGCTGTATGTGCCAAACTCCTCCTCAACCCTTAATGTGCCAATGCGCGCTGCTTTTTCTTCGGGCGACTCAATCGGAGGAAACTCAAGCGTCTCCCCTCCATACACGGCCACAAGCGCCCCCTTGGAGAAACCTGACCATGCTCCAGCCTGAATCCGATATTTGGCTCCCACCTTGGATATCCCAATCCCTTGATCTTGAACGATAAAAGGTCCCCCAAACACGCGGCGCTCTTTGCGCCCCACAAACCACGGACGCTGCTTTAACGTGCATTCATCCACGTTATTCTCAATCATCTTCATCCTCGTAACAACCTCGTTCCAACGCAGCTCATGAAGCTTTTCATCTGGACAATCCGAAAGAATTCCATAGAGATGAGAGCTCAGCAAGCCCGAAGTCTGCCCATTCCCATTGGTAACTTCATGGGCCACTTCATTAGCATGACAGGCGGCGAGCAATGAATAGCCCGGATCCCAATCCTCCATCGAGGACCGAACAATCCCCCTGGGCTGCCCGTTATCGACATCGGGGACGGCGTATCCCTGTGTTTCGACCTCGATCTCTCGTGTTCGCCATGTCGGTTTTTTCGGAAACTTGCCCAATGAACGATGCGTGCCAGCCGCATGGCAGCAATCGAGAATCACCGTTAGATCGGCGCCTTTCGACGCAATACACGCTAGCCAAGCGTTGATTTCATAATCCCAAATCCGCCGTCCTTTGGTCGCAATATCGCTGGGCAGCAGCGCTTCCCGAAAATACCGGCCACTTCCCGAGCTAACTGTAGATCGGCCGCCATGACCTGCGTAATAAATCAGAACCCTGTCGTTTTTCTGGGTATTATCAGCGAGCTCTTGAAATGCATTCAGGATATTTTCCGCCGTTGCTGGCATTTCGGGCACCCGTCCAGGCCGGGGCGCTTTGGGAAGTGGCGAAGCAAGTTTTCGAATATCTTTGGGTTGAACGGCAAGCTTATCCAAGAGCAGTCCCTCAAACGCATCGATATCGTTGACGCTCCCTTCTAAATAACATGGCTTTCCTGCAGTTGAAGAAAATATATCTGGATAATCATCAATGCCGATCAGCAGGACACGGCGGCGAAACCCTTGCAAAATATCCACGGCGGATCCCATGACTTAATCCCTTCTCTTGCAATAACATCGTGCGGGAAAATGCTCTATTGAAACATTTGGCAATTTTTGTTCCACAGCGCCACCCAAACCACAGCCCGCGACAACTCAATCGTTTTGTTGGACACCGGCTCAGATATCCTGTATCTGTGAGCGCCATCGCCATGCCTAAATCCAGTCTTCCCACTCTATGCCCAGAAACGCTCATCGATGAACGGTATCGCCTTGTTGAACGCCTTGGCAGGGGCGGATTTGGCGAAGTCTGGAAAGCCCTTGAGCAGTCCAGTGGACTTGTGGTTGCGATCAAGCTGTTTACGCAAACGCCAGAACAAAATCCCTTGTGGTACTGGAACGAACTCGCCGTCTTGCGGGCTCACCGGCTCCGGTGGATCGTCACGCTGCTGGATGAAGGATTTTGGCATGGAATGCCTTATCTGGTTATGGAATTTGTTGAGGGAAAGCCCTTCCCAGGTACCGCAAAGGAAAATGTCTACGAAATTATCGAGCGAACCGGCAAGCTGCTGGACTTGCTCAGCATCGTGCACGCCGAAGGCATCTTGCACAACGATATCAAACCCGCCAACGTGCTGGTGAACGACGAGGGACAACCTATCCTCCTCGATTTTGGAACTGCTGCTGACCCGCATATCAACCTACAGGTCGATCAGGAATCCTTGCCGCTCTCCCTGATGTATACCGCTCCAGAACGATTCGACAAACAACCGCCTACGCCTGGGTCCGATTTGTACTCGATAGGCGTCATGCTCTTTGAAGCCCTGACAGGCACGCTTCCCTTCAAACAAAACCCCAACGCCAAAGATTCGACGCAGGATCTGATTGATAAATGCTGTTTTCAACCAGCGCCCAAGATCGAGACTCTCGTTCCTTCTTTGCCCGACCACATCCGAAGGATTGTCAACGGGCTGCTCCAAAAAAACCCGAAACAGCGGCATATTTCCGCTGCAGATCTTGCAGAGGCCCTCAGGAAACAGGAACCTGAGCGCATCAATCTTGCCCAATGGTTCGCTACGCATGGCATCGCCGTCGATAGCAAAACGACTGTCTCGCCTGCACACCTGGTCCCCCTGTTCACAGGCATGGAACGGCTGTTCCACGAACCTTCACGGGCGGCCGCCGAATTGCACCGGCGAACCAAAGGCAAACCCAGAAAAGTTAACGAGGAAGTGGGTATCCTTCTGCTCTCAGGGGCGTGGTTTGAAGGCGACCGGCTGAAGGTTGGCAAACTGCTGCTCCAATCCGATCAAACACCGAAGGCAAGAAATAAGCAGGAAAAACAAACGCCCACCCAACATCTGGCACGGGCATATCAATGGATCAGAAAAGGTCCCCTCGACCGAGCCCTGCAAGAGCTGATGCACGCCGTTTCCAAGCTCCGCAACCTGGAACAGGACAGTACCGAGTCCGTTTCCACCTACGAAAAACTACTGTCCGCCTGGATGGACATCGCTCTCGCTGAAGGAACCAAACGGGTATTGGGCCCCCTCCAATTCGAAATCAACCGCGCTCCTGCAACACCGCTTATTCAACGGCTTGACCAATTGGCCAGCGCTGTGGCAGCCATCACAGTGGGTGGGACCAAGGCATTAAGTATTCTTGATACGCTTGCGCCCTTCGAGGATATCAGGCTCGAGCTTCGCCGCCAGAGCGTACGCGCCACGGCATGCCGCCGTCTTGGCCCGGAAATGGCCAATCTGACTGAAGAGACCTTCAACGAGCTGGACCAATGGATCATCAAACATAAGACGACGAAAATCGCTTGGACCCGCTATCAGTCCTGGCGCGGTTGGTACTACTATCACCACGGTCAATTTTCCCTGTCGGCCCATGCTCATCTTGCATCAAGCTCACTTGATAATTGGCCCATCGCAAAGGCTTCCTCCTTGATCTCGGCTGCCTCCGCGCTTATGGAAACGACCGAGGACGCATATCAAGCAGTACTCATCGCCCAACAAGCCCTTCAACAAATTCAGGCGTGTGAAAGCCCATTTATGGAAGCACGCGCTGAATGGACGCTCAGAACAGCCCGTTACCGAAATGCGGAAAATCTTACCCCGGATCAGGAGTTGATTGATGCGGTCCAGCGGCTGGTGGGAACCCCAGACATTGAAGCTCAGGTCTATTTGACGGAGGCGGCCATCGCCTTCCGAAATCAGAATCATCGGCAGGCAGCAGATCTGGCCGAACGAGCCGCCAATTTGTGGAAGGGCACCCGAAGTCCTAGAAATCACGACCTTGCAAGTGCTTTCGCATGGGCCATGGGCGGACGACAAGTGCCCTCCGAGGAAATTCCCGTCATGATTGATCGAGCCATGCAGGATCGTACCCCCACAATAGCTCTTCAAACGCTGGCCTTTTTAAGGCAGGCCACGCCTGGTCTAAATCTCGTCAGCAGAGCCGCGGCCATCTCGTTGTGCGACAAAATCAACGTTCAGCAGTGGAACCGGCGCCAGGATATCTTATCCTGCAGCGAGTGCTTGGCCCGGTTCACTTGAGCGCGGAGCAGCCCGCACCGACTCCGGTGAAGCACCAAGCACACACTCCGCCCGAACATACTGGGCACCCCTTTGAGTCATACTCGTGGAAAGCATCTGAAAAGCCGCTGATTCATCCGTTGTCGTAGAATCTTCGTCTCGAATAAAAGTAAGCACCACGGTCGGATTTTCAGAGGAAGGCGCCTGGTAGTTAGGAAGAAGCCACCAGTGTTCCACACTGCGGGAAGGAAGGGTTGCATGTGAAAAAGCATCCCCGGACCGATTCAGGCTGTCCATACCGCCCGTTCCAAATAGGCGCGCTTCCGTGGCGGCAGATAACACACACACCTTTCCCACTTCCGCATTGCCCTGAAAAATCGTGAACCATCCAAAGTCAATTTGACGCGTTCGATTCGCAGTGCCCGTTACTGAGGGAGAAATCCCGATTCTTAAACCAGTTTCCATCATGTTTTGCTCCACAGAGGGTTTTTGATAAACGATGATCCACCCCATCCCATTCACCATTGAATGTAAAGGAGCCGGAATCATACAAACCAGAAAACCCAGGACGCCGTGTGTTAAGTTAATGAAGAGGGCGTGCCGAGGTCCTTCCAGTTTCACACACCAAATGCTAATAATCTAATTAAACCAATACATCAAGAACGAACTCACAACTGTAATAGAGAAACAGCACCACCCCCACCACATGCGTACCGTCATTATCACAGCGCTGACACCTCCCAACGAATACACAATCCGTGCCAAGACCCTCTCCATGGAGGTGCAAAGCCACACCAAGAAATAATTCCAAATTTTTCATTTAAAGCACGGAAACACAAACCTCGATATTGCTGATGCATGGCGGGTGCTGTTTTTGCAAAGGACGCGGCTGGGAAAGCTCCCCAAGCACGAAAGATTCACTGGCCCGCAATTTACCGCCATTACGGTGGGAAAGCTATTTCTGTGGACACCGTTTCAGGCCGTCCAAACACGAGGACTCATGGCAACAAGAAAACAGATGACAAATGGCTATCGACTCTTTAGCATCAAACCAGAAACCATGACGGAAAGCCAAAAAAGCGCAGTGGGTGGCGACACCAAAACATTGCCCATCAAGACCAGGCCCTTGGCCCACCGGCTTCAGCGGCAAAGCGCATCGAGTACGCTTGAGTTTTACACGCCCGAGGGAACCAAAACCTGCGTTCTTCAGGATCATCAGCAGCTCATCGTTGGAAGAAAACAACAGGATGGCAATCAGCATCTCATCAGTGCAGATCCGTTCTTATCGGGCGAGCACGCGGAATTCTCGAGGAAAGATGGGGTTCTCCTTGTACGCGATTTGAATTCCTCGAATGGAACCTGGGTATCCGAGCATAGAATCGAACACCCGACAGCGCTCGTTCCGGGCAGCGAAATTCAAATGGGCAATGTGGTCGCGATTGTCACTGTAGGTTCAAGGACGGAAGCGCATGTAATTCCTCATTCCCTATTCTTTAAAGAGGTTCGGAGAGCGCTCCATCTCGCATCGTCGCCCACGCCCACGCCATTCACCCTCCTGATGATTCGTTCCAATACACAGCCCAATGCGCTTCTCCTGCTGCCAACTGTGGCGCAATGTCTACGTGCAGACGATTATGTCGCACTGTATAGCAGCGATACCGTGGAAATACTGCTGCGGGAAACCGATGAAGTCGAAGGTAAACGCATCGCGAGAGATCTGAAACTCAAATGTATGAAGGATCAGCAGGGCAACTCGCTGTCCCTGATGGTGAGCGGGATAGCAATTGGCGCGCAGGGATACAAGGTGATCCGGGATTCTCAGATGGATAGTGAAGTTGCTGCGCTGCTCAGGAAAACGGTTGAACTTATTCCCGAACACGAGCACGACAGCCCCAGACTTCAAACGATCTCCCAAACCCGATCGGAAAGGGCTGAACATTCCAAGGAAAAACGAGGCTTGGAGCTGCACTCAAGCCTCACGAAAAACTGGCCCGATCTTACACGAGTCTCCCGATCTCCAATGCCTATCTTGCTATTGGGTGAAACTGGTGTAGGCAAGACGCAATTGGCCCACCATCTCCATGAATTAAGCGGAAGAACAGGGCCGTTTATTATTGCGGATTGTGCGGGTTTAGCGGGCACGCTTATAGAGAGCGAATTGCTTGGACATGAAAAGGATTCATTCACTGGAGCCACAAAACAGAGAATCGGCCTGTTTGAGCAAGCATCGGGAGGCACTATTTTTCTCGATGAAATCGGCGATCTTCCCGAAGGCATGCAGAAGAATTTACTTACGATCGTCGAGGGAGGCAGCCTTCGCCGCGTAGGAGGAAATAGGCTGATTCCTATCAATGTGAGAGTGATCGCGGCCACCAATAAAAACCTTCCGGAGATGGTGGCTCGGCATCAATTCCGCCAAGATCTCTACGAGCGTTTAAAAGGCTGGTGCCTGCATATCCCGCCCGTGCGGGAGCGATCAAAAGAGGCCATTGAAGAGCTTGCCCAAGCATTGCTGGAACGGGCAAAGGCCGAGCTGGAAGCCTTTAGGCGAGAGGCCAATGAAAAGAATTTTCAAGTCTGCACTCAAGGGCTTTCCGCAGCCTCACTTGAATTGTTTTATCAATATTCGTGGCCGGGCAATGTCCGGGAAATGCGCATAGCCATCAGCAAAGCCATAACCGCTTCGCAATCCGCTATCGTGCTTGAACCGGCCGCATTTGACGATGCTTTCCGGCGCCCTCAGGCAGGCGTTGTTGAAACGCCAGACAAGCCACCGCCTCCTCCGGGCAAAAAGGTGCTGACACCGGTTAACCAACAGCTCCAGCACGTCGAGAGAGAAACGTATTTAGATGCTCTCGCACGGCGGAGTGGACGCCGCGATCAAGCGGCCGAATTATTAGGCGTTAAAATTCGGACATTTTTCCATAAGCTAAAGAAGCTGAATATCACGGACCACGATATCCAGGAGCGTATTCGTCTCTTAAACATGCAATCGGGCAATGACAAGTAAGTGGTCGCTTAAGCTCCGCGTTGCATGCAATTGCCTGCAACTGCATGCAACGCTGAAGCGGCTGGCTGAGCGGCTAGCCCGGTGTAGCTGAGGATGGTGTTTTCGGTTTTCGCTCGAATATACCCGCTACAAACCCCCAACCTAAAATCCCAATCCATCCAAATACCCGGCATTGGCCTGCTCCAATACGATAAAAGCAAGCGCAAACACTCCAAGCGCACAGGCCAATGCCGTAAATGCCCGAATCCAAGCCCGCTGTGTGTATAGGCTAAGGCTGATGATCCGGGCAAGAATCGTTAGCACTGCAATACCAAGCCCCAGACCTAAAAAGGGCCTCACATCGCCCCCACCATGTAAGCGAACGAGGATAGATCCCATTCCTCCAACATAAAAAGAAAAGGCCAAATCAAGAGGCCGGATGATATGCTGCTTGAGTGACTGCAGAGGAAAGCGAGAAAGCGCACGCACAAAACAAAGCACTCCCGTGAAGAGAAGCGCGCCCAGCCATACCATAGCGCCGGTGTATATCCTCGCACGCCTCACTTGTCTCAGCGCTTCTTGATATAAATTGGGGGCAAGATCAGCAAAGCGCTCTGTGCTGTGCAGGGCCGCATCGAGCTCTCCCGCCTCTCTGAACAAGGCAACCTGAGACGATAATGCAAGGCTTTTGCTGAGTTTATCGGCCCCTGAATCCAATAGCACCCGTTCATAAGCGGCAATGGCGCCCTTCCTATCGTTCAGGTACTGCCGATAGGCGGAGGCAATGAAGAGCCTAGCTTCTGTCCTTACCCGTCCTGGGGGAAAGCCTTCCATGTCTTGTTCCAAGGCAACAATATGCGACGGAGTGAGGTTTGCCGGGGGGATTTTTCGGATTTCAGACAAGCGTTTTAAAGGTACGAATCCACCTTCGGCGTGTTGCATTAAATCGTCGGCGCGAACCCGTGCGGTTGCCGCAAAAGGAGCGCTCGGGTCGCTCTTTTCGGCTTTGCGATAGGCTTCCACTGCCTCTTCAAAGCGCATTTCGGCCGCGGCGCGTTCGGCTTGTTGAAAGTGGGCCTGCGCCTGAGCCCGGCTTGGTTCGTCCGCGTGCGCAGAATAGATCGGCCATGAAAGCCACAGTACCGTTATCCATCCAATAAGCCGGCCAATATGCATCGAATGCAATAAAATATAATTAATAAAATAATCCAGCCATCGAATAGAATATATTTTATTACAATGCTTTCTCAATTCGATCCAATTTATTTTTTGGTTTCCGGCAGGCCGATGATGCGAATATTGCCGAATTTTTTAATATTATCGGCGCGATAGGGACAATGCCGGCAGCCGTGGTTGCAGCAAAAGCCACGTTTCAAATGGTAGGTGGACGTGAAGACGAACTTGCCGTCTTCCACGTAGTAATCCACGCCCATCACGAGCTTCTGAGGCTTGGCAGGCTGCATTGAAATTCAAGCCTACATCAGGCCCGGCTTCTATGTCACGTATCGTTGATTTTGATTGGATACTCAGGTCATTTCTAAAAACAATCGATCCGGATTCTCGAGATATCCGATAATTTCGTAGGCGAAGGCCGCCCCAATATGTCCGTCGATAATGCGGTGATCGAACGAAAGCGAAAGCAGCATCACATCACCGATCACAATCTGGCCATCCCTGACCACGGGCTTCTGCTTCATCTGATGAATGCCCAAAATGGCCACTTCGGGGAAATTCAAAATCGGCGTGGCAAAGAGGCCGCCCTGTGCGCCCAGCGATGTGATGGTGAAGGTCGATCCTCCTAAATCCTCGGGCTTGACTTTGTTGTTTTTCGTCTCTTCACCGAGCCGCGCAATTTCACGGGCAATGTCCAAAATGCTCTTTTTGTCGGCGTCGCGTACCACGGGCACGAGCAGGCCCGCCTCGGTCGCCGATGCGATTCCGATGTTGTAGTAGCGGCGCACCACAATCTCTTGCGCCGCCTCATCAAAGGCCGCGTTGAGCGTTGGATGTTTCCTGAGCGCCGCCACGCAAGCCTTTACGAAGAAGGGCAGGAATGTGAGTTTGACCCCTTGCTGGTCGGCCTGGGGCTTAAGCCTTCCGCGCAGCTCTTTGAGCGCGCTGACATCGCACTCTTCGACAAAGGTGAAGTGCGCGGCTGTGTGTTTGGAGCGCGCCATGCCGTCGAAAATGCGTTTGCGGATGCCTCGCAGCGGGATGCGTTCCTCGAGCGCCGACGCTTGAGACGGCGGAGGAGCAATGCGCATTGGTGCTGGTGCTGGTGCTGGTGCTGGTGCTGGTGCTGGTGCTGGTGCGGGCGCGGCCACTGCGGTTGGAGCAGGAGGTGCTGCGGGCGGCGCGCTTTGAACGGGAGCCGCGAGCATGCGCCGGACGTCGTCTTTGGTCACGCGGCTATTGGTTCCGCTCGGAGGTACATGCCTCAAATCGACGCCTAAATCCCTCGCCAGTTTTCGCGTCGCGGGCGTCGCCAGAGGTTTCGCATTGAAATAGCTGTTCTTCGCGGGTTCGGCGGGAGCGCTTGCAGAAACAGGCGCGGCGCTCGAAAAGAGGCTCATGCCGGGCAGATCTTCTTTGATATCGCCCACGGCCGTCGCCGCCGGACCATCGGACTTTTTGTTGTTCTCCGGTGCCGCGGGCGGCGCGCTGCCGGTGTTTGCGCCTTCGCTCAAATCGAACACCAGAAGCACCGAATGCACCGGAACAATGGAGCCCGGCTTTCCGTGCATTTCGACGACTTTTCCCGTTTTGGGCGCGGTAATTGTCACCGTGGCCTTGTCGGTCATCACCTCGACAATGGGCTGATCTTCCCGGACGAGATCGCCCGGCGAAACAAGCCATTGAACGATTTCGCCCTCGGTCACGCCCTCGCCGATATCAGGCAGTTTGAACTCAAACTTGCTCATCTCAGTACCTCGCGGTCTCGACAATGGCCGGCAGGATTCGGTGTGCAAGCGGCAGGTATTCGTTCTCGAGGGTGTAGGGGAAGGGTGTGTCGAATCCCGTGACGCGCGCGGGCGGCGCTTCTAGGTGCAGGAAGGCTTTTTCATTGATGAGCGACACCAGCTCCGAACCCAGCCCGCAGCTCTTCGGCGCTTCGTGAACAATCACGACACGCCCTGTTTTCTTCACCGATTCAATGATCGTTTCGATATCGAGCGGCCAGAGTGTGCGCAGATCGATGACTTCGCAATCGATGCCTTGAGACGCGGCTTGATTCGAGGCTTCAAGGGATTCGTAGAGCATCGCGCCCCATGCGATAACCGTCACTTGCTTGCCAGGCCGCACAATATTGGCCTTGCCCAGCGGCACCACATAATCGCCTTCGGGAACATCGCCCTTGGCGGCGCGGTAAATGCGCTTCGGTTCGAAGAACAAAACCGGATCGGGATCGCGTATCGATGCGAGCAGCAAACCCTTGGCGTCGGCGGGATTGGAAGGGCACACAACCTTCAGGCCCGCCACATGAATAAACTGCGCCTCAGGCGATTGAGAGTGATAGTGGCCGCCGCGGATACCGCCGCCCACCGGCGTCCGGATTACCAGCTTCGATGAATACTCGCCGCCCGAGCGATACCGGTATTTGGCGAGCTCAGAGACGATTTGATCGTAGGCCGGGAAAATAAAATCGGCGAACTGAATTTCAGGGATGGGCACAAGGCCGTAGAGCGCCATACCAATGGCCGCACCGATAATTCCGCCTTCCGAAAGCGGTGTATCGATGACGCGCTCATCGCCAAATTCGGCGAACAATCCCTTCGTGACACGAAAAACGCCGCCTACTTTGCCAACATCCTCTCCGAGAATGACAACGCGGCTATCGCGCCGCATCTCGAAGCGCAGCGCATCGTTGATCGCATCGACCATATTCATCTGAGCCATTCGTCTGATCTCCCGCCGGTGTGCGGCACTCCTCAAGCTGTGGGCGTCTCTTTTTCCGCTTCCTTATCAGTGACCGCCGTGGCCTTTGGCGCGCGGCGCTTTGCGAAGGATTTCCCGCTGTTCTGCCAAGTGCCACGGAAGCTCCGCGTACACGTCGTCGAACAATGAATCAATCGGCGGAAGCGGGGTCTGTTCAGCGGTGGCCAAGGCCGCCCGGATTTCCGCGTCAATGGCTTCTTTCATCTCCCGCTCGCGCGCTTCGTTAAAGGCATGGTGCTGCGCGAGGTAATTTCTCACCCGTACAAGCGGATCGAGGCGTTTCCAGGGCTCAAGCCATGTCTCCGGCCTGTACGCATTGGGATCGTCGCTCGTGGAATGACCGCTCATTCTGTACGTCATGGCCTCGATCAGCGTCGCACCCTCGCCCTTTGAAGCCCTCGCTACGGCATCGCGCGTTACCTTCACGACCGCGAACAAATCGTTTCCATCCACGCGGATACCCGGAACGCCATAGGCCATGCCTTTGACCGCAAAGGATTCGCTTCCCGTCTGCCGTTCAGTAGGCACGCTGATCGCCCAGCCATTGTTGCGGACGACAAATATCGTCGGCGTTTTAAAGACGCCCGCGAAGTTCATACCATTGTGAAACTCGCCCGAGCTTGTCGCGCCTTCGCCCATAAAAACCAGGGCCGCCACATCGTCTTTCTTGATCTTCGCGGCCCACGCGGCTCCCACGGCTTGAGGAATCTGCGTCCCAATCGGCGAGCTGATCGACGTGAAATTGGCCTTCCGCCACACATAATGATCCGGCATCTGACGGCCCTTTGCCGGGTCGTTCGCATTGCCGAACATGTTGTCGATATAGCGCTGAAGTGGCATTCCCCGAAGCAGCGCCGCGCTGAATTCACGGTAACAAGGGAAGAGCCAGTCCTGCGTCCGAAGCGCAAAGGCAGCGCCCAAAATCGCGGCTTCCTCGCCCAGCGATCCGATATGAAATCCAATCCGGCCCTGGCGCTGAAGCGCAACCAGCCGCTCATCGAGCATGCGCGCCTGCGTCATCGCGCGGTAGAGCGACATAAGCTCGCTTTCCGACAATTTTGGATCGTGAGCAGGATCGAGCGTGCCATCCTCGCGCAGAGCGCGCACCACATCGGGCGCGAGCGTATCGAGAGGATTGCGCGCAATCGCTGCGGGCGCTCCATGCGTTGGGTGGCTCGAGACCGTCGCTTCTGTTTGACTTTGGTTTTCGGGTGCGGTGCTCATCGCGGGCTCACCATTAGTCAAAGCCCGTGTGCTCGAAAAGCCTCGATTGTCCTGCCCTCGTTCGACACGCTGCGTCGGCGCGTTTTTTCTTTGATTTTGCTCTGCGAAAAAGTTGCGCAGGCGAGGGCTTATTCGCTTTGAGCGAGGGCCTGCTCGACCTGAAGGAGCGCCGATTCGACCGAACCGCTGGGCAGATTAAACCCGGTGGCGAGCCGTTCGAGAACGCTGCGTTCTTCAGGGCTAATACCGCCTGAGATATGCGCTATCAGCGTGGCAATGCGCAGCACTTCGAACTGATGGTCGCGCCGGCCGATGGCCTTGCCAATGACACGGAGCCTTTGATCTAAGCCATCTTCCGCGAGCTGGGCTTCCAAATCCCTGAGAAGCGCATCGACCTGAGCGAGCTGCACCATATTGTCACAAGCTTCTGAAACGACGGATTCAAACGCGATGCGCTCATCGCCGTCCATTTTTCCATCGCAGTTCGCCGTTAAAAAAGCCGCCTCAACCACAGCCTCGAACAAGACCGCCGCCCTTGGATCGAAGCCTGTGGGCACCGTGACTTCTTCCACAACCGACTTTGCGCCGTAGTACGAAGCGGACTGTTTGAAAATGGAGCCCTTGATTTTTGACTCCGCCGCGGCTGTTCCCTGCTTGGGTTCAGCGATGCACCGGGCAACGCGCGAGAGAAGGCTTTTATCGTGGGCGGGCATAAAGGCTGGGTGAATGATCGTATGGACCAAAAAAATGGCCAAATATCAAGGTTCTTCAGCGCCGAATTAAGCTCTCGGGCCGGATGAGCGAGCCTTGTTCTGCACGGGCCTGAATTGAATTCCATGGGTGCTGAGGATCGGGTTGGCTTAATTCGCCAGATTCACCTGATTCGCTCAATTCAGCGGCGACCCGGGCGGCCTCTCGCCTTGCTGTTTCCAGCCGTGAATCCAAGAGAGCCCCGATTTCAGCAGCGGGCCTCTTTTGCGCGTCCGCCCCGTCCTTGAGCACGCTGTGCAAAAACACCTCGCCGGCTTTGTAACTCGATCGGACAAGCGGCCCTGAAGCGGCATACAAAAATCCCATCTCCAGCGCTTGGCGCTCATAGGCTTCAAATTCAGCAGGCTCTACAAAACGCAGCACTTCATGATGTTTAGGTGTGGGCCGGAGATATTGGCCAATGGTCACCACATCCACATCGGCACTCCGGAGATCGCGGAGCGTTTCGCCCACCTCGGCAGGCGTCTCTCCAAGACCGACCATCACCGAACTCTTGGTCAGCATCCGCCTTCCCGAACTGTTCTTTCTCCAGCGCTCCTTGGCCCACCGCAGCACATTCAGCGATTGATCGTAATTCGAACGCACATCCCTCACCGTCCGCGTCAGCCTCCGCACCACTTCAACATTGTGCGCAAACACATCGGGCTCCGCGTCCGCCGCCGTTTCTACCGAGCTTCGGTGCCCGCAAAAATCGCCAACCAAGGTTTCAATCAAAATATCCGGCCGCAGCCCGCGCAAACGCCTCACGGTCTTCGCCACATGCTCGGCGCCCCCATCGAGCAAGTCATCGCGGTTCACCATCGTCATCACGACATAACTCAAGTCGAGCCGGGCAATCGCGCGCGCCACATGCTCCGGCTCGCGCACATCGACGGCGCCCCTTGGATCGCCTGTCGTCACCGCACAAAAGCGGCAGCCTCGCGTACACACATCGCCGAGCAGCATCACGGTGGCCGTGCCTTCGCGCCAGCACTCGCCCACATTCGGACAGCGCGCTTCTTCGCACACCGTGTGTAAATCCAGCTCGCGGAACGTTCTTTTCAGATGATGGTAGGTATCGCCGCCGGGCGCGCGGACTTTCAGCCAGGGCGGCTTGGGCGCATAGCGTGAGCTCATGGCGCGCAAGGTAGCACGCTGACTCTACGCATCGGGGCTTGTGTGGGGGAACGAAACAAAGGGCCGCTGGGCAGCGGCCCGAAGGGTTTTTCTCAGGGCGTGGCACAGAGCGCGAGCGACCAGGAATTCAGCGTTCCGGTATCGCCGATCGCAGTGTCGAATATGTCAAGCGTCCATATTCCCTGCGCCATTTCACCGTTGAGCAAGAACAGCGAATCGTCCGGCGAATAGCAGCCGTTAAAGGGCGCGATGCCCAACCCAATCGGCGTGGCACACGAAGAGTCGAAGATCGTGGCCGTGTAGTTGTCGTCGCCGCCGCCGTAATAACTCGAGAGGATGGTCGACGTTCCCAATGCCGAACGCAGCGTCATTTCGAGATCACCGTCATAGGAATGCGTGATGTCGAGCTGAACAACGGCCTTGGTCACCGTACCTGGATGGGTAACGAAAATATCCGAGACCGCGCTTGCGTTATCCATCACGGATTGAGGCACTTGCACCGAATTGTAGACATACAGCGTCTCCCCGACACCGCAGGTCACCGACGCCGCGAGAGCGCAATCGCTGTCCAGCGCATCGATAAAGCTATCGCCGTCGTTGTCCACCCCATCGCCGCATAAGGTCTCGGCGAGGGAACAGACGCTGGGTGATGTTGCCGAACACTGATAATCCAACTCCACCAAACAGGCGGACGAGCAGCCATCACCGTTGGCCGTGTTGTTGTCGTCGCACTTTTCGCCCGGATCGAAGCTGCCATTGCCACAGGCAGGCACGCATACGCTGGGCGCGCCCGAACACGAATAACCCGACTCGACAGCGCATGCCGATGAACAGCCATCGCCGTTCGCGGTATTGCCGTCATCGCAGGTATCCGTGCCGTTGATCACGCCATCGCCGCAGCTTGAAACACACACGCTGGGCGAGCCTGAGCACACATAGCCGGCTTCCACCGTACAGTCCCCCGCGCAGCCATCACCCCCCACAGCGTTGCCATCATCGCAGCCTTCGTAGGTGTAGAGCGTGCTGTCCCCGCAAACGGCGAGCACCTTCACCTGAACGTGATAGACCGGGATTGCATCGTTGTCGGCATAATCCTCGGTGCGAACGTAGTAGGTGCCAGGCGCCATGCTGCGCACAGCCGCATCATTCGCAGGCGTAATCAGCGAACAGGTGCTGATTCCAGCATCATCGTTGCTCACAATTTCGGTGGTGCAGTCACTCGCATACAGCCTGACGATGGTGTCGGCCGCGACACAACTGCCGACGTTCACATCAAAGGTCTCAACGGAGATGCTCGAGGGCGAAGCCAGCGTGAAAGCGAACATGTCCTGATCGCCCGCGGGTGAAATCGCTCCCTGGTAGATGAGCTCCGGGTTTGGCGTGAAGGGGCCGTTAAAGTCTGGACAAGCACCATTGGGCTCGGCTTCGGTGCTTCCCGCAACGCACACGCTGGGCGAGCCAAAACACACGAAACCGGCTTCCACAATGCACGTTGCCGAGCATCCATCGCCCGGCGCGACATTGCCATCATCGCATTGATCGGCCGCATCCACGCTGCCATCGCCGCAGACTTCAGGAACGCAAACACTGGGTGAAACGCTGTTATCGCAGTTGAAACCCGCCTCTTCGGCGCACATATCCGAACAGCCGTCACCCACCGTCAAATTGCCGTCATCACAGGCTTCATACGCTTCGATCAACCCATTGCCGCACAGCGAAGTGAGCTTCACCGTCACGTTATAGACCGGGATGATTTCATCGTTCTGATACTCATGAACGCGCACATAATACGTACCGGGCGCGAGCATACGGGCGCCTGCGTCGGCGGCCGGATCGATCAGCGAGCATGTGGACAACCCGTCATCGTCATCGGACGCAAGCTCGGTTATGCAGTCCGAACCATACAAGTACACGAGCGTATCGATGGCCGGGCAGGAACCTGGAAGCGCTCCTTCAAAGGTCTCGATGGCAACGCTGGCCATCGCCGGAATCGTGAATGCGAAGTAGTCCTGATCGGCCACGGGATCGATCGTCGCTTGATACAAAACGCCGGGTTCTGTGGGGAAAGCACCGCCCACGCTTGGCGTGAACGGGCCATCGGTATCGGGGCCGGGACAGGTTTCGTTGGGCTCGCTTTCAGCGCTGCACTGGGGCTCGACCGTACAGGCGGAGCAGCAATCGCCGCTTACCGCGTTGCCGTCTTCGCAAGTCTCCGTGCCATTGATAATGCCGTCTCCGCAAGCCGGCGCCTGACACACATTTCCCGTGCAAACACCGCTTGTGCAATCGACTCCCGTTCCGCAAATCTGACCATCGGCGCAACCTACGGGACACGATCCGCCGCAGTCCACGTCGGTCTCGCTGCCGTTCTTCACGCCGTCTCCGCAAGCCGGTGCCTGACACACATTTCCCGTGCAAACGCCGCTTGCGCAATCGGTTCCCGTTCCGCAAATCTGACCATCGGCGCAGTCCGCCGGACATGGGCCGCCGCAGTCCACATCGCTCTCAGAACCGTTCTTCACACCGTCTCCGCAAGCCGGCGCCTGACACACATTTCCCGTGCAAACGCCGCTTGCGCAATCGGCTCCCGTTCCGCAAATCTGACCATCGGCGCAGTCCGCCGGACATGTGCCGCCGCAGTCCACATCGCTCTCAGAGCCGTTCTTCACACCGTCTCCGCAAGCCGGCGCCTGACACACATTTCCCGTGCAAACGCCGCTTGCGCAATCGGCTCCCGTTCCGCAAATCTGACCATCGGCGCAGTCCGCCGGACATGTGCCGCCGCAGTCCACATCGCTCTCAGAGCCGTTCTTCACACCGTCTCCGCAAGCCGGCGCCTGACACACATTTCCCGTGCAAACGCCGCTTGCGCAATCGGCTCCCGTTCCGCAAATCTGACCATCGGCGCAGTCCGCCGGACATGTGCCGCCGCAGTCCACATCGCTCTCAGAGCCGTTCTTCACACCGTCTCCGCAAGCCGGCGCCTGACACACATTTCCCGTGCAAACGCCGCTTGCGCAATCGGCTCCCGTTCCGCAAATCTGACCATCGGCGCAGTCCGCCGGACATGTGCCGCCGCAGTCCACATCGCTCTCAGAGCCGTTCTTCACACCGTCTCCGCAAGCCGGCGCCTGACACACATTTCCCGTGCAAACGCCGCTTGCGCAATCCGCGCCCACGACACAAGGACCGCCATCTGCGCAGGCCGGACAGCTTCCTCCACCGCAGTCCACGCCGGTTTCCAAGCCGTTCTTCACGTTGTCCGCACAGCCCGGAACCTGACAGACACTCCCCGTGCACACGCCGCTCACACAGTCGGCCGCAACACCGCACACCAAACCATCGTTGCAGGGCGCGCAGTCCGCACCGCCGCAGTCCACATCTGTCTCGTTGCCGTTTTTCACCGTATCGGCGCAGCTAGGCGGCACGCACAGATTGGCCATGCACACACCGCTCATGCAGTCCGCGCCCACCAAACACTCGACGCAGACCCCCATCCCATCGCAGAGCGTTCCCTGCCCCGCACTGCACGGCGTCCCCACCGCACTCGGCATATTGCTCGGCGTTCCCATCGAGCAAGCGTCATCGGTGCAGGCATTGCCATCATCCATCACGTCCGCATCGTCGTTTTGGGAAATCACCGCGCCCATCCCGTCGCAGACGTTGACTTTGCAATCGTCGGCCGCCTGCATCATCACGGGTGTTCCCGCGGCCGTGTAGTCCATGCCGCAAACACCGCTCTCGCAGGTTCGGGTCCCGCATTCGTTGTCCATCCCTGGACAATCCGCGCCGACGGAACACTGAGCCATTCCGCCGCTGCCGCCCTGGCCTCCGCCTCCGGCGCCGCCCTGGCCTCCGCCTCCGGCGCCGCCCTGACCCGCATTAGACTCTTTGATTTTGCTTCGATCGACACTGGCAAGAAGCTCGCAGCCCGTCGATCCAAACAGCAGCGCGGCCGAGGAAAACGCCACAAAGAGCGGTTTTCTCCATCGTTCCGCGAACGAATATAGGTTTCCTTTTGTAAGCACAGCGTTCCTCGGTGCTGAAATGTTTATGAAGCGAGCCCGCATGTCCGCGAATGCATCGATGCGGCTGAAATAGGCTGATATTCGGCACGGAACTCAATTGGAGATCGCCTGTCAAGCGTGCCGCGCCTATCGGGACGAAATACCCGGCTCCGTCCTGAAATGCGGCGACAGAAGACCCACTTCCGCGGGCTCAAATACCCCACGTTCCGTAACAATCGCCCGAATCAGCCTCGCGGGCGTCACATCAAAGGCCGGATGCCTCGCTCCCACACCTTCGGGAACCAGCCTTCGCCTTCCCATAAAGGCCACCTCATGAGAGTTCCTTTCCTCGATGGGAATCCCTTTTCCATCCGCCGTCCCCGCATCGACCGTGCTCATCGGCGCTGCCACATAAAAGGGGATGCCATGGGATTGAGCCAAACAGGCCAGGCTGTATGTCCCAATCTTGTTGGCCACGTCTCCATTGCGGGCAATTCGATCGGCACCCACAAAAATAGCATCGATTTCTCCCCGGCTCATAAAATACCCGGCCATCGAATCGGTAATCACTTCAACCGGAATGCCATCTTTATGGAGCTCCCAAGCCGTTAAGCGGGCGCCCTGCAAATAAGGCCGCGTCTCGTCGGCCAAGACCCGAATCGCCTTTCCCGCTTCAATGGCCGCCCGAATCACACCGAGCGCCGTTCCATAACCACCCGTCGCCAATGCCCCGGCATTACAGTGGGTCAGCACCACGCCCCGCTCGGGCAATAGCTTTTCCCCATGCCTGCCCATCGCCCGGCATGCTTCTACATCCTCCAAATGAATCGCCTTTGCGAGCGAAATCAATTCCGCAAGGCGTGTCTCTCCGGGATGTTCCGCATGCCGCACGGATTCCGAAAGCATCCGATCCACCGCCCACGATAAATTGACTGCCGTTGGTCTCGATAATTTTATTGTATTGGCCCACAAGCGCATTGTTTCAAGATATTTTTCTGCATCAGCCATAACGACCGATGTACAGGCCAATACCATCGCATAGGCACCCGCAATTCCTATGGCCGGAGCTCCCCGGACGACCATCGATTGAATGGCTCTCTCCACACCATGCGCTGTTTTTAATTCGACGTAATGCTCGTGCTCCGGCAGTTCCAACTGATTGAGCATGTAGACAGAATGGCCGTCGCCCGAGAGTTCAATCGCCGAATAATCGGCTCCAGACAGCGCGTGCCCCGGAAGCCAGGGAGCTTTTGTCCACACCTTGGGATGTTCATCTCCGAATTGGGCATGCATACGATAAATTTTAATATTTTAGGATTTTATTTGTTTTTATCGGCGTCGGCGATAGCCGCATGAGCGAGCCTGCTAAAAATTTCTTCGGCCACCGTCGAAAAATCCTGAGCGGCCTGGGCTTTGTCGTCATCCACCACATAGGCGCGAAGCCCCTGAACCGCGAGCAGCGCAATACTCGCGTTCACACCGCGTCCCGTCAGCGCGGCCACCACCCCGCCTTCCTTGAGCATCCACTCTATTTCGCCGAGCAGACGCTTGAGATCCAGCCGTGGATCCAGCACCACGGTGACCGACGAGGCCATCGTTTCTTCGAGATCCTCGGGATCGCTCATCGAATTGCCTCATTTCAGCGTCTGAGTTGTTTTAGGCAGCGCCGAGAAGGGGAAATGGGGCGGCTCGACCCCAGGCACACATTGGTATTTTGAAAAATCCGTCACGCCCTCTAATCGCAACAGCTCTTCGTCTACCCACGCCCGCCCCGCCCGCTCGCTGGGTTCCTTCGCCAGAAGCGCAACCGTCGCATCCGCTAAAATATCCGCCTTGCGCCATAGTTCCGGCCCGCCCAGCCCAAAATTCATCGTCGCGTAACTCTCAATCGCCGTCGCAGGCCAAAGGGCATGCGCCGTCACATTGTGCTCCCGGCCCTCCTGCGCAATTGCATGCGATATCATCGTCATTCCAAACTTTGAAACCGCGTACGCTCCGTGGTGCGCGCAGGCCGAGGCGTCCACCGGCGGCGACATCATGATGATATGCCCATAACGCTGTTTCATCATGTGCGGCAGTACGGCGTGCGAAAGCACAAAAGACGCACGAACGTTAATACCCATAATTAAATCGAATTTTTTTACGGGTGTATCGATAACATCCGCCCACCACAGCGCGCCGGCATTATTGACCAATGCATCAATGCGGCCAAAATGCTCAATCGCCTTCGCTACCGCGGCTTCGCATGCCGCTTCATCCCGAACATCCAATCGAATTGGAAGCGCCTTTACCCCAAGGGCTTCCACTTCACGGGCAACATCATAGATGGTGCCCGGCAAACGGGGATTATTCTCCACTTCCGTTTTAGCCGTCACCACGATCGAAGCTCCCTCGCGGGCACAGGCCAAGGCCACGGCCTTACCAATTCCCCGAGAAGCTCCGGTTATAAAAACGATACGGTTTTGAAGGCGCATACGCGCATTCATATCACCATAGGGCTGCGCGCATAAGAGTTTGAAAATGCCTTTATTTGCGGCCCTTGGCCCGCTTGCGCGTTCCCGCCACAATCCGCGAAGGATCGCGGGGAGGTTTGGCGCTTTGCGCGAGGCCGCCCGAGAGTTTGGCCGCGTCCGCGTCGGATAATGAATGTTTACGCAGCAATTTGATCGTATTGGCAACGACTTCGCGCGTTTCTGGGCGGGTATATTGGGTTTTTTCGGCGAGCCATGCGATCACCTCCGAAAAGCGGGCAGAAAACACGGCGACTTGTGAAGGAAGGCCGCCCCGCAAAAGCCGCATCCCCGAAGACCGCTCGGCGGCGCGCGGCGACTGGTCGGCGAGGTCAAAGGCTTCTTCAAGCCTTTCCAGAAGCCCGGCTGCACTTTTGATTTTCGACAATAAAAGCCGATCGGCGAGTGCCTCCAAAACAAGATGCGCCTGCAGATAGCCATCCATCCAAGGCTTAAGCGCTAAAACCGCTGCATCCGCGCGCTCACCGATAAAGCTGCGGAGCGCCAGCACCACGCCTTCCCTCACAATATGCCGCCCATCTTCGGCAATATCCTGCATCGCTTGCATCGAGCGGGCTTCGTCCACACCGCTGATAAGCCGCGCCGCATAGGTGGCCAGCGCCACGATTTTAGGAAACTCATCGCCCTGATTCGCCAGCGCCTGCAGCACAGACTCGGCCTGCTTTCCCTTGCGCATCAAATGATGGCCGGCAGCCTGGGCAAATTCCCAATTGGGCTTTGGACTGGGCAGCCCCGAATTCCTCGACAGCTCGCCCAGCAAGCGTTCGAAGTCTGCCTTTCCGCCCGAAAGCGCCGCATCGATCGCGGCGATCACCCGTTCATTGCGCAGGAGCACAGATTAAAATCCAGCCGTGAAACCGGCCTCTGGTGAAATGGCCATCGTCACAACAGGCAGCGTTACGCCGACGCGCAGCGCCGCATGAAACGCCAGCCTGTCGATGACCGCATAAGACACGCCGCCGCCCAGCGCCGCAAAACCCAAACCCGCTTGTTTATAGGCATCCAAGTTCTGAAGGCGCTGTTCGATGATGTTATCGCTGCTGCTCGGCTTGGTGCAGGGATCGTTAATGTCCGCCGGATTGGCACCGCAGGCATTGCCGTCTTCGAGCACCTGCACATTCACGCGGGAGTTGAACTGAGCCACGCCAAAAGAGGCCATCACAAAAGGCCGTACTCCAATCGATTCAAACGGCTTCTCTCCAATCCAAAACGAAGCGCGGCCCTCAATCGACACAGGAAAGAGCGAGACATTTGCGTGTTTACCTCCAACGAGCGCAAAGCCCACGCGAAGTCCCGCACTGAAATTATCGAGAAATACCCGCTCGTAGTTCAGCGCCAGCCGAAGCGTCGTAAACACAAATCCCGTGTTCACGTTGTTGGCCACATTGACGGTCGGCGTCCCGATATAACGGCTTCCATCGCTTCGCAGGCACGTATAGTGCTGCGTTTCCTGGCCATCGACGGAACACACGCCTTCGCCCGAAAACAGCGAGATATCCGGCTGCACCGAGAGCGTCACCCAATTCGCAAACCCTTTGCTTTCGGGCGCCGCCGATGTCTTCCCCTCCCCCGCGACACACTCGCCCTTCAAACAAACAAAACCTTCGTTGCACTGATTGTTGTCCAAACACTGCTTCGGGCCTTCATCGACCTTGGCGCAAATATCCGGAGGCGCAAAACCCGGCCAATGCGGCGGTTCGCCTGAAATTTGAGCCTTCACCGCGACCGACAAAGGCTCTGTCCGGCTTCCCGCGCTCGCCAGCATCGCGCCTTTTTCGTCCGTCACCGAGATGTAGTACTTGACCGCGCCTTCCTTCTCGGTGTCCTCGCAAGGCACATTCGTCCCATAGCCGTCCTTGCTCACATTCTTCATCACCAAGAGCCGCCATTCGCTCTCGCCCTGCGGCAAATAGTTCACGCTGATTTTCTTCGCCTTCGCCGATACCTCGGGATCGAGCTCGATAAAGAGTGGCACAGGAACGCGCACCTGCTGCTCGGCGGGCGGTGTGTGCCGAAGCCCCGCGCTGCCTGTTGTGGGCGCAGGCGGTGGAGAACCCGAAGGCGCAGACAGCTTTAGCTCCTTTAGCGCCTGCTCAAAGGCAAACGATATTTCCGATGACAAAAGATCCGGATCGGGCTTTGCGGTCTTGTCGATGGAAAGCGCTGCAACGAAAGCCTCGCGCGCATCCTCCAATTGCTTCTTTCCGCCTGCCAGCACCGTGCCCAGCGCCAGATGAAGCTTCACCACAATGGCCGGCGAACAATTTTTTTCGCCGCATGTTTCAAGCGCCGTTCGAAGCTTCTTCTCTGCATTATCGAACTTGGTTTCGAGATAGTCCGTCCCCATCGCCTGACTGAGCGCCTTTTCGGCCTGCGCGTCTTTAGGCGCGGCCGGCAACGCTTGAGACGAAACACACAGCGCGGCGAGAGCGAACGAAGAGGGCAACAAAGAGCGAGCGAAAAAGGAGCGCAAGAAGAACCTCCGCGGGCGAGGCGGCCACTGTACGACAAAACAAAAAGACAAAAAAACGAAGGCGACTCCTTTTTTCGAAGCCGCCTTCGCCCTTGTTCCACTTGCCCGCAAAAAGCACCGGTTCTGCTCTCGGCCTATTCAGCCGATGCGGGCCTGTGCGCCGCGTGTAGCCAATTCGCGGCGCAACCTCTGCGTTCTGTACCGATTTCCGAGCGCGGGCCGCACAGTTCGCGCTGCCCGGTCCGCCTCCTGATTCCACGCCTATTCGGCGGGGAAACTTTCACCGCTGGTCTTTGGCGCGGCGCGCAATCCCCAGTGAGGATTTGCGTTGGCCGCAGACTCCCTGCGCCGCTGAGCTGAGAGAGCCCAACCGAAAAACCATGGTTTCTGACATTCATATCGATGAAACGCGGTTCACGCCCAAGTCTCCATCTTGATGCGCTCGCCATGACTGGAGCCCGCAAGCCCAAGCCACATCGCTTCAGATGAATGAACCGTTTGGCCACTTGTTTAAGGCGGCCCAAACCGCTCATTCTGAATGCCTTCCGCCGGTTTGAAGCTCTGCCTTGCGGCATGAGCCGGGAAAGCACGCGCTACTAGCTGCTCACGTTTGCGCGCCCGCTCCCAACACCCTTTCGAATGAAACCGCGATTCCCATTCCCTGCTGAAGTCCGGGCCGCCATTTCACCCTATCCCGCGCATCCTCGGTGCCTGCAAAAACACCTCAGTATCGCGGGAAAGACGTTTCATTCCTGCATCTGCAACCGGCACAAAAAACGAGCACTCACCATCCGCTCTAATTCCCGGGCCCTCGGCACTAAAGCCGGGCCGCCTCGTCCGCATCGAATTTCTATCGGAACAAGGCGCTGAACCGCCTCATTCGGCAATCCACGCCCCGGGTTGAACAATTGTTGACGCAGTTGTCCAAACTTCCGCCGTTTGTGCGCGCCCTTTTCGGGGCGGGTCATCGTTGAAACGCATGCCGGAGACCACGTTCTACGGAGCGTTTCGAGACCTCCTCGGCCGGGCGTTTTCTTCCGCGGCCAACGTTCGCCAAAAACGGCGTCTGACGTTTCTGCTCGCTTCCTCCCGGCAGGGCTGAAGCTAAGACCGCGCTCTTTCTCCGCGCGTCAACGCAAAGAAATCACACGGCCGAAACGCCTTTCATTTAAAGCGAACCCATTTCAATGAAATGCATTCACTTCAATGATTTGCAATCGAATGCAATTGGTGAGCACAATCATCAAATCCACCGAACCCCACTGAACAGCGGGCATACACGGCCGCATGAAAACGCCCGTGAAAGCCGGAATCACAAGAACCAGGGGCCCACTGCATTTCCGAAATCGGCCTCTTTAGCGCCGATCGCTCAGCACCAAAGCTTTTCCCCGGCTACGTATGTCCCGAGCACCCCATGTCGCCGGCATATCAAGCTATGGGGGATGGAGTTCCCACACCGCTTCATACTTAGCCAAAAGGGCTGCTTTTTGCGATACCGCGCGAATGGCAGCGCAATCAGCAACACCCGGAGTGCTTTGCCATCTTTGGGTATTCACGCCCATAACATGATGGACGCTTCTTTCCGGAATTCTTTCCCTGCGCCGGCCCTGTACAAGGTTCGGACACAAGGTTTTTTGATGAAATCCGGACCGATGCCTTTTTCATTACCGAAAATACAAAAGCCCAGCAAAGCCCTTGTTTTCCGATAACCCGGCCAGCCCGGCCAATCACGCCTCGCGGCGAATTGCCCGGACACAGCCGCAGCACCCCCAAAAACTTCTGCGTTCGGCCAGATCCGCGATTGAAAGTGTCGCGGAACTTTCAATGCTTATCTTCATTGAATTTAGCTCCGCGGGGCAACAAAAAAATCAATGGCCGAGGCGATTTATTTTCAATTTATTTTTCAATTTATTTTTCAACCGGGCATCCACAGGAAACCCCCTGTTTTCAAGGGGTTTTCCATAGCTTTTCCACAGGCGTGCAAAGCACTGCAATCGGGTATGGTTTATTTTAAAAAATTGAGGCCGGGCGAGGCCGGCTTTCATATTGCTTCAAATTGATAAATATATTGATCGGATTGAATGAGTTTGAACGATCGATTCAGGCGAAACCCAAGCGCGAAAACCGCCCATTTCATTGCCGAGGCTTTTTCATGATAGGGAGCACAAAACCCATGGACTCCCAGGCCGCCCCATTGCCGCTCCGGCGAAAGGACGCGCATTCTCCTTTGCTCGCGAGTCTTGACGGCGCCGCGCTGACAAAGCTGCTCATGCAAGAAGGCGGAAGCCGCACATCGGCGCAATCCGCCGTAAAACGGGTGTTCCGGCATGTGTATGGTCCAAAAGCGCCTCTCCTTCCCGCTTGGGATGATGCCGCGCTCGCTTCGCTTGAAATTGGCGCCTGGGCCCGCCGTAAACTGCTTTCTCTCGATGCTCATCCCGCGCTGAGCATCGCCGAAGAGGCCCCCTCCGCCGATCACACCCTGCGTTTGCTGCTGCGCACACAAGACGGCGCCTTTGTCGAATCGGTGCTCATTCCAGGGCCTCAGCGCACCACCCTGTGCATATCGAGCCAAGTGGGCTGCGCCAGGGCTTGCACTTTCTGTGAGACGGGCAGACACGGCCTTCTGCGCCAGATGAGCGCCGGCGAAATTGTCGATCAGGTGCGGATCGCGCGCGCTTTATGGCAGAAGCTCGATGGCTCGCCTCCGCTTCAAAACCTGGTGTTTATGGGCATGGGCGAGCCTTTCGACAACCTGAGGGAGGTGCTCGCGGCGGTGCGCCTGCTCTGCGATCACCAAGCCTTTGGCTTTGCGCCCTCGCGTGTGACGGTGAGCACGGTGGGCGTTGCCGATAAAATTCAAGCGTTTTTTGAAGGCTGCCGGGCAGAGCTGGCGGTAAGCCTAAATGCGCCCGATGATGCGAGACGAAGCGCGATTATGCCTGTCAATGCGCGTTTTGATCTGGCCGCGCTCCGCAAGGCCATAGAGAACTCGCTGCCCGAGAAGCGCCGGGTATTTTTTGAATATGTGCTTTTCGATGGTTTTAATGATGCGCCTTCCGATGCGGATCGGTTGGCCGCCTATGTTCAAGGGCTGCGCTGCCGAGTGAATGTGATTCCCTGCAATCCAGGGCCCGATCCAGCTCTAAAACCACCGTCTCAAGAGCGATTGGATGCCTTTGTGGCGAGGCTGTCGGGGCATGGTGTGACGACCTTGGTGAGGCGGCCGCGAGGAAGAGATGTGGGCGGAGCGTGCGGTCAGCTCGCCGGTTCAAAACGGATGGTTATTTAGCGCTCGCGCCGGCCTTCACTTCCACGCTGCCCTTCGCGCCGCTATCCCCATCCTCGGAAGGCACAGCGCCTTTTAATTCAAATGCGGGCGGTTTTGTCGGATCACAATCAGGGGGCGGACCAAAACCATCGGCACTAAATTGATATTCCAGCGCGCCCGAGCCTTCGGGCTCTTTGCTGTGGGCCTCAATGCGCACCTCGTGCTCGCCTTTGCGGGAAGGCGTGCAATACGAGAGCAAATAAAAGCGCTTCATGTGCTTTTCAATGCGCGCCGCAACTTTTTCAAAGGCTTCTCTTACCTTCGCCTGATCGGTCGCGAGTTCGGTTCCATTGCGGCCAACGTCGTCCAATTTGGCCTTTTCAATTTCAGCGCCGACGCCGATCGCGAATTTGTCGTAATGCTCATAGTCTTCTTTCTCAATCTCTTCGTTCATCTGATCGCGGGTGAAGCGGGCCGCGCGATCGGTGCCATCGGAGAAGACGACGAGCGTGCCGAATTTCAGGGGCTTCTTGTCTTTGTCGAGCGATTTTTTCAGCTCGCGAAGCCCTTCAATGACAGCGCCGTGCAGATTGGTTGAGGGATCTTTGGGCTTGAAGCGCCTCAATCCCTCGAGACCGCCTTCCACGCTGCCCTTGGCCTCGGTGAAGGGAACAACGGAGTGGAGTTTCTCCGAGCCATCAAAGGCGTAAACACCTACTTTTTGGGTCTTGCCGACCCGCTCGGCGAAGAGTTTGGCCGCATCGACCACAGCATCGGCCTGGCCCGCTTCCGTAATGCTGCCCGAGAAATCCAAGAGCAGCATCGTGTACATCACGGCCGCAACCTCGGGATTTTGAATGGTTTGTTTGCTCTCGTAGGCCGAGACTTCGGAGTCGTCTTCGTAAATCTTAAAATCGTCGGCCTTCAGGCCGCCCACAGGTTCATCACCCTGTTCCACCGTGAAAAAGACCCAAACGTTGTTCGGCTTTTTCTGGGCTGAATTGATACGGGTCACCTTCAGGCCGCCCCCGCATCCCATCAAAAAGATGCAGATCAAAGCAGCGAGAAAAGCGCTGATTTTTGGCGAAAAGGATAAAATTCCCCCTCGGGAATTCGGATGCTTTGCGTTTTGCATTGTGAGCCGATTAGGGCAGCCCAAAGCAGCGCTGTCAATCACCAAGCCGGCCGCCGCAGTGCCTATAACCAAGAGCTATGGCGGCAAATTTTTCCGTCGCTCAAAACTTCCGGCGCGCTTGCCCTTTCCGTTAGGATTAAGCCCTATGATCCGCGTCCTCATCGTCGAAGACTCCAGCACGATGCGTTCCTACGTGCGCACGGTCCTCGAGGATATTGAGGTATTTGCCGATCCAATTGAAGTCGACGAAGCCGGCAATGGCTTCGAGGCCATGAGGCTTTTACCTAGAAGGACCTACGATCTGCTGATCACCGATATCAACATGCCCGATATCAATGGGCTGGAGCTGATTCGCCTTGTCCGCTCCAATGAGCATTACCGGAATACAGCGGTGATGATTATTTCGACCCAAGCCTCGGAGCGCGATCGGCAGCGCGGTCTCTCACTCGGCGCCGATTTCTTTCTTCCCAAGCCATTTACGCCGCAAGCCTTGGCGCTGGCGATCAGCGCGACGTTAGCCGCGCGAAAGGCGCCTTCTCAGCCCGAGGAGCCCCGCTGATGGTCGATGCCCAAGATCGCGCCCGCGAAGAATTCTTTTCTGAGGCGCAGGAAATTATCGAAGGCTTGGGACGCGATTTGCTCGCGCTCGATGAGTCACAGCGATCGGGCAAAGTCGATCCGGATCTGATCAACGACATCTTCCGGGCCGTGCATACGCTCAAGGGCGTAGCGGGCATTTTCGGCGCGAACCGGGTAAGCGCGCTATCGCACGAGCTCGAGAATTTGCTCGATAGATTAAGGCTGGGACGGGCCGAGCTTACGCCCGCGGTGCTTGTTCTTTTGTTTCGTTCGGTCGAGCTATACGGCCGGATTCTGCAGACGGAAAAAGACGGGCGCGATCAGCCTTTGCCCGAATTTGAAGAGCTGGTCAGGCAGCTCGGGGCAGCGACCAAAGGAGGACAAGAACCGCCGAGTTCACAGCAATACGAACTCGATCAGAATCTGCTGGCTGTCCTCACCGAATACGAAGAGCACAGGCTGCGCACGAATATCGCGCAGGGAATGACGCTATTTAGGCTGCGTGTGCAGTTTCAGCTCACGACCATCGACAGCGCCCTCGATGAGCTGAAGGCCAAAGCCAAGCCCTACGGCGAGATCATTACTTATTTGCCGACGGGCGCCGGAGCCGATGCCGAGTCCATCGAGCTCGATATCGTAATGGCCGCCAAGCATTCGATTTCCGAGCTCCGCGCCGCGCTTGGCCAAAGCAATGTGGAAGTCGACGAGATTCCAAGGCGCATCACTCCCGAACCGCCCACGAGGAATTCCCTGCCTCCTCCTCAAGCGGCGCCTGACACGCATGCGTCCGTGCCCGCGCCGGCTGCGCCTTCCCTGGCACCCGCGCCCGCCGCTCCCGCAGCCGCACAATCGGCGGATCCGGCTCAAACACAAGCAGCGGGAAATAAAGCCGATTTAGGGACAATTAAGTCTGTAGCCCAGACGGTGCGCGTCGATATCCACAAGCTCGATCGCCTGATGAATATCGTGGGCGAGCTTGCGATTGTCTGTACATCGCTGGGACGCGTTGTTGAAGAGCTTCGGGCAACGCGGGCCGATCGCGAACTCGCATCGAACTTACACAGGCTTCAGCGCGCCTTTGACCGGCATCTCGATTCGATGCAGCAAGGGATTCTCGAAGTGCGCATGGTGCCCTTGGGCCAGGTATTTGACCGCCTCGCGCGCGTCGTCCGGCAGATCAGCCGCGAGGCCGACAAGATGGTGAATCTGGTGATCACCGGTGCCGAGACAGAAGTGGACAAGCTCATCGTCGAAGAGCTGAGCGATCCATTGATGCACATGATGCGCAACGCCATCGATCATGGCATCGAGCCCAAACAGGAAAGGCTTCATGTGGGCAAGCCGGCCGTGGGGACGATTGCGCTGAATGCCTTCCAAAAAGGCAATCACGTCGTCATCGAAATTCAGGACGATGGCAAAGGCATCCCGACAGAAAGGCTTGTGGAAGCGGCGATCCGGCGAGGCGTACTCACGCCCGAGGACGCGCGCATGACAGGCAAGCGCGAGATTTTAAATTTGGTGTTTGTGCCCGGACTCACGACCAAACAAGAGGTCAGCAGCCTGTCGGGGCGCGGCGTCGGCATGGACGTCGTGAAGACCAATATCAGCCGGCTCGGCGGCGTAATCGATTTGCAGAGCGAGCAGGGAATCGGGACGAAATTCACGATTACGCTGCCCATTACGCTCGCCATTATCAGCGCGCTCATCGTGCGCATCGCCGACAGGCTTTTCGCGATTCCGCTGGCCAATGTGCAGGAAGCCATTGTTCTCGATGAATCCACGGTGCGGATCATCGACAACCGCGAAGTCGTAACGCTCCGGGGCAATACGCTTCAGCTCTGTTATCTGGCGCGGTTATTTGGCTTAAATCCAAGCATCCGCATGCATCAGGGAAGTCCGGCGGCAGGCATGTCGCGCGCCCTGGAACAGGCCACGCCGCAGCGCGGCGGTTTTGGAGCAGTCGTCGGAGGGCATACGAGCCTGAGCCGCGACATGCAGCGCAAAGAAGGCAGGACGGTCTTCGATCAAAGGCGCGCCGCTCAGAACCAATCGATGAGAATTTCAATGTCGCGGCAGTACATCGTGGTGACGGCGGTGGGCAGCCGAAGGCTTGGCCTCGTGGTCGACACGCTGATCGGCGAGCAGGACGTGGTGATTAAAGCGCTTGGCCCCTCGCTTAAAAATGTCCGCGGTTTTGCGGGCGCGACAGAGCTTGGCGATCAGCGGCTCGCACTGGTGCTGGATACGCCGGCGCTCATTGAAGAAATGCACGCGGGCACCGAACGGGGGCGCCCGGCATCCGACTCGAGGGGTTCTCATGGCTAATTTGGCTCGCCGTTCGCCTCAGGGCGGAGCTGTTCAGAAGCGCACCCATCAGACCGATCGGGGACCCCGCACCGAGTATCTGGCCTTCAAGCTGGCCGGTGAAACCTATGCCACGCCGGTCGCGCTGATCCGCGAAATTCTAAAGCCGCCGCTGCTCACGCCCGTGCCCCGCGCCCCCCGTTCGGTGATGGGCATCGTGAGCGTGCGCGGCCAAGTCGTCACCGTCGTGGACCTGCGCAGCCGCCTGCGCCTGCCGGAAATGCCTCAGACCCGCAAGACGAGAATTTTGCTTGTGAGCGCGACAGGCGGAGAAACGCTGGGGCTGTTTGTCGACGAAGTGCTTCAGGTTTATCGTTTGGCGACGAGCGAGATTGAGCTGGCCGTGAGTGCGCTGGGCGGCGAAGTCGCGCCGTATATCTCGGGAATTGCAAGGCCGGCAGCGATGCTCTCACCCGGCGTGGGCAAGCAGCCGGGGCTCACGGAATCATCGGTGATTATCCTGCTCGACCTGCTGGCCGTGCTTTCAATGTGAGCTGTTTGGTGTTGGCAATTGGCTGTTGTTGTTTGGAACTATTGACGTTTGCGGAGGGAAGTCGTGATGCATGACCATGGGCAGCGCCATCGGCCTGATCCGCAGAAAAGCCTGGTTGAGTTCATTGTGGGCGATGTGCACTATGCGATTGATATCGCGCATGTGCGCGAGATCGTGAATCCGCTTGTGGTGACGCCGCTTCCTCACACGCCCATGGAGGTTGTGGGTGTTGCCGATCACCGCGGCGAAGTTGTTCCCATTGTGGATCTGCGCGTGCGTTTTGGACTTCCGCCGGCCGACGCGACGCGGACCACAAAATGGATTTTGCTCAACAAGCCCGAAAAGAGCGAGCGTCCGGGTGCGCCCGAGAAAACAAGAGGATTGATTGGGCTAATCGTCGATGCAGTCACGGAAGTGTTTGGCGTCACCAACGAAGAATTCCGCAGAACGCCTGAAAACAGCCGCCACACCGATGTCCGCGGGATTGCCGGCGTGGTCACCCACAACGGCATGCTCACCTTTGTGCTGGATAACGCGCGCATCTTTGAAATGGTCGATTCGCTTTCCGTGCCGGAGTTTGTGTGACGCAACCGCGCGAGCGCGCCCTGTCCATTCAGGCGCTTTCCCAGGCGCTGGACGCGCCGGACGCGGAAGAGCGCCGGCAGGCGACAACTCATTTGGGCGAGCTTGAACTCCGGGATGCGCTGCCGCTTTTGATGCGGGCGCTGGGCGATTCGGATTGGCGGGTCCGCAAAGAAGCGACCATTGGGGCGCGGGCATTTATGCCCGACCGGATGCTCTCGGCGGCGCTGATTGAAGCGCTAAGCCAAGGAGAAAATGTCGGGCTTCGCAACGCGGCCGTGGAGGTCTTGGCCAGTTCGGGACATGCGACGGCGGTTGCGGTGGCCAACGCCATTTCGTCGCTGGATGAAGTGGGCCGCAAGCTCGCCGTAGAAGCGCTGGGCCGCTCGCGCGATCAAGCCGCGCTGGGACCGCTCGAGGCCGCGCTTTTTGATCAGGACGACAATGTCCGCCAAGCCGCCGTCGAAGCCATTGCATCGGTCGGCGCCGTTGCCGGTGAACCCGCCCATAAGCTTCTTTTGCGCTGTCTTCGCGACGAAGACCGCTTTATCCGGCTGGCCGCTCTGGAGGGCTTGAATTCACTCGGCGTCGCCATTTCGTGGACCGAACTTTCGCCTTTGCTGGCCGATCCAACAACCCGCACCGCGGCGCTTTTAGCAGCGGCGCTCGCCGAACATCCTCAGGCTCCGGCGGCGCTCGTGCGGGCATTGGTTTCGCTTCGCGGCGGGGCGTTTGCGCAAACCATGACGGCCCTCGCCAGGCTCGCCGAGGGCAAGCTGGCTTTTGATGTGGCCGCCGCCCTCCGCGTTCAAGGCCCCGAACTCATTCACAAACTCGGTGAAATGGCGAAAGGCGCGCAAGGCGAACCCGATCATCTGCGGGCCGCGGCGCTTGTTCTCTCGGCCCTCGTATTTGCGCCGGGTATCGCCGAGGTGGCCGTTGCCGCACTGGGCGAACATTCGCTTGCGAACGCGGCATCCCGCGCCTTGTCCATGCTGGGCACCACCGCGCTTGCCCCGCTTATCGAAAGGATTTCCTCGAGCGCTCCCACCGAGGAAGTCGTCGCTACACAGATTCGCGCCGCCTCCATCGATATCGCGGCAACCATCGCTCACGAACAGCCCGATGCCTGTCACACCGAGCTTCCGCTGCTGCTCACGGCGCTCCGCCTGGCCGCCCGCGATCGCGAGCGGGAAGTCGCAACCAACGCCGTCTACGCCCTTTCGCATATCGGCAATGAGGCCGATCTCGGCTTAATGGCCGAGCTTCTGCTCAGTCCAGATCCCTCCGTTGCCTCGGCCGCCGAGTCCGCTCTCGCGACGCTCTCCAACCGCTGCCCCGAGCAGGCCGCGCTTCTGTGTAAAGACCTCATGCAGCAGGCGGTTCCCTCTCTGGCCGCGACGATTCTGCTCGGCGCGCTGACTTACGACGACGACGCCCCGAAAAGCGCGCGCCGCGAACATTTGGCATTTCTATCGAATTGCGCAGCCTCCGGCGATGCCCGCACCCGCCGCGCCGCCATCACAGCGCTCGCCCGCATTGGAGGACCTTTTGCCGGCGATGCGCTGACGGTGGCCCTCAGCGACGAGGATCGCGATGTTCAGCTCGAGGCGGCCCGCGCGCTGGGCAGGGTATGCGCCGACCCCAATGCGCTTCTCTTTTTCGACAGCGGCCCTCCCTCGGGTCCGCCTTCGTCCGACCGAATCCGCAAATCCGCAACCGATATGCTCGATCTCCTGGAGCGCTCGGGCGACAGCGATTTGGTGGCGGCGGCCGTGCATGCGCTGGGCGACGAAATGACCACATGGAGTCCCGCTTCCATGCCGCCTTCCTCATCGGGCAAGGGTTCAGGGCGCAGCGTATCGATCTTTCCCGCCGACGACTTGGTGACAGCGCTCGCACCGCTTGCGGCCAAGGCTCCGAGCAGCGTCGCGATTGCCGCCGTCGATGCCTTGAGCCGCGCGCCCATCGGCACACCCGGCGCGATGAATGCATTGCTTTCGGCGCTGGGCCATCCCAATCCGGCCGTCGTAAAAGCCGCAATGCTAAAACTCGACGTAAATGATGTAACACGCGATCGAATTGCGCGCTGTTTGGAGCATCTCTCGCATGAAATCCGGGGCCTTGCGGTGGAAATGCTGACCGGCGAAGGCAATGCAAAAATACGGCGCCGATTCGAGGAAACGCTGCGCAAGGAGCAGCATGCCGAGGTGCGGGAAGCCATTGAGCGGGCGTTGATGCTGATACCCACATCCAATGGGCGCGGGGATTCGCCGTGACCCGCGGGCATGACGAAATTCGATTGGAAGCCAGCGAGTTTCGCCTGCTGCGGGATTTATTTAATTCATTTTCGGGCCTGTATTTCGGACCGGATTCACGTCCTGTGCTCGAGAGGCGTTTGCGCGAGCGCTTGGCGGTGCATCACCTTCGTAGTTTTAGCGAATACTATCAGCGTTTTTTTCAAAATGGCGGGAAGACCGAACTCGAAGAGGCCATCGAATTGGTGGCGATTCATGAGACTTATTTTTTTCGCGAGGATTATCAGCTCGAAGCATTAAAAAATAAAATCTTGCCGACTTTGCTTTCGGGGCCTGGCAATCGCTCCCGTTTATCGATTTGGAGCGCGGGCTGCTCCACGGGCGAAGAGGTGTATTCCATTGCGATTGCCGTGCGCGAATCGGGGCTCGATCGCAAATGCGATATCCGGGTATTTGGCAGTGATATTTCGCGTAAGGCGCTGGCGGTGGCGAGGCGCGGGGTCTATGGGAAATCGGCTTTCCGGGCGACGCCCACCGAAATCCGTAAACGGTATTTCAATGCTCATTTCGATGGAGCCCAGGTGGGCGACGAAATTCGATCGCTTTGCTCATTTGGCCAATTGAATTTAATGGATACGCCGCGCACCGCGATCGTCGGCCGGGTGGATGTTATTTTTTGCCGCAATGTGCTTATTTATTTCGATGAAGTTTCGCGGCGCCGCGTGATTGAAACGTTTTATGAACGATTAAATCCTGGAGGTTTTTTATTGCTGGGCCATTCGGAATCTCTTCACAATATTTCTACGGCTTTTGAGCTCTGTCATTTGCGCGAGGATCTGGTGTACCGAAAGCCGAATTGGGCATTGCGGCTCGACTTGTCCAATGGCGATTCCGGGTCGGATTCCGGGAGCAATTTATGAGCTCCGATAAGCTTCGCGTTCTGGTCGTCGATGATTCGGCGCATTCGCGCAGGAGTATTGCCGATATTTTAGAGGGCACCGATGAGGTGGATGTGGTGGGAAAGGCGGCCGATGGCGAGGAGGCTCTGAAGCTTGTCTCTTCGCTCAAGCCGGATGTGATTACGCTCGATCTCGAAATGCCCAAAATGGATGGGTTTACGTTTTTGCGCATTTTGATGGTGAAGCAGCCCACGCCTGTCATTGTGGTGTCGAGTTATGCGAATAAAGAGAATGTGTTTAAGGCGCTCGAATTCGGCGCTATCGATTTTGTGGCAAAGCCCGATCGTCAGTTTGCCCCGGAGGGTGCCGTTAAGCGGGAATTGATTCAAAAGGTTTTTTTGGTTCGTCATTTAAAAGCGATTGGTCCTTCTCCTGGTTTAATTGGCCGGCCTGGTTCTTCGGTGGTTCCGCCTTCGGGGGGACGTGGTGCTCAGGGGCGTTCTTTGTCGTTGCCGCTTCGTTATTTGGTGGGGATTGCTTCTTCGACGGGTGGGCCTTCGGCGCTGGTGGATTTGTTGTCGAGGCTGCCAGAGCGTATTCCTGCGGCGATTTTAATCGCTCAGCATATGCCGGATAAGTTTACGAAGACCTTTGCGGAGCGTTTGGATAAGAGGGGGCCGCTTCGGGTGTTCGAGGCGGAGGATGGGATGCCGGTGCTTTCAAGGCATGCCTATATTTGTCCGGGTAAGATGTGTATGGATGTGGGGGTTGTTCCTGGTTCGGGTTCGGGGGTGACGGCCGAGCTTCGTTTGAGGGTTGGGGCGCCTCTTCCTTCCGATCGTTATGTGCCCAGTGGGGATCGTTTGCTTCAGAGTGTCGCGGCGGTGGCGGGTACTCGAGCGGTGGGGGTTATTTTAACGGGGATGGGGGACGATGGGATGCATGGGGCGCGGGCTATTCGGGCGTCTCATGGGAAGGTGATTGCGGAGAGTGAGGAGACGGCTGTTGTGTATGGAATGCCGGGGGCGGCGGTGAAGGCGGGGGTGGTGGATGATGTGTTGCCTTTGCCTTTGATTGGGAATTTTTTGGCGACGCTCGGTCAAAACTAATTAATGCTTCACGGAGATGTCGGCGAGCGCCATTCGGGCGTCATTGATAAATGAGCTGTCAGGGAAGCGGCGTATAAACGATCTCAATGTGTTTTTGGCGTCGTTCCATGCCTGAATGTCGATATAACATTCGGCCAATAAGAATGTGGCGTCGTCCATTATTTCTTTGTCGGATGATGCTTCGGATAAATTCATAAGCATTGGTATTGCATCGCGTTGGCGTCCAAGTTTTTTATAGGCTTTGGCGAGATGTAATCGTGCCGCCGGAGAATGGCCCGCGTTTTCTTTGAAGCGTAGCGATTCTTCAAGGGCTGTCGCGGCTTCATGCCAGCGCCCCGTCCGAACATGGTCAAGTCCAATTTGATAGGATTTTACCGAAAGCTCGGCCCGGGCATTGTCCACCGCGTCGCTGAAGAAGGCGAGTTCGGCCCGGGATAGGGGCTCTTTGCGCACGGCTTCATAGCCGTCGATTACGTCTTGGCGGCGCTGGGCCCGGATGAGTTCGTAAAAGGCCGCCGCCGCGCTTTCGGCCCGCGCTCGGTCATCCCGGTCGCGCTGCATTTCTTTGATGTCGTTTTCAAGCTTCGCGAGTTTTTCACGGGCGCCTTTGGTTTCGGCTTGAACCGCGTCGATGCGCGCGTCCCAGGCCAATTTGATGACCCCGATCACGACCACCACCGATATGAAATATGCGGCCGCGCTGTTTAAAAATGCCCGGCGCTCAAAGCTCGCCTGGCGCTTGGCCATGCTCTTTAAGTCGGCCGATAAACCGCTCGTCAAATTGTTTGTCTTAATCATAAGCCCGCGGGATTCAACGATCTCTCGCTTGATTTCCCGCAGCTCGTCGTTCCAGTCATCCATGTTGGCTTGGAATTCTCCACGGCCTCCGCAAATCACTCTGTGCGGATAGCCCCGCATTGTGTTAATGGGCGCGCCTGCTCAGGAACAATCACTTTATCAGTTTGAGAGCGCGCAACGCTTTCAGGTGACAGCAATGGATACGACTGACATTCGAAAAGGCCTAAAAATCATGGTGGATGGTCAGGCCTACATCGTTATCGAGGCCCAATTTGTGAAGCCAGGCAAGGGGCAGGCTTTCACTCGGGTGAAGATCCGCAATCTGGAGTCGGGCTCCGTGCTCGAGCGGACCTATAAATCCGGTGAGAAGGTGGAGCTCGCGGATGTGGAAGAGCGCGCGATGCAATACATCTATCCCGAGGGCCAGGATTTTGTGTTTATGGAGCCGAATTCAGGCGAACAGATCACGATTTCAGGCGACAAAATCGGCGATGATTCGCGCTGGCTCAGCGATGGGATGAGCATCAATGTGACGCTGCTCAAGGGTGCGCCGATCGGTGTTTCGCTGCCGCCTCATGTCGTTCTGCAAATTGTGTCGAGCGAGCCCGGTATTAAGGGCGATACGGCGAGCGGCGCGACCAAGCCCGCGACTTTATCGACGGGTGCGGTGGTGAACGTGCCTTTGTTTATTCAAGAGGGCGAGTGGATTAAGGTCGATACGGTCGATGGAAAGTATTTGGAGCGCGTAAATAAGCGCTAATTTTGCCTCTATTTTCCTTCCAGCAATACAACCTTCCCATCCGCGATGCAGGCGATGCGCGCACCTCCAGGCGAGGGTACGCAGGGGCCTGCATGTTCAATGTCTTGCCCTGTCCATAGTTTGGTGCTGCCTCCGGCGGCCGCGACAAAAAAGCCTCGTCCGCTTGGAACAATCACGGTCGCTCCATCGGGTGAACGCGAGGCGCCCGCGGGAATGGGGCGTTCTTCGATGGGTGGCGGCAGTGGCCATTTCACCAGCGAGGCGACCGAGGAAGCGCCTTGTTTTTTAACGGCTACGACTTCGGAGCCCACGGCGAAAATCAAGCCAAGTTCAGGGGAAAAACCATAGGGAACAACGGGAATCGAAGCCGCCGGCGCGCAGCGATCGAAGGCCGGAAAGCCTTGGGCATTGACAGGTGTGGCGATGGGCAAAAGCACCTCGCTCGCCTTTTCGTCGGGGCTTGTTTCGCCGGGCTGCACTTCTTGAAAGACGCCGATTAAAGCCGGCGCATCGCAGCGCTGTTCCACGCGCTTCAGCACAATGCTCGCGCTTCCGCTTTCGCTGCTGCCCGCAACCAATTGCGTCGGCCATAACGAAAGCGTGGCCTGAGATTCAGCGAGCGTGCCCCGATCGACACGCATAAACGCGCCTTCGGAAGCAATAAGCAAATCGCCTCCCGCATCGAAGGAAAGCGGCGCATAGGAAGGCGGCGCAAATGTCCGGGGAAGCGCTTGAGCGCGGTGCACAAGCGATGCCTTGGTTTTGGGCGCATAACGCGCGATGAGGTTCGCCATGTCGCGTTTGTGGGCATCGCTGGGCGAAGGCAATCCATCGAAGCGGGCAACCGCGGCAAATGCGCGGATGGGATCGCCGAGCGTAAAGGCGGCTTGAGCTTCGGCGATCGCGGTATCTTCGAGAGAACGGGCGGCCCCGCATTCGACAGGGCCCGCGCTGGTCGAGACGGCGGTGTGGGCTCTTTGGGCGCAGAGCAAAGCATGCAGGCGCCGCGCTTGATGGGCGGCGGAAAAGACGCTCGGGGCACTGTCTTTCTTTTTGGCCGAGACCATCAGCGAGGCCGCGTTTTGACCCATCGAAGCCTCGGGCTCCGAAGGATCGCGCGAGAAACCCGCGGGCCTATCAAAAAAGGCGATCGATGCGCTGGTATTGGGAACGCTGGGATAAGGCCCGACGGCGCCTCCAAAAGGCTTATGGGTACCGCTCAGCGTAAAGCGCGCGCGGATATCGTCCCGGCCATCGGCATCGAGATCGGGCGTCTCGACGGCGATGGCGATCTGCTCCCCGGTGGGCAGCGAAGCCACACGCATTTCCATGGCGAGTTCGGGCTGTTTGGGCTGGGCATCGCCGCCCTGTTTTCCAAAGCGAATAATGGCCACAAATCGCGAAGCGCTTTGTTTTGAGGCGCAAGGACCATTCACACCAAAATCAAAAGCCAGCGCCCGGGTTCCGATTTGAGCGAGAGATGCCCGGTAATCACAGCCTTTGGCGCTGATATCGGAGGGCAGCGCAAACACCGTTTTAATCTGCGCGGGCTCGCGGCCTGCCACAAAGACAAGCTCGCCCCGCAAACCATCGGGCGATTTGGCCCAAGCGATTAAATCCTGAACGGCATCGCCATCGGCATCGATCACCAGCCCCAGGGAAAACTGCCGTCCTGCGGGCGCTTTTACGGTGAGAGCCGGCTCGCCGAACGTCCACGAACTCCCATCACCATCGGCGGTCTTCGCGGGAATGGGCGCAAACGGCGGCGCTACCGCGGGTGCGTCGGGGCTACCCGAATCGGATTCTTGAGATGGCGGGCCTGCATCCGAGCCTGCATCCGACGAGGCCGAGGGTTTATCGGTGATGGTGTAGGGCGTATAGGGCTTACGATCGGGGCAGCCTTCACATCCCAAAACAAAGATGAGGGGCAGCGGGAGCAATGACGGAGGGGTGCGCAAACGAAAACCTCGATGGCGAATTTGATATCGCATCTTGCCGAGGGATAGGACGTTGTTTATCCGAGCCGGGAGTTTGTGGTCTTGATGTGGGTTTTGGGCGCTGCGTAGTCTGGATGGATGGAATGCCCATTCAGGTTTTTTGTTTTTGGTTTGTGCTGGATAGTGGGGCTTCGGGGCGCATGGGCTGATATTGGGCCAGTGGTCGATCCCAATATTCCTGGGCCAATTCTGCCAACAGATACGGTGATATCGAGTTCGGGGATTGGGTATTTAGGGGGTTCGGGGACGGTTTCGGCGAGCGGTGAGTATATTTGGCAATTGCCGCTGTGGACGCCGGATGGGC
>CAZICM010000018.1:0-164235 GCA_964537685.1 uncultured Polyangiaceae bacterium
TTCGTTTTGGTAGAGCGAAAATGTGAGAGCGGTCTTCTGCTTGCCTTCCATTGTCCTGTCCGCCTTCCTGCGTAAAAGCGCCGGATTCGGCGCAACTTGCCCGCTGCCGCGAGCTTAAAACCATGGGCAGGGAGTCCCTACCCGTATATCAGCTTCACACCGATCTCAATATTGCGCGGCTCTTGCGATTGATTTTCCGTTCCAAGCCGCGGAGCCGGTGAAAGCGTCATCGTGCTCATCTGGACAGGCGCCCTGAAAAAAGGTTCCCAGCTTCGAAAAAAAAATTCTTGGGTGGAGTTTGTTATTCTCGCGCTTCCATGCCTCGCATCGATGCCTACCTTCAGCACTTGATCCGTTACAATGCCCGTGAAGTGCGGCTGACTTCAGGACAGCCTGCCGTCTTTCGCTTTCCAACGGGCGACCGCAACACCAACGCGCCTGTCGATCACGGTTCGCTGGCTCTGTTGGTGCAGGAAATCGCGCCCCGCAATGCGCTGATGACGCTCTCTAGAGTGGGCAGCGCTCAGTTCGAGTACAAAGGCGAAAACGGGCTCAGCGCGGTTGTCAATGTGGAAGCGGGCGGGCCCGGTCATTGGATTGTCAGGCTCGTCCCCGCGGGTGAAGGCGCGGTGGGCAACGCGGAAGCCCCGCCGCCCGATGAGAAGAGCGCGGTCCCTGTCCCCGCCCCCCATGACGCGGCTCCAACCGAAAAACTCCAGATTCCAGCCGGGGTCAGAAACACGATGGTTTCGGCGGGCCCAGCTGAAGCTCTACGCGCTTCTCCTCAACCGGGTCAGACCACCGCCGCATCGCCGACGGTCGCTTCGCCAATCGTTGCGTCCAAGCCAAGCGGTGAACCAAAAATCAACCGCTATCTTAGGCGCTTGGTACAAATGGGTGCAAGCGACTTACACATGAGTTCCGAGGAAGTCCCTTTTGTGCGCCTGCATGGGGAGATGAGACCGATTGAACAAAGTCATCCCAGGTTCAAGGAATCGGAAGTACGGGAGCATCTATTTGAAATCATCACTGAAAAAGCGAAAAAAGATTTTCACGAGAAGAACGACGCTGATTTTGCGCATGAAATAGAAGGGGTTGCCCGCTTTCGCTGCAACTATTTTATGGATAGAAAGGGAATGGGCGCCGTATTCCGCCAAATTCCCTATAAAATCCTGACACCTGAGCAATTGGGCCTGCCCAAGCAAGTACTCGATCTATGTTGGCTGAGCAAAGGACTGGTTGTGGTGACGGGTCCTACGGGCTCGGGCAAGAGTACCACGCTGGCCACGTTGGTGGACTATATCAATCAAAATCGCACGGATCATATTATTACCATTGAAGATCCCATTGAGTTCGTTCATGAAAACAAAAAGTGCCTGGTCAATCAGCGAGAAGTTGGCATTCACACCGACTCCTTTAAGAATGCGCTTCGGGCAGCCCTTCGCGAAGACCCAGATATTGTGCTCGTTGGTGAAATGCGCGATTTGGAAACCATCGCCATCGCAATTGAAACAGCAGAGACCGGTCACTTGGTGTTTGGAACGCTGCACACGAACACGGCCCCAAGCACTGTCGATCGCATTATCGATCAATTTCCGGGTGAGAGGCAGGGGCAAATACGAACAATGCTGTCTGAATCTCTCAGGGGTGTTATTGCGCAAATGCTTTGCAAGAAGACAGGTGGAGGACGTGTTGCGGCCTACGAGATTTTGATTGCGACACCTGCTGTTTCTAATCTGATCCGGGAGGGTAAAACGTATCAATTGCAGAGCACGATGCAGACCGGAAAGCAGTATGGAATGCAGACGATGAACGATCACCTGCTCGATATGGTGAAGAAGCGCCTTGTTGAGCCGCGCGAAGCTTTTATTAAGAGCAATGATAAGGCGACCTTCCGCGATCTGCTGGCGAAAAATGGTATCACGCTGACGCTGACCGAGGAAGATAACAAGGGATTTTCGTGAGCGGGGCGCTATAGCGTATTAGAGGCGGGTTCTGCGTTTTCCGGTATCATAGCCCATTGCACTAAGGCGGCGGCCGCGGGAAAGAGCATATTCCATTCCGCTTTGCAGCGTTCCCATCGTAACAAACGATGATAGATCGATTCCGAGGTTGACCAAGGTTTGCGCAATGGTTGGCGCGATGCCTGTCAATACGGTTTCCGTGCCGAGAAGGCGCAGCGCCCCGCCCACGCCCACCAGCGTGCCCGCAACATGGGTATCAATTTGCTTAATGCCGGTGATATCGATAATCACAAACTGAGCCCGGTTCCGCTGGGCTCCTTCCAGAGCAACCGATAGAACTTGCTGAGCCCGTTCCCGATCGATAGTGCCCACAAGAGGCATCACGACAATCTCATCGGTAATGGGGATCAGCGGTGTGGACATCTCGGCCAGCCTCGCGCGCTGAGCCGTAATCACCTGTTCTTGGAGCGTCGCCCGCTGGGCCTCGGCTTCCTCGCGCCGCTTGAGCTCCTGCTCTAGCAAGGTATTGGCCTCAAATAGATCTTCATTGGCATGCCTTAGTTCTTCCGTTCTGCGTGCGACATCAGCCTCGAGGCGTTCGTTGATCCTTTGAATTTCAGCATTGGCTATGCGCACGGTCGCTATGAGCCTGGCATTTTCAATCGCTATCGCAGCCTGCGAGGACAAGAGCGCCAATAGCTCTACGCGCGCTGCGTTGAATACACCTGCCATCGTTGTATTTTCAAGATATAGAAGACCAATGAGCCTGGCTTGATAGAGAAGCGGCAGGCATAGAATCGATTTGGGCGCACTGCCTTTCACATAAGGATCGTCCGCGAAGCGCGATGAAAGCGCAGCATCATCCAATACGACGGAGTCCTGGGTCCGCGCGACATAGAAGACAATGCCTTTGGCGATATTCGGCACATCGTCCACCAGAGCGCCTTTGCTGATATCCGACGCTTTGTTGGCCAAGCCGAGCGATGCTTCGATATAGAGCTTGCCTTCGCGGGATAAAATAAGTGTTCCCCGCTGAGCGCCGGCATTCTCCAAAACAATACTCATGAGCCGGTCAATGACTTTGGGCAATTCAATTTCGCCCGCTATCGCCTGGGCCGCCCGGATAACCAGCGAGGCATCCCGAAGGCTTCCTACGGATGTGCGGGTCAGGAGGGTGCCGCTGGTATTCGTCATCGGCGGCGTGTCCTTCGATGAGGAGGACGATGTGGAGGAGGAGCGGGCTCGGGGCATAACGGCTTCGCTAAGGGATGGCCATAGCGCTTCATGCTCTTTCTCAAGCGCCTCGGCTTTAGGCATGGCTCCCCAATAGACATAAGCTCTGTATGCGGAGCGCATATGCGTTCCGGCGGCCTTGAGGGCGCCTATGCTCAAATAGAATTTGGAGCATAGCTCGTTGGCCATAGCCTCAATATGCGGCGCCCGGTATTCAGCCGAGAGCTGAATAGCGTTTTCATATTCGTTGATAGCCTTCTTGATATCACCAGCATGCCTGGCCGCCTCGGCGTCGACCAGCGCTTTCTGATGGCCAAAGGTCTTGGGCGAGAAGCCGGCGTACATATCGAGCTGTTTACGGTAGCTTTCCACGAGACCAGCGCGCCTTTGGAGCTCGGCCTGATCCTCGGTCGCAGGAAGGGCATAGATCGTTAGGCAGCGGTAAAATGGTAAGGCTTTTCCAGGAGGGTTGCCGCCTGCAAACATTTGGTGGGCATCGGCGACTTGGCCCCACTGCTCGGCCTTATCGTAGTCGCCATAGAGATAGTGAATCATCAGCTTTAGGAAAGCATGATGATAGCGGGGATGCCCAAAGTGATCTCCCTCCGCATATCGTTCCAGCCAAGCTTGCTCGTTAAAGCTGTCGTCAACAAACGAGCTATAGCTTTCCGTGCGGCCCAGAAGACAGGCCACTGCCTGCCTCATCACAGTCATTGTGCCTAACCCCAGCACAAGATCGCGGGTACGCCGGATAATCGCCATGTTTTTATCGGCGTTGTCCATTGTGTCCTGTAGCGGATTGCCCACCAAGAGCTGCGTGGCGGTGAGCAGCAGGCAGTTTGCGCCGAGCATCAGGTAATCGCCTGAACTCAGGCCATATTGACGCCCTTCCAAGAATACCTTTTCCGATTCGCGCAGCGGCGCCTGCATAGGCATCACGCAGCCGTGTATGACACATACCCGGGTTGGGATTGCCGCATTGGCGGGATATTTTTTATATAAGGCTACCGACAAATCGCTGAATGCGCAGCCCAATTGAACGTCATTGAGGATCAGCGCAAGAATATAGGCCATCGTCGCATAGCACATCGCGACATACTCAGAATTGCCATACCGGAGCGCGATATTGGCGCCGCGCAGCCCAATAACGCTTTGAGCAATGGGGCCGCTGAAATACCCAGGAACAGCTAGGGCATCAAAAATAGCCATTACACAGCGGATAGCCGGGTCTTGAACCTCGGGTTCATGAATGATATCGCTAATCTTCCTGCCTCTTAAAGCTGGACCGACTGCATGCAGCTCGGCCTCCATCACCGCTGGGGAAAAGATATCCTGCATCGATAGAGGATGACCCAGGAGAGCCAATCCTTCAGCAGCCGCAGCCAGCGACTCGGTATAACGCGCCTGGGAGGAGAGCGTAAATATCCGGATGCAATGAATCTGAGCTCTTTCTAAATCTGTTTTCGCCCGCGGCAATACCTTGCTAAACGCAGCCTGGGACCGTTCTGCATCACCAGCAACGAATTCACACTCGCCCGCTTCGGTATACAGCGCAAAGCATAGATCATACTGGTCTTCCCAATGGTTATCTCCAAGCAGGTCTTGCCCATGTCTCAAATGCTCCGCCGCAGCGTGATATGCAACGGAAGCCTTTGCTTTCCGGGCTGCCCTCAGGTTAAGCCGGGCTAAATCAATGCGCTCGGCTGAATCGGCCATCAGCGCAACGCCCAAATTTAGGTGCCGCACGATCTCCATGAGGTCTTCGCCGCGGGGCTCGCTTCCAGCGCGCCTGCGCAAAAGGCGCCCTATCGATAAATGATATACCGGCCTCATATCCGATTCCACAAGCGTATATGTCGCCTGCAGAATGCGGTCATGCAAAAATTTATAGTGAACGTCAAAATCTATGGGAATGCGCATCGACACAGCGCCGCCCATGTCGGCATCCTCGAGAAGGCGGTATTCGCTGTCCATAGGGACTATCAGCCCTTCCCGTATCGCTCCCCATAGGGCGGATGCCGTTGCGGGTATGGATTTTTCAGCGATCGTTGACATGGCCTGAATATCAAATTGATGGCCAATGCATGATGCGAGCTTGAGCATCTGCTGCGTTTCAGCAGGCAGGCGCCGAAGCTTTTCCACCATCAGCTCAACTACGTTGTCAGTCACGTTTTCAGCGCGGATATTCGCTACATTCCATCGCCATATGCCGTCTTCCGCGTCGAATCCAAGCAAATCCCTTTCATAGAGGGCTATCATAAATTGATGTGCGAAAAATGGATTGCCCAGTGTCTTTTCATAGACAACCTGCGCAAGGGGCTCGGTCTCTTCGGGCGTGCTCGTTAGCGTATCGGCAACAAGCAGGCGGATCATCGGCCATGTCAACGGCTCCAGATGAATGGCCGAATACGAAAACCCAGATTTTTTCAGCTCGTCGAGGGTATGGCTCAAGGGATGGCCGATTGCAATCTCGTTATCGCGGTAGGCCCCGATGATCATCAGGTGCTCGCTATAGCTGTCTGTCAACAAGAGCGTGAGAAGCGATAGCGAGGCATGGTCGACCCATTGAAGGTCGTCGAGGAAGATGACCAGGGGATGCTCGGCCGCCGCGAATACATGCAGAAAGTTTTGAAGCGCGAGCTGAAAACGGTTCTTGGCTTGATCCGGCGAAAGCGGTGCCAGCGGGGGCTGGGGACCAATGACCAGCTCGAGCTCGGGAACCAGCTCGATAAGAACTTGGCCGTGGCCTCCCAAGGCTTCTTCCAAGTCCTTCTTCCACGCATTTAGCTCGTCCTGCGACTCCGTCAATATCTGCAGAATGAGCTCTCTTAGCGCAGATGCTATCGGCGCCAAGGGCACATCCCGCGAGATCTGATCGAATTTTCCGGAAACCAAAAACCCGCCTACCCGCGAGATGAGCTTCTGGGTCTCATTGACAAGCGCTGATTTTCCTATGCCCGCATAGCCAGTTACCAATACGAGCTCAGGCCCCCGCAGCCTCGTCCGCTCAAATGCCTGAACCAAAAGCTCGATGTCGGCTTCACGCCCATAGAGCTTCTGCGCCCGGCGAAGCTCGGGTGCCTTGTCCCGGCGCCGCAGCGGAAAGGGCGAGATGCTTTTTTTCGCCCGGTATTGGCGCAAACACTCGGCCAAATCGTGTTTTACACCCGCATCGCTCTGATACCGCTCCTCGGGCACCTTTTCGAGAAGCTTCATTACGATGTCCGAGAGAGGTTCAGGAATTAAGCTATCACGTTCGTGCGGCGATATGGGCCGCTGCGCAAGATGCCCATAAATTAAATCCCCCGGCTCGTCTCCAACAAATGGGGGTACACCGGTCAGCATTTGATAGAGAACCGCACCGGCAGAATAGAGATCGGCGCGGGTATCTACGCTGCGGTTCATCCGGCCGGTTTGTTCCGGCGCAATATAGAGCAGCGTGCCTTCCAGCGCGGTCGCCGCCCCCATTTTCTGTACTTCTTGTGAAAGGCGAGCCGAAATACCAAAGTCAATGAGGTAAACATCGAGCGTACGTTCATCCACGAGGATATTTCTGGGCGTTACATCCTTATGAATGACCTTGCGGCTATGGACCGAAGCCAGTACATCGAGCAGCGATATCGCAATGCGCAGGGACTCTTCAATGCCCAGCCGGCGCTTGCTCATCAGTTCCGACAGATTTCCATGGCCGATATCGGACATCACCAATACAAGGCCATGTTCGCGTTCTTCCAATCCAATGGGTTTGGGAGTATGAAGCCCCTCCAGATCGCGCAGTATCGCATACTCGCGCCGCAGCCGCCCCAGATGGCGCGAGGTCGGATATTCATGGCGTGTCATTTTTGCAATGACAGGCGGTTTCTTTTCGGCGGTGGAGGAGGCTCTGTAGACAACCGCTTCATCACCCTCGTGAAGGATGTCTTTTAGTAAATAGCCCTGCAAAACGCTTTCCGTACCAACCGCCATACCTTCATCTCCTGACTCGGAAATGCAAGCCGATCCCGCTCGCATGTCCCCCACAACACACGTCAAACCCAGCGTCTTTTAACAATATTAAAGTTTAAATCCGAAAGCAAGAACGAAACATGGAGCTCGGCCTATGAAAAAGCTCGGTCTAGTTCGATTGGGGATAATCGGGGGAGTTTTGATAGGAAGGATGTGGCGTCTGAGGTGCGCCGAAGGGTTGTATAAGGTTATTCGTTGGTATCTAGGATACCGTCTTCATCGCGATCCAAACCAACGCGATAACCATTGCCAGGGGGCACGCATGTAAACGTGACCTCGCGATGGAGATACGCCGGAAATGCAATCAGCGCGATGGTAGGAATGGAGCCTCCTCCGATCCAGCTCGGTATGAACTGACCGGCACCGGTGTACAAGAAGCCGAGCTCGTCGCCCAAGATACGCACTTTGGCAACCAGATCGCATTCGGCTTGGTTTGCCCGCGCTTCCATGAGCGACAGGCGCGTCCAGGCCGCGGCGATGTTGTCTTTGTGCATGGTGACTTGCTGGCCGACAATCGGTGCCAGGTTGTTATCGAATGCCAGAAGGTATTGCTCCACTTGACGGCGTTTTTGATCGCCTCCTCCGCCCGGACTGTCATCAAAACCGTTCGGGCTGATAAGAATGGGGTTGTTGTTGTCGAAACCAATCGATTTCATGAAGCGGAAAATGGAGTCGTGTGCACCATCGTTGACGAAACCAAATCCGCGTACTTGATCGCCTTTGTGATCGTTATCGCCTGGGAAAATCGACGGCACGGCGCCCATGCCGAACATGCCAACCTTTTGGTAGAGGTTACGCAGATGCGGGATCTTCATCCCTTGCGAAACTTCACCTAAGAGGTATTGACCGTCCGTTCCAAAGAAGCCGGGGAAGGCTTCGCCGGTGCCTGCATTGGCGTTCGGATCGAGCTTGTGACATGTCACGCACTTGTCCGGAAACGCGCCGCCGGGAAGGAAGAAATGATCACGGCCCGCTTGCTGATCGGGCGTAAGCGAGTTATCGAGGTTTCGAATCGGGTTCGGCGGATACATGATCTGAAGCGCAAAATCGATGAACGCTTCCATGTCGTCCGCAGGAATTTGGGCGTTGCGCCCGAGTAGGCCGGGGAAGGCACCTTGGAACTGGCGGAAGGCTTCCCGCTCGTCAAATGTGCCTTCGTTCGGCTGCGCGCTCGGCTCGTGAAATCCGCCCGTCCGATCGCCGCGCCAATGCATCGGGCCGTGATTGGCCAGGCCGCGGAGGCTCTGGGTCGTCATCGGACCTTTTAATGCACTGAAGTCGTTGATCGTCGGGAAGGGCAAAGGCAAAACAAAATTCACCGGACCTGGAAGCACCATGGTCGTTGAATCTGGATTGCCTAAATCCCAAGCCAAACTGTCGAAATCACCAAAGATGTGGCAGCTTCCGCACGCGGCCTCGCCGTTGCTCGACGAGAAGCGCGCATCGTACAAATACTGCCGGCCCGTGGTGACAGAGGCGGGCTCCGGATTATGGAGACTATGCCTCGCAACAACGGTTTTCGCAGTCGGATCGACCACGGCAACCGAGTTATCGAAACGCGTGAGAACGTAGAGCCGATCGTTTTCCTCGTCGAGAACGAGGCCGGTCGGTCCTGCGGGGACTCCTGCGTTATCGAGGACAATATGATTCGCCGCATTGGGGACGAAGCTGTCGTTTTCGAGCGCCGCCGTGTTGAATACGCCGATCTTGCTTGAGCCAAACGCTGCCACATACATGGTCTGGCCATCGCTGTCGATGGCCATTCCAAGAGGCTGAGCAAGACTCTTGTCATTCACGGCATTCGGCGCCGGATCGCAGCAACTGTTGTAGTCGATGTGTTTGTTTAAGTGGCGCGGCGAGACGCTGCCCGGAGAGAGCACGGTAACGCGGGATTTGTGCAGGTTGCCCCGCACGGTCGATCCCGCAAAAATCCCCGGCCCCTCAAAGCGCTGAAGGTTGTTTGCATCGGTGTTGGTGACATAAATCTTCCCGCTCGCAGGATTCACCGCCATGTTGAAGAGGATCGTTCCAACGCCCGTGTAGAAGCCCGCGTTGCCGGAAAGCTGTGCAGGCGGGTTCTGTGTGGCGTCGATGACGAACACATCTTTATCCGGCAGATTAAACTTCACTGCCGAATCCCACTGTCGGCCGATGGTGTCGACCCAGTGAGCTCCATTGAACTTCACAATAAGCGCCGCAAGAGGCTGCGCCACGCCGAGATAATCGGTCGCGGGAGGAGGCAGTCCACCTCCTTGCGCCACCAGAAGCCGGTGAATGGATGTCGTTTGGTTGCCACTGTGAAAACCTGCCGCATAGACATGATCGCCATTTGGGCTGACCGCCAATGCGCGCGGCGTATCCGAAAACAGATTGATGATGGTAAGGGGTGTTCCCCCGAGCGAGTTTTGACCTAGGTTATTTGCATCAAATACCCAAACGTCGGCGCGCCCAATACCGGGCGTCGTGAGCTGAGGGTCGAACGGTGCGTTTTGACCCCGGTGCGCTGTCGTGATGAACGCGCGGTTGTTACCTCCGCCGGCAAAGACGATATCGCGAGGCTCATCCCCCACGAGCAGCGTGCGCTTCACACGCGGCGCGTAGGGACTGGAGACATCCACGACACTGACACTGTCGGAGAGATGATTGATAACCCATACTTCGTGATCGTTTCGGGCCGCCACGGCCACGGGCTCGACGCCCACGGTCACGGAGCTCTGATGAACGAGCCCCGAGCAGGTGACACGAAAGATTTCGAGTCGGTTATCAGGTGTGTTGACTGCAAAGAGATGCTCGCCGTCGGGTGACAATGCAAGCGGCCTTACTTGGCCGCTTTCAAAGAGCGTGTACGAATTGGCCTGTGCTGTGAGAGGTATGCAGAAAAACGCAACGAAAAACGCTGTGAGAAACAACCATGATGAGGTTGTGCATCGCGTGTTTGAGATCATGTGTTGCACTCCAAGTGGTAAAAGGTTGTGAAGCACGGCGCTTGTTTGAGAAAACAGGACGCCATTTTTGATGGTCTCGAATTTGGGTCCATAAATCAAGACCCATGAATCGATGTTCCGTAAAAAAATTTACGCACCGAATTTCTTGGGCATTTTCTGTTGCCCATTGGTCGATTTTAGAGACGATGTAGGATAAGCTGGGGATGAGGTCGTGAGCGGTCCCTGATGCTCGTACCGATCCATCAAGAGCCTTTAAACGTAGATGTTTAATGCATGTAAGATATACTGCGACACAATCACCGTAAAAGATCGGTTACGGGAGACATATATGATCGTTGGGTGATCCATCACCGTGAATCAGGAAAAAAAAATGCATCGTAATTGACAGATGCGCAAGAATTTGATTGGCGGGCCGCGAAGCATTCTACACACCGTGGCCTACTATCCACATGTGCAAAAATCGCATGTGCAAATCTAGCCGTGAAACACATAGATTTCGCACGCATCCCTGTGGACATGAGACCACAAGTCAGCATCGGGATGGGGGCCATGCGTATGGAGAGTCTCATTTATTCAAAGAGGCTCGTATTATTTTTCCACTATTTTTTCGTTGACAAAACTTGACACCAAAGGCCCGGATGAGTTTTGATAGAACTGGACGCACGCTATGGCTAAGCAATTCGATATCATTCAAAGACGATGCAATCCTTGGACAAATTCAAATCTTGTCCAACGTAACGTTATCTTATCGGTGTTTGGTGTTCTCTTAGGGATAGGAACGGGGTGCAATCCAAATTTTTCTGTTCCTTCTGAAGATTCGGGTCCCCCTCCTGTGTTGATGTCAGCGTCCGCGACCCCAACGGATTCGGATTCTGATGAGATAGATATGTCTCCCCCACCTCCATCGACTCCGGATGAGTCGGCGGGAGAAGACACGCCCAGACGTGTGCTCGCGCGTATTCAGGGAAACTTGGAGCGGGTGGCCGCGGGAGAGCGGCCTGCTCCGCCTCGTCATGGAGCCACCGCTCATGCTTTGGAGGGGCTGGTGGATGTGTTTGCCGCTCTAATGAAGGGCGATGCGGATGTGGACACGCAGCTTGAAGCTGTGGAAGCGAAGATCATGGGGCATCTTTCGGAAAAAGTTCAGGAAGCGTTTCCGATGGCGGAAAGAAAAAAGGGCGGCAGTATCGTAAAAGATTCGTATGAGGCGCCGGCGTATGAGGCGTTGCTGCTGAAAATCCTCAAGGGGGCGCCGCGGGGTCCCAAGGGGCACTGGATACGATTTGCGGCGCTGATGCGGGCCACCGATGCAACGCTGGTGATGGCAGGAGCCTCGTTTCCGCTCAGGAATCAGTCGTTTAGCTTGTTTTCGCGGACGCAGTTGATCATTCGAAGCGAGTCGGAAAGCTATAGGGATGATGCCTTTCTACGAATTCCGTGCCGGGCGCTTCCGGGGCGCGTGAAGCTGTTGGAGGAGGCGTATAAGAAGCTGGGCCGGGCGGCGGGTGTTCTGATGGGATGTCCGGTGGCTCAAGGAAAAGAGGTGAATTGGGCGCTGATGGAGCGTTTTGCAAGCGATCCGGCGGCGGTGGCGAAGGATGTTCTGCCTAAAAAGGCCGAGGAAAAGCCACGCGCCAATCAAAATACGGAAGAGCCCACGCCCCCTCCCCTACCCTGGAACGAAGGTGCGGCGCTTGTGTTTATGGCTGAAAATCCGGATGAGGCGGATCGGGTGCTTCGAAAAGGCTCGTCTGCGCGGGCAAAGCTGGATCGGTTGCTGTTTTTGCATGCGCTTAGGCCGGCCTCCAAAGAGCGCGATGGGCAGATTCAGAAGTTGAAGGACGACATCGATAAGGCTTCAATGAAGGCTATCAAGTCCAATCCAGACGATGCTTCGCTCGCTGAGATGGAAGAGTTGACGCCAATATCCTACGATGGGAGCGATGAGAGTCTATTGCCTACGCTGCGCCTGGCTTCATCGGTGGGGGTGGCGTCAACGGTATCGTCGTTTTATGCAATTCCCTGTGCGATTCTGGTGGCCAAGCCGGCGCTTATGAAGTCGGCAGAGCCTTTATTCGGAGGCAATCGGGATAATTTTCTGCCTCGCTCGGGTTGTGCATGGGGTATAGGATTTGTTAAAGGATTTCCCGATGCGGAATTTGAAGCTTATCGTTCGGCATCGCAAGAGCCGGATGGGAATTTCTATATGAATTTCAGCGGAACGATGAAATTTGGCTTGGCCAGTCACCAGCAGGCATTTGTCGAGCGTTTTCGTGTGGATCCCAAAAGTGTTTTAAATCAGGAAGATTCTCCCGCGCCTACCTTCGATGAACCGTATTTGGTTTGGTCTTATCTATCCCTGGAAAACCGGGCAGCGTTTATGAGGGTTGTTGCAAAGTCTTCGGCACTCCGGGAGAAGCTCTTGGCTCATCTTCAAAAGAGGGGCCTTTCAGCTCAAGAGGCCAAGGATGCGACCCGGCAGGCTATTTTTGAGGGAGTTTGGGGAGCTTCGTGTGGAAATAATCCCCCTAAGCTTTCTTTGCGCAAGCTGCTGATCGAGAAGGCTTCCACGGATGAAATATCGGGCTTTATTCAGCGAGGCGAATATAAAAATATGGAGGCCCTGGAGGCATTTACTGAATGTGCAAGATATGCTTCCATGGATCCTTTGGTTCATGTTGCAGTGGGTCATCCGGCTTCTCTTCCGATATTGTGGGAGAAATTAAAGGGTATTTCCTTTAGGGAAGCCCAAGAGCTGGATGTGGTGATCGATGCAAACCGGACCAATGAGTTCGGAAAGACTCCCTTGATGGCGGCGGCCCAGGCCAATCAGCTTGAAAGCATTCGTTTTTTGCTGAAAAACGGCGCCGATGTGAATTGGGCGACGCGAAAACGAGGCGAGCCTTGGCTGAGGCATGATGCTAGGACGGCGCTGATGTATGCGGCATCGCGGGGTTCGCCGGCGCTGATTCAGGCGCTGCTGGACGCGGGCGCCGATAAATTCGCATCGGATACCCGAGGTTTTAGGGCTATTCATTATTTGCTTGGACATGGCCCTACGCCTCCAAACCCTGTGTTGACGGCGGAAGAACAGGCAGAGGCGGCCAAGCGATTGTATTGAGGGACGGATTCTGAACAGGCGAGGATATCGTCGATGGCGACTTCATTTGCAGCGCTGATTTATAGGGTGGATCAGGTTTCAGAGCGGGCGCTTTCGCATGGATGTGGTGTTTCGCTCGCGGGGTACGACTTGAAGGCGCCCGGTTTGTTATGTGCGGACATTCCTGGGCAATCCCGATGGAAGTCGGCGTTCTACCGAAGCGGGCGGAGTTCCAAAGATCCGGCAGCGGCCTATGAAGAATTCGATCATGCGTGTGAGCTATTTGAGAATGAGCTTCCTCCCGGGCGCTGTGTGTGCGATGCGGCGGAGGCCCCGGATGCCGTGGTGTATGCGCTGGTGCATTCGGATGATATGCTTCACGATGATGGGTTTCGCTTTACGAAAGGCGGGTTTTCCAGGTCTTTTGTGCATGAAGTCGATGATGGTGCCGAGTGTGGATATCAAGATGTAGAGAAATATGATGTTGAACATATCCCCCTGGAGGAGGATGATTCGAAGGCGGAGGCGCGGATAAGGCCCTGCCGGGGTTCGGTGTTTTTATCGAAGGAGCTTGGGTTTTCAGTCCTTTCCTCGCTTGTTCAAGCGTTGTTTATGGCCGATCGGAAGCTGTTGATTAAGCTGTTGGAGGGGAGTCCCGCAGCCATTTCAGAGGAAGCGGCCAGGTTGAATGCGGTGCTGGGCCGAAGCGGCGGGCGCGGTGCCTTTACGCTTTCAAATGCGATATATGGTGTAAAGCCGCCCGATACCTTCCTGGCTTTTGTCCAGTCCTATGATTGGTCCGACCCTCGTGATCCCAGCGATTTATACCGGGAGCTTGCCCTTGGTGGTATTGAGGGAACGCTTCACTTTATGCGGGGGCCGGATATTGAGGCGAAGGGGCGGGATTCCCAATGGGAAAAGAGTGCAAAACAAGGGCTTTTTCCATTCGCCACCTTGAAGCCGGGGGGGCCCTCGGGCCAAAGAACGGGTGAGCAAATCCTTTCGCTTTCGGCGAATGGAGAATCGCTGTTGCTGGTGGACGCCCGTGGAAAGGCTCAGGAGGCAGGCCCTACTTTTGCGGAATTGTTGAGGTATTTGGCGCTGGGCTGGAAGAAGCGCGATGAGGTCGAGGAGGATTTGATCGAAGCGCTGATGCTGAAGGCGAAGGTGAGGCGGCTTGCGTAAACCCCGGGTTTTATAGGCAAGAGCAAAGCGGATCGTTGGTTGCGCATACACAGCCCATGGTGACGCGGCGATCGCCCTTGGAAGGCGGGCTGGGTATAGACACCGTTGCAGCGGGAGGCCGATCAGGAAGGGAGCCGGGGGCAAGCCTTTTGGGCGCGCATGAGTCGGTGGGAGCGGCCGCGGAGGGCTCTGGGGGATTGCTTGGGGCTGTAACCGGTAGGGCTGATTGAGGTTCCGGTTGGACGGTGATCGGTGGTTCGCTGGGGGCTGGGTCGGAATGACAAGCGGCCAAGAGCGAAGCTGTCATGGCCATCTTAAGGAGGGGGAGCGAGCGCTTGGAGGGAGCCACCGAATCGCGGAAGAAAACGCGGCCTTCGCTGTCGTGCTCGACGCGGATGCAGAGCGTCCCGCGAGGAGCGGATGCGATTAGCTCGGCGGCCTCGTCTTCGCTCAGGGCTGAAATCGCATGCACATGTTTTTGGCATTCGCCGCAAAAACGCTGGGCTGAATCGCCTTGCATGCCATTCCAAGACTGCGGGCACGGCTCGGAAATATGAAGGATACGCGGCATATGCATCGTCTATATCCGATTTGAGCGCATCTGCCAAACTCTTTTTCGAGAGCCGGCGCTTTTTGCTGTCTACCGTTCCGTGGTAGATCCGTAATGATAGGAGATGACCCAGCCTAACCATGGTACCCACCCCGGATCGATGTCGAGTCCAGCCTTTCGAATGAGAATATCGGCTTGTCCATGTTCGAAGAAGATGTCGCAGTGGGTGGGGCTGGTTTGAATCCAGCCCTCGCGGCATATAAGCCGGACGAGTCCCATGCCAACCGTGCGGCGGCAATAGCGGCGGATTGCGATGTGAAATGATCGGATCAAATCTTGAATAGAGCCAGGTTGTTGGATTTTTCGCTGAAAGATCTGAAGAATGGGGTCTTCTGCGTCGGCGCCGAGCCTGAGAGCGATATGAGTCAAGAGATGAGCGGCAAACTCGGCATCCAGAAGAGATGGCTGGGACTGGAGCAGCGTGGAAATGCCCAGTCGTTCCAAGATGGGAATGAGGAAAAATAGTCCTGCAATTTGGCTTTTTTTGGAGTGCAAACCATCTTTATGGAGGGGTGAATTGGGAATAGATTCAGGCTGAGCCACAGCGTGAATCTCCGGTGGCGATTGTGGGAAAGGCTTTTCCGAGGGTGTCAACGGCTGATCTTGTAATCTTAACCTGGGCGTAGAGGCCCGATCCATATGAGACGGTAAAGTATCTGTGAGCTCTAAAATAGGTCTATCGGGAAGGACAGGCGTTTCTACCTTATGGTGTAGAGGGGGAGTATGCAGTAAAGGCGCGCGGGTAAGGGACGGAAGATGAGGAGGGGGCTTGATGTCAGCCATTGGCACTTGCGGTTGGGGCACCGGGCGGGATAGGTCGTTTGAGGAAACGAATTCGGGTGAAAGATGGCTTGGTGTCAAGGGTTCGCGGGAATTGGGGGCATCGCCAAGACGCGCAGCATCGAGGGTGCGAAGAAGTGCGAGCACTTGGCCAGCCAGCCGGCGATCGAAGAGGCGGACGGGCCGCTCCACACATAGAAGGGCCGCGGCCAAGAAGCGGGTACGCCTGTCTTGAATACCCCACATTTCAAGCCATTTCCGAAGGGTGTTCAGATGCATGGGGGATTGAAGTGAAAGGTCACTTGAAACCGGGGGCAATGGTACCGCGCTATCAAGGGCGGGACCAGGGACAGATGGATGGGTTGGTTCGGGTCCTTGATTCAATTCATTCCACAGGGTTCGAACCAAAACGGTGCCATCTTCGGGCGATAAGACACTCAAGAGCATGTCTAAGCCCCCCATTTGGGATAGCTCTCTAAACACGCGTATAAATGCTCCCGCTCCGGCTGCCGAGGACATTGCGCCTTGAGCAGCGGCCCGAAGCGCTTCAGGCACGGGCATATCTGTACGAAATCCCGGCACGGCAAGCGGCCAAAACCAAGCATCGGATTTTCCGCCTTTGCATAGCGTGAGGGTGAGCGCCGAATAAGGTTCGGCATCATCCCAGAAAAATACACAGGGGGCATCTTTGGCGGTCGGTTCCAGCGCGTGGACAGCCTGGGAAGCAAGTTCACGAAAACGCCGCTCGAGCTGAAGCGAAAGGGAGCTGGGGGGCAAGTCGCTCCGTATGGTTCCCAGCGAGATAGAGCGGTAAATCAACAAGCGGCCGGTGTCGGGCGCAGAGGCCGTTCGCATGGCGTCTTCCACCAAGAAGACACCCCTACGAATAAGGCCGTCGGTCCTCGCACTCAGGTTAAGCCGCTGAATTCGCCGGTTTGCCATCGGGCTTCATCCATTCCCCCGCAAGTCCGAAGGCAAGGTACGCCCAAGTTTTTTATACTCGGCGCCAAGCGCCTTAACAATATCGGGCCAGCCCATCGCCCGCTCCTCCGAGCGGGCAAATACAGCGGCGGCGAGGACCACATTGCGAATATGTCCTCCGCACAGATCCGCGGCGACGGCCAGTCGGTTGAGTTCTTTGGTGGAAAGTTTATGCTGCTTTCCAAGATGAGCGATCCAGAGGGCGCGGCGCTCCTCGGGACTCGGCAGGGGGAATTCTATAATGACATCCAATCGGCGCAGAAAGGCCGGATCGAAGCGGGCTTTGCTGTTGCTCGTGAGAATCACGAGACCGTCGTATTGCTCAACGCGCTGAAGCAAATAATTGGTCTGGGCATTGGCAAAGCGATCGTTGGCTTCTTTGATTTCGGTGCGTTTGCCAAACATAGAATCCGCTTCATCAAAGAGAAGAGCCACGTCTTCATGTTCGGCACGGGCAAAGAGCTGAGCCAAGTTTTTTTCGGTTTCACCAATGTATTTGCTGGTAATATTGGCCAAATCGACGCGAAAGAGAGGCATGCCTAGGCGAGTGGCCAGCCATCCGGCCCCCAAGGTCTTGCCTGTTCCGGAAGGTCCAACAAATAACGCTTTGATTCCAGGGCGATAGCGCGTTTTGGCCGAAGGCCCAAGATTCTCGGCCAATCCGTCCCGCGCATTGCAGCGGGCAAGCAGTGCGGATAGTTCGCTGGACACCGTCTCGGAAAACACCAGGGCATCGTCTTCAATGCGCTCGAATAGGGGTTGGGCAAGCGCTCCTAAGCTTTGGCTTTCCCCAGCCCATAAGGCAAATTCTATATCTTCCGCCTTGAGCTCTTCCCTTCCTTCGATCAGGGCATGGCGGCGTGAGAGTTTTCCCAGATCCGCGATTCGGGCAGGGCGATGACGGTGGGTTTTGGCCAGTTTTTCACACAGTGGATCGTCGCTAAGCACATGTTTCCACAACACAATACGCTCTTCAACCGATGGAACGGTAAGCGGCCAGGAGAGCATTCGTCCCTGAGCATATTCGACTTGTCCTTCCATTCCACAGCATACGATAATTGGCCCGGAATAGAGGGGGAGCAGGGGCAAAGCCTTGCGCTCACCTGGACCTAATTCAAGACAAAATACAGGGAGGAGATTCCGGAGCATCACGATGGGAGTGAGGACTGGAGGCCGTTCTCCTTCAATGAATATCGGCCGCTTTCCCATGGCGTGAGCAATCATCGAGGCTACGGCGCGGGTCTCTGCATCGGCATTACCCCGAATGCATAAGCCGCCAAATGCGGTTGCTTCCAATGCACGGGCGTGCCGCTCGGCTTGCTCCAGGGTGGATGCGGGCAATATCAGATCCAATGTGGGGGACAGTCCAATAGAGGCGCCTGGCAATACCGGATCGTGACCGCGAAGGGCGAGAAATGCCGGCGTGGGGATAGATAGGGATTGGTTCGATAAGGGCAGGTCTTCTCCGCTTCGAACCAACAATCCGACCTGAGCGGCTGGTCCAGAAATGAGGCCATGTATCGGGTGAACGCCTGGAGGTGTTATTGACGCAAACGACTGTGCGCATAGGCCCAGCGAAGGCCGTTGAGCACCGGAACCGGGGGTTTGGAGAAAAGCGATGGCGTGGGAGGCGCGGGGATCCTCTTCGATGCAGGCGGCAAGCGCAACGCTCAGAATTTCGGGAGGCCGCAGATAAAGCCCCACTGCCAGCGCCACCAGGGAATGATCCTCGGGAAGGGGCTGCTCGAGGCTTAAACGGACAGCTTCCTTCAATCCAAGCTGAGCGGACTCCAAATGCGAGAGGCTTTCCCGCAAGAGTTGAGCTTGAGGCTGAGCGAGATCGGCAGGTCCTAAATGCTGAGCTAGGGCGGCTTTGGCAAGAACATCGAGGGGAAACATAGGGAAAGCTTCTTTTAACGCTTTTCCCAGGGCGTTGGCAACTGAATTCCGCGCCCCCGCTCGGGGTCGGAGAAACGCACGCTGGTTTTCTCGGGTAGATTGACCGACTGCGCCGTGGAAGAAAATACCCGAGCCCGGACGGTTCCCTGAGAGATGTCTTCCACAGCCGCTTGAACGACATGGCCGCCAGCCTGGATGAGCACATGCATGCCCATTCTGATTCTGGATGCATCAACAGCCAAGTCGATTTTGCCCCCAACAACAGCGGTGACCGGCTTGGGCAAGTGTCCCGAAACAATTTCGTCGACGGGAGCATGCGCAGACAACAACATACAGCCTCTAACCAGATCATTGGCCAGTGCCATGGCCTCGGACTCTGTAGACACAAAGCGGGTGAAGAGCCAGTCAACCAAGGTTTGCATTTGGCGGCGCTGGAGCACTTCCACCTGGGAAAATCCAGGAAGATTTCCCAAATTTCGCAAATAGACCGGGCGATCGTATTGGCTCATGCTCTCGGCCCATTGAAGGCGAAGAATCGGAGCTACGCTTCCAAATCGTTCATAGAGCGCGGCAATCACGCGCGTCATTCGCTCAATTTCGATGGCCGCTTGCTTGGCAGCCACAGAACGAGCATTAAATGCCTCCATCATATGGGCTAAGTTTATATGCCCCAGGACGCGCTCGCTGAGTTCCAAATAACTCTTTCTCTGCTCAGCCTGGAGATCCACGGTTTGAAGTGCGGTGCGGCGGAGCTCGAGGACGCTTCGCTGGGCCGATAGAATGCGCGATAGCCCCTCGGCCATCTTGCTCCCTGGACGCTCAAGAGCCTTGGGCAATGTAGCCCAAACAGCCTGCTGAGCCGATATCTTCGCGCGCTTAAGCGTTTCTTGCATATCCTCCAAGCGGTCCAGTTTACGCACCAAAACTCGCCCAACATTCAACCAGGATAGAGGCACGGTCCTCAGGAGTTCGACCAATGGACTGAGTTCAGCCGGTGCGGCAGCCGTTGATGCAAGTACATCCGGAAGAATATCCGGTGTCTCCCCCGGATCGAGCAGACGAGCGGGGGTATTCAGGCAAAAGTCCCGCTCCCTGGGACGTTGAAAAACGTAGTAGGGGACATGATCCCGAAGCACCTGGGCGCGCCTTTGATTGATGGCCTCGACGCGGACGGTCTCCTCCGCGAAAAGCGCTTTGGCCACGCCGACATCCTGTCTTGCCTCCGCGATTTCATGATCGATGACCAGCAGCCGGGCATTCGCCGCCTGCTTTTCTTTCCCAATAGTTGACAGCGCCTTTTCGCATGCGGCAATCACCTTGTCGAGTTCGTCCACACGCTGTTCCACCTGCCGAAGAAATTTAACTGTATCCTCCAGGATCTTAATTGCGTCAGAAAAATAGAATGCCTCGTCGGCTACGCTGGAATCGGGTTCTGGTGCTTCAAGAACCTTTTTGAGCACGGTCTTTTGCCATGAAGCCGGCCCGCTTACGAGCTCGCCCAGTTTGATCTGTTTAGACACATATTGGGCTGCCTCCACACCGGCAGGCGCAGTGCCCACCGTTCCTGTCGCCCTTGGCGCGGACCCAGGCTGCACAGGCTCTGCCGGCGTCTGTGTCGTTTTTCTCTTAAATATAACCCGGGGAATGGTAATCTCGGAAGCGTCAATGTCTAACTGACCCAACATATCCACCACCGATTCGATGACATCATGCTTGGTCAGTTTTGCGGCTTGCCATACCTCCGGCGAGGGCGGCTTCGCCAGGCGAACGGCAACGTCCTTGATGGGAGATGCATCATCCACTTCTTGGGCAACGAAAACCGGAATAGGCGACCAAATGCTCTTTTTTCCGAGCCTCTTGGTGTAATCCCCCACCTCGTTCTTCTTCGCGATCCTAGTTTCCGATGGCAACACGCTGGCCATGACGGGCGACACCGAGAGGCGGCTGCTCGTTACCGTGCCCAGCATCAGTTGCCGAACTTTGTGAATTTCTGATTGAAGCCGGGTAAATAAACCGTCAAGAACTTCATCCGCATGGGCCTTCTTGGCCACCATGGTGGCGATTAAGCCTTGAATCCCTTGCCAATTTGCGATCATCCAGGGATCGCTTACAATATTGGGCCTAAACAATAAGGTATTGTTCGCGCCTCGAATAAAGACATCCAGGCGTCCTTTCTTATGGCGCATTACAACTGGGGGCATCCTTAAATGGCCACTGAGGGAAAGCCATCCGCTCCAATCCTTGCCATTGAAACGGTTATAAAGCAAGGAAGCGTCTTTTCCACGGGCAAATATCTCCATGATACCGCTGGGCCATGCCACCACAGCGGGAGTGAGATTAACTGGCCCATGGATATGTTTTACTACGCTCCAAGTTCCGTTGGAGAAGCTCCGATGATAGAGACCTTCCCGGGGTACAGTTCCAAAGAACTCCATGCGCCCCTGGCCAGAAACAACCACATTCACCCATTTTGAATTGGCGCTGATCGGCTGCCAGTACGAAGCTTGATTTCCTTCGTACCAAGAGTAATAAGTCACGCCATCCGAATGGCGCGCAAAGACATCAAGACGCCCTTGGCGCGATGACACAGCCACAGGCGCGCTCAATACGCGTCCCATATCCTCGGGATCCGGGGTCGTCCGGCGCAGCTCTTTCAGCGGTATGGGTGACCACTTCGAGGTATTTCCGCCGCCAAATTCTCGGGTCTTGGCCTCTAGCGTCCCGTCGATATGCTTAAAGACGAGATCAATTCGATTGCCCCCTCGCGAGGCAACCGCCGGAACCGAGGCACAATTCTCCGCAATCTCAGCAACAGCGCCCCAAATCATCACTCCCTTTGCACTGTAGCTTCCAATGCGGTGAAGCATTTTTCGGGATACCCCCACAGCAAAGACATGCACCTGCCCATTGGGAAGCGCGAAGATCACAGGGGCATTGAGGCACTTTCCGGCATCAAATACGGCCGTAGCCGCGGAAAATGTGCGGCCGTCGTAGCTTCGGTGCCACGCTTTTCGATCCGCTCCACGCCAAACAATCTCCACCATTCCATTGGCCGACAAAGTCACGCTTGGAATGGATGTCACCAATTCTTTTTCACTTTCGACCAGCTTCTCGGGCTCGCCGAAATACTGCCGCATCAGCGAGCTAAAAGCCTGTGCCTGCTCGTTTTCGATGCCAAACTCGTCCTCAGGAGGGCTAAAGTCTGTCCCCGGGAAAGGCGCAAATGCCTCCTCCCCCGGTATTGCCTCGAGATCGGGCTCGGAGAAACGGCCCTTTACATATCCAGATTCGGCATCCAAAAGCAATCCAAGCTTATGTTTTACATCATGTTTTCTGCCATGCCATTCTCCCAGCCGCTCATAACTCTCCCGAATTGCACCATAAAATGCCGGATCGATGCTTTCTTTCTCCAAGAGGCCGGGCTCGAATAGCTTGGCGGGAACGGGGACAAGAATCCGAACATATTCAGCTTTTGTCGTCTCCAGCGGCCGTAGCGAGGCACTCTGCAAAGTGATTGAATCAAGTTGCTCCATGGGCACAGGCACCGCATCCACAACAAAATGATCTGGAAAAAACCGAGGTTGCCATGTGACGCAATCAAAAACACGCTTTGGTAGCACACCCACGGGCGGGAGAAAGTGAAAAGTCTTCTCTGTTTTATCTCCCGCCGTATCATTTTCTAGATCAAAATCCACCATTTGCTCAGAAAATTGCTGAATTCTGGCCTGCCTCAGGAGAAAATCAGGTTGAGCCGATAGCACTCGGCTTCGGGTCCTGGGAGCACCTCCAGGCCGGACGACCGAGGCTCGATCGACAAAAACATTCCACCCTCCGAGGGGTATAGGCCATAGCCCCAATAGCGCAATGGGTACACCCACCTCCTCCCAAGGCATCCATGTTCCATCGGTCTTGAGCCGCTCGCGTTCAAAAATCCAATAGGCCAACTCATTGCGCAACGATGAGAGCTCTGAAAATCTAGGCTCATCAAAGTCAATATCCAACACAAACAATGTTGGAATGCACCCGTCTACACGCTGCTGATCCAAGAAAGCATAATTTTCAGGGTCAATCACGCAAGGATCGGTTTGCTCACCCCCAGCCCGCCGCTCAATGGCCGCCGGAACGAGTACAAGAATGGCCGCCCGTTTGGACCGCGCATGGATGAGTTGCGCGCCTTCCTTAACCTTGAGCCCCTCCGCTTTGGACACCAAATCGTCCAGCCGCGGCTTTTCGACATCGATACCCAATAACGCCGCGGGAATCGCTTTCTTTGTGACGCTTTCGATGGAAAAAGGCTTTCCTCCAAGCTCTTTTTCATAGACCACAGGAACATTGGAGAGCCGAACACGACGTCCGCGGGGGATTGTAACGGTTTCTCCGCTTGCTGCAATCCCAAAGCCTGGTCCTATATGAAGCCAGAGCGTATCACGCCTACCGTTTGAATAGTCATCATCGATGCGGATGCCCGAAATCGTGCTCTGCTCAATGCGAACATCCAAGCCTCGAATGATACCGGGGTAAATCATCTGCCCGCGCAAGGCAATGCGTCCGGCTCGCTCTTCCTGTTCGCTTTCCAGGGCATCTTTGGTGAGGGTTCGGCCTGTAAACAGATAGGGCCGTTTTCTCCAGCCCGCGTTATCTACATAGGGGGCAATCGTTGGCATTACGCCTAGAATATGCTCCCCTTCCAGCGCTTGTTTTAGCGGAATCGTTGCCATAGGAAATCTCCTCTGGGCTCCCTACTAGCCCCCATTAGAACAATTGTTTTATTTCTTGAAATCCCGCCACGAGGTCAGCCCCTGTCTTGTCTTGAAGGGCTATTAGCTTTTCATGACATTCGCAACATTTTCCGTTTCGCAGCGTCGGATTGTGAATCAATGCCCTATTGGAGATGAATACCCATTTGTCCAGCTCAACCAACATGCCGGTTCGTATGAACTTGAACAGTAACTCGCCTGTCACACCCGTCCCATGGTTCCCACCCGCGCTATACGTTTTTAACTCCTGAAGGCCTACTCCCCGGGCCATATATTGATACTTTCCGATCACCGCCCGCACCGCAACGGCATCCAAATACTGCATCTGAAGCAATACCACCATCATTTCAGCTAAGAGCTCATCATGGGCCTTGTCGGGCGAGGTCCAATTTGCCCATGCCATGTGCAGCTCCCCAATGCCCAGAGCCGTGGCCCTGGTCGTCAGGGTGTCGAACTCATCCCGTAACCCAAGTGGGCCTAGAAATTCGGTGAATGGGCTGGATTCGTCCGGTTCAAACCTTCGCCGGCCCAACACCTCTGGTTTGTGCGGAAAATTCCGACGCCTTGCATACCATACCACCGCATCGGAACCCCCCTGGACATTGAGAGCCTTAGCTAGAGCTTTGCTCCACACCGATTCCCTGATCTTGTCGAGCGAACTGGTCGAACTGATGGTCTGGCCTTTTGAAAGCAGCTCGCGCAGCGCGTCGCCGGGCATGCGCCGGCTGATCAGCCCAGGAGCCACAGACCTTAGCCTCAAGGTCTGGGTGTTGTAGGACGGAAGCAGCGAGGAAAGCATTTCCCCAAAATGCTCCCTAGGCACGGGCAATAGTACGACCACAGACGTGGAGGCCAATTCCTCCCCGGGAAGGGTGAGATCGATTGGGGGTAAAGATAAACTCTCTTCGATCAATACCCCGAGTTCGTCCTCGGGAATGATTGACAATTCGACATCCACTTCCGCGGGAAAATAGACTTCCGTAAGGTTTTCGCCGTCCACCACGGCCACAGGCATTGGCCCAACAGGAGGCAAGACATAAAACTGTTCACTGGCCGCAAAACGTTCGGCGCTTCTTGATTTTGCCGCCAAAACCTCGCCCAGATGCTGTTGATACTGAAGCAACTGCGCTTCTCTTAAAGCCTGAGGCGAAAAGCCAAAGCCCAAATAGTCCGATTGTTCAGACCCTACCTCTCTACGAACGAGATACTCATCTACCCACTTAAGAACGCCCCCATCCAGGCCAATCATCGCCAGCGGTAATGCATCCACAGGAACGCGAAGCGCCGTTTTTCGCACAAAAATATCGTGGGCGGCCTTGGCCCTGCGGGCATCCAGCGATAGTTCCGAAGCTTGATCCGTATACGGAATGAGCGTGATGGCCACAGCTTCAATAATATCCCCATCCTGACTGGAACGGGCACCTCCAATGGACGTGGGGTAGGCGGCAATTGGATTTGCCGTATATTCAACCGGACGCATCGCAAGAATATACAATCCATCCAAAGTACGGGCCGACGCTTTGGGAATTTGAGATATTCCAAACGCGACATCCAAGCGCTGAATGGTGGGAATATCGTCGAGGCGCAGATGCCGCACGGTATCCCTAATCACCACCAGTTCCCCAGCCGGTGTCACCCCGTGTCCCTGGCTAATTCTAAGGCTTCCGTCCAGCTTTCCATCGCTCTCATCCTGGCTTACCCTCAGCCCGGAAACCACGCCCACGCCCCCAGCCCGGCATAGATCAGCCTGGCGGGTCAAAACATAATTTTGCTCCCGGCTGAGATCCTTTGCCGTCAGAAAACGGCCATCGAAAAACAAGGATCGATAGCGCTTTTCATCGGGGATCAGCACCCCCGCTTCATTGAATTCGTTGGCTTTTTCAGAATCAAGCGACGCTCTCGCCGCTCCCTTGGTCGGATCGAACACCATGGCTCTTCCCTCATCCTTACCCAAAGCTTAAATATCCATCCAACGGGCGAGCGCAGCCGCGCTCACCGCAAATGGCCGCAAACTATTGTCTACCCACACTTCTCGTGTTCTCGCGGGGCGCATTTTTTGATCGCTTCCCTTCTCCTTATCGGACGCATGGGTGCCGATAATCAGGCGCGCAAGAAATACCCATGCTGGATCGCTTTCCTCCTTGCCATCGCTCACGCAAAGCTCCGCTGGCAAACGCGGCATCAGTCCTTTTAGGGTGGCTTCACGGCCGCCCGTCCACGCACTGAAAATGGCCTCCTGAAGCGCCGCCCGCCTTGCGCTGGGATCGGCGATTGTGCTCGGACTCGGAAAGGGGCTGGCCGGCACAGGTGGGGGCAATGGAATGGTGTCAGGGGGCGAAGGGGGTACCTGCTCGGTCCTCACCACCAGCCTTAACTCGTAACCATCCCGCCTTCGAGATGCCACAACGGCATCGGTAGCATCGAAGGGTCCTGCTACAAAAGCAGGTGTTTTACCGCGTTCGCAAGCGTAAAAGCGCAGAAATAGATCGGCCACAAGGGCATGGCCGGGCAGGCTCGAAGAATCAAGATTGGTGCTAAATGTCCCCGTGCTTCCCTTTTGGTACACATTGAGCTGATTGGGTTCATAGCCCTCATACCAGCGCCGAACGCGGATACAGCATCGCACTGGCACTTCAATGAGTCTTCCCAGCGCATCCACGGCAAGGCCCGGTAAGACTTGAATCTCATCGTTTTCGTCACTGGTCACGGACGAAGATTTATCGTAGCTCACCTTCAGCCCGGCCGCGGTGCCAGACCCATGTAAATAGGCCAAGGCCCGGGCCAGCCTACTCCGGTGATAGCTTTGCTCATCCAGAAAATCGGATGCATCCAGCATTACACCTGTTGCATAATGCACCCGGTCCACACCCTCACTCTCGATCAAAGGGTCCGTGGGGCGTTTGTTTGCGCTGCTCATCTTCTACCCTCCTTGAAGCCTTGGGTCTAAGCTCGGCAAACGCTCCAGTACATCGCGCACACCAAGCGTACTTTCTCCAATGCGCACCGCCTGAACTTGTTCGGGCAGGCCCAAGAAACTATCCACACCAACCAGCGACGCAATACCCACCATAAAGGGATAGCGCGCCGTTACCACCGTAACTTGAATATGGGCGGGAGCCTCGATCTCAGCCATTTTCTTGATGAGTCTAAGGTCTTGCCGATCCACCTCTTGATGAACCAAGATGGTGACACGATGGGCCAGCCGCTCATAAAAGCGTTCCACCGCTTCCCTTTCCGCCGGGCTTTCAATCGCACCCTCGCCAAAAACTGCCAAAAACTCCTTCTTCATCTCCTCGCCCAAGAAGAGCGTATCCCCCACATAGGAGTTTCCGCTCGAGTAGAGGCCGGGCAGAAGTGGATCATCACTTTCCTCCAGGTCAGCGCCCAAGATGGTCGAGAAGGTTCTCCGAAGCTTGAAATCCTCAACGATAATGATCGACCCCTTGGTGACCGCGTGATCGGCAATGGCATCCAGCGCGATCGCGAGGCCCTTTAGGGTTCCATGCCATTTCTGAAGCAGCGGAGCACATCGAAGTAAATTGCGCCTTTTCTTCTCGGGAACGGCTTCATGAAATGCCAATCCAAGAAGCTGTGCGAGCCATTCCAAAGAGGCTTCTGGAACCATGCGAGGATCCATCAGCATAAATGCGTTTGCAATTCTATCTTCCAGCGGCGTCAGCACGCTTTCGGTAATGCCCAGAAAACGCTCCAGAAAATCCGCCCGCGAAGCTTCACCCCCGGCATCGGCGTCTTCCCCATACAGAGATTCGCGATACAATTCGGGTAAATAGTGCTCTGCATAAGAGAAACGCGAGGCATATGCCCGGACCGCCGCAAGCTCGGGGGTATGGCGCCCATCTCCCTGGAGCTCAACCCTCACCCATAAATACCTGCCGCGCAGCGTTCGGACCCGTTTCCCCGAACGCTGAATCAGCACTGTAAACAAGCCTTTTTGATCGCGCTCCAGAGCTCCCGACAAGAGCCCAGGATGAAACGGCAATTCGGATGCCATCGATAACCACACGCCTCTGGGAATGCCCGGGGCTTCCTCCTGCGCGAATTGCTCTCCAAAGCGGTGCTCATGCCAATGGCTTTCATCCCAGGCGGGCCTATTAAGCGTGTCTGTCGCCGAAAGAAATATCCGAATCCCTGTTCCAGGAGGAATCTTTGCCTCAATATACAGGCGATGCCAAGCCGCATCCGCCTTCCCCGCATCGATGGGTGCAAATGATTGTGCCTCAATTTTTCCGTCTTTTTTCGTAGGCTTTACAGCCATCGCATTCTCGACCACGGCATTCTTGGCGAGCGAAGGCAATGAAATCATCAGCAAGGGGCGCGGAATGCCATTCTTGGCTGGATACTTTGGGGGCATGGTTACTCCATGCCAAAACGGCCCCCCGTCGTGCTCAATGAGAGGATAATACTCCCCCAGCGGCCTCCGCGATGCTCCGCTCCCATCCGCTAAATAGGCGATGACCTCGGCCTTGGCAGGCTCAAGAGGAGAGGAACTTCCCGATCGGATCAGAACAGCGATTCGATCGGAGCCCAGCCATGTCATGCTATACGGCCGGGCCACTCCATCGAGCCGTATGGGCTCGCTCAAACCAGCGGGACCCAAAAAGCGCACGCGGGCATAAGCTTGCGTTGTCGATGCATCTGTACGGTCTGCCTCGTCCTCATTGATGATTCCACAGGCTCGAGCTCGATCCGCCACCCAAAATAGAACCGCCGTGCGGCCCTCTGGACTCGTCGCAATGGCAACGGGAATTTCTCCATCAAACCCGGTATGATCCACCACTAAATTCAAGCGTGGGGGATTGGTATTTTCCGGTTTTGGACGAAAGACGGTGGAGGCATAGGCTCCAACGCTTCCCTTGGGCAGGGGCTGTCCTGAGATACGTGCAATCCTTACGCTATTGGTACTTTGCCAATCATTCAGAGAGGGAGGCCCGGCCAGCGCCAATACACCCCCAGAGGGAAGAGCAGACAATCTCCAGAGAGACGTGCCATTTCCCAGCAGCGCTTCGGCGTCCCATCGATTTCGGAGATCCCTCAGAATCAGTTTTGAACCGCAGGCAATATAGAGAATTCCATCATATCCGATACACACATCGCTTACGGCGGCCGGGAGCAATATTTGCTCCGAAGGTTGAGAAAACAGCGAAATGGGTGGCCTTCCCAGCCCAGTGGCAAGTATTTGCGGCTTGGGCACATCAATAAAATACGCAAAGGTATCAAAGGGATCCGCAGATCCTGGAATATGATTCAGCCTTTGCATCACCTGGGTATTATCCGCCTCGATCTGTTCATCCGGAAGATTGGCCCTCACGCTGGACAACTTCAGCGTCCTCTCCCGCTCGCAGTAAGTGAAAGCATGAGCATCGGCCCCCGCAGCCGCACTCCAGTGCACCTTTTCGGAAAGCATAAAGAAGCGCAGTTGATTCGCGTCCATGCCTTAGCAAACCTCCGGCACCACAGGAATGGCCACCATATCGCCGGCTCCGCCCACACCCCCAACGCCGCCGCTGCCCTCGCCCTCCGAACCGCCCGGAATTCGCGAGGGAATCCGGCCATAGGTATCCACCACCACTTCAAGCAGCTCAGGCAATTGCCATGGCCTTGGAACGATTTCCACAGCCATCCCGGGTGTACCCCGGGAAAGCGCCCGCCACAGCAACATCTTGTCCCCTGATGCGGCCGTGGAAGGATCGACTTCAAAACGGGCGGCAGCCACGCCCTGCCCCGGGTACGAACCCGATGAGCTGATGACTCCGCGCGTGAAGAGCTGCACGCCCGCAATCCCTTCCACGCCCTCCACCTGAGCGACTGCAACCTCAATCTCCCGGTCACGAATGGGCCGCTTCAAAGGCCAGCCCTGCCCTTGACTTCCACCGGGGGCAAGCGGCCATAGATAACGAAACAGCGCATCCTTCACCTCTTCGGCGACCGTCTCGCGCCCATACCCTTCACGCACGGTAATGCCCACCCCAAGTCCGAGTGGAATATACTCGCACCCAATCACATAAAGCTCGGTACCTACTGTGCGCCTTGGGTCTAGATACGCAAAGACCGCTTCCAGTGTCGGCCTATCCGGCCGCGGATTTGGAGGCCGATAGGTGGATATCATTGGCAATGCCATCACCGAAATCACACCGGGGACATTCTCTTTCCTTTGGTGGGGCTTGAATTTTGGCATCACTTCCACCCGACCCAACACAGCCCCAGGCGCTTCAGCAGCCAAGATCCTAAAATCATCCGAAGTCACCGCGCGCTCCCGGTGCCGCAGTGCGAGCGGAATACGGCGCTCGGCCTCGGCCAAGGTCTCGGCGTCCTGCCCGCCAACTGTACCCATACTCTGTACCACTTTAAGCTGAGGAAGCACAGCGAGCGAATCGACAGGAATGGCTTTAGAAAAAGCCTTGAGTGTCCCCGGGGGGAAATTGCCCGCACTTCCTCCCCCTGCCCGCATGCTCGCCACCCGGACACGCATGCCAGGCGCAGGAATACGCCCTCGAATTCCATCGCCAAAACGAAGCGTTCCCGCCTCGGCATCAAGCTGAAAGACCGCGTCATCCCGCCCTGCAAAGACCAGATCGTCGATCATTCCCCAGGACCGAAAGCCAAGGCCCGATTCTTCGACTTCCAATTGAAAAGACGAGCGCTCGACAGAACCCGCCGGAAGCTTCATGTACTGATCGGCCGAACCATCGCTTTGACCAATGACAATCCCCGCCGATGTCTTGCGCTGCTCGCACATCACGGCGTTAAAACCGACATAACTCAGCGAAAGACGAGACAAAGAAGCCGTAGGCCGAAGTCTAACCCATGCCACCAACCTTGATCTCCGATCGGCATCGTCCAAGCGGGGAGGCCCTGATAGACCCGCGCTGGGATTTTCTTTAACATCGCTTGAGGGCACCCCGATAGCATGCCCTGGCAGGAGCAAATGAAGCACGCCTCGCCTCGTTAGGCCCCGGGTCGAATCCAACACCGCCGAAAGCGGATAATACACGGGTTTCCCCGAACTATCGGGCTTGCCCAACAGCTCAAATACATGCGGAATCTTTCCCCGTTCCCCAATCTCTGCCAGCAGAGGAGGCACTTCAAGGGTGGGTGCAACGCCTAAACTCAAAAAGCGTGTTTGTCCATTGGCCCCTTTTCCAAAATCCTCCCGCAGCGACTGAACATGCTCGGCCTTGCGCGCCAAAATCGCCAACCATAGGCAGCCATCCAAGGCTTGAGAGACCAAATCAAAGCCCTTGGACTCCACCTTGCCATCTTTAAAGACCTGCGTTGTCACATAATATTTGGCTTTTTGCGGGTCTAAACCATACAGCTTCGCCAAATCGGGAAGAAGCGCTTCCAAGGGCTTGCGCTCGTCGGTACTCGGCAAGCGCTTGTAATACACCTCGGCGCTCGCATCCACCACCGAGACCTCATGCTGGGTTTCAAAGGGCACGGCCGCCTTGATTTCCGAAAGGGCGCGGAGCAATGCCGAATTCTGAAGGGCGGCGCTAGATGTGTCGATCTTCAGCTCAATCAAGCCCGTCGCCGGCACGGCACCCCGCATCTCGACGCCAAGCAGCCTTAGAAATAGCAGCCGCTGCCGCTCGGGAATCAGATTCGCCCGATAAAGAAGGGTATCCGCAAGCCAAGCAAACAGTTCAAGCAGCGTTCGCCCCGGATCACCTACCCGCGCATGGGTCCATTCGGGGGTATGTGCGGGAATACGCGCCAGAAGCTCTTCAACAAGGCTCTCAAAATTCCGATCATCTAAACGGGGAGGTACAATAGGCATATTATCCTCCAAGATCCATCGATAAACCCATTTGCGCCGCCGCCCCCGTGCGCCGCAAACGATACGCAATCTCTATTCGGACATGGGCAGGCTGCTGTTCAAGCTCAAAGACATCTACCCGATCCACGATAATTCTATTCTCCCACCGAAGAAGCGCCTCGGTAATGGTATCCCGTATACGCCGGCGAGTCGCCACCGTATTGGGCTGGCCAACAAAATTCGCCAATCCAGCTCCAAAATCCGGACGCATCAATTGCTCGCCCGGCCTTGTCCGCAAAATAACTTCAATCGCTTCCCGCACGCTCTGCTCCAGCGAGGGAAAAGAAAGCCGGCCATGTTCATCGGGCAAAGCCAACAGGGGAAAGCCAACCAAAGGTTTTAGCGTGGCGCCGCTCATGGGAATTCTCCCTTGATCTGAAGCGATTTCGGCAAAGGAATACATATTTTAATAAAAGGAAGCCACCAGAAGATCAAGTTGAGCAGCGTCAGGAAAATAAAGAGCACGATAAATGCACAGAGGGTAATAATCGGGATATTAAAGCCACAAAGCCACTGCAATTCCCCCGTCCCCTCGCCGGCCGAACCCTCCAAGAAATCCTTGGGCTTGTTCTTTCCAAGCAAATCAAAAATGCTTCCGGGCACTTGAAACGCCACGTTGGGCAGGAGTTTCTTCACATTGTCCCGGCTGACATTGGGCAGGGCAATGGGCACGGGCGGAAGCTTCCCATTCTCATACCACGCGGCAATCTTAAAGGGCAAACCCGGCTCACTCCAAAACAGCTTGGGAGGACAACCATCGTCTCGCTTCACTCTTACAAAAGCCCGAATCTCATACTGCGCGTTAGGGTCATCAAAGCGCCCTCCACCCGCGATCAGCGCCCTCATTCTTGCATTGGCCGCACTGAGCGCCGCCTGCTCTATCTTCTGCGCCGTGGCTTGATCGATGGATGGCCAAGCAATGGGCATATGAAAGCTCTTGGGCCACTTGTTCGAACCACTGCCTTCCTGCTCCCCAAAGACCAGGGCCGCCGCCGCATCCTTCAGCGCCTGCCCACAAGGCCGCCCCGCCGGCAAATCCCGGTAGGGCAAGGTCACCAAATCCATCGCGTCGAGCAATGCCTTGTGTTCAAAGGCATTAAAGACACTGACCATCAGCCGCAGCATTCCCACAAATTGCTCGAGCTCATTCGGAACAGTCGATGCCCCTGTTTCGGCATCCTTGGCCTGAAGGGAATTCGCATTCACCCATGCATTCGCAACCCTTCCGAAGCTGATCAACACATGGCCCGAAGCGGCTGAAAAATAAGGTGAAAGCCTCGCCCGTACCTCGTCCAGCTCATAACCCGCCGAAGCCGTTTGCGCGGCCCTCTCAGCACTGCTCACGGGAACGACCCCATAATATACCGTTCGGCCCATGCTCCCACAAATATCTGGAGGCGCTACAAACATCGGTGAAATAGCCTCATCCATCCGTTCTTCATCCGAACGAAGCGCGAGAAGCTTGCGATTCAACTCCGCGGACCCGGCAAAATGAGGCTTGTGCCTTCGATTGGCTTCGGGATCCCGGTCTTGCTCCGCCTTATCGTTGAGCGGAAAATATCCCTGTGTTACCCCCTCTTTTCGCATCCAAGCCAGCCGCTCCACATGCCCCTTCCCCGAACTCCTCAGCTTGCGAACGACAAGCCCCGCACTCTCAATCTTGGCCGGATCAAGCCTGGGATGACCGAATACATCGCATGAAATATCCACCAGCGCTACATTGAACGCTTGATGCACGGGCTGAAAGAGCTTTGGCGCCTCTCCCCAAGCCCCCGGATGAACATGCTTGCCTGAAAGCCCTTTCCTCCCCTTTTCGGTCTTCAAATCCTCCATCAGAGATGGAATAAACTCATCCTCGGTGCGCTCATAAATGGTTGGACGGCGCTCAAAAACCGGCGAACCGTCCTTCGCACCAAAATCAAGCCCCCGGAGCAGCGCCTCATGACCTACCATACATTCCCCGCTCCCGGTGTATACACCGATCCAATCACCGTGGTGGCCTTCAGAACATCGCACTTGACCATGCCCGAAAACGTGGACATCGCCGCATCTACCTTCACCATCCCAGCGCTCACATCGACTTGGCTGGCCTGCACCTTTACCTTGCTCCCGGTTTCCAGCGTAATCCCCTGCGTATCCACGGTGATCTTCGCTCCACCGGCTTCTATGGTAATCTTACCCCCGCTCGACTGATCGATTTTAATCTTCTCCGCACCCGGCGTCGACAAAGTAATGGTTGCTTGCCCCTGGCTCTCTTCCACCATAGCAATCCGGGTTCCATCTTTCCCCACCATTGTATAGCGATCGATTCTCGAACCCGAGCCTCCCAATTGCTCGGGCGGCTGAGCCGAACCATTCCACAATCCCCCGATCACCATTGGACTCCGGGGATCGCCTCCCACAAAAACCACCGCCACCTCATCATCCACATCGGGCAAGAAAAAGGTCCCCCGGTTTGAACCCGCGATGGGAACGGCTACCCGAGCCCAAAGCGCCGCATCTCCATCCCCAATCTCAGGTGGCGTGCTCACCAAACGAATCTTTACACGCCCCAGCCCATCCGGATCGGCGACGTCCACAACCCGGCCCAGATAAGTACCAAAAAACGCTCCCAAACGAGGAGGCTGAGGTATATTCGCCGAAGACATCAGGGGCCTCCTAAATAAGCGCTCTCGGCTTCAAACTCGGTTTCGTAACCGCTTTCCATGTCAAATCGATGAATAGACCGCGTAACGTAATAGGTATTATCAAAACGAGGACCCAATCCTACAAGCGATACATGGGTCCCCACCCGAAGCGAAGGATTGCCTGCCGCTGTTCCAAAAACCCTTACAAAATGCCTGGCCCGCGCATCAAATGCCGCATCCGCCAAAGCCTGCGCCTCGGCATCTGTCTTTGCACATAATTCTCCCAAATGCTCCACCCGCTCACCAAACGCTTCCTGAAGCAGCGAAGCTCCCTGCCTCCCACTCCCCGGGCCCAGATTCACCCCACTTCCACGGCCCGATACCCGCTGTCCCTGCGCCGCATTCCACCCATAAGCCGTCACCGCCGTGCACTGATGCGCTAAATCAGCGGTCACCCTGGCCCGAAGCAATTGACTCCCCAGCACCAACTCCACCGTACCCCGCCGCACATCCTTGCGGGGCGACACATGAAGCTCCCGGCCAACCACTTGCAAGTCTCCATCGGCCACCGACAAAAGCCTGCGCAAAAAGGCTAAATCACTCTCATTCAACTGGAATTGCACGCCTAGATCGTCCGTTAATCCCGTAATCACCGGCGTCAGCGCCAACTGCGAAGCCAAATCCTGAGCCACCGAGGCAATCGTTGTATTCTCATGCACCTTGGTACGCCTCGCCAGCCGCGCCTTCTGAAAGGCATCCTCGGCCAATACGACAAGCTGAGGACTTGAAATCCCTTCAAAACGGCCTTCAAAAGCAGAAATAAGCCCCCGAAAAATCTCCACAGGCGTGCGCTGATCGCCCGTATATACTTCAATGCTCGTTCCAAAGCGAAGAAGAGCCTCATCTTCAAAGGCCAAATTCACTTGGTTATCCTGAAAACGCGCCACATTGGACAGGGTCATCTCCAGCGACGATAATCCCCCTTCCGACTCCTCCACCCGCAGTTCGGCAAGCAGCTCGGATACCTTGGCCGAAGCCGCACCATCCACGCGAACGGTTGGCCGCGAAGCATACAAGGTATCTGGACTTAGAGCTTGCTCCGTCATAATAACATCAATCCGCGATTAACCTAGCCCTGCGTTCTGCCCGAATTTGAAGCGCGGCTTCGAGGTCTTCGAAGGAAAGCCCAGCGCCTGCTCCGGCCGCCTCTTCTGCCTCGAGATCGCCTCCCGCTTCCCGCTCCGGCCCCGGTTGAACCGTCGCGTTCACCTCACCCACAACCACACCCATGATCACTCCTCTCCAAAGCGAATTCGGCTTTGCAGCCGGGTTCTCGATTCCGACCCTCCGACGGCCCGTCCACTGATATCAAATACAGTCGTTCGATCATCCACAACGGTGACTTGAGCCTCTGCCCCCAACAGAACCCGGCTCGGATCGAGAGGAGGCATGGACGAAACGGACACTTTGGCCGAACTGTGCAATTCCGAGAACGCACTCATTGTACCGGAAGTGCTCACACCCGCGCTCACGCCCGCCGACGCCGAAAATCCAGCGCTCGCTCCCATGCCCACACCCGCGCTCACGCCCGCCGACGCCGAAAATCCAGCGCTCGCTCCCATGCTCACGCCCGCGCCAGCCGACAGCGAAAGCCCCGCGCCCGCACCCAAACTCAGCTCCCCCGTTGCAAAGGCCACAGGCGGAGAAAGACTCACGCTTGCGTCCAATACCAGCGACGCCCCCGCCGAAAAACGCAGACTCTCCTGCCCGTTCTGCGCTGCAATATCCCGAGCCGCCGCAGGATTCCCGGCCGCACTCGCCAATTCCGAAGACGGCCTGGGCGGTGTTTCTACTGGTCCAGAACTATCCCCCGGCGATGCTGCTCCACTCCATGCCCCTGCCCTTGCCGAGTCATCCCCGCGATCATAGGTATTCTCATCCTGCGTCATTCCAATCGACACCGTGGAGCGAAGTGGAACACCATCCGACGAAAAAAACTCCACCGTCTCCCGATAAGTGTCGACAATCCCCGTAAACCGAAACGCTCCCCAGTCAAAGGTTACCTTGGGCGGCGCCTTCCCCTTCTCACCCATCAGCTTCGCCACCCGCTCGGTGACAGCACACACATTCTCCCCCGTATCCGTCGTATCAAAAATCAATTCAAAAGTCAGTTTCGCTACGCTCTCCTTAACCACCTGCTGAGCGGAATTATTGCCACGCCGGCCCGCCCCCTCTCGCCTTCTCCCTTGCTGCAGCTTATTGGAAATCGTCATCTGCAGCGACGAAGGCTGAAAATGCACCGGAATCTCGGACGCCGGACTCTCAATTAGAAACTTGGCTTCATTGCTTCCGGTTGTCATGCGCTTGCCCCCGATCCAGCGCCCTCAGGCCCGCCCAGCCTAAACGAAAGCCCTTCATGCACCAAATGCAACTCCTCAATCCCAACCTCGGTCGCCTTCGCATTAAAATCCGCCGCCTTAAACTTCACCGGCAGCGCCTTGTCCAACGTCCACGTCATCACCGGTTCACTCGCCGTCGAACCTGCCTGCGCGGGCCCCTTCAGCGTAATCTGTACCCTGCACCGATACCCATAATCCCCCGAGGCCACCCTATAAAACCATTGATACAACTGGCCCCGCCTTGAAATCCCCCGCTTCAATACCACCGTCGCAAAACTCACCTGCCCCACCCGCTGAATCGGCCCCCAATTCACACCCCCAGCCTTAATGACCTTGGGCTCCATCGTCGCTTCCAAACCCGTACACTCCGCAAATGCCCCATCCGCCGGCGCACTCCCCCCGCTCCCGCCGGATAAAGGCGTCGCGTCCAAATACACCTCAAAACGAAAGGGCTGGAGCGTATAGGTCTGTGAACTCATGATACCCCCTTCTCTTCCACGACCAGACCACCGCCCGCCGAAAGGGAAATCGTCACATAAATCTTCTCAATGGCCGCCGCCGGCACAATCTGCACATCAGCCACCAAACGCCCAGCATCCATATCGCTTTGGGTCATCGTCGTCCGATCGCAGCGCACCGAATACGCCTTCTGGGGCGTCTCAGCGTTCAATCCCCCTGCCCGCCACATCCTCTCCAATACCCCCTCTACCTTTCTGACCAACAGCCCCCAAGTTCGCTCCCCAGAAGGCTCAAATACCGTATCGGCCCCCACCGTCTTCAAAGCCCGGCTCAACGAAGAAAACAAGCGTCCCACATGGGCCTGCCTAAAACGCTCATCGGAACTCGTGCTCACATCCGAAAGCAGCCTCAGCCCCGAAGGCGTTGGCCCCATCAGCGAAACCCTCCGAAGCAGACACTTGGTCTCGGGATCGGTGGAAAATACCCTCGATTCCTGCTCCCGCACGCTCACCACGGGAAACACATCCATCACATCCGAAAGCGGCAACCCAAGCCCATTGCGCACCGTACCCCGGCTCAGCGCATTCCTTGCCAATACCCCAGCCAGCACTCCCTCTGGACTCTCGAGTCCCTCGGGCATACGCCTGGAAACCGTTGTCTTCACCCAAGGATAGGCCAATTGAATAAAACGGCTCTCAAAGCGCTCCAACACCCCCGACAGCGTCAAATACGCGTATACATCGTGCTCGGCCGACGCAGCCTTTGCCCCCGTGTCCGCCCGCACATCCCGCATCGGCAAGGGAATCCCCGCAATCACCTGCACCTCGCGCGCAAGCCTCGACACCAACGCTTGAACCCGAGAAAGCCACTGGGCCCATATCTCATACCCGTCCCCATCGCAGCGAGGCGCCTGAAACTCCGACTGAAGCAAATCCTCCATCTCCACCACTTCCGAACAAGGCACAAACACCTCTTGGGAAAACGGCTTCGGCATCTCGGGCGCCTTCTGTGCGGGGTCTCCCCCACATAGCGCCGCTAAATCCGGCACACATAAAAACGCCACATCGGGCAAGCCCAACACATGCCCAGCCCCATGAAAGGTCGATGGATCGGCCGCGCTCGCATCGTACAGCGCGCCCCGCCCAGGGAGCAACGAATCGACCAAAGCCCTCCTCTCCTCGGCAGAAGAAGCTAAATCATACGAATCATCCAGCCGAACCACATAACACTTGCGCCCTCCCTGCGCAAAGAAAGACCGGACAGATGCGCCCAAATACATCCCGGGCGCCTTCTGCCCAGCCTTTCCCTCCTCCCACGCGAACAATCGATCGAACACTTCCCAGCGCTCGATCAACACCGGCACATCCTTCAGCGGATCATAAGGATCCTTCTCATCAAAACGCCCTGAAAAACCCTGTTCCACAAGGAAACGGGCAACAGCCGCCGGCACAGGCACCACCTTCCCCGATAGAGAACGGCGCTGACAAAACCCCACAAACAGGGCAATGTCCGCGCGCTCAGGGGCGCTGGGCACAACGCGCTTGGCCGATTCAAAGCAAAGGACGCTCATCCGAAAACACCTAGGATGCGAAGGACATCTGAATATCTTCAGCCGACAAAACCAGCTCCTCCATCGCCACATCACCGCCCCCCTTGGCCGCCAAAGTCGGACCGGTGAATTTCATCGGCGTCACATTCAAAAGCTTCCACGACTGAACCGTCTTCCGGGCCTCATCGAGAAGCGAAATCTGAACGTACTCCTTGCGTCCATTCACCCCCGTCTTGCGCACCGCCTCAATCCACTCCCAAATTACCTTTGAGCTCACAATCCCGCGCTTCAGCGTCACATCGCCCGCCTTATAAATCCCGGGCACCTTGCGCACATGATTTACAGGATCACTCCCCTCGCGGTACTCGGCCATCGTAAACTCGGTCGTCAGCCCCGAAACATCGGAAAAACCGCCGAACGACGTGCCACCAAAACTGATCTCAAAGTTAAATGCCCCATAGGGCGTAGGTCGCTCACTCATTCCCAAGCCTCCTTCCTATCAACTGCTGGCATCAGCGGTTTTTTGACCAATCCTAAAGATTACAAACTCCGCGGGCTTAATCGCCGCCACACCAATCAAACAAATCAGCCGGCCATTATCCAAATCGTTCTGCGTCATCGTACTCCTATCACAGCGCACGAAATACGCCTGCTTTGGATCTGTACCCAACAACGCTCCCGACTTCCACTCATTGTAAAGAAAACTATCGATCGTCTCCCGGATATTGGCCCACAGCCGCTCTCCATTGGGCTCAAATACCGCCCATTGCGTACCCATATCGATCGAGCGCTCCAAATAATTAAAATACCTGCGGATATTCACATACTTCCATTCAGGATCGGAGCTAACCGTCCGGGCACCCCACACCCGATAACCCCGCCCCGGGAAGAATCGCAAACAATTAATGCCCAGCGGATTTAACACCTCCTGCCGCGCAAAGTTCACGTCCTCCGAAAAACGAAGCGCACTCCTCACCACCTCATTCGCAGGTGCCTTAATGACCCCTCGCTCAATATCGTTGCGCGCGTAAATACCACACACAAATCCCGAAGGCGGAAGCTTAATCTCCCGGGGAATACTATCATCCCCCATCTTCGCCAGCGGATTCGCCACGACCACCCAGGGATAATACAAACCCGCGTACTTCGAATCCATCTCCGAGCGGAATTTCTTTACCCCATCATCGCCTTCGTTCATCAGCGAATCAACAACCGCAATTCGATAAGAACGCCGCGTTTCCACATGCTTAATCAGCTCCCGCACTGTTTCGCGCGCACTGCTATAGGCCGACGACCCCGGCGTTGCCACAATGGAAATATCCTCCACCGCGATCAAGCGATCCAGCGCCGACTTATACTCCGCGCCGCTCGGCTCACCCCCATCCGTGCCCCCGGAAAGCGTATGAGATTGCTCATCTTTGCCTCCCAAGAGCGCGCTCAAGAGCGTGAATACCGTAGGTGACCCAACCACCGAAAACTGAATCGGATTCGTCAGTTGCTCACCCTGGGTCGAAGGAACAGCCTTCAGCACATTCCCCATATACCGAGGATGATCCGAAGACAGGCCAAGACCTTCCCAACCCATCCCCCGCCCATCCGAACCGGCAAAACCCACCGAGAACTCCAAGAGTTGCGCCCCCTCCCCAATCGCATCGCCCCTCGTGCTCTCATTCGCCATCTTCGTCGTAATCGTCGCGTTAATATCGATCGGCGTCGTCGCCGCTTCCTGGGTCCATGTGCCGTCCGACGCTTTCACATAATAGAAATACTGCGACGCCGACGTCTCCACCCCCGTACTCGAAGCATCCGCTGCAGGCGACACCGGGAAACCAAACACCGCATTGGCCGTCCCTGAATTCCTCACCATTAGCACATTCACCCCGGCAGGCGCGGAGAACTCCACCCGGTCCGCATTCAGCGAGGCCGTCACATCCAATCCCAAATCATCAAAGATATCATTGAGATCATTCACATCCACCGCAGCCAGATTGCCAACATTGTTCGACACCGCATCCCGCGCGCTCACCACCTTCCCAGCGGCAAGCCCAAGCGCCGTAAGCGCACTCGAACTCGCGATCACCTCCACAGAACCATCCGTGCCGGCACAATCCCCACCTAGCACCAAACGCCCCTCCGTACCACCGTCCGCAGCCTCCGAAAGCCGCGCATAACCACCCCTCAGCTTCCGATTCAGCTCCGTTACCAACGATGCCACCGTCCTCGCCACGGCAGGATCTCCCGCGCTATGCTCCAGCGTAATACTCTGGACCACCCCATCCACATCCACGCGCAGCGTATCATTGGTGTCATCCACCACCACATCCGCCAAAGCCGACGAGCCAAACAACTCCGCCTTCTTCGCCTGGAAAGTCAGCGTTTGCTGCACCGCCGCCGCCCCCGCCATTTGCAGCGACACCACCAGCGTCGCCCCCGCCCTCAGCTCAAAGGCTGGCCCCGCCACGGTCCCCGTCAGCGTCGCCGAAGTCGCCGACACCGCCGCCTGCATCACCCGCATCATCGAACCCACGGGAGCCCGGTACGCCGCGCTTACCGGCGCGCCCTTATAGCTCACCTTTAGCGAAACCGTACCATTTCCCGCACTGCCCGCAAAACGCGCGTCAAACTTCGCCACACCCCCAATCGTCAGCGTCGACGTCCCCGCCCCCGAAGGAACCACCCTCGCCACATACAAACGCGAACCACCCTCATCGAAATAGGCCCGCACGGCATGAGCCAAATAGTTCAGCTTCTTCGTCTCATCGCTCACCCCGCTCAGTACAAGGTTATCGATGCCCCCATACATCCTTTGAAACTCGGCGAAACTCGTCACCAGCGAAGGCGTCCCCGACGAGGGCCCCGTCAGACAAAGCCCGGCAAATCCAGTGGTACTTGTACTCACCCCCTCGATGGATTTGGCCCGGAAACTCGTCTCTTCAACATAAACAGCAGGTGCTAAATACTCAGGCACGACGGCTCTCCTCTCCTAGTGGCGCGCCCAGGGCGCATCCATTATCAAAAAACCAGAATTCATACCCATACTCCAATGGGCAAACCCTACGATGGGAGCACAATCTCCCGGTGAATCTCCCCGGCCGAGGCAATTTCGATAGGCTCGGCCAGCTCGATCGATGACAAATGCGCTTCCAAAACATCTGGATTAGGCGGCCAAGGCTCATCCGGCAAACGCGCCGCACGCACCGTACCGCCAAAAGAAGGATAAAACGGCGTCCCCTCCTCGGATTCCGACCAATGAACCGAAGGAATCCCCGCCATAAACACAATGGCTTCACCTTGTTGATCGCTCACCCCCTCCTCGACCAGCACCTTTCCCTCGGCGATTTCCACCGCCACCGAGAGAAGCACACCGGCGAGCTCCTGATTTTGGGCATCCTTACAAGAGAAGCGCAACACCGCGCTCGCCGCCTTCGAACGCGCATTGGGAGCCGGATACAACAGCACATCCACCGGCGTATACAACTCCTCCGGGAGCGCCCGATCCGGCGGCACAGCGATCGTAAAACGCCTAGGCAAAAAGCGTCTTTCAGGATCGCGCACCTCAAACTCCAACTCCACCGAATGAGCCGCCGGCGCCTCGGGCAAGGGAGGCATAAACGTATCTACCCACGCCTCCAGACCTGGCACAGCGCAAATGACAAACACCCCCGAACGATTGCGCACCACCTTCACCTGAGCGGCCACACTCTCCGGCTTCAGCGCCCGAAGATCCACAGCCCGGCTCAACGCCGCCTTTGTCTCGGCATCCACAAAACGAAAGGCCCGAATCGCCCTTGCCTCCACCTGTTCCAGGCCCCAAATCATGGCATATCCTCCCGCTTTCCAAACGAAAGCCGCTTTGCCACGACGGGAGGCTTACCGCTCACACCCCCAAGCTCGGGCTGCACCCTCACAACCCGGGCGATATAGGACAAACTCAGATGATAAGGCTGCTTCAGCGCATCCCACACCCGCATCAAATCCTCGGTAGACAACTCGGAAGGAATGAGATGAATCACCTCACCCTTATCCCAACCGCCCTCCTCGCTCAAATCGGACTCCCCCAGCACCTGCCTGGCATAGAGCCTAGCGATCAACCAGCCTAAAATCCGATGTTCCTCCTCCGCATCATTCACCCAGACCGACAAAAGAAAATGAAGATCCAGAGCGATAGGCGGCAACTTCTCGGAGAACGCCCCCTCGGGCCTGGGCTGATTACGGAGATGCTCATTCACGGTCACACGATAGAGAAAGAGCGAGACACAAGGCTTAGCGGGCCCCGACTCGGCAGACATCCCCTCGCTACCGACGAGCACAAAACTACACGCGGGCAAGTCTGGCTTCAGCCCATCGGCGCTGCGCCTACTCTTCTCCTCATCATAGCCTCGCTGGAGGTACTGCACGAGGGACTCCCCCAGCGAATGGATAGCGAAGTAATTGGCCACGATATGGTGAGGGGGCACACTGCAAGGCAGGTGCCACACGGGAAAAGAGGTTTAAATGTGAAGGGGAGAGATCATGCTGCGCACGAGCTGCGCATGAGCTGCGCAGTGCACGCAGATGTTGCACCTAAACATGGTACAAGAGAGCTGCATTTATCCTGAGATCTGGTGCCTTGGCTGGGCGGGGTCGTGCATTCACGCCCCGAGCTCATGCATTCGCGCTCCGAGCTCATGCATTCACGGCGTTCGCTCTTGCATTCACGCCCCGAGATCATGCATTCACGGCGTTCGCTCTTGCATTCACGCCCCGAACTCTTGCATTCACGCCCCGAGCTCATACATTCACACCCCGAGCTCATGCATTTACTCCCCGAGCTCATGCATTCACGCCCCGAACTCATGCATTCGCGCCCCGAGCTCATGCATTCACGGCGCTGGATTGTGCCTTCATGCCGGAAACTCTGGCGGGCGGTGGAACATAAGGATAAGGACCAACGGCGCGAAGAGTTCGATAGAATCCCAGCTCCCGCTAGGCATATTCTGCCCGTTGGCCTAATAGATATTCGATGGAAGTTTTAATATTTTAATATTTTAATATTTTAATAAGTCAGGCGCTGAATCGCAACGCCCCCTACCTGAAGAGACGGTGCATTCGGGAATGGCACCAAGGATGTGAGCAGTATCGCCGAATTCGCCACAAGATCAATGTTGTTAATTTGCATCCACCCTGCGGGCTGAGCGGATGTGGATACCGGCCCTGTGCATCCTGGGCAAAGGTTGGTCCCCTTCCATATATCCAGAGCAGGGATGGAACAACCATTTCCCGAAGCCGATCCTGATCCAGATGCCCATGTCGGTTGCCCGGCTGCATCGTAGAAAGTCACCAGGGTTTTGGCATTGCCTCCTTGTACATCCGCTGAAAAACCCCAACCATTTTGAGAAGGTGGATACCAATGGCCAGTAAATGGCTGGGGGGCAGGACCGTTGATTCCCTCGTATTCAACCGTTTCTGCGCCAATTTCGCCGTTCAATGACCACGAGAAAGTCCCCTTGTTGTTGCCGAGAGGCGCGTAGTACATCTGTCCGATGGAGGTAAATCCCACCGACCCATTTGCCCATTTGGTGATTATCATTCCCTCGGGGGTTTGATCACTGGAATACACACCCATATTCTTTTTCCCTGCGACTCCATAGTACCAGATGGGCTGGCCGGATTGGCTGAAGGTGTGCCACAGGAGAAGAACTTGTCCGCTGTTGTTATGGCTGACGGAGAGCTTCCAGCCTGGACGATTTGGGTTGTGCCAGACACCGGTAACCGGCTGGATCAGCGAGGCGGGGACGGTCACATTGATGGAGGTGGCGGGAGATACGTCGCCAAACCAGAAAGCGCCGTCTTTGACCATTTGCCACTGAAAGGTGTAAGACCCTGGGACATAGGGGGCAAGAACATTTAGGGAGAATGTCTTTTGCTGACCGGGGGCAACGGTTTCACCCGGTTCTAGTTTAATTTTATTATACCCCCATGTTTTGTTATTGTTGATGGCGGCTAAATAAAAGTTATCGGAACTGGTCCATGTGGATGTGCCATTATTGCTGAAGGTGAGAGACACTGGGAAGAGTTGTCCTACGCCAATTTGCGAGGGGACGGACTGGCTGGTGTATACGGCGCCGAGGGCTCCGGGAGGCGGCGGCTGGGGATCGTCAAAGCTCACGTCAACTGTTCTAGGCACCACCGTACCGTACATGTCCGAACAGGTGAGTTGATACCTGTAATATCCCTTGTTCTTGCTCTTTAGAACGTTAGTGGCTGATGTAGGCAACCCCTTATCTTCCCATGTTTGCAAAGGGCCGAGCCAAAGTGTGCCCAAGGAAGCATACTGATTCACTGTAAGCGAGCAAGCGTCCGTACCTTCGCTTGCATAGCTCAACACGACATCCTCTGTAACGACTTTCGCGAAGTAGGCATTCGCGCTAAGGGTCTCCACACCGTCGACAAACCAGTGGACCTTTGGCCTATTGGCATACGCAATCTTGGCATGCGCGGACGGACATTGGGGTGAGCTAATCTCCCACGTTCCACCGCCCCAGTTGTAGCTTTGGGCCGGGGTTTTCGTAATAGCACTGAACAATAACTCGGGAGCGCCCTGTGGATCGAGCGGAGTGCGGTATAGGTCGCAGTCATAGGGATTCGTACCTCTCGAATCAAACTGCAACGAAAAATCATAGCCATCCTCCACATAAATGGGATGTGGATGCTTCGAGAAATTGTTGATGCTATTTGGGTCGCCGTTGATAACAATCTCGGCATAAGGCGTGTTCGCGGGGTTTGGCAAAGGCGCCAGTGTGGGCATTTGAATCGCTGCCCCTGATAGATCGACTGAACCCAAATTCTTTAGTTTTGCGCGGACTTTGCTTTCGAGATCAGCCGAGTCAGTGGCGCCTTCTGTTTCAGCAATATAGGCGGCTAAACCCGCAACATGAGGCGCTGCCATGGATGTGCCTGAAAGAGGGGCGTAGGAGCCGTTTTCCCATGTGGAATAGATCGAACGCCCGGGAGCCCAGACATCCACGCATGAACCATAGTTGGACCCCCATTCCTTGTTATCCCAGGAGTCTGTGGTGTACGAAACATGCTCATAAAACCCCCAAATGCCATTGAGCGGAACCACTTGTTGCCCATGATCATTGATTGCTCCAACCACCATAATCCCATCGGCGTCTGAGGGAAGATCGTAGGCCCTTTTGCATGCGTCATCGTTGTCATTGCCGGCGGACTGAACAATAAATGCATTGGGATAATTCTCAGGACGCTGCGCAATGTCCCACATTTTTTTTCCGATCGTTGCATTCGATTTAAATTCAGGATGCCGATAGGAAAGGTTTATAATCCCAACTTGTTGTCTGGCAACGATATCGCTCGCAACCCAATTCAATGCCTCGGCGAAACTACTGACTGTATTTCCATCGGGTATACAGGATGGCTTGTACGATGTTTTCGGCTGAAGCAAAACCGACACAATGGGTACGCCCGGAGAGATTCCTTGAATCCCCGTACCATCCGCCTTTGCACCAATGATTCCAGCCACATGAAGTCCATGGGGATAGCAACCTGGCACGCTGTCCCATTTCGGATTAAGCTCATCCTGTGGATGAACTTGCTGCACAACATTGAGATCTGGATGATGCCCCGTGCCATAATCGATTACATACACCCGAGTATTCCCGCTGCTGGGTACCGCAAATGGATTTATCGCTTGCTTTCCCCATGGGATAATTTCACCTCCGGGCAGACTTTGATCGAGCCAGACCGACTTTGTATCCGCACTCGGCGGTATGTCATAGAAATTGGGCGTTATCAGCTCCACCCGCGTATCCTCCCGCACAGCCTCAATTTGCTCAGGGGACAAGAACGCCGTAAAGCTGGGACCCACCCAACTCGTCAACGAATCCACATGAATTCCATACTTGGCTTCAAACTCATAGATGAGATTGCGGACCTGTGCTTTGTCATAGCTGGGAAAGCGACCATCCTCGGGGGCCACTTCCGCGTAGCCATCAGCGCTGCCCTTGCGCAAATCAACGATATACTGGAAGTACCCAAACTCATCGACGGGGACGGTGCCCGGCTGGGGAAGCGGCGGCGCCTCCGCCAAGGGCGGACTCGGGGTTGTCTCACCTGGTTTCCCCGGATCCACAGGTTCACTACACGCACACAGACCTAGCGCGATCACCGAAAACAACGCAACCCGGCATCGCACACCCATTGATCTCAACATGATCTTCCCTATTTCACTGTAGTTATTGACTCAACCTGAAGAACCCGATGGAAAGACCACCAGGAATTCCAGATGACCATTCTTAAATGACCATTCTTGGATGTGTCAAGCGCGATGTGCGGCCCGCCATCCATTTTTCCCAACAAGCCAATACAAATGGTATACGAGCCGTGCGATTTTTGCCAAATTGGTAATCAAGGTAAATCGAGACGCCTAAAATGTAGACAGCCCCCCCGTTCCCCTCTATCCTCGCCCAGCCTCAAAAACCCCATTCGGAAAGGATTTTTCGATGTGAAAAAATCGATCCCCATTCCTACCCACATCATACTTCTCCAATCGTTGGTGCTGCTTACAGGCACAGTCACGGGTATCGCTCACGCAGAGCAGCCATCGCCCATCGATGCCCACGCAAACGATGTGTTCGAACCACCCTTTGACGAACCCCAAATACCCAGCGCGCCGCCCGCTTCAAGCCCTGTTGCAAACGCGGAATTGCCCGCACCTCAAGAAGCACCGCCCGCACCTCTTCCGGTGAATGCGCCGAACACACCAAACATGCCGAACGCATGGACGCGCGCTCGCTCCAAAGTGCCGAATGCAGTGCTGTGGGGCTGGGTGCCCACCACCCTGCTGGGCGGGTATTTTTATTTGGCTGCGGTGGGCCAGAAAGACGCCGCAATCGCAATGACCACCGCGGCCGTAAGCCAGCACTTGATTGGACTGCACGAAAACGCGGAGACACTTCTGGAAGACGCAAAAGCGGCGAATGTGCGGCGCGCTGTATTCGCCGGTCTCTCAAAGGGTTTGCTCATCGGTTCGGCGATTTGGGCGGGCGCCCACGGCACAACGCTGATGCTCGATCAAGTCTGGATTTCAAGGGATGCCGCAGGCATTCAAGGACGGTTTATATGGTGAAGAAAATTGGGTTTGCTTTGGCTCTCGGACTTTCAAGCATCGTGGCATGCGGTGATGCGGAGCTGGCGATTCAGGAAGCCTACGACGATTGTATTTGGAGGCTCGGCGGATCGACGGTTGACCCGCCGGCGAATGCGATCACCCCCGAATGTGTGAAAGCGTCGGACTGCGCAATTCAGCCCGATCCGCGCTGCGGAACCGTCGAATGCGTCGATGGAAAGTGCGTGGCTGAAATAAGAATTGGAGCTCTGCTATCTCAAGTGCGCGGCGATTGTCATCGCTTGGATTGCGATGTGAAAGGGAAGGTTCTCGATCTCGACGATCCAAGCGATTTTTATAATGATGGCAAGCAATGCACGATGAATTATTGCGATAAAGGCCAAGCCCTCACTGTGAATTTTGGTGATGGCGCGACATGCCCTGAAACAGGCTTCGGCGTATGTTTTGAAGGGGAGTGCGTGGACTGTATAGATTCCATTTCGCCTTCATGTCCCGGCGGGCTTGCATGCCATTTCACGATATGCGCCCCAATGCATTGCAACAACTCACAAGTTGAAAAGGCCCTTGGAGAAACCGATTTAGATTGTGGCGGTCCCTGTTCTCCATGCGCGGTTGGCTACACTTGCAAAGTGGATAGCGACTGTATTCAAGGCGTATGCTTGGGCGGATTATGCAAGGCGCCTTCCTGCACCGACGGCGTGAAGAACGACGGCGAGACGGGTATCGATTGCGGAGGAACGCAAAGCTGTCCTCGCTGCCCCACCGGCCAAGGATGCGAGTTCCCAAGCGATTGCGAGAGCGGTGTATGCTGGGCCGGATTATGCCAAGCGCCTCAATGCGACGATGGCATTGCCAATGGTAACGAACAATCGGTGGATTGCGGAGGATTGTGTCCGGCTTGCAATATTCAAAAATAAATTTTAAAAAATTTTTTTTGAATTTTGTAACCTGCCTCCACCCCCGGCCTCCACCCCCGCAACGGCAAAAAAGCGGCCTAAAAAAATATTCTCAGCCCTTGGAATACGTTTTGGACGGCCACCGTTCAGCCCACCATCCAGCGCATTCGCGCAGGATGGAAGGCGCGACACAGCTCCTTCATCTCATTCAACCCGGTTCATTGTAAACAAGGAGTCATCACCATGACATTCGATCCCAAAACCATTTCCCCCGAAGCCAAATCTGCCTTTATTGCCCTCGGAAGAACCTTTGGCTCCGAAGACACCCTTGCCCAAGCTCAACTAACCCAAAATGCCTATACCCATCATGGGCCTGCTCTTGCCGATCATGGCTACAGTGCCGATGATGCCGCCGAGCTTGTGGACTACACCAATGCGCTGCTCTCCGCCACCGCCGATCGCCACTCGGCCAGGGCCGGCAAACAAATGCATGGCTCGGTGTATGTGGACACGGTTCAGACAGGGCGCAATCTAAGGACGCGCGCGATTTCGGTTGCGCGAAGCACGAAGACCGCGCTGTTAAAGGTCGGCGGAGAGGGTGAAAAAGCAGCGGCCGGTTCGATTCAGTCGGTGCTTCATCTGTGCGCGGAGCTTCCCGGCGACGGCGATGCGCTGGCTTCGCAGTTGGAGCAATTTGTTCCGCTGTTCAAGAATGCCACCATTGCAGCGGCGGCGCAGAATCGGGGCGGGCCTCCATTGATTCAGGAGATTGAGGCGGCGGTTCCCGCATTAAGGGCGGCGGCGGTGGCGAGTTCAACGCCGCGCGGAACGCCTTCACAGACCGAGCTGCTGGATTTGCTTGATGGGTTGATTGTGGAAAATTGCCGGGCGGCCCGCCGGGCGGCGCGGAGCGCAAGCCGCGAGTTGGGGGAAGATGCGATTGCGAAGACCTTTGAGTTGACGGCTTTGCGCAAGGCTTCAAAGAAGGGGCAAAAAGGTCAAGCGCCCGCGGAGGAGCCGCCAAAGTAATTGGTTCTCCCCGTTCTCCCCTGTTCTCCCCTGTTCTCCCCTCCAAGGTGTCAACCACTTCCCCTCCCCTCCGAATGGAGTCCGTGAAGGAGAAGCTGGTGATATCTCCTATTCGCAGCGGCCATTCCCCTTCAGCTTCCCATTCATATCGTACTCTGCAATCCAGCGCCCGCACAACTGCCAGGTCGGGTCATAAAAGCGGGCATAGCCCTTGGCAGGCTTCCCCTTGGTATCCCGATAAGAGATCGAGAGAAGCTTCCCATAGGCATCGTATTCGTAATAGGTTTCATGCTGGCCCGTCTTCCCCAGCGAGGCGTGCTTGTCTCCAGGCGCCAAATAGCGATCCAGCACCCTGCGGCCAAGGGGATCGTATTCAATTTGCATCTTCGCCACAGGTTGAACCGGAGCATCATTTTCGTCAACATAGCTTTGTTCGATGACCCGATCAAATGCATCATAGCTAAAGCGCATCCGGGAGAGCCCAAGCTTCGTCTTCGCCAGATGCCCATCGGCATCTTCATAGCGCTCCTCTGTTTTTCGTCCCCGCTCATCATAGCTAAAGCGATAGCTCGCATAGTCATTAGAGGTGCGGAACGGCTTATCTTCTTTATCAAAATATTGTACCTGTATAAGCTGGCCTTTGTCATCATAACGATAGTGGATACGCGCTGCTTTCTCCTCTAAACCCCCAAGAGGGTTTTCATCTTCGTCCAGGCAAATCAAATCCTCAAGCTGTTGAAGCTTATCATAGGCCAGCCGTTCCACGGCACAGGGAGCACTGGGCGTAGTCACAGGCTTATCCATCCCATCCAGATGCCGAAGTTCTTTGAGATTACCGTGTTCATCGTATGTATACCTTTCTCCGCGAAGCTTATTGGGTGGGTCTTGAGGCCCAAAATCCTCGCTTTTCTCGATGTGTCCATAGCTATCCCGGATGGTGACCACCAGATGTGTTCCATCAGAAAGAGTAGCTTTGTTCTCATCGGCCTTGAACATGGATTGCTTATAGCTTTTACCAAAGCGATCGAATTCCCTGACCAGGCGGGCATAGCCCTCCCGGTTTTCAACAGGCTTTCCGTCTGTATCAAAGTAACGGATCTCCACGGCATTCCCCCAGCGATCATAGCTTCGATTCACCCGATGATAGCCACCCGGTGCGCTCACCAATTGAACAGGCTCGCCTTTTAAGCCAAAATAGGCACTCTGCGTTTGACGATCTTGCTCGTCGTAGAGATGCTCCACGCGGGCCCAGCCTTGAGGATGGAGCACAGGCTCATCCTTTGATAAGCCAAAATAGGCTTGTTCCTTTATATTCCCATGCTCATCAAAGGTTCTTTCCACAATCGCATAACCACTCCCTGAAAATTTATCCTTGTCATCCCAGACACGAAGCGTAGGCTTCCCTTCAAGATCGACATAAGTCCACTCCAAAGCACTCCCCCATGCATCCCACCGAATGCGAAAGCCGGCCTCCCCCTGGGCTGAAACAATGGGCTTGTCATCCAGCCCAAAGTAGTTTTTGGATAATTCATGCCCCCATTCATCATAGGTAGAACGCCAGCCCGCGGCCCCATATTGAGGGCTAAGCGTTGCCTCTTTGCGAAGCCCCACAAAGCGCGTCAGCTTGCGCCTGCCCAAATCGTCGAATTCCGCCCTCCATCCCGCATAGCCTTCCTTTCGAAAGACAACTTCCCCTGCTTTGCCCAGATACATGGTTTCAACAAGTTGCCCTCGGGTGCCATAGATCTGCCGAACACCGGCATAACCCCCCACTGTCGACATGGGCCTTTCATTTTGGTCCCAAAAGGTTTCTTCAACTATATTCCCCCATATATCTCGGACGCGCTTTGCGATGGCCTGGCCCTCGTCGGTAACAACAAGCTTGCCCTCGGGATTTCTGGCGGAGGTGGTGGATGTCTGGTTTGCATCATCGTATTCGGTCGTGTAGATCGCCGCGCCGTGGATGTTGCTCACAATTTCGTCCTGTAGGCCCAAGTGCTCGGTTTTGGTAATCCTACCCCTGTCATCATAAGTAAAACGGCGCCCGGCAATGCCTTCACGATTCCAGGTGGGCTTGCCCTCGGCGTCCAGATACCGTTCACGCCTTACGCGGTCACGCTCATCCAGATCCATGCCTACGCTGATAAATCCCCCCTTGCTTGGCATCGGCTGTCTGTCCTTGCCCATGCATGTCCATCGCGTCTGGGCCCCTTCATCCGTGTACTGATGCTGGTAGCCATAACACCCGTTGGCTTTGTCCGTCGTGGGCTCTCCCTTGTTATTGAAGAACCATTGTTCCGCCGGGTAGCCATGCTCATTCGGTGTAAAAACGGCCTTATGCCATCCCTCTTGATTTACGGTGGGCGCCTCTTCCACATCCAAATAGGCTCTTTCAATCTCGTTTCCATAGGGATCTCGGCGAACCACCCTCTGAATGCTCCACCCCTCCTTCACCCGCGTCGGTTTTCCCTTGGCGTCAAAGGCCCTGGTTTCGAATTCATCCCCCCCGGCATCATAGATGACTTTCATCTGAGCATTGCCAAAGGCATCATTCATGGGTTGACCCTTGGCATCCAGCGATATCTGGGAAAGCACACGCCCCTGCTTATCGTACTCGCGTTTGGAAGCAAAAGCTTGATCGGCGCCTGGAATGGACTCGCCCGAGGCGCCCAAATACTCGACAAGCTCTTCATATCCCCGCGCCGAGTAGTGAATTCGTTTCGCCCAAAAAAAGGCGGAATCATTAGGATCGGTCTTCACTGGACCGGGCCTGCCCTGAGAGTTCAAAAAATAGGCAATTGCCGCGGAGGAATCGGGACGCGTGTCCGCGGTATAAACAATGGCCTGCACCAATTCCTTGTATTTGGTATAGGCATATTCCGAGGCAATCTTCCCATCGCGGTTGTAGTCATAAGTCCAGAACGAGGGATTGAGATAAGCCCTGTCGGCCTCCAGGTAGGCCTTGTTGAGAGCCGCCATCTCACGCGCTTCAGGATCGCCCCGGCCATCATCCAAACCATTCACCGCGTACATCCGCAGGGTGCGTCCAAAGCGTCCAGCCTTCACAATGCGGTAGGAGAGAGGCCGATGCCTCACTTGCTCCAGGCTAAGTTCGGGCCCGATGCCCTCGGGAGCTCCATAAACGCTGACATATGCTCGGTAATAAAACGCATGCTCCCAAACATAGAGTACATTGTAGACCAACCACCCAAGAGCAGCTCCGCTTGCAGCAATGGCCGCAAGGATAACCAAGATGCGGTTGCGCTTAATACCGCGCTCTTTTTTCCGCTTTGAAAGCTCCTTGGATACCTTATCCTTGAGCAGCGCTTGATCGATCCATGGGCGCAAAACCTGGGAAAAAGCATCATGCCATAGCTCTACAACCTTACCACTCTCCCGCCTTCGAATTAGCTTTCCCTCCTCCAGCACCTGCAGAATGCGCTGTACATGAGCCGATTGAATACCCCAATTCTCCAACGCCTGTTTCTCGAGAACCTCCACCGGATAAGACATCTTAACGCCAATGCTAGGGGCAAGCAAATCCAATATCTTCGCCGCCCCCGCATGATGCTCGATTCCCAGCTTCTGAACGATTTCCTCGACAAACGATCGAACGATTCCACCGCGCTCGCCGAGCTGTTTATACAGCGAAAGGCTAAGCTTCCGATTCATTCCAGAACCGGCGGCCTTCCACAGCGTTGTGCAAACAATTTGTAAGAAGGGCAAATCAACCCCCGAGCTTCCCGCGTTAATCTCGGTTAGCCCCATGCCTCCTTCGCTTGCCCGAAGATCCTTGAGTAGCTCATCGGTGAGACCCGGCTCTACTTCGCCGTCAAATGGAGGCTCTTTCACGGGTTTTTCGATGGCGTTCCTCGCGCCTTCTCCATCCAGGCGGACCAGGCGATAGCTGCCTTGGTTAATCGTCAGTAGGTGAGAACGCAAGGTGTCCATGCCCGCGAGGTATTCCTCGCGCAAGGAAATTACCACATGAACATCGGCTCCCGACCGGAGAAGGGCACTGATTTCCTGTCCAAAAGCATCGATTTGCCCCCCATGCCGGATAAAGAGCTGCTCGGCCTGATCGAGAATGAGAATCACCGATTTGTCATCGCGGTTGGCCTCGCTCACCAGCTCGCGAAGACTTCGATCTTCGGCGCCTTCCGCTTCTTTGCCCAAGGAACGGCTTAGCTTTCGGCGAATTCCTTGAATCGGAGAAGCCAGCCATTTATCCACATAGACAACAAGCGTTTCGGGATCGCGAAGCTCGGGAATGACAAGCACCTTCAGCAAGGATGTCTTGCCAACGCCCGAGGGAGCGACCAAAACGGTCAACGGAAACGCAAGAATCTTATTGACCAGCAGCGACGCATCCCTATCTCGGCCAAAGAAAAATGCCTTATCGCTTTCCTCGTAGGGCCGCAGGCCAATATAGGGCTGCATGGCAATAGGGGGCGTAGGTGTGCTAGGACGTTCAAGGCTGGATGAGGAACTCATGTGGACCCACTCCTTCCCGGGGTGAGGGTTTCACACAGGGTGGATAGATCGATATCGACAAAAGGATCGGGCTGAAGACGATCCCAAAAAATCGCTTCAAAACTTGTTGCTGGCCGAGGGACAACGATGGGGGGTTTCTCGATGACCCATATCTCGCTGCCCCCCTTCTGTCCCCTGCCAAACAGGTGGCTGACCAGGCGGTAGTGCCATAAATGCAAACTAAACCCGAGAAACAAGAGGCGAGCCTTCCCGAAATAGCGCGCCAAAACGGTCGGCCGGCTGGCAGCGCTCTGAAGTGCCGCGAGAAAGCGAATATAGTCCGACTCGGTCGCGATCACCGTATCCAATTCGTGTTCCTTGGCCAGCTCGATATCGTGCAGATAGGGAGAGCCTAGGAGTTTGTACAAAATACAATCGTCTTTCTCGACAACAATGCTATCGGGCATGCAAATCTCCGCTTCTGGGTGCATACCCTTCCGAACGCCGGGATGATGCTTGTTTCGAAGGACGAGAATCTTATTGTCATCCTTGCCCTCTTTGGAATGGTTGATATGGGCCAGGAGCACATAGGGAATCTCCGCTTCATTAAGCTTGTCTTCAAGCGTGTAGTCGTACATGGCGGAGATGGTAAGCCAAGGGCGTTTTCTACGTAGAATTAAGTTATGGGCGGGACTGTTCATAATCGACGCCACCTTGGATTGCTCTTCAAGAATGGCTCGAAATTTCGTTAAAAATATCTCGCGATCATGCTGCTGCTCCAGCCACTCCGCCGGCGTGGGGATAATCCCCTGATCCCATGCTGCAACATTAAGTCCTGCAATCTTGGCCAGCGCGGTGGTGACGGCCAGCCCACTGAGCGCATTTGTATTAAAAACACCATCTCCCAAGAAAACCACGACCTTTCCGCTATCCATGCCCGTGGAAAGGGTTTGAATGAGCTTGGTCTGATCGGGGGTAAGCGGTGGACGTTTTATTTTTGCATTGCTTTGCTTGGTGAGAATCGCCTGGGATGGCGAGCCGCCCGTGGAAAGAAGGCAGGGCGATGGCTGCTCGCGCCTTTCCATTTGCCGCTTCACGTAGTCATAAACTTCCTGGGCAGTCGTGACTGTGTTCCCATCGGCATCCGCCTCGTTTGACGTGAACGCGCGAATCAGGCTGCCTGTAAATACGGTATTCCGTTCCTTCCATGGGTCGATGAGGGATGGGGGCATAGATGTAATAACAATATTCCCCTGGGCAAGGGGACCTAATGCATCTTTGATTTGGGAGGCATCGCCTTGCGGATAATAGCCATCGAGCACCACAAGGCGAGTTCGTTCGGAAGATTGGTTGAGATACTCATTCCGGAGTAAATCCAAAGAAATCCAATTGTATTTGATGTGTTTTATCGCTGCATCCGCCACGCTGAGGTACAGCGTGGAACCATCCAGCAACAGATAGCCGCAGAAATAAAGCAAGATCATGCCCTCTGAATCGGGCCGGCCATTTACAAAGAAATGGTCCAGTGCCTCCAACAGATCTTGCACTGCCGGGGGATTGAACACTTTCTCGGCCTCAAAACCGCATTGAGGCTGGCGAAGGGCTTGGTAAAGCTCCTCAAGGTTGTTCTTCACAGCGGGCAAAGCCGGCATACCCTTGACCACGCCCGTGCCAATCAACAGCGCGCGCCGGCGCGGACCTAATGGTCTTTGGCCCTCGGAGGACGGAGGGGCACCCTCGAGTTTTTGAAGTATGGCCTTTAGGAGTCCTTGATAGGAATCGGCCGATCGATCGCCGCTCCAGCCAATCATGTTGAGATATTGGAATTGCTCGTAGGGCTTTGGCGGCGTTACCTGATCGAGCAGGATATTGATCAGGATGCCTTTGCGTACGGCCTCATCGGCCTCGGAACGAAGCCAGGGCGATTGTCCCGAGCGGGCCTTTTTGACGGCGCTCTCGGACCAGCATAGGATAATACAGCGGCTGGCCTCTAATTGTTTAATAATTTCGGGAGCCCATGCGTCACCGCCCGTTAGATGCCCATCGAACCAGGTCTCAAAGGATTCAGTCTTGAGAGCCCTCTCCAATTCGGCAACACGTTCGGCGTCTTCGCTCGCATGGGATAGAAATACGTCTGCCATATTCAATACCTATTGTCGGATGAATTCGACTTGCATCAGTAACAGCAAGGACCATGCCGCACGGGTGCAATTGGTATTGAATGGTGATGAAAGGGAAAAGGCTGAGCGGGCGCTCGGAATGTGCGCGAAGTGTTTGCGACTCACCCGCACGCTTTGCGCAATCGTGACAAATCTGGCCTAACTGTCATCGGCCTTCTCCTGCGCCTTCTCTTCTTGCTCTTTCTTGTTTCTTTCCACCGCAATTTGATTCACAAAACGCTCGACATCTTCGGCCAGCAATTGCTCCACGCTCAGCACAAAGGCCGAGTGCGCCCGGTTATGGCTGGGATATTCCGCGTACTTCCCGCTCCGTTCCAAATAGAGCCAGCCTTCGCTCTTCAAGTGTTCAATCGTATGGCGAAAATGCCTCCAACGTTCACCATTGCGGAAGAACTCTTCCCATGCCGCCGCGATGGTCACCAACAAGCTAAGTCCAATAGAGAGCCAGCGCATGATTTCTCCGGCAAGATGGGAATAGCCCTCTTGCTCCGAAAGACTTGCCGATGTGGTGGTGAGTACGGGCACGAATGCCGCCGCTACAATCACGATGCGCCTTGACCAATAGTATTTTCGTTGACACGCCGCCGCCTTGCCCTCCATCCATTGAATCTGATCCAGCCATCGGTCGACGAGAAATCGTTTCTTGCTTTCGGGAAGCCGCAGTGCGCCAATCAGTTCCTTGAGGGAAGCATTGGGGTCGCCCTTGGCCTGAGGCTTGGAGGGCTTTTTAAAGGGAGGAATCGCATCGCGCTTGGAAAGTCCCGCCAAAATGGCTTCGTACAGCGCTTCGGGGCCGTCGGCCATAGGAACAATTTGAAAACGGCCCTCGGCGGGAAGGCGGCTTGCCCCCCCGGATGTCTTTCGATCGGCGAGGGCTTGGGCGACGATATCCGCCGTACCACCCGAACCCGCAAGCACAAGGATGGGTCTGTCCGCCGCCACGCTATTCTCGATATCCTCCCAGGATATTTCTCCTCCGCCCACCACAATGAGCAGCGAAGGCATAGCGCCTGCCATGGCGTCGGCAATATCGGCCATCCATGGCGATTCGTCGCCAGGCCGATCCCCGGGTACAAGCACCAGATGACTATGGTGAGGCTCAACAGGAATCGAAGCACGATGAGACCGGCCCTCGCCAGATATGGAGATCATACCTTCGGGGGCGACGCCCAGCAGAGGAAAGTGGGCGTCGATTTGCTTTCGGGCCGAGCCCATCAGACCAACGATATCGGAATCCATGCCTGAATCCACCACCACGGCACCAAGCTTTTCAGCGGCTTGAGCGATGCCCTCGGAGAAGAACGTGGCAAATTGAGTATGGAGAGCCGGCTCTGCATGTTGAAGACGGCCCGAGAGAAGCACCGTGGGCAAAGGACAGGACAGCTCCAAACTGCGCAATCCTTCGGCCAGATTGTGCGGCGTGGTGATGCGAAGGGCGTGAATGCGCGTGTGGAGATGGGTTTCGAGTGTAAAGATGCTGTGCATTGAGATAGGTGAATCGGCTCTTAGTGGATTGCCCCGGAATATGTCAAGAAAATGATTCAAAGGGCGCTAACCCCCTATTTTCACCGATTCAAATGAGGCATGCGTTCGAGTTCGCCTTTGAAGGAGCCGAGATATTCCATCCGTGATGGTTAGACATCAGCCAAGCGCTAATTCACCCAAGATTGCGATCCCGCACAAAATATGTTCGCCATCGCTCAAACATACTCGCTCACATGGCGAGTACGTATCGCTTCCGCCTTCTTCATGACGAGCAACTTGCTTAACTCCAGGGCGGGCCGCACAACTGCAGGTTCGAACGCAGCCATTAGGTTTGACGGCGTGTCGTACTTCAGCACGTCCAGAACCCAAGCTCCGTACTTCTGCTTGAGGTCACGAAACATCGAGAATGGTTCTTCGGACTCGTCAATGATCGGAACAAAAGGAATCATGTAGTCAGGCATCGTTGCCTGTAATTCGAGTGGACTGGATTTAGGGTTGGTGATATCTGCAACGATGAAACGGCTCAGACCGGCCAGTGTCTTAATCGTCTCGCTAAAGTCGCGCTGAGTAGGTCGTTCAAAATCGAACATCATCGGGACAAAGTTAAGAGAGCGCAACTTGTCGCGGATCATGTCAAGAACCTGCTTCCTCTCCGGCGTAAACCGGCCAAGTATGAGTACCCCCTTGCTTCCAATTGTGTCGATTACCGACTTGAGGCGGTCGTTTCGAAGCAGGAGATGAACGAACTGAGCTACCTCCAGATCGTCAACCGTCACGGTTGGTTCTTCGGTTGAGAAACCAACATATGGATACCGAAACACAGGCGTTATCCGTAGATCCTTCTGCACAGTGCCGACGACTGAAGCATCCCACACGGACGCGCCGTACACTGAGCAATCGGTCAAGTTGGCATAGTCCAATGCCGTCCGGACCATAATGCTGAGGGCGAGATCGGCACGCAATAACTGGGCGTGCTGTAAGCTGGCAGCGGTTAAATCGGTGCGGTACAGCGTTGCGTCATTCAGGGTGGCATGGGTGAACTGCGCTTCAACTGCTTCGGCCTCGGAAAGATCACATTTAGTCAGGTTGGAGCCATCAAAGTGTGTTCGCCGCAGCTTGGCCAAGCAGAGGTTTGCTTCGACAAGAGTGGCATTGCAGGCACTCGCCTCACTGAAGTCGGCCGAGTGGCAAATTGCTCCGTCCAGTCGCGCATCATCAAGATTGCAGAACCGAAGATTGGCACCGGCGAGTGTCGCATAATCCACCATCGATGATCGGAGGCTAGCATTGCTCAAGTCAGCATCCGTCAAGTCGGCACCGCTAAGCACAGCGTGCGAAAGGTCCGAAAAGCTGAGATCGGTTGAGCGCAGATTGGCAGAAGAAAGTTCAGCGGAAGACAGGTCTGGTGTGATAGTTGGGTTCTCCTTCCGCCAACAATTCCAAATTCGTTGACCTTGAGCAAGAATGGCTACATGTTCGGGATTCGGCATACCCATATCTCCAACTGAGGGTTCCCTCTTACCTAGTGAGTTCTCAAGCGACTGCAATAGCAGCGTATGCTGCCCTCGCTCTCAGAAAAACCACACGATGAAGCCTTGTCAACACCCTCGAAAAAAAATCACCCGGCACAGCCGGCATGGCATATCCGCCAAACATAGCGCCATATCCGCCCCAATCGTGTGTTCATAAAAAATTCACCCAGCTTCGAGCCGGCCTTCCCGCCGCCACCGTTCCCGATGAAAAAGATTTGGCCAAGTACACGACCGAGCTGATCACCTTGAGCTACTCCCGCGCCAATGCTGCAGAGTTTCGCCAGCTTGGCGAATGGCTGCGCAATACGATGGCCTGGGGCAACTGGAATCTTGATATCCCACGCCATATCCTCGGAAGGCTGCACAAGAAGAAGACCAACGCATCCGCGGGAGATCGAACGGCGGAACGGACGCGCGTGACAGTTTTCCTGATTGGCTTCCCCAAGCCATTGAGCATCGAAGCCTGCTCCCGGATGGAACTGCATTCTGGCTAAGCACCACCGATGATATTGTCCGGATCAGAGAGATGGGACTTGCCCATCGATTGCTATCGCCCAAGCGCCAAATGAGAACCGGGTTCGGGATAGCAATGAAAGCTTACATATTTCTTATCCTGCGCATATAAACAAAATCCCTCGTAATGAATATCATCGACAATCTGCGCCTGTCCGTGGAATATCGCCTGCCCTTCCCTCATCTCGCCCAACTCTCTTGCCCACTCCCTCATATAGACCATCGTATGGTTCCGATGCCAATCCGCCGTGGCAAATACCCCAAATTTTGTTCCGCCATGGGTCTGCCTTGTCCCAATGGGAGCATTTGGTGGCTGATGCTTTAATTGATCGTTATCGAGCTGAACATAAACCGCCGCGCTGTCAATGGTTACCCCCGACGAATCACGGAGCAGCGCATGAAGCTTACGCTCCGCGCCTCCATCCTCCGGGGGCCTGGATACCTCGACAACTCGATTCAGGGCTGTTCCAATTATGGGGGCCGCCTCCTCCACGTCGCCGCTTTTAATATCGATCTTCGCCTCTTGCAGATAACCATATATGGCATGGTAGTTCGCCTCCCGCGAATCCCGCGACCTGCCTTCGCCCGACGTAATCTCGAAGCGTATCCGATTCAAGTTATTTCGAATAAACGCCTCAAACTTGGTTCTATTTGTCCTGTTCATTCGCTCCTCCTATGCTCGCGCTCCACAGCTTACTGCGCCGCCCAGAAAATAGGCATCCCGCCTTCATGATCGGAAGCAACAATATCTACATCAATCGCCGTTCCGGCCACCGGAAAGCCTCCCCGCATGCTGCTTAAATACGGCAACAACTGATACATCTGATATCCCCGCGTGGGTATATCCGGCACATTGGCCGCGGACATCCAATAATGCTGAAACTTAAGGTTTGAATAAAGCTGCTGGCCCGATAAAACGCTTTGGGGGCCGCAATAAATGCCCGGCACATATCCGGCCCCCGAGACAGCCACCGCCCAATTGTTTAAATAGTCAATCAGCGTATCCGCACTCACGCTATAGCTTCCCTCCAAATCGCACCACAATACGGCTCCCGCTGGATACCCAATATTGCCAGCCTGCTCCACGGCGGCGTTGCCGTCGTCCGTTCCTTGCTGCGCTGTTATACCCGAATTCCGGTAGGTTTGATAAATACCTATGCCCAGGCCCGCCGCCCTCAGCGCCCCGGCTTCACTCGCTGTTAATGCCCATGAAGGGGGACTATTTCCATCCAAACCCACCGCGCGGATTGCAAATTGATAGCCAAGCCCGCGCAATTGCGTGCCTTGGGACGAAGATAGAGATGCCGAGGTATCAAATCCAATGGTGCCCACGGCAGGCGTCCATAGCTCGCTGGATACAGTCATCGTCCACCTCGCATTATCGGCTTCGGGCCGACAACAATGGCCGGCTTAGCTTGATTCGAACCCACAACCACCCCCTGGGAAGGCGCCGCCGCCCTCGGAGCTTGCGCCGCCCTGGGCCTTGAACTCGGCGCCTGAGCCTTTCCAAAACCCGCCGCGGCTTGCTGGCTCGCGCTCGCCTTGGCCAGCCCATCCTTTAGCTTCTCCAGCGCATTCATCGATTCGGCCGAACGCCCGCGATCCATATGAAGCTCGGTATTGCATTCCGGGTTTTGGCATTTAAACGAGCTTTGGCTCAGCAAGTCTTCGATAGACATTGCGATATACGCCCCGCAATTGGGGCAAGGCATTCCTGGTGTCTTTTTTAACATAAGTGCTTACCTTTCTTCCTGTGCTACTGGTGTATCGGTCCGGATTTGAAATGTAAACGATCCCGTGGCATCGAGCGAGGTGACATATTCACCCCTCACAATGGCCGAAGCCCATATCGTCTTTAAAACGGTGCCTTCATATCTTGCGGGCAGCCTGGCCAGCTCTATCACCGTATGGGCTTCGCCATGGGTATCGGTAACAATAGGCTTTTTAGGCCAGCGGAAGAGATCTTCGGCATCCTGGGAAAGTGTTATGCTCACATGCGCGGCGGCGAGCCTTCTATCATCCAGCACTTTCAGGGTAATACGAATGCGCTCGCCCACGCGGGTGAACACGTTTTTCCCATCACTGGGCTGAATCAGAATGCCAGCGCCCAGCACGCGCTTATCCGATGTGCTTTGGGCCATTAAATTTAAAATTTGAAGAATACCCTCGGGCAAATCGCTGGGCCCGACACGCATCTTCACCTGCATTTGCACTTTGGTCGAGGCGGGCACCGTTCCATCGGGCAAGGTGCTCACGCTATTGCCAGTGCCGGCTCCATTGCTTTTTGCTATGCGGGCCGATAGCCCAAAAGGACTGGGCGAAGGCGGCGCTTTATAGCGGGGAAGACGGCGCCTTGTATTCGAGGGCGCCTCAAGGGACTCCGCCGGCGGTACATTGGCCACGGCTCCCAATATTTCCACGTTGAAATCCACATTGGCTTCTTGAATGGTTAAAGCCGGCAGCGGAATCAGCGATAAAAGCGGCACTTCGACGACATAGATCACCGGCTCTCCCAGGGGGCCCGGCTTGGTATAGGTAAACGTAACCATGCGAAGCTCGGCAAAATCGTCCCCCGTAAATCCAAAGGTGCGGACGAAATCCAAAAAGCTTTCGCAGGCATATTTATCGGCGTCGATAAGAGCCACGATGGGCATAGCAAAGAGCATTCCCAAATCGACATAGGGCACAACGGCTTTGTTTTGATCGTTGGAAGGCATGTTTTTATATCTCCTTATGCCTTTCCTTCGGGCTTTGCGGGCTGCTGAGGCGGAAGCTCCAGCGTCTCGGCATCGGTCACGCGCACACTCATCTTCATGGTGCTAATGGCTGAACAGGGAAGCGTGGCCAAATCGGGCGCCGCCACATAGACATACATCGTGGGCGCCGGATTGCCGCTCTCTGCGCTGGGAGGCTCGATACTCGCCACCGCATACTGCAATTCAATATTGGCCAGCTCCAGCCTTGCGCTGGGCACCGCCATCACGCTCAATGTATTTTCACCGCTCGCATACTCCTTTTGAAGCCATTCCGTGTATTGATCAGAGATATGCTGAGCCTCCGAAAGCGCTGCCAGCATGGAACCCACAACCTGATCGAGCCTATAAGGTGTCATCGTTTCTATTCCTCTTGCTAAAATACTGGCCTCCGCGATACATACCCACGGAAGGCGGCATAGCCGCAGAGGCCGGTATTTGCTATTTTTTAGCCAACCGTAATCGGCACTTTTTGCTCAACGGCCGCACCGTTGATGGTCGATGCAAAAGTCACTAAAATCACCGTTGGTTCAGCAACTGCCTTGATATACTTCAGCGTAAAGATCACCTTGCCCGTAGCATCCGTGGTGCCATTGGCAGGGGTGACCGTGAGCGTCGTATCGTCGCCGCTGGTTGCTGTAATTGTAGCGCCGGCGATAGCGCGGTTCATACCGCTGATGGCAATGGCCTCGACGCGCACCTGTTCATCCAGGATTGGAATGGCTGTTGTCGGCAGGAGGACCAGCACATCCCCCGTAGGATCGCGCGCAACCACGCTTTCATTGAGGATATTGAGAACGGTGGCCAAGCCCGCCGGCATTTGCGATTGAGAGGCGTGAACCCGCACGTCCATATTGTATTCGACCGAATACTTTGAATTGGCCGTGGCCGTGGAATCCTTCTTCGTGGAAACGCTCGCCTTGAAATTAGACTTCACAAACCAATAGTTTGCGCTCACGTTGGCTTCGCTGGAGAAATTCGTCGAATTGGTATCGACAGACGACGAACTGGACTCCGCAGCGATATTGGCCTTGAAGTCGATGGTGAGGTCATCGATAGCAAGGTAAGGAATGGTGACGATGGACAGAAGGGGCACGACCAGGTTGCGGGTCATGCCTCGCGAATCGGAGTAACTAAAGGCTACGACAATAGCCTCATACTGTCCGTCCGCGTTCTTCTGAAGGCCCACCGATTGGATGAAGTCGACACTAACCAGGGCCGCAGTGGCCTGAGCCTTAATCGCCGCATCCAGAGGCGCGCCGATTAGATTCCCAAAGGGAATCATTTGCAACTGCTGCGTTGCTACTTGAGAGGGAGTGACGTCGATAGCCATGTATGACTCCTTGAACGTAATTGGAGAGAGCTCCGTTTGTGAAGGTAGGCGTGCTTCTTTGTTTTGGTCAAGCAAAAGGGGGCTTCCCATTCGAAGGGCACAAGTTGCTTGTTTTATCGAAGATAACCGATGTCAACGGCCCCGGTGATTCATATCCACCTTCACGGGCGTCCCATTGAAGGAGATGAAGGAAGGCGATAGCGTGTTGCAATCATCCATACCATTATTTGCTGAATGCGTTGGAGAGAAACACGGCTGTACCGATATCGGTATGGCGTGGGAAGGCTGATCACTTTTTATTTGGAGTGGACACGCGAGGAAGGCGTTGACAGCCCACAATCGGCAGGTGAAAAAAGATTGGTTCTGAATCCCGCCCTACTTTGACCTCGCATTAAACTCCTTCGCAGCCTTCTTCATCTCATCCACCTCGCCCTTCGTATGCACCTTCGTCTCCTTGGTCGAGGGAATCGAGTTATAAATTTGGGTCGCCGGAGAGCATTTATTGCCCCCAAATGCAAAATAACCCAACGTGTACGATCCAAGACCTCCGCCTATGGCGCCGATGCTCCCGTACACCACCGCCGCGCCCGTGTCTTTATCCTTGAGCGCGGCTCCAACACCCATACCGACCAAGCCCCCAAGCAACAGCGCTATGCCAATATAACGAGGCACATTAGCCCCCTGGCACGAATCCCGGTAGTCGTTCAGCTTGGTCATATTTTCGTTCCACTTGGGGTCCGTCAGCGCGACAAACTCGGCCAAGCTCAATTTGTTGTCGGCATAGGTTGCCTCGGCCTCCCAATGGACAACCGGCACATCCTCCCAATAGGTGGTGACAAGACATGCCTGCGAACCTGGAACATGACCCTGGGGACAGGTATACGATTTTTTCTCTTGCTTTTCGATGGCATCTTCCGAGTGCGCTTCCACCGTCACTTGTTCACCCGGAATCACTTTCACGGCGACCTCGGGCGGAGGCGGAGGCGCTGAGCCATAACAGCCGGCAAGCAGCGAAAGCGCGGGGAGAAGCCAAAGAGCCTTGTGAGATGTGCGTGTTCTTTGTGTCTGCGTCATGATGGGCGCGCACGGAAACACAACAAACCAATGCTGTCAATTTAAAAAACGAATCATCGGTGTTGTTTTTTTTGCCGGGCCCCAAATCTCTCTTTACACCCCGAAAAAAGCATGTCTACTCTTCACCCATGCGCACTCGCCATACATTATCCGCTTTAGGGCTCGCCGCGAACAGCGCGGCACTTGTCTTTCTTCTTTCCGCCTGCTCGTCATTCCCAGAGGGCGAATCCGTCTTGGAATCTCAGCAAGCCCTGCTCGGCCAGGGAACCATCAAGGAAAGTGAACCCAATGGAACGCCTATGCAGGCGAATTCCATCGGTAACAACAATGCCGTTATCCGCGCGCCTATCTATGCCCTGGGCGATGTCGATGTGTTTTCTTTTAGCGCCAATATGAACGATGTGCTCTACGCGGGCACCATGACTTCAGCTTCGCCCAATAGCCAGGATTCCGTGCTCGAACTGCTCGCGCCCGATGGTACGACGCTCCTCGAAAGCGATGACGATAATGGCTCGTTTTCAAGTACTTCTTCTGTCATCGCGGGGAAGATTCTTCCCATGACAGGCACCTATTTCCTGCGCCTTCAGCAAAAGGGCGGCACCGGCCATATCCGCCCCTACGATCTCCATCACCGGGTTCAAACCGGTATGCCCGCCCTGGAAGCCGAACCCAACAATGGCCTGGGTCAAGCCACGCCCCTGCCCGCTTCAGGCTGGGCCGCGGGCGCGCTCGCCGATGCCAGCGATGTCGATATCTTTTCATTGGCACTCAATGCCGGCGATACCGTGTTTGTCGCGGTCGATGCCGATCCTGAGCGCGATAATGTGCAATGGAACCCGCTTATCGCCTTTGGGCCTTTTAATAACGTGATGCTTCAAGTCAACGATATGGGCGGCGCGGGCGGCCCCGATGCAGAAGCGTTTTATGGAACCGTAAAGGCCGCGGGAACCTATAATGTCTCGGTTGCATCGGCCCCCGGCTCCAATACCTTTGGAACGTACTCGGTCAGCGTAAGCGTGCATCCCGCGGTGCCCGCAACGGCCAAATGCACAACGTACACGACGGCGGATATGCCTCAAATGATTCCCGCCGGCGGCGGTACGGCCATGCAGACCATTACCATCCCCGGCAATCCCAGAATCGCCGACCTCGATATCTCGCTTCAGTTCAATCACGCCGACGGCTCGGATATCGATGCGTATTTAATATCTCCAGCGGGCAATTCCAATGGCATTTTCACCGATGTCGGTAGCCCAACCTTCCCCAATTTCGATTTCACCCTGGACGATGAAGCCGGGATTCCGGTCAATACCTACACAGCGCTTTCGGGGCTCGTGGTTCAATCTGAAAATAGCTATAGGCTGCATTGGTTCGATGGGGAAAATGCCGGCGGAACATGGACTCTGGTACTAGACGACGATACCGCGAATATGGCGGGCGGCACCCTAACCAGCTTTAGCCTAACGGTATGCGAGCCTCCCGCAGCGCCAACCTGCAATGGAGGAACAATGCCCGTAGTGCCCTTTATGACGGATTTTGAAGCGGGAGCCTCGGGCTTTACCCATAGCGGACAAGCGGACGAATGGGAACTCGGTATGCCCACGGCGGCGCCTATCACCGGATGCAATAGCGGCAATCAATGCTGGAAGACCGATTTAGACAATACCTACGATTCCAATAGCAATCAGAATCTGGTTTCGCCCTCCATTGATTTAAGCCTGGCTATGGCGCCCATTCGGGCTTCCTGGGCCATGAAATATCAAATGGATTCGGCCACCAACGACTCAATGTACGTGGAAATCCGGGAAGTTGGCGGCGCCAATCCGCGAAGGATTTATCAATTCTTGGATGGGCAGATGCAAACACCGATCGGAACCATCAACACCAATCTTCAGGAAAGCGCCGGCTGGGGCATCCACGAGGCAGACATCAGCGATTATGCGGGCAAGATGGTGGAATTGGTGTTCCATGTGGACAGCAGCGCCAACAACAATTTTGGAGGGCTCGCGGTCGATGACATCAAGATATCGGGCTGTGCGCTGGAGATTTGCGGCAATGGCGTGATGGAAGGGGGAGAGACCTGTGATGATGGAAACACCATGAATGGCGATGGTTGTTCATCGGTATGCCAGATTGAAGGCATGGGAACGGGCGGCGCGGGCGGCTCAGGAAGCTCCAGCAGTTCGGGAGGAAGCTCGAGCAGCTCGGGAGGCACGGGTGGAGGCGGCGGCGCTGGAACGGGTGGTTCGGGAACGGGCGGTTCAGGAACGGGTGGCATGGGAAGCGGGGGCTCGGGAATGGGCGGCGCTGGAACGGGCGGGAATGCCACGGGAGGCAGCGGAAGCACGGGATCGGGCAAACCTGTCAATATGGGTACGATCGCAGAGGACACCGGTTGTGGATGTCAGCTTCCTGGAAGCAATACACCGGCCCAGCCATGGCTCTTGAGCATGGGTTTGTTGGGGCTCTTGGGTTTCAGGCGGCGCCGCGGTTGGATTTCGGGCCTGGCTCTTGGCAGCGGGCTCTGTGCGGCGTTTGTCGCGTGTTCAGGCGATACCGTCACCTCGGGCGGTTCATCGAACAGCACGAGCTCGTCTTCGGGTACTGGAGGCATGAATAGCACCTCCGGCGTCGGGGGAAGCTCCCAGACAGGCGGTGGAATGATCGGCATGGGCGGCGCTCCAGGAACCGGTGGAATGATGCCGGGAAGCGGCGGAATGATGATGCCTCCAGGACCCAAATCTTGCGTGGGCGATGCGGACTGTGTGGGCGCCTGTCCTCCTGGATCGGCGGCCTGCGCCTGTGAATCGACGCCGATGGGAATGGTCTGCTTACCAACCTGTCAGGTGGATTCGGATTGTCCCAAAGGTCCGATGGGGCTCGAGTTGATCTGCAAGAATGGAGTATGCTCACCCAATTTTGGAGGTGGAACGGGAGGCGGAGGAGGCATGGGTCCGGTAAGCTGCCAGACGAATGCTGATTGTTTTGGGGCCTGCACGCCTGGTTCGCTTGGGTGCGAGTGTGCTTCTTTACCGCAAGGGATGCTCTGTACTTCGACATGCACGGTTGACGCGCATTGTCCTCCCGGCCCAAATGGGATGACGCTGACGTGTCAGGCCGGATATTGCTTGCCTTAAAGGCAGACCCATCTTTAGATATTAAACAACTCCCTAAAGGTATCGCTCAATTTTTCCTTGGCGACATCGCGCAGCGGCGTACCATGCGCGCTTAGCAGATGTTGAAAAGGAAGCTCTTTAATGCGGGCAAAGTCGCTGGGCTGAGGCTTTGCAAACATTCTCCATCCAGGGCCAACATTGGCCGGCTTGATAAATCCAAATTGAGTCATTCTTTCCTTGGAGGATTCATCAAAGTATTCGTCGGCCGTGGCCCAATTCTGAAGGCTATCGCAGGAAATCAAAATGCCTCCCGCCCGAACGAGCAAGAGCAATCCCTCGGGCATTTCTGCGCTTTCATAGCGGAAAAACGTGCAGCCCGAGAAGGGCGTTGGGTCTCCCACGCTTAATTCTTGATCGGTGGGCAGACCGCTTTCGTGTTTCATTCCTGGCATGGCCCAAAGCTTGGCCTGATAGCGATCGACATAGAAGGCATCGTCGATTCCATGAAATGAACCCAGCTTAACAACATGGCGAACTTTACCGAGGGCATCGAGCGAAGCCAATCCGGCATCATCGAGCCGGACGGAATTGATGAGCGTGAGATCGCCGCCATCGCGAACCACCGTCATATTGCGGCTAAACTGCCAAGGCTGACCCTGAAAATGGGGACGGGTGGTGCCTGTAACAAAAAAGACCCCGGGAAATACTTCCTCGAGTTTTCCATGAGGCATGACAGGGGTGAATACATACGAGGAATTCGCATTGGACATGAGGTGCACAGCTCCTTTCGAATGGGCGCATAACATAGCGGTAGATGCACGACAAGATGAAAGTGTTATTTCAATCGTGTGGCCGGCGACCCGTGTTCTTTGTTCTTTTGTTTCGGCACCGAATCGCTTAGACTCGGCATTTCTCTCATGCTTCGCCCTCGTTTTGGAATGTGTGCCGTAGCGCTCTTCGCCCTTTGTCTCGATTGCAACAAAAAAAATCCGCCCGATCCGTCCGCTTCTTCATCGCCATCCAGCTCTCCCAGCGGAGCAGGCCCGGCCACTTCGCCTTTGCCCGCAGTGCCTCGAATCACCGCAACCAGCGGCGATATCGCACTCAATAACCTCGAAGCTCAGATTAGCCGGCTTGAATTGCGGCTGGCCAAGGCCATCCCCCAAGCCAAGGCGTCCGCTGAAACGCTGGATGATACGCTCGAATTGGTCGAACTTTTGCTTACACGGGCCGAGTTTTTAGGGCGAATCGCCGACATGGAGCGGGCGCTCGTCTTGAGCGAAGAGCAATGTGCTCAATCCCCCAAGGAAGCCAAGGCTTTGTATGCGCGGGCCAGGGCCAGAGCTTCGTTTCACCGCTTTTCGGAGGCTTTGTTGGATTTGGAGGAGGCCCAAAAGCTCGGCATGAGGCCGGATTGGATCGAGCACAGGCGGGCTTTAATTTGGGCGGCCGAGGGGCGTTACGATGATGCTCTGCCTCTGCTTTCCAAGGCGGCCCTGGAGATGCCCAGCCTGGATTCACTGGGCGCGCTGGCTGTGCTGATGGGCGATATGGGCCGGCTTGAAGAAGCCAACCATTTCTTTGAGGAGGCGCTGGCTGTGTATCGGGACACGTCTCCCTTTCCGGTGGCATGGATTTTCTTTCAACAGGGGCTTTTATGGGAGCGAAATGAAAAAATCCCCTTGGCGCGGGCTTATTTTGGAGCTGCGGCCGAAAAACTCCCCCGCTATGCGCATGCGCTGTCGCATTTGGCTTCCTATCTTCCCTATGAGCAGGGGCGCAGAGCCTTGGAGCTCGTGATGGAGCGTTCGGACGATCCTGAATACCAGGGGCAGCTTGCGGAGTTGCTTCGGAGAATGGGTAAAACCGGTGAAGCCGGCGAACAGCTCGCCCAGGCAAAAGCCCGCTTTTTAACGATTACAGAACAATATCCCGAAGCGTTTGCCGATCATGGAGCGCGATTTTTTTTATACCGCTCGGTGGATAAAGCCAAAGCCCTACAGCTCGCACGCCTTGGGGCGGCCCGGCGAAAGACAGAAATGGCCTTGGATTTATGGTTATCGGCGGCGCTTTCGGCGGATGCGGAACAAGATGCCTGTGATGCGGCCGCGCAGGGATTGAAGCTTCGTTATGCGTCGCCGGCGTTTCGGCAAATGGCCGAGAAGGTTGGCACCCAATGCAAGCCCTAGAGGCAATCGCCCTCCTCTAACTTCTGCCCCTCGCTGCACGTCAAAGCCTTGCACTTCTTCGTCGCCGAATCGCACGATTGCGGAAAGGTCGTCACCCATCCGCCCTTGCCATCCAGGCATTTGGTGCCCCGGCAGTCGTCATCCTCGGTACAGGCTTCTCCAAACTTGGCCCGGCACTTCACTTGACCAACTGCGACGTCGACCTTCTGCGGCGAACCTTCTTTAATCTCAATCACCACGGATTTCGCAGGCTCTTGAATATGCGCGCCCGCCGTGCCGCCGTGAAATCCAACCCAGTCTCCATCGCCGATCGTCTCGCGCGGCTCTTTATGAACAATCGCCGCGAAGTGATATTTACCGGCTTCAATACCCTTAATTTCAAAGGGAATGCTCTTTGCCGCGGCCTTCAGCTTCAGCTTCCCCTTATCGCCAAAATCGAAACGCGGCTCGAAGTTCTCACGCACGGCTTGAACCACGAGCACAACTTCCGCACCCGCGGGCAATTCAACGGGCGCGCTGATAACGCCTGAAATCGTAAGCTTTCCGCTGTTAAAACCGGGCCGCACAATCAAGGGTTCCGCCGCGGGCGCTGCTTCTTTTTTATCACCTGAATCGGCGCCTTGCTTTTCGCCGGACGGCTTACCACAGGCCGATGCACTAAGAGTAAGCCCACATAAAATACCGATAAAACAAGGCTGATTTGATTTCATACGCACATCCTCCGAGAGCTTGGGCACCTGCGGTTGTTGCTCTTGATGACCGAGCGGCGCGCATTAGCCGATTGACGATCGCGCATCAAGCTTTTTGTTTTGCCCTATGCAGCCTATGGTTCAGGGCACTTCAGCAGCTCCGCCTCCATCTCGGGCTCGGGCTCTATCTTGTCCCCCGCCCGAAAACGCGCCCCCACGCCCGGCGAATAAGCCCGCTCTTCACAGAGTTCAAAGGGAAACACTTGACTTCCCACGCGGCAGCGCACCTTCGCCCGCGCCGCGCACGCTTCACTGCCCGCGAATTCAATGTGTTGCCCGGCCGCGATATAACCCGCATCCGCCCCTTCAATCGCGCGCATCACAAGCCCAGCCTGAAACGCTGGACTCCGGTAGAACCACAGCCCTCCATGGTCCGCGGCGGATATCAAATACTGCCCATCTGGAGAAAAAACCAGCGCATTGATCGTGCCTTTTTCAGGCGAAACCTTCGCCACTTCTTTTCCCGAAGAGCTCTCCCATACCCGCACGGTATCCTCCGTGCCAGCCGCCGCAACAAACTTGCTATCCTTTGAAATGGCCAGCGTAAGCACCAAATGCTGAAAGCCCTCCAGCACCCGCCGAACACTTCCGCTCTCCGCATCCATCAGCACCACCCGGTGATCCCAGCCCGATGATGCGATAAACTTTCCATTGGCTGCATAGGCCACATCCGTAACCCATTCCGTATGTTCTTTCACCCTCATCAGCGACTCGGCGCTCGCCGTATCCCACTGCCGCACAATCCGATCCGCATCTCCCGAGATGAGCTTCTTGCCATCCGGCGAAAAAGCCAGCGCATAGATTGTATTCGTATGCCCGGTGAATTCCTGTTCCACCTTGCCCGTGGCCGGGTCCCAAAACACAATAACATCCCTAGGCCGGGTCAACGATCCAGCCAAACGTTTTCCATCGGGAGAAAAAGCCAAATCGGAAACCCTGGGACTTAGATCGGGATCGCCGATTTTGCGCACGACCTTTCCCGTACGGATATCCCAAAGCCGAATCAAATCATCCCCCGCGGCCGAGGCGAGCTGCGTTCCATCGGGGGAAAACGCAAGGGAATCAACGGGTACATGATGCTCTTTCCAAGTCTTTAGGCTGGGCGCACCCGAGGGTTGGAATTCCCAAAGCCGGATGGTTTTATCTTTGCAGCCCGCGGCGATCCGCAGACCATCCGGTGAAATCGCAACGCTTTCAAGCTCGGATGAATACGAGATAAAAGCACTCCCCCCTTCCCCATTGCGAATATCCAGCCCAAGGCTTTGCTTTTCTTCCTGTTCCAAAAGCAGAATCGCCCTATCCAACAGCTTTTGCGCCGGCGCCGCATCGCCTTTCTTGCGCGCCTCGAGTCCCGCGCTCACCAATTCGGCCCCGTTTTGAGGATTTACAGGCCGGGGCGGGAGCACTTTTCCATCGAGCACATCATGGGCCTGCTGCCTAAGCTCGCTTAATCCTAGGGGGATAGATTCACTTAATCCAAGAATCAACCCAGAGAATTGCTTTGCTTTTTGAAAGCTCCCAAGCTCGGCCAAGACCCGAAGCTGAAGATCCCAGCCGAAACCGGCGTTTGCCGCACACAATTGGCGGGCCTTATCGAGGGTATTCAGCGTTCGGGCAAGCTTGCCGCGGCTGTACAAGTCCCTTGCTTTCTCAAGCAAATCCGCGCTTTGAACGCATTCTGGCGAGATCTCGGGCGCCCTGGCATCGCCGCTTTCTTGAGGCGCCGAAGAAGGCTGAGCACAAGCCAGCAGAAACGCCGGACCCAGTGAAGCCAAATACCCGCGGCGCAAATGCCTTCGCGTGAGCGATCGAGTTTGAGAACGCGCCTTCATCACAAAAACCTCTCGCAAAACCAAGCTCGTGAACGACCCTAGTTAAACCGGCCCTGAAAATCAACACCCAAAAGCAAACGATATCCCCTTGCATTTCAAGGCGCGTTGGATGAGCATCGCCTCCATGATGCAATCTAGATTCTTTCAATCGCGCCTTTTGCTCATTCTGTTCACTTCTCCGCTGATGCTCGCAACGGCATGCGCCGATATGCCAAGCGAAGCGGTCTTCTCGCCTCAAGGCCCGGCCGGGCAAAGCCTAGCCCGTTCCGCTCAGCAGCATGGAGTTCCCGCTGAATTGATGGTCGCCATCGCCCAGGTGGAAGGTGGTCTGAAATTGCCGCCCGTGCGCGAGGTGGATGAGGACGATCTCATCTCTGTCGCGGGCAGACTCGAATTGAGGCGGGGATTTTATAATTCCCTATCCAGAGGCGCCGAACTCAGCGGGCGTTCAGAACTGGAACTCATGGCCGATACCGATCTAGGCACGGAGGCAGGCGCCCGGGTGCTGGACGATTTGGCCCGATCTCAAGGGATTTCCAAGCGAAACAACTGGGAAGCCTGGGCTTCTGTGGTCGAAACGCTCTCGGGATATCGAAGCGAGCACGATCGCGTGGAATATAGAGCCCGGGTATTTAAGCTGCTGGCCAAGGGAGGGAAATTCCAGGCCCATGGTGGCGAAACACTTGTGCTCCCACCTCAAAGCGATATTCCCGTATGGTTAACGATGACGCCTCCGCTGGTTTATCCTTTGGATGTAACGGACTATCAGGGACCCAAAGGTCCCGCCAGCGTAATTTGGTTTGACACGCCCTCCACCAACAAATGGACCCCTGGACGTGAAGCCCCCGTCTCAATGATTGCCATTCATGACACCGAGGGTGGATGGGATGCCAGCGTGGCAACACTTCAAAACGATCCTAACAAATCGTGCCATTATATCGTGGACGACGATGGAAGCCGGGTAGGCCAATTTGTTCATGAAGCGGACACGGCGTGGCACGCGGGCAATTGGTACTACAATTCGCGGATGGTGGGCATCGAGCATGTGGGCTATTCGGGTGTTGATGACTACCAGACGGCGATGTATGAGCGGAGCGCGGATTTGGCGAGGGATATCGCCGATCGCTATGCTTTGCCTTTGGATCGGCTAACTTTTGTTGCGCACCAGGAAATCCCCAATGGCAATCTAATTCCCAAAGAGAGCCCTCCCTGTCCCGACTCCCCAGGGCAATGTGTGCAGAATCCCGAGTATGGCGGCGCAGGACATCATACCGATCCGGGCGTCTATTGGGAATGGTGTCAATATATGGATATCGTTGGAGGAATTTGTAAATGCAACGATGCCTACCAGCTTTTTAATTGTGTTCACGATCTATCGATGATGACGCGCTGTGATGGGGGCAAGCTCGAGATTGTGCATTGCGCGGATACCTGTGTTGTGGAACCGATCGGAGTCAACGATCACTGCACACCCGTTATGAATCCCGGAACGGGAGGCGCAGGTGGAATGAGCAGCTCATCCGGGGGCACCGGGGGAATGAACGGAGGCGAAGCAGGCGGCGGTGGAGCTGGACAGGGTTCGGGCGGAGCGCCTTCCGATCCGGATTCGGGAGGAAGCCCCGAAGAGGATGGCACCTGTGCAATGCCCTCGGGAAATATCGCAGGAACGGGTTCGGCGGCGCTGCTCATGGGAATGGCCGGGATACTGATGCTGGCCAGGCGAAGGCGCAGATAGATTCTGATTCGACCTGATTAAGGCCGCTTGGGACGCCCCTTGGGTCGTCTCATTCGAACCTTTCCCCCTGGATCCTGCCTCTTAATAAAGCCCAGCATCTTTAAAAAACCCTCATGCGACAGCAGCGACTCCACCGTGCTGAACTGCTGGGACAGTTCTTTATTGGTAAAGAGCGCATGAATCGCCCGGTGACAATCCCGGCAAATCGCAAGCGTAATCTTTCCACCCCGGCTCTTTGGAACCAAATGATGGTCCGAAGGGTTCATATTGGGCCGCTCGCACAGCGGACAAGGTTCCTGCGTCATGGGCCTAGGGCGTTCCGCTTTGGCTTAGCCACAATTGGGCCCGGTGATCGGCATCCGCTATCAGATCGGCTTGGGTAAAGGCGATATCGAGCACATGCGTACCCAAATCGCCTGAAATCAGCCCGGCGCTCATATCGATCAACTCAGGCCGCATATCTCCGGCTGCGGGCGACCATTTCACTTCGAGAGCCGCTCCGCCATTTTCGCCGCTCACACAGCGGGCTTCATACGCATCGGCATAGCGGACCCAGGCATTGGCATCATCGGGAACCCCGGCCGGCCTATTCTTAAAATCCCAGTCGGCGCGCACGGTGATATCTTTTAAGCGGGCCGCGCTTTGGGGATTGTTGGGCGATGCGGGATTGTGGCATACGATGGAATCCCCTTCCCTTAGCTCGCCATTCACCGCGGGCAAATCATTGCCCGCCCCAAAGCTTCGAAATGCAATGGCACAGCCTGTTTCGTCGGCTTTGGTGCATACCGGCACCTTCTCAAACGAGCCGCCCAACAGCGAGCCTGTATCCGTTCCAACCGGCCACCCAATCGGCATCGCCGCAATCAACTGCTTGCGAAGCGTTTCGTTGTTATCAAAACGCTCGCGGATCAGCCTGGAAATAACCTGCGCCCCCTGTGAATGCCCAATTAAAATAATGCCCCGGCCCTTGTTATCGTTGGCCATATAATGATCAAAGGCTGCCTGAATATCCGAATAGGCTACATCGAAACAAGGTTTGCGCTTTTCTTCGCTCTGAATATAAGTGCCTATGGTCACCTGCCGGTATACAGGCGCGTACACCGAACAAATCTCGCCAAAGCGGGCTGCCTGCGTCCGGATAGCCTCGATAGGCTTGGCCCGATCGGCCAGATCTTCGTGCACGCCTCCCGCCAGCGTCAAATCCATCGTCGGATACACATAGAAACAATCGACCGCCCGGTCTTTTGCAATACCTTCATCGATGCGGCTTACGGTTCCATCCAGCTTCACGTCGTGAATGGCGCGCGGCTGCGAACAGGCATCGTCGGCGCCCGGGCGGCATAGCCAGTTTCCCGTATTTTTATAGTCCACCGCCGCAAGCGGAAGATCCTCGCAATTGTTGCGGCATCCCAAAACCGCTATGGCAAAGCCGGCGGCCAATGCCCATGTGGCACTATTCTTCATCGCTATCCCCTTCTTCATCTTCATCTCCATCTTCACCCTCCTCCTCCTCGTCCTCATCGGTATCCGCCCAATGATCCCGCCAATAGCTCGAGCCCTCCTCGCCTTCCTCCGAATGAGGCTCCCCTAAATACTGAGCAATATCCCCTTTGATAAATTCGTTCGGCCCCTGCTCCCATACTTCGTGGAATAGCTCATCCCGCTCCCCGTATTCGCCATAACGCAGGCGCTCAAAGATATTCCACGCGGCTTCGATATCATCGCTTGTCAGAACCGAAATCAATGGCTTCCATACCGAGGAAAGCGGGCCATCCCATATCAAAATTGTATACAGCAGCGCCGCCTTGGATGGAATCGGCGCCGCTTCAAGAATGGGCGGCAGCCGCGCATCGTCAACAGGCAATAACTCCAGCGAAACCAGCGCTTCCGCTGCCTCGGCAGCCGCAGCCCCTTTTCTCGCGGGACTTGAAAGCGCTTTCCATAAAAGCTCCTCCATCCCCTCGGGCGCGGGACGCCTCACCAAATCCGCCGCAACACAAAAACACGGTGATTCAGGCGATAAAAGCCTCGAATGGAGCCAATCCGCAGGCGCTCCCCCCATAAAACATAGCGAACTCGCAACTTTCTTCGCCACCGGAAGCAAACCAGGCCGCTTTTCTACCGCATCCGCACAGGCCAGCGCTAAATCCGCCGCCGCCTGCACCTTGCGCTGACAGCCAATATAAATGATTCGCTCGAATTCTTCCCAGTTTTTCCGCTCAAATGCCTCCCTACCCTCCACCGCGATCCGCTCATCCAGCTCGGGGCAATCCTTCATCTCCACCAGCACCCTCGATGCGCTAATATGGGGAAAACCCCTGGGCGATGTATCCCGCTTCAAACGCTCCAACGCGACATTCCACAGCATATCCAGCACTTCAACCGTCGCCCCAATCGGCCTAAGCGCATCGATTTCATCGCTTGTCAGCGAATAATTGGGGGAAAGAAGAAAGCGATAAATACAAGCCCTCAGCGCCGCAATCTGAGCCTCGGAAAGGATTCCCTCTTGGGCCAGCTCGCTCAGAGGCGTGAGCCAACTGCATTCAGGACCACCCCCCGCATGGAACTCCGCCATCGAAAGAAGCTTTGCAAATGCCGGCTCTCCAAAATGCTTCACCAGCACATTCGCCCACGAGCGCCTGGTTTTAGGCTCGGACTTGCGGCGATAGCCTGTGGAATCATCGCGCAGGCAAGCCAAGAGAAGCACCAGGTTTTCCCGTTCCCGGGCGCCCAGCTCGGCGGGGGCCGAAAGCTGTGCCGCTTCCGCGAGCAGCGTGTCCATAATCGCATGTCTCGCCTTATCCGCCGCGCTCCGAAGTACCGCCACGCGCCCTAAAAATACATCACTGGGAGCTTCAATCAATAAATCGTCCTCCATGCCCGATAGGGGAGAGGGAAGGCATTCCTGATGAAAACGGCTAAAATAAAAGCGTTGAGCCCGTTCGGCAATGTGACCGATTAAATCCCCAGCCCCAATCAGCAGCCGGGGTTTGGCCAAATCCTCGCGCAAATGCCAGAGCGCATCGATGGCATGATAGCGTTTCCACGAGTTGGGATGGCGCAGCATCGAATCGATGGGAGCTATAGCCCGCTCGGGATAAGCCGCCGCGAGCACACACAATGCCCATTCCTCGGTCATGCCCGCTCTATCTCGAATAAAGGATTCACCCCGGCCATGAATCATACGGAGCAGAGGCTGATATCCATCTGGAGGCGGATGATCCTTCACAGCCCGGAGCAAGGTTGCACAATAGCCTTTGATAAGCCTATAAGCATTGGTTCCATGCTTCCTTGGAAAGGGATGCACGACAGCATCCTCCAGCAGCCACATCAGCGTTTCATGGGGAATGCATGTTGGATCTTTCTCCAGCAGGGCTGTCAGCGCCGTCCAGCGGACCCGGCCTATATCGCTGCGCAGCGCTTGAATGAGCGTGGCCGACGATTGATGAAGCGGAAGCTTGGCCACAAAGGCGATAGCGACCTCCTTCACACGGAGGGAATCCGCCTGTTCATACACCTGAATCACACGCTGGCCAAATTCAGGATAACGGCGCACAAAGGCATCGCTGATATTCTCTTCCAGCAAATAGGCCGGCAGCCCAAGACCCAATTCCGCGACGCTCAGAAATAAATTCAGAAGCTCTTTATGCTGGGCCGGCAGCACCATAAAACGCAAGGTATGAAAGGTATTGTTTCGATCGTCCTTGGTCAGCAAGTTCCGGTGCTGAATCACAAGAAGCCACAAACGCACGGCCGCCAATGGAAAATGGCGCATCCAAGCGAGCTCGAACATCATCTTGCGAACGGTGCGGGCAAGCTTTGGGATATGCGGCGCTTGCTCCTCGGGCTTGCGGAGCGACCAAATATACAGCACTTCATTCGATAAAACGCGGCACTCTTCTTTATTGGCCTCCCACTGCCGGCGCAGCGTATCGCTTTGTTTCTCGTTTTCGGCCGGGCCTTGACCGCTTCGCTCGGCCGTTTCGTCTGGAGATTGCTCCAAAGCCATGCCTTGTGAAGCCACACTTTTGGACATAGGCTCGTCCTCGGGCTTCACGTCCAGAAGAGCGTCCAAATCATCGGCATTCACAGCTCGCCACGCGAATTTCATGGCAGCGGCTTTGTTGATCACATCGTCGTTTGACATCGTAGGCCGCGGAGCTTAACGCAGACGCCGAATCAGAATCAAGGCCAACTTTCGACAAAATCGAAGGACGAACTCCTTGCGCCGTGAGGGAGCGATGATCACCTTGCTGCCCATGACTCAGTTTAAGATACATCGCCTTCCAATCCTAAAACCCTTGCTTTTGCCCTTTGGGGGAAGCGCCGATCGATCGTTTATCGAGCTCGGCGAAAGGCGAATGCATTGTAAATTCGGTTTTCTATTCGATGAAAGCTTTAGCTATGATGAAATTGAAAGCGTTCAGCGGGACAAGTGGCCATGGTATGGGGGCCTGGGCTGGAGAAGCGATTTAAGAGGTAAAATCGCTATCGTCGGGTCGTACGACAATATCGTGCGCGTCGATCTGAAAGGCGATCGCCGCGCGAAGATCTTTTTTAATATGCCTTGTAAATCGCTGTTCATCTCGCTGGAAGAGCCCGATGCCTTTATCGAGGCGCTCAACAACAAGATCCGGCCAAAAGGATTCTAGTTTTCACTTGAACCTTTGGCTCTAGCCCGCCTACAATGGCGCAAAAGGAACCCCTTATGCGCCTATCCACTACATTCATTCCGCTCATAGCCCTAAGCCTCTCACCCAGCCTCGCCTTCGCCTACGGTGAAGCCATCAATGGCTTTCCCAACTGGGCCGAACGTGTCATGCACGCTTGGACCAACAGGGCCCGCGTCGATCCTCAAGTCGAAATGCAAAAGTGCGGCGCTCCATGCGCCGAAGCCGCTTGTTATATGCCCAAAGATCCCATTCCCTGGGACGAAAAGCTAAACCACGCGGCTCGCTTTCATTCGGCCAATATGAATAAAATGGGCTTCTTTGCCCATAATTCTAAATGCACACTCGTTCAAAATATCGATGCGCTCTATCCAGGCACCTGCGATGGATCGGCTTCGTGCGCCTGCGAAGGAGGCCAGCCGATGTGCAGCCCCACCTGCACCGGTTTTTTCGACCGCGTTAAACTCTTCGGCGTTCAGCCCTCAGGCGAAATTATCGCCACCCCCAGCGATCCCAATTCCGCCTTTTATCTCTGGCTTTATGAGCCCACCGCCGATACCACCTGCCAGTTCACCTCGGAAAATGGCCACCGCAATCTGCTTCTCACCGGCGGCCCCTCGGTGGGCTTTGGCTTGATGGACTATGCTGTCGGCGATTTTGGAGGAAGCGGAGGCAACTATAAACTTCCATCCGGCTCTCACTATCCCCAGCAGGCCGATTCCGTCGAGGCATGGACCAACTGGAAAGATGCTTCACCACCCAGCCTTGCCACCATCAATGTCGATGGAACATGCACACCCATGTCCCTGGGCCGCGGAACGCCTGAAAACGGCGCCTACATGGCCGATGTCTCGGGCGTGGGCTCGGGATGCCACCGCTACTATTTCCTCTTCAAAGATGCCAACGGCCAAAAAGTCACCTATCCCGAAACAGGTTCGCTGGGCATCGGCGCGGCTGCCTGCGCCGATTGGGACAATACCCGCCCAGGCGAAGGCACGGGCTGCGACTGCACACCCCAATGCAATGGTCTCCAATGCGGCGATAATGGATGTGGGGGCGTGTGCGGTACCTGCCAAGCCGGCGAAGTCTGCCAAGGAGGCATGTGCATCACCGATCCAGGCTCAGGTTCGGGGGGCAATGGCTCGGGCAGCTCGAGCAGCGGATCGGGTCCAAGCGGAAGCGGAGGCGCAACGGGCAGCGGAGGAAACGGAGGCGACGGCGGCGAAGAAGGCTCTTGCGGATGCAAGACGGTCGGCGCCCAAACGGAAAACAGCTCCCCGGCATGGCTCTTGGGATTGGCCTTGCTGCCCATATTCCGGCGCCGCCAAACGCAAAAGAAAAACGCCTAATCATTTTTTCTTGACGCCCTCGAAAAGATCGGCACATATCGCGCCACCATGATGCGTGCCGCTCTTTCCCACCTTCGTATCGCCCTGCTTTTACCTCTCTTCGGCGCTTGTACCCCCGCGCCCGATCCAGCCACGGCTCACGATAAAAACAGCCCCAGCTCCGCATCTCCATGTCCCAGTGCCGCGGTTCAAGCCCAACCCAATCCAAGCCAAAGCGCCATGAACAATACCCCGTCCCCAGATAAAGCCCAACGCCTAAAGGCGCTGAGCACCGAACTCGTTCAAAAACACGGCGAAGCCCATCGGGCCCGCATTGAACAGGGTCTTGCCCAAGTGAGCGCCCTCTGGCGATTTGGAGACAATGGCGACGGGGATCTAGAAGCTTTTGTCAGAGAACATTTTATCGCCGACCCTGCCCTGCTTGACCAAACCTTTCAGCGTTTTGAAAGCGTTTTTGAACAACTCTACGGCCATACCCACGATATCGAACGAGAACTCCGCCGAGCCGCCGATCTGGATGTGGGCCCAATGCTCCCGGTCGACCCCCTCTTTGCCGCCCTCGACCCAGGCGCGCATTTGTCGGAAGATCTCTTTCGCTCGCAAATCGCCTTCGTGGTCTTGCTCAACTTTCCACTCTCGAATCTAAGCAAAAAAAGCCTTGACGGTCCGAATTGGAGCCGAAGGCGCTGGGCCGAAGACCGCTTAACAGGCCGTTTCGCGTATAGGCTGCCCGCCGAAGTGAGACAAGAAATCGCCCGCGCATCCTCCAATGCCGAGCTCTATATCGCCGACTACAATATCTGGATGCATCACCTGCTGGATGAAAAAGGGCAGAGGCTCTTTCCCCCAGGATTGCGGTTGATCAGCCATTGGAATCTGCGCGATGAGCTCAAAGCGGCCTACAACGACCCGAAAGGCTTGGAAAAGCAGCGGATGATCGTTCAGCTTATGCACCGGATCGTCACCCAAAGCATTCCTCAAATGGTCATCGACAATCCCCGGGTGGATTGGAATCCATATAGCAATGAAGTGAAAGCCTGCCCTGAAAAGGAAATCGAAGCCAATGCTCCGGCCAAGGCCAAAACAGGACCCATTTCGGCCGCGCCCGAGCCCGATGTGCGCTATCAAATGCTGCTATCGCATTTTCGCGCAGCCAATAAAGCCGATCCTTATTCACCGCTCACGCCCACGCTGATTTTACGAAGCTTTGAGTTATCCCGCGAACTCTCCGAAGAACGGGTACGGGGGCTCTTTAGCTCGGTATTGACATCTCCGCTGGTGCCCAAGGTCGCCGCCGAAATTGAAAAGAAACTGGGCCGTAAACTCGAGCCTCAAGATCTATGGTATGCAGGCTTTAAAGCCAGGGCCGGAAAACCCGAGGCCGAACTCGATGCGATTACCAAAAAGAAATATCCGAGCGCCGACGCCTTCGCCAAGGATATCCCGCGTATTCTTCGCGATCTGGGTTTTAGCAAAGATAGAGCCGAGCATCTGGCCAAGCATATCGTGGTTGACCCTTCGCGCGGAGCCGGACATGCGCTGGAGGCAGGGCATAGAGGCGAATCGGCCCATCTAAGAACGCGCATCGAAAAAGATGGGATGAACTACAAAGGCTACAATATCGCTATCCACGAACTCGGGCACAATGTAGAGCAGGTCTTTTCTCTCTATGATGTCGATCATACCCTGCTCTCCGGTGTTCCCAATAGCGCCTTCACCGAGGCTTTGGCGTTTGTCTTTCAAGCCCGCGATATGGAACTGCTCGGCCTTCAAAAGCCGACCGCCGAATCCGAACGCATGCGCGTGCTGGGCGACTTTTGGGCGACTTGGGAAATCGCAGGCGTTTCGCTCTTGGATATCGATGTCTGGCATTGGATGTACGATCATCCAAACGCTACGGCGGCCGAACTCCGCGATGCCACGGTGAAAATGGCTAAAGATCTATGGAATAAGTATTATGCAAAGGTTCTTGGAGGCCCGGATTCAACGCTCCTGGGTATTTATTCTCATATGATCTCTATACCTTTGTATTTGCCCGACTATCCCCTGGGCCACTTAATCGCGTTTCAGATTGAAGAGCAGGTCAAAAAGGGCAAGTCGCTCGGGGAAGAATTTGAGCGGATGGCTAAATATGGGGCGGTTACGCCGGATTTATGGATGAAACATGCGAGCGGAGAACCCGTGAGCGCGGAACCTCTGCTCCGCGCTACGGCCGCCGCGTTAGGAAAATAAGATCACATACAGGTCGCGGGATCGGGTACGGCACACATCCCGTTCACGCAGGCCGCCGGGCCTAAACATTGAGGTCCGCCCTGGGGATTGCACGCCCCGCCGTCCGCAGCCTTGGCCACGCACTTCTGGCTTCCAAATGCACCCTCGCAGCTTGAATCGCCCGTGCACAGCGTGACGGCGCCGTTGACCAATCCGCAGGCCTGTCCAGCATTTGCCACCTGAATGGTTTCGCACTTGTTGGTAAAGAATCCGCAGACTTCGCCGAAGCCCACATTGCAGGTCTGCTGATTGATCTGCATCGAAGGCGTGCAAGTATCGCCCAGCATCAAAGGTGCCTGGCAAGTTCCATTGAGACAGACCAAGGTGGCCGAACAGGGAGCCGCCGCGCACGAGTCCCCCATTTTACCGGGCATCGCGCACTTCTGCTGAGCGCAGATGAGCCCCTTCTCGCATTCACCGTCCTCGGCGCAGGCTCCGCCGGCCGCCGATTTCGCTTGACATGTGCCACAGGCCGATCCTGCTGGAACCACGCAGTTTGAGCTTTGACATTGAAAATCGCCGCCGCAGGCCGTGGTATCCGTGAATGTTCCAGGCGGGAACGAGCAGGGCGCCGGGAAATTGTTGTTCAGCAGATCGATACAGGCGGCGCCGGGCAAGGCCGCGACACACGCATCGACATCGGAGACTTTTGTTGTATTGCCGGGCGCTGTAAACGATTCCACGCAATTGAATACAATGCGCTGTTCGCATGTGGCTTTATCGCCGTAGCTCAGCGTCACCAAGAAAGGCGCGCATTTGTCAAACTGATCGCAGATGGCCGCGGACAAGTCGGCGCAGGCTTTTTCTTCCGCTGAACCCGAGCCGCTGGACGACGACGATGACGACGATGTGCTCGAGCTGGAGGAGCTGCTGCCCGATGATGAGCTGCTGGAAGAACCGCTCGATGAGCTGGTGGACGAACTGCCCGAGGTGGAGCCCGAGGAAGAGCCCGATGTCGAAGTGCTGGTTGTCACATCGTCGCCGCAAGCGCCTGCGCTTAGCGAAAAAACACCCAGCAACGTAAGAGATAAACCCAAAGTCAAGTTTCCAAACTTCATTGTACATGCCTCCTAAAGAGAAAGTGCCTGGGCATCATACTGGGCATTGAGCGTCTGTTCAAGGCATTGTGCAAACTATTTTTTCAGCGTAGGCTCGCGGCCATGTCCAACGAGCGCCGCCTTCCGCCCGGGCCTTCGGGCCTCTTTCATACGCTGCCATTGCTGCCGAAGATGCGGGATAATTTGCTCACCTTTTTTGACGGGCTCCGCGCCGAGCACGGCGATGCGGTTTATTACAGCTTGGGCGGCACACATGTATATCAGTTCAACCATCCCGATATGGCCACCGAAGTCTTGGCCACCAAACATCATGCCTTTTTAAAACCCAAACTCTTAAAGCAGGTTTTGGGGCAATGGAATGGCAATGGTTTGGTTGTGAATGAAGGCGAATCGTGGGTAAAACAGCGCCGGCTTGTGAATCCAGCCTTTAAGCCCCAGCGTATCGCGGAACATATAGGAACCGTTGTCAAGCGCGTAGATAAGATGATCGACGGATGGACACAGGGAAGCGAATACGATGTGGCCCGCGATTTGGGGCGGCTCACCTTGGGCTTTACGGCGGAAGCTCTCTTTGGCGCCGAAGTCGAACATCTCACCGATGCCTTTCTCGATCATGTGGCGATTCTCAACGAAGCGGCGACCCGCGAGCTTTCCATGCCCTTTTTTCTCCCGGAATGGTCGCCGACGCCCAACAAGGCCAAGATTCGCCGCGTAACCGCATTTTTGCGCAATACGGTGGACAATATTATCGCCGAACGCCGCAAAAATAAGGCCGAACGCAACGATCTACTGGCGCTTTTGCTTTCGGTTCGCGATGAAGAAGGCGATGGAAGCTCGATGAGCGATGTCCAGGCCCGGGATGAGTCGATTAATCTTTTGCTGGGAGGCAATGAGACCACCGCCACGGGCCTCACCTGGACCCTGCATTTGTTGGCTCAGCATCCCGAGATCCAAGAAGAGATCCGCTCGGAGGCCGATCATATCCTCGGGGGCAAGGCTCCTAGCACAGATACGCTAAGCCAGCTTAAACTCTCGGAAATGGCCTTTAAAGAATCCATGCGGCTCTATCCTCCGGCCTATGTACTGCCCCGCCAAGCCATCGAGGACGTGGACATCGGCGGCTATTTTGTATCGAAAAACGCGCTGGTTCAAGTCTTCAGCTATGGAATTCAGCGCGATGCCCGCTGGTTTGAGGAGCCGTTGAGCTTCCGGCCCCGCCGCTTTGAGCAAGAACAAAGCTTTCAGCGGGGTAGCTATATTCCTTTTGGAGCAGGGCCGCGGGCCTGCATTGGAAGGGGATTTGCCTTGATGGAAGGAGCCGTGGTGATTAGCCGGCTCTTGTCGCGGGTAAAATTCTTGCCCTCGCGTACGGCGCCTCCCGTGAAAATGGAAGTGCAAGTCTCTCTTCATCCCAAGGGAGGGCTTCCTCTTCTCGTCGAGAAACGTTAAAGAATCAATACACCATATTCTACTCAGGTTTGCCCTGAGCGATCCACGCTTCCACCAACTGAATATCCTCAACAGGCAAAGGGGGCATCCCCAGCGGCATCCCCCGAACCCCTTCTACAGGCCGCCCGGCTTCTTCTTCCCACCTCGCCCACAAAGCCTTGACCAAAAGCGGCGTTCCATCGTCCCCTGTGTGAAATACGCTGACCCGCTCGCCTTTTTCATTCAATATCCCCGATAAAATCGCATCGTAGGCCGACAGATCCAATCCCCTCCCCTTAAAACCAAAACCACCGGTATTCCCAGGCCCGCCATCTCCAATTCCATACGAGGCATCCGAATGACAATGCCAGCAGGTGCGGTGAAAGACCCGATTATTCACTTCATCAAAGGAAATACGTCCGGGAGGCGCCGCGCCTTCGTTGGGAACCTTCGGCATCTCAAGCGGTGCCAGAGGCACGCTGACCAAATACGCCGCGATATCCTTGGCCTCATTCTCTAAAAGTTTGGTATCGGGCATCAGCGTATCCGGCTTGTGAGCCTTGGGATTTTGCAGCCAGCCCAAGAGCCAATCCAGCCTTAGCCGCTCCCGTGTAAATCTTAAATCGGGCGCAAGCCTCACAGGCCATTGCACAAATTCCCCGGGTTTAAACTTGGGCGGCCTGTCTTTTAAGGGAGGAGCGCCGGAAAAAGCATGACATGTTCCACACCCTTGCTCATCCATCAATTTTTTGCCGCGCGCCGGATCGGCCCCGCTTAATACGCTTTTGGTATCGTCCTCGGGCGCCAAATAACTTGCTATATCCCTCGCCTGCTCCGCCGTAATCGATAGCCTCGGCATCTGAGGCATTAAATGAGGCCGCAGATCGATGGGATTTAATAGATATCGCTCGATAAATCCACGCCGGAATCGTTTGCCAGATCCCCAAAGCGAAGGCGCATGTGTCAATGGCGTTACCCGCTCTTTCCAGCGCGCCGTTACATCCGCCGCAGATGCCTTCACATCCCCGTTGGCCACCTCGAAATGACAAGTAAAACAGCGCTTTTCCCGGGAAATCTCACTCGCTCCCGTCCCCTCGTGACAGCGCCCGCATTCGTAATGCTCGACCAGCGCCATGCCCATTACCGAGCTTCCCATCGGATCGGGCTTTGAATCCGCTGAAATCGAGATCTCTCCCTGGGCCGCCTTGGATTTTTCGCAAGCGGCGGCCCCCGTACATCCACCGATCAACAGGGCATATGCGATCGCCCGCCGCACCCTAGGCTCCTTGCGCCGCGCCGCTCGAAACCCCGCAGACTTTTGCATCTTTGGCCATGCTCTTGCAGCGGGCCAGCGCCGCATCTCTGCCCGCCGTATCTCCCTTGGCATCCCGCAATGCCGCAAGCGCCTTGTATCCATGCGCGCTTGTGATTAAATCCTTGGCCGCAAGCTCATTTAACAAAGTGAGCGCTTCTTCCTGATGAGGAGTGCTCTTGGATAACACTTCCGCCAAATCCGTCTGAATGGCTGGGGTATTCTTGCGGAGCTTGCTCAGTCCGCGCATCGTCGAAATGGCCCAATTCATATTCTTTTGGCGGGTGATTTCATTGTTGCCCACAAAGCCCATCCCCGCATTCACCGCTCCATTGGTACGCGCGATCGAGAGCGCCAGAATGCGCATCGCCTTATCCTGGAGCGGACCCGTTCCCACGCGCCCCACCCTTACGTTGGGAAAGACCTGAAGCACACCTACCGCGGCCAACTGAGGCTTTCCTTCATTGAGCGCCTTCTCGGCCTTCGCAACCAAAGGCCGCAGCTCGTCCGCACTCATCCTCACTTCGTTTTCACACGCAAAGGCGGGCGCTACAAATACCGCGGAAACAGCCAACAGCGAACATCCCAAAACCGACAGGCGAATCAAACGAAGCATTTCCGCACCTCCAAGAGCCTGACGGAGAACGAACCTGGCCGATGCAAAAAGTTCCTGACGAATTTTTTATTTGTGAAATCGGCCTATCCTAAACATTTCCACGGGCAAGTCTGTTTGCCCCGATTCGGTGAGGTCGGCCATGATTTCGCCCACCACCGGCGCGAACTTAAATCCATGTCCAGAAAAGCCGGCGGCTATGGCGACTTGGCGGTGTTCGGGATGCAGATCGAGCACAAAGTGCTGATCGGGCGTCATGGTGTACATGCAAGGCTGGGCATGGGAGAGTTTTCCAGCCGCCCCGGGTAAATAACGCTCCAAGAGAGGACGCACAGCGGCCTCATCGGTGGGAAAGACAGGTCTCTGCAAGAGCGATGGATTGTCCACGGCTTCCCCGGGCTGATGCAGGGCGCATTTATGCCCTCGGGGATCGACGGCGGGAAAGCCATAGAACACGGCCTCGGGCATATCGGCGATATACACCGGAAAGCGATCGCGCCTAAAGAGCGCGGGATTTTGGGGTTGAAACCAAAGCTGGACGACCCTTCGGGGCAAAGCGGGCAATTGAAGCGAAGCGAGCAGCGAGGCCGCCCAGGCCCCTCCTGCGATGATCAATTTCGAGGCTTGATAGCGATTCTTTGGGGTCACGACTTCGACCCCGTTGGAAAGGGCCTTCCAAGAGAGCACCGGTTCTTCAAAGTTCAATTGAGCGCCCAGGGTTTTGGCTTGCTCGCAATAGGCGGACACACTTGTTTCGGCTTGCACAAAGCCGCCGGATGTTTCGAAGGCGCCGACGATATCCTCGGGCAGGGAGAACTGGGGAAAGCGGCGTTTGAGTTCGGCGGCATCGAGGGATTCGAGATTGAGGCGATGCTCTTGAGCGGAGCGATGAACGCCTTGAATCAGCTCGCTCTTGGGCCGGCCCAGACTCAAGACCCCCGATAGACTGAGCAGAGACAGGCCGGAACGCTGTTCGAGATCGTAAAAGCCGTCATAAGCGCGGTGAAGGAGGGGCACATAGGAAGGATGTTCGAAATAAGCCTTTCGGATGACGCGGATGGAGCCATGGGAGCTACCCCAAGGGTGGCGGGGTTGAAACTGCTCTAGACCGAGGACGTGGAGGCCGCGGCGCTGGAGTTCGAAGGCGGAGGCGCTGCCCATGATACCCAGGCCGAGGACGATTGCATCGAAAGAGGCTGTATTCATCGAGGGGCGGCCTAACATGGCGAAGCGCGCGGGTAAAGGCAAAAAAAACGGTGGACAAGGCGGCTAAATTTTGATTGAAGTGGGCGGGCGATGAGCAAGAAGAGCCAAAAGCCCAAGACTTCGGCGAGGGCGGAGCGGCGGAGTCAAGAGCGGGACATTCAGAAGCTGATACGGGACAAGGAGCGGCTTTTTGTATATGAGCGGGGGGGTTCGCCGGACAAGGCGATAGAGCTGGGGTCGTCGTCGGAGGTGGAGGTGGTTGCGCGCACGATGCAATGTCCTCGGTGTGAAGGTGCGTTTGAGGTGCTGGAGCATTTGGCGCAGACGCTTTCGGTGGGGAGATTGCGGGTGGCGAGGGTGAGATGTAAGGTGTGTGGGGCCGAGCGTTCGCTGTATTTTAGGCTGGCGGGGTCGATGATGAATTAGGGAGAGCTTTCAATCCCAAGCCAGGTGCCAGCCTTTTCCCCAGTTGGGAGAAGTGGTTGACACCTAGTTGGGGAGAAGTGGTTGACACCTAGTTGGCGGGAGAAGTGGTTGACACCTAGTTGGCACAATTATCAAATGGCATTCGGCTTCTCCAGTTGGCACAATTATCAAATGGCGTTCGGCTTCTCCCGATCTCCGCTTCCGAACGGCCAAACACCATTGGGAGCAGGCTAGAAGGGACATGTCGCCATCTGAAACGGCGTCGGGAATGAGCCGAATAACAAATGAGATTTTGGAAACGAACGTTCGCTTGTTCAGGAAGGGACATGTCGCCATCTGAAACGGCGTCGGGAATGAGCCGAATGACAAATGAGATTTTGGAAATAGACCTTCGCTTGTTCAGGAAGGGACATGTCGCCATCTGAGACGGCGTTAGGCTTGAGCAGAAGAGCGTTTGTTTGATCTCGGCAGGGGCTCGGCACAGGGCGGAAGGCGTTTGATATGTTCACCCCAAACCAGGTGGAATTACGAACGATGCTCTTTCGAGCGCCTTGCATTCTCAAAAGCCATTCGCCGCAAGTGCCGTACGAGATTGTCTCGCATCAAAAGAACGCGCTCCGGAGCCATAGCACCGGGAAGGCGGGCTTCAGGGCCAATCTCGATCTGCTCAAGAAGCCACGCAAGCGTCGCAGGTTCCGCACTGCCGTCTTTCTTGCGCGCATCCATAATCGCCTGGTCAAGATCGGCTCCAGATTCTGCAAGCATGATGAGATCAACGAGATCTTTAATCTCGCTCCTGCTGAGCAATGTTACGATTTTGTTGGCCGCAATCTCGCGTTTTGTGTCCACGATAATCGTTCCAAAAGATGTCTTTTCAGCATCGATCGGCGGAGTGCGATCAATCACAAGATCAACCACGCAGATTTCGTCACCCCGCCGCACAAGGAAGCGGCGAAAATCGATATATGTGGTCTGTGGTGCCATGGTCGCCCCGACCGATCGGGCAGCTTCATCGAGTGCGCGCGTCACGTCGGCGAGATCAGGCCCCGGCGGCGTGAACAAATCGAGGTCTTCGGTGGTGCGGTGCCCAAGATAGAAACCCGAGAGCGCGCCGCCGCCCGTCAGAAACAGCCGCCTCTCACGCGCGAAGAACGCTTCAAGTAGGTCGCGCTGAAGCAACGTTAAACGGCTAGGCGGCCGGGAGGAGTCCATCTTTTCTCCATCCATCCAAAAGCCACTCCCAAAATACGCGCCGCCGGCCAAGATGGCGGCGAATGCGTTCCCAGTCGCGAAGCACTTCATCGAGGGTGATATATGTCCAGACCTCGTCGACCCGGGCTTCGCGCAGCAGACAGCCCTGCCACTGCGCGCGGATGGCAGGGTTTGGATGGCGGAGCCGATCTCGGAATTCGGCATCCGTAATATCAACGTCCCATAGGAAATAAGGCCGATCTCGCATGAGGGCGTCCACCATACATCAGTTTCATCGGGTTGTCAGGTGTTTGCGAGAGGGCCGAGACACGCATAGAGCTCGTTACCCACATTCCAGAATATCAACGGCCCTCCAGCGCCGCTTGAAGCTGTGCCTGATGCCGTTGATCCGAAAGTGCCAAGGGTATCCCGTCCGGCACCACCGACCGGGCACGCTGAAGCAATGCACGCGCCTGTTCAGGATCGGTGGAGGCCATCACACGCGCTTGCACCAACAACACCCGCCCGAGTGGATACCCCGTTTTCCCCTTCGTTTCCGCCAGGCGAACCGCACGCGCCGCCGTCTGTAACACTTCCGGCGTATTTATCCCCCGTGCCAGCGCTATTTCCACGGAAAGGGCAAGCGGTGCCGCAAGCTCGGCCGAGTCAGCGCCAAACGCGGCTTCGGTCTGCGCAATGGATTCCCGCAGCGCGGCCTCAGCTTCGTCAATGCGCGAAAGATCAAGCAAGGCGATGCCCCGATTGTACTGAAATACACGGCGCCGAGGATGTGGCTTGCCATCTTTGTCCGGTATCTGCGTGAGCGCTTCATCAAAGATCGAAAGCGCATCCGTAACGCGATCCAGGTCCCGGTATAGGCAGCCCAAGTTGAAAAGAAGCACAAGGCGCGACGAATGCTTTGGCCCAAGCCGCTTGGTGCGGATGGCCAACGCCTCCTTGAAACGCTGCTCCGCTTCATTGTATCTGCGCAGATTGTGGAGCGCAACCCCAAGGTTATTGGCGTTCTGCGCGACTTCAAGGGAATCGCTGCCAAAAATCGCAACGCGCTCACTCCATGCCTTGCCAAGGTTCTCCTCCGCCGCGCGATAATCCGTAAGTGCGGAAAGCATACTCCCAATGTTGATGTGGTACTCGGCCCGAAGGTGGAGCGGACGCCCTGCCTGATCGAGCAACGCATTCGCCAGTTTTGACAAGAAGTGCGCTTCATCTGCCCGGCCAAGCTTCGCTTGCTCCCTGGCCAGGCTGGAAAGCGCCTTCAGCGCCTGGCCAGTGTCATTGGCCGAAAGGGATTCGCTTGCAGCTATTTGAAGCGTCTCAATGCAGGCGGCGGGTTGGTCTCCCCTTTCACACTGGATTCGGGATTGCATGTTTCGGGCGGCCGCGGCGCTCCAATGATCCTCTGCCTTCGCGGCGCGCTCCCCTACACGGCGAAGATCGCCGAGCAGCGCCTCGCCTTCATCGTTGCTCATCGTCAAATAGCGCGCCGAGAGCCCTTCCATCTCGCTGCGCAGGACTTGAGCCTCGGCCGCCTGGTTTGGATCGTCCGGGAGCCGCACATAGCCGCCTGTTGTCCCGGCCGGACAGTCATCCAATTCAACGAGCCCGTCGATTTGGGTCGCGGTACGCGAGAGGCGTTGTGCGTCCGCGCCGGCCCAGCGTTCCGTGACCGCTCCCAGTGTGCGAAGCCGCCGCTGAAAGCAGGCAAGCTGTGCCCCCAACAAGGGGCGCTGAATCGGGTCCGCCCGCCGCATGGCTTGACAGGTGGACGCATATCCTTGACGCCATGCCTCCGCGCGCGCAGAAACCCGCGTGTTCATATCGTCCCGCAGAACAGCCGCGTTCTCGACGCCCTTTTGTTCCAATGCTTGGTTCACCTTGGCGCGCCGCTCCGGTCCCCAAGCTTGCGCCATAAGCTGCTCCCCTTCCACACAAGCCAAGGCTTCTTGCCTCCACGCATAGCCGCCGCCTGTAAGCAGCGCCAGCGAGACCACGGCTAATGCCGCCCGCTGAAACCACCGTTTTCGGCTTCCCCGGGCGTGAATGAACGCCTGCAGCAAGGCATCCATATGGGGAAAGCGGGTCTTGGGGTCGTCCGACATCCCGCGGACAAGCGCGGCCCGGATGCCCGGCAACATGCCTGAAAGCGGCTGAAGCCCGGGCTTTTCGGGAGGCAGTTTTCCTGTAAGCGCCTCCCAAGCGCTCACACAGAAAGAAAACTGATCGGCCATCGCGCTCACCGGTTCCCTCCGAAGCGCCTCGGGAGCGATATATCCCATCGTTCCGGCCAATGTTGTCACCGTGGTAGGCATTGCAACCGAAGATGGCCCCCTGTCTTCGGACACATTTCCCGGCGCGGCGCGGGCATGAGCCGCGATGCCAAAATCCGAAACGCGAGCTCGTCCATCGCGGCCGATCAAGACATTATCCGGCTTAAAATCCCGGTGCAGAATATTCTGAGCATGCGCGGCGGCGAGACCGCGGCCTGCCTCCATGAGCACATCGAGGATTTGATCCACGCTTGGTTTGGTTCGAAGCCAGGAGCGCATATTGCCCCCATCGATGAATTCCATGGCGAGCATGACTTGCCCATCGTCTTCGAGCACATCGTGCAGCCCGACGACATTGGGATGAGCGAGGCGCGCCATTGCGCGGGCCTCCGCAAGCAGAAGCCGGCGTCCCTCGAAGGAGCTCTGAAATGCCTCAGCGCGGAGTACTTTTAATGCAACACGCCGTTCGAGTTTGGAATCCCAAGCGGCATACACCGTACCCATGCCGCCGCTGCCGAGTTGATCGAGGAGAACAAAGCGGCTGAGCCGCTGAGCGGACTCGGGAGGCGGGGGTATACGCTCCTCTTCTTCCCGCCTCGCCAACAGGGTATCGGCGGAGGAGTCGACATTCGCCAGGAGGGTATTCCCTGTTGGGTCGGCGGCGCCATCGACGAGAACCCGAGGGATAGTCGGCGCCAATTCATTGGCGGATACGGGCTGTCCCTTTGCCCTTGGGTCTGGGTCGAGCTCTGTTGGCGCATCCGATGCCGCGGCGGTGTCGGTGGGGACTTGAGCGAAAGCTGCACGAGGGCGAGATGAAGGCTCTTTCATAGAATCCCTGCTCCCAATTCTCGCGGCACCCTTCGGAGGCGCCGCACGAAAAAGAACAATGCACTTAATCTTGCATGTCTACTGCATAATTTATGCGAATGTCAAGTACAAATGCGCGTGAGACGATGTGGGACGTTTAGCGCTTGCAGCGCCGCCTCAAACTCTTGTAGAAAATGAAACCCACAAGACAACCAGGAGCCACACCATGATCAACGAACAACTCGAATCCAATGAACAACTCATCGGCATGTGGAGCGAATTCGCCCGGCGCTTTCCCGGTGGCCGGGTCGAATCTCAGCCGGGGATGACCATCGCCATCTCCGGCACACCAATGGCTTTTATCAATGTGATTGCTTTTACGACGCCCATTCAAGATCGGGACGATCTCGCCGGGCGATGTCAGCGCGCGCGCCGAATCGGAACCGAAAGCGGTGTGCCTTGGCTGCTTTCCACCTGTGATGCCTGGATGGGAAATCTCGATTCCGCAAAAGAAGTGCTCCAGGAAATGGGCTTTAATGTCGTGCTTCCCACCGTCGGAATGGTGGCCGATTCCATTCTGCCGTCTCCAAAACCACTCCCCATTGGCATTGAATTTCGCCGCGTCACCGATGAAACAACACGAAACGCACTTACCGACCTCAATACAATTTCCTATGGAATTCCCCTGGAAATCGGCCGTCAAGGTCCAGCCCGCGCATGTTTTTGGGACGATTCATTTCACGGTTATGTGGCTTATGTAAACGATGAACCCGTGGCCGCTACCTTAACAGCACCCCTCGATGGACGTCTGTATGTGTCATGGGTCGCAACCCACCCCGACCATCGCCGAAAAAGATATGCGGATGCGGTGATGCGCAAATCCCTCGAAAGCGCGCGGGAAGCGACGGGACTTACACGTACCGTGCTTCATGCGACGGCCGCGGGGCAACCTGTGTATGAAGCTATGGGATACCGCCCCGTCGTCGGATTTACTTGGTATGCCGCAGGATAAGAAGCGCGATGATTAAGGTTTGGGTATGCAGCCGTTGGAACATCCAGGTGTATTGGGATCGCAAGCGACTTCGCATTTCCATTCACAATCGGGTATCCCGCACGGATAGCAACAGGCCAGCCCCGGGCCGCACATCGCCCCGTTGGCCGATTGTCCGCACACGGCCCCCACCGGCAATCCACCGCCCGCACCGGCCATGCCTTGGCCACCTCCCCCAGCTTGACCTCCAACCCCGCCTGCTCCTCCCACGCTTCCCGAGGAAGACGATGCCGCGCCTCCCTGGCCGCCTCCACCGCTGCCTCCTCCGCCGCCTCCACCGCTGCAAGAAGTTAATACAATCAAGCCCAATGCCGCAAAAATAAAGGTTCGCATAGATGGCGACATTATCATACGGAGCTCTCCACGGGTATCCTTTATTTTTTAAAGACCATACGGCCGCGGACGATCTTTATCTTCCACAAAACAATGCCCCCCGCATGTATCGCCCACCGAAACGACCGTCCCAAAGCTTGGCCGAACATCCACTCCCACGCGAACCAAACCACTCTCCCCCGCCCTCTCATGGCGCGGCCAACAATATCCCATGGCCCCGGCGCTCATATCCCGCGACATCCCGCTAAAGCGAAAATGTATGCACGTCGCGCATGTCTCCGCCCGAAAGCCTTCCATGTCCAGCTTATTGTAAAAGCTATAGGGCTCTTGCCCGGGAGCCCGCTCCAATCGCCTCTCATGAGCGCCCAAATAGCCAAACCATACCTCTCCCCGCCCCCCACCCTTGGCAACATGGGTCCCCGCATGTTGGAGAAGCAATGAACGCCGTTCATGCCCTCGGCGTATGGACACGGCTTGAAGCGATAGTTTAGAGAGTTCGCGCCGAATCCACATATCTGCGGCCTGCTCATCGCCGAATACCGACGCCCGCGCCGGGTCCAGCAGCGTGTGGGGCATGTAATCCGAGGAAAAATATTCCCCATCCCAGGGACTATTATGCCGTACGGCGGAGATCCGATGAGGGGCATGGATCACCAGGGAGATAAGGCTTTGGCCATTGGTAAACAAGAAGTCGGGTCTGCAAAAATGCTCTATATTCCGGAGCAGCAGATCCTTTGGCGATGCGGTGGAGGTAAATTCGACGAAGGGCGCATCGCGGTTGGCCTCAAAGCATTCGATGATTTTGCGGCTCATCGATTCAAAATTCTGCCGGATTCCTTCGCGATTCGGGGCCTCGGGAAAAATGGTGCTCGTGTCGCTTTGTCCCGCGAGAAAGAGCTGATGATAGGCCGTGATTCGCCGGGGTGTGGCGAGGCGAAAGCGGAGCAGATGCTCGCCTAGGCGGGTGATTTCGGTGAAGGGTGTCTTTTCCGGATCGAAAATATCATCGATTTGAATATGCATGGCAAAAAGGCCCGTTCGCGGGGGAATTAAAATCCCCTTGCTATCCCTCCGCCGCCAGCGGATAGCGCGTCAACAAACCATCTTGAAAATCCGAGAGGACTTTGAGTGTCTCGATCCCATGCATATTGATGGGCGCGTCTCCATCCGGGTCGCGCAGGTTCCTAAAATACTCCATCGCTTGGCTAAAATGCCGCTCCGCCTCTTGAATAAGCCCTTTCGATGGCTCGGGGATCTCCTCCATCCGCAGTGGATCGACCGCGGGCTGACCCAAATAGCGCGCCGCTTGTAACAAGCGCGCTTCTCCCAACCGGAAATGCCCCTCCGCTATCCCCCATGCATACATGCACTCGGGGTCCAGCGCCGCCAAGAGTATCGGCTCCGTCATCGGGTCGGATGGGTGAATGCCTTCGTGCAAGGCCACCGAACAATCCCGGATGGCTTCGTCCACGAGACCCAGATGCAAGGCCACGCACGCCCGAAGCAACAGAAGGTCAATATGAAAAATCCCGTAGCCCGATTCCCTCGCGAGCCGGATGCCTTCGTCCACCGCGCTCCGCGCCGCGAGCAAACAGACCGTGCCGTCTTCGCCGTCCTCGGCAAGCTTGCGGTAGGTCGCGAGTTCGATCTTCGCGCCCACAATCGCCGTGCGGCATAGAAGCTCTTTCGCTCCCCGCGCCTCGGCCCACGCATACACATCGCGATAGCGCGCTTCGGCATCGCTGAGGTGCATGTTGTAAATGCACAGTTCGCAGATCAAGAGCTGCACTTCAGGGTTGACTGTATTTTCAGGGCCCCAAATGCGATCGCAGAGGCGCTGGTTTTCGCTGAGCTGAGCCAGGGCTTCTTGGTGCCTGCCGAGCAGTTTGAGCAAATGCGCATAGCGTATTCCCGCGGGGCCGATGAGCACGGGCATCGCGCTTCGCTTGCGCTGGGCATCGAAGGCCGCGCGGAATCCAACGAGCGAGAGCGCGCATTTGCCAAGCAGTGTGCGGGCGTGCGCGCAGTAAGAAACAGCATCGCGGCATTCGCTTTTGTCTTTGGCCATTTCGCCAAATCGCAGGGCCTCTTTGGCGATCTCCAAGCCTTGGCGAAGCCTTCCGGAGAGCAGTCTCACCTCGGCGATGTTCTGATAGCCGATCGATGCGCTCTGTAAGTTGTTCTGGCGTACGCGCGCTTCGTTGTGGGTTTCAAAGCAGCGCGCTGCATCGAGAAGGCGGCCCCGCGCGCATAAATACAAGCCCCATTCGTTGAAGAAGCGGGGCTGCATTTCATAGGGCAAAAGCAGTCTGCGCGATGCGGGCGCGGCGTCGAATTCGCGGAGCAAAACGCTCATCAAAGGTACGCCGCCCGCGAAGAGCCTGCAGATGCGTTCGCCCCGAACATAGTCGCCGAGCTGTTTGCCGATGTGGCGGTAGTTGCCCATGCGCGTCCAGTAGATGAACCAGGCTTCTTCGCTGTATTGCGATACGAGCGCGCTGCGGACGATGCCTTCCAAAAGGTCGAGGATGGGGATGTCGTAAGGCGGATCGAAGAGTTCGGGACGGCGGCCAAGAGCGGCTTTCCATTCAGCGGGCACCGTGTCTTCTCCGCGTATTTCATTGGGCTGGATGAAGGCGCGCAATACAGCTTCGCGAAGCGCGGGATGGATGTGCGGCTCGATCGTTTCGGTGCTCTGCGCAGGCTCGCCATCGTCGCCTTCGCCTTGGTTCCTGAGCCTGAGCGATGTCGCCAAAAGCCTTTGATTGCTGAGTGTTCCCAGCGTTTGAAATAGATCTTGGGGCGTGAGGCGAAAGAGATGCGGACCGGAAATGCGTTCCTTGTCGGGGCCTAAAAAAATCGCCGAGAGCATTTCACCGGAGACGCTGCCGCGAAAGAGGCAGGCTCTGCAGAGCAGTGCAAAGGCGGCCTTATCTTTCGCGGAGAGCTCTTTTTGAAGCCTTGAAAGCACGCGGGCCAAGCGCCGCTCTTGCATCACGATAAAGAGCCTGCGCAGGTCGGAGAGCGAGCGCAGATCGGATTCGTTGACATCGGGCAGCGGCTGGAAGCGCACAAGCTCGCCGCCGGAAAATGTGCCGATGCACGTGCCCAACAGTTCCAATGTCAGCGCGTGGCAGCCTTGATCGCGCGCGAGAACTTCAAGCTGGCCTTGGGTGGCTTTGGTGATTCCCGAGGCGCGCAAGAGGCGAACCGATGCGTCAAGCGAGAGCATGCCGACTTCGGTGGAGCGAAAAAATGAGGCTCGCTTTTCTTCCAGATCGAGCAAGGGAAATCGCGAGGTGAGAAGAATGGATACGTTCGACAGCGCTCCTTCCGATACGCGCGTCAAGAGCTCTAAAATACGGCCATCCATGATCCTTCCAAAGCGATCGGAAAGGGGCAGATCGGTTTGAAGCGACTCCATTCCGTCGAGCACCAACAAGCAGGAGTCGGCGCGCTTGAGCAAGAACATCGCGTGCGCAGATGGATCGCGCCGGCCTTGCGCGGACATCGGAGGACCGCGATCTAAAAACGCGCACAGATGCCTAAAAAAACTGTCTGGATTGGGATCGTCGTGAAAGGAAAAAACAAAGATATTGCTGGGCGCGATGAACTGCGGATTGGGCGAAGCAAACGCCGACGCTTGGGGAAAGACATCGGGCAGGAAACTGAGAAAACGATGCGCGATCGCTGTTTTTCCCGAGCCTCCCATGCCGATGAGCGCAAAGAGACCCTGGCCGCCTTTGTTCCACCAATCGCAAACGTGATCCAGCTCCGCGCGGTTCTGAAAGTCGCGCGCGCGCAGCAGGGCGTGCACGAAGTGAACCGAAAGACCGGAGCCCCCTGTTGGCATCATGGAAGGCCGTTTTCTATCGCAGCTTGATGCGCGGGAAAAGTATTCGGCCAATCAAAGCCCATCGACGAACGAGCGTTGAGCTTAAAGCGGGCGCTCTTTAAGATCGGTTCCTGATGCAGAACAGCGATGAAAGCCAGGAGGCCGTGACGGCTATCGACGTGTATGCGTCGGGGCATTTGGATCCGCCGTTTTCTCATTTGCTGATCTGGCCCGTGGTGTGGGTTTGGCTTGTGTGTGTGGGGCTTTGCCTGCTTGGCCGGAAGCGGCACCAGAAGCTCGCAAAAGCCGCGGATGAAGCGGTGAATGCGCAGGATGATAAGCCGCTGTGGGCAGGGCAGCGTTATCTGTCAGGCGTTGTGGAATACGCGGCCGATGAACGGATGGCCGTGGATGTGCGCGTTACACAGCGGGGCTCGGAGCATAAGACCAAGCACGGCTGGAAGCATAAATGGACGGAGATATCGCGCAGTACGGAGGCCCGGCCTTTTTATGTGAGACTCAATTCGAAGGAGCGGGTGCGGGTGGAGCCCGGCCATTCGGTGTTCTTGGTCGATGATCCGGATGGGATGGTGTGGGAGGATAAGTTTGGGCGGATGCGGGTTGCGCGTCTTAGTCCGGGCGAGCGGGTGGTGGTGGAAGGCACGCTTGCCAAGGGGCCCGATCCGGAGCAGCAAGAGCGGGGAGGATACCGGGGAGCCGAGCCGAGTTGGGTGATGCGTCCATTGCGCGATGGGAAGATGCATATTTCGGCGGAGCCGCTTGGGCATAGACATCGGCTGCGGGCGGAGATGTTTGCTTCCTCGGCGCGTATGATTGCCTTTGTGGGCCTGGTGCTTCACGCGGTGATGTCGACCTATTACACGAGGCTATTTGTGGGGGAGACGGTGATTGCCACGGTCAAAAGCAAGGATCACTACACCACCAAAGGCAGCAAGGGTCAGATCACGCATCATTATCGCGTCTTTGTGAACTTGCCCTCGCCCGGCGCAATCACGCTGGACAGGGAACTCAATGAGCGGGGATGGAAAGCCGTCGACAAAGGATTTCCCATGTATTACCGGGATGTTACCGAATGGCGCTGGGCATCGATGCCTGGGCGGGGTGTCTCGTCGTCTTCGGCGCAGCTTATTTGCGTGGCAATTTTGGGGTTAATCGCTGTGGCGCTCTATGGTTCCGCGGCGGGCCATAAGATGTGGTACGAGGGGCGTTTGGATGACAGCGGCCATGGAAAATTGCCCGATCCTCCAGTGATCAAAACTTGACTTGATCGAAAACATCGTGGTACGAGCGGCGGGTGAAGACCATTCGTTATCTGCTTGCACTCGGCACCTCCATGGCTTGGCTGTCCATGGGCTGTAAATCCAACGACAATGCCGAACCGCCTAAAACGGCGACGATTCAAAGCGCAGCGCCAACGGCACAAGGCTCGATTGCACAAGCCCCCAAAGCAGAAACCAGCACAACCGGGCAGGTCTCGGCACCTTCGAATAGCCGGCCTTTATATTACGAAGTGCCTATTTCGGATGAAGATCTAAAAGATCGGACGCTGCGGGAATTCTCGCTGTTGAGAAATACGATTTATGCGCGGGCGGGCAATAAATTCCGGCGCCCGTGGCTCCACGAATATTTTAGCGCGCAGCCCTGGTACAAGCCTTTGGAGACGATGGATGAGAGTAAGATCAGTCCGCTCGATCGGGCCAATGCGCGAAAAATTGCGGATGCGGATGCGGCCTTGGATCAAGACGAGCTCAAGCGAAGGCGGGATGCGTTGCTGACAAGGAAAAAGGAAGGCAAGGCCGTGCCCGAGGATGCGGTGGAACTCTCGCTGTTGTCTCAGCGCCTAGGAATGTGGCTGGGAGATTCAGATACGGCGAAAGAAGGACCTTCGCCTTTAGAAGACCCGAAACGGCTCGACCAATTGCTGAAAGTGGAAGAATTGTCGACGCTTTCGCGCCGGGATTTGCGTATTCTTCGAAATATGATCTACGCCAGGCATGGGATGTTGTTTCAGTCTGCTGTGGTGAGGGATTATTTTAAGGCGGCGACATGGTACAAGCCCAATACCGGGTATCATCATGGAATGTTAAACTCCATCGACAACAAGAACATCAAACTGATCCGCAGTGTCGAGGATTCGCTGGGAGGGCCGCTTCACGAGAATCCGGACTACGGTAAGGACGGCTGGTTTGTCGCGGCTTGATAAGCCCGAGCGTGCCCAGGTTGGGCATTCAATTCATTAATTTTTATCAAAAAACACCGGTTTCCACGCCTCGAAAGACTTCTTTCCGGATGGGCGAAGAGCCCAGCGCATCGAAGAGCCCAAAGATAAGGGCTGGATTGTGAGCCGGCGCCGCAGGACGCCCTAGGAGTCCAGCGTCCAGGGGAATAATGCGCGCAGAGATAGCATCGCCTTCCAAGCGAATGTGGAGGATGGCTCCATCGATTTCATCGGTGCAGGGACAATCAAAGAGCAAATTGCCCAACCCCCAAGCGATAACGGCATTGCCCCTTCGTTCGATGGGGCCCAATGCGTGGCTTCCATGCGCGGCAATCACACGGGCTCCCGCTTCAAGGGCAATGTCCACGGCGGCGCGAAGCTCGGGCCGGGGCAGATAGGAAGGCGAGCCCGTTACATGAAAGGTCGTAATTAAAATATCTCCTTGTTCCTTGGCTTGGGCCAGATCTTGGGTAAGATCGTTGACGGTGCCGGGGGAAAGATCGAAGGCCGCCACGACGAATTTCTTTGCTCCGGCGAAGAACACAGCAGGGCCCGCAGGTTCGCCCGCGGGAAGGATTCCAGCGGAATAAAGAGCCTTTACGGTATCTTCGCGGCCTTGTTGTCCGAGATCGCCCGCGTGGTTATTGGCGATGCCCATCACGCGGATACCCTGTTTTCGAAGGGCGGCGAGGGCACGGGGATTGTTTCGCAATTGAAGGGGAAGATCGGAGGGATCGGCCGGAGGTTCGTAAATAGCGTTGTCTTCGCCTGGGGGCGCGGGCTGTAGAGAGGTGGCCACGGGTCCCTCTAAATTGACGATGCCGATATCGTCTTTGAGAATGTTTGAAAGAGGCGCCAAGCCCTTTCCGTCACCCTGCCCAATATGCACATCACCGCCCAGCCATAGCTCGGCGCCCGGCGCTGGATGTTCGCTGGAGGCACGCGAACATGCGGGCACCAACACAAGAGGCGCGCAGAGCCAAAGGCGGGCAAACCAGGGCATGAGCGGGCCTATACCATAGGGAGCGGCCCGCAGCAAAGGTCTTGACAAAGCAAAGCTCACTATGCGATGCGGGTTGGGCTTATGCCGATCTTCCTCACCCATGCCCGCCGTTTTTGGATTCGCCGTTTTTGTCTTTGGATGAGCTGGAGCGCATTGGTTCTGGCGGGAAATGCCCGGGCGGATGCGGTTGGTCCAGAGGATGCTCCGTGCCGAACGAAGAACGAAGGGGAGATGTGTTTCTTTGAAGAGGATTTCCCCGGCGTTTGCGAAACGGTCGAGCTTGGGGAAGGCCGGGCGAGGCGGCGTTGCATTCCGGCGGGGAAGCCTCTGACGGAAAGGCAGCGGGCCTGCGTGGGGGTGAGTGAAGGAAATGAGTGCACGCTTCCCTCGGGAGCCTCGGGGGTATGTAAGCCTGGAGAGAAGAGGCGGGTGGAGGATGCGGGTCCGCCCTGGAACGGCGTGGCGGAGCATGTATTTTTGGAATGCAGGCGAAGCGAGGAAGCAACGAAAACGCCTTGGACTGTGTGGGCGGTAAGCGGGGGCGCTCTTCTATTGGGAATTGTGTTTATCGCTTTTTTAAGGCGAAAGACGCGGACGGATTATTGATGCCCCGCTTCGGGAAGCTTTTTTGGAAACCAGGGGATAAAGGCGCTGGTTGTGCGTATATAGCGATCATAGCCGGGCCTGCGGGTGCCGATGGTTTTCTCCAGCAGGGCGACGCCGGATACCCGCAATAGCAACAGGGTCATCAGAACAGGCGCGTATAGCGTCCAATAGCATTCGGCGGCAATGGCAAAAAGGCCGAGTCCCCACCATAACAAAGCTTCACCAAAATAATTAGGATGCCGGGTATAGCGCCATAAGCCTCGATCCATCACGAGTCCCTGGTTTTCCGGCCGGCGGATGAAGCGTGAAAGCTGGTAGTCTCCAATGGATTCAAAGAGAAATCCCGCAAGAAATACAGCAGAAGCGGCGATATCGATACATCCCCACGAAGCCGGGCTCTGTATCGATTGAACCAGCGCCGTGGAGAGCAGCGCGATAAGAACCCCCTGAAGCAAAAATACCGTAAATAGGCTGACCCAAACGAAGCGCGGCCCCCAAGATGCCCTCATTGCGGCATAACGCCGATCTTCGCCTTTACCGTGGTTCCGGCTCCACAGATAGATACTTAAACGGGCGCCCCATAGCGAGATAAGTCCAGCCATAACCTGGGCGCGCAGGCTTTGGACAGGTGCTTCATACAGCGCCGACCAAGCCATAATCACAAAACCCATTCCCCAGAAGATATCGATAATGCTCGCGTCTTTCTTGCGGACAGACAGAAGCCATAGCAGAAAAAGGCAGACAAATACGGCGATCGAGCCATAGATCATGGGGAACTCTCAGCGGGAATTGGAGGGGAAAGGCGGCGCTCCAGCGAGCAAGCCAAAGAATAGGTGCATCCCTGCCCTATTTCAATAGGGAATCACAATTCGGCCCGGGGCTTTGCTGTACATCCCACCCCCTTCGTCGGTGTGGCAGGCATTGCAGTCGCCCGAGCTTTGTTTCTCTACCATCGGCCGTTCGCCTTTGCTGCTAATTACCGTGGCCGAGTAGGGATACTCAAAGGGTACTTCAGGCAAGAGAAGGAAGTTGCCGCTCGCATTCACGGGCAAATCATACACACGCATCTGATTGTCCGTTACGCGGACGATGAGGTCGGGTGTGGCCGAGCCATCTACACCAAAACAATTGTTCGGTTCATGACCCGTGGGATAGACCGTGCCAGCCACCCAGAAGATAGGAGGTACATCCGGGGGCATCTGCTGAGCATGGCATGTTTGACACGCCTGGCCCGGATACATCTGAAGCCTCATAAGATCGGACACATCCTCGCCAAAGGTCCAGGTCTTCCCGCTGGTGCAGATACTCGCACCTCCAAAAGGATCCATCCCTGCCGTTCCACAGGAATCCTTGGGCATTCCAGCCGCAACCCACGCTTCCAAAACGGCGATTTCATCCGCGGTGGCTCCGCCGCCTGGAGGCATGGGAGCCATTGTGGATTTCATTCGCTCAATGCTGAGTTGAATGGCCGTCTTGGCGGGGTCGCTTTTGGCCGGCGCGGTCAGGGCATCGTAGGATGTGAGGGACATGGGTGAACCTGCCGTCGGTTTATTTCCATGGCAGGTAAAGCACTTGTTTTGTAGGGCGCCAATGACATCACAGGGCAAACCTTCGCCGACCGGAGATCCAGACGAGCTGTTTTGGTTGCCGCCCGAGCTATCTCCGTCCGTCGTGGCATCGCCTCCACAAGCGCCGAAAAAAGCGCCGAAAAAAGAGCCAATAAGTAGCGCGCCGATGGGAAATGCAGCGCGCATGCCTGAAGTTGGGAATATGTGATTCATTTCACCAATATAAGACATGGTTGGCCGCTTGTCCTCAAAGGTATATCAACGACCTCAAGACTGGAAAGGCCGGTGGTTTCAATATCTGCGGTAGAGGCGGGATGGTTTCTAGTTGAAGTCTATAAAGGCGACAGGCTTATCGGAAGCGTTGGCAATACATTCATTGAGCGCTTGCTCCGCATTATCACATAAATCTTCGCCCTGACAATCGAAGTCATCTTGACAAGGGTCGTTATTTCCTGCGCAGACCTTCTCCGAGCAATTGCCATTCACACACGACGCATTAAAGCCATTGCAGTCGTTATCGGTCATGCACATTTGACCGGTCTGCTGAAACTCCGAACAACTGCCTTTCGAACGCGTCGAGAACTGGGCTTCTTTCTCGTCGCACACGCCTTTTTCTTCAATGCAAATCGCCCATGCATCATAGGCCGCATCGCATTCATACACCTCGGCCTGATCCTGCCGGAGCTGCGCTGAAATGCACAGTCCTTCCTCGGTGTAGTCGTTGCAATGCTCGCATTCGCATTCCAGCGCGCAAAGGTTTTCCGCGGTCGACGCACAGGAGACCGCCGCCAAGCCAATCGCCAACGCGCCGAGAGTTTTTAAGACACGAACCACACGCATGACGCACCTCCTACACGCACCATTTACATGCAACGATTGAAAGCATTTTGCTCGACTTCACAGGGTCCGTCCGAACCATTTTGAGGACTGGGCAGGCCATAGAAGCTTCGCTTGCACACGCCGCCCGCGCATGTGTACGACTCGTCCGGATCGGCACCGGGACAATCGTTGACGGTCATGCATTGACCGCCTGAGTCCTCGGTTCTGCAATCGGCGTTTTCCTCGAAGCAGATGAAATACGCATCGAATTCATCGCCGCAGCCGATGGAGTCCGCGAAATCGGCGAGCGCGTCGAATCCGAGTCCACAAGCTTCAAGGTCTTTGTCATTGCCGCCGATGCATGCCTGACTGCTTTCGCACATGGCATCTCCATCCGGACCGCAATGGCAAAGAGCTAGACTTGCCAGAAGCACAGCCAGAAAGCGCAATGAAAATGTTTGCGTTGTGTTCATAAGCCTTGGCACGATACCGCATGCCGCGCCGGATTGAAACGGTATCGTTGTGTCCGGCCAAAAAATTTGTTTATGTTCGGTGTTTGGGAAAATGAGGTGATGGTTATGAGACGTTTACACTTGAGCTTGGCCATTCTATTGACGGTGTGTTCAGCCTGGGTTTTTGGCTGTATTGGCAACAGCGACTCGTCCTGTGCCGCCGGCGAGGATTGTGATTGCGGCGGGATCGGGAATTGCTCGCTCGCCTGCGAAGGAGCTGGATGCGCATTCTTATGTGAGGGCACTGGAAATTGTAATCTCTCCTGTCCAAGCGGGGGATGCACGGCCACGGCCAAGGGACAAGGAAATACAATTCTAGACTGTCCCGGGAACGGATGTTCAATGACCTGTGAAAACACGGGAACTTGTCAAATTACGGGGTGCACCCGCGACTGCCATCTCACTTGTGCTGGGGCAAGCACATGCACACAATCCTGTACAGACCCAAGCTGTACAACCAACTAGAGCTTGCCCCTGGACAGTTCGACAAATTCATCGACATCCCGCCAAAGCTGATATAACCAATTCGCCCGTTCTTCTTCGCCCGCGGGAATTTGCGACGCTGAAATCCGCGTCATGCGCACGGACAGCACGGCTCCGCAAAAGGCGCCTCCAATCAGATCGTCAAATCGCCGCACTTTGTCGAAGCCGGTATGCGAAAGCACGACAACATCCGCTCCTTCGGCCGTTTTGAGCAGGCTGAGCGGGCCTCCTAGACGCGGGGGTAAGACATGGCGAAACCCTTCTGAGCGGCTTAATCCGCGCGCTCGATCTTTTTCTTGAATACGAGCCAGCCGATCTGGAGAAAAACGAGTTCCCTCGGGAAAGATAAGCACGCCTTCGCGGGGGCCCAAATTCGAGGCCAGGCTTTGAACCATAGCGATCTGCCGCTCTGTCTCGGCGCCGTCTCTCGCCACGAAAGCGTTGGAAATACGCTGGCCTACCACATCCAAGCATGGATCCCATAGAAGCTCTCGCTTAAGCACATAGCGGAGCCGAATATGCCATCGGTTCGCAATAAAAATCGCGGGAAGCAGCGTATCTGCAACGCTGACATGGCGGACAAATACAATCATTGGCCCATTTTGACCATGTTCAAGCCCCTCGGCGTCGACGCGAAGCGAATAGATGCGGCGTCCCACATCGAACAGGGTTTGAGTCCAACGGGCTTGAAGCGTATAATTGAGCGAAATAAACCGGTCTTTTCCAAGAATGGGAGAAAGAATCCAAAGGATAAAGGCCGCTATCAGCGCGATGGCTTCGCTGACGAGATAGACCAAAAGCATCGCAAAGAAGCGCAGGCGTCCAAAGCTTCTGGAACGGGAGAACAGGTCTATCAGGCTCAATATTACAAACAGCACAGGAGAAAGAACGAGTACAAGACCCAAAGCCAGATAAATACCCGTGATCGTACAACAGCGGCGAGACCAGCGGGAAAACCAGCCCTCTCGGGGGATAGGAGGCGATGGGATCTTAGGAGGCGTGCTGGTACTTGTCGATAAAATCATGGCAAAAGGCATAAGCCTCATCGAAGGAGGGAAACATGGGCGTGCTAATCTTACCTGTCTTTGCCTCATCGAGCATTTGGCGGAGCGATAGCCTGGCAACAGCGCTCTTGGAATCGAGCGCCGCTTCAATTCTCAGTCCGTGTTTAGAGGCATTTGCATACCAATTTTCGTGCAACCACTGAAGCACATCGGGCGTCACCACTTTTAAGTCTGAATGGTCGGAAATGATGGCGACAATTGCACGCTCCCGAATAAAATCGATGGACCGCCACATATCATCGATAAATGCCTGATTGGACAGCTCAAAGAACCCTCGCCACACGCCGACAGCAAGGTGGCGCTGGTATTTGGAACAATCAAAGAGAACTGCGTGAGCGCCTTCGTAAAGCTTATCAAAGCGCTCGTAACTGATATCATACATAGCGAATAGATTATAGGGTTTCGTGAAAGGAGTCAAGGCCCGCAGACATGATGTTATTGTATCGGCAAGCTACAAACAGGGAATTTTTTGTGGAACTCATCCTGGAGTTCTGGTGTCCAGGGTGCAGCGACAATGCGAAACCGATCCTTCAAATGCCCCATGGCCTGGATGTTCACACTTGGAATAAGCCTTGGGGCCTGTGGAGCGCCACCGATGACTCCCCCGTCATCTCTGCCAAGCGTTTCCGGGCGCGGATCGAGCTTAGCACCCGACCTGGCCGCTTCTGCTCTTCCGATTCCCAAGCCCTCTGTTGAACAATCTCCTTTCGGTCTCAGCGCCTCGGATGGCACGGGCCTAAAGCTCTTGGAGCTCACCGCCCAAGCGGTGGTGGAACAGCCTTTGGCCTTTACCGAGATACGCCTTGTATTTGAGAATCCGTTAAACCGGACGCTGGAGGGAACATTTCGGATGACGCTTCCCGAGCATGCTTCGATCAGCCGTTTTGCGATGAGGATCGACGATCGGTGGCAGGAAGGCGAAATCGTTGAGAAAACGCGCGCACGCGAAGTGTTTGAGGACTTTTTACACCGGAAACAAGACCCGGCCCTGCTTGAAGATGCCGGCGCCAATTCGTTTAGCGCCCGGGTCTTTCCCATTCCTCCCCTTGGGCGAAAAGAGCTGATTCTATCGTATTCTCAAGAACTTCCACGGGAGACGCCTTACCGTTTCGCCCTCCAGGGCCTGCCTGAGCTTGGGTCTGTGCATATTCGCGTCTTTTCGCCGGGCAATACGAACCCTATCGGAGAGTTTCAGGCGATGAACTTCTCACCTCAAGCCGATTTTACGGTGGAACCGCGAGGTCCAAAGCTTTCTCCGGTAGGACTCCGCCATGGTGAGCTGATGGTCGCCAGAGTTAGCCCCCTTCCGGACACGGCGCCGGATCCCATTGAAAACGCTATCTTTTTGGTGGATACCAGCGCGTCTCGAGCCCTGGGATTTGCCGATCAGTTAGATGTGCTCCAGCATCTTATCGAAGAACTTGCGCGCTCTTCTGGTGCCAAAACGCCTATTTCTGTCGCGTGCTTCGATCAAAACGTGGAACCCATCTTCGAAGGAGAAGCTGGGGCATTTGGCAATAAAGAACTGAGCAAAATCTATCACCGAGGCGCCTTGGGAGCATCTGACATGGGCTCGGCCCTTGATTGGGCCTTTAAGGAAGCTGAAAGAAGCCATAAAAAGCGATTGATTGTGCTTGGAGACGGAGTAGTCAACACAGGACAGGCCGAAGCGGGAGAGATTCGTGCAAAAGCCGGGGCACTTGGGCGCGCGGGAATTGAACGGGTGGATGCGATAGCATTTGGGGGAATTCGGGACTCCATCTTGCTGCATCATCTGAGCACGGCGGGCCTGCCAAAAGATGGGATCGTTGTGGATGGGACCTTGCGCGCGGGAGAGCTGTATCGAAGGCTGAGCGAGGGCACCAACGAGCCATTGCCGGTGAAAGTAGAGCATGCGCGCTGGGTATGGCCGTCTACGCTTTCGGGCCTTCAAGCGGGCGACAGCGTGTTGGTGTATGCCCAAATTCCTGAATATATCCAAACACCTACGCTCACTATTGGAGATAGGGCGTTTCCAAATATAAAGCTTGAGCGCGCGGATAGAGCGCTGTTGGAACGAGCGTGGGCCAAAGCCAAAATCGATAGCTTGCTCGATCGGCAGGCCCGTGAAGGAAGCGTCCTCGGTCAAACCCCTATCGAAAACCAGATTATCGCGCTTTCCAAAACATATCGAGTGCTTTCCCCCTACACATCTTTGCTCGTCCTGGAGAGTGAATCGGATTATAAGCAGTTTCAGATAGAACGCCTCTCGCTGGGGGATATTCTCGGGATTGACGGCGGAAAGATCAGCATTCAGCGGCGAACGTTGAATAGCAGCCGGCCAATTCAGGCTCCTAAAAGCCCCCAAAACCCTCCTGAGCAGGAATCCGCGCGGCAGGGCAGGCTTGACGAAATCCGGACGCCTCAGAGCCTTGGAAATTCGAATGGAAGCTCGAGACAACAAACCCAGGGACGCGGCGTAACGGGTGGAGGTCGTCTACTTTCCCCCAGCCGACATGTTCGGCCTCCCTCTGTTCGCATGGCTGCAACCAAGGTCTCGGGAAGGATGCCTCCCGAGGTCATCCGCGGTGTAATTCGGCGAAATTTCGGGCGTTTTCGGTATTGTTACGAGCAGGGTTTAAGAGTAAGTCCCAATCTATCGGCGAGGGTCTCGCTTCGCTTCCTCATTGAACGGGATGGGACGGTCAGCGATGTCAATGTTACGGATTTAAATGGGGTAGACACAAAAGTCGCGGATTGTATCGCCCGGGCTGTCGCCGAACTTTCTTTTCCAGAACCGGAAAACGGAGTTATTACCGTTATTTATCCAATATTGTTTGTTCCCAGCCAGAGCGATGAGGCTGCAAATGAAGCACCTCCTCTCTCCTTTGGCACGATGAACCGGCCGCGTATACGGCTTCCTGAATCGACACCCGAGAAGAAGGAAATGCCTCCAGATCCAACGCCTTATACGGGCCGTTTCAAGGTGGTGATGGATGCCCTGAAAGAGGGGAAAGCCCAAGCAGCATTCCAGGAAGCCAGGGCATGGGTTTCCTCTTCGCCCGGCGATATTCCGGCGCTGCTTTCGCTCGGTGAAAGCTTTGAGGCCCTGAATGACCTGAAACAAGCGGCCCGGGCCTATGGTTCAATTATCGATCTCTATGCCTCCCGCGCGGATCTCAGGCGATATGCTGGAGCCCGCCTCGAGCGTTTAAAACAGAGCGCGGCGTTGGATCTGGCGGTTGATACCTATAAAAAAGCCGCAAAGGATCGGCCCGATCACCCTTCAAGCCACCGTCTTTTAGGCTTTGCGTTTCTTAAAAAGGGTGCCTATGAGCAAGCCTTTGAAGCGATCCGCTTAGGTTATTCTAAATACTACCCCAGCGATCGTTTTGCCGGTGTATACAGCATTCTATCCGAGGACATGGGTTTAGTCGCCGCGGCTTGGCTCAAGGCTGAACCTTCACGCCGGGAGGAGATTTTAGGCAGGCTTTATGGTGCAGGCGCACAGCTCGAGGAAAGGCCGTCGATCCGTTTTGTGCTCAATTGGGAAACCGATGCCAACGATGTGGATTTTCATATCTACGACAACGAAGGCGGTCACGCTTATTTTGGGCAGCGCTCCCTGGGTAAAGGGGGAATGCTCTACGCCGATATTCGAACCGGTTATGGTCCGGAATGTTTTACCATACGTTTACCCAGGGAGGAGCGGGCCAAAGCCTATACGCTCGGCGCTCACTACTATTCACAAGGACCGATGGGATATGGCATGGGGAAAGTGCAGATTATCGATCATGATGGCCAAGGAGGACTGCGGTTTGAGGAGCGTCCCTTTATCGCCATGGATAACCAGGCTTATATCGATTTAGGTCAGGTGCTTCGATAGAGCGGTTGAGCTTGCGGGTTTTATTTTACCGCCTCCCACTTTTTTGATGAAATCCAGCCCACCATCGCATAGCATCAGCCCATGCGTCTACAACGATTACCTTTATCGCTTTTCGTAGGCTTTCTGGCGTTAGAGCTCTTTTTTCCGGCCGGAGGATGCGGGGGAACGATTACCCAAGAGCCTCCCGACGATCCTTCCAATGTGCCCGATGCATCCGCCGACGCAGACGATTCAAGCGACGCGGCCACAAGCAGCGATGCATCTGCCGAAGGCGGCGTAACCAATACCATCATTGGCTCCCCGTGCAACCTCGATGCGGACTGCGGAACAGGATACCGATGCCATCCTACAGTTCCCGGAGGCTATTGCACCGTGGATTGCTCGCCCAGCCAAGCTTGCCCTCAAGGCTCTGTATGCTCGCCAGTACCGTTATCGCGGATCGCGGGTATATGCATGCTGCCCTGTTCTTCGCCCAATGAGTGCCGCAGCGAATATACCTGTGGAATCGTCTATCTCTTTCCAAACGATCCAAACGCCCCCTCGAGTCAAGTGCCTGTTTGCTGGGTTCCTCCGCCTTAAACGGAATTTACGGGCGCTGACCCAAAGACTTTGCTTGACGGGCGCTTGATACACCCGTTAGGCTTTACACATTCACGTCCCGTTCAAACCATTTTTCTGATGGGAGCGCCACCATGCCTAGAGTTCATTCGTTGCCCTTGTTTCTCCTCTCGATCCTCGCTTCACTGAGCGCGTGCAGCAGCCCCGATCCGGTTGCCCCCGAAACCGAGCCTGTCATCTCTTCTCAGCCCACGCCCAACCCCGATGAACCGCCTTTCTTCGACCCCAATATCCTGGATGAATGCAATCCCGACGCTACGGTCGTCAAGAGCGACGGTTCATCCCTTGTCATCACCGACCCCGCCATTCTGTCGCAATTCTCTCTCGAGCGAGTTCTTGACCAAATTATCAGCACCAGCCCCCTACCCAATATCACCCCCCTCGAACTGCTCCAGCGCATCTTCGATACCGAAAACACCGCGGCCAATGGCATATTCGCCGACGGCTTCCATTGCGATGCCCAGGATAACCCGGCTTTTGTCAATGGTGCTTCAAAATCATGCCCAAGAGCCGAAGGCGCGCTGGCCACCAATCCCAATCTGCTCAAAGCCAACGATCCCGATTCGTTTATTCCAGTGGCACTTGTGAATCGCTCGGATCTTACCCCCAGCACGTTGGAAACCTGCGGGGAATACCGCATCGTATTTGCCAAACGCTCAGGCTTGCAAGATCCTCAAAACCGTGTCTTTCTCATCTTTGAAGCTGCGCTGACCAACAACAACTTTGGCCTGGCGCCTCTATCCTGCCTGCCCTTGGCCAGAAAATGGGCAACGCTCGAATCCGCAACGGACACCGCTCAAAAAACCAAAATCCTCGAGGATATTTATTTCAATGGAGTTGACAACTTTGCCCCAGCCGTCCATGCCGATCACTATGGCCGCTTTGCTCAAACAGAAGCCCCCTATCATGCGAGCCGCGGGCAAATCCGCTTGAGCCAAGGCATGCAAGAGCCCTGGGAAATGCGAGAGTTTCACCTTATGGCTACAACCCCAACGCCGAACCTTCTCGTCAAACCCGTCCCCGTGAAGAACAATCCCCTGCCCGAACTCTTCGACAATGCCTTGCAAACGGATCAAGCCATCGGATTCCGCAATGAATTCGTGGGCACCGCATGGTCTCTCGCTCAAAGCAATTTTATGAGCAAGCCCCCTGCCCTTCCCTTCAGTTACAACGCAGGGGAAAGCTCTGTTACGGGCGAAGCCTCCGTAAATTATGCTGAAAGAGCCGCCTCAAACACCGATTTGCTGATTCAGCTCGACCAGCAAATCGAATTCATTGGAAATAGCGTTCAATGCCCTCCCAACGATTCCCTGATCGCCGAGGATCTGATACGCCGCGCCTCTGTGCAAACATGTGCAGGATGTCATGCCCCCACCAAATTCCTTGGCCCGGACCGCGACCTGGGATGCGGAGCGACATGGCCTGATACGCTTGGCCAAGTGCATATCGACGAGCATGGCAAGCTGTCTCCATCGCTGACAACCGTATTTCTACCGCAGCGGGCCTCCATTTTAAGCACCTATCTCAAAGCCTGCGATATTACAGCGATTTGGGGCAACCTGGTACCTGTCCAGGGAGGGATCCCCGACTGATTCCCCCTTCGAGGGAATCCTACAGGGCGTTACGAGCGTCTCAAAGCTAGGAAGCCCGACGGAGCCGTACATTGTACGGTGACAGAGGGCGACCGCCGATTTGAGGCGCGCAGTAGCCCTGTCGGATTCCCTCTCAATCGTAACGGGAATCAAACATATACGCCCGCCGGATCACCGCCTCCTTCCCATCGGGATTTCTCACCGCCACATCCACCATCGCCCCATGACTCCCAGGCGCCGTTTTCACTTCAATCGTATTCTTGTCAATATACTTTTGAGATTTCACCGGCCGGTTGTCGATCAATACAACAGTATCTTTTACAAAATTCGCTCCCGAAATGGTGAGCTCCGTCCCTCCGCCCGCAGCACCGCGATTTGGAGATACACTCGCCAACGATGGCGCGGGTGTGGCGTCATAACGATAGGCATTCTTCATCACGGCCTTTGATAAACCGGGAACCAATACCTCCACATCGACCATACCCACCATCGTGCGCGGCATGGTCACAATATGAATTTCCGTGGAGCTTTTCACAACAATATCCTTCGGCAGCTCGCGCCCCACATATACCTGCGCCTTCGGCGAGAAATTCTCGCCCTCAATCACCACCCGCGTTCCTCCAATGGTCGGCCCGCTATTGGGCCGGATCGAACCAATCACCGGCGGCGGCACAGCATCATAGGAAAATCCTTCTGAAAGCTCGGCCGACTGTCCATCCGGATTGGTTAACACCACAGGCACAAAACCATGCCCATTGTATGGTGGAGTAATTATTTCAATTTGTTTTGCTGTCAAAAACTTCAGCGATGAAACAGGCTGGCCTCCAAAACTCACCGTGCAGCCCTCGCGTATTTCTTGGCCGTACAGCGCGACTTTAAGGCCCCCTGTTTGAGCTCCCTTCGCCGGATAGAGCGATTCCAAAACCGGCGCGGGCAAATCTTCTTCAAACGAAAATGCATTGGCCAGCGTGACCGACAATCCCTCGCGGTTGACCACGCGCAGATCCGCAGGCCCGCTCCGCTGCACCTCGGGCGTTATAAACACCAATTCGTCCGAATTTTTAATTTTGGGCTTGACTTCAATGCCACAAATAAAAATCGAACATCCATTATCGAAAAAAGCCCCGCGCAGCGTTACTTCCACGCCTCCGCGGCTCGGACCCCGGTTGGGAACGACGCTATCCACGCGCGGCGCAGGCCAGCGATATGAAAATGCCCGGGGCAAGCGGTGAAGCAATGTCCCAGGATTAATCACGGTCACATCCACCAATTCGGCCCGCGGGTGCGCTGGCACATTCACCTGAATTTCATTCGCGCTCACAACCCGCACATGTTCCACAGGCTTTTCACCGAATAAAACCGCCGCTCCAGGAGCAAAATGAGAACCCCGGAGCCGAATTCCATAGCCGCCCTCCGACAGCCCAAATGCAGGAATCAATTCGATGAGCGTGGGCGGTTCCATAAACTGAATGGCCGCAGGCAGCTTGGCTTCCTGGCCATCGGGCGAACGCACAATCACGTCGGCTTCGCCCGCCGGGCGCGGCAGCGTTTGAGCCTCGAGATGAGTCGCGTCGATCCGCGTGGTTTCCAGCTCAATCCCGCCAAGCATGACCACCGAGCCCGCGGGGAAATTCTCGCCCAGCACCGTCAATTTTACGCCTCCGTGAATGGACGTCGTCGTGGGGTCCACACGTTGGATGCGAGGCCCTTCTTCATAAGAAAAGCCGTTGTAGCGCGTCTCTTGCTTTCCATCGGGATTCTTTACCCGCACATCGACAAATCCGCGCTGCTTCGATTCAGGCACGCTGACGCGGAGTTTTCCGATGCCTTCGCGCACGGCTTTGGCCTGCGCGCTTCCAAAATAGACTTCACAGCCCCGCGCGAAATTCTCTCCCCGAATCGTCACTTCGGCGCCGCCCGAAGGCGCTCCGCTCGCAGGTTCAAGCGATAAAATCCTCGGCGGAGGATCATTGTCATCGTCCGAAGGCTCGGCATCGGGCACCGATTTCCCGCTTGCCAAAGGCGGAGGCTCAATCGCGGGCGGAGGCTCAATCGCAGGCGGAGGTTCGATCACGGGCGGAACAGCGGCCGCGGGCGGGCTCAACACCAAAGGCGGAGGCTCAACCTTTTCGGGGGAAGCGGGCAAGACCAGCGCCGGTTTTTGAGCTTCGCCATACGTAATGGTCTTGGGTGCCGGAGCGGGCGCGAAAATACGGCTGCTCTTAAATCGGCTCGCCCTATCGTGCGGCTCGGTAAAATCCAAAACGGGCCCCTTTGGAACAATACCCGATGGATTGATTTGGGGATGACTGCCGTAATAATGCCGCTTGGCCTCCTCCAGAAAACATGTCCCTGCTATGCCGGGCGTTTGATAAATATCCCGGGCAAATCCCCATAAATTATAATAATCCCGCACTTGGCGCAGATTGCATTTAAAATGACCATAATATATTGAATCAAATCGAAAGAGTGTTGCAAATAAAAAGATATCGGCCCAGGTCATCAGGTCGCCGCATAAAAAGCGCTGTTCATCGAGCACTTCTTCCCAATGCCCAAAGGCCGCAAATAGCAGATCGACGGCTTCTTCATAGGCCGCCTGCGACGATGCAAAGCCCGCCCGGTATACACCATTGTTGATTGGTTCATAAATTTCATCAATGGTTTTTTCAATCACGATGCTCAATGCGTCGGGCGCCAGTGTAATGCCCGATCCGCCCAGCGCATCAAATTCACGATCGAATATACTAACAATTTCACGGGATTCATTATTTACAATGGTTTCCGTGCGTTTATCCCACAGCACCGGCACAGTGACACGTCCTGTGTAATTGGGATCGGCCTTCGTGTACAACTGCCATAAATGCTCGAAGCCATACAGCGAATCCGCCAAACCGCCGCCCGCCTGGCTAAAGGTCCAGCCCATTGGACCCCAAACCGGCGCCACCGAGGAGACAGAAATCACGCTTTCCAGCCCCTTGAGCGCCCGCACCATCATCGTCCGGTGAGCCCAGGGACACGCCGCCGAAATATAAAGATGATAACGGCCTTTTTCCGGTGTGAATTCAGAAGGCTCGCCCGCGCGAATCCGTTTCCGAAAGGCCGTCGTTTCGCGCACAAAGTGCCCTTCTGCATCGGCCGAATACCAGTCGTTTTGCCATTTTCCAGAGACCAGCAATCCCATGCGCGCGAGCATCTCAAAGACCTTCATCAAAAGCAACGGGCTTGACCAACAAAATCCCGCGGGTAGAATCCCCATCCTGTGGCGGTTTCATTCATCTGTTTTAGGTATCAATCCTGCACGCGCGGCCGCCGGGCGCATGCATTATCCTGGGTGTAACCATGCTTTTCTTCACTCGCTCCCGTTCCACCGCGCTTTCTTTATCATTGCTCCGCGCGGGGTTCGCTGCACTCGGCGCAAGTTGGTTCGCGCTGGGCTGCAGCGCCGACACGAGTGCGTCTTCAATGGCCGATTTCAGAGCGCCTCTGTTCGCCGAGCCCGCCGAAACCAAGCATGGGGTGAACGCCAAGGGAACCGTTCTTTCAACGGCCACATTTGTCCCCATCGCGCCGATGAGCGTTTCGCGCTCCTATCCATCAGCCATGCTCTTGTCGAATGGGAATGCCCTGGTTGCCACGGGATTTAGCTCGATGGGCTACGTTCAGGGCACCGAGATCTTCAATCCCGCCACAGGTTCATGGTCAGCCGCCGCACCGCTCGCGGTGGGCCGCGCAGGCCAATCCACAACGGTGCTGATGAACGGGCATCTGCTGGTTGTCAGCGGTTTTGACGGCTCTGTCTATGTGAGCAGCGCAGAACGTTATAATCCGGCGGCCAATCTATGGTCTCAAGCCGGCGCCATCGCCGAAGGCCGAACCCTTCATGCATCGGCGCTTCTCTCGGATGGACGCGTGCTCATCAGCGGCGGCTATGGTGATGCGGGAGCCCTGTCAAGCACCGAAATCTACGATCCATCCGCCAATTCATGGACCCCGGCCGCTCCCATGAATACGCCACGGCTCGTTCATACCCTGACGCCCTTACCTAACGGAAAGGTACTTGCGGCAGGCGGAAGCGATCTCGCTATCAACCCCACCGCTTCCGCCGAATTGTACGATCCAGCCACCAACACTTGGACAGATATTCCCCCAATGCCCGAAGCCAGGGATGGGCACAGCGCCACCTTGCTAGGCGACGGAACTGTACTCATTGCGGGCGGCGGCGTTATTTTCAGCGGAAATCTCAATAGTGCGCTTATTTTTAACCCGGTCACCACGCTTTGGATCGGCGCAGCACCGATGAATTCCGCCCGTTCCTACCATGCCGCCACAACTCTCCCCGATGGCCGGGTACTCGTCACGGGCGGTGATCAAGGGGGCATTGCCATTAACGGAGCAGAACTCTTCGATCCTGCCACCGGGCAATGGAGCGATGTCGGACCCATGCAATCCGCCCGCGAAACCCACGCGGCAGTCTTGCTTCCCAATGGAGACGTACTCCTGGCGGGTGGAAGCGAGGAATCCAACGGCAATTTCCCTATCGCAGACGCAGAAATATTTACCCTCAAGAACAAAAACGGGATCGCTTGCGGCACGACCTCGGAATGTCTCAGCGGCTTCTGCGTGGATGGCGTGTGCTGCGATAAAGCCTGCGGCGCGGGGCCCTGTGATGCCTGTTCCGCCGCGATGGGCGCTTCGGCGGATGGCGTATGCACGCCCCTTTCCGGCGCCTCCTGTAATGATGGAAATGCTTGCACCCAAACCGATATTTGCATCAATGGAGGATGTTCGGGGCTAAATCCAATCTCGTGCGCTCTTCCAGGCGAATGCCAGCTCGCGGGAATGTGCAATCCTATCACGGGCTTATGCGATTACCCCAATCAGCCCGATGGAATATCCTGTGACGATGGCAGCGCCTGCACACCGAGCGATATCTGCATGAGCGGCGCGTGCTCAGGCCAAAATCCAATCACCTGCGCCCCGCCCGACGCTTGCCACGAAACCGGAACCTGCAATCCCATCAATGGTGTGTGTTCCTATCCCAACAAAATGGACGGCGCTCCCTGTCCGAATGGTGTATGTGAATCAGGTGTCTGTGCCCCCACCGGAGCAGGCGGCGCCGGAGGAAGCGGCGGCAACGGTGGGTTTGGGGGCATTGGTGGACAAGGCGGAACAGGCGGAACAGGCGGAACAGGCGGAACAGGAGGAGTGGGCGGGGACGACGGCCCTGGAGGTATGTCTTCCACATCTTCAGGTGGGGGAAGCGGCGGCAACGGCGGGGACGGTGGAAGTGGTGGCTCACCCAACGATGAAGGTGGGTGCGGCTGTGCTTTCCAATCGTCGCCTACGGGCGGCGCAATCAGCGCTGGACTTTTGGGACTGCTTCTGATTCGGAGACGCCGATCCGAGACCAAAAGCTCCAAAGCACCGGCGGTCTAAAACGCTCTCCCCAGCGCCCCCACAAAACAGACACGAGTGCCAAGCGCACTTGCCCACGCCAACTTATAAATGCACTTTAATAAACAGGCCCGAAGGATCCCCCTTGCCTTCGAGCCCGATTCTACCTCACAATACCAAAACTCTTTCAAAGCAACGGCTATGCGATCCTTGAACTCTTCATTCTCAATTGGCACAGCGCTCTTGGCCTTGACGCTTGCGAGCGCCGCATTTTGGGGCTGTTCCGACGATGGCGGAGGCTCATCCACAGGCGGCTTCACCACAGGAGGCTCGGGCACGGGTGGAGCAGGCGGAAGCGCTTCCGCAGGCCCAACCCCGCGCGAGATGTTTGAAGCGCTCCAAGCCGAGCTGCTCGACACCTGCGAAAGTTGTCACAAGGCAAAAGGTCTGGCCGATGCGCCGTTTTTGGCCGAGCCCGACGTCTACAAGAGCATTACCTATTGGCCGGGCATCGTTGTTCCCAACGCCGCCAAAAGCCTGCTCCTCACCTTCCCCAAGACGGATATTCACCTCGACAAGAGCGGCGGTACATCACTCTCCGCAGACCTTGAAAACCGCGTGCGGGAATGGCTTGTCGCAGAAGCCAAAAGCATCCCAAATGCAACGGAGACGCTGCCTCATGTTCAGCCTTTTAGGCCATTGCCTCAAGGCGCCTTCAACACCCTTTATCTCGTCGATCTCGGCACGGACTTTGAATTTATTTCGATTTCCTTCAACGCCGAGGAGCTCGGTGGAACCCCTGGTAATCCAACGATGCTCAGGCTCTATAACATGACGGTCCACACGGTGGCCGACAAACCGCTGCACATTGTGCATCCGCTGTTCATCGTCTACGAGCCGGGCCAAGCACCTTCGGTCGACCCTGTCGATAGCCTTTCCAATGTCGACCAAACCTTTACGGTGGAGGCCGATCCAACACTCGGCACAGGCGAAGTCATTCTCACGAATTGGAAGTCTGGAGCCTATTTAGGAATTGCCTTCAATCTGATCGAGGTGTACCAAGGTCAGACAACAGGAAGCGGATGTGTCGACCTCATGATGTTCCAAAATGTCATGGTTGGCGCCATGAACACCTGCATCAACGAATGCCACGGTGGAAAGGATCCTCAAGCTAAAAACACGATGGATCTATCGGGCCTCCTCTTGGCTCAGCCTGATTATGCTGGGGCCTGCGTTCAAGTCCGCGCCCGGATCAAGCCGGGCGACCCAACCAACAGTCAGATTTTGATTGTCACGGACCCTCAACAACAGGTGGTGCACAAATATAAGTTCCTGGGTAATCTCAGCAAATACAACGAGTTCAAAAACACTGCGACGCCTTGGATTAACGCGGAGAAGCAATGATTAGTACACTTTGGAAAGCGAAAGGCGGGGCGGCTCTGGCCGTCGCGCTCGTCGCACTCGCCGCTTGCAATCGGGAAGACCCGAATAAGCTTGTGGGAGACGTCAAACCGACAACGGTTTGCCCACCGAGCGGCAACACGGGTGCAACGGGCTCAAGCACGAGCGGAAGCTCATCAACAAGCGCCTCATCCGGGGGCACGGGAAGCTCATCATCGGGCGCTCCCGTGGTCGAGGACGAGGGCCTTGCCCAGCGCGAGGTCGATTACTTGGAAGCCCTGCGCACGGCCTCACTGAAGATCATTGGCAATGTCCCCACCTTGGCCGAAATGGAAAGCGTGCGGACAGCGGCCGACCAAAAGGCCGCCTATGAAAGCCAGCTCGACCTGTATATGGCGGATCCCCGATTCGCGAATCGAATGGTCGAATTTTGGAAGAACACGATGCGTTCAGCCAACGCAACGGCCAATCAAATGCCAAGCCTGGACTCGGCACCGCTCTTTGCGGCCCGTGTTACCGTCGAAGGCTTGAATTTCACATCGCTATTCACGGCCGAAACGAACGCATGTCCAACCTTCGATGCGGCCACGGGCAAATTTGCCGACGGCGAATGCCCTCCAAACGGCCCCATGGCGGCTGGCGTGCTCACCAACCAGGGACTTCTTTCCCATTATTTCGGTCCGCTGGGATTCCGCCGGGTCCGTTTCTTTCAAGAGGTCTTTGCATGCTCGAAGATGCCCGCAGAATGGACGACCCCCCAAGATCTGCCGGGCGGCGGCTCGTACACATCGCCCTGGCCATTTGAATCGATCGCGGGATTGTCCAACGGCGGCCGCATCGATTTCTTGGATCACTCCTCCTCGGTCTGTGCCAACTGTCATTCCACCATCAATCACCGCGTGCCCTTGTTTGCCCGCTATGATGCCAATGGTGCTTATGTCGAGCCTGTGGGCATGGGACAAGACATGGAATTCGCGGTTCTCGCACCGCTGCCTGGCACGCCTCCGGCAAAATTGTCGGATTATCTCCCGCCGGGTCAGAGCACGGGCTGGAAAAACGGCGTACCCGCCTCAAATATCAAAGAACTGGGACAGGCCATGGCCAACGACGAGGAAGTTCAAGCCTGTGCCGTTCGCCGCATGTGGAACTACGCCATGTCCAAGGGCGATATCGTGTACGATGTTTCTCCCGTACCGATGTCGGTTATCGAGCCGCTCGTCGCTGAATTCAAGGCTTCGGGCTTTAACCTCAAGAAAACCCTTCGCTCGGTCTTCGTTCACGAAGACTTCGTAAAGTACTAGCCATGGCCAAGCACCTCTCAGGACTCTTTTTCCCGGTGGCGGCCTTTATGGTCGGCGTGATGTTCGCGGCCTGCTCGGGCGCGGACGATCAAGATCAAGCCTGTATTCCAGGCGATTCAACCGGAACCACATCAGGCTCTGGCATGGGCGGCGCCGATGCCGGCACAACCAGCAGCGGGGGCGATCTTCCACAAGGCGGCGGCGATGAAGAATCGGCGGTGGATGACAACAATTTCCACCATCCGAACGATCCCATCACCCCCGGCCAGAAAGATCCCTTCGAAATTCTAACAGAAAGGGCCGACGAAGGCCCGCCTGAAATTCGAACCCGTTATCATTCTTGCACAAAGTTGCCCTATAGCAGCCTGGGAACCTTTCTCGCCTCCCGCGGCGTGAACATGGCCAATCCCGCCGTTGGCTCAGCGGCCGATTTGTACAAGAAGGGCGGCGATGCGCTCGGTGTCGCCAAGTACGATGTCCGCCAAGGCGAAGCCTATTTCTACACGATCTCGGCGGCTGCCAAGGTCTTCGATATCTTCACCCAGGCCGCGGCTGAAATCATCGACAACATCGACAAGGCCGATGCATGCAAGCTCAATGGCGTGGGCAAACCGATGTTCGACGCCACCACGGGCAAATGCGTGTACACATCCTTAAGCTGCATCATGGGCCGACCTGCGAGCCAGGAGGACATGGACCTGTGTAATCTCATGGTTTCGCAGGCCGATCCCAACAGTCCGGCCGATATCACCAACAAACGAAGGCTCGCGGTCGCCGCATTCCTGAGCGCCGCGCACACGTGCGAATAGAGAGGATGAAGTCATGGTTGATTGGAGACTCAAAGAACTCCGAGGCACTCAGCGGCGTACATTCCTGCGCATGATGGGCGCCGCGGCGGCCGGATTTGCCGTCGAACGGTCCAAACTGCTGAATTACATTGCGGACACCAGCGGCCACGCCATGGCGGACACAGCAAGCTGTGCCTCGACCAACCGCTCGATCCACATTATCTCGGGCGGCGGCAACTTCTGCCTCTGGCAATTGCTGTGGCCTCTCCCCGAAGTGGGTGCCGATATGAGCGGAAATTTCTCATATCATGCCCCTGGCCAAGGCATTCTCTACAGCGGAGGAGACAAACCGTTTTACTACGGTCCAGAATCTCCTTTCTTTAATTTTGGGACTGGAATGCCCACCATGCCCATGACGGCCTATCTCGCCGGGACGCCCGTGGTACATGAACGTGTACCTCTCCGCTCCGTGATGGTGGATGGGATCGCCCTGGGCGATGGGGACAGCGGCTCCGGGACCAGCCTCTTGGGTGCGGTCACGGCGATCCAGCGCTCCACCGTCTCGCTGCTTCCCGTCATTGGTGTCGCACCTGCGGGACTGGGCGCGGCCGCGGGCGCCCCCGAACTCGCCAAAGTTCCCAGCGCCGACTCCATGGTCGACCTGTTCTCGAGCCAAGCCTCCAAAACGGTTCTCTTGGCCCAAGAGGACAAGGCCATGTTCGAGACGTACTACAAGGCGATTTTGGGCCTTCGCACCGCATCCGGCCGCCCAACCTGGATTCACCAATTAGAAACGACCAAAAAGGCCGCCAATCTCATTGGACAGAATCTTGGCGCCCAACTCCAGCCCCAACCCGGCGACTTGGCAGCCTATGGTGTCACGGCTCTCCAAGCCGAAGCCGCGGGCAACCTCTTTGGCGGCGCGGAAGGCAAGGCTCGCCTTATCAACATGGCCAAAGCACTCATTACGGCGAAGAAAGCCATGGCGATGGGCCTGACCAACTCGGTTGTCATCGGCGTACCTCCCGAAACCGGCGCCGCCGGCGGATTCACCGACCCGCACGACACCTTCAACAGCGGCACGACCATTGCCCAAGTAACGATGTCCATCAAATACTTTGGCATGATGCTCAACGCCTTCTACGCCGACTGCGCCACAGCGCCCGATCCCTCGTGCACAGCGAAAACGCTTGACAAAACGGTTATCCTCACCGTGCACGGCGATCACCCGCACAACCCGCTCGTCCGCACGGCGTGGCCCGACGCAACCCCTGGCAATTCAAACTGGGTGTATGTTATGGGCAATGGCTACTTGCCCACCGGCTGGCACGGTCAAGGCAAAGCCAACAACACCGCCGAAGGCATCGATCCAACGACAGGCGCCGTCATTCCCTATGACGCGGCCAAAGCAGCCAATTCGGCGAGCGCAGCCATCCTATACGCCGTCGCCAAGGGTGACATGAAGGCCGTCAAGGAATACTACAAGGGCGCCGACATCTCGGCCCTCGTCAAACCCCCGCCCGCATAAAACCCCCGCATTCACAGCCCCAAATAGCCCGCCTCGCACCCCGACGGCGGGCTATTTATTCTTGAGCGACATGCCCCGAACCATCCCCATGCGCACCCGCCGCCTTCCCCGATGCGAAGGCTGCTTCCTTCCACCTCCGCTCTGCATATGCCCCGAACTCCAACCCCTCTCCCTTCCTCTCAACACGCGCATCTTCCTGCTCATGCACCACCAAGAGCGCCGCAAGACCACCAACACCGGCCGCATGATCGCCCGTATTCTGCCCAGCCAAACCCGCATTCGCTATTTCGGCGATCCCGACGACCAAAGCCCGCTGCCCCAATGCGAAGGCCCCTGCGCCCTTCTCTTTCCCGAACCCATGGCACCGATCCTCTCCCCTGCCCACGCCACCCCCGGCCCCCTCACCCTCATCGTCCCCGACGGCACATGGAGCCAAGCCATCCGCATCACACGCCGCTCCCCCGACGCCCGCAATGTCCCCACACTGCGCCTTCCCGACCTCCCCCAAGGCCGCTACAACACCCTTCGCAGAACGCCCCACGCAGGCACGCTATCCACCTTTGAAGCGATTGCCCACGCCCTAGGCATCCTCGAAGGCCCGGCCATCGAAACCGCCCTCCTGCGCATCTTTGACATCTTCATCGAACGCGCCCGAACCGTACGCACCCAAGGCGAAATCATTGCCCAAGCACTCTACAAAGAACGCCCTCCCTAAACGCGCCCTTGGCGCATCCGTTCACAAATAGCCCGGGCATCCGCTTCCGTCGCGCAAAACAAAACCGGCGGCGAACGCCGCTCAGGCACAAGCATACGCGCGGCCCGAATCGTCAAATTGCTCAGCGTCCTCACAGCCCAACTCGCCCCAAACGGCACACTCACCAGCAAACACTCCGACATATCGGCTTTCGAAGCGATCTCACGCGCCCTTGCATCAACGGCCCCCACCCTTCGGGTATTCGAAACCCAACAGACCGGCCGCCCAAGCTCTCTCGAAAACGCCTGAACCAGCGCCAGCATCTGCTCCATCTCGTCGCCCGACACATCCCCGATATTCTCAATAAAAAAAATATCCGGCGCTTCATAACGATAGCGGTGCGCACCCATCGAATACCATTGTGAAGGCAACTCCATCAGCAACACCTATCGAACTTTTTACTTCTGAAACACCAATGATTTAAAGCCCCGGCAATTCAACACAATAAAATTGAAACATCATTCAATCAATTCAGGCGGCAGCTCCCCCTCCCAAATCCTCACACCGCGAGCCTCGAGCAATTCCCTCAGCAACAGCAAACGCTCCATTTGCCAAGCCGGATCGCGCACATGCGCATAACGCACATCCAAAAACTCCCGCTCCGCCCCCTCCACGCTCCGAAGCACTTCCAAACTCACCGACGACACCGACGCGGCCAGCGCATCCGCAAGCCTATCCACCGAGCCCGGCCAAATCGGCTGCACCACCGCAAACGTAGAAATCCCCGCTGCCCTAAGCTCCCCCAACACCCGAAAGCGCTCTTCCACCGAAGCTGCCCTCGGCTCAAAATGAACCCGCGCCTCATCATCCACCGTTGGAATGGATACCCCACCGAACGTATTGGAAAGCCCCGCGAGCAATTCCACATCCCTCAAAATGCCCGCGGACCGCGTGAGAATAATCACCGGAAAACGCTTCTTCCCTTGCTTTTCCGCATCAGAAATCGCCTCCAAACAACCCCGCGTAATCCGGTACTTCTCCTCAATCCGCTGGTATGGATCACTCACAATCGGGCAAAATTTAATCGGATTTTCTTCCAATTCTAAAAGCTCTTTTGCCACCCTATCCGGCGCATTCGCATACACATCCACATAAGACCCCCATGCGGGCGGAGCCTGCCCGGCAAAACGCCTTAAATCGGCCACCCGCTCCTGCGCATAACAAAAACGGCACCCGATTAAACAGCCCGCATAAGGACTCAGCGAATAAAAAACCCGCCCCCTATCCATCGCCCGGTACAGCGCCCGCCCCACGCGGACTTCCCGCACCCGCGCCCCCAATTCCCCTTGTTCCACAGCCTTTGCCGCATCATCGCGGAGCAGCGATAACACCTGCTCTTCATTGCGCCGGGCCATCGCCGCAAGCGCATGACACAGCGCCCCGCCCACCTTCGAATCCACCCGAACACCAAAACTCTCCGCCCGATACGCAAAACCAAAATACAAAGAACGCGCCGCCCACGCCCTCCCATCTTCAATCCGCGACACTTCAATCAACAGCGGAGCGCCTCCCACCCGAAACAAAAAACGCAGCCCCGCATCAACCGAAACCCCTTCAAATACAGCGCCGGCCCCCATTTCAACTCCAGGCCGGGCCGGCGCAATCAGAGCCAGCAAATGGCGTTCGATATCCATCTCGTCAAAGCGCGCTTATTTGCCCATACAGGCCATGACTTCAGCGCACGGATAACGCTTCGCGCACTCCGTCTTAAAACTGCTCGGCGCCTTCTGACACTCCACAAATGGATCCCCAGGCGTCGAACGATCGGTCGCGATCATACAGGCATCCAGCCGCGCACACATCGCCGTCACATCTTTATCCGCCGGCAAATTCCCCTGCGGATTCGCATCCCACTTAAACGACCCTACCGGACTCGCCCCGATTCCAGGCAATGGCCCGCACACCACCTGCGGATTACTCGTCCGCACGATCGCCTTGTACATTGCAGCGAATTGATTACATGTACCACCGTCATTGCATGCCGCGACCAATGCCAACGCATTGCTTCCATAATCATAAACCGAAATCGAAACTTGCCCCGGAACCGCCGGCGTACCAATCACCACGCGAAACTGCTGATTGGCCAGCAAAGCCTGCCGCGTCGTATGCCACGGATAATCCGCACCCTCTTTTTTAGGCGCCGTCGTCAGCAATACTTTAGGCGATGAACAATTATCGGCAATCGTCTTAATCGCCGTTAAATCATAACCGGCCGGCCCACCCGCCGGCCCCGCAGGCTTCGCCGCCTCCGCGCCTTTATCCCCCTCAGGCTTCGCCCCCTGCCCCGCGCTCCAAGCCGACTGCGTTCCCGGCTTATTCTGCGTATTGGCCGCCGCCCCCGTTTGAACCGCCGCCCCCGTCTGAACGGCCGCCCCTCCCGTTTCCGCGGGCTTCGACTCAGCCTTCGCCTCCTCACCGCCCCGGTTGCAGCCCAGGCCCGCCATCGAAATCAAACCGAGCAAACAAGCCAAAACGACACGATTATCCGACATAAACAACACCTCCTCCACACCCCAAAACAAATCCGCGCCCATGCAACGCGAGGCCCGCACCCGCGTCAACCCACGACCGGGCAAAACATCCCAACCTCAATATACAAAAACCCAAAACACCCTTGATCTAGGATAAAAAGCGCTCATGCCCGCATCGCCCGAGCTCTTGCATCACCTCGAAACAATCGCAGGCAAACACGCCGTCCTATCCCGCACCGCCGACCTTCTCAACTACGAATCCGACAGCACGATCAACCGCAAAATCCCCCTCGCCGTCGTCCTTCCCCAAAACGCCCGGCAAATCGCCGCCATCGTCAAACTCGCCCACAAAGAAAATATCTCAATCGTCGCCCGCGGCGCAGGAACCGGCCTCGCCGGAGGCGCCGTCTCCACCCGCGCAGGCATCATCATCTCCACCGCGCGCATGAACCGCATTCTCCAAATCGACTACAAAAACCGGCTCGCCATCGTCGAACCCGGCGTCGTCAACCTCGACCTCTCCCTCGCCGTCGCCGACCAAGGCTACTTCTACGCGCCCGACCCCAGCAGCCAGCGCGCCTGCACCATCGGCGGCAATGTCGCCACCAATTCAGGCGGCCCCCATTGCCTTTCTTATGGCGTCACCAGCAACCATATTATCGGATTGGAATTCGTCTCCCCCAGCGGCGAAATTGTTGAAACCGGCCGTCACGGACTCGATCCCCAAGGCTACGATTTACCCGGCATTATCACCGGCTCTGAAGGCACGATCGGAATTGTTACCAAAATCACCGTGCGCCTCGTCCGCAAACCCGAAGCCGTGCGCGTCATGCTCGCCATCTTTCCCGGCATGCAAGAAGCCTCGCACACCGTCTCATCGATCATCGCCCGCGGCATATTGCCCAGCGCCCTTGAAATGATGGACGCCACAACCTGCCAAGCCGTCGAGGCCGCATATCATCTCGGATTCCCGCCTGGCACATCTGTATTGCTCATTGAAACCGACGGCATTATTGATGGAATTGACGAAACAAATCTTCAAATTGAATCCCTATGCAAGCAGCACGGCGCCAAAGAAATACGCAAAGCCCAAAATGCCGCCGAATGCGCCGCGCTCTGGAACGCTAGAAAAACAGCCTTTGGAGCGATGGGACGCCTCGCGCCCAATTATTATTTACAGGACGGCGTTGTACCCCGGAGCAAACTGCCGGACACCCTCAAGCGCGTCGAACACATCGGCCATCACTATCAAATACCCATTGCCAACGTATTTCACGCGGGAGACGGCAACCTCCATCCCATCCTCCTCTTTGACCGCACCAAACCCGGCGCAACCGAACGCGTCCTCGAAGCCGCCGACGAAATCCTCCGCGCATGCATCGACGCGGGCGGCGCCGTCTCCGGCGAGCACGGAATCGGCATTGAAAAACGAAAAGCCCTCACCCTCATGTTCACCCCCGACGACCTGCGCGCCATGGCCAATCTCAAACGCGCCTTCAATCCCCGCGATCTCTTCAACCCCGACAAAATTCTCCCAGAATCGGGCCGCTGCGGCGAACTACAAACCATCAAATTGCAAAGCATTCCCGCAGGACCTCATTCCCACTAAAATGATCATGAATACGATCGGCATACAATCCAAAACATTTGAACATCTCGAAAAATCGCTCTCCGCCCTCCTTCCCAAGGAATCGATCGTATTGGAACACCAATCAGACCATTTATCTCCCTATTCGATCGAAGGCCACCTCCCGCGCCTCATCGCCCTCCCCGAAAACACCGAAGAAGTCTCGGCCATCCTGCGCATAGCCCACGAACACGGCGCAACCGTAACCCCCAGCGGACAAAATACCCTTCAATCCATGGGCGCCTCGCCCCTCCATCCCCTCTTCGTCCTCAGCCTGTCCCGCATGCGCCGCATCCTCGCCCACGAACCTTCCGACCTCACATGCTCCGCCCAGGCAGGCATCACTTTAGAAAGCCTACACCATCAAATTGAAAACCATCACCAAATGCTCCCCATCGATCCACCCCTCCGGTCCCGCGCAACCCTGGGCGGACTCATCGCCGCCAATATCACAGGCCCCAGAAGACAAGGCTTTGGCACATGGCGCGATTGCATCATCGGCATGCAAGTCGTACATGCCGACGGAATGATTAGCAAATCCGGAGGGATGGTTGTCAAAAACGTCTCTGGATACGATTTATGCAAACTCTACACAGGCTCGCTGGGCACCCTTGCCGTAATTACCAGCGCCAATTTCAAACTGTGGCCCCAGCCCAAAGCCCAGCGCACCCTGCTCTCCCATTTCAACACCCAACAACAAGCCTTAAAACTCGCTGAAATCATTCTCGGCTCCCCGCACCGGCCCACGGCCCTCACCCTTCTCTCGCCCGCCGCCGCAAATAAAATCGCATTGGACCCAAAAACTTTTGTATTGGCCATCCGCTGCGAAGGAAGCAAGACCGTACTTTCCCGCATGCAAAGCGATATCAATTCGTGGGCGCTGGCCGAAAACGCCCACCATATCGCCGTCCTCGAAGGAGAAGCCCTCGAATCGCTCTGGAGGCGCGTTGCCGATTTTAGCCAAGTGGCCGAACTCGGCGCCCGCGAAGCCGTTATTAAAATCGCATCCCAGCCCAGCGATCTAGGCGCGGCCATAGAATTGATCGAAAACACATGCAAATCGTTAGAATTGCAACCGGATTCCATCGCTCATCCGGGCTTTGGTGTCACCATGGCCAGAATTCAGGCCGGAGAACAGATGCGCCACACCTTTGCCCAAGCCCTCGCCTTGGCTCAGCGAAAATGGCTCGCCCATTTTCCCAATACAATCGTCATGGGCGTCCGTCCCGAGCACAAAGCCGGCCTTGCCCTATGGGGCGAAACGCCGCCCGGCCTCGAACAGATGCGCTCCATTAAACAAAACTACGATCCCAAAGGCATACTCAACCGCGGCCGCTTCGCCGGCGGTATTTAACAAACTTCATCCAATTGGAACCCAATACCAATGAATCAAAGCGAAGCCGAACACCCCCTCATGGGATTCACAGCCCCCGACGCTCCCGATCCTGAAATACTCAATCGCTGCGTTCATTGCGGCCTCTGTTTGCCCGCATGCCCAACCTACCGGGAAACACAACTGGAAAGCGCCTCGCCCCGGGGCCGCATTTATTTAATCCGCGCCGTCGCCGAAGGCCGCCTCGATCTGCGCGACCCTGCATTTTCCGAGCAAATGCAATTATGCCTCAATTGCCGCGCCTGCGAACCCGCCTGCCCCTCGGGCGTACGCTATGGCCAATTAATCGAATCCGCCCGCGCCCAACTCCTGCGCGCCCAGCCCGAAGCACCGCTATGGCAGCGCCTGCTCCAATCCTTCACCTTCGGCACCCTCTTCACCGATTTAAGCCGCCTGCGCGCGCTCACCTTCCTGCTCTCGGCCTACCAGCGAAGCGGCCTGCGCAAAGCCCTCCAAACCAGCGGCCTCTTGTCCCGATTAAATTCGATCGAATTGGAACAGCTTGAAAGCCTTTTGCCCGACATTATCGAAGCGCCGCTCCTTCCCGGCCGCGTTCAGCCCGAAGGTTTAAAACGAGGCCAGGTCGCCCTACTGGCGGGCTGCGTAATGAGCACCATCTTCTCCCATATCGATCGCAAAACCTGCCGCGTACTCGCCAAAAATGGCATTGAAACCCTAATCCCCGAAGGCCAGGGCTGCTGCGGCGCGCTCCACATTCACCGCGGCGATATGGAAAGCGGCCGGCGGCTCGCGCGAAACAATATCGAAGCCTTCGAAGCCCTCGACGTGGATGCCATTGTCGTCAATGCGGCTGGATGCGGCGCCCAATTAAAAGAATATGGCCATCTGTTGCAGCACGACCCCGACTATGCCGGACGCGCGGCCCATTTTTCGGCGCGCATAAAAGACATCAGCGAATATCTAGCGGACCTTGGCCTTGTGCCTCCGCCCAATAGCCTACCGCTCCGGGTCACCTATCAAGACGCCTGCCATCTCGCGCATGCCCAACGAATCAGCGAAGCCCCGCGCACCCTGCTCCGCGCAATAAAAGGAATTGAACTCGCCGAAATGCAAGAATCGGCGCTGTGCTGCGGAAGCGCCGGAATCTACAACATCCAGCAGCCCGAAATGGCCAACCGGCTTGGGCAGCGAAAAATACAGCACGCCCTCGAAACAGGCGCCGATATTATCGTCTCCGAAAACCCGGGCTGCATGATGCAAATGAGCGCGCACCTGCGAAAGATAAATTCAAACGTCGTTGTATGCCATTTGATGGAAATACTTGACGAAGCCTATCACGAAGTACCAGAAACCCTATCGCAATAGCTCTGGAGCCGCCACAAAGAGAGTCCCGAACAAGACGAGCAGTGTGCCGCTAATACCCTTTAGAATTTTCGCACCCCGCTCGGACAGCGTCATCCGGTGCAACGTCAGCGCGTACACCAGAACAATCAGCGCCAGGGGAACCACATAGGCCGCGTTGTAAAGCGCCAAATAAGCCACGCGGCCCGCGCCCGACACATCGGTCCTCAAACTGAGAAGGCGGGTGTACACCGCGGGAAGACCCAGCGTACATCCCAATTCGATCAAATTGACCACAAACGCCAGCACCGTAATACCCAGCATGGCCGCGGGCAGGCTCGCAGCCGATCCAATTTCCCGCATCCGCCTGAATAGCCCCGGTTTCGCCTTATCGGGCACCATCAGCGAAATGCCTTTCTTAAACCAAATCAACTCTTTTAAATTGATCAGCCCCATTCCGATCAGCAATATACCAAGGCCAATCGTTACACCCCGCGACAGCCCCGTCAGCGTAAAAATGCTCAGCCACGCGGACATAAATAGAAAATAAACAACCCCCGACATCAGCACAAATGTGCCGCCGAATAAAAACAGCCTCGCTCTCGATTTTACATGGAGCAAAATACCCATCATCGCCACCAGCACATACATCGCGCAGGGATTGATTCCATCCACCAATCCAATCAGCATGGTCAGCGCGGGCAGCGAAATCTTCGCCGGATTCACGGCTCCCACAAAGGGCAAATCGATCGAATTTATTTCTTTATCAAATGTATTTTCCTTTCCTTCGATAACCGCACTGACCATATGCCGGATTTGCGCCTCGCTCACCGACGGCCTAAATCCCACCACAAATTGATTTCCCATCACAAACATGGGAATTCCCGGGGCAGAGACGCTCAAGCGCTCCAGATCGGCCGAAAACAATTCCCGCCCCGCGGCGTCGTTTCTCACCTCAATGCGGCGAACGGAATAACGTCCTTTCGCATTGGCCTCCAATTCATCGATAAATGGCCTTGCTTCTTCGCAATGAGGACAGCCAACGCCCCAATAAAAGCGAAGCTCGGGAAGCTGCCCTTGGCTTTCCCGGTCTTGCACCGATTTCGGATCGGCTGATGTCGGAGGCGCCGGGCTCGATGTGGAATGAGCCGTCCCGTCGCCGCAGGCCCCCGCATCCACCGCGAATGGATCGCAAATCCCCGCCGGAGGACCGCCATTGTCCGCCCATACACGATGCAATGGGAAAACAATACCAAAGATAAAAAAGAGCCCGAATGCAAAAGCGGCTACGCGCTTCCTTCCAGGGCCAAAAATGCCATGACTTCCCGAAGAATCCATTGAATTTCCAGTTTGCGCCGCGCGCGCAAGGCATCTTACATTGCATAAGAACAATTGCGCAAAACAAAGATTGACACTGGCCTATAAATTAGGCTCGCTTGAATGAATCCGCATCATGCAGCGCACCCACAATAAAATCTGTATCGCAGCGGCACTTTTCTGTTCGATTTTTTGCGCGCTGCCCGGTCGCGGCGCGCAAGCGGCGCCCGCCGAAGCGCCTTCGGAAGCCAGCCTCACCGCGGCCCGCGCGCTTGGCGAGGAGGGCCTCAAACTCTTCGATGCGGGCAACTATAGCCAGGCGCTGGAACGCTTTGAGAAGGCCGATGCTGTACTCCATGTGCCGACCATCAATCTGTATGCGGCGCGCTGCCTTGAAAAATTGGGCCGGCTCGCCGACGCGCTAAGGCGCTATGGCGAAGTCACCAGGGCAGAGCTCAGCGGCACATCGCCACCTGCATTTAAACAGGCCAAAATCGATGCCGAAAAGGAAATGTCCGCCCTCGCGCCGCGGGTTCCGTCATTAATGATCGTATTGGAGGGCGATCCTGCCGAGGTCCGCGTCACCATCGATGGCCAACCCGTCGATTTAACGCTGCTCAATGAAAAAAACCTATTGAATCCCGGACCTCATCACATTGAAGCCAAACGCGGCGACAAAAAGGTCGAACACGATATCGAACTCGCCGAAGGCGAGTCCAAAACAACCGTTCTCAAACTTCCTCCGCGGCCCAAGGCCGAACCGGCGCTCACTCATTTTATGGACCCTGAGCTCGCGAAAACCCTTGGTTTTGTGGGATTAGGCATTGGAGCCGCGGGGCTTGCAGCGTGGGGCATCACGGGCGGGCTCGCGTTTTCGCAACAGGATGATTTAAAAAAGATTGGCTGCGAAAACGGTCGTTGTCCTCCGGGTTCGAGCCCCGGAACCTATACCCCCTTGCGAATTGCCTCGGCAGTGAGCTTTTACACAGGCTTGGCTGCCACCGCGGCGGGATTGGTGCTTCTCATCACCTTGCCCTCCAAGGAGAGCTCTAGCCAATCCAATCAAAATGCTCTTCAATTATGGATTTCGCCCCAGCAAGCGGGACTTTCGGGGCATTTTTAATATTTTGTTTAATATTTTGGTGAGAGGCAGGCCATGCGTATGCGAATAAAATTTTATCCAGTTGCAATACTATGGTTAATGTCCGCAGGATATGCGGGATGCCTCTTGCCAGCCTATGATGAAGATCCTCCGACAGAGTGCTCTCAAGGCTTGAATTCGTGGGGCCATAGCTATCAAGGCGCTTCCGAGGAGGCCGTACTCGCGATGAGCGCCGATACCCAGGGCAATCTGATCACGGTGGGCACCTATATCGGGGAGACGCAATTCGGTACACAAGTTTTTACCAACGAGAATGGCTTTTCTAACGGATTTGTCTTAAAACACGATAAAAATGGCTCGCTGCAATGGGCCGTGTCCATAAGCAACGAAGAGCCCATCATCGCATCGCATGTGGATACGGCTCCGGATGGCCGCGTGCTCGTTGCGGGCACATACCACGGCGAGCTTTCGCTTGGCGGAAATCCAACCAAACAGGACGGATCGCCAATGCAAAATATTTTTCTTGCTGAATACGGTCTTTTCGGCGAACCCCAATGGAATGAGGGGCTCAAGCCCAATGAAATTGATGATAGCCCCTCAACATCCAAAATTGAAGAACTAACACTTTATGATATTGGCTACGATAACGATCTAAATAGGGTTATCTGCGGCACATTCCGGTTCATGCTTGACGTTGGCGACCCGAACCAGCATTTATTTCTGCTGAAGCTTGGCCCTGATGGCAATCAGAAATCGGCCCAGCGCTACTACGTACCCCTCGAGTCCGCTACCGACGGCTATGTCGAACCATCGGCCATTGGCTTTGACTCCCAAAACAATATCTATATCAGCGGCGCTTACGGGGGAGGCACATTGACATTTAGCGAGCAAGTCAAACTGCCTTTTACCGAATCCGATCGATTGTTCTTCGCCAAATTAGCTCCCGATGGCACGCCCATTAGCGCCCGCGTTTATGATTCTGAAACCGAAAGCGATCAAAATGCGCGAGACTTTATTATCGATAAGGATGACAACAAATACGTATTGGCTTCGAATTTTGGAACGTTCACCGCGATTCCCGATCAGCACCTCGAGGCCAACGGCACAGAGCAAGTGATCTTGATCAAACAGGACGCGAACGACAATATCGTCTGGACCAAGGGTTTTGGAGGCGCGGGAGAAGACCGGGGCGAGCACCTTGCGCTGGCCGGCCCGGAAAATCCAGGCAAATTGATTCTCGCGGGAACAACAACCGGCGATATTCTCTTTGAGAAAAACCTCGTCTCCGCGGGTAAACGCGATATTTTCCTCGCCTTTATAAACACATCCAACGGAGAGCCAACCTTTAGCGCTATTTTTGGCGACACAGCCGACCAGGGCGTAAGCGGGCTCGCGGTCGGCGCAGCATCAAAGCCTTATATCGCAGGGGAATTCTCAGGCTCTTTAGATTTTGGAATCAATCCGGTCCAATTTGACGGCGCCACCGAAGACAATCCCAACGAATTGTTTTTCGCCAAGCCCTGCCAATAACACCGTATTTATAAACAATCTAAAATTAGCCCAGCACAGCGAGCCTGCCCGGCCTCCAAAATCGCCGCAGCAGCGCATTGAATTGGTGTAGGCTGCACCCATGTTTTCGCGCCCATTTCCATCCATCGCCCTCGCTGTGCTTCTGTTATCCGGCTGTGGCACCAAAGCGCCCGAACAGCTTCCTCCCGCGCAGCCCGCGCAAAAAAAACAAGGCGTCGAACTTCCGCCCGGAACGGTGCTTCACCTCGCCGCTCAAGCAACGGCACCGTCCGAATATATTCTGCCCGCCGACCGCATCTCATCGGCCGCACCCAGCCACCAAAGGCCCCTCAATGGCTCAGCGTTCGGGCTTATCATTCAGGGAAGGCGCATTGTGTATGAACGCGGCGAAGTCAAATTGGCCGTCGAGCTCGGCGTGGATTCGCTCACCGATTCCATGCCCATTCCAGAACATCTCGGGCAAGGCTTTTTATTCTGGTCCAGCCGCCATTTTGGGCTAACGCCCGGGCTCTCGATGGTATACCGGGCCAATACGTGGGAAGGGGCGCTTCAGCCAATCGCTGAAGTGAAAGCAACCATCAATCAAATTGCATTTGGATTGCATGGGTTCATTTTAAGAGATGTGCGAGGCATTCTAAAGGAATTTGAGCTGCCCTCGGGAGCGCTGAGCCCGCTGGAACTGCCAGGTCTCGCGCATATCAGCGCATTGCCAAACCGGCGCGCCTTGGCCATTGGCGACTTTAGCCGCGTCTTTGTATCGCCCGAGGGCGGCGACGGCTTTCGTGAACGAACGGATGTGGCCTTAACATCACCGCCAATCGCAACCGTTGTGCGCAATGGGCAATTGTGGATTGAAACGCAGTCGGGCAAGGCATTTCGCCTGGACGACAATAACTCGTTTATCGAAGGAACCCTGCCTCCCGATGACGCGGCGAAACGTGTTCCTCACGAAAGGGACGAGCGCTGGAAAGGCTCTGTACCGCCGAGAACCCACGCCCTGCGCTTTGGAGCGCCTATTGATGCGGGAACGGCCATGATCGCGGGACAGGGCGTTGTCGCTCGCGTCAGCTTAAAAACAGGCGAAATCACGGATGCCATCGCTTTCCCCGCTATCGAAAAACACGAATGCGAGCTCTCCAGGCTCGATAACGATATTATTGGTGCATGTAAGAATCCAATGGAAGGCCCGCGGCGTATTGCATCTGGATTTCTGTCGGCCGCTGGACCTAAAATCGAAAAGACCTTTGATTCAGCGGTACAAATTTTCGGAAACAGCACCGGAGAAATTGTCGCTGCGGCTCCCTGTGAAGACCAAAAGCCCGATCCCTGGACAGGCTGCCGCCGAAGCGCCGATGGAAAATGGCAATCTTTTCGTATTGAAGCCTCGGCAATCGAATTAGCGAAGAGGGTCGGCGGCTCCGGGTCTTCCAATTCCAACAATTTATTAGCCAATGCGAAAGTAAGATGGCTGCCCCTGAGCGGTGCTCCTCCAAAAGCGCTGATATCCGCAGGAAATACGCTTGCCATTCTCACATCCACACCTGCGGGAAGCTCTGCTGCGCCCACAGATCCGATCGTATTGGAAGTCAATAAAAACCAATTGCCACTCGCATTAATCAAAAGTGCCATCGAAAATCCGCGGAATCGCCTTCACCCCATCGATCGGCGTTTCGAGGCTCAAGCCGATGGCTCCGTCAAAGGATGGCTTGATGCAAGGGGAAAGTTTGCAGCCGTTTCAATCTCGCCTCAAGGCACAGTCACCCCCAAAACCAGCCCAATTCAGTTTCAGGCTTATTTTTCCGAGCATGGCGAGAAAGCCATCGCCCTCGCTCCGCCCAGCCAATTCTTTCAATCGCTGGATCACGGCGAATCATGGCAACACCTCACCGTGCCTCCATTCAGCCTTCGCAACGAAACAACGGCATTTGGACCAATCAGCCTCTGCTCCCAAGTGGGATGCGATTTAGGCACTTGGCTTCGTATCGGCTGGAAAACACCTGGCGAACCGGCTCCTTTTCGATCCACCGTAGCCCCGCGGCCCAATCCGCTCCCTGCACCCGCGGGACTCCCCTCGATTGCCTGTGTGCCCGCCGGCCAAGCCGATCAAAAAACATCGCCCTTCTCGGATAAATTCGTCCAAAGCCTCGGCGCGCTGCAATTTCTAAAACCATCACCATCGAATTCACGCGCGATGGCGATTTTTACCAGATTGCTTCCCAATCCGAATATCGTGGCGCAGCATATTCAATCCCCGATGAATGCTCAGCCCCGGCTCTTTGCCTACTATCCAGAAGCGGAGGTCTTTGGGCAAAAACCTTCACCCTCGCATATTGGCTATCAAATGCCCTTTGATACCGAAAGCACGGTGCGCACGGCTTCTCTACCCTTCAGCCACGCCGGACAGACCGATCTCCAAATTCATTTGATTACACCGCTGCTGCCGGTCAATCCCAAAGAATCTGTTGCCTATTTCTTCATGACCAAAGGCCCAGCCCGCTTCATCGGCACGCTTGGCCCAGGTCTGAATCTCCTCGCGCCGGCAGGAGCGCTTGAACCCTTCGCGCTCCAAAGCGCCGTTCGCCTGCCTTCAAAGGAAATGGCCGTGCTTATGACTTCCGCCACGGGCGACGAACATGTATTTCGAATTTCAAAAGATTCAAAGACAATTTCATTGTTATCACAGAGGCTTCCGGGCGCGCGCTCATTTGCGCCTGCAAATCCAGACGCATTGGCCGTAACTTCGAAAGGCGATTTATTTGTGCTGCGCCTGCCCTCGGGTGACGAGCCGGCGTCTCCATCCAACCCGCCCATCCTGATACGGATTGGAGGCCGGGTACTGTCGCCGGGCGAGGAATCGGTGCTGCCGCGGCCGGAGAAGGCCCCGATTGAACTCGCGCCGTGGTCGACCCTTCGCAATGCGGATGATCCCGCGTGCACGGCCGATCCAGAAGGCATCCGGGCCATCATTCAAACCGAAGGCCCTTGGGTTCGCGTCGAAGGGCGGACGCTGCCTGAAAGCGATCCACTTCAGCCATTTTTGCCTCAAATGACGGCAATGGTCCGCTGGAACCAGAGGCGGGTATGCCTTGAAGCGATCGAATTAGCCGACAAAACTATGAGATTGGACAATCACCAGCCCGCGCAGTCCATTCTTGTTGCCCGGTATTTACCCAAAGCCGAGGCAATGCACGTTGCGGTTAATTTTGGAGCGATCCGCACGCAGCCGCTGTCTTGCTCACCGGTGCAGGCGGGACGCTAAAGCGCTTCTTGGCCGCTTTTTAGCGCGCCCTGCGCCGCTGCGCGCGCACCTTCGCCGAAGCCTCTTCAAAGGCATCTTTTACCTCTCCGGAGGCCGCCTTCGAAGGCGCAAAATCGCCCCCGCGCTCAAACCATTTTGCCGATAGCTCAATCGCCATTGCAATATCATCGAGATGCTCTTTCGCTGTATTAAATTGCATGGCCAGCTCCCTGCGCACAAGCGGAAGCGATTGCTCCATCATACCAATAAATTGCCTTTGCTGTTCGCCGGACAAATCCTTCATGAGCGGCGCCTCCCGCTCTCTCAGCCTGTGTTTCTCCTCCATATAGGCCGCGGAGAGGGAAAAGATCCTCGCCAATGCCATCAATGCATTTTGATCTTCAATCGAAATGGCCAGCCAATGCGCGGAGGGAGCGAAGCCCCGAATCACCGCCTCGGCATCGGGAAACTGAAGCTCGATTGTCCGTTCAACAACAAAACTTAGGTCGTCGATAGCCTCGGACAGGTCCTCAAAGCTTTGCGCGCGCGGCAATTGAACATGCAAGGTATGAGGGTCATCCTGCGCCCCCATCAGCACATGCAACACGTCGAGCGATTGCTCCACGGCGGCCCGCAGGGTCTCGACCTGTTTGCGCAGCTCCGCCACATCGGCCGTTTCCGCATCCTCTTCCAGATTTGGCGCCAAGCTCCGGGGAAGCGAGCGCTCTAGTATTGAATACATTTTATGCAATGGCATAAAAACACCTTCGTATTAGGCAGCCATACCCGTTTGCGAACAGCGCGGCAAGATCAAAAGCGCCTAAGCCTTTTTATTGGGCGGCGCAAGCGCAGCCCGGACCACATCCATCAGCGCACGCCGCCCCACGGCGCCCTTGCGCAAGATCGTCAGCACACCGCCCCTCAGCCTTTCCCTATCCCAAGCGCTTAAATCCTTTGCCGTAATCACCACCACAGGCACCTGACTCCACTCCTCCCGCTCACGCATCATCTCCATAAAGCGAAAGCCATCCATTTCAGGCATCATCAAATCGAGCAGCACAAGGCTCGGCAAGCCCTCCGCCATTCGATTTAATCCTTCTTGCCCATTGCTCGCCTCAATCACTGGAAGTCCGGCTTTTTCCAGCGCGTTTCTCATCATCCCCCGCATCCCGCTATCGTCTTCCACCAGCAAAATAGGCCGGAGCGGACCCGCCAGCCGATGTTTCCCTATCACGTCTTTGAGATGTGACCATTCAATCGGTTTGGTCACATAATCGGCCGCCCCAAGCGCATAGGCCAGATCTTCGCCCTCGGCAACCGTTACAAAGATAACCGGGACCGCTTTTAAGATTTTATCTGCCTTTAGCGCCGAAAGCACCGCCCAGCCATCCATACCGGGCATCAGCACATCCAGCGTAATCAAATCGGGAGGCGCCGCCTTCGCAAGCCGAATGGCTTCCTCGCCCGACGCGGCCATATCGACGCTATACCCTTCATCTTTAAGAAATTCGGCGATCGTCTCCCTGGCCGAGCTATCGTCATCCACCACAAGAACGCGAAAAACCGATGTATTCGGCGGAGCTGTGGGCGACCCCTGCTTTGGTGCCGGACCCGCCGGCTCCGCAGGCAGCCGGATAACAAATTCCGAGCCCAATCCAGGCGCGCTCTGGGCTGTGATATCTCCGCCCATCATTTGGCAGAGCCTGCGGCTGAGCGCCAAACCAAGGCCGGTACCTCCAAATTTGCGCGTCGTTGAAGCATCGGCCTGGGCGAAGGCTTGAAATAAATTGCCCATTTGCTGCGGGCTAATTCCTATGCCGTTATCCTTCACAGAAAACAGCACATGTTCCGTATCACCCTCTTTTTGACGGCGAATCGAAAGTTCAATGAAGCCGTCGTGAGTAAACTTGCATGCATTCGACAATAGATTAAACAGGCTTTGGCGCACTTTGGTCGGATCGATGCGCATTGTGCCAATATCGGGCGGGCAGTTAATGCGCAATTCATTGCGGCTCTTGGCGGCCAGGGGATGAGCCACCGCCGCGACATTGGACACCAGGCCGGAAATATCCACGCTTTCAATATAGAGTTCCATTTTGCCGGCTTCGATTTTCGATAAATCGAGCACGTCGTTGATCAGTGAAAGCAAATGCCTTCCGGCCGAATGGACGCGCTGCAAATCGGGTATCAAGCTCGCATATCCCAAATCGCCTGCTTCTTCCTCGAGCATTTCGCTATAGCCGATAATCGCATTGAGAGGCGTTCTCAATTCGTGGCTCATATTCGCAAGAAACGCGCTCTTGGCATGATTGGCCGTCGCAGCCGCCTCCATCGCCAATGAAAGTTCGCGCGTGCGCTCGTGCACTTTATTTTCTAAAAGCTGCCTTTCGTTTTCGAGCTCTTCATAGAAACGGGCATTTTGAATGGCGGTGGCCGTTTGTCCCGCGAGGTTTCCCAAACCGATAAATGCATCGCCATCCGCGGCTACTCTCGATTGATTCTGGGCGCTTTCCAGGCGATTTCCAGCGATAAGCAATCCCATGCGATTGACGGTATCCCGGCCAAGCAAGAAGGCCAGGTACTCATCCATTTGAAAACGCTGTCCCAATTCCCGAAGCAGCGGATCGGAAGCGTCCGCCGGACAGCAAAGCACTTCACTGCCAAACAGCACCGGTTTAAGCGCCGTCTCGTCCTGCCCAAGCCGCATGCCCGCCCGCACAAGATTGTTATCGCCTTTCGGATATCCTTCATAGGCAGCCAATACAAAAGGCTCACCCTCGGCAGGCGACAGGAAAATAAGGCAGCGGTTAAATCGAAGTTCGTTGACGATAAAATGCGTGGCCACCCTTAAAATATCGCTAAGCTCGAATGTACTATTAAATTGCTTACTCACTTCATACAAATTGCGGTATAGGCGCATCTGCGCATCGAGTTTTTCTTGAATCCGATACAATTCCCGCTCTGCCCGCACGAGCTCGCCCACCTTTTCCTCGAGCTGCCGCCGCTCATATTCCAGAGCTTTATACGATAAAACATTGTTTACCGCATTGGATGCCTGGCTAACCAAATTGGATAACCCCACGATCGTATCGGAATTCGCATCGCTGATCCGGGACGAGATAGCCTCGGCGCTGCCCCCCAGGCTAAGCAGCACGACCGCGCGCCGCAGCGTTCCGCCGATGGGCCAAATTAAATAATCGCTGGCGGCAATGGTTTGGGAAAACAAATTGCCCGGCGCCTGCATTTGCGAAGATACATAGCGAAGATTGGCATCCTGCTCCCACAGGCGGCGAATGAGCTCGCTTTCGGCGGGAAGCTCGACGGCTGCAATCGCGGCGTCCGCACCCTCATCGTAGTATCCGTCCCACGCCGCGGGCCGGTATAGATCGCCATGCTCATCGTATTGAAAAAGAACACAACGCTCGAAATTGAGGTCGTAAAGCGCGAAGCGCAGAATATGCGGGTAAATTTGCTCTAGGGTTGAAACCGCGCTCAGCGTGCGTCCCAGCTCGGCCAAACGCCGGTATAAGCGCACTTGATAATCGAGCTGCTCCTGAAAGTCATAGAGCGTGCGCTCGGCCCGGACGAGCTTTTTAACCTGCTCAGACAGATTGCGTTTTTCGGACTCCAACACGGCTACCCGCGCGCGGAGCTCAGCCACGGACATCGTGTCCTCTGCATCCTGTGGCGCATTATTTTCGGTGTCTTTTTTCATCGAACGCGTTCCAAGGAATAAAGACCAAGCGGCCCAGCCGGGCATCCCCCACGTTGCGGTCTTGTGAAAGTTCGGGCAATTGTGGCCGATCGAAAACAGGCACTGCCGTCCATACAAGCTTTGGAGAGCGGATTTCAATCCGTAACATATTTGCCCTCGAGAAAGAATGGGCGGGGTATCGAAGCCGTGCTGTCTTCAAAACAATAGCCTGGCCATACGATCGTGTATGGCGCTATAAAAATAGGGCGCCTAAGAATTATTTTTATGGATAAGAACGCAGCAAAAAATCTTTTTCTGGCTTTTGCATTAATCGCCTTGGGATACGGGGCGCAGATGAACACGGGATGTGGAGGCGATACCCAGCCGATAGATCCTGTGAATTCCCAGCAGAGTTCGGGGCAAGGCAGCGGGACGGGGGGCTCCGGCTCGAGCGGGAGCGCAGGCGCAGGCGGCGCGGGAGGCTCGATGATTTCAAACAGTCCTTGCCGGACGCTGGGCGCGTGGAAAACAACGGCCGATTTTATTGATGCCAATCATGTATCTCATCCATTGCCATCATTTGCGCGGGGCGATTTTTATTATATCCATACCAAAACAGTAGCGGATGCCAACGATCGTATTCTATATTCAGCCAAACAAAATCCAGACGGAAGCCTGGGAAGTTTTCAGGTGTCCTCGGGCGACCATGGAGGCGGGCCGCACGGATTCACGGCGGTCGTGGCCGATAACGAGGCTTATCACTTTAGAAATGGGCATATTGCCCGATTTCCATTGGATGATTTTGGTAAAATGAATGGTGATGTTGTTCTGTTGGAATCCAATGTGGACACCGCATTTGGAGGCAATCGTTATGTGTGGGATTCGGCGGTGTATGCGCCATTTGCTTCGGGAGCGAAGCTTTTGTTTCATTTAGGAGGGTTTAGTTTTACGGGATATGAATACCGTCCCCATGTGTACCGGAGCTCCGTGCCGCTTAAGCCATCTTTTGATTCTGCAGGAATCAATCATCCCAACAATAGACCTGGCAAAAGTGCATTCTATGCTGTTCCCAATGCCGACCATGGTTTTGTTTACACTGGAGAGAGCGGTGGAAATCGGCTTTGGGGGGCGCTCGCCAAGGCGGATGGAGCCATTGGGCCTTTTGAAGAACTGAGCCCTCTGCCGCAGGGCACAGGCAATGAACGCGGTGATTTCTTCGTCGCTGGCCAAACTTTATTTGTGGTGCGCGGTTCGCTTGTTTTTGGCGCGGATATTCTCGATCAAGGCAAGCTGTCCGCATGGCAGCCCATGTCCGCCCTGCCCTCCGATCAAATTGATATCACTTGGGGCGATGGACATCTGGAAGGCGCTTCTTATGGAATCATCGGCAACTTCGTGTATCTGACAGGATCGAAATCGGTTTTCTATGCTGAAATTCTCCCGAGCCCTGCTTGTTCTTCCGCTCCCTGAGTACTGTATCCGGCTCTTCTGTTTAAATCCAATCATTTTATTATTCAATCCAATTGTCATTGCTCTCCACATAAAATCTTATCAAGTTTAATACATACTCTATCATATATATCCAAAATACAACAAAAATCCTATCGTATTGACCCGCGGCAAGGAGCGGCAAGGAGCGGCAAGGAGCAGGGAGCGCTGGAACTTCAGCGCGTCAAACGCGCCATGAAAATCGGCGCAGAGTATTTCACCAGTCCTCAAGCTGTGTGATACGCGGGCATGGCCATGGCGAAACAAGAAGAGAAACTCAAGGTTGAGATTCCACGGCCCACGGACGAAACCCCTGTTTGGTCGCGGGTGGGCGTTATCGCCGCCGCTGGTTTTTTAATCGGTATCGCGTGGCCGCGGCTGGCGGGTGTGCGAATTGGCCCAACAGCTCCCGATGACGATCGGCCTCAAGCGGCGGCCGTGGCCAGCACCGAGCCCAGCGCCGTTCCCCGTGCCGAGTCCAGCGCTCCCGCGCCCGTTCCAACCGCTGCGCCCGCTGGCAATTCCGAGGGCGCTGCGCAAGCTCCTGCTGAAGCAGGCGGAAACAAGCAAACCGTGGTGATCGGCCCCGGAAAGATCACCCGTTGCTGGGACAAGCGAAACAAGAAGATCGACGAATGCGGTCAGCTTCAGTTCGATCCCGTGGCGGCGCCCAAGCTGAAGGAGCTCGAGAAATGCCAGGCCGCCCTCGGGCTGGAAGGCAAGATGCAAATTGGCTTTAACGTCGACTTTCAGAAGAAGGAAGTTCAAGTCATCAAGGGCAAAAAGACCAGTCTGCCCACGTCGACGGTTCAAGGCATTCTCCAATGCGCGGCGCGTGAATTTTCCAATGTGTCGCTCGAAGAAGTGCCGCACGAACACAGGCGCTACACGCTGTTTTACATGGCTTCGTTTTATCCGCCTGGAAAGCAGCCTGAAGGCGAAGCCAAGCCAAACGACGGCGAAGAAGAGCCGACGGCCGGCAAGACAACGAGCGAGAGCGAAGCGTCGGGCATGGCCTCGGTGAACTGGGATACGGCGCTCGTCCGCAAAGAACCTCGCGATGGTGACGTGGTTGCACGCCTTGTGCGCGGTACCCGCGTGAAGATCGTTGGCCGCCAAAACGATTGGTACAAGATCGAACACGGCTCTACGACGGGCTGGGTACACCGCGCGGCCGTGGGTCTGTAGCCCCGGCACATCTGCGCTTTCGCGAATGAATGCCGCGGATATAAAATCTCACGCGGAGCGTTGCCTTCTGCATGAGCTTTTCTTCCTCCCGAACCTACCGCACAGGTCCTCGCGCTTGGCAGTGGATCGCCGCATCGCTCGTGCTTGTATCTGCGGCCTGCACCGCCGTTTTCGGAGCCCGCTTCCTGCTACCCAAAGACAATGCCGCCGCTTTCGGCGTGCGCTTGAACGGACAGCCCATCGCTGAAGGCACCGACCCCCGCGCCGCTGTCCGGGCCTGCGCAGAAAGCCTTTTAAGCAGTCGGATTGCACTTCAGATCGATAGCGAAACCCTGTTGGAAAGCAGCCTGGAAGACCTTGGCGCCAGCGTCGATGAAGACGCACTGGTCAAGCATGTCGAGGCGATTGGGCGGCGCGGCGATTTATGGACGCGGCTCGATGAAGCGTGGCTAGCGCGCAACGGCCATATCGACATTCCAGTGCACGCGCGGCTGCCCGCCGAACCGCTGACCCAGAAATTGCTGCGCGCAAAAGAAGAGCGCGATACCCATCCCCGCGCGGCCAAATTCAACGTCGAAGATCGGAGCGTCACGCCTCATGAACCGGGCCGCTGGCTCGATTTAATCGACGCGGCCGAAAGCGCTGAACATGCGGCGAAACGAGGGGAGAAGGTCGCCATACTTCCCGTGAGGGCCATCGCTCCCAGCGCCTCCAGCGAATTTGTCGCGACGATCGACATAAGCCGCGTTGTATCGAAGTTTGAAACCCGTTTCGGCTATGTCGGCAATCAGCAAGGCCGGGCGCAAAACATCACCCGCGCGGCGGACGGAATGAACGGCGTCGTTCTTATGCCGGGCGAAACCGTTTCCTTCAACGACAACGTTGGCCCGCGCAGCATCGAAAATGGCTTTACCTACGCGCCTGAAATCTACAAAGGCGAGATGCGCGAAGGTGTGGGCGGAGGTACTTGCCAAGTCGCGAGCACCATTCATGCCGCGGCGTTCTTTGGCGGCCTTAACATCGATGAACGCGCCAATCATTCGCGGCCCAGCGGCTACATCCGCATGGGTTTAGATGCCACGGTCGTCTACCCCACGGTCGATCTCAGAATTCGAAACCCCTATGAATTCCCTATTGTCGTACACACATCCATCGACCGGGGACTGCTTGTGGTCGAGCTCCGGGGACATGACGCACCCGTAAAAGTCGACTACCAAACGGCCACCATCGGAGCCGCGGACTACAAGCGAAAAATTGAAGAAGATCCCCGGCTGGCCGCGGGCAAAGTGGTTCTCAAACAAAAGGGCATCCGCGGTCACTCGATTAAGAAATTGCGCACGATCACGGCCCAAAATGGAGGCGTGCGCGTCGAGGAAAGTATCGATGTTTACCCGCCGACTTTTGAGATCTACAAAGTCGCTCCGGGCACCGATGTCGAGACGGCTCTTCCTCCCCTGCCCTCAAAAGACAAGTCCGAGAAACCTGCCGCCGAACCTTCCGCCAATCAGCAAACTACACCCGCCGCGCCTCTTGTCGGCGGTTAGTTGTCTTTCGCAGAAGCCTTTGAAATAGGCCATATTCTTCGAAATCCAACGCCCAGCACTACCCGATCGTCCCGCTCAATCAGACCCCCGAAGCGGCACTTCTCAATCAGCACACCTTCACCAAAACCACTGTCGTTCTGGTAGCGCACGCGCTGCCCTTCACCAAGAAGGGCAAATACCCGCACATCATTGGCCACATCAGCCAGCTCCTTACTCGCGGCCGCAGTACATGGCTGCGTATCCTGGCGTTTTACCCGTCTCACCACACCGTGCTCCACCCACACATCCAAATCCGAACCGCGCACAAAGAGCACAACCCCCATACGCTCCTGACCACCCTCTGCTCTCAGCATCAACACTTCACCCGCTCCGCCCTCGGTGGATGCCCGTCCGCCCAAGCGTTTGCGAACGACGTCCACGGTCGGCTTTTTGCGCTCATCCAGCGACAGGGGCAGTGAGAATCGTTTGACCATGCCGCGTTCTTATCACGGCCCGGATTTAGAAACGCCAAGAAGCCCAAATCCCTTTGGGATGAATGGTCAGCGCCGAGGGAGCGGCTTTGAGAGAACTGTCGGGCTGCGATTTGCGGTGAAACAAATAAGGAACGCCAAATCCGACCAAAGAGCCTGTCACGGCGCCCACGAGCACATCCGTCATATAGTGTTTATCTGCCGCGATACGCAGGTATCCGGCCGCGGCCGCAACGCCAAGTCCACCCGCCCACACCCACGCCGCATTCCTGTAACCGCGAAGCGACGCGACCGTCCCTCCAGACACAGCCAATGCAAACGTGAATGTTGTGTGCCCCGAAAAAAAAGACACATTGTTATCGCTTGGCTTATCGGTCACCGCCTTTTGCGAATTTGAAAGCGCGTACACAAAAGGCCGTTCCCTGCCCACGATATATTTCGTCACCTGATTCAGCACCGAAGCCGCCGCCGTCGCCTCGGCAATAATCAGCGTATTCGCGCCGCCGTCATCGATGCGGTCGTTGATTCCCGCAACCAGCAAATTGCCGCCCAGCGACAGCACAGGCGCCACGCCAAAAGCCAGCACATCGCTGATCGTCCCGGCCGTGCTGTGGCTGTCCCAGCGCAGCGTATTGCGAACCGCCGCGTCAAACCCATTTAACCCATCGCTGCCATCGACATTGCGGCCGCACACCTGACAATTCGCGGGCGCCAGAATAGGCTGCAGAAATTGACTTCCCACCCATAGCGACACAAGGCCAAAGGTAATCGGCAAATCGACAGCCACGTCGTGCGTAAACCGATCATTGGCGGCAGGGTTTTCCGCCCGCGCCTCAGCGGGGAAGCCAATTATTCCGGCGGACAATATCAATGCCCACTGTCCCCGCCTTCCTTTAGAAAATCCGATCATATATTCAACCTATTTCTTAAAATGAAATTCGAACGAATTGCATAGTTCCACTGCCTTCAGCGCGCGTGCACCGCGAAACGCTCGGCCACAAACGCCGAAAGCTTTGCCAGCACGGGCATCGGAATCTCGTGCTGCCCCGAATGCGGAACCCAAACAACGTTCGCGCCATGCTCGCGCAGCATTGCGCATAAAGCCTCGGACAAGACAAAGGGCAGGAGCGGATCGGAACGCCCATGGCTTACAAATGCCGAAATCGAAGGCGCCGATCGCACAGCCGCGGCCCGCCAGCGATCTTGAGAAAGAAGCGTTCCCGACATCACCACAAGCCCCGCGAAAGGCTGCTCGGAAAAGAGCGCAAGCTCGGTCGACAGCATCGCTCCCTGGGAAAATCCGCCGATGATGATGTTGCCGCGCGATACGCCAAACTCGCGCGAAAGAGCCTCCACACAGGATTCAAGCGCGATCCGGGCCTCGTGCAATCCATCCGGCGTCTCCTCTACAAGACGCCTCGCCTGGCCGCGAAAAATCGCCTCCTGAAGCTTGACCATATCGATGTGCCACCACGCTCTTCCCTCCATGCCAAAGCCAAAATCCACACGAAGAGGCGCCTCGGGAAAAAACCACCGCACCGAAGCCGGCACATCAATCGCCCGGTAAAGACCGCATAAATCGTCGCCGGCCGCGCCAAAACCATGGCACAAAACAATGGCCGGCCCATCGCCGCCGCCCCGCCCATCCGTTCCCCCAAATGCGCGAACCTTCAATGATCCCAGCGAAAGAAGCGTCATAGCGCAACGACCATATCGCGATCGAGGCCCGAGCCGCAGCAGTCTTTGGGCGGTCATCCAACGCTCGGCGCCCGCTTGAATTTTTCAAGGTTCTAGGCTCGGCACGGTCTGCGCTAAAAAAATGATTGGGTTTGGGCCTCTCGCGGCTCTAATCTGCGGGCATACAATGGATTGCTGCTGGGCGCCCAGCCCACAGCCCTTTCGATGCCGCGGAGGTCTCCGTGAACATTCTCACAAGAAAAACAAACACCATGAAAAACACGCTTATTCTTCTATTGGCTCTTTTGGTTCCCACCTTTGCAGGATGCGGCTACGACGCAGAAGACCTGTGCGACGATGCCTGCGATTGCGAAGGCTGTAGCGATTACGAATACGACGGATGCGTCGATCGCATTGAGGATGCCGAGCGTGAAGCTGACTATCAGGGCTGTTTGGATCAGCACGATGACTTGATGGCGTGCTTAAACGACGAATTCCGCTGCACCGGAGACGGCCGCGTCGATATCGATGGGTGCAATCCTGAGTGGGAGCGCTATGGCAATTGCTGCCCGTCCTGTGTCGTGCAGTGGTTCGTAAATTAGCCGTCCCGAAGATGCCCTCTCAGTTGGGCGTCGGGGCGTCGCAACTAAACACGATATCCACATCCTTCACGACGTTGTTCTTCAAATCATCGCAATATTGCCCATAGAACGTCACCTGATTGGTTGCCGCATCGTAATCCCAGCCGCTTGTGTGCGCCGGGTCGCGCGGGACTTTGTTCGCATTGTCGAAAAACACATAAATCTCATCCACATTGGGCGGCGTCTTGTCCAAGGTGAAGGAACAGCCCAGGGTCTGCTTGGCAATGGCGTCGAGCACCGCATCCAGTGAGGCTTGGTCGGCAGCATCATAGAATTTATTGCTGCCGGACATGTTGGGAACTCCGCCGGCTTCCGCGAATTGATCCATATTCCCGGTGTCCGTGCCCAGTGCGAAACCAATTACAAAGGTTGGTACGCCTTTTTGATATAAATCGGTCAAATATTGAATCGTCTTCGGATCGGCCGCATTGCCGCCGCATCCGCTCGATTGCATGCCATCGGTGATCAACACCATATAACTGTCGCGCCCCATATCATTAAATGAAGGCTCTGTGCTTCCCTGCAATACGGCCGTATCGATATTGGTCACGCACGGGCCATCGGGAAAATTCGGATCCGCGGCCTTTAAAGAGGCGGTCATTAAATCTTGAATCGCCTGTTCATTTCCATCCGCCACCGGAACGGGAATCGTTCCCTGCGTGCAATTGTCGCCCTGCCTATCGGGGAAAAGCGTTAGCCCAAATCGAATCTGGCCTTTAAAATTCGCCGTCAGCGTGTTGATGGCCTGAACCGCCGTTTGCCATTTTTGGCCCTGCATCGAACACGATCGGTCGAGCACAACCAAGAGATTGGGCGGAATTCCTTCCGCAGTGGCTTCCTGTGTATTGCAGCCGCCGATCACACAGGTCTTGGCCACCAAATCGCACACCTTCCCCGCTTCGCAATCGCTATCGGCACCGCACGATCCAGCATCGAGACACACGTTGGTGATGCTGCAGAATTGCGGCGCTGTACACGCCGGATTGCAATTCCCTCCAACAAGACCTCCGCCGCCGCTGCCTCCACTTCCATTGCCGGAGGATGTGGATGTTGAAGCCGACGAACCGGCAACATTGTTCCCCGTGTCCGAACCACACGCCCCAACCATCGAGGAAAGCAATGAGACCAGCCCCAAACCAATGCCTAATGTTTTCATTACACGCTTTTTCATTCTACCTTTCTACACGGTGAGAGCCGTATCAAAACACCCTCGATAAGCGTGAAAACCCCTTGTTATCGGCTCCTTTTGTTTATCTGTCTCCGATTTTTTTCTTATGTCCAAAACAAAAATTATCTTGTATTCCCCCTTGCAATTCACGAGCCGCGCCTCTTGACATGTACTCAGAAAAGGAGTTTTTGATTGCCCGATCGACCTGCGGCTACGGCGAATTCATTTTCAATCCCTTCATGCCAATACATTCGAATTGCATTTTTATGAATTTAATTGGCCACCTCTTTAAGGAAGGTGCGCAATGAACGATCAACAACAGCTTAATCAGCTTCCAAATGCGCCAATAAAAAATAATCCGCGCAAACCCTCAAAAAATATTTTTTCAAAAAATTGGGGCAAAATTATTTTCTCCCTCGCCGCCTTCAGCGGTATCGCCTTTTTCGCGGCCCAGTCCGCAAAAGGCCCAAAAGTGGATGCCACCAAAGTTGAAAGGCGCGAGCTCGTTCAAAAAGTCGTCGCAAGCGGGCGCGTGCGAAGCCCAGCCCGTATTGAATTAGGCAGCTTGAGATTGGGCAGCGTCACGAAAGTATTGGCCGAGGAAGGCCAATCCGTTCAGCGGGGCGATCTGCTCATTGAGCTTGCAAGCGCTCAAGAACGGGCCGATGTAGCGCAGGCCAAGGCATCGGTCGCGCAGGCGGACGCGCGCCTGAGCCAACTCCGCAACTTAAGCGCAAAGGCCGCCAATGAAACCCTGAAGCAGGCGGAAATTCAGCTTGCCAAAGCCGAACAGGCTTATGCGCGCGCTCAAAAATTGGCGCAATCGCAAGCGGTGAGCCAGAGCGAAGTCGATGACGCGGAAAAGGCGCGGGATGTGGCGAGAAGCCAGCGGGATAATGCGCTGACGCAATTGCAGAGTCTGAGCGCGGGCGGGAGCGACGAGCGCGTTTTGTTTGCAAGCGCGGCACAGGCGAGAGCATCGCTGTTAAGCGCTCAAGCCCGGCTCGAGCAAACCGAAATTCGCGCACCGGAAAATGGCATTGTGCTCGAGCGGAAAGTAGAGCCTGGTTCGGTTGTTCAGCCCGGAGCGACGCTGCTTGTTATCGCCAAAGACGGCCCAATGCAGCTTAGCGTGCAGCCCGACGAAAAAAGCCTATTGTATTTACATTCAAATCAATCGGCGATCGCCTCCGCAGATGCCTTTCCCACTCAATCGTTTTCGGCCACGGTTCAATCGATATCGCCGGCGGTTGATCCCAATCGCGGCACGGTGGAAGTCAAACTAAAGGTGACGGATCCGCCGGCTTTTTTAAGGCCGGACATGACGGTCTCCGTCGAAATTGAAGTGAACCGCAAAAAAGACGCGCTTTGCCTGCGCGCGGACGCCATCCGGGACGCTGCCTCCAAAACGCCTTGGGCCATGGCCATTACGGCGGGCGTGACGGCCAAACATCCCTTGAAATTGGGAATCACCGGCGAGGGATTGATTGAAATTACCGAAGGCTTAAACGAAGGCGATTTGGTAATTCTGCCTTCGTCGGGGCCCATTGAAGAGGGCCGGAAAGTGCGTCCCACAGAAGTCCCCGCGAGGAAATAACGCATGCCCTTTGCATGGTTTGTGGCGCTCCGATTTTTGCGCGAAGGCCGAATGCAAACGATGCTGATTTTAATCGGTGTCGGTGTGGGCGTCGGCGTGATTGTGTTTTTGTCGGCGCTGATGAATGGCCTGCAAACAAGCCTCATTAAGCAAACCCTGGGCTCTCAGGCACATGTGGTCGTGAGACCTCCCGACGAAGCTCCGCGCATGAGCGATACCCAAAGCGGACAGGCGGTGGCGGCGCGCATTGAGCGGGCGGCGCAGCGCGTGCGTTCGATTGAGCAATGGCAGCAGGTGATGGAGGATCTGCGCACGGTTCCCGGTGTGATCGCTGTATCGCCGACGGTCGCGGGATCGGCCTTTGCGGGCCGGGGAAATGCTTCAAAATCGATCGCATTGCGAGGAATTATTCCCGAATTGTTTGATCCGATTATCAATGTGAGCAGCCGAATCAAGGCCGGCCAATTCAGGGTGCTGGGCAATGAGGCGCTGATCGGAATTGAACTCGCCCAGGATTTAGGAATTTCCCCTGGAGACAAAATCCGCATTGTTTCTGCCGAAGATCGCCGGGAATTCTATACGGTGGCGGGCATTTTCGATTTGGGCAACAAGGACGTAAACCAGCGCTGGGTTTTGGTTTCGCTGCGCTCGGCGCAGACGTTGCTCGATTTAGCGGGCGGCGTTTCAACCCTTGAAATGAAGGTCGATGAGATTTTCAAAGCCGATACCATTGCCTCGGCCGTCGCCTCCCGCCATGCGCTCACGGCCGATTCTTGGATGAAGCTCAACGCTCAGCTCTTGGTCGGGCTGCGTTCCCAGGATAGCTCTAAATATTTGATACAATTCTTTGTCATTGTGGCTGTTGCTCTTGGAATTGCAAGCGTATTGGTCGTGAGCGTCGTACAAAAGTCTAGGGAAATAGGCATTATGCGTGCTTTTGGAACAAGCTCGCAGTCGATCATGCGCATATTTTTAATTCAGGGCGCTATTGTCGGCCTCATTGGCTCGGCCTTTGGTTCAGCGCTGGGCGCGGGCCTCGCTACATTTTTTGCGGGCCTCGTAAAAAATGCCGACGGTTCCCCTGTATTTCCCGTCGATATCAATATCCGCCTGTTTATTCAGGCAGCGCTCATCGCAACATCGACGGGCCTTATCGCGGCGGTCGTGCCCGCCAGACGCGCGGCAAAACTCGATCCGGCCACGGCAATCCATCATGGCTGAGCCTGTTTTAAAGCTGGAAGGCGTTATCAAAGATTATGGCGAGGAAATCGTCACACGGGTTTTGTTTGGGATCGATTTTGAACTTCAAGAAGGCGAATTCGCGGCGCTGATAGGTCCGAGCGGTTCAGGCAAGAGCACGCTTCTCAATTTAATCGGATTGCTCGATCAGCCAACGGACGGGCGGATATGGATTCAAGGCCACGATACAACCGCAATGAGCGACGAGGATCTCACTTATTTCCGCGGTGTTTCGCTGGGTTTTATTTTTCAATTTCATCATTTGCTGCCGGCATTTACCGCGCTTGAAAATGTCGTGCTTCCTCAAATGGCCGTGCATAAAAAGCTAACCAAAGCCATGGAGGAAACGGGACAAGATTTATTGGAGCGCGTGGGCTTGGGGCACGCCGCGCACAAGCGGGCAAACAATCTATCGGGCGGCATGCAGCAAAGGGTCGCTATCGCCAGAGCTCTCTGCATGAATCCGCCTCTCATCCTCGCCGATGAGCCCACCGGAAATCTCGATACCAAATCGGCAGATCAAGTCTTTCAATTGATGCGCCAATTTAATCGTGAACGAGGCACGGCTTTTTTGGTCGTCACCCATGACCCTAGGCTTGCCGCGCGATGCGATCGCATTATCGAATTGGTCGATGGACGTGTTCAGGCCGATCATAAAAATGAGATCAATTCCCCCGCATCATAAGGAATTGTGCTAGCGTCGCTGGGCAATGGCGGGCAAGCAGCATAAAGCCAAGGACAGTGAGCCGCTTTCTTCCGGACCTCTGTATAAAACGCTTCTAGCTGCGCTGGTTTTGCATGCCGCGCTGCTTTCGCTGGCCCGCTTTGCTCCCAAGCCGGCTCTTGAAAATGCTGGGCTTCTCGAAGAAAAAAAGGGGGATTGGTTCGATATTGAAACCTTGCCCGAGCCCCCTAAGGTAAAGGTTCCCGAAGCGCCCCCCGCCGAAGCGCCTGAACCCCAGGGCGCCGATAAGGCAAAATCGATCGAATTGCCAAAATCGGCGCCAATCCCTCAGCGTGGCGGACCTATTTCTTCAGATTCACAAGAACCTCCTCCCGCGGGCAATCCGAATGAATTGAAAGGCGCGGGTTCAGAAGCGCCGGGCAGCAGCCAATTGCCCGAGGATTCCTTTTCGCCTCCCGAGGGCGCACCGGGAAATGGAGGGGGCCAGGGAATTATTACCGGATTGGGCGGATCGCCGGTGTGGATGGTTCCGGGTGTATTGCCCTCCGCGCCTGCCCCCGCGCCCGCGCCGACCAAAGCGCCCGAGAGCACACCCACCGATAGCAATATCGCGGGGCAGGTGCTGAGCGGGGCGCTGCGCAAACACGATCGGGAGCTCGGGCTTGAATCGCCGGCGGGCGGTGTTGTCGCTTCGACCATTACCTCGCTGGTGCGCAATTCCGAGGCGCCTCCAGATGCGCGGGCAACCTTTGAAATTAAGCTTGGACCGTCGGGCAATGTGCTCGGTGTGCGGGTGGTGAGTTCGTCGGCGGGCAACAATGCGACGTGGCAAAATATCGCGAAAAAGGCCGCGGCCGACTTAAAAACCAAGGCGCTGGGCATGCTGGGTGATGCGGCGACATCGGGCGCGACCGTTACCGTGAAAATTGAATCGAAAGTGGTGTACCCCGCGGGTTCGCGCGAAAAAATCGATGTTCAGCCTGTGTGCGCCGAAGAAGTGGTTCAAGAGATGATCCGGACGATTTCGGAAGGAACCGCGGGCGAGCCAAGCCGCGGGCCGATTAACGATCCCGCGGTCAATCCTCCCAATCCAGCCGCGGGGCTTGCCAATTCGCCCGAGGAAGAAGAACGAAAGCGAAAGTTTTGTATTCCGATCGGCATCAAGGGCAGCGGGGATATTTCAAATCTCGGGGCACATACTCAAAAGGTTGTACGTTCAACCTTTAAAATTGATATCGCGGGGCAAAAAATGCTCGAGGATGTAAAGGAAGTCGATCGAAGAGCCCCGTGGTCGCCCGCCGATCCCAATAAAGTGAAGCCCATCCGCCAGAAGTGGAAGAAAAAGAAGAAGAAACCATCAAATTAGATACCCATTTGATGGTTATTTTGTGCGAATGCCGACAACGAGGGGCCGGGCGGGCGCCGTTGCAAATGGAGCTTCTTCAAAGGCGAGTTTGGCCCGGGCCTCGGGCACGGTGAATTTGCCGCTCAAGCCAAAGCGCAAGGGGATATCCATCAAAATCGGATGGGGGCTGAATCCAACATTCTTTCGTATAGAAATAACACCTTGAATTTGCCTCACGCCGGTAATGGGCGCGGCAAGGGAAACCCCGGGCGGTAAAGGAATGCGGGCTTCTACGGTGGCCGAGCCATCGGACGAGGTGGAGTTCAGCGAGACCCGCAACGGCGCGACACCCCCCGCAAGCGCCTTGGAAGGCCATGTTGTTTCAAAGCGGACGGGGCTCTGCGCGCTCTCGGGCGGACGCGACCACAGGCGCAGCATGGGCTGTTCGTAGCGGGTCAGCACGGGCGCCCCCGATACGAGCAGCGTGGCTTTTTTGACATGAGCCGGAAGAGCGATTTTTACGGCTTCATTCAAGGGAATTTCGGCTTCTTTTTTAAAATCGCCGGCCGTCACCGTTACCACGGTCTTGGTCTCGGATGCGGGCGCCATAGCCAGAATGGCCTGCACGGCGGCGCGCGTGGACACCGATGAACCATAGCCTCCCTTCGCATCCACTTGTATTTTTAACCATGCCAATAGTTTTGCGGCATTCGGGCCGCCCCACGCCGCTCCAAGGCTCGCCGAGCGCACAAGCGCCGCGTAGACCAATGCGCGATAGGCTCGATCCGCCGATTGAAAATAACTCAGGGCAATTTCGCCGCCCGCCGACACAGAAAGCATGTCGCGCAATTGTTTGGCAAGATTGGCCGCCAATGACACCCGGTGAGGCCGTTCCGCAAGCGCGAGCACGGCCCTCGCCACGGACGCTGCATCGCCGCTCTTGCGCACCGTGTACACGGCTTCCGTCACAAAGGCATCCCAGCACGCGAGACGCACTCCATTGATAGGCGGAGGCTCGATTTCAAGCCCTAAAAGCGCGTGCTCCAGCGATGTCCCAAAGCGATCGGGACAGCGGCCTTGCATGCCCGCCTTCGCTTCCGCGCTGTGTATCGGCGCCCAAATCTGCAATCGCTGCTCGGCCGCCCAGGATGGAGGCGGGCGCACCGAGCCGTTTTCGGAAGCGATTTGAAGCACGGCGCGCAGTTTGGCCGATGCCCGTTTCGCGATGTCGGCTGAAAGCGAGCGAAGCGGCGATTCTTCGCCAAAGCGCCCCACCGCCCATTTCTCGACGCGGGCCGCTGTTTCCAGCGAATCGGCCAGGGCTTCCACCGAAACAATCCCATCCGGATTTAATGCCGCGAGTGCCGATCGAATTGCGGCTTCATCGCCTCGTTCGATAACCACGCTCGGTGCTCCATTTTCTTGATGAACCCTTGAATCCACGGGCAAGGAGAGTTCGGCTTGAGACTCGACCCACTTGGGCATGGAGAGCACCACAGGCTCGCCCTGAGGCTTTATTTCCCATCGGTGTGTCACTTTATCCGATGCAATGGATGGAGCCCTGACTTCAATATCGAGCACGGCTTGACCGCGGCGCAGGGCTTTGAGCCGGAGACGGCTTTTTACGCTGCCGCCCGCGGGAACAATGATTTCGTTTTTGGCCTGGCGCGCATCGGCGAATACCACGCTTCCCGATGGATTTGCCAATACGGTTGTATTTGCAGGCTGGGCGCTTCGGTTGCGGATCGTCACGACGACATCGCCTTCATCGCCCGTGACCCACGCGGCCCCCGAATCCACGCGGGCCGACAGCGGCAAGACGACCGGAATATCCAGCGATGAAACGGCGGGCCGGGCCACATCGGGAATGCCCAAAAGCGCCACGGACCATGTGGTTTCAGCATCGCCCAATTTCAATTTAATGCGGGCTTTGCCCTGCGCGTCGGTACGCACGGGAGGCGTCCACACGGCGCCGCCCACCGAAATGCCATAGCTGCCCCGGCCGTGGCCAATTGTTCCAATGCCTCCCAGACCAATGCCTTCGCCTATTCCTCCAGCGCCAAAACCTGAACCCACGCCCGAACCCCAGCCATTGCCCAAGGCTGTGCCCGTTAATTCATTGAACATCGTTTCCCAGGCCGAAATCGTCGCGTCTCCCACTTCCATTTCGACTTTGGCATCGACAATTCGATCTTCTTCGACAGCCATTGCATAGGGTGTGCCAGATTTTACAACACGTTCGAATGGATCTTTTACGTCGTCGGCATTTCCCACTTGCCTATCCGGTCCGGGAGCGCGCAGCTCAAAACCGCGCACAGCCGTTAAAAATGGCAAAGGCGGGCTTTGGGCCTTCATAAATTGAATCGTGCCTCCCCACGGATCGAGAAGAAGGCTGGGCTCAATCACACCATCCCGCACCAATTTGCGAAGAATCGCATTGGGATCTTTGAGCGCGGGCTCTTCGGGATCGAGCCTGCGCTCGTGCCTGAATTCGCGCACTTTCATCAGCACGCGGAACAATTTCAAACGGGTCACGCGCCTGGCCACGTTGTCAAACGTCACTTGGGGATCGACCGCCACCAAATCGGAAAGCGCCAGCGTTTCTCCTCCGGGCGTTTCAGGCGCCGCGCTCATCGCCGCTGTCACCAGCGTCATTAATTCAGGATTGAATACCCAGTTTCCCGCGCTGTCCTTGCGCCTCACATCCCGAAGCCGTTCCGCCGATTCCGTCGCTTCAAATACGGCGCCTTCCAGCGATCGGAGAACCTCTCCAAATGCTTTGATGATCTGCTCGCGCGCGCTTCCTCCGGGATCGTTAATGGGTTCTAAACCCGCTCCGCGAATGCGCGATAAAAATGCCCGGCGTGCGGGTTCCGCAGCATCGCCGCCCTCGAGCAAGGTGTCGCAGCGCTCATCCTCCACGCGCAGCATCCGGCATAAGGTCAGCCGTGTGTCCATGCTCTTGAGCGACTCAACCGTGCCGCCTCCAAAGCGATCGATCATGACGGCGGCGACTTTTCCAAGTAGCGGATTGCCTTGGCCATCGCTTAGAATTGCTTCGATTTCAACTTCTCCGCCCGGCGCAGCCCGGCCCGCAACCATTTTACCTGTTATTTTAGGCAATACGTTCGGCCTAACCCATAAATTGCCCGTGGCTGCGCGCGCTTTATTGCGGACATCAGGCGACAGCGCCGAAAAATCCCATAGCCCTGTCGACCCTTCGGGAAGGCTGATCTCAGAACCTTTGTCACCGTCGGAAACCCATAATCCCCGGGCATTCACATAATCGCTTTGAGCGCCCAACAAGAGGCTCCAGGCTCCCGCAGGCTGACCTTTGGCCGATAACATCCGCACGCGCACGGATTCGCCTGGCATTGCCATCATTTTGTCTGGGCGCACCATCGAATTGAGCTCGCGATCTACCGAAACACAGAGCTCAAAAGGTTCGCGGCGAATGCCCAGCGCGGGAATATCGCCCTCGGGCTTAATGACAACGGCAGCCGCCACGCCGCCCGCGCAGGGCCCCACATTGCGGAACGCACCTAGGTCAATCGGCGTCTTCCACAGCACTTCCGCTTCGCCATAAGCATCGGTGCTCACCCGCTCCTTCAACCCGTCGGCCTCGATGACAAAATTCGCGGAAACGCCTTTTCCATAGCCATCGCTCACCCGCAGCAGCATGCGCTGATCGATGCCCGGAATGACGACGCCCGCTTCGGGAAATAGTTCGGCTGCCGAGAGAGGGAATCCCACCACAACTTGTGAGTTGCTATCGAGCGCATGGCCTTCGTATTCCGATTTCGCGACCAAATGAATGGAGGTCGTTGTGCCCGGCGCCAAGGTGCGCGGAGCCTGCGTCTCGCCTTCCACAACCCCGGCGGGCGTGGTGTACACGAGCGTGGAAGCCTTCTCCCAAGCCTCTTTTTCGGTGGGCGCGGTCGTGCCTTTGGGCCCAATCCATACCCGCACGGGCAGTCCCGCGACAGGCTGATTGACGGCATCGCGCACCGTGACCGAATAGCGGACGTTCTGGCCGGCTTTAATGCTATTCGCCGAAAAATCGGCCCACATTTGGGGTTTTCCCGGCGTTTCTTCGCGCAGAAAAAGCGTTTGCGAAGCCGTGCCCGAGCGTCCCTGCGATACGTAGGCGCTGATATTAAAATTCCAAATCGATTCATCGATCCAGGGAATGCCCAGGCGGGTCATCACCATGCCCGCCCGATCGGTTGCCATTTGAATGTTTTTACGGACAACACCATGTTCGGTGAGCTGAATATTCACGGGAATACCCGGGACAGGCTCGCCCGTGGCCACATCGGAAACATTTGCCCAGACGGGGACGATGCTGCCCGGAACGACATTGGAATCGGCGACGTGAAGCGAGATTTTGTAGGGCTGGGTGCGGTGGATGGTGAGGACGCGGACGCGGCTGTGTTCGCCGACTTGAAGGCCGATTAAGAGCTTGAGTTCGCGGTCATCGCCGGGCGGAATGGGCACATCGAGCTGAACGCGGCCCTGAGCGTCGGTGCTTTTGCGAATGGGAGGCGGTGCCGAACTTTGATTGGGGCCTAGGCTTTCCGGGTCCCAGCGCGCTTCGACGCTCGTGTCGGCCAAGGGAAGCATCGTGGTTACGGCGGGGAATCCATAGGCCACGACGTGTATGGGCACGGAGGCGCCGGTCGTAGCTGCGCCGGGCGCGTGGATAAACATGTCGAGCCCGCGCGCGGCCTTGCTGTCGGAGGTGACGGCGGCGTCTGAGGGCGGTGCGGCCAATATCGCGCCGATGGCGAGAATGAAGGCGCTGGAAAAGGGTTTGAATAAGCGGCGAAGGCGGCGCGGAGAGCTGGGCATGGGAAGGTCGGACAACGAACCGTCCCTTGTTGTTCCGCGTCAAGCTACTTCTGGGATTGCAAAGCAGGAACGGCCCTGAACGCAGCGGTGGGGATGCACATAGTCATCATCGGCGCCGAAGGTTTCCATCGTTTTTAGGCACCAATAGACGGCCGTTGTGGAATCGCCCCATTCATCGGCGGGATGAGGAAGAGCGAAAGAGCCGAAGGACATTTTGGTGCGAAGCAAGCGGCAGATGGGTGAACGCTGAGCCGGTTCGCCGATTTTGTTTTGTTCTTCGGGGAGCAGCTCCAATCGGATTTTTTCTCGCTCGCTCATGATGGGCTCCTTGAATGCACGCTTTTACTGGGCCGCCGCCGCAAGAAGGGTTCGTTTGATTAAGGCTTCAAACATAGGCAATTTATATTGATTGTGGGATAGCGGCGCCGCGTCTTTCAATGCCGCCCGCGCCGAGGCCAGCGCTGTTTCTTCGGTGATTTCCTTGCCGATCAGCGCTTGTTCGGCGGCCTTCGCCCGGTGGGGAACGGGGGCCGCAGCGCCCAGCACAATGGACGCTTTTTGAACTTGTTTTCCAGCCCGTTCGAGCACCGCACAGCATTCGGCGATCGGCCAGTCAAACGATTCTTTTTCGCCGTATTTCATATAGGCCGATACCGTATTCGGCCCCGGTGCGGGCACGCGAATCTCTGTGAGAATTTCATCGGGCAACAGCGAATGTTCGCGCGTTACATCGGTCTCGGGGGCCACATAAAACGACTCCAACAAGGCTTCGCGGGTTTGCTTCGAGCCCCGGATTTCAAGCTTGGCTCCGTAAGCGATTAGCGCCGTGGCCATGGCCGAGGGATGGACAATTGCACAGTGTTGGTTACCAAAAATAGCGTGATAGGTATTATCGCCTTCAATCGCAAAACATTTAGGCCCGGCCTTGCGCAGGCAATGAAATGCCTCGGAGCGGAAATACCAGCAGCGGGGCCGCTGAAGCAGATTGCCTCCCACGGTCGCCATATTGCGAATTTGAGGCGTGGCCGCGAGGCCCGCCGCTTGTCCGATGGCTGCATAGCGCTTGGCTATCAAAGGTTCGGAGGCGAGGCGCGCCAGCGTGATTAATGCGCCGATGCGAAGTTCGGTTCCGGGCACTTCAACCATTCGATCGAGGGATTGAATATTTCGAAGATTAACGATGCGCGAAGGAGAAATAAGGCCCTCTTTTAAGAGGTCCATCACATCAACGCCGCCCGCTTTTAAAGTCACGCCGGGGCCCGCCTGAGCGAGCGCCTGCTCCACCGATTTGGCGTCCGACCACTCAAAACGATTCATTTGGCCTCCTTGTTTTGGGCCTTGGGCAGCTTGGAAAGCGCCGATAGCACGCGCGCGGGCGTCATGGGTAATTCGCGAATCCGGACGCCGACGGCGTTGTAGACGGCGTTTGCAATCGCCGCCGCGGTGGGAACGGTGGCCGGTTCGCCTATGCCTCCCGCATCCGTCGAATTTTGGCCCCGGTATTCCTCGAGAATGACAATATCAATCGATGGGATTTCCCGGGCTCCCGCGATTTTATATTGCTCTAAATTGGGATTGACCATCAATCCGGTGCGGTTGTCGAGGCGCCTTTCCTCGTACAGGGCATAGGAAATACCTTGAATAATACCTCCGTTGATTTGGCTTTCCAATGCGAGCGGATTGAGCGGCCTTCCGCAATCATGAACGGCGACAATGCGCTCGACCTGAATGATTCCGGTGTCCACATCGACGGCGACTTCGGCGAACTGCACGCCTCCATAACCTCCGACTGCGCTTCTGCTGCGGCCCCGGGCCGATTCAAATCCGCCATAATCATCAGATCGGCTTGCAATTTCACTGATTTGATCGCTGCGCAGTTTGGCCGCCGCGGCTTTGAATGCGATCGTTTTGGAAGGATCGCCTTTAGAAAATATTTTTTTGTCTTTAAAGACAAGCGCGGAAGGATCGGCGCCGAGCTCGGAGGCAGCTTGCTGGGCGAGTTTTTGTTTTACGAGAAATGCGGCATTGCGGGCCGCGGGTGTGATGGAGCCCGTGGTTTTGCTGCCGCCGGAAGCCGTTCCGCTGGGGAAATTGGTGTCGCCGATGCGGATATCAATATCGGAAACCTGAAGGCCCAGCTCTTCGGCCACAACTTGGGCGAGGGCGGTGCGGATGCCTGTTCCAATATCTTGAACGGCTGAAAATAAGGCGACATGGCCGTCCCGGTAAATGCGCACTTCGCACGATGCGTCGAGATCGACAAATCGATACCAAATGGATTGAGCCATGCCCAAGCCGCGCTTAATCGGCCCTGGCATGATGCCCGGCGCCCGCCTGCGCACCCAGCCTATTTTTTCGGCGCCGATTTTCCGTTCGGCCCGCCGGGCTTCGCTGTCGACATTCTTGCCCTTTTGATCTTCGTCGAAATCGATTTTATCCCGCAGAATAACGGGATCCATTTTTAGTTTTTCGGCGAGTTCATCAATAAGCTGCTCCAGCGCGAAGACGCCCTGTGGATGCCCGGGCGCGCGAAATGCGGCCGCGGGGCCTGCGTGCGTAAATACATCCGCCTCTTCGGTCAGAAGATTGGGGCAGGGATACATGTTTTTCGCAGGCCCGCCGGCTCCCGCTCCCGTGCCCGTTCCCGCCGTTCCATACGATACCAAATGAAGCGCCGTTAACGTCCCATCGGATTTTGCACCAATTCGGAGCATTTGGTTTGAGCTGGGCCTGTTGCCTACCGCCAAATGCTCTTCTTTACGGTCAAGCATCAAGCGCACGGGGGCGCCTGCTTTTTTGGATAGATGGGTCGCCAATACACCGTAATTGCCCGCTCCAAATTTAGCTCCAAAGCCGCCGCCCATAAATTCGGTAATCACGCGCACGCGGGTTTTGGGCAATTGAAAGATTTCTGCGAGCTCGTTTTGGACCGATCCTGTTCCCTGTGTCGATGCATAGACCGTGAGCATTTCGGGCTTGTAATCGGCGACGACTCCATGCGTTTCCAGGGCGGAATGCGTTTGAACCTGGGTTTTATAGGTCGCCTCGACCACAACGTCGGCAGCGGCAAATCCAGCCGAAATGTCGCCCCGGGGACCGCCAAAGGTTCCGCCTTTCACAGGGCCCCGCACATTGCCTTTTTGAGGTACGCCCGCCGGTCCTCCTCCGCCTCCCGCCGTGCCCGCTTGATCGGCCGCGCCGGGAAATACAAGGGGCGCGCCGTCTTTGCGGGCTTCTTCGAGATCCACCACGAAAGGCAATTTTTCGAATTCGATTTTAATTAATTTCGCGGCTTCATCCGCATCGGCCTGAGTGAGCGCGGCCACGGCGCAAATGGGCTGGCCCGCGTAACGCACAATTGGATATTTGGCCTGGGTTTCCTGGGCCGGATCGCGCAGCACGGCGCTTCCCAAGAGGTGATCGACAATGTGCACGGCGCGCACGCTGGGATGTTTTTCAGCGGCGCTCGTGTCAATCGATAAAATGCGCGCGTGCGGATAAGGCGAGCGGACGATCCGGCCAAAGAGCATGCCCGGTAATCGGATATCGGATGTGTAGCGGGCGGCGCCGGTGACTTTTGAACGGCCATCCAAGCGCGGCGTGGGCTTTCCGACCGTGGAAAGCTCGGCATTGATTGGCCAGGCAAAAGGTTCTGAAGCGGGCAGCTTTCGTTCTACCTCGCCCATTTGCCAGCCCAAAATGCCCGCAGGGAATTTCTCGGAGCGTTTTTTATCGTCGCTCATGCTGGACCGCCTTTTGAATTGTTTTTTGCCGCCGAAAGCGTGGCTTCAAATACCTTGGGATAGGTTCCACATCTGCACAAATTGCCGCTCACTGCCGCTTTGACTTCGGCGATACCGGGATTGGGCGCGCGTTTCAAAAGGGCGGCGCAGCTCATGATCATTCCCGGCGTGCAGTAGCCGCATTGAAGGGCGTCGTGCTCGATAAACGCCTGCTGTACAGGATGAAGCTGTTCTCCGCTCGACAAGCCTTCAATGGTCGTGACCGCGCGCTTTCCAACATCGAGGGCGAAGGTCATGCAGGCGCATACAGGCGTGCCATCGAGCCATACCGTGCATGCACCGCACGCGCCCCGATCGCAGCCGATTTTGGTGCCTGTCATCCCAAGCTCAAAACGCAACGCTTCGGCCAGGGTTGCGCGGGGTTCGATGTCAAGATGTTTTTGAACGCCGTTGATGGTGAGCGTTACCGGCACGCGCCCCGGGCCGAGTACAGGAGCTGCTTCTGTTTCGGGCGAAGAGGCTGGTTTGCAGGCCGGAAGCGTAACCGCGGCGGCGGTGATGCCCGTGCCGAGCAAAAATCCCCGGCGCTTTACTTTGAGGTCGGCGCTATTGGGTTCGTCTTCGTTTTTGGGCTTGGTCATACGGCGCTTCCACAAAAGATCGAAGCGCGAGGCTTTTCAACAACTTTGATGGTGCGCGTTGAGATTCAAATGCCGGGAGGGCGGCTTAGTTAACAACTTGGGTCTTGCAGCCGAGCAGAATTTGCACTTTGGCGCTCGCGCTCTTTTTGATGGCTTGGCAGCTCGCATCGCAGAAAATAATGCGCTTCGGATTCGCGGCATTGTCGTACTTCCAGCCTTCGCCGGCGCAGGAAGCGTCCTGAGCCAGCACAACATCAGGCATTCCATTGAGCGATAAGAGCACGTTGACAAATCCAGGATCGACTTCGCCGCCCGATACTTTCGCGGGGATTTCATATTCACAGGGCAAAGCCTGGCCGCGCACTTTGGAAAGCGCATTCTGGAATTCGGTTTGAACATTGGCCGCGCCTACAAAAATGCCTTGTCCCGTGCCTCCCGCGGCCGCCACGAGATTGGCAAAGACTTGATCGACGCCTGGAAGGCCAATCACAAAGGTGCGCACGGAAGGCTTGAAATTAAGCCCTGTCGCGGCGAGATCGGCAATCGCTTGAGGATCTTCAGG
>CAZICM010000019.1:0-65681 GCA_964537685.1 uncultured Polyangiaceae bacterium
GCGGATTGCAATTCGAGCGTATTGAGCTCGAAGCGGACCAGCGCTTCTTGGGGCACGAGCCAGCGCAACAACCCCGCGGCGTTCTCAGGCTCGGAGAACATCGAGCGGAAAAGACTATCGTGGGGGTTCTGGTGAAAATCGTCGCTTTGCGGGGGTGTACCGCTCGATTGCATGAGGAATCATGCGCGAGGGAGCCTGCCCGAAGACAGGGGTTGGGGGTGCGCACGGGGGTTTGGCGGCTGAGCACAATGTATTGCGCGAGCCCCCATCGATGACTGATTGATGAAATGGATTCTAGGAACTTTCACCCGCTTTGGCCAGCCGCTCTTCCACCATTAAATCGGCAACGCGGTAGGTCGGCGTATGAGAGTAGTCACTCCGTTCGGCAATTTCATAAATTGTGTCGTATATTTTCATCACCCGCTCCCGCGATTTTTCAGCGTCATAACCGGTGATTTCAAGCGCTACGTTCACCAATCCACCCGCATTGATCGCATAATCGGGTGCATATAAAACACCCTTGGCGTGAAGCATGTCTCCATGCCTGGGCTCTTTAAGCTGGTTGTTGGCGGCGCCGGCGATAATGGGCGCGGCAATGCGGGGAATGGTTTCATCGTTGAGCGCCGAACCCAAGGCGCAGGGCGAGAGTACATCGCAGGGCACTTCGAAAATGGCTTCGAGCGCGACAACTTCGGCCCCAAATTCACGGGCCGCCCGTTCCGCTTTCAAAGGATCGATGTCGGCCACCGAGAGTTTGGCGCCTTGGGCTTTCAGCTCTTTGCATAGGTAATAGCCAACATGGCCCACGCCCTGAACGGCCACATGTGTGCCAGAAAGGCTGTCTTTGCCGAATTTTTGTTTGATGCAGGCTTCAATGCCTCGTCTCACCCCGAGCGCCGTGAAGGGCGATGGATCGCCCGAGCCTCCATGGCTTTGATCGACGCCTGTGACATGGCGGGTGACGCTGCGGATGACTTCCATGTCGGGCAATCCCGTGCCGCTGTCTTCCGCGGTGATGTAGCGGCCGCGCAGGTTGTCGACGAAGCGGCCAAAGGCTCTGAAGAGCGCGGCCCTGTCGAAATGAGGCTGTTTTGGCCGAAGCAAAACAGATTTTCCGCCTCCGTGAGGAAGCCCCGCAAGCGCCGCTTTGTACGTCATTCCGCGGGCGAGTCTCAGCGCGTCCTCCAGCGCGTCTTCCTCGCGGTCGTAATGAAGGAAACGGCAGCCGCCCAGCGCAGGGCCAAGCCTTGTGTCGTGAATGGCAATAATGGCGCGAAGGCCGGTCTTGGCGTCGCGCGCGAGATGCACTTCGCCGTAGTCGTAATGGCTCATCAATGCAAAGGGATCCATGTGCGGCCGTGGGTCATATCAAACGAGGACGCCCAGTGAAAGCGCCTCGGCGATGATCGAATGCGTGGCGGTGTGGCCCGGTCGTTCGGCTTCGATATGGCCTTGGGGCGGGCCTCCGTGGAGCGCGAAATCGCCGATGCAATCCAGCAGTTTGTGGTGCACGGCTTCCTTGGGGCGGGCCGGCGGGCAGTCTTTATAAGTGCCGCTGGGTTGCGTGGGATCGAAGACGAGCACGCTCTCGAGGTCGGCGCCCAAGGCCCGGCCCGATGCGAGCAGCGCTTGATAGTCGGTCATCCAGCCAAAGGTGCGGGCCGTGGCGATTCGGCGCTGGAAATCGAGGGCATCGCCGTTCCATTCGGCTTCGTCTTCAAAGACGGGCGCGGGGAAGCGGATGCGCACCTTGATGCTTCGAATGCCCGCCGGTGCGGGATGAAATCGGTAGAGCGAGCGGCCATGGCGCAGCTCGGCATCTTTTGCGATGCGCAGGCGGGGAAGTTCGGCGTTCGCGGCCCCGATGGCTTGAAGCGCTTCGCAATACTGCGCCGCGCCTCCATCGAGCAGCGGAAGTTCATCGCTGTCGGTTTGAATCAGCACACCGCGCTGAATGGAGAGGCCGCCCAAGGCCGCAAACAGATGTTCCACCAAATCGAGACGAAGGCGTCCGCCCGCATTGCTCACACACACGGCCCGATCGGTGCGGATCACACGCAATTCTGAAAGCGAGGCCAAGACGCCCCGCTGCTCAATGCAAATCGGATCGTTTGGCGTTTCGCTGCACCGAAGCGCAACAGAAACAGCGCCGCCCCGGTGAAGGGCCTTGCCCCGAAGAAGCACGGTGCTGTGCAAGGCGATGCTTATTTCGATCCGACGCCGATATCCTTGAAGATCGTCACGTAAATCATCAGCCCCATCAGCATTAAGAACCCGATGAAGTGAATCGGCGCTTCAATCCGCGGATCGAAGCGTTTTCGCGTCGTGCCCTCATACACCAAAAACATCAGCCGGCCGCCGTCGAGCGCGGGGAAGGGCAGCAAATTAAAGGCGCCCAAATAGGCCGACAAAATACCGAGCCACCACAAGAGCTTGGGAATGCCTATTTCCGCAGCCTTTGCCGCATCTTTCACGATGCCCACCGGGCCGCGCAGTTCGCCTTCGACCTTGCGGGTCAGCAATTGCCCGAGCCCAATCACCATCTCTTTCACCACCTCGGGCGGCATGGTCAGCGCGAGCACCGCAGCCTCTTTGGTCGACATCGGCACATGGATTGTCTTTCCAGCGGGCTTCACGCCGATCTTTCCGCTGCCGCCTTCGTTGGCGGGCGTAACCGTCAGCGGAACGCGTTCTTCCCCGCGCTGCACAACCACCGAAATCGGCTGGCCGGGATGCGCCGAGATGATCTTCGCCATGCTGTCCCACTCCTGAACGGGAGTGCCCGCGATTTCCACGATTTTATCGTCGTCTTTGATGCCCGCGGCGGCCGCGGGACGGCCTTCGATGACCTTGATATCGGTGGTCGTCGTGTCGCGGCCTCCGACGACAAACGCGATGAAAAACAGCACGGACGCAAAGAAATAATTGGCCAGAGGGCCGGCGAAGAGCGTTCCAAAACGGGCTCCCAAACCGGCGTTGGCATAACTCGCCTTGTCTTTGGGATCGACTTCCTCAAAGGGATTCATTCCGTCGATCCTCACGTAGGCGAAGAAAGGAATCATCCCGACCTGGTACACTGTCGGCCCTTGTTTTTCCGCGTTATGGCGAAAGAGCCGCAGGCGCACCTTTCCAAGCGCCGTCGTGAACCAGTAATAGCCATCCTTGGGAATGATCTTAAAAAAGGTCGGCCCAAAGCCGATTGAAAACGTCGTTACGCGCATCCCAAAGGCGCGGGCAGCGAGAAAATGCCCGGTTTCATGAACGATCATCAGGAGCGCGAGGCCCAGAATGGCGAGGACGATATGTTGAGTCATACCAGCGAGCGATAATAGCGGTGAGCTTGGGGATGCGCACGCTTTCCGTTAGGCCCTGCACCGGGGCAATGGGGACGTGGCGTTTGCGTTTGCGCGGATGGTATTTCAGCTTCCGACGAAGAACGATACGCCGACGTTCACAAAGGGAACGCCGAGCCGGAAGGTGAAGGCGACTTTATCGGAGAAGTGCCAGCGGCCGCCCACCATCACAAATAAATCCGGATCGATATTGTTGTAGAAGCCGTAGCTGCGGAGCATAAAGCCGATATCGGCAAAGGTGCTGAATTTGTCGGTAATAAAGAAGTTCCACTGAAGGCCGACCGGGTTCCACACGAGAAAATCGTCGCGATAGCGGCAGCCCCGGCAATTGTAGTTGGTGAAATCAATGCCGAAGGTAATGGCCACGGTATTGTTGATTTTGGGGATAAATGCTGGATCGGCCAGTTCGATGGATGCCCTAAATCCCGCGCCGAACTCGGGATCGCCAAAGGTGCGGTACGAGCGCGAATTGCTTAAGTACCGGCCATGCCAAAAGATAAAAGTGCCATGCGGTTCGAGCTCGGCGCGGTAATCCGGGTGATCGTTTGGATTTTTAATCACCGGACGCGCTTCCGCGCTCGATGCAAGGGCAAGTGTAGAAGCTGAAAGAGCGAACGCCAAAACCTTGAGCTTGCGTGTTCTCATGTTTCTTCCCTATCAGTCTTGGGCTCGCTTTGGGCAAATAAATTTCAATCGCCTTTCCTGTCCGGATAGATACGATCGAATTGGACTCAATCGCAAGAATTTTTTAATCTATCCGGATTTATTGATCGGGTAGCCCGGAGAGCACGCGCATCGGCGTAGTGAAGGGCTCCATCGCCATTTGCGCAAGTGCGCTCCGGCACCTACGATCCCCAGTCCGGCCGTTGATTTCGGGGTGATCCGCCGGTGTTTTGCAATTTCACTCCGGGCTCCACTTCACATCGCGTCGATTAAAAACGCGGGAATTGAGAATCTTTCATGCGACATCGAATTTCGCTTATGGCAGGGCTTTTGGGACTGGTTCTAGGCTCGGGCGAGGCCATGGCGGCCAATTTGCCGAGGCTTGTCAGCGTTTCGGGCCCCTTCGCCGCGTCCGCGTCGAATTCGCAGCAAGCGAAGGTGAATGCGGGTGGTTTAGATGCGAGTGCCCGGTCTATTTTGCTGGAGCAGGCAGGCGTTAGGATTTCTTCGCTTTCGCTCGGCGAATCAAAGACGATTTCGCTGACGGGCGGGCGCCAGATTGTCCGGGTGGCGCAGACGCATCAGGGCATTCCTGTTGTATTCGGCGGAGGCACGGTTGTATTTAGCGCCGCGAGTTCAGCGGAGCGCGCGACGTTTAAATGGATCGACGATTTGCCTTCGAGTGTCGAGCCTTCGGTTGGAGCGGCATCGGCCGCGGAAGTGGCTTCGAAGGCGACCAAGCTGCCCGCTTCTGCCGAGCAGGCAAAGCTGGTGATTTGGACGGTGGCCGATGTTTCGTTTTTGGCGTGGCTGGTGAAGCCCTCGAGCCTGCCGGGCCTGGCTTATGAGCCCATGGCCGTGGTCGATGCCAAGACGGGCGCGCTGGTCGCTCATTTCAATACGGCGAAGCATGCCATTCCCAAGGGCACCGTTTATGAAACCAATCCGGTCAAATCGCCGATGCTGATGGATGTGGAATTGCCCTTGGCCGACGGTGCGACGCAATTGAAGAACACGCTTGTCGAATCTTTTAATTGCGTCGATAAAAAAACAACGAAGCCCGTGACGTTCCCGCCTTTTGGAACATTCCCGGTGCATGTGTGCCAGCTCGTGCATTCGGAAATGCCTGATGCAAACGGCGATTTTGTCTTTGCCGCGCAGCCCCCGGACAATGAGCCCGAAGACCCCTTCTCCCAAGTCCAGATGTTTCACCATGTCAATCGGATTTATTCCTATATCCGTGGATTTGATCCGGCTTTTGATGCCAATCCCAGCGATAACAATCCAATGCCGGCCATATCCAATTTGCGCGTTCCCGACTTTAACGATCCATTAACGATCGGCGATGTGAACAAGCCGCTGGTTCCTTTCCAAAATGCCTTTTTCTCGCCGGGCGATGAATTGTTTGGCCAGGTCTTTGGTACCTTTGGGCCTGCGATGTATTTCGGCCAGGGCCCCACGCGCGATTACGGTTATGACGGCGATGTGATTTATCATGAATTCGGTCATGCCGTGATCAATGCCACGCTGGCGCTGGTGCCCACGCCTCATCTCGATAAATACGGTTTGAGCGTGTCCAACGGCGGTATGAATGAAGGCATGGCCGATTTCCTGGCGGCGGCGGTGAGCGGCGATCCGGATATGGGCGAGTACGCAGCAAAGGATATTGATGCAAATCTATCGTGGATTCGATCGCTTGCGAATCCGGACAAGGCGCCGGAGGCCATTGGAGGCGAAGTACATCAGGACGCGACATTCTTTTCGGCCTCGCTGTGGGATGTGCGTTCGACGCTTACGCCCGAGGATCAGGCGAAATTCGATTTAGCCATTTACACCGCATTGGCGGCCACGCCTGCGCCCGCCGATTTGGGTTATGAAGATTTGGCGACGATTTTTGTCGATCAAGTGACCAAAGATTTGGGCGCAACGGCGGGCGATCCATTAAAGGCTGCGTTTGAGGCGCGGGGTGTGTTGCCTGAATGCAAGCGTGTTTTGGAGTATGCGGGCAAGACGCTGACCGGTCCAAAAGAGCTTCAGAATCTGTGGTTTGCGCCGAGCTCGGCCAATTTTATGACGGGCTTGTCGGGCGACTACGCGCCGGGCATCGTGCAGGTGCATTACGCGCTTCCTGCCAATACGACAGAGGTGACAGTTACATTTGATCGGGTTCTTGTCGGAGCCAATCCTTTAATGCAGCCCACACCCTTGGAGCCCGCGCTGCTGACGAAATTTGGTGCTGATCCGATTACCTTCGATGATTTCACGCCGGTAACGCCGGTGGCTGGAACGGAGCAGGCCGATTTAACCAATGCAGGCGATACATTTACGGCGAAGATCGTGGTGCCCGCAGGAACGACCGATTTGCATATTATGGTGGCCAATGCGGGCCAGACGGACGGGGCCTACACCAATATCAACCTGACGAGCGTGCAATCGCCTGATAATCCCGGCACAGGCGGTGCGGGCGGCGCGGGTGGAGGTGATGGAACGGGTGGCAATCAAGTGAATCCGCCCAATCCCAATCCGACGGATGACGGCGGCTGTGGCTGTGCGGTGCCGGGTGACAGCGAAGGGCCTGCTTCGGCGCTTGCGCTGGGCGCTGTGGGTGCGGCCTTGGCGCTGCTGCGCAGGCGGCGTTCAAATTCGATCAAAAACTAATACAATTTATTGATATAGCATTCCCATCAAATTTATTATCAATTCATAAATAAAAGACCCTTCCCCGGCTGCGTTTACACGCGCGCATAAACATGCTTTTGTGCGCGCGATGAAGGCCAATCCGCGTCTTATTTCGCTCATAGAAACTCTTGTCTCGGCATATTCTCTTCCGGTGTCCGGGGAGAGGCTGCGCCTCGCAGAGCGTTGGCTGAATCTTCTATTGGAATGGAATGCCAAGATCGATTTAACGGCGGCGCGATCGGATGAAGAGCTGGTGGATTTAATGCTTGCGGATAGCGCGCTGCTGTCGCGGCATATAGCTCCGGGCGCATTTCTTATGGATGTGGGAACGGGGGCGGGCGCGCCTGGGCTTGGGATTTTAATATTTCGGCCGGATATTCAAGGGATATTGGTTGAGCCGATGCAGAAGCGCGTGGCGTTTTTAAATACGGTCATAGGTGAGCTTATTACGATGGGATTTGAAGCGGGGCGGGTGAAGGTCTTGAGAGAGAGGGCGGAGAAGCTTGGGGCGCGGGAACGCGAAGGGGAGGAGACGGTGATGGTTTCGAGGGCGACGCTTTCGCCGGAGCAATGGCTGCGGGAAGGGGCGAGGCTTGGGCCGCGGGGTGGGGTGTGGGTGCTGTTGTCGCAGCAGGAGAGGCCGGAACTGGAAGGCTGGGAAGCGGTTTACGATGAGCAATACCGGTGGCCGCTGACGGGAGCGCAGAGGAGGGCGGTGAGGTATGGGCGCATGCAGCCCGAAGAAGCAGGCAGATAAGTGGTGAAAGGACGAGTTTCCGGTCTTTGTAGCATAATTTCAGCGCTTCAATGAAATTTGATGGTGTGTGGTGATACGTTCTGTTAGAGATGGAAAGAGAATGCGTATCAACGACAAGAGCATTTATGGCTGAGGATGCGAGGGATGCGGAGACGGCGGAGAATCAAGGTTCAGCATCGCCTGATGAGGAAGTAGCGCAAGAGAATGATGGTGAGGGCGATGTGGCGGCCACCCGTGACGCGGAACGCCTATTGTTGCTTGAAGAATACAAACTCATTCAGGGCAAGCTGGATCGTATTGGGGATTTTCGTTTTCGCGTGAAACAGTGGGCGATAACGCTGGTTTTAGGCTTGATTGTTGGAGGAGCCGCGTCGCCGAACGTTCCTGGGTACCTGATCCTCGTTGTTGGGCTTTTGTTGGCTAGTGGATTTGCCGTTGTGGAGGTTTTTTACGATCGGCAGCACAAAGTTCTTGGTGCCCGCGCCCGGCATATTGAGCGCCTGTTTGCGAAGAAAAAGGCTAGAGGGCCATCTGGATTACGATGGATCACAACGCATGTCACGATTAGCGCGAACAGTCCTGCCCTTGCTGCGTCGGTTTTGGATGAGGACAAGCGTTACCGTCGGCGAACTCCCCGCAGGGCATGGCTGGTTTCGAGGCCCAGTCTTGTGTTCTACGGCATTCTTCTATTCATTCTGATGGGTTTCGCTTTGTGGAAGGGGATTTTTCAACAAAGCAAGTCCCGCCCTCAACGAGAAGATTTGCATCGGATTGATTAAATATGCCAATAAATTGATGACGGGGTCGGACGCGAGACGTGAGCAAGTCATGAGTGAAAGAAGAAAAGCTTCAAGGGTGGCAAAGCCCTCCACTACTACAAAGGCGACAAATAAGCCGGCTATCAAGCAAAAATCGTCTCGGCCCGGTGCATCTTTTTTTGATGCCAAAAAGCTTGAAAAAGCCCGCAACGCGTTGAATTCATTAGCGGGGCATGACATGTCAGAGGGCTTGTTGGAGGTAGAAGGGTGGCTGGATGGATTGGAATCGACGCTTTCAGATTTAGCGGGATTTGGGCTTGATTATCAGCCTGGAACGCTGACCGGTTTTATTGCCCATGCGAATAAAAGGAAGGCTTCGAAGTCTCTTTTTGCGCCTATTATCGGCGCGCGAGAAGAGGTTGAAAGGCTCATTGAATACGCGAGCTGTTGCTCTTACGGTATTGTGACCATCGACGGGGATGATCTGGAGGATGCTGGGGCTTGCTTTCAAACGGTGTGGGAAGCTGTTGAGGCTGTGCTCTATAAATCTGCAAAACCCGAGGGATAACGCCGATGATTGCCGTGAATGGATTAACAGCCGCATTGAGGCATGAGCTTGAGGTGGCCGGCATCGATGCCCCGGGGCTGCTCAGCCAGTGTTCAGAGGTCATCCTTTGCGGGTCACGCGCGCTTGGCCGGGAGCGGCGTGGCTCCGATTGGGATCTGATTGCAGTCGGGGGCAAAATTCGGCGCAGAAAGCGCCAAAAAATTGATCTGATTCCCATCCACGCGGAGCGCGCTCAGACGCAAGAATGGCTTGAGAGTGAGCTCGCATGGCATGTGAGGACCTATGGAATATGGCTTTCGGGCTCGGCTGGTTTGTGGGTATCCCAAGTCTCGGTTACAAATTACACGCTTCAATCCAAAATCGATCGAATTGAATATAGATTAAATCAGATTGATCGGGTCTGGTCGTTTCTCAACGCCAATGCGCGTAAAAAGTACGTTGTCTTGTTAAGGCGTGATTTGCAGCGGTATCATCAGCTTAAATTTCATTTGGAGATCCCCCCGAGCCCCATTTTGGATGATGTCTGGCAGGCTCAAGTATGCAATGCTGGAGCAAAATCGTATATTGATTCACTCCTATCGGATTTGCCCGGTTCGGTCGGGAAAGATATTGTTGAACGCTTGAATACGGTTCAGGGTTGGCCGCTTCTCTTGTCGGGCTGATTCAGTTAGGAGTCATCAGGAGTTCGTCTAGCCCTTTTCTTTAGTGCCCGCGCGACATCGCCAAATACGCCAGGCCGCCCACCGAAAGCAGCAGCACCAATAGCCCAAGCGCCGCCGCAAAAAATAAAAGCGGCAGATTTTCAACAGGCTGCCGCGAAGCCTCCGGCCGGGCTTCCAATTCGCTTTTCTTGTCGGCCAATTCGTTGGTTTTGGCTCGCTCGTCCATCATAAAAACATCGTGATCCGGCTGCCAGATGCCTTTTCAATAAACGATGCCGCTCCGCAATAATCCAAATGCGGATAGTCAATCAGTTCGTCCGCGGAAATGCCCATCACTTCCCGCGACATGTCACAGGCGTAGATTTTTACCCCGAATTCCGAACACATCGCCAGCATCTCTTCCAGCGAGGAAAAGCGCTTCTTCTTCATGATCTGCCGAATCATCACCGGCCCCGCTCCGCCCATGTTCATCGTCGATAAAGGCAAATCCTTCATTCCACGGGGCAGCATCCAGCCAAACATCCGGCTGAGCCAGTCTTTCTTCACGTTCTTGCGGTGGTCACGCAGCGCCGCCAATCCCCAAAATGTAAAGAACATGTCGACCTGCATCCCGCTCGCCGCAGCCGTCGAGGCCAATACGAATGCCGCGATCATGCGGTCGAGCGAACCGGAAAATACAATCAGCGATATGCGATCTTCTGTTGCATTGGCTGCGATTTTCCCTTCAAGCGCGCCGAGCCGCCGCTGAATGTCCTCTAAGACCGCCGCGATATCTGTGCGCTTTTCCGTGCCTGAGCTCGGGGCTTGGCTTAATTCGTCCGCGGCTGCACCCATCATCCACCTGCGCCTTTCTTTACGACCGCAATGTGTCCCTCGGGTTTTTTATCGAGGCTGATCAAGGTGTTTTGAGTCTTCTTACACCACGCGGCCACATCCGCGGGAAATGCCCGGTCGTCCGCAATGACCTCAAGGCTTTCGCCTTCGGATAGCGCGCGCATGGCGCGCATCAGTTCGACAATCGGCGCGGGACAAGCCCGGCCCCGCATATCCAAGCGTTGGGGTTTCATTAGAACCAGTGAATCACGCTTGGTTTTGGGCTGCAACGCTCTCTAGGCCAAAAGCTTGCTCTGCGAATTTGGCCCGCCATGGGCTTCCGTGGCAAGCGTTGGCCAATGACGCATGCCCGCTTGAACACCGAAATCAATACGCTTCGAAAGCTGGCTCAGGAGCTGGCGGCCCAGCGCAAAGAGCGCGTTTCCAGTGTTCATTTGCTGGCGGCGCTTGCGGCCGAGCCGGGGCCCGCGGGCGAGCTTCTGCGCGATCGCAAGCTCGATCGGGATAGTTTGCTGAAGGCGAGCCGATCGTTTGATGACGGGGCTTCCGATGGAATTGGGAAGGCTCTGGTGCTGGCGAGGGAAATCGCTCAGCGGAGTCCCACGGGCGAAACCACGCCGCTGCATGTGCTTTTGTCGCTGCTCTCCGATCGGAGCGCGGGAGCTCACCGGGCGCTTTTGCAATCGGGTGTCGATTTGGGACGCCTTCGAAGCGCCGCGATGGCCATTGCGCTGGGTGTTGTGAGCGCCCGGAGGCCGCTGAATTCGTCCAATTCGAAAGAATTGAAGCCGGTCCGGGCCGCGGATAAACCTGCGTTGGCGCCGCCCTCGCCCATCGCGTCGGCGGGTGTTGCCGTGAAGCTTCTGCCTTCTTCGGGCGCTGTCTCTTCAGGGCATTCCGCGGGCTCTTCCGCGCACCGGAAGAGCGGTGTCCGGGCCGCCGCGCTTGCCGCTCAGCCCTCGATGTCGCCGGGTGCCCGGGTCGATCTCACGCCGTCTTTGATGCCGGTGGTTCAGCCTTCCAATGCCAAGGCCAATCCTGTTGAATTGATGAAATGGGCCAAGGATGGGCAGCGCGCACGGGAGAGCAGCAATACCAAAGAAAATATTAAAAAATCAGTTGAAATGGTTCAGCCGGACCCCGCCGCGGCGCTCCGGTATGGCTTGGATGGGCAGGCTTTTCCCTTGCTTTCGGCCGCGAAGAATCTGAGCCGGCTCGCCGCGCTGGGGCAGCTTGAGCCCGCCGTTCAGAGAATTTCGCTGATTGAGCACACGCTCGATGTGCTGGCGAAGCGCACGGCCAATAGCCCTTGTTTGGTGGGGCCGGCGGGTGTTGGCAAAAGCGCTGTCGTGAGAGGCGTTGCCCAGAGGCTATGCGAGCTGGATCGGGGCCTTTCGCCGAATCCCCGTGTGATGATCGAACTGTCGCTGTCCGAGTTTGTGTCGGGCGCGGGCACGCGGAGCGCCTTGTCGGAGCGGGTTTCGGCGCTTCGCAAAGAAATAAAAGAAGCCAAAGACAGGCTCATTCTCGTGATCGACGATGTTCACGAGCTCTTTGAAAGTTCGGCGCTGGGCGAGCTGGCCTCGGAGCTAAAGCTTTTACTGGCCAAGGGAGAGCTTTCGCTGATCGGCGCATCGAGGCCCGAGGATTTCAGGCGCGTAATCGAATGCGATACGGCGCTGTGCCGCCGCTTTACGGTGCTGGAAATCGATGAGCCGGAGGAGGACGAAGCCTGTGCGATGATCGATAGTGCGGCTATTTCGCTGGGGAATCATCACGGTCTTGTCTATTCCGATGGGGCGAGGAAATCGGCCGTGCGCTGGTCATGCCGTTATTTGACGGGGCGCGCTCTTCCTGAAAAAGCCATCTCGGTGCTCGATCTCGCAGGGGCAAGGGCGAGGCGCAGGCAACAGCAACAAGCCTCGGTTTGCGGCATCGATGAGCGGGTGGTCGGCGAAGCGGAAGTCGCGGCCATTGTGGCGGAGCTCGCGGAAATCCCTGTCGAAAGGCTGCTGGAAACCGATCGGGAGCGAATGCTGGCGCTGGAGCATTTGCTCGGCGAGCGGGTGGTCGGTCATGCGGAGGCGCTGTCTAAAATTGCCCGCGTGCTTCGGAAGAATGCGGCGGGACTTCGGCAAAAGAAGCCGATTGGAACATTTTTGCTGCTGGGTCCGACAGGCGTTGGGAAGACCGAAACGGCCAAGGCCATCGCGGAAGCTTTGTTTCATTCGCCCGATGCGATGACCCGCCTCGATCTGTCGGAGTTTGCCGAGGCGCACTCCATTGCCCGGCTGATCGGCGCGCCTCCCGGTTATGTGGGCCATGAAGCCGGAGGCCAGCTTACCGAGAGTGTGCGGCGAAGGCCGTATCAAGTGGTGTTGCTCGATGAGATCGAAAAAGCTCACCGCGATGTGCTGGAGTCGTTTTTACAAGTCTTTGATGAAGGCCGGCTCACCGATGGACGGGGCCGCCGTGTCGACTTCACAAATACCGTTCTGGTCTTGACCTCGAACTTGGGCGCCGCCGAACTGCAATCGCTCCGCTCGGAAAAAACCGTTGGCTTTGCGAGGAGCGATCTGTCGCGAACGCATCAAAAAGCGGCCGATACGGTGATTGCGGCGGCGCGCGCGGCGCTTCCTCCCGAGCTCTACAACCGGATTGATGAAGTGCTCTGCTACGAGCCGCTGAGCCGCGAAGATGTGGGTGTAATCGCTAAAAAAATGCTCGTTTCTCTCGCCGCGTCCCTCGCCGAGCGATCCATCCATGTGGATATCGATCCAGCGGTCGTGGATGTGCTTCTGCGCTCGGGCGGATATGACGGCGCGCTGGGTGCGAGGCCGATGAAACGCGCAATTGCGAGACTCGTCGAAGCGCCGCTGTCGGAGATGATGCTTCGGGGAGAGCTTGATTCAGGCGGTGTGCTCTTGATCGGTGCGGCGGGGGACGAGATTGTGCTGGATACGCTTCCCCTTCCGCCCGCACAGGCAAAAGCCGGATAGGAACGCCGCACGGATTGTAAGCGGCTGGATTGCGGGCGTGCTCTACAATGCAGGGCACTACCCATGCAGATCACGACAAAGACTTTTTGGACGCGCGCCTGCCGGTGCGGCTTAGGCTTGATGTTGGCTTTGGGCACTGGGCTTTTGGGCCTTGCCTGCTCGGATGATGCGGAAGAAGGCGCGGGACCCATCCCGATCGATTCATTCGCTTCTGAGCTTGAAAAGGCGCGCTGCGAGTATGCGGTGCGCTGTGGCTATATGCCCGATGCAAAGGCTTGCGGCGCGACGAGCGGCACCAGCCAAGAGCTTTTGCAGCTTGTTGCGGACGTGGTGTTTGGCCAGGTGTCGTTTGATGCCAATGCCGCGCGCGCTTGTGTGGAAGCCCAGCGAAGCCGGAATTGCTCGTCGCTGCCATCGGCGGCAAAAGCCGTGTCCGATGCGTGTGCGCCTGTGTTCAAAGGCTCGACGCCTGAAGATGGCGGATGCCTGGTGAACGGCGAATGTATGTCGGGCTTGAGCTGCGATTTGACGATGTGCCAAGGCAACGGCGCCTGCTGTCTGGGCAAGTGCACCAAGAAGCCGACGACGGTTCCCCTGGGCGGCGATTGTTCGATGAATCCCTGCGATTCCAGCGGTTTCTGCAAAGTGACCGACGATGGAATGGGCAATGTGACGGCGGTGTGCGAGAAGCGCGCCGATAACGGTCAGGCTTGCACATCGATCGACGGCTGTTTGCCCGGCTTGCGCTGCAATGTCAGCGGCGATGGCAATTGCTACAAGCTTTCCGATGAAGGTGTGGGCTGCAATCCCAACCTTCAGGAAGGCGGCTGTCTGCGCGAGGATAACTACTGCCATCCGACCGATAAAAAGTGCGTTCGGCTGCCCGGCGCGAGTCAGCCTTGCACCGAGCAGATGCAGTGTTTGCCTTACGCGACATGTTCTGCGGGCACCTGCCAAACAAGGCCCACCGAAGGCCAGGACTGCGATCCCGCGATGGGGCCCCAGTGTTTGGGCGATCTGACTTGCCAGATGGACGACATGCTGATGAAGAACCTCTGCAAGCGCACTTCGCTTCAGGAAGTGTGTGTGCTGAGCGAGGGCGTTACGGCTCCTTAGCGCTCTGCTGTGTCCGGGCTCTTGCGGCGCGGCGCTTCAGCCAATCGTTCAGAGCGATGCCGACGTAAATCAGCAGCAAAAAGGGAAGAATCGTGTAAGCGAGGAATCCCAGTCCCAGAACAAAATGATTGGCCGCATCATCCGGTGTTCGCGGCCCCCGCAGCCCGCCCATAATCTCCACCGCCCCTTGCGCCAAATTCGAGATGCTCAAGCCAACGACGATAAGCGCGAGGGGCAGGAGCGCCGCGAGCACCGTGCGCCCCACCGACAGGCCCGCGAGGCGTTTGAGCAATATCCACAAGAGCCCCACGCGGTAGATCGACACCACGGCCAAAAACCCGAGATTAAGGCTTTGGGCCGTATCCATCGGCAGCATCATTTCCACGGGGATCGCGTACAAAAAAGCGGGCGGCGCACAGAGCGAGATGTATGCGACGAGCTTGGGCAACGTCCATGTTCGCGGTCCGAGCGGAAGCACCAAAAGCCATAAAAACAAGCTTAAGAGCAGCACGTAGATCAGCGAGCCCACACCCGATTGCTGAACCCATCCGGCTCTTGTGTCGTCCCAATGCCGGCCGATGCCCGCGATCCATGTGCACCCGAGGCCAAGCGCGATATGTGAAGGCCCTAGGGCATCCCAATCCTCGGGTGCGAGCCTGAAGCTGAGCACGCGGCCCGCGGCGCTCAAAGGCGATAGCCGGGATAGCGTCATTGAGGCGTTTCCTTGAGCCCGGCGTCTTTCGAGGCTTTTAGGCGAGCTTTGGTGATGCGCTGAAAACGCTGCTTTCGCTCCTGCGTGCGTTCGGGGCTGTAGAGCTGTTCCATCAGGCGGCGAAAGCCCGAAGAGAGTTCGTCCGCGCTCATTTTTGCGGGCGAAAAGGTTGTGTCGAAGAGCGTGAAGCGAGACCAATCGATCGGAGAAAACAGGCGATTTTGCGCGCTCAAGGATTGAAACAAAGGCGTTCCCGCAAAGGGCGTGAGCAGGGTGATCTGAACATCGCAGAGTCCGAGCGAATCGATATAGGGAAGAGAGCGCTCGAAAATAGCCGGATCGTCTTCATCGAAACCGAATACAAAACAGCCCGTGACAGGAATGCCCCGGCTTTGAATGGCGGCGATTTTTTCGGCGCTGTGAGGCAGCAGGGCCGCTTTTACCCCTTTGGGTTCGGCATGTTTAAGCTGAAGCCGTTCCATCGATTCAAATCCGATAAGCAATCCCGCGCAGCCCGCGTCCGCGATGCAGTCCAAGAGATATTCGTCGAAGGCGGCCGATAAATCGGTTTCGGTAAACCAGGGGATTTTATAGGGTTTAAATACATGCATCAATTCCTTGGACCAGGATTTATCGACGAAGGTATTGTCATCGGCCAATTCGATAAAAGGTTCCGGCCATAGATTCAAAATGGTTTCGATTTCGTGGCGGATGAGCGCGTGAGCCTTGCGTTTAAAGGGGCTGATGGTTCTGGAACTGCCGCAAAAGGTGCAGGCGAGCGGGCAGCCGCGGGTGGTTTGAAGAGGAATTCGATTGTATTGCCCAGGCGGGAGCAAATCGTAACGGGGGACTTTGGCGTAAGAAAAGGAGAAGGCTTTTCCAATCCGGTGATTTTGGGAATAAATGCTTTGAGGTTTGCCTTCTTTAAAATCCATTAAAAAATCGGCCCATAAAAATTCGCCCTCGCCCACCACGATTGAATTGGCATGCAAAGCGGCTTCTTCGGGGAGCGCCGAGACATGAAGCCCGCCCATCACGACGAAAATTCCCGCTGCTCTCAAGGCATCGGCGAGCTTGTAGGCATCGGCGATGCGGGCCGAGAGCGATGAAATAGCAACAATATCGTAGTTTTGTTTGATAATTTGTTCGGCGTGTTCCGGTCCAAGGGTATCGATTTCGGCGTAGGACAGATGCACATCGGGCGGGCTATGCGCGGCCAATGTGAGCAGGCCCAGGCTCGGCAGGGCCGCGATGGTTTGGCCCCGATCGATAAAACCGGGCAAGGTCAGCCCAAGTTTGGCCAATTCGGGGTCGTACACGCGCACGCCGCTCATGGCGACGAGAAGCACGCGGATGTCTTTGCTGAGGCTAGAAGGTCGGGAGCTCACGGGCTTTGGGTTTCGCTTTCGAGCGGTGAATCAGGCGATTGGGTGCGATCGTCGATGCGGGCTTTTCGCAGGTATTCGGCGGCCTGCGCAAGTTTTGGATGACCGGGAAACAGAGCCCGGGCCGCGCTGAGATGATGTTCCGCTTCGCTGTAGTTTCGGGTGTCCATGAGGGCGAGCGCAAGATTGAGATGAGCGCGAAATGAAGCGGGATTCCACGCTAGGCTTTGGGAATAGGCGGTGATGGCCCGTTCGGGTTGGTGGAGCGCCATAAAGGCATTTCCAAGCGCGATGGGCGTGCCTGGATTGGCCAAGAGAGACGCCGAGCGCTGAAGTTCGGAGACGGCCCGCGCGGGATCGCCGTGATCCAATTCCCATAGGCCAAGCAGAAGCGCGGCTTGTCCATGCTGGGTGTCGAGGGATGCGGCTTTGCCGATGAGAGGCTGCGAAAGCGCGGGGAGGGCGAGCTGTTCGGCCTTGGTGCAGAGGCGCGTGGCGATGTAATGCCTAAAGGCGCGGGCCGATAAATAAACCGACAATAGAAATGCAATCCCAAAAAATAGTTTTGGAAATCGGATGTGTGTAGAACGTGCGGGTTCAAGAGAGGGAGCGCAGCCGAGCAGAACGCCAAAAAGCACGCTAAACGCCGGCTGATGCAATGGGCTATCGCCGGCGGCGCAGAGGGCGGCACATAGAACGGCGGCGGCGGCGAGGGGCCTTTGGGCGCGGGCATAGGCGAGGAAGAGCAGCGCGGCGGATGCGCCTAAACACATCAATGCGGGCAGGCCGCCGGAGGCGAGGCTTTCAATCCAATCGGAATGGGCCGTTTGAGCGTTTTCAAATCGGCGGGATGCGGTGCGTAGAGGAAGGAGCTTGAGTTCCGGCCCTTGGGCGCCGAGATAGGCGTGGGAGAAATCGCCCAGGCCATGGCCAAAAGGAAATGCGTCTTTGGCGGCGAGAAGGCTAATGCGCCAAATCCAAAGACGGCCTTGCCATGCTTGTTGGATTGGAACGTCTGAGGCCACTTGGGCTTCGGTGTCTTCGCGGGGCGCGGGCGGCTCGGCCGGGGCTGGGGGTTGTTTAAAGTTAAAATATAAAAGAGTGAATATGCAAATGGATGCAATTGAAATAGCCAGGGCGGCGGGGAGGCGTTTTTTTAAAAATCCAGGGCGAAAAAGCCAAAGAACAAAGGCACTGAAAAAGGCAATACTTAAGGCGATCCAGGCCACGCGGGAATGAGAGAGCCAGAGAGCCGGAAGTTGCAGGGCGCAGACCGTTAACATCAGCGCAAAGAGGCGGAGGCGGCCGCTCTTGCGAAGATAGAAGGCGAATTCCAGGCATAAAGGCAAGGTGAGCGCGAGGACCAAGCCTAGCCAGTTGGGGTTTCCCTGGCCTCCATGGAGCTCTATGCCCCGCGCGCCGCGAAGCGCTTGAATCAATACAAATAAAGATGATATACATGCGATGGGAATGGCACAGAGAGCGGGAAGGTTATCAGGAGGCGCTTCTTTTGGCTGGTAGAAGCGGACGCATAATGCAATGCAAAGGCCGGAGAAAAGCGTGCCGAGCCATAAATCGCCGCCCGGGCTTCCCCATAATCGCGAAATGGACATCCATCCAATGAAAATGCACCACCATAAAATTGGATGAAAAATCGGTATTTTTAGAGGAAGAAGCTGTTTTTTGCGGTTGCGGGGCCAGGCCGGAATACGCGCGAGCAAAAAACCCAGCGCAATGACCGAGAGAATGGTGAGCGCGCTTCGTTTGATATCGGCCGCTTGAGCTTTGGAATCCCAAAGAGCGGCGCATAGGCCGGCGCTGATGGCGAGAAAGGAAAGCGAATAGCGGGATGTATCGAGGCTGTTTAAAGGCATTCCAGCAATCGCCTAAGGCGTGCTTTCGGGCCGCATGTCCAGCAAGGCCCGGAGCCGATCGCGCACATCGTCGCGCTTTTCACGGGCCAGCGCGCGCCTCATGACCCAGGTGACTTCTTTTTGGTCGTTGTCTTTGAGATATCGGGCGGCCAGGCTTTTTTCGAGGGTGTTTTGCGAGGCCAGCGCATCCAGAAATCTAAAAAATGCGTTTTCGGCGTCCCATGCAAGCCGTACCGCCGCCGCCGCCATGGCCATGTGTTTGTCGCTGCTTTTTTCTCGTTTCAGCAGTTCGGGGGTTAAGCGCGCCCGCACTTCGCTTTCTTTGATGCGGCGGAGGACGTCCACGAATTGAGGCATCCATTCGGCGGCTAAATTGTCGAGCTCTTTGAAAATGGCTGAATCGGCGTCTTTATCGCCCAATCGGGCCAAGGCCACGGCGGTGTGAACGCGCAGCCAGGTATTGGTTTCCCGTATGCGCGAGGCAATGCGGGCTTTCGCCGATGGATCGCCCATATCGCCAACCAAATTGATCGAATTTAATGCCATATAGGTGTCGTTGCGGGCGAGGGCCGCGTCGGCGCTGCTCATGGCCAGGGGAAGGGTGCCGGCGGGTTTGAGATCGGCGATTAAATCGGTGAGATGTTCGCCGCCCCGCGCCCATTCCAGCAAAAGCCGCCCGCCCACTTGAGGATCTTTGTCGGCCCTTAAAAAGCCTTCGACATCGGATAGGCCGCAGTCTTGGTTTTCTACGCACGAAAGCACAAAAGATCGCATGCGCGGATCGTTCTGTTTGCTGAGTTCGATGCCTGCGCGCCTTTTTACCGATGATTCTTTGGATTGAAAGAGTTTTTGATAAATTAAATCGGATTTTTTGCCACCGCTTAAGGCATGCAATGCGTAAATGGCTTCTTGGCGGATGGAGAGATTGGGCGAATTCGTAAATGGCTCGAGCAGGGGAGCGGCGGCGGGTGCGCCGATTTTTCCGAGGGCGACGATGGCGCTGGTTTTGACGTAGTCGCTTGCGTCACCCAAGGCTTTTTTCAAGAGTTCGAGACCTTCGGGCCTTTTGACGTCGCCGAGCACAAAGGCCGCGTTTAATCGGATAATGGCCTGTTTGTGTTCGATCACCTGGCGGATGGACGAATAAAATGCCGCGCGATCGAGCCTTTCCAGCGCAAAGGCGATGTTGTTGAGCATGCGGGCTTCGCGCACGTTGGGAAGGCGCGCGAGCAGGGCTTTAGCCGCGGTTTTGTCGCCGATAAGCCCTAGGGCATAGACGGATTTGTTGCGGATGCTCGCGTTGGGATGCTCCATCAGCGGCACAAGGGGCTGTACAAGCCTCGGGGAGCGGAGGTCGGCGGAAGCCACTGCGGCTTCGATGACAAGCGAATCGTTGTCGCTGCGAAGGGCGACGGCGATATCGCCGATCAAGGTGTCGCGGGCCATTAAATGCCGGCTCATCCATAGCGAGCGCAGGGCGATGGGCCGCAGATCGCTTTCGCCTTGGGCGGGTTTTCGCCGGAGTTCATCGCGGAGCACGCCGACGGCTTTGGGCGAGCCGATTTTTCCAAAGGCTTGAAGGATGGCAAGACGATTGAATTGTTCTTCGTCTTTGCGGCGGTAGAGTTTGAGCAGGGGCTCGAAGGAGCTGGGATCGGGGATTTGGCCTAGGGCTTGGATGACGGCGTAGCGCACGCTGGGTTCCCAGTCTTCGAGGGCATTTTGAAGCGTGGGCAGCGCGCTTGGATCGCCGATGGCGCCAAGCATTAAGGCGCAGGAGCGGCGAACGCTGTCGTCTACGTTGTCGGCGAGACCCTTTTGCAAGGCGGCCGTGCCTTTGCGGCCCAAATTTAAAATATCGGGGCTGGAAGGCATTTCGGCGCTGGTAACGTTAATCAATACGCTTGGATTGGAAGCCATTGAATTCAAAATGCGCTTTTTGGCTTCCCAAGGATTTTCCGGGGCTTCGTCTTGAGCGTTTTGAGCGCTTTTTTCGGTGCCGGTATCGGTGTCGCTATCGTCGGCGGCGGCTTGCATGGCGACGCTCAGCACGGGCAAGAGGCCGAGCGCGATAAAGAGCGGTGCGAGGCGCCGGGTTTTGGGGCTTGATGCTTTGGCCATTGAACAGATCTTTCGCTTGAGCATGGCAGAATTCACCTTAGTTCCTCGGCTTTTTCGGTGTTCTTGCGAATATGTTCCCAGAGGGCGTTTTGGCTGATGCGCTTGGGCAAATAACGGATGCGCACGGTGCGGGCCGCGCAGCCTTCGCCTTCTTCCCATTGGATGAGGTCGATGCCGTCGGTGGGATAGAGTTCTAAATCGAATCGTTCCTCGCATGCGCTTTCGGTGCGTAAATCGAGGCGAAGTTTGAGTTCGGCGCGCTGTTCTTCGCGGGGTACGGGGATGTCGTGGGTGGGGCCGCTCAGCGTGGTGGCCGGGGCGCCGCAGCCGCTTAGCACGGCGGGCAAAACCAGCAGGAACGAGAGCGCGCGGATGCGGGGCACGGCCATGGGAAGATGTTTGGTTTGCTTCATAAATGGCGGGATACGCTGTTTATGGGGTTTGTATTCCAGGGCGCTCGATGAAGCGAACGCGTCCAAAGCGGCTGGCCCGGTGAAAATTGCCCTGTCCTAAAATGGGCGACCAGGCTGTGCCTCCGTTGTTCTGCATCGCGTAGAAATTCATCCGGTAACTTTGATTGGGCTCGGGCGGGGCATGTTTGGCTTTGCTCAGCGAGCTCCAGGGTATTTTTAATTCGATCGTGTATCCTTGGTCTTCGTCCGAGTCGTTGTCGATGGTGCCGTGGATGACGACGGCGCTCTGTAATTTGGCGCTCCATTCTTCATGGCCAAAGGGGCCTTTTCCGCCACCGTTGGGGGAGTTGTAATCATCGTATTGGGTGTCGAAGACCAAATTCTGAGGATTGACTTGGATTTCGTAATAATCTTTGTTGTCGCCGTCACCATCGGGATCGATCATGATTTCGATCGTATCTTTTTCCCATAAATGCGGATCGGCCGCGTCGGTGGGCCAGCCACCTCGAACGGTTTTGTCGCGAATACTGAAGGCTGCATATAAAAAATCTTTGTCCCAGAGGAGTTTGACGTCGCCTTGAGAAGGAATGGCTGGGTTTTCCCGGCCTTGGCTCACATCGACAAAGGGGCCTGTTTTGGCCGCGCTTTGCCACGCCGGTTCATTCAATTGGCCGTCAATGGTAATGGGTTGATCGGTTTTGGGGACATCGAGCTCTTTGATTGCGGCGGCGCTTTGATTGCGGGCGCCGGTCATTAAGCGGATGATATTGGCGCGGTTTTCTAAATCGCCGCCGGGGCCGTCGATGGGAAGGCGGCTGTTGCCTTTGAAAAAGCCGGGCGCGACGATGACCATCGGCGATGGATCGGCGGGAATGCGAAAGGTGATTTCGTCAATATAGAATTTTCCTGCAATCCAATCGGATGGTGGCAGGGGAGGGGCGGATTTGCCATCGAGGGAGCGGAGCGGGCCGAGTTTGTCGGCGTTGCCCAGGCGGCTGCCCTGAAGGCCGACGAGATGCGTGAAGAGGCGATAGCCTTGTTCTAAAGGCTTGTCGCAGCGCCATACAAAGGTGGCTTTTACTTCTGTATTGGGAGGATATTGTTTTTGATTGGGTGAGATCGAATAGCCGACCAAATGGATTTTATTGTCGAAATTGATATCGGCGTTTTTCAATCCAGGCGGGGGGCTGTCCGCCACAAGCGTGGCCACGAGGGCTTGCTGGGCTTCGGTGAGCGCGGGTTTTTCGTTTTTTTTGCCGCATCCCAGCGCGCCCATCCATGCGATTGCACATAGCGCCAAGGGAAAAATCCGGCCGCGCGCGTTCCGCCCCCAGGCTTTCATTTGCGGCCCTTTTTGCGGGCGTCGCGCTCTCGTTTGCGCTGAGATTTTTTGGCGTTTTTCTCGGCTTGGCTCAAGACTTTCATTTTGGTGAGGCTGGGGTTTTGGCCTCCCGCGCCGCCCATGCCGGGCATCCCACCCATGCCGGGCATGCCGGGGAAGCCGCCCATGCCGGGCATGCCGGGGAAGCCGCCGATACCGGGCATGCCGGGGAAGCCGCCCATGCCAGGCATGCCGGGCATCCCGCCCATCCCGCCCATGGCGTTCTTCATGTTCTTGGCCATGGCCATTTGCTTGAGGCCGGGCACCTTGCCCATCCAGCCTAGGTTTTGTCCTAAGCCGCCCATCATCTGCTTCATGAAGAGGAATTTTTGAACGAGTTCGGTGACGGCTTCGTTCTTGTTGCCCGAGCCTTTGGCGATGCGCTCGGCCCGCTTGGGTTCGCGGATAAGCGCGTAGGGGTCGCGCTTTTCGAATTTGGTCATCGATTGAATGATCGCTTCGATGCGGATCAGTTCGCGGTCGTCGAGGTTTACGTCTTGGGGCAGGCCGCCGGGCAAGAGGCCGCCGAGCGGGAGTTTGTCGACCAGATCTTTGAGCGAGCCCATTTTTTGAATCATGCGCACTTGCTCTAGGAAATCGTCGAGGGTGAAGTCGCCCTGAAGCAGGCGCGCGGCGTCTTTTTCGGCCTTCTTTTGATCGACGACCTGTTCAAAATCCTGCATGAGGCCGACGACATCGCCCATGCCCAGGATGCGGCTCGTCATGCCTTCGGCGCGGAAGGGTTCGAATTTGTCGATGGTTTCGCCGACGCCGGCAAAGAGAATGGGCGCGCCGGTAACTTCTTTGACGGAGAGCGCCGCGCCTCCCCGGGCATCGCCGTCGAGTTTGGTCATGACGACGCCGCTAATGGAGAGGCGTTCGTTGAAGGAGCGGGCGGTTTTAACGGCGTCTTGGCCGATCATCGCGTCGACGACGAGATAGATATTTTCGGGTGATGTGCGCTGTTTGATGTCGGCGAGCTCTTGCATGAGGGGCTCGTCGATCGCGAGGCGGCCGGCGGTGTCGTAGATGATGACGTCGCGCTTTAGCTTGACCGCTTCGGCTTTGGCGGCGCTGCAGATCTCGAGAGGCGTTGCTCCGGCGATATTGAAGACCGGAATTTTGGTTTGCTGGCCCAGCACCTTGAGCTGTTCGACAGCGGCGGGGCGCTGCATGTCCGCGGCGACGAGAAGTGGCTTTTTGCCCTGTTTTTCAAGGAGTTTGGCAAGCTTTGCGCAGGTCGTTGTCTTTCCAGAACCCTGGAGGCCGACCATCATGATGCCTGTGGGGCCGCTCTGTGCCCATGCGACGGGTTCGCCGTCGAAGTGCATCATTTTTTCGATTTCGTCGTGGCAGATCTTGATGAAGTGATCGCTCGCGGAGACATTGATGGTTTCGCCCGCGTGCTTGACTTTGGTTTGAAGGGTTTGGCCTAGGGCCTGTTCTTTGATGCGGGCTAAAAGCGCTTTGACGACGCCGATTTCTACATCGGCTTCGAGCAGGCTGAGCCGCACTTCGCGCAGGGCGGAGTCGATATTGCTTTCGGTGAGCTCGGTGAGTCCGGCGAGGCGATTTCTGGCTTGGCGAAAGCCGCGGGCGAGGGTCTCAAACATGGCTTGGCCCTCTTAGCACAGCCGGCATTTTTCTTCTTAATGTTCTTTGGGCCGGCGCAGTTGAAAGGTGGCCTCGCTGCATTCGGGCATGGCGTCGATGGATTGTTTGATTTGGGCTTCTGCTTCGCTCAGATCGAGGGCGATGGCGGGGCTTAGTTTTTTGGGATCGGATAGGGCTTCTTTGACTTTGGATTTGAGGGTCTGGCCTTCGAGCATGTGGCTATAGGCTTTGACGCAGGCGTCGCGGGCGCGCGTGGCTTCTTGGGTTTGGGTGGGCTCTTTTTTGAGGCTGTTGAGCAGTTGAATGCGAGGTTCTAAAGGTTCGCTCGGGGCGTTGCGCAGGCTGTCGATGGCGCGCAAAACGCGTTCGGCTTCGAGCTTTTCGGGGCTGGGGCCGCTGCAGGCGAAGAGGGCGATCGCCGGGAAAATGCAGAGCGTAATGCGAAAATGAGAGGGAAAATAAGAGCCGGCGCGCTCGGACAAGGGCATAAGTAAATAGCGATCTTAGTCGGCATGGCGGGGCGGAGGCCCCAATTGAATACGTTCGCCCAAATAGGTGCCGACCAAGGCGAAGAGCACGCCGATAAGCCCGAGAATCACATACATAAAGAGCGGCATCGTGCGCACCGTTTGGCCTTGCCACAAGAGAAGCACCGTGGGCAGTTGAACCAAAAACGAGGCGATTGCAGGCTCAAAATAGGTCTTCGCGGGGGCGATCATCCCCACCAGCACGCCGCCCGCAAACCACACCAAGACGGAGATTAAAAGACCGTTTGAACCTTCAAAATCGAGGATATTCAGCACCATGGGCAAGCCGATGAGCACGGCCGCGGTGAGCATGGTTTGAATGCCCAGCGATGCGAGACACCAGAGAAATCGGAATCCAGCGGGGCCGCGGGAAGGGGCGGGCTGCTGGGGACGCGCTGCGGCGGGCCTAGCCGTTTTGGAAGCCGCTGACTGAGCCGGCCTTTGCGCAACTGGGCCGGGGCGCGGGGTTTTGGATGAAGGTTCGGCCATCGAGGGCGAAGGCTAGGCAAAAACCCGCGCTTTCGGCAAGCATTGGTAGCGTTTCTGTTGGTTTTTTATTGGTCTTGCGCACACGCGGGCTTTGTGCGCGTATCTTAGGCAACCCGCCGTGAGTTCTTCTGTTTCAACGTCTCTGCCTCCTTCCGCGCCTCCTTCTGCGCCGCCGTCCGCGCTGGATCCCGAGCTGTCCGCGCTTCCGGCGCCGCCCAAGCGCGAACGTACGATCACGGTAGCGCTGATGCTGCTAACCGCTGCGCTTTCGCTGTTGATGGCGGGGCTGCTTTTTTCTGAGACCCGTTATGCCTTGACTTCGGGCTCGCCCGCGGATGCAGGCGATTTGGCGGCGCTTACGCCTTCCGCCGAAATGAGCAATCGCTATATGCGGGCGACGGGTCTGTTGGGGACCTCGGGCGCCATTCGTTATGGGCGCGCGGCCGAAGGCGATTCGTTTAGGCTCGCGCCCGTGGCGGGCAATCCAAATATTTGGGTGGAAATCCGCGTTCCTGAAGGCTTTGAAGGGCCTCGTTTTGTGCCGCCCACGCTCTTTGCGGGAAGGCTTGTTCCTTTTGATTCGGCGGGTATCCGGCATTCATTTTTAAGGGCCGCCGTCGCCGAGCAAACGCAAACCCAAGTGCCGTCCGGCGCATGGCTCTTTATTGATGGAAGCTCGCCCCGGGCATCGAGATGGGCGGTGGCGCTGAGCGTGTTGTTCATGGGCTTTGCACTGTGGAACGGCGTGGGCGTCGTAAGGCTTCTGCGCCGCATTCGGGACAGCGCTCGGGATGCTTGACGTTTTGAACGAGCTTCTCCACTGTACGCGCCTGTCTCCATGCCCAAAGTCACTTTTGTCAACGAGCACCGCACCGTAAATGTCGAACCCGGCCGGCTAATTAGCGATATCGCGAGCGAGCTTGGCATTGCCGTGTGCCGCGAGGAATTCGCGACCACGGGCATCGGCAATTACACCGTTTGGGTGAAGGGTGAGGCGGGTAGCCTTTCGCCTCTTACCTTCGGCGAGAAATTCGGCGGCGCAAAAGGCATGAAGCGCTTTGCCAACAAGGCGCGCGTGCTGGGCGATGTGCAGGTGTGGACGCAGCAAGGCATGGGCGATCGCTTAAGAGCACCCCGGCCTGTGTCGGCCGCGCCCAGGCCGTCGGAAGATCCTGAAGCGCCGCGAAAGCCTATCGATGCGGCGGGAACGGCCGCGTTTAGATACGGTCATCCTCAAGCCGTTGGAAAAGGGGAGCGAACGCCTCAGCCGCGCACGACGGGCAAGGCCAAGGCCGCCGGAGCGGCGAAAGGGAAGGCTGCTGCCGCTGCCGCCGCCGAAGAGAGCGACAACGAGGAGAGCGAGTAGCCCAGGGCTGCGTATTGAATCGTTTGAACAGGGAGCCCGCAGATGCATGATGTCCTTGTGGTTGGAGGGGGCGCCGTCGGTTTGGCCTCGGCTCTCGCGATCGCCCGGGAATCAAGGCGAAGAGGCGGCGGGCGGGTAACGCTGCTCGAGCGGGCAAGCCCCGGAGCAGGCGCTTCGTCGACGGCGGCGGGTGTGCTTTCGGTGCAGGCCGAAGTGCATGAAGACAATGCGCTTGGACGGCTATGCGCGGAGAGCCTAAGACGCTGGCCAAGCTGGGTTTCGCAGCTCGCGGCCGATTCGGGGATCGATGTCGGATACCGGGCCTGCAAGGGCATTGCTGTCGCTTATGAGGCTGAAAGCGTTCAGTCCATGGCGGACGGGGCCGCGTGGTCATCGCCCTATGGCTTTGGCGTGAAGACCCTCTCTGCCGAACAAGCTTTTGCGTTGGAGCCCCAGCTCTCGCCGGAAATCGCGGGAGCGGCATTGTATGAGGCCGATGCGCGCATCGATCCGCCGCTTCTCGTCCGCGCGCTGTCCATATCGGCTCAGCGGGCGGGCGTGCTGATTCGCACGGGCGCCTATGTAAAACGTGTGCTTGTCCGCGATGGCCGGGCCTCAAGCGTGATGCTGGAAGACGGCCAAATCATCGGGGCAAACTCGGTGGTCATCGCCGCGGGCTCTTGGTCGACGCTTATCGAAGGCGCGCCTCTGCCTGACACGCTGATCAAACCCGCCCGGGGTCAGATTGTGGAGCTGTACTGCGAAGAGCCCTTGTTCCAGAGCATCATCTTCGCGCCCGGCTGTTATATGTCGCCCCGCGACGACGGCCGCGTTTTGGTGGGCTCAACGATGGAATTCGTTGGATTTAGGCCAGGTGTCACCGCGGGAGCGATTCAATCCCTGCTCGCTTCAGCCATCCGTGTGGTGCCGGCGCTCGCAAACGCCGATATTCGCAGGACATCTTCGTGTTATCGCCCCTGTACCCCCGATGAGCTGCCGGTATTGGGTCAGACGAGTATTCCGGGGCTCTTTATCGCTTCGGGCCATTTTCGAAATGGCATCGTTCTAACGCCGCTTTCCGCCGAAATTGTCGCCTCGCTCGTCTGTGGAGAACCTCCGCCCGTCGATCTGTCGCCTTTCGCGCCCGGCCGTTCTTTTGCCTAAGGATTCGCGCTCAAGAGCGCTCTCACCTTCGCCAGCACCGCCACATCCGCCGCTGGAAATAGATCATCCCTTAAATCCAGCCCCCCAGCCCACCATACATCCGCCACATCCAGCGGAGCCGGCATCGGCGAGCCTTCCAGCCGCTCCGCCCTAAAAAACAAAAGCAGCACCGATTTCTCCGCATAGCGATGGAAAGTCACATCCACCACATCGCCCACCGCCGCATCGATCCCCACTTCCTCTTTCAGCTCGCGGGAAAGCGCTTCCCTTGGATCTTCCCCAGCCTCCACCTTCCCGCCCGGAAACTCCCACAATCCTTCCAGATGCGTGCCCCGCTTGCGCTGCGTTAAGAGCACCCGCCCGTCTTCGATCAGCACCGCCGCGCTGACCAACACACTGGGCTTTTTCATCAAATCAACCGAATGGCTCATAAGCAGGGCGCCGTATTCCGCCTCCATCCCGTTGACAAGAACCTTTTCGCGGTGTCTCGCCTGTGCCAATGCGCGGCCTATGGCAATCACCTACAAACAGGCCGGGGTCGATATCGATGCGGGCGACGAGCTGGTCGAACGAATCGCGCGCCTCGCCAAGCCCACGAAAATACCTGAAATGCTGTCCGGGGTCGGCGGCTTTGCCGGCCTGTGCGCGCTGCCTCCGGGCATGAGCGAACCGGTTTTGGTCTCCGGAACGGACGGTGTGGGCACCAAATTAAAAGTGGCGTTTGAAACAGGTGTGCATGACACCGTGGGCATCGATTTGGTGGCCATGTGTGTCAACGATGTGCTGACGGTAGGAGCGCGGCCGCTTTTCTTTTTGGATTATTTTGGGACGGGGCGTCTGAATGTCGATGTAGGGGAGGCGGTAATTCGGGGCATTGCCGAGGGCTGCCGCCAAGCGGGTTGTGCGCTGTTGGGAGGCGAAACGGCCGAGCTGCCCGGGATGTATGCCGATGGTGAATACGATTTGGCGGGGTTTTGCGTGGGCGTCGTGGAGCGCTCACGCATATTGGGCGGTCCAAAGGTGCGGCTGGGCGATAGGGTGATAGGCATTGCGTCGAGCGGACTGCATTCCAACGGTTATTCGCTGGCCCGGCGGGTCTTGCACCGGGAAATGGGACTAAAGACCAGCGATATTCTACCCAGCCTGGGAAAGAGCGTGGGTGAAGCGCTGCTCGTGCCGACCAAAATCTATGCGCGGGCCGTGTCGGCGCTTCAAACGAAGCTGGGCGAGGATCTTCATGGCTTATCGCACATTACGGGCGGAGGACTTCCTGGCAATGTACCCCGGGTGCTGGAGGAAGGACTGGGGGTGGAACTGGATGTATCGGCTTATGAGCGGCCTGAAATCTTTAAGATCATCGCCCGGGGAGGGCCCGTCGAAGAGCTCGAGATGAGGCGGACATTTAATATAGGTGTGGGTCTGGTGGCGATGGTGCGAAAAGGGACGGAAGATCAAGCCTTGGAGGCGCTGGCCTTAGTGGGGGAGAGCGCATTTATTTTGGGTCAAGTGATTTCGGTGGGAGACGTTTCTTTTGAAGAGCGGGTGCGTTTTATTCATGAACCGAGATAGGGGGCGAGCATGATAAAGCTTGGAATTTTAATATCGGGACGAGGCTCGAATTTACAGGCGATTATCGATGCGATAGCCCGGGGCGACTTACAAAACACCCGGATTGCCCTGGTGATCTCAAACAAAAGCGAAGCGCAGGGGCTAGAGCGGGCCGAACGGGCCGGAATACCCGCGCGGGTGATTTCCCATCATGATTATAAAACGCGGGAAGCCTTTGATGGGGCCTTGGTGCAAGCACTGAAGGAAGCGGAGGTGGATTGGGTGGTCCTGGCGGGATTTATGCGCCTGTTGACGCCTGTTTTTCTGGACGCCTTTCGTCATCGGGTGATCAATGTACATCCGTCGCTGTTGCCTGCATTTCCTGGGGTAGATGCTCAGGCTCAGGCGCTTTCCTATGGGGTTAAGGTGACGGGCTGCACGGTGCATCTGGTGGACGCGGGCATGGATACGGGGCCGGTGATTGCTCAGACGGCGGTGACTGTGATGGAGGGGGATACGAGGGATATGCTGGCGGAGAGGATTTTGATCGAGGAACATGCGACGCTGGTGAAGGCGCTCGGGTGGGTGGAACAGGGCCGAATCCGGCTGCTTGAAGAGGGGCAGGGGAGGAGGAGGGTGGGGGTTTGGGAGAGAATTTCTTAAGAGAAGACTTCTTCAGGATGATTTATTGGCCGTTGGAAGGGTCTTCAGCAAACAGCTCTTCGGCGCTGTTCGCCATGAGGGAATTGTGCGTCCAGCGCTGAAGAAGAGCGGGGTCCTCGCAGGTGGCAATTCTTTGCTGTTGCTCTTGCGTGAGCATCAGATTTTTTTTGCTTGACAAAGTCGAAAAGAATGGTGCGAAGGGCTTTAAGCAAACCTTGGGCTTCGCCGATGGCGCGCCCCTGCATTTCGCCGCGAGCCTCGCCGCGAGCCTCGCCACGAGCTTCGCCGATCGCTTCAGCTTCTGCCTTGGCTTGTGCAACGGCTCGTTCAACCGCTTGTTCAAGCAAACGTTTAATGAAAGGAATCTGAGTGATGTCGTGTTGGCCGCTGATCTGCATGACTATCATCAATCCAAAAAACGCGCTCATTCCAATTTCATGACCGCCGTGAGGCTCGCGCGCGTGGGCAAGCGCCGAAAGCACCGCCAGCGATGGATCGCTCCGGGCTTGTTCTTCGCTGGTAATTAATCACGTCCGCTCGAAATTCGATGGGCACAAACTGATCGATGGACGCATTGGTAACGCGAAAGGATTTATAGGCGGGAAGCTTCGATTTTAATACGCTTTTGAGAAGTGCATTCTCTGGTTCGGAAATGCTTCGGACGCAGATCTGGGCAGTTAAGGCCGCAATCGGATGGACCGGAGAAGCCCATCCAAGCAGGCCAGTGAGGGACCAGCAGCATCGGGGAGGGCTCCTAGGCAGCTCGGACAAGGTACGTACTCTGCAGAAAGCCAAATTCAAACGCTTTGGCTTCCACCAGATGCAGCTTCTGAGTTCGCCCCGTCTCCCCAAAGAGGGGCCGCCCCGCGCCCAGTAAAATAGGAATCACCGTGATCGTGATCTGATGAATCAAGCCTTCGGCCAAAAATGCCTGTATCGTCTTGCCCCCATCAATATAGAGATGCCGTTTGCCTTCGCGGCCTAGTCTTTCCACCAAGGTCCGCGGCGCCTCCGAGGTCATGGAAACTGTACGCTGGAGATGCTCGGGCAATGTGAAGGGCCGCGTCGTCAATACAATCACGGGTTTGCTGGCATAAGGCCATGGGTCAAAGTGAAGCACCTGTTCAAAGGTATGGCGTCCCATCACCAGCGCGTCAACCGAAGCAAAAAATGCCCCATAGCCACAGTCTTCGCCCGGGGGCACGGTCGCGTTGGCTTCATTGAGCCAATCGATGCTTCCATCGGGACGGGAGATAAAACCATCGAGGCTCGTGGCAATGAATACGGAACAGCGGGGATTTTGCATGGAGCCATCCATTTAGGGTTTGTTGGCAACGCGCGGTTTTTATGCAGGTTCTGCTCCCCGCGCAAGCTTTTGCTATTGCGGCGCCAAGCTCAATATACTTCCTCTCGCTAGAGACCTCTGTGATCCACCGCCACTACGATGTCGTCGTCCTCGGCCGCTCCATTGCGGCCCTCACCGTCGCCGCACTCTTGGCCCGCCGCGATTTTACCGTGCTCTTGGCGGGTCAGGGCGAGCGCCCCGCGAATTATTCCGTCGAAGGCCGTTCTTTAAGGCGCCGCTCCGCGACCATGCTCGCCGCCAATTCGCCCGCATGGGCGCGCGTCATCGTCGAGCTGGCTCAGTCCCAAACCTGGAAGCGAAGGGTTTCGGCCGCTTCGCCCATGCTCCAAATCCTCGCCCCGCGTTCTAGGCTCGATGTGCATCCCGATTTGGCCCTCTTTGTTCGGGAGGTGGATCGGGAATTCCCCGAAATACACCGCTTAATCGATGAGCTCTATGCCGAGCTCGCCCGTCTGAACGCTTCTGCTGATGAGGTGTTCGAAAAAGATGCGGTCTGGCCTCCAGGCACCTTTTGGGAAAGGCGCGAAACCGGCCGTCATGCGGCGATGTTGCCTTATATCCGCGCCGAACCCGATGCCGATCTTTTGGTCGATTTTCCCCGCGGTCACCTGTTCCGGCAGATCGTCAGTTCCTCGGTTTTGTTTGGGACGGCGCTTTCGACACTGCCTCCGCCTTTTGCCGTGGCGCGATTGCATGGTGCGTGGACGCGGGGGCTCTTTGTTCTTCCGGGCGGCGAGGATGAGCTGGAAGAATTTATGGTCGAGCGGATTGAGGCGCATGGAGGCCGGGTGCTGCGCAATGGCCGGGCCGCAAGCCTGCAGGTGAAGCGCGGTGTGGCCACGGGTGTGCTGCTCGATGGTGAAGAGCATGTGACGGGTGCCGACTTTGTGATTTCCGACGGCGAGGGCGAGATGATTGCGGCGCTCTCGGGCGGTGAAGGCATTCATAAGCGGGCACAGCGTGAATGGCCTCGCATTACGTCGTCCGTCGGCCGGTTTGTTGCGTGTCTCGTTGTCAAAAAATCCGGGCTGCCCGCGCCTCTCGGCCCTGAAGTCCTTATTTTGCCGGGCGATCGGCAGCATCGCGGCCTGTTCAGAATTCCCCGCGCCGTGCATTTGCAGCGCTGTGAGCTCGCAGGTTTTCCCGATGAAATATTGTTGGTCGCCGAAATGCTCTTGCCCGACAGCGGGCCGCTTTCCCTAACCGATGCGAGGGAGGCGATTGTGGCGGCGATCGCAGCGGAATTGCCTTTTGTGGAAGAGCATCTGGTGCTTGTCGATTCCGTGCACGATGGCCTTCCCGTGTGGATTTACCAAAATGGAAAACGCCGTTTGCTCGATCGGCTTCATGTGAAGGGCGCGCTCAACGCGGCCGAACCGATGGTCCGGCAAATCGAAGTCGATCCCCCTGGCTATTTGGGGCTCGCCGGCGAGCCGATTCGCGGCCCGATCGAACATACGCTGCTGGTCGGCCGAAGCGTGCTTCCAGGCTTGGGTCAGGAAGGGCAATTGTTGGCCGCTTGGGGCGCCGCAAGGCTCATTACCCGCACCGATCGCAAAAAAGAACGGATGCGCCGCGATATGTGGAGCAAGGTCGAAATTGGATGATGCTCTTATCCAATACAATTGAAGTGGCCACCCCCGATCGGAATCGACGCGAAGCGGCACAAACAGCGCTTCTGCAGACAAACAAAGCCCAGAAGCTGAGCCGCATTGCAGTAGAATTGCGAAAAAGAACTCATCCGCGATAACGTGTGAACTTCGAAAGCCAGAGTGGAGATCTCATGACGAACCGCGCATTTCGAATGGGCCTGCTAACAGGAGCGGGACTGTCCGCATGCCTATTTGCGGCTGGACAAGCGCCGTGTGCAGAGCCCGGCCCGGACACGCTCGCAATCAGCGTAATTGCCGTTCAAACGCCCGATGCCGATGACCAGGCCGAGGCGCTGACCAAGGCCCTGCGCGCGGCGGTAAAAGGGCTGCCCGGATGGTCTCTCGCGGAAGGCGATTATTCGCTCGAGGTGTTGACCATCAGCCTGAAGTGCGTGGAGCCGCCGGACGTGGCGTGTCAATCGAGGATTGCCGATCAAATCAAGGCCGATCGTTATGTGTGGGGGATCATTCAAAAGGATGGCCCGAGTTCGGTGAAGGGCGACATTCATTTGTGGATTCGGGGGCAGGGAACGAATGACGCGAAGGTGAGCTACAGCGCGAATCTCACGGAAGCCAACGACGATGCGCTGAGGCGCGTTGCGCAGGAAACGATGGATAAGCTCACGGGCGGGCCGCCGAAGGGGACGGTTCATGTGAAGGTGGGCAAGGACATCGCCGGTCAAGTGTTTATCGATGGCCAGCCTGTGGGTGCGCTTTCTGCGGGCGAGGGGAAGTTTTCGTATCCGGCCGGCGCTCACAAAGTGTCGGTGAAGGCCGAGGGATACTCGAGCGTAGAGACGCCGGTAAGCGTAAAGCCTCAAGCCACGTCTGAAGTCGCGGTGACACTGGTGCCGCTGGAGTCGGCGCAGCCCACAAACTGGAAACGGATTGGCGGTTTTGTGGGTATCGGCGCGGGCGTCGTCTTTGGTGCTGTAGGCGCGATTAGCGGAGTCAGCGTGCTGAGCAAGCAAAACGATTTCGACGAATACCGAAAGCAGACCGTCTCGCCAAACGGCAACAACGGTTATGCGCAGCAGACCGATATCTGCCAGTTCGCCAGGGACAACAAGACCTTCGGGGCCAACGGAACAGATCCCCAAGTGCCCGCCGACCGGGATCGCATCATCAGTATTTGCGATGAGACCAGTACGCTCGAGGTGCTTCAGTACATCATGTATCCCTTAGCGGCGATCTCCGCGGGAGCAGGCGTGTACCTGCTGATGACGAGCAGCTCTGCCGCCGAAGCCGCGCCGAAGGCGGGCTGGACCATCAAGCCCAGTGTGGGGCTGCGAAGCGGCTCGCTGGATTTCACCTATCGCTTTTAACGGCGGCTCATGCGCGTTATCGCGGGCCGGTTTGGGGGGCGCAGGCTAATTGCGCCCGAAGGCGCTCAAACGCGGCCAACGGCTGATCGCGTGCGTGAAGCGCTGTTTTCGATTTTGGGCAACAGCGTGGAAGGCGCGCGGGTGCTCGACTTGTATGCAGGCACCGGCGCCTTGGGCATCGAGGCTTTATCGCGCGGAGCGGTATTTGCGATGTTTGTCGAGCAGGCGAGGGGCGCGTTTTCGGCCCTGCAGGAAAATCTTCGCTCGCTTGAGCTTTCGGCTGAAAGCTTTGCGCTGAAGCAGTCGGTGGAACGATCGTTTCCACAGATCTCGCGGCGCGCGCCCTTCGATGTGGTCTTCGCCGACCCGCCTTACGCAGGGCTTCGTCAAGCGGCTTTTGTGGTGGGCTCGCTGCTCTCCATCGAAGGCATGCTGAAGGCATCGGGACAGTTGGTGCTGGAGCACGCCGGACGTGACCGGGCACCTGAAGTTGTGCGCATGAAACACGTTGAGACCCGTTCTTACGGCGAAGCGGCGCTGTCTTTTTATGTGCCGGAAAGCGTATAAAGAACGGCGTGTCCGATTCGGAGCCCGATCCGCTGTCCCAGCCTGAGATTCCGGGTGAGTCCAAAGGCGTTGGGCTTTATCTCGCGGGCACGCTTGTGCTGGCGCTGGGCGCTGGGGCGCTTTTGATGTGGAGATTCGGCTGCGCTTCATCCGGCGAAGGTCAATCGGGCGCTTCAGCGTTGCCGCCGGCCGTTCAGCAGGCTGTGCCGGGGCAAAAAGGGCCGGAGGCTCCGCTTCCTCTGCATGCGCTTCCTCCACCGCCCAAACTCGAGGCCAGCCAAGAAGCCCCGCCTTCCGGCGCCCGTCCGGCGTCTTCGGGTGAGGCCGCGCTGTCTCCGCCGTCTGCGGCGAAGGGAGGCACCGGCTCAACGGACACGCCTGCCCCCGCCGCCCAGAATCCATGCGCAGCATGCGGCGAAGGCGTTCCCTCGAGCGCTCTGACACAAGCCGTGCAATCCGCCGCGGCCTCGGCGCAGGGATGTTATAAACGCGCGCTGCGAAACGCCGAAGTCTCGGGTAGCATCGAAATCAGCGTGAGCATTGGTTCCACAGGACTAATGTGCAGCGCGCACATCACGAAGGACACGCTGGGCTCCGCCGAAATTTCCTCGTGCGTGCTCGGCAAATTCCAAGGCAAGAGTTTTCCCGCACCAAAGAGCGGTTGTGTTGTAATCAACGTACCGCTTAAGTTCGAAATTCAGCCCTAGAGATCGCCCATGCGAAAGTCACTTGCACCTCGAATTGGTTCTGTTGGACGTGTTGATTCTGGTTATGCCCGCTTGGTGTACGCGGCGTGTACTGTGCTGCTTTCCGGAGCGTGCATCGCGCTTTTCGGCTGCGCGGCCGAGGAAGGCATTGCGCCGAATTGCACGCAGGATGTGAACGCGAGCGGGCATCAGGCTGTTGAAAAGGGATGCAATCCCTTTCCGGCCTGCAGCAAGGATTTAAACGGCGACGGCAGGCTCACCACCGACGAGACCAATCTCGACGTGGACGTGTGCTGTGGGGATCTGGACACGACCGGCGACGGCAAAGACTATCTCTATCAGATCTGCCTGTATGGCTACGGCGCGGCACCGCTTCCGAACGCGGGCAACAACGGCACAGGCGGCGGCGGAAGCTAATCGTTCGACCTTTGCATCAAGTTCATGGGCGGCGTTCTTCTCAGCGTTGCGTACGACGGCCGCCCTTTTTCAGGCTTTGCCTTTCAGCCCTCGCAGCGCACGGTAGCGGGCGAGCTCTTAGGCGCGCTTCAAGCTATCGATCCGGCCATCTTAGAGCTCCGGGGCGCAAGCCGTACCGATGCAGGCGTGCACGCTAAAGATCAGCGCGTAGCCTTCGATACAGGAAGCAAAAGCGAAAAGATCCCGCCCAGGGGCTGGGTATTCGCATTGTGCCGGCATTTGCCCAGCGAAATCGCGGTACGAACGGCGGCCTTCGTTCCAGCGGGCTACACCCCCCGCTTTGACAGCCTGGGCAAGCGTTACCGCTACACACTGCTCCGCGATTGGGTGCGCGATCCATTTTGGGACGGACGGGTGTGGAGGACCGACGAGCTGTTCAAGCCCAGCGCCGCCGGACTGATCCGCGATGAAGCCCGGCATCTTGTTGGAACGCACGATTTTAAAGCCTTTCGCTCGAGCGCCGATGAACGCGAAAACACCGTGCGCACCATCGTGAAGGTCGATATTGCCGAGAGCACCTGGGATCCGCGCGTGCTTCATATCGACATCACAGGCACGGCGTTTATGCACAACATGGTGCGCATTATCGTGGGCACACTGGTGGATGTGGCGCGCGGAAAGCTGGCCCAAGGCGCCGTATTGCGAGCGCTTGTCTCGGGAAAACGAACGGATGCCGGCATCACCGCACCGGCCGCAGGACTGTGCTTGGAGCGCACTTTTTTAAAACAGCGGGCCGAAGATCCCTGGCCCGCCGAGCAGCCCGAAGAGGAACAACTTTCCGAAGAGTTGCGCGCTCTCATTGGCTAAACTTTGGGCATGCCCGCCCAATTTCGTTTTGCGTTCCGCTTTGCTTTGCCGGTGGCGTTTTTGTTGTCGGCCATTCCAGCCGCCGCCCAGTCGATCGCCGCCCAGCCTGCCAAAAAGCCCGCGCCGACCATTCCAGCCGTGGCGGGCAAACCCAAGGCGCTGCCTGCGCCTCCGGCCAAGCCGACCAAGCCAAAAGCCGAGCCCGCGGGCATTTCCGAGCTCCGGAAACTCAGCGAAGGCTTTGCGGCCGTCGCCGAAAAAGTCAGTCCCTCCGTGGTTCAAATTGAAGTCGTCGCCGATGCAGGAACGGCCTCATCGGCGCAATTCGTGGGATCGGACGGAGAGCGCAAAAGCACAGGCTCCGGCGTCATCTTTTCATCCAGCGGCGCGATCATCACCAACAACCATGTCATTGAGGGCGCGCGCTCCATCAACGTGCGGCTCAAGGATGGCCGGATCATGTCCGCCGAGCTTGCGGGCCGCGATCCAGCGACCGATCTCGCGGTGATCCGCATTCAGGCCGAAGGCTTGCCCACCGTTGAATTTGCCGACAGCGATGCGGCCAAGGTCGGCGAATGGGTAGTGGCCATCGGTTCGCCTTTTGGGCTTGGAAGCACGGTTACCACAGGCGTTCTCTCGGCCAAAGGAAGGGGCGTGGGCGTGAACGCCGTCGAGGATTATCTGCAGACCGACGCGAGCATCAATCCCGGCAATTCCGGCGGCCCGCTCGTCAATCTGGATGGGCATGTGCTCGGCATCAACACCATGATCGTAAGCCGCGGCCAGGGCATTGGCCTTGCGGTTCCCGCGCGCCTGGTGAAGCGCGTGGCCGATCAACTGCTGAAGACAGGCCGGGTTACGCGCGCATACGTAGGTATTGGCCTTCAAGATCTCACGCCTCAGCTCGCGGCTGAACTAACCAATCCGCCTTCCGCGGGCGCGCTGGTGAATTCGGTGACGCCTGGAGGCCCCGCGCAGCAGGCCAATCTGGAGCCGGGCGATGTTGTCACCCAAGTGGATGGAAAACCCACAGCCAACGCGCAAGACGTGATCCGCGAGATTTTCTCGCATGATGTAGGCGAAACCATTTCGCTGGAAGTCGTTCGCCTGGGCAAGCGGTATCAGACCAAAGCCACGCTGAAAGAGCGCAAGGAAGAAGCGCCGCCTCAATTGCCCATCGAGCGGAAACTGCCATCGCAGCCCCGTTTTGGACTGACCTTGAGAGATGTGGTCGACAATGAAAAGCCCAAGGGAAGCGCTGGATCGGTGGTGTCGGTGGTCGTGGAAGTGGCGCCGGATTCCATGGCAGAGCGGGCGGGCGTGCGCGCCGGCGACATGATCTTGGATGCGGATGATGTGCGGCTTCCGACGACCGATCAGGTGAATGAAAAGGCGCAGGATGGACGGCTATTGCTTCGCCTGCGCCGCAAGAGCGCAACCTTCTACACGGCCATTCGCAAATAATCGCCGCGCTTTATTTCAATCAAAGCTCGTTGCCAATTCTGCGCCCGCTTGGCTTTAGCGTAGGTGTTGCTTTGGGCGCGGGTCCCGGTGTGGAAGTGCTTTTGATCGGCGCACTCTTGGCCGCCGAAGCGTTGGCCGGAGGCGCTGACTCGGCGGTGTCCGAAGCTGCTGTTTCGGCAGATGCAGCGGATGCCGTGGGCGCGGGCGAAGATGCTGGACTGGGTTCGGTGCTGATCAGCGCGGACTTCGCGGGCGCCGGTGAATCGCCGCCAAACAAAAAAAACGCGCCCAAACCAAGCCCCGCCAGCACAACCGTCCCCAGGCCAATAGCCAACAGCCCCAATTGCTGATTGCGGGACGAAGATGGAACAGGAGCGGCGCGCCTCGGCGGAGGAGGAAGCGACTCGCCTCTGGCTGTTACACCTTGAGCAGGCGGCGGCAGCGGCAAAGGCAGAGCGCTCAGACCTGGAGCACCCGGATGCGCATAAGGCAAAGGAGCGGCCGGAGGCGGAACATAGGGTGAAGACTGCGGATGCGCGGGTGCAGGCATCGCCGTCCCAGGAGGGCTTGGCCAAGGCGAAGGCGCGCTTCCCATGGCCTCCATAGCCAGCGTCCCCGAACGCGGTGCAGTGCGCGCCGGAGAAGGCAAAAACCCCGATGTCTCGGGCGCTGTGGGCCGTATCGAATCCGGGGCCGGATTCAGCGCGATCCACCTCGAAATCGCCGCCTGAAAATCCTTCGCCGAAGCAAAGCGGGCATCCGGCTCACGCTCCATCGCGGTACGGATAATGGCCGCGAAGGTTGGATCGAGATCGGGCACCACCGTTTCAGCGGGAGGCGGAGCTTCAAGCGCGATTTTAAACACCAGCTCGTTAAACGTTTCGGCCGAAAAAGGAAGCCTTCCCGTAATGGCCTGGTACATCACCACGCCCACCGAATACAGATCGCTGCGCGCATCGATATTGCGCAAACCCCGCGCCTGTTCGGGCGAAAGATAATAAGGCGTCCCCACAACAGCGCCGGTTCTGGTCATGCTCATCGCATCGCCGGACAGCGTTGAAAACTTCGACACACCAAAATCGAGCACCTTTACAAAGTCGCGCTGCCCCGTCCGCTGCCGCACCAAAAACACATTCTCAGGCTTTAAATCGCGGTGAATGATGCCAATCTTATGCGCCGCCGAAAGCCCTTCGAGAATCTGGTACACAATCGGCGCCGCCTCATGAGGCATGAGCCGCTTATTCCGCTTGATTCTCGTCGCTAAATCTTCCCCCTCGAGAAACTCCATCACCAAATACAGCTCACCCGAGGGCAGGCTCCCAAAATCGAGCACCTCCACAATGTGCTCCGAGCCAATCATTCCAGCGGCTTTTGCTTCCTGCTCGAAACGCCTGGCAGCCGTCTCATGCGAAGCCAGCGTCGCGTGCAGCACCTTCAGCGCAACCCGCCTTCGGATGCGGATGTTCTCGCCTTCATACACCGCGCCCATTCCGCCCTCGCCGAGCAGGCGCACCACGCGGTATTTCCCATCCACAAGCGTGCCGGCTTCTACATCCATGCTTCGGCCTGTTTACGGAGCGGCGCTTATCATACGCGCTTTTTCGCGTTGCCCCGCCCGATACAACAGCTTTCTTTTCCCATGTTTTTCTTCTCTGTTAGGACAGCGTGCCCCCGCGTTTCCGGGGCGCGGAGCGATGAATTGTGCACAGTGGACTCGATCGGCTTCCACAACTTCTAGGCTTGCTTTCAAGATTCAAGAGCTCGCGCTTCGGCGTGCTCGCCCACCCTGCCAGCGTGAATGCGGGCTTTGTTCATCTTGCGCAAATCCTCGCTGAAAACGGCCTTCGCCCCGCTCTTCTGTTCGGTCCAGAGCACGGTTATGGAGGCGAAGCTCAAGACATGATCGGCGTCCCCGAAGCCATCGATTCAAGAAGCGGCGCGCCCATCAAAAGCCTCTACGGCGATCGCTTTGAAGATCTATCGCCCCGCTCCGAAGACATGGCGTCCTTGGATCTATTGCTTATCGATCTCGCCGATGTCGGCTCGCGCTACTACACCTTCGTGTGGACCGCTCTTCTCTGCCTTCGCGCAGCGGCCAAGCGAGGCGTTCACACCATCGTTCTCGACCGCCCCAATCCCATCTCGGGCGATCTTCAAAGCGCCGAGGGAGCCACACAAAAACCGGGTTACTTATCCTTTGTCGGACTCGAGCCCTTACCCATCCGCCACGGGCTCACCGTTGGAGAAATCCTCGCCTACTTCGCCCAGCGCGACGGCCTCCCCCTCGGACCCGGCGGAGCCCTCTCCATCGTCTCCGTTCAAGATTGGGATCGAAGCTCGCTCGCTCAGCAATGGCGCACGTCATCCTTCGTCATGACATCGCCCAATATGCCCACCGCCGACACCGCCTTGGTCTATCCAGGCGGCTGCTTAATCGAAGGCACCAATCTCTCCGAGGGCCGGGGCACCACCCGTCCTTTTGAATTGGTCGGCGCTCCTTGGCTCGATGGAGAACGCTTGGCCAAAACGCTCAATAGCCTTGGATTTGAAGGTTTCTACGCGCGCCCGCTCACCTTTAGGCCCACATTTCATAAGCATGGAGGCCAAATTGTAGGAGGTGTTCAAATCCACGTCACCGATCCCAAACGCTTCAGGCCCGCCGCCGTCTACACCGCGCTGGTTGCGATCGCGCATCACCATCATCCCGAGCACTTCCGATTTCGCACCGAACGCTACGAATACGTCGACCATATTCCGGCCTTCGATCTGCTCACAGGTTCGGACTCGGCCCGCCTTGCCATTGAAAAGGGCGAAGATCCCAAAGCCATTGCCATGGCCGTTTCCGAGCCTGATCCGGCCTGGTCAAAAGAGCATGCCTATGCGCAAAGACTTGCGGAAAAAGCCGCAATCATGGCTTAGATCGCAGAGCCCCGATGTTCTTCCGCCAATGCTCCGACGACCTAAAAGCCCTTGCCCAGGCCGAGTTTCATGAAGTCACCGCCCAAAGCCTAAAGCGCGCGGCCCACTTGGATTCGTTTCCCATTTTGATGATGTACCGGGCCCGCATGGAAGCGCGCCGCCTGCATATTCCAGGCATAAACAGGCTTCTCCGGCTTACCCAAATGAGCCTCTACGGCATCGAGATCGGCAAAGATGTACAGCTCGGCGAAGGCGTCAGCTTTGTGCACAGCCTGGGAACGGTCATCGGAGGCAACGCAAAAATAGGCGCGCGCGTGCGCTTTATGGGCAACAACACCGTCGGCACAGCCAAGGACAATGGCTACCCGGTGATTGAAGACGACGTGGTCGTCGGCTGCGGAGCCCGTATTTTAGGGCCTATTGTCGTGGGCTGCGGCGCCGTTATCGGAGCGAATGCGGTTGTATTGCAGGATGTGCCCAAGGGCGCCGTTATGGCCGGCGTGCCCGCGCGCGCGGTGGGAATGCGCGGCGCGGACTTCCATCAGCAGATTTACAAAATATCGAAAGGATAAGCCCGATCGGTATAGGCCCGGCTGGCCACCGCTTTACGGAGCTCATCGTCATTCTTGTGAAAATCCGAGATGTGCTGGCGCAGCCGCTTATGCGCCATACCCACGAAAATCGACGTTAGATCCAGCTCGCGGCGAGCGCCTTCCTGGCCCCGCTTTTCGATGGCCCGCGTCGTGCGCGCGATACATGCCGCGATGCCGTACAAATCCATCGCCATCTCCGCGATGCGCCGCTGCGTGTACTGCATCTCGGCAATCTCGCGCCCGTGCTTGCGCAGCATGTTCTCCGTCTGCGCCGACAGCTCGTTCATGTACTCCTCGAAAATCACCGCCTCGCGGCTCAACAGCGGATGCGCCTTAAACAGCCTCTCCCGCCCCAGCACGCTCTTGGCCTTGCGAATCGCAAAATCGCTGAGCAAACCAAAACCTTTGATCGGCTCGCGCATCGCCTTCACCACTTCGCTCAGCGCCTTGCCCGGACCCTGCATGCCCGACAGCGCGATAAAGCAGCGCAGAATCTCGTTCGTTCCCTCGAAAATCATGTTGATGCGCGAATCGCGCAGCAGCCGCTCATAGGGATATTCCTGCATGTAGCCAATGCCCGCCGCGATTTGCAGCGTCTCGTTCACCACAAACCACAGCGACTCCGAACCCACCACTTTGCAGATCGCGCTCTCGAGCGAGTAGTCCGGAATCTTCGCGTCCACCAATCCCGTCGTGAGATAAGTCATCGACTCGAGCGCGAAATTCTGCGCGAGCATCGTCGCGATTTTATCTTTGATCAGCCCGAATTCACCGATATTGCGGCCGAAGGCCCGCCTTTCCTGAACCCTATCGATAGCGAGCTTAATCATCGTATTGCTGCCGCCGAGACATCCGGCCGCCAAACCAAGCCGCCCGCTGTTCAGCACTTCCATCGCCACCTTAAAGCCCTTGCCCACCTCGCCGAGCACGTTCTCCCGGGGCACTTTCACATCATCGAAGAAAATCTCCGTCGTCGAGCTGCCCCGAATGCCCATCTTGTGCTCGCTCGGCCCGTTTCTCAGGCCCTCGCCGCGCTCCACGATAAAGGCCGTAATCTTGGGTTTCGATCCTTCATGCACGGCGGAAGTCCGCGCGAACACCGTAAACACATCGGCAAAACCGCCGTTGGTGATCCAAATCTTCGAACCATTCAGGATGTAATGCGAACCATCCGGTGAAAGCTCGGCCCGCGTCTTAATGGCGGCCGCGTCCGAACCCGCGCCCGGCTCTGTCAGCGCGAAGGCCGCCACCCTCTCGCCCGTCGCGAGCGCGGGCAGATACTTTTGTTTTTGCTCGGGCGTACCAAACAGCAAAATCGCCTTCAAACCAATGGATTGATGCGCGCCCAGCGTCACGGCGAGCGAGGCATCCAGCCCGCCGATCTCCTGCATGATGCGCACATAAGCGGTCGTGCTCAGTCCCGCGCCCCCATATTCGGTCGGAATCTGAAGCCCAAACAAACCCATGCCTTTCAAATCGCTCAGCACTTGGGCAGGAATCTCGTGCTCTTGATCGATCTTCGCGCTGTCGACATTGGCGGCGAAGTAGCGGCGCACTTCTTCCAGCATCATCGACGTGGTTTCGCGTTCTTCCGCGGCCATTTCTGGATACGGAAAAATCAAATCCTCCGGGACGACGCCGTGAAATAGCGCCTTCATAAAACTTTGTTCGAACAGGGAGGTCACAGCCGTGCTCCTTTCTCCGATACCGTCATGGGGACGATATGATCGATATTGTTTCCACCATGATGAAATTGTTCATCTGGGGAAGCCTGGCCACCTTACACCTAGGATGTTGGTGTTGCACGCACTGCGTTAAGAAAGCGTGTTTCCGTCGCCAGCGATTGCCGTCCATTCAGGATTTGGCGGAGGAGGGCGGCGGAGGACTCTCGACGGCGTGCATATGCGGGTCGCTTTTTTTATTTTGCCAAGGGTATTTAATACGCGCGTGGTGCACGTTGACCAGCGTGGCGGCCATTCTTTCTGAAATGGTATGTAAATCGCTGAGCGACAGACCGCATTCATCGAGCTGGCCCGACGAAAGCTTGGTAAAAATCACCCGCTGAATCATTTCTTCATATTTCTTTAGATCAGGCGGCCAAATCGTTCGGGATGCCGCCTCAATCGAATCGACCAACATTAAAATAGCGGTTTCTTTCGTTTGAGGCTTCATGCCTGGATAACGAAAGAAATCCTGATTCAATTTCATTGAATTGGCATCGACGCCTTCAATTTTGGGCTCTTTTGCCTCGTGCAGCGCTTTGTATTTATGCCAAAAATACTCGACAACCTGCGTTCCATGGTGGGTGTAGACAAATTCAACGACAGGTTCGGGAATTCTTCCCTCGCGCAGAATGCGGGTTCCCTCGGTCACATGCTTCAGAATGATTTCAGCGCTCTCTTCGGGGCTTAAATCGTCGTGGGGCGAACGTTCGCCGGGAGCCAGGTTTTCGACGAAATGCTTGGGCGAAACCGTTTTGCCCAAATCGTGATAATAGGCGCCCACCCGCGTCAGCAATGCATCGGCGAAAATCGCGGACGCCGCCGCTTCCGCCAAATTGGCCATCGCCCGCGCGTGCTCCCAGCTCCCCGGCGCTTCCTCCGCCATCTTTTTAAGCAAAGGCTGCTCTAAATCCGTTAAATCCAGCAGCCTTTCACGCGAGACATGGCCGATCATCCGCTCGGCCGGCTCGTGAAGCCAGCGCGCCAGCACGCCCGCCGCAATACCTCCGCCCACACATGCGATCAAATTGGAGCTCATTCCCATAAAAATGTCGCGTGGGCCGTGAAATTGGCCTTCGACAATCATGGTGAGGGCGGCAAAGGTCAGCGCTCCGGCGATACCCGAAATCAAACCGGCGCGCAGCATTTGTTCGGGATGTTTGCGGTCTGAAAATGAAAGAACGGCCACGATGCCGCGCACCAGCACAACGGTCAGGAGCACCGGATCGTAGGCGTGAAATGAAGCCGAAAAGAAGGCCAAGCCAATGCCCACCATCAAGCTTGCACGCCGGTCAAAAACAAGGGCAACCCACAAGGGAAGGGCCGCATTGGGCACCCAGAATTCGGGCAGCTTGGTGAACAGAAGAACGGCTTTTTCCGTGATCAGCGTGAGGGAGAGCAAAGCCATCAGGCCGATCTGCGTGCGCAACAGCCGGATCCTGCTTTGGCCGAAGAGGCGCAGGTAGGCGATGAGCATCTGGCAGAGCAAAAAATGAACGACAAATTGGCTGGCAAATCGAATCGCGCGCTGGGGCCGTTTTTGTCCTTCGAAGGCCAAAGCCGCTTTGTGATCGTCGTTGTCGGGGAGAACGATTTCACCGCGCGGAACGATGATGCGCCGGTGTTCAAAAACGGCTTGGGAAGAGCCTTTATCGTCGCGGCTGATCAGGCGCGGGCCATAAGGAATACGCACCGTAAGGGGAGCCGGCTCGCCCTGCCTGGGTATCAAGCTGGGGACGAACATTTCCACCGAACCTACGGCCGTGAAGAGAAAGGCTGAAAGCAGGCTGAGGAGCAAGCCCTTGGGTCGGGAGGCAACGGCTCTCGTGATGAGGGTGTTGGGCATGGAGGCCGAACGGCATTTTCAGCATAGAAAATTGCGAAGGCGCCCGAAAGATTGTTATGGGTAGGACATGGCAAGGCTGCGCGCGCTTCTCGATCAACACCGCCGCGCGCTTGTCATGGGGATACTGAATCGCACGCCGGATTCGTTTTCGGACGGCGGGCTGTTTAGCGACGATCGGGCCGCGCTTGCGCAGATTGAAAAGCTTGGCGCTGCCGGCGCCGATTTAATCGATATCGGCGCCGAATCCACACGGCCTGGATCGAAGGCGATTTCAGCGGAAGAGCAAATTCGGCGGCTGGGTCCTGTTGTGCGGGCGGCGGCGGACCTGTTCAGCGTGGTGTCGATCGACACAACCTTGCCGGATGTGGCGGCGTGGGCGCTCGATCAAGGTGCATCCGTGGTGAACAGCGTATCGCTCGAGCCTGCGCGGGAACTTGGCGAGCTGTGTGCGGAGCGGGGCGCGGCCCTGGTGCTGATGCACAGCCGCGGCAGCATGAGCGAGATGCGCGGTTTTTCGGTGTATGAAGATCGAGCCTATGGCGATGTGGTCATGGATGTGCGCCGCGAGTGGATGGCGGCGGCTCAACAAGCGCTAAACGCAGGACTTCCGCGCGGCGATTTGATCTTCGATCCGGGCTTTGGATTTGCGAAGAACGCAAGACAGTCGCTTGTGCTGTGCGCCCGTTTAAATGAGTGTTTGGATTTGGGTTTTGATGTGCTGGTCGGTCCGAGCCGCAAGTCGTTTGTTGCGGTGGCGCTCAAGGAAAGAGGCATGGATCTGCCGCCGCCCCAAGAGCGCCTGCCAGGAAGCATCGCGGCGGCCTTGGCCTGTGTGGCGCGGGGAGCGCGTATCGTTCGCGTCCACGATGTGGCCGAGATGCGCCAGGCGCTCGCCATGCACGAAGCGATCGCCGAAGCGGCTTCCAAAACCAATAGCGCGGCGGCCCTGCCTGCATCCGCAATGAAGGAGGCGGCGCATGCTTGAGGGCCTTCTTCACCTTATTTCGCCGAGGCCCGTGGGTCAGGTCGTCCGCGACCTCATCGATATTTTTATTGTCGCCTACCTGATCTACCGCCTCTTGCTGGTGCTGCGCGGAACCCGCGCGATGCAGATGGGCATTGGCTTGGGCGTGGTCGGCCTCGTGTACCTGGGCGCGAAACTCTTTGGCCTGGTCACGCTGCTCAATCTGCTCTCGGGGCTTCTTTCCTCGATTATTTTGATCGTTGTCGTCGTCTTCCAGAACGATATACGGCGCGCGTTGATCCGCGTGGGCGGCAAAGCCTGGCTCTCGGGCGGGCGCGAACAGCAATCGCGCGTCATCGATGAAGTCGTGGCCGCGGCGACCGAGCTCGCCCGTCACCGCATGGGCGCGATCATCGCTTTTGAGCAGGACGCGAGCCTGCTTGAATTTGTGAAAAGCGAAGGCATTCCCATCGACGCGGCCGTTACACGCGAGCTGTTGGTTTCGCTATTTGTGCCTGAATCGGTGAACAAACTGCACGACGGCGCCGTGGTGATCCGCGACTTGAAAATTGCGCGGGCGGGTGTGTTCTTTCCCATGCCCGAAACAAAAATCCTCGATGCGAGCCTGGGTTCGCGCCACCGGGCCGCGCTTGGCATCACCGAAGAAACCGATGCCGTCGTCGTCGTGGTGAGCGAAGAGCGCGGCACAATTAGCTTTTGCTTTAGCGGCAACATCGTTTCGAACTTGGATGGACAATCGCTGCGCCAAGCGCTTGCGGGCCTATTTGGGCGCGCCGCGACCCGAAAAAAGAGCGTGTCCGCCGCGCCTCCCACACCAAAGAAAACCGGCGCTGGAACAACCACGCTTCCAAGCGCCGTAGCACCGACGAGCGCGCGCCCTCTGGCCACCATCCCTCCGCCCGCGCCCACGCGCACGCCTCTGCCCATCGGCACGCTGACCATCCGCGAACGCGAGCGCGATTGGGACAAAGAGCCTGTATCCGCCCGCGCTCCAAGCTCGAAGCTTCTGACATCAACGCCCATGAAACCCGCTGAACCCAAGGCATCCGCGGAAATCCGGCCGCCTTCCGATCCGCCCTCGGACAAGAGCGAAAAAACAGCGGACAGCCAATCTGATGCAGCGCTTCCCGCGCCTCCCAGAGCGCCTTCATTTGTCCCCACCACACTGGCGCCGCCGGCGCCCACAACCCCGCCCTCCACGCCTCCTCCCGCGAGTGAAGACGCATGAGCACCAAGGACGGAATACGCGGTGCAATACGCGCGGCGATGTTCGACAACCTCACGCTCAAGGTCATCTCGCTATTGGCCGCGCTCGGCGTGTACGCGCTGATTCACGGAGCCGAGGATGTACAGCGCACCGTTGCGCTCAGCGTGGTGTCGATCATGCCTTCGGAAAGTGCAAGCCGGCAGCTTATTTCCCAGCTTCCCAGCGAAGTAGCCGTCACGCTTCACGGTTCGAGAACAGCCCTCGATGCGCTGCACAAGGACGATCTCGGCACGCTCCAGCTCGATCTCAGAAGCGGCCGGGAGACCCGCATCGAACTCGACGCATCGATGTTTCATGTGCCTGCGGGCCTCAGCGTTCTTCAGATCTATCCATCGACAATTGAAGTGCGCTGGGACGACGTTATCGAGCGGCAGATACCCGTTCAAATTCCCCGCACGGGCGAGCTGCTAGCCGACTTGGTCATCAAAGGCACACCCATCGCGCAGCCTCCCATTGTCAACGCGCGCGGCCCCCGCTCGGTAATTGAAGTGATGCAGTTTGCGCGCACGGCGCCTTTTGATGTGACAGGACTGACCGAAGGGGATCACCGAAGAACGCTCGCTCTCGACAAGCCTCCCAAGCTGGTCACCTTCGATGTTGAAAGCGTCACGGCGATTGTGGATGTGGCCCGCGAGCTTTTAACCAAGCCTTTCACAGGACTGAAAGTTGAAGTTGTCGGTGTTGTCCGCGCGACGACAAAGCCCGCCACGGTGACGGTGGTGGTGACGGGCACGGCGGAGGCTGTGAATGCCGTGCAAGCCGAAGCCTTGGTGCCCCGCATCGAAACCAAGACGCCGCAGGTGGACACCACCAAGCCGGGCAGCGCCTATCTGGATGTGCTGATCGACGTACCTCCGGGCGTGAAGGCCGAAGTGCAGCCGCCCAAAGTGCTGGTGAAGTGGTAGCCGCTATTTCGAAGGCACTCGTATTTTGCCCTGTTTTACAAGCTCTTTTAGCTCGGCCACCCGGCGCTTGATATCGTCTCCAAACCCTTTGGCGTGCTCGCCTTCGCTCACATAACCCACGCCCTCTTCCGCCAGCCCGAAGACAGAAATCCCACCCTGAAAACGCTTTTCCGCGATGGCCTTAATCGCCTCGAAAACGGCCACATCGCCCCGTTTGATCATGCTGGTCAGCACCGTGCCGGGCATTTCATCGTATTGATCGGAATCGACGCCGATGGCATGCACACCCATATCGCGCGCCGCTTCAAAGACACCGTGCCCCGTCGTTCCCGACGCGTGATAAATCACATCGGCACCCGCTGAAATTTGGCTGATCGCCAGCGCTTTTCCCTTGGCCGGATCGCGAAAAGCTTCAGGCGTCGTGCCCGCGTAGGCAGCGTGCACGGTGCATGCGGGACACACCTCGAGAACACCCGCGCGGTAGCCCGCTTCAAACTTGTGAATCAGCGGAATATCCATACCGCCGACAAAGCCCACGTTTTTCTTTTGGCTAACCAGCCCGGCCACTGCCCCCACCAAAAACGAACCTTCTTCCTCGCGAAAAGTCAGGCCCGCGACGTTATCGGGAATCGCGCTTCCATCGAAAGGCGGCGAATAATCGATGCAGGCAAAGCCCGTCTTGGGAAACGCCCGCGCCACCACATTCACATCGGTCGAGAAAATAAATCCAACACCGATCACCAAATCAAAACCGCGCGCCGCAAACAATCGCATCGCCGCTTCACGGTCTTCCGCGCCCGTGGGCTCGACAATTTCCGTCGTTACACCGAGCTCCCGCGCCGCTCTCGACAAGCCTTCATACGCCGCATCATTAAAACTTTTGTCACCCCGGCCTCCCACATCGAACACAAGGCCAATGCGCACATGTTCAAAGCGGCCCCGCCCCTTCGGCAATTCATCGCGCGCGGGCAGCAGGCTCGTGCTCAGCGCAAGCCCCGCCGCAAACACCACCGAAAACCAAGGCGACATTCCAAATCGCATCCGGTCAAAAGCCTATCCCAGCCCGCGTGCCTTCATCTATGCCAATTCGATCGTTGCTGAGCATCCAACAAGAGTTGCTCGCTCCAGATGCCGCGCAGGTGTGAGATTCGGGCATGTTCCGCGCGGATCAGCGAATCCTTTCAGCCCTCAGGCGCATCGCCGCGCTCGCGCTCTTTGGGCTGCTCTCGCTCGCCCCGGCGCACTCCGCGAAGGCCGAAGAAAAACCGAAGATTTTGGTTTTGGATCGCGTGGCCGTGCGCTGGCACGCGCCGGAAACGGGAGGCGTATCGAAGCCCCAGTTTATTTTCGAACGCGAGCTCGCATTTGAGGCTCGCATCGAAGCGCTCTCGAGCCCCGATCCCGATACCGCCGTGTACAACGATCGGCATGTGAGGGCCGCGCTCGATAGGCATATTGCCGAGACGCTGCTGGAAAGCCTTCCCATCAGGCCCGAACCAACGGCGGAAGAGCTGGCCCGCCGGGCGGAGGCCACCCGGACCGCTCTCGAGCAGCGGGTGGGCGGGCGCAAACGTTTAATCGAGGCGGCCGGTGCTGAAGGGATTGGATCGGGAGAACTCGATGCGCTGCTCCGGCGCGAGGCGCGCGTCAGCCTCTATGTCGATCGCATGGTGACGCCGATGCTGCTGCCGAGCGATGCCGAGCTTCGGGCTTTTCAGCGGACGCTATTGCCGCCCGCGCGCGATCTTCCTTTCGAGACAGTCAAAGCCGTGCTTCAGCATAGCTATGTGACCCAGCGGGTGACGCAGGCGATCGACGCCTACTATCAAAATGCCCGCTCGCGGATCACCATCGTATTTATCCGGCGGAAATAGGCTTTTAGGCGAATTCGGTGCGCGGCTCGCTCGCAATTTCATGCGATGCCGGCGCTTCCTCATCAGCGTGAGCCATGTGCTCCCCGTGCTCGTGATGGTGATGGGCATAAGCGCGCGCCGCCCGCCTCGCCTTCAGGAATTCCGCGAAGGTGTTCAGCATCTCCAAATCGCGCGGACCAAAACCATCCATCAGATCCCGCAGATTCCTTCGCGTCGCCTCCAGGCTCCTCGCCCTGCGGCTCGCATCGCGCATTTCATCGCGCTCGCGCACCTCGCGCGGTTCACGCACGGCAACAGGTTCGGGAACGGGCGCAGCCGCCGCGGGCGCGGCACCGGGCGAACTCTCGGGCGCCCACACAGGCCGGGGAACAGGCGTCAGCGCATGCGCCGCAAGCCACGCCTCCATGAAGATGCGAAGCCTCTCACTTCGGAATGCAAACCAGCGTTCGCGCTCCGGCGCATACGACATCAGCACATCCTTGAAGCGCCGGAACGCACCTTTTCCATCGATAGCCTGAGCCAATTTCCCCGAGAGCTCCGGCTGCTCCACCATCGGGATATAGCGCTCCATCCATCTGTATTGCTCGCGCGAGCTCACCGGATCGATGCGCAAATAATTGGTGTCGGCGGCGATACGGGCATGCATTTGCGGATCGGCAACGCCGTCGACAACCCGGAGCACATCCCCTGTCCCCAGATGCAAATACGAATGCACTTCTGGTGCATTATTTTCAAACGCGTCCTCCAGCGCCTCCCAATCGACAGGGACGTCCCGCAATGGCGCGGGAGCGGCAGTAGCATTCTCATTGGTGGCCATGGTTCCCTCATTCAAGCTTTCAACGGAACGAAGCGGCCGGTGGGCTGTCCGATCGCTTCGGTGCCAGGGTACTACGTGGGCATGGGCAAGGTCTGATTTCATGATGAGCTTTCCTTCGGGCGTGGGTTTCCGCGTCGTTTGATGCTCAGAACCCGAAGCCCCGCGCGCTCATTCCCGCGGGAATTTTTTTGACAACAAATCCCAAACAGCCCGTTTTGGGAAACGCCCGCTGACACTCTGTCAATCGAATCGAGGCATCAATGCATTAACACCCGCCTGAAATTTTTCCCCGCGAGCGGGCGACCGCATCCAGCCATTGACCGCGGCTTTTGCCGCGCTCCAGATCGGTCATTGCAGGGCCGAATACACGCTCGGCCTTGGCCATCCCTGCCGCTTCGCCCTCATCCTTAAAAATCCCCGCGCCCACACCCGCCAGCATCGCCGCCCCCCGCGCCGTCGACTCGAGCTCATGAGGCCGTTCTATCGACACACCTGCGACATCCGATTGAAATTGCATCAAGAGATTATTGGCCGCGGCGCCTCCATCGACGCGCATCCGGCTCAGCGGCTTGCCCAAATCGTCCGACATCGCGCCCAGCAAATCGGCCACCGAATGAGCGATACCTTCCAATGTTGCCCGGGCAATATGCGCCTGTGTGCTGCCTCTCGACAGCCCGCAAATAATTCCCCGCGCATCCGGATCCCAATAAGGAGCGCCCAGCCCCGACAGCGCCGGCACAAAGGAAACTCCATCGCTCGAGGGCACACTCGCGGCGAGGGACTCAATATCCGATGCCTTCTCGATGATTTTTAAACCATCCCGCAGCCATTGAACGGCGGCTCCCGCGATAAATGCACTTCCTTCGAGAGCGTAGACAATTTTACCGTTAATTTTCCAGGCGACCGTGCCCAAGAGCCCAAAACGGCTTGAAATAGGCTTTTCGCCGATATTCACCAAGACAAAAGCCCCTGTTCCATAAGTGCATTTGGCTTCGCCGATACCAAAACAAGCCTGCCCAAAGAGCGCCGCCTGCTGATCGCCCGCAATGCCCGAAATAGGCGTTCCATCGGGGATGCCCGGGAAATTCTTGGTGTGGGCAATACGTTCGGCACTGCCAACAATTTTAGGCAATACACTCCTGGGCACATTCAGCAATGCGAGCATATTGTCGTCCCATTCGAGTGTATTTAAATTCATCAGCAGCGTGCGGGAAGCATTGCTGACATCGCTCACATGAACCCGCTGATCGCCTGAAAGACGCCACACCAAAAAAGAATCGATCGTACCAAAAGCCAATTTACCCTGATTGGCCTGCTCTCTGGCCCCGCTCACGTTATCGAGCAGCCAGCGGACCTTGGTTCCGCTGAAATAAGGATCGAGCACCAGGCCCGTGCGCTCGCGGACAGAGGGCTCGTGACCTTGGGCCTTGAGCTCGGCGCAGAAAGGCGCCGTTCTTCGATCTTGCCAAACGATCGCGCGATGAATGGGCGCGCCTGTCTCGCGATCCCACAGCAGCGTGGTCTCGCGCTGATTGGTGATACCCACGGCGGCGATGCGATCGCCTGGAATTTGAGCGTTTTTCAAAGCTTCCTGCGTAGCCGCCACAACGCTTTCCCAAATCTGCTCGGCGTCGTGTTCGACATGTCCGGGCTCGGGAAAGTGCTGCTGAAACTCTCGAGTGGCGCGGCCCAGCGTTTGGCCTTGCGTGTCCATCACGAGCGAAGTGCTACCGGTCGTGCCTTGATCGATGGCGAGAAGATATTGGGTGGCAGTCATAAAACGGCCCTTTAATGCAGCGGCGCGCGGGCTGAAAGGGCTTTGAGCGCGAAAGAACGCCTCTAATTGGTTGGCTGGTCCCGCATGGGCAATTGCCCGCCTGGCGCGGCCGCACCGGGGTTAAATGGCCTAGGCGCCGGTGGTTTAGCCGGCGCGCCGCCCGTGGGTTTACCGTCTCCGCTTGACGGTGTAGCTGCGGGCGTTGGAGGCAGAACACAAACACCAGCCTGGCAGCTTCCGCCCTTATCGCAGGTTTTGAAACAGCCGCCGCAATGATATCGATGGGTATTGGTATTTACGCAGCCCGAGCCGCATTTAACCGTTCCCGAGGGGCAGGGCTGACACAGGCCGCGCGTGCACACTTTATCGGCGCCGCATATCCGATCGCATTGGCCGCAATTTGAAATATCCGATTGAAGATTTGTGCATTCCGAACCGCACAGGCTTTGGCCCGCTGGACAAGGCGCCTCCTGCGATTTCGGATCTCGTTGGCATATGCCTTCAGCGCAGATTTGCTCTTGTCCGCAGGCTTTCCCGCATTCGCCGCAGTTATTTTTATCGTTTTGCAAATCAATACATTCAGATTTACACCGAGTTTTGCCCCGTTCGCAGGCAGGCGGAGATTCGGGCAGCGCTGTCGGCTGAGCTGTCGGCGTTGGTGCGGCCACCTCGGCCGCAGGATTCGGCGCGCGCGGACAATCGGGATCGATCAGCCGCTTCCACACATCCTCGCCGCTTCCCGGCAAAATACCATCCGAGTGGTGCCAGCGCAGGACATCTATTTCTAAAGCGCTGGTCTTATCCGGCATTTTGGGCGCCTCGCCCATATTCAAACCATCGAAAAGAGAAACAGCAACCGAACTCCCAAAGCGAAACCCATCTTCATCTTTACGGAATACACAAATCTCGGGCGCGCACCATTGAAACATCGCCGCTCCCTGAAGCTCGCTGGGTTCAAATTGAACGCTTGTCTCGCTCATCCGGTACAATGGCCCCCATGTCCGTATATGCAGCGCCTCATAAGCCGTATTTTCATTGCCGGGATAGGTTCCCATCATAAACAGATGGCCATCTTTTTTCAGCACATCGTGAATACCGCCCAGCGAAAGGCACAAAGCCGTCTGAAACTCGGTCTTCCCCAGCACCATTCCGCCCCACGGAAAAGGTCTCGCCGAATAAAATCCAAATGCATTGAAGACCGCCGCAAGCAATCCAACCAATAGAAAAGAAAATCCAATCGATTTTAAACCCGGCCAGGCCAAGGCCAAACCCCGTCCTGCCGGTAAATCCAGACGCGCGCCCTGAACCGAACGGAGCACCTTGGAAAAAAGCCCCGTCCGATCGGCTTGAGTCATGCCGCGCTTCAATTGCAGGGTAATTTCTTTGCGCAGCGGCCCCTCGGCCAATTGGCGGAGTTCAAAAATCCCCTTTTGAATTTCATCACGCTGATCGGATTGTAAATACAAGAAAGCTAAATCCCTGCGCCAGCGCAAATATGCCGCCGAATTTTTCTGCGCGGGCTCGTACTGATGGAGAAGCTCAATAAAAAATTGCCGGGCTTGGCGCTGAAGCAGCCCCGATCCATCCAGCTCCTTGAGCGCCGCGAGAGCCCTTTCTTTTTCAATTTGAAAGGATTCTGAATCCATCTGATCCACCGAGCATTCAATAAAATGCCGGCACGACAGGACAATTTGCTCGGGAGCACTGGGAAAAAAGCGTTCGCGCAAGGCCCACGCAAGCTCATACGAAGGCAGGGGCGCCATTGAAAACAGCGCCTTCAACAGATCGGGATCGAAAGCCTTCTCACCCCAAAGCGGCTCTTCCAAAAGCCGCCTGCTTCTGGGCGCCCTAATTCTGGAACGCTGTTCCAAAAGCGCCTGGCGCGCCGAAAGCAGGCCCTCTTTGTTCATGGGAAATGCGGCAATCCCCGCGTGTTCCCGATCGAGACCCCGGGCCCAGTGTTTGGGATCGCCGATGGGATTGAGCAAAATCCGGTGAGGCCAGGCTTGAAAGAGGCGCGCATGGCTCAAGGGCGATGCTGCGCCCTCTTCGGCCAGCGCCTCGCCTGTCGCGATCAATATCATCGGAATGCCGCCCCATTTAGCCGCCATGGTCTCCAGCGGAAACAGCTTCGATCCGGGCTTTTTCGATACTTGGGCGGGATGGCGGTCAAAATATAAAAAGTCGATATCGAGCCCGCGCTGCTTGAGGCGCTGTATAAATATATTTATTTTTGCCCGGAAGGGCCGGCTTAAATCGCCGATATCGATTAAAACCAGGGCTTTTAAAGCGCCGTGCCTCGTCCGGTAATGCAGGGATGGCACAAGGCCACGCTGAACAGTTTGATCAACAGTACGATCGATATCGAGTTCTTTTGAATGCCCGATGCTCGCCAATGCCTCTTCCAATAGGGCAATCATGGCATCGAGCTGCTCGGGGATTAAAGGCATGAATGGATAATCAATACGATAATTTCTAGGCCCACCGAGGGAGAGCAGGGCGCGCGTTATGCCTGTTTCACGCTGAGATTGCCGCTTTCTGCGGCCCGCCGCCGCGCTTGCAATAAAACAGGCCAAGACCAGCGCCACACCCGTCACGATCAGGGGAAAACGCCAAAATACCCGGGTATTCTGTACAGGATCGCAGTTTGTCGGTGCCTTGATAAACGCTTCCGATGGAGCCGGCAGTTGCACCGCTTCCGATCTCGACGGGTCGCGTCTTCCGCCGGCCGGAGCGGGAGAATCGGCTGTATTTTCAGGCGGCGCCTTCTTTGTGAAGGCTGCCGCCGCCAATACGATCAGACATAGGAACAAGCCCAAAATGAAAAAAAGTCTTTTTCTCCGGGGCGCTTTTTTAATGCGTTTATCTTGTTTTGCTGGATTTGCGGAGAGCGGCCTGCCTTCCCGTGGATAAATACGATCAAAAATATCAACAATCTGTTTGTACTCTTTGGGAGTCGCGGCAAATAAACTTGCGGTGGCCTGGGCAAATTCATCGCGCGAGCTGCCGTCATATCGCGAGCACAGGGCGAAAAAATCCAATCGCTGGCGCGCATCCACGCTAAATCCAGCCTGATTAAGCGCGTCTAGCAGGGCCTGAAATGGAAATTCCGCGCTCATCCGGAGGCCGTGCCGGCAAATTCTTTCAGATCGCTTTCCAATTTAATCAGCACGCCCGGAAATAAATTCGATATGGGCGCGCTTTGAATGGCCGAAGGTTCGACATTGGCTTGAATCAATACCTTCACCCATGCGATCAATTCGCCTGTGGCGGGCTTTTTTTCCAGGGGCAATTGCCGGATCTGCTCAAAACGAAGGAGAGCATTGTCAACCAGCCCTTGTTTAAGCGAACCTGGGTCGAGCCGCGCCTTTAGAATGCGTTCCAGCTCTTCGCGGCTTGGAAAATCGATATGGTGATAGACGCAGCGCCTTAAAAAAGCGTCGGGCAATTGCCGTTCATTGTTGCTGGTAATTAAAATAAATGGCCGCTCGGAATGGCTGTAGCGGTATTTGCTGCCCGTTTCTTTTACCTCAAATTCAAGCGTTTCTTCGAGCACGCCCAATAAATCATTTGGAAAATCACGGGGCGCCTTGTCAATTTCATCGATAAGCACAACGCAGGGCTGATTTTCGGCAATGGCTTTGCCCAAGGCTCTGTAATCGATATAGCTGCCTATATTTTCCGCGCGCTTATCGTGGATCTGCGCGTCATACAGCCTTCGCAGGGCATCGAAGGCATAAAGGCAATCGCGCGCCTGATGATCGCTGCGGGTTACAAATTTATGCAGTTTCCAGCCCAGCCGCTTAGCGACCGAGCTGGCCAGCAAGGTTTTCCCCGTACCAGGCTCCCCCGTCACCACCAGGGGCTGCTCCACGGCAAAGGCCGTGTTTACCGCTGTGACCAGCGATGGGCTCGGAATGTAAAAATCACCTTCGTATTCTTTTGGATAACGGTGAAATGTCATGAATGGCCCCTATGATTCAATCCAAATGCGCTCCAGCTCTTTGAAAATATCTTGAGCGCCTGCGTTGTTTTCAATCAATGGTTCAATGCGCGCTAAGCGTTGCTCGATGCGCTGGGGATCACCTGCGAAAATACGTTGAAAAAAGCTTCGGAGCTGATGTTCTCCAATCGCTTCTAAATGGCATAAATGAATAAGCGATTGGGTAGAGGACAGCTCGAGCAGCGGCGCCAGCAAATCGTGGGTGGCAGCGTCCGCGGTAAAGCGCTTTACCCAGCGTTCCCAGGGTCTAGGTTCCCAAACAATAGGCTGGATGATCAGAATGCCAGAACCCGCGCCGCTCCGCCGCGCAGCCGCAATTCGTTCGTATTGGGCAGGTAATACGGTGCGATTGTGCTCCAAGAGCCAATGGATATGGCGTTCGGGGTGAGCGGCGGGATAGAGCAAGACCAGCGGTTTTTCCGTGGTCATTTCGGCAAGCAGCTCGATAAGCCCGGCTTCTGGACAGGCATTGAGCACGTCTTCCCATTTGGGGTTATCGAGGCCGTGATGGGTTGTGTCCCGGAGCATAAGCGCAAAGTCGGCTGGCTTGAGATCATAAATTTCGGGGCGCAATCCAAGGGTTTGGGCATTAAGCTCGGCTCTGTAGCGGTGTATGCGCCTGAATAAATACGCATGGCCGTCGGTCTGAGCGCAGCATAGAAGCATAAAATGGAGCCGCGGGTCGGCGGCGCTGCCCATTAACATTTCCCATGTTTCGGCGCGGTCGCAGCATAGAAAGCGATGAGGATCGGTTTTTAAGGGCGCGGCCGAAGCGGGTAAAGAAGAAAGCCCTGCCGATATTTGCTGCAGGTTGGCATGAAACGCGCTTTTGCTTTTATCGGCGAGGGCAGCGCCGAGCAGTTTCTGGAAGGCGGCCGGGCTCATTCTGGTATCGTTGCATAGAGATATCCAGGTATCGATGGGCGCCAAGCCCAGGTTCACATATTCGAGGGGAATGCCGGCCTGCTGGCATAAGCGTTCAATCGCTTCTTTCTTGTTATAGGCTTGAGCTAAGGCTTCCGCGAACGCTAGGGCAGGGGTGGATCGCGTTGAGGCCATGGTTTCCCGCTCAGCTTGGGGCAGGGCCTTTCAAAAGCCCCGAATTTAAAAGTCCCGCCATTACTTGTTCAATGCGCACGCCTTGGTTTCGATAGACCGGCGGCACTTTGTCGCCCATAGGGATTTGCACATAGCGGTGATGCAGTGCGATGAGTTCCCATTGCTCGTTAAAGACCGGAGAGCCCGAGGAGCCCTGGTCGGTATCCGTTACATATTGGATATACTGCTCATCCACATGAAAGATATCATTGTGGTGCATGCCAATCTTTTTCATTCCGCCCTTGGGATGCTGAATAATATAAGCCCGGTCAAAGGGTTCTACTGGTTTTGCTGGGGGTTTTAATGGAAGTTTAATCAATGAATCCGGAAGGTGTTCCCTAAGCCGGATGGCTGCCCAATCCAAAGATGCATCCCCCCGAATGGAGCTGATATCGCCCATAGCCTTGTATAGTTCTTTTTGTTTACCATCCAATCCAAGCTCATAGCCAAACCATATTTCAACGCGGGAAGCGGGGGCCGCGCCGGGCTTAAGCTGCTCGTAGAGTACATGGTAATTGGTGATGAGCAGGGGCAGGCCAGGCGCTTCGATCAAAAAACCGCTTCCCCAAAAGGTATTGGAAGCGTCTGCGCCAAAGCTGACCAAGAGCCGGCCAATCGCGGGAGATACCCGCAGGCCGCCCTCCAGAAAACAGATATCGATCAATGTGCTGCTCCGGCCGATAATGCGTTCGAGTGTTTCGGTATCGGGTTCGGGGCCGCTCATGTCGCCTGAATCGGTGGCTTCCCGGACGGGGACCTTGGCCAAGAGCTCTTTGATCCGGCTATGAAGGGCGCTCTTGGCTTTATCCTGCAGTACGCAGTCCATCAGCCCTCTGAGCACATCGCGGTTGCGCGCTTCGGTCAAGATATCGTGCCATATATAGATATTGGGCTGGGATAAATTGATATAGGCGGGCGGTATTTGCACTTTATCGAGCAAGATGCAGATATCCTGCTCTTTCCGGTAGCTGCCCGCGAGCAAGTCCCTGAGTTCAAGGCTTTCCGGGCGGCTGTAGTCCAGGGGAAGGGTATCCAAAAAGTGCTGGTTTTGATCGCCCATGGGTTGTCTACTCCAGCCGGTCGTCATCCATCGCATAGGCGATGCCCGCCTGTAGTGTGCCGCAGGTTTTTAGGCTGCTTAGGTCGGCGCCCAGCGTCACCAGGGTTTGAGCCACCTCCGGCCGGATTCCCGTTAAAATGGCTTCGGCTCCCAATAGCCTGACGCCCGCCGCTGCCTTGACCAGCATCGATGCTACCGCGCTATCCACCACAGGTACGCCCGTGATATCGATAATGGCCGTGCTTGCCCGCCGCGTTGTAATGCCGGTAAGCAGGGTATCCATAATGCGCTGTGCTCTTTGGCTATCCAGTGTCCCCACCAGCGGCATCACCATAATCTCGTTGGTAATGGGTATAAGCGGCGATGATAGTTCCAAAATCGCGTCCGCTTGGGCCTTGAGCTTTCTCTCGTGCTCGGCGGCCTCCTGTGCCTTTTCCTGGGCTATTCTGCGCTCGCTGATATCGCGGACGGCTATTCCCCGCATGATTTTCGATAGATAGGGCACGTTGCGCACTTGCATCTCCACCGGAAAACGCCGCCCATCCCGGTGCGCCAATACGCTTTCCATCGAGAATTCAGGGTGATGATCGAGCGCGTCGGCCACCCGGGCCTGTTCTTCTTTGGCAAATAATTGAATGGTGTCTTTGCCTATCCAATCCGATGCTTCACCACCTACATGAAAAAGCAATGCATCGTTTATGTCTTCAATTTTACCGTCGTTGCATAGTATAACGCCGTCGTGGGTTACGGCGGAAAGCGCCCGGAAACGGGCTTCGGCGAGGCGGCTCTCATCTTCAGCCTTTTGTTTTTGTTCGGCGTCTTCGATGGTCGTAAAAAATCCCGCGATATCGCCGAGCTCATTGTAGAGGCACTGAACCAAAACATCGCCCCAGGTAATACTGCCGTTTTTCCTCACGTAGCGCTTGCGCGCGCGGTAGGTCTTTGCCTCGCCGGCCATCATTCGCTGAAGAGCCTCGAGGTCTCTGCTTTTATCGTCGGGATGGGTAAATTGGCCAAAGCTGCGGTCTGCCAGTTCGTCCTGCGGGTATCCCAAAAACAAACAAAACGCGGGATTGGCATCTAAAATCCGGGAATCCGTTCCCACGATCACCATCCCGATTGGGGCGTGCTGAAATAGCCTCTCCCACTGATCCGCAACGGTTTTGAGCGATAGCGTGGGCGGGCCCGGCGGGTTGGTTTTCGGGGTGTCGGATGCTGTCTTCATGGACAGCGTTCGATAGTATCACGAGGGTTTTTGCGCTTTTTATGTTTTTGTGATGGGCGAATAGGGATGGTTAAGGGTTTTTTGTTTTCATTTTATCGGATTGTGTATGGCTAAAAGTGAGTTGATGCGCTGATTCCAGGTTTGGGGGCCGGACCCGCGCCGCGTGGCATTGCAGGAGGAGGCTCGCCGGTCTCGGGAGGGGCAGGCATTCAGACACCTTTCTTTGGAGCGGCGGTTGGGTGTACGTTGGCCGCCGCGGGCCGAAACCATGAGGCGTCCTGTTTTTCATGGCCGCGCCTGCGCTGCGGCTCTTCACAGAGCGCACCTTTCAATGGGATTATGCGAGGGGAGGTCGAAGTTTTGAGCCCGAAACAATCAGCGTTCTTTTCCTTCGCCCCCGGTATAGTCGCCGATGTGTTTGTTCCTATGTCCTTCGCGGGCATTTCCCACCAAAACGCGGCTGCCCCGATGGATCTCCGTCGGGCCGGCCGCGTGGGGTAAGCAATCGTTCCGATGGCCCGACTGATTCTGCAGACCGCGGAAGGCCAGCAGGCCATCGAGCTGCGCCCGGTGAATTCACTGGGGCGCCATCCGAATAATTCTATTCAATTGCTCGATAAGATCGTTTCAAAAGAGCACTGCATTATCGAGCAGCGCGGTGATCATTTTGTTCTTCGCGACTTGGGCAGCCTGAACGGGACGTTCATCAACAATGAGCGGGTCCGCGGTGAGGCGCCTCTAAAGCACGGCGATGAAATCGCGCTTGGTTCTACGCGCGGCCGTTTCGAGGAAAGCGGGCCGCCGATTCCTCAAATGGTCGGGCCGATCACGCCTCCTTCGCAGGGAGGTGTGTGGAGCACGCCGCCTGTTTCGCCTTCGCCTCCGACCACGGGCCGGCCAGGATCGCCGCCCGATATTCAGCAGGTGGTGACGCCGAATTTTCAGCCCGGTCCGCCGCCCTACAACAAGCAGCCGCCTGGTCCTCCGCCCTTTCCTCCGCGGCCGGCGGGGAGCGGTGCTGCGCCTGCTCCAGTGCCTTTTCCGCCTGGAGCGCCTGTGCCCGGTGCTCCGGTGAATGTCACGTATCAGCAGTCGTTGAGCGCTCAGATTCCGCGTCTGTCGCCGGGACAGTCTCCGAGTCCTCATGGCACGCGCGTGGATCTCAACGATCAGGCGCGGCAAATCGGCACGCAGATTGCGGCTGTGGACAAGGGCTTTTTGACTTTCGATCGCATCGCGAGCGATATCAGCCAGCTCCGCGCGGACTATGAGCGTCTGCGTCTTTCGCACGAGCTTTCGCGTGAAATTGCGGCTGAGCGCGATACGGACAAGCTGCTCGAGAAGATTTTGGGAAGTGTCTTCAAGTTTATCCGGGCGGATCGCGGCGTGATTTTCTTGCGCGATGAGAAGGGCGAATTGACGCCGAGGGCGGGGCAGAGGCGGGATGGAACGACGGCGCCGATCAGTGTTTCGTCAACGATTCTGAATCATGTCGTCAAGGAGCGCGCGGCTGTGCTGACGCACGATGCGGCGATGGATTTCGCAGCATCCAAAGGCAAGAGCATGATTTTACACCGCATCAGTTCGGCGGTGGTTGCGCCTTTGGTTGCGCCTCTTCAGCACAACAATGAAGTGTTGGGTGTGCTGTGGCTCGATTCAGAAAACCTCGCTCAATTCCAGCCCAAGGATCTCGAGCTGGTGCTCGCCATTGCCTATCAGGCGGCGATGTTTATCGAGATCAATATTTTGGGGAAGAAGATCGAGACCGAGATTCTGATGCGGGAGCGCTTTAGCCGGCTGCTTTCGCCGAATATCGCCGAGCGCGTCGTGAGCGGTCAGCTCGAGGTGAAGCCGGGTGGTCAGCGGGTTGAGCAATGCACGGTGTTTAACAGCGATATCCGCGGCTTTACGGCGATGAGCGAGACCACAAGCCCCGAGGTGCTGGTCGAGATGCTCAATGAATATTTCGAGCTGATGGTGGACACGATCTTCAAGTACGAAGGCACGCTCGACAAATTCATGGGCGACGGAATCATGGCGCTGTGGGGCGCGCCGGTGGCTCATCCTGATGACAGCATCCGCTCGGTGCAGTGCGCGCTGGAGATGGGTGAGGTGCTGGGGCGCTTCAATAAGAGGCGTCAGGAAAAGAATCAGGCGGCCTTGGCCGTGGGCATTGGGATTCACACGGGGCCTTTGGTTGCGGGTTATATCGGAAGCTCAAAAGCCTTGAGTTACACGGTGATTGGCGATGTTGCCAACACCTCGGCGCGCTTGTGTTCGGTGGCGCTGGCGGGGCAGATTGTCGTCAGTGAAATGACGAAAAACACACTGGGCAGCCGCTTCGAGCTGGAGGAGCTGGAGCCCGCAAAAGTGAAGGGTAAAGAGAAGCCGCTTCGGATTTTTAATGTGCTGAGGCCAAAGCTTTCGGTCGCCGTGCCGGGCATCGTGCTGGGCAACGAGCCTACGTCGTCGGATTAGCGCGGACCTGGGCAGGGCGGCCAGAAGCTATGGCGAATATTGTTCTGCCGTTTGAGAAGCCGGTTGCGGACTTGATTGAAAAGGTGCGTGAGCTGCGCGCGCTTTCGTCGTCCGATAGGCGTTTTGAGCCGGAGCTTAAGAGGCTGGAGGAGAAGGCTTCGAGGCTTGCCCGCGAGTTGTTTTCGCATTTATCGCCGATGCAGAAGGTGCAGCTTTCGAGGCATGCGAACCGGCCTTACACGCTGGACTATGTTCGGCGGCTCTTTGATGATTGGGTGGAGCTGCGGGGCGATCGGTGTTTTGCGGATGATCCGGCGATTGTGGCGGGGATGGGTTCGTATCACGGGCGGAGTGTTGTGGTGGTGGGGCACCAAAAAGGCCGTGGGACGAAGGAGAATATGAGGCGGAATTTTGGAATGCCTCATCCTGAGGGGTACCGGAAGGCGATTCGGATGTATGAGCTCGCGGATTCGTTTGGGCTGCCGATTTTGACCTTTGTGGATACGCCTGGGGCGTATCCGGGAATTGCCGCGGAGGAGCGGGGTCAGAGTGAGGCGATTGGGGCTGCGATTGCGGCGATGGCGCGGGTGCGGGTTCCGGTTGTTGCGACGATTATCGGTGAGGGTGGTTCGGGCGGGGCGCTGGCCTTGGGTGTGGCGAATCGCGTGTTGGTGCTGGAATTTGGGTGTTATTCGGTGATTTCGCCCGAGGGTTGTGCGGCCATTTTGTGGAACGATGCGGCGCGGGCCGACGAGGCGGCGGTGCAGTTGAAGATTACGGCGCCGGATCTGCTTCAGCTTCGGGTGGTGGATGCGGTGGTGGAAGAGCCGACGGGGGGCGCGCATCAGGATCATGATGATGCGGCGCTGCGTTTGGATCGGGCGTTGTGGCCGGTGTTGAGTTCGCTGTCGGGTATGGAGCCGGATGAGCTTGTGGAAGATCGCTACCGGCGGTTTAGGGCGCTTGGGGCTTATGTGGCGTAGGTGAGGTGTGTCGAGTGTGCTCTGGGTGCGCAGCAACGCACCCTCGGAACACGAACCTCGGTTGGGATCCGGCTCGTCCGGTCGGTTCACATCTTTGCGCCGGCGTCAATCAGTTTTTTCCTTATCGTCCGTGGCGAAGTGTTCGGCATAGGCTTGGCTGCGTTCGTCGACGCGATTCCAAGTAACCTCGGTCGGCGACGACAGGAAAGTCCACATGCAATCCCATACAATTCAAATTGACTGGAGAGCGCTCAACACGCTCAAACCAATCAACACCATCACGAGCTTTGTTCTGCGCCCCGTACTTGATGGCCGGGAATTGGGCGTCTGGGTCGATTCGGAGGGGTATGTCCATCCCACCAACGCGAATGCGAATGGTCTGGGACGCTCGCCCGTCGAGGTTGAGCGCTACGAGCGCGTGGATCACCAGGGCAGGCTTCAGCGATACCTTAAGATCGTCAAGCCCGAGAATCGGAAAGGATGTTTTCTCTCGGCGGGCGGCTATGGGTGCTGGAACATCAATGAGTGGTGTCTCGCCACGTCCTGGCGGCTCTACGGTGAATATCTCTACAGCACCTGGCATGGGGCCGCGCTTGGTTTGGGGCCGGGAGCCGATGACTACTACATCGAGACCTATCAGAATGTTGGAAAGGTGCAGTTAATCAAGTTTCCCAGAAATCTGAATGAGCACCTCTATCAGGCTCTCGACGTGTTTGAGGAGAAGGACATGCCTCCCCGCCCGGAGAAGAAAGAGTTCGACATGATTCAATTCATTCAGCAGGCCGATAGCGGCACGCTCCTGAGGTTGTACGACACGGCGAAGGAATTGGGGCCCGCCGGGGAGAAGGTAATGGAGCTCATCGTCCAGCGGATTCCCAGCCTGAAGGGGCGATGATGATGGATTTCTCCTTCAATGAAGAAGAGCTCAGGGCGTTCTCAAACGACCAGATGAAGGCGCTCCTCTCGGCCATGGCGATGGCCTCGGCGGGTGGGCTGACCTTGGACGAGGACGCCGTCCCGCGCTTTCTCGATTCGGTTGCGGGTCTAAACGTGCCGGTGAATCCGGTAGCGATCGAGGATATCTTGGCGAGCGCCAAGGAGCGGTATGACGCCGCGGATGACGACGGGATCGCCGCATGGGTCGGCGAGGTGGCCGCGCGGTTCCCCGATTTAGGCGTGCGCGAGAAGGTGCTCGCCGCCATGAATGCCGCCGCGCCCGACTTCTCGAATGAGGAGGAGGACACGGGCGTCCTCGCTTCCGCCCTCGGTGCGTTCGGTATCGCACCCGATCGGACGGCGCTGATCAAGGAAGCGCGGGTCAAGCCTTGGTTTGAGCAACAGTTCGAGCAACAGGAGGAGGTTGCCGACCTAAGCTTCGACGAGGAAGAGCTCAGGGCGTTCTCGGACGATCAGATGAAGGCGCTTCTCTCGGCCATGGCGGTGGCCTCGGCGAGTGGAGCGACCCTCGATGAGGATGCGGTCCCGCGCTTTCTTGATGCGGTTGCGGGTCTGAACGTGCCGGTGAACCCCGTTGCGGTCGCGGACATTCTTGCGAGCGCCAAGGAGCGGTACGACGCTGCCGACGACGCCGGCGTTAGCGCGTGGCTAGGTGAGGTGGCCGCGCAGTTTACCGATTTGGGTATGCGCCGGAAGGTGCTTGCCGCCATGAACACCACTGCGCAGGAGTTGTCCTTGGACACGGGGGTCGGCGCGGGTCCGGAGAGCGCGTCAGCCACAGCCTTTTCGTGGAACCAGGCTTCGGGGAGTGTTCCGATGTGCAGCCTTACCGTCCTCGCAGATGGCACTCTGCTGGGCGTTGGCACCGATCGCCTGCTCTACACCCGAACCGACCTTAACAGCAATTGGCTTCAGATTCCGAACAGCGGTGATGTCACGGGGGTCATGCAGCTTCAGAACGGGACCATTGTTGGTGTTGGCATGGACGGTGCCCTTTGGACGCGTGCCACCCTGACGAGCGGCTGGGTCCAGGTCCCGTACAGCGGGACGGTGACCGCGGTTACGCAGCTTCAGAATGGGACGATCGTTGGTGTTGGCATGGACGGCGCCCTTTGGACGCGTGCCACCCTGACGAGCGGCTGGGTCCAGGTCCCGTACAGCG
>CAZICM010000019.1:65781-153690 GCA_964537685.1 uncultured Polyangiaceae bacterium
GGACCGTGATCGGCGTGCGGGGGCTGCGGGATGGTACGATCCTCGGTGTCGGAACGGACAACCTGCTCTACTCCCGAGCGACGCTCGACGCTGACTGGAAACAGATCCCGGCGAGTGGAGATGTCATTGCAGTCGCCGATCTGCCGAACGGCGCGCTCGTCGCCGTGGGGACCGACAACATGCTCTACTACACGAAAAAATAGGCGGCCCGCAGTGGCCAGCGGTGCGCAATCCCGACCGGGGTTAGTTCGTCGGACCGACAATTTAGCGGGATTGCGCGCAACGGACGATCCCGACCGAGGTTAGTTCCAGAACACAACCCCGCACACATGTCCCCGAACGCGTCCTCACCGTTTCCAAACGGACTTGGTCACGGCGTGGACGTGTCCCCATCGTTCCCCAACGCCATTCGCGCTCACTTGCCCATCGTCCCCATGGTGTCCAAAGGACCTTTGTGCCCATGTGGACGTGTCCCCACAACCCTCAAACGGGTTTCGCCACCGCATGGCCACTGTCATCCGCCAGAAAAGCAAAAATTTTCCGCCCACCTCGTGCGCGCATCCATCGCCGAGCTTAGTTTATTTTAACGTACTTTTGGACACGTCAGGGGTACTACATCCCGTTCACATCAAAACGCGCCGCACCCAAAGAGGAAATCCATTCCTCCCACCGGTGCCAGCGCGAAGGTTGACAATACATATGGATAATCCCTCGGATAACATGGCCTCCATCCATCTCGTCCACAGCGGCGCTTTTACGGTCGCCGCCGTCGCCGCCGACGAAGAAACCTCGGGGATGGAGTCTGATTTTAAGGAACATCAACTCAACCTCAAAAGCGGGCTTCGCAAACGCGAAGACCTCGATGAAGAGATTCAAGCCCAATTGGCCCGGCTGGAGCAGGCTGACGGCGGTGTTGACAGCCGCGTTAAGGCGTTTGAATTAGGCTTGCTCGCCTGTACCAACAAAGATCGAAAACACGCCCATTATGTGCTTTACTTTCCCCTGGGCTTGCGGGACGTCACCCAGTCCGACAAGCGGCGGGTGCAGCCTGCCAAAGTCGAGGCGCTGTTAAAGACGATGGGTACCGAGCTCGCTTTGGCCTCGACGGTGGGAGAATATAAAGACTTGCTCTTGGCGCATCAAGGACCGATGGCGGCAAGGCTTGCCAAGGTAAAGCCCATCTTGGATGGGCTGAAAGCGGCCGAAGATGAAGCTGACTACATGGATGACGTTGAGATCCCCAGGCTGCGAAGGGCCTGGATTACATCGCGCATTCAGCTTCATGGAGCGCTGACGCAGAAGTTCCCATTGGATAAGGAGAGGGTGGAGAGTTATTTCAAGCGGTTTAAGCGGCGCGCGACCAAGGGGGCGGATGAGGCCGAAGGGCCGGAGGCCACGCCGGAGGGCAAAGGGGGCTAAAGGGAGCCTTTCTCTGTCTGCTGCAAGGTATCCTCGGTAACGTCGGCCCCATCTGTATCATCTGCGGCCCATATTGAAAAAGCCCGGCAATCCCGCTATACGCCCCACCTGACACGAACCCCGGTCGGAATCGCTTGTCCTTCGGAGCACGAACCCCGGTCGGGATCGTTCGAGTTGCTTGATGCGGTGTACGAGGCGCTGGCGGGAGATTGGGATGTGTTGGGAAAGCAGGGAGTTTGCGGGAGCAGGAGAGTTAAGATTTTGATTTATTGCATCGGTTTTGGAGCAGCCACGGGCATCCGGTGTGGGCGAGTTTGGTGGTGGAGGGGAGGTGGGGTGAGGGCGTTTACGTGCGCGAGCTGTGCGCAGCAGCCACGAGCCGTCGGGGCATGCGGCGGCGCAATACTAAGCCGATGATGGCGCCGATAGCCAGCGTGACCCCACCGAGATCGCCAGGCGAAGAGGCAAACCGACAACCGCATCCCGGCGAAACGCATACCTTGAGAGACTTGCACACGGATCCGTTGTTGCAGTCTGAGGCGGAGGAGCAGGTGTCCGCGACGGTCTCGACTTCGTACAGCTTGGGCTAGCCAGCAGAGCAAGTGTTGGTGTTGGCACAAAACGAACGGTCTACGCATTCGGCGTCGTTTTGGCAATCGGCGTTCGTCTGGCAGACAAGGGGCTTGCAATAAGAGCTGCCATGGCACGTAGATGGTTCGGCACCGTTTACGCACGAATCGGGGGGAGGCGAAACCACGTCGGCGCGAGCGGCAGGGGCAAGCGCGAGCAGAGCGAAGGTCGCGATGGATAGAGTAAGAATTAGCCTCATGTGGATATCAGTCTTTCGCCGGACCATTGCAGCGAATTGCTTTGCCCGTTGCTTGGTCCGCCATTTGGTTTTTGGAATGATTGAGGACGATGACGCCGGAGGCGCCCTTCGCTGCAGCCTCCCGCTGCAATCGAGCAACGCTCGATTCGTACGTTCCCATTTCGAATGAAGAGCCAAATATGGCCTCGACGATGCCCAGCTCATCGTACTCGCAAGGAGGCTTCTCTCCTTGGTGGTACACCTTCGCCGCCCGCTCTTCACGAGTGAGATCCGACGGACGAAGATTGTCGGGGCCGAAGCAAGCTTGAAGCAGCGGCAAAAGGGCGAACAAGGATCGTGCGTGGAGGTTTATCACTGTTCTCTCCTAACGTCTGCTGGGTGTCAGGTGAAGGTCCTCGTTTCCGACGCGTTCTCCCCGTTTACGGCGAGCGCATGAGGGGAATGCCGACGCAAATAATCCGATGGTCTAGTGGAAAGCAAGACGCGCACCAATTGACTGGATTTTGCAGAACGTTGTTGATATTTTGATATTGGTGTGGTCATACGGATCACGAATGGGAACGAGTGAAGGACATGCCATACTCGTTGCCATTCCAAGTGCTGATGCCAGAGAGAGAATTCCTGTCTTCAAGTTTTAGGCGCTTCCATGTCACATAACCACTGCCCCCCACTCGCGTCAGGGTCATATGGGTGAGGACATGGCTATCATGGTCTTGCGTGACCGTACCGACGTAGGTCTCGTCCCGCTCGAGCTCCGTAAAACGGAGATGCAACATCGGATGTGGCGAGTCGCCCTTCGTGTCACTGATCACAAGCTTGGCTTTGCGCCCATCATATTCACCGAGTCACGTACCAAAGAAGTCTTGATGTTTCACGGTATAATCTCCTTCGCAGTGCCGCATGCAGCACAGCGCCAAGCGTTATCGACACGTTGGTGATGCAATACGTGTACCAGGACGAACGCATCAAATTTGGGGGCGTATCGATGTGGAAGGGGAGTGGGAGTGGTGCAGGGGCTGCTGGATTGATGCAAGGATTGCGGGGATTGAAAGATCCCGGCCGGAAAGATCCGACCGGGGTTAGTTCAAACAGTTCAAGCGGCGCGCGACCAAGACAACGGATGAGGTTGAGGGCACACTCGAGGTCAAAGAGGCTAAACAGAGCGTTTGACACGAACCTCGGTCGGAGTCATTCTGTTGCAGGCGCAAAAGCAGTGTCTGTAAGGAAAGAGGATCCAACGCATGAATCGCTGGGAATTTGCGCTTTTGCTCCCGCTCTGCGCTTGCGGCGCGCGGACAGACTTAATGGAAGAAAGTTTAGCCGCAGTCCCTGAAAATAGGGATCCGGCGCCTGTTATTCCTTGGGACTCGCCTTGTTCGTCGAGTACGGGTCCAAGCGTGGTGCTTAGCGATAAGGTTCAACCATCACTTCTCGCCGCTCTTTCCCAGGGTCTCGTATGGGGTGAGTGGCATTTTCATGCAAAAATTGCGCTCACGCCCTATGAGGGCGGCGAATATTCCGTGCTCGCCTTTGATCAAGCGGCAGTCAACGATATGCGGGGCGATGGAAACAAGGCTTTTTATGTGACCCAAGGCGTTGGAGAAAACGACGGCGGCTTGTATTCGGCCGATCCAGCGAAGCCGGGAGCATTTCAGCTTATGGGTTCGCTGGTTCGGCCCCAAGGCGTGGCCATTTGGGGGGAGGATGTGTACGTCATCGATGGTTATGGGCCAATGAGTGAGGGGCATCTTTGGCGTATTTCAAAGAGCGGGGGCACCCCTGTGCTCGTTGCGGCTCATTTGGAGGATCCCATGGCCCTGGCTGCCTCCGCACACGGGATTTATGTGCTCAATCTCAGCGAAACGGGAGAGACGGCTTCGGTATTTCGCGTCTTTCCCGACGGCGGGCTGAAGTCGCTCTACAGCACGTCTTGGCCTCGGTTTTGGTTGGGCGCGGATGCCAACGCCCTCTATTTTGGCGATCGCAAGGAGGATCAAGATCGGCTGCACAAGCTTCCCGCGGATGCCCTTGAAACAACGGTGATCGACGAATCCAAGCTTGAGCTGGGCGGTTTTATTGCCGATGGGTCGACCTTGTTTTGGTACAGGCGTTCAGCTCAAGACGATGCCGAGTATGGTGAGATCGTATGGGATTATGGAAGCGGGCCGCAGGTACTTGCACAGGGCCCATGGCGCCCTCAAGCCCTGACACTCACACAAAATGCCGTCTATTTTTCACACTTAGGCTCCAAGGATGGTCTGGGGCAAGTCTTGAAAGTGTGCAGGCCGTCTCTCTGATCTTCCCCCACTTAATTCAATGGCTTGCCCAAGCGCGGAGCCACCCATTTCCCCGTTTCAACGCCAATGCCCTTTACTTGGCTAAAATAATCCCGGAGCGCCATAAGCGCCGTCTCTTGGCGGGCCACCCAATCGTGCACGAAAAAACGCGATGTTCCCTGGCTCAAGATAGACAATTCCAATTCGCAATGAACACGGCGATCGCGAAACACATCCTTGGCCTGGGCTTCGGCAAGCACTGCAAAAGGCGTAAATGGCTTTCCAAACCGAAAACGCTCGGGTTTTTCAAATTGTTCGCCAGCCTTTTCCAGGCGGGCCTTCCAAAAGCGTGAATCGATGGGCGGCTCAATGGCCTGGAGGGAGCCCAGGCTTGGTCCTTCCGGTGTTCCCAATCCACTAATGCGGTGCAATGCGCGGGATACCTCGCGCGCGAACGCCACGCGGGAGCCAATTCCTTCGGATTGCTCCAGCGCCTGAACCAAAATAGGCAGATGAGCCGGATGGCCGAACCAGCCTATGGCATTGGCTTCGTGGGGATTTTTATCGAGAAGGCGAGCCAATATCTCGGTGTCGCTTTCATCGCCCGCAATGGCCACAAGCCGCATGGAATCGAGTTTTGACAGGGTCGTCAGCGTGCCGGGCGAAGCGAGCTCCTGAGCAAGCTTTAGGCGAAGCTGGGTCAGTGCCTTGGGCGAACCCAGGCGCAGCATGCCTTCCAATACAATGGTGACTACGCGCTCATCGTCTTCAAGCGGCAAGCGCTGTTCCAAAAGGGCAAGCGCTCCTTCCCTGGGCTCGACAAGAGGCAGGCTTTTGGCCGCCGCACCCCGCACCGCCGCGTCGGGATGCGCAATCAGCGGCGCCACGATATTGAGCGAGCTTTCCAGTCGCATTCTTAAAATATCCAACGCCGTTCGTATCAGCGGAGCATTGCCTTCGTTGCATATTTTACGGATGGCTGGACCAATATGAGGATTGGGCGCAAGGGCAAGCGCATCCCGTTGAGCATTGTATGTCATTCGATGAGATTGACGCAGGCGCATCGCCGCAGCCAAGGCCGTATCTTCGCCCGAAACACAGCCCAGCACAAAAGCGCTGGCAAATGCCCGAGAAGGATCGGGCAGAAAGCCATCGCCCGCATAGTCGATCAGGGCAGAAAGAATATCGAAGCGCCCGCTTCCGGAAATGGATACAAAAGGATAGCCCAGCGATACCAAGGCATCGAGGCTGTTGAGAAGGCGCTGTTCAAATTGCTCCGGCCCTTGTGCCCAGGGAATTGAATTGCCGTCGGGAGAACGCAATATGCCCATCGCCCCCATCTCTTCCATGCAGTCGCGGGCAATGCGGCGAATGCCTTGCATTTCTTCCGCGAGGCTGGGAGCTCGGGGGTCTGGGCGGGCGTAAAGCTGTTTTTCAAGCATGGAAGGCGAATGCAAGGTGCCGGGATCGTCGCCCAGCCTTTCCGAGGATTCGTTTTCGCGAAGCTTTTTAATGCGTTCCTCGAGAGCTGCCTCTGTTTCAATTTCATCGCCGCTGTCATCTGGCTTATCGTCGTGTTGGGCATCCTCGGGCGCCTCCACGCGAATGCCCAAGGGCAATGGCTCGCGATCCAAAGTATGCAGAACGGGCAGTCCAATACTGAGGCGGAAAGGCGAAATCGTTAAAGGGGGCGGCACCTTGGGTGCGAATTGCTTCAGCAGCAAACTCTGCACGGAAACAAGGCGCTCCAGCGTTTCTATCCGGGCTTCGCGCAAGGCGGCCGCGATTTCCTCCAAGGGCCGCGCAAGCCTGTCCGAAAAAGGGTCGGCGTCGGTTGCCCGAATGAGTTGGGCCGTGTCGAGCATACAGGAAAGAGCCGCCTCCAAATGCGCGACGTGCTCGGTATGCGCGAGATCGCTTTCCGAAAGTTGTTCAAGCTTCTTCAGCGCGTCCGTCAAGGCCGCGCTCAAGGGCTCGCGCCTTACGCGGGGCGGTAGCGTCCACAAATTCATGAGCACGCGCTCAACCATATCGCGTCCGACAACGGCTTTACGGCGTGCCGGAGGCTCGAGAGGTGCGGGTGAATGTCCCAAGTTTGTCACGGCGCGGAATCCTCCAATACAAAGGTGCCGCGAGCTTCACCATCGGATTGCAATGCGATGGTGGCCGTGCGCGAAGGCGCGCAGCCCAGCCGGAAGTGCATACAGGCCAACATGGCGAGGGTTGGCCCGGAAGCGGCACCCATATCCCCAAAATCATCCAAAAATCGGTTATGCGTGTGTCCATCGGACATGGTGCCGCGCATCATCGCGAATTGCATTTCCCGGACAAAACCCTTTTCACCGCTTAAATCGCTGAGCAGCCAGGGAATTTTGCCGCCAATATGATCGTGGGCTTTTCGAATCACCGAGGTTAGTGCTTTCGCGATATTGGGCTCGTTTTTGGAGATGGAGTCTTCATTTTCATTGTCCACGCCCAAAATGCCCGCAAAAGGCCGTTGCCCCCCGGCATCCTTGGGCTTTGAATCACCGAGCGAAAGCAATAGCCACGCGGCCCCCTCGCTGGGTATGAAGCCATCTTCTGCGCCGAGCGCCATCAGGCGGCATTCCTCATCCAAGAAGCGGAGCCGCCCGGGATGCAAAAAAGTATCCACACCCCCCCACAAAATGTTTTTGACGCCTTCACGCACCATTAAAGCAAGCGCCGCCTCAAGTGTGAGCGATCCCGCCGCGTGGCCCTGATGCAGCACAATGGAGCGCTTTGAATCGAGCGGAATCCCCGTCAGTGCCGCCAAATCCGAAACGATATCGCGCTCCATCCATTCGGCATGATGCGGACCCGCAGGTTCGGCCAGCGCCAACGCGACCGGAATGCCAGCACCTCCATCCAAAACCTCGCCCCCCATCGCTTCCTGCAGCGCGGGCGCGCCCAGGGCGAGCAGGCGATCATATCCGGTCAGCGTTTCTGGCAATCCAGGCGTCAGACAAATACCTATCGGATTGCCCCGTTTGTCTCTCAGTCCAATCGAATGAGGCTCCAATTTGCGGGCGCGGGCGCACATAGCCATCGACAAGGGCGAAAGTCCCAACGGGCCGCGGGCGCCAATGCTTTTGATATACGCAAGAGCAGAGGAAGAGGCCATGGCTAATTCTCATGCTCCGGATCGTTGTTTTTGGATTCCAGCAAGGTATCGCCGGCTTTTTCTTCGCGCAACAGCGTGCGCCTGATGCGGTATGCGGCGATCCGCCGTTCGATATCGGCTTTCAATGCCTTGTTGTTCAGCGCATCGCGTGTCCATCTCCGGTCCTGCCTCATCCACTGTGCAAGCGACATATTGCGCGCCTTCAAGACTTGAATGGGATTTTCGGCTTCTTCGATCTCCACCTTGAGCAAGGCATATTCATCAATGGTTTCGCGCCCCTCGCTTTGATCGCCCAGTTTGTCCTGAGCCGCCACGAACAGCTCCCCATAGCGTGTTACCAGCCCGATATCGCCGGCCGTGGCGGCATGGCTTATTTTCTGAAGCCATCCCCGTTCCTCCAATACCCATAGATCTTCGCTAAAACCATAACGTTTCAAACAGTCCCGGCGGGTATCGGGGCGCTCGGCCAGCTCGGCCGAGATATATGCGTATTTCTCAAGCGGTAGCGTTGGCTCGGAGGGCACTCTCCACGCTTCAAACTTGGTCCGCATCGCCTCGGCGCCTTGCGCCGCGGGTTTCGTATCGTCTTCGTCCAAAAACTCGGGCTCGGCCGCGTATCCATAGACAGCCCGCGGAAGCTCGCGCCAAATATCGGCGAAATCCCCGCGCTTTCCAGCCTGGCCAAGTGTAACAAATAGACGTTCAACCCGATCGTTTTCACGATCAAACAAGATAACCGATCGCCACACCAATACCATAAGCTCCCGGTCTGTATCCAGCCAAAGCGTATCGCAGGTCATATGGAGCGGATCTCTATTCCAGCTCGTGCCTTCCACATAGACCAGCGGCAAAAAACCGGGAAGTTGAAAGCTTTTGCGTTCCGCGTCGGCATTTAGCCCTACAAGTTCAACCGGCGCATCGGGCGCAATGCTTTTTATCTGCGAGCTTTTGGGGGCCCGCTGGTATTGCCCATAATCGAAAGCCAAGGGATGATGGGCGGGATACTCGGGTGTGGGATCGGCCCCCACCCGTTCCCCGGGCGCCATGCCGTGAGCGAGCTGAATATGCTCGGCTCTCAAGGGAATCTTCATGGAAGGATTCTTGGAGGCGAGCGTAAATGTGCGCAGCCATTCGGAAATGCGGATCTGGGCCGATATCTGCGCCTGGGGGCGGCTGGCATAGGCATGGCCGGCGAGCAAGATATCGGCATCCGGCTTGAATGGAGCGAAATCCGATGGATACCAAATATTGCTATCGCTATCTTCATCCTCCGGCTTTATTTGGATATCCTCGGAGTTCCAAAGACAGTCCAGCGATAGCGCCTCAGGCTCTGGATTCAGCGAAGCCGGATCGGATGCCGATTCACAGTCCGCATAAGAAAAAGTAGCTTTCGCGATAACCGTGAGCGCAGGCTGCGGGGCCCGCAGAATCTTCCTATCCCCCTCTTCAAGGGGATCGGGCGTATAGATCCAGCGCAAAACACCTATGGCTAAAGGCGCTGCGCCGCCTTCACTGATAAGACGCGGACGGGTTTGAGCAACGAGAATTCGCATGGAGATCAATTAAAACTCAGCACATCAATGCGCGGGCCCGTCCAGGTAAGCACCCAGGAAGGCGGATCGTAGGGAACGCTTTTTCCCCACCAGCTATCCTCGAATAACTTTGTAACCGTGCAGGTCTTGAGCGAGCCTTTTGGCTGAAGCTGCATCCAAACACCCGGCTTATCACCGCCGTACAAGCCTACCGTCAGCGAGCCCGGGAAAGTGCAATCAAAGGAGAGTATTTTGATTCCCGCATAGAAGCGCAGTCCAAAGCCAAGCGTCGGCTTAACGCCTATTTCTACGCCGGTATTGGTCAGGTATTGATATTTATCCATTCCAAGCGACACGTTCAGCGGAACAGATAGTTTGGCGATCAATACGAAATCGGCGCGTATATTGACTTTTTTAAGAATCCTGGCCGCCAGCGAACCCAGGCCGGGCGCAATGAAATTGATAACATTGGCCAATGGAATCGGGTATTCAATAGAGAAACCAATGAGCACCGAGGCCGTGAATGTAAGCTTCCAGGCGAATCCAATATGAGCCGGCGTATATAGGTTCCCGAAGAATCCTTCCTTCTCTTCTGTGCATTCTTCATAGCCGGCGGTGAGGTTCAACTGCGTGCTCTTGAGAAAATCAATAGCCATATCCGATCCGGCGAGGCGCATAATCTTTTGCGCTATATTCGCCGTGTCTTTCATCTTGGTGAGCGCCGCGATGGCTTGATTTAGCGCGCGCCGCCCCTTGCCTTGCCGCTGCGTGCTGTTTTGATAGTGCAGTTTTTCAGATTCGAGAATAAGCGTTAAATTAATTTTTTGCGATGGGAAAACCTTAATCGTTGCGTTCCGCGAGCCGCCGCAGGACAAGGCTTCCACATTGATAATGGTAGGCTTAATCCAATAGGCAATAAAGGCAATCAGCGCCTCCAGCGAATCGGCGATGCCATCCACGGTATTGGTCGTCGTTGTCAGCGTCGCGTCGACCTTTTCGTCCTTGGCCTTTTCCCTATTCTTCTTTGACGCTCGCTCGGGCGTGTTCTGCGCAAACTGCTCGGTGGTCTTTGTGCCTTCGACCTTATTGATTTTTCCCCATGCGTCCTTAGCAACCTTTGGAGCGCCGTCGCCCTTGAGCGAATCCAGGGTATCCAAAGCAAGCGTCGTTAGGCTTTTAGGAATCTCGTATTCATCTTTGCCCTCAACATGATCCTCCATGGCGGCATCGATACCTGTGCGCCTCGCCCACCAATCGGTGTGTTTATCGGCTTTCCAGCACTTTGGATTGATCGATCCCGCCCCAGGTGTCACGTCTTTTCGGGTCGCCTTGAAGACAACGGTTTTGGTGCTGAGAATTTCGATATAATACGGCGGCTTGGCCTGCCAGAGGCCCGGATATCCCAGCGGGCGCTTGCCATTCAAGCCCGTCAGCTCGACAATGGTGCACTGTTTCTGCAGAAATCCCGTAGTCGCCGCATTCGAGCCCGTCAATGCGCTTCCATCCACGCTTCCCTTGGTATTGGCGTGATTTTGCGTGGTTTTATCATTGGTGCGGACAACACCATTGTTTTCCGCCAATACATTCTGCGAATAGGTCGTCGCCTTGGCCTCCATGATATGCGTGCCAGACTCGGTGCCTATCACATAGGGCGGATGCGGATCCTTTGAAGGAGGCCCGAGCTGGTGAGGCGCCGTCCATATCTTCTGATTGGCAATCAGCGTATTGGAAGTTCCCGGCGTTAGCAGGGCGGAGGAGACTTCGTTATTAAAAGAAGCCGTCGTTTTCGTCGCCGGATCTATGCCGGCATCGGTTGCGCCATTCGTCCGCGCCACATGCGGTGTACCTTTGGTGGCTATGACTTCGCCCTGATTGGAGGCTGTATTGCTCATGGCTCAAATTCCTTCCGGTTTACATCGCTATCAATCGCACACTTGCGCGGAAAAGGTTTTACGCAAAAACACGCCACGCGCCGTTGTAGCGCGTAAAAAGGGGATTCGCCGCCAGCCTTAGCGCCGGATCAGCGCTGCTTATGGCTTCCAAAGCGGGCTCGTTATCCGCACCGGATACATAGGCAACCCGTCCGCCTGCCCGCGGCTCAAAATGGATGCGGCTGAAATCCAGTGGCCGGACATGCAGTTTTTGAACGAAGATTTCGCGGATAAATTCTTCCCGCTCGGCGGCCGATGCCTCCGCTGCGCCGTGAAATGCCCGTTCATACTCTTCTCCCTTGAGTGCCGTCAATTTTAGGAATCGATCGGCATTGCCATCGCTCAATGAATCGTGAAGCTCTTTAAGGGCCTCGCGGAGCTCGGGCGTTCCATCGCAGCCATAAGACGCCGGTTCGGCGCTGTAATACAGCGGCTCCACCAAATCGATGCGCGCCATATCAAACTTCTCCCGGTGCATATAGGGCAAAACACGCCCTTCCTCCGGTACATTCGCCCATAGCGAGGGAAATGTGGCCGAATAGAGGACATTGGGCTTCAGGGGATAAGCGTTTACATCTTCCACGGTATAGAGCAAAAACTCGATATTCGCATCCCATTGATGCTCTCCCTGGACCCTGTAGATTTCTAGATCGATGGTGTTTTGGCCCGGAACCAGCCAGTGATTCGCGCCGCCCGCCATCGAATGAGGGCCGTGCATAAGAAATGTATGCAGCGGCAAATCATTGAGCCAGACGCGCGCTACAACACCCTCGCGGAAGTTTACTGAAAAGAATACGGGGCTTGTGCTCATGATGCCTAGATTTGATATGAATGGGTTGCGCCTTGCTGATTGGAGCCGCTAATTTTCAGCGTTATTGTGCTCGGGGCTTCGATCTTCAAGACACCGCCCTTTAGCGTGATATTGGTATCCTGGACTTTTAGCGTGATATCTTCGGTGCCCTCGCAGGCTGCCGTGGCCGAAAGCGTTTTCAGCTTCTCGACGGCGGTAATGGACAACTGTTTCTTGGATTGAATATCGAGATTGGTGCCAACGGTGGTCTTGCGCTTCTTGCCAGCCTTGGTCTTCATCTCGCCCTCGGCCTTTTGGAATAGGAAACCGCTTATCGTTTCACTTCTCTTCTTCACCGCGGTTTCGGCCTTGCTATCCTCGGCCAGCTCGGTCACGCAGCCAAATACCAGTTTATTGGTGTTTTCGCCAGATTGAGTTGAATTGTTGTCTTTTGAAATTTCAATCACTGCGCCGCTGATGGTCTCAATCATATCGGTGGATGCCGTGGCGCTGGAAGCGTCGATCTTCAGCATGTGATTGCCGCCCACGGACATGCTTCGATCGCTGAGAACCATATTGGTTTCGGCGCCGGAAATCGTGCGTTTCCTATTACCGCCCGTGGACCAGGTCTGATTGCCTTCAACGTGGGGCTGCATATCCCGGCCCACTTTCATTGTATGATTTGCCCCGATTTGAATGGTTTCATCATGCTCGACGGCCGATCCTTCATCGACGAGTATATCTTCTGTTTTATCGTTTGCGATCACTACGTTCTGATCGCGCTCCGCGTGAATTTGAATGTACTCTCGGCCGGCCGGATCTTCTAGATAAATGGCATTCGTTCCATCCCGGGTGGGCGTGGATAGTGATTTAAGCGCCGAGCATGTTTTGCGCAATGGAAGCGGAAACGGTGTTTTATCTTCGCCGTTATACACACGCCCCAGGATCACGGGCCGGTCTGGATCGCCTTCCATAAAATGCACGAGCATTTCCCAATCCCTGCGGGGAATCGCGCTGGATGAGCCGGTATTGTCCTGAACCGTGGGAATCCAGTGCGAACAGTTATCGTCGGGAGGAAGCCTTCTATCCCAATGGAAATGAATTTTGACGCGCCCGTATTCATCGGTATGTATGTCGTCGTCATCGCCCGCGGGCCCGGTGACAAATCCGGTTACGGGATTCAATATGCGGGGAACATAAGTGTTTCTGGGCGGCCTGTAGGTAATGCCAGCGCTTTGGGACTGGAAATCGATAGAAAAGCCGGCGGCGGCGCGCTCATAGCGATGTTCAACCGAGAGCAATACCTGTTCGCCGCTCACGGCTCCAAGCGGGGTATCAAAAATAATAAAGCTAAACCCAGGTGCAAAGCGCCCGCAGAAGCTGCGTCCCACCTGCGCTGCCGCGGCACACGCAAAGGCTTCGCTGATAAGCCTGGCTTTGCGGCTTCCCGCAGAAGGCTCTAAATACTCGCCGGGATAATCATAAAACTCAGGCCCCGGCGCAGTGGGCCCGGGCACCTCCACATCCATATTCAAGCTGGGGTGCTCGGGATTAAAATCCCTCAAGCTTACCTTGCCCACGGTAAGGGCGGCCCGCCTTCCAAAGGTATGCACAGCGTCCTGATGCATATCCATTCCGCTTCCGGATCGATAGGGAATTTCGCGGATGCCGGGCAAGGGTTCATAAGAGCTTGTATGATCACCCAGCACCATCACATCATTTTCCAAAAAGAAATAGAAAATGCCTTCATCCTCCATCAGCCGGTGCACATAATCGAGATCACTCTCGCAGTATTGAACGCAATAGGGCCGGCGCTCATAGCTATCGCTCAGGCGAAGCTCTGGCTTAACGCCGATCTGCGAAAGCACATCCACGACCATTTCCGGAACGGTCATATTGCGGAACACGCGCAAATCGGTACGGTGGCGGGCCAGGGAAAGGCGGGGCTCGATAACAATATGCATATCAGGCACGCCGCGTATGGTGGAGCTCACCGATAGTTCGGTAACGATTCCCTGGATGCGCCGGACGGTGAGATCGCCGCGCATGAGAACGATTGTCGCGTCGGACTTGATGAGATCGTCCGGATCGGGCGGGAAATCGCGATCCACATTAAAACCGGCTTCAAAGCAGAATACCGTGCTCATCGCCTCGTGCCCGGAGACTTCGCGGGCTTCATAGCTTTGGCCGCCGACTTCAATGAAATACCGTAGAGGTTTAAAACTGGTCATGGTATACCTCGTTTCTTGCGCGGCTTTGCCTAGTTATGGTCAACCGTTTGCGTAACAACTTTGAGCTGGGTTGCTCCGGTGAGATCCAGCGAAGGCGATGAAATTTCAATGCTATCCGGTAGAATCGTGATAACGCTGTTGCCGCACTTAATTTGAATTTTGTCGCGCGCCTCGACAAAGACTTTGGGAGCGTGGCCCGAAATGGCCGAGCCGACTTCCCATTTCGCGGTTTTCTCCGCGCCATCGATAAATGCCTCGTCGGTTTGAAGGCTCATCGTTCCAAGCACGGTTTCTTCGTATTTCTCGCCCACATCGGTGGGCATATTCTGGGCGGCAATTTCAATGCGGGCGCCTCCTATGATCTGGGTCGATTCCTTGCCCACATCCTCGGCAATCGACATTTGCGATGCCTTAAACTCGGCCCCGCCTATCATTACATCGAAGTTTTTCCCGACGGTCATTCCAACAGAACCCTTTGCGGCCTCGATGACCGAGCCTCCAACGTTTAGCGTGCGCTTGTATTTCGCGGATAGATTGTGCATTACGCCCGTGGAAATCGTCCTGTTTCCGCCAACGCTTATCGTTTCGCTCTGTTTGACTTCCTTAAAGCGGTTATGGGAGACCGTGACTTCCTCGTTGCCGCCAATCGATACCGATTGATCGTTAAAAATATGCTCGAAGGCATCGAGCTCTATCTTGATATCATGGTTGTTCCCAACGACGCGCAGCGAATCATGCCCGACCGTTTCCGTTTTCACATGCTTGGCATAAATCGTCATGTCTTTTGAGGCATTGATAAATAGCTCCTCCCTGCCTTTTTTATCCTCGAAATAAATTTCATTGAAGGAGCCGCCGCCTGGGGTCGTCGCCGTTTTGAAGACCACCCGCGTTTTGTTGGCGGGAAGTGTATAGGTTGGCGGATGCTCCGCATCGTGGATGCGGTTTAATACATTGGGCGCGTCGATCTCTCCTTCTTCATTGAATGTGAGCACATTCCACCCAATGCGCGGAAAAAGCATAGACTCTTCCGTTCCCCGCTGGGCCACGCGCATCCATTTTCCGGCTTTTTCGTCCCACTTTCCGTCGCGGTCCCAGCGAAGCTGCACCCGCACCCGCCCTTGGACATCGGGGTGTACCTCATCGCCCGCCATACCTACAACCATACCTGTTTGAAGCCCGGGCTGCTTGGCCGGCGCCACTTCCGCGGGAGGCCGATAGGGAACGGCTTGGGGAATAATATCAAAGGAACAAGCAAAAGGTCTATCCACGCCCGCGGCCCCGCCCCGCCTCCGCTGCTTGGCCAGATAGCGCGCCCGGGTAACCAAGAAGCGGCCGTCCATGCGCGAAAGCGGGTGCCCGACGATATGGGCCACCATGCCAGGCACAAGCCTTACGCTGGAAGATAAACCCGCTATGCCCAAGTTCATCGCCTTGCACGCTTCGCTCATAATCTGAGCGCGGCGGGCACAAGCTTCAGGGGTATCCGGGCCGCCTCCGGGCGCGTCATAGATCTCAAGAGGACCCGAGCCTACCGCCCCCGTTACTTTAAGCAGGGGTTTTTGCTGGTTAAACGAGCCTATTGTCCATTTGGTCGGCGTTACCTCGACGCGGCTGCCCAGCTCGTCAATGGTTTCCCGGTTCGAATGCAGGCCGGATTCATAGGCATAGGTGATTTCCGCGCCGCCGCTGAGATCGGGCGCGGAAGCAGAATTGTCGCTGAATACCAACGTTGATTTCGAACCCTCGTGATCAAACCAAAAATAGATACCTTCTTCCTCCAGCATCCGCGTGGCGAATGTCCAATCATCTTCCCGGTATTGGGCACAATACTCATGAGGCTTATAGCTGGAGACCACTTGCCAGCGGAAGGGCTGGCCCGTCTGGCTAACAATCTGGGTTACGATATCAACAACGGTTGCATTCTGGAATACCCTCGATTGGCGCCCCAATAGCAGGGGATAGGCGTGCGGATGAAGTACGAAATGAAGTTCGGCCGTACCCTCTTCGGATATGCGATCCGTGGTTTCGGAGATGATTCCCTGCACGGTGCGCTCGATACCAAATGTATCGTGCAATGTCATCGCGGCGTCTGCCCCGATAAAGGACGCGATATCATAGCTGCCTGCGGGCGCCGCGCATACAAGGTCAAAGCGGAATAGCCGCGAGATGCACTCATCTCCCTCCATGGCGACAACCTCAAAAGGCCGTCCTTGAATGCTAAGCGTGACGTGTTCTTTTTTGGTGAGCTCCATGTTGCCCTCCATCCTCACGAGGTGATATTGTCGGGGCCGCCGGTTACAATTAATTTGGAGCCGGCTTTGATAAGCACAGAACCCTTGAGCGCTGCCTTTTCGGGCGTAAGCTTAATCTCCAAATCCTTGGACTTGAATTCAAAGCTCGATTTGGCCTCAAGCACGACTTCATTCGCGCGGAATTCAAGGCGCTCGTCGGACTTCAGCGATGCATTCACGTTTACATTGACAATGCCATTTTCGGTGCCTATGCCCATATCCTTGGTACTGCAGCGCATAACCGAGCCTTCAACGTTAAGGACTTTTTCGCCGGCGACGATTTGATTGATGCCGCCTTTGCTGGTTTGCGTGTATTTAATGCCGGCTATCAGCTCCATATAATTTTTCTTGACGGCCAGGGAAATATTTTCCGTCGCGCAGGTGATATGGGCGCCTCCGATCATGCGGATCATATTTTTCTCGGTGGTGCGGCTTATGCTTCCTTCTCCCGAAAGCCCCGCCAGGGTGATGCGGTTTGAGCCCACGGTTTCGGAATCGTTGTTCATCGCGGTTACGGTTGCCGTTGCGCCAACGTCAATGGTTTCATCGCCGCCCACGGATATGCTGCGATTTTTTACGATATCCATCCGGTAGTCGTTGGCGCAGGTTGTCTTGCTATCTCCGCCAATCTTAACGGATTGATCGTTCTTTACGTTATGGGTGCGTGAACCGCCGATGGTATGCGTTTCGTTGCTGCCAATACGTTCGGTTTTATCGTGCAGCGTAATATGGGTGATATCGCGTTCGGCGTGCATAAAGAAGCTCATCGAGCCGGCGGAGTCGTCAAGGCGGACTTCGTTGTAGCCTCCGTTTTTAGGATAGGTTGGCGTTTTTATGCTCATCACATTCTTTTTAGAGGGCTGAGAATATGTTGGCGCCATGATTCCATTGATTTTGCGGGCAATACCAACGGGGCGGTCGGGATCGCCTTCAATATAGGCAATGCTCATTTCCCAGCCGACGCGGGCCAATACCATCGAAGTGGCCGTTTCTTGAAGAGGCCGAATCCAGCGGGAATCTTCGTCGGTGCTTTTGGCCTCTCTATCCCAGTGGAATTGGGCGCGGAAACGGCCGTATTTATCGGTATGGATTTCCTCGCCTGCGGGGCCGCGCACCATAGCGGTGTGAACGCCGGCGATGGTGGGGCGCGGAATGGTCCAGGGAGAGCGGAAGGGTACGTTGCTTGGTATGGCCTTGAAATGGTTTTCATACACATGGCCGCCCGGCAGGGTGACAACTTCGCCATACACGGTATTGTGAGCGAAATGGGTAATTTCAGTGAGCAAGTATTCGCCGGCGAACATAGCGCTCGCAATACCGCCAAAGTTGAATTTGCGGCAGGGAGCAAAGGTTGGAACGACGCCTTTGCCGCCCACGGTTTTTGAGGGTACCCGCTGCGCTTCCAAGCGAATTTGAGCCAAATACGCGCCGTCTTTGGGATTTCGGAATCCTGTAGGATAATGGTAGGTTTCAAGTTCGGTATCGAGCGCGGCCGCTTTGGATTGAATCAGATTGAGGCGGGGTTTTTTCCAATTGAAATCGTTTACCGTTGCTTTTCCGGGCATTACTTTGGCGCATTTGCGGAATTCGTGCAGGCCAAGCTCGCCGCGGTCCAAGGCGCCCGCCGCTTCGATAAGCTCGAAATGAGAAAGGCCGGCTATGCGATCCGCCGCCGCGGAATTGTCTTCTAATATTAATGTGCCGTCGGATTCGAAAGTATAGTAGACGCCTTCGAATTCAAGCAGTCGCAATACAAAATCGAGATTGGTTTCCCGGTATTGAACGCAATATTTGCGGGTCGGCGGCTGCCGGGTCGTGCGCCATTCGTGGGCCACCTGGTTTTCGCCGAGCACTTTGGATATGATATCCTTTGCGCTCATATTGCGGAATTTGCGCGTGTTTTTCGAAAATTGGAGCAGCCACAAATGGGGATGTAAGTCGATATGATAGCGGAGTGCTCCATCCCGGATACCTACGAATCGTCCCTTGCCCACTCTTAAGGTCCATTCGCGCAAGGGGATCCCGCCAAAATGAAGGCTTAGTTTGGCGTCGCTTTGGAGTGAGCCTTCTAAATCAATATCCTCTAGGCTCGCTAACTCCAGCTCGGCATGGGTTAGCTTGGAAATGCCTTCGGTTAGCCTGCACGCGACCACGCGAAAGGTCTCTGAGACCCCCATGGTAAGGTGAATATCGACCGCGTTTGCGTTTAGCGTCATTGGGCCTCCTCGGATACCGCCTCGCGCCACGGTTCCACCCGGGCCGCGAGATCGGCGATAATGGGCTCCGGCAGTTGTTCGGAGCCAAAGATCAAGATTTTTTCTAAGAACTCGCTTTTTTTGGGGAAGGGAATGCGAACGCGCCAGCATAGCTCAACGCGTCTTGTATCGGTGTCTATCAGATAGCTATCTAGGTGGGTGGGATGCTCCGAGAGCAATCCTTTGCTAATGCTTTGAAAGACAGGCGCATAGCGGGGAAGTTGGAATCGCCATACGCCTTCGGGGGTGGCTCCCAGGATTTCAACGGGTTCGGTCCCCACAAGCGGGGTTTCGCTCCACAGATCGGGAGGGGCAAAAGAGTTGTAGCGCAGGTCAAAATCGAGGGGCCTGATAGGCGCGCGTTCGCGGCACCATTTATCGTCATGGGTTCCAATGCGTTCAATTCTGGGCGACCAATGCATTGGGATTGGTCCTAAGCCGCCCGGCGCTGGGTTGCGCGACGAAAGCGGAGCTTTGGGATCTTCGATAGGAGGCGCGGGTTTTCCAACCATTTTGTGGCGCCGCTCGGCGAATCCCATGCCGGCTGGGTTACGCCGTTCGTAGATGATGTTTTTTGGAATTTCGGTTGGGTTTGAGCTGGTGTTTGGACTTACCTCGGTATCGTCGTAGCCGCCAAAGCTGAGTTCGTAGAGAAGCGGCGTGGGCATTAGTTTTCCCGGCGGCCCCGGCGCAATACCGAACATGGTGGGTACAAAGACGCGCGGGCCGTAGACTTTCACATTTTTGCGAAGGGTGCCCTTTTTGCTTTCGATGCGAATGGCGACGTCTTGTTCGGTGGTGGATTCGGTGGCCGGGTAGGCCGTGCCTATGAGCGCAATATCGGTCCCCAGTTTTTCCTCGACCGCATCGCTCGGAAAGCGAATGCCAGCCTGAAACTTGTCGGACGAGGGGACATCGCTCATACGGATGGGCGAAGGTTTCAGGGCAATGGAACACTGGCCTAGGGGCGAGACCGACCAGGTCATTTTTGCGATGACCACGAGCACTTCGCGGCCGTGGCGGTCGTCCATGGGTTCGCAACGAACCTCCATGACCGTTCGGTTATCGCAAAGCCGATCTAGCTTCATGAGCCCTGTCCTTCAGCACCTAAGAGGGCATCCTACAGGGCTACTGCGGGTTTCGGTCAGCGATGGGGGTGCGCGCACCTAGCGATGAAACTCTCGTTACGCCCTGTAGGACACCCTCTAAGAAATGTCCAACGAGGGAGATTGCACGAAGCGGGCCGGGCGGGGAAGCTGAATTTGGCCATTGTATGGCACTTTTTTCCAGAATACGGGTGGATTCGCTCGAGTTTTGGCCCTTGGCTGGCACACCGTTATATCAGCGGGTGGATCATTTTACCACCCAGGGAGTTCTTTGGAAGAGGGTTCATATTTGTCCACGGCCTGGCATAAGTGTCTTTGAATGGACGCATAGCGCTCCGGGGATTGGGCAATTCCAGGTTATGGCATGTAGGCGTCGAGGATATAGGCGTCGGGGATATCCACATCAGGCATGTCCACGTCAGGCATATCGCCGTCGGGCATGTCTACATCGGGCATGTCGCCGTCGGGCATGTCGCCGTCGGGCATGTCTACATCGGGCATGTCTACATCGGGCATATCGACGTCGGGCATATCTACATCGGGCCCCGCGTCCGGCGGACAATCATTCGCTATGGCTTCGCAATCGCAATCCGTTACGTGGCCTGTGCCATTCGCATTGGTGGTGACCGTACAAAACTTACTCAACTGGCAAAGTTCCGTTGAAACCCATGGCCCGCCTCCATCGGGATCTGGGTTTAAGTCCGGCAGTTGTCCATCCGCCGATGCAATCAGAAACTTGTTGGGACAGGTTGAATTCGCCCCACACGCACCGCAGGCAATAAAAAGGTCGTTAATGCTTAGGCTGTATTGAATATCCTCAACATTTAAAACTTCATAGCCGGGACAGCCAATGTACTTCGTTACATCCACCTGCCGGCCAATCACATATTGGTGGCAGCCCGCCGGTTCCGGGGGATCGGGACATGCGCCGGCATCACTCGGGCGCGGTTTGGTAGACCAACCTGTTCCGGTTGGACCCATGCATGCGCTCCCATCTGGTTTTGGGAGACAGGGCACATCCCTTGAGGCGCACGAAGCTGGGTTGAAAGGCAGCTCAGCTTCGCGTGTGGGCTCCGGTTCGCTTGTCCAGGTTGTCGAGCAAGCGGCGATGATGCACGAGAGCAGCAAGGCCGCTTGGATTTTGATGAAGTGGGGCTTTTTCATAAGGGCCATTTGCGGTTATGGGTTAAAGATAAGAGTTTGAGTGTAGTTGGCGGTAGAAGTATTTTGGTCCTCCCTCGTTTCGTAGACAGCTCACCTCGCTATGTCAAGCACGACGTGGCCATCAGGCTCACAAGAGTTCTGCGGAAGGTCACTTTGCTGCTAGTGCGAGGACATCGAGTTCAAGCCGCTTTCCGTGCTCGTGGGTGCAATTAGTTCAACGGTGATTGGGTCAAGCTGGGTAGCTACGGAACGAATCCGACCGAGGTTAGTTCTCGGACCGATGGTCTTGGGGGCGAGCACCATAGGCGCGGAGCTCCCCCCCGCCGGACCGAGGTAACGATGCCAGATCGTCTCAACCGCGACCTTTTCGATCTTTTTTCGATTTTTTTCGCCGGACACGCAACTGGCGTCGTACTCGTTTCGATAAATCAAATGTGACTGCACCGCGCCAAATCCTCCCGGGCCAGATCTATCTGCTAACTCGTCGCTGTACACAGCGTCACTTTCTGCTGCGGCCTGATGAAACCACTACGCGTACGTTCCTGTACACGCTCGGCGAGGCAGCGAGCCGCTTCGGTATCGAGCTCATCGCTTGGCACGCATCAAGCAACCATTACCACGCTGTCGTTTACGACCCCCAAGGTAAGCTCCCTCTCTTTCTCGAGCGATTTCACAAGCTCTGTGCGCGGGCGCTCAATGCCCGCTGGAAGCGATGGGAGAACTTCTGGGCGGCGGAGGCAACGTGCGCCGTCCGCCTTATTGAAGACGCGGACGTGCTCGATAAGGTGGTCTATGCCCTCGCCAACCCCGTGATAGATCACCTTGTGGATCGGGTGTTCGATTGGCCCGGGGCGAATTCTCTGCGCTACACGGGGGTCCCCCGGCAAGCGATGACAGTGAAGCGCCCTCCGCTCTTCTTCCGCCAGGGTGGGCCTATGCCGGAGGAGGTTACCCTCCAAGTTGTGGCGCCGCCCACACGTCGCAATGACCCGGGCGCCTGGGGCGAGCAGGTCCGCGCTGCGGTGCTTGAAAGGGAGCGTGTCGCTCGGGAGCAACGCCTCGCTACGGGAGCGCGCCTGGTGGGCCGCCGTCGGCTCCTGGAAGCGTCGGCGCTGGATAGGCCCACTACACAGGAACCGCGTAGGAACCTCCGGCCCCATCTTGCTTGCCTGAATCAAGAGCGACGCATTCGGGAGCTGCTTGCGCTGCGAAGATTTCGTGCGGTGTATGCGGAAGCTCGTCGCCGCTTTGTGGGCGGTCAGCGTGATGTTCTGTTTCCTGTGGGTACATTCCAGATGCGTGTGCTGTTCGGTGTGCGCTGCGCCGTACCTTCGTAGTGCGTGCGGCGAATGCCGGTCGTGCCAACCGGCTTGGCCCGGCCCATGAGGTCGGAAGGCTGGATCGATCCGTTTGTAGCCGTTCGAGCGGCTCCGTAGATGTGTCTCGCGCGGCGGATTGTTGATATTCGTTCAATGCAGAAAGCCGATTCTTAGGAGGTATGCACCGGTGTTGTTGTCCGGATCACCCCAGAACACGAACTTCGGACAGATCTGCCGTAGGGCTTAGGCGGCCCATATTGAAAAAGCCCGCCCATCCCCGCTATACGCCCCACCTACGATGAATCCGGCCAAGATTGTGCGGATACTGCTTGCGGTTAGCATCAGCATGCTGGCTGTCGCGATCATTTTGTTTGTTCAGTCGAAATTTGATGCGGCCGATCAGCGCGCCGCGATTGGGCTTGTCCAGCAGTACCGATCGAGGGAAGGGCACAGCGTGCCGGAATTGCTCGAACACCTTCACCCAGGTAAGACGCCCGCTTGGTCGGCCGCAACGGAATCATCTTGTTTTCAGCATGTGCGTGTGCGTGCCTATGTGAGCGGTGCCGATATGCCCGAACCGATCGCCTACGATTTTTTGGTGGATATCAACGGGCCTTCAATTCACCCCGGCAATCCGGTGAGTGAGAAAATTGTCCGCGGGCTGTCTGAACCATTGCCCGCCGTCCCGGCTAGCGCACTGCCCAGCGGGGCCGCTCCTTGAGCTCGACAACACCCATCCGCACGGCGCTCGTGGGTTGTGGCGCATGGGGGCAGAACTTGATGAAGACGCTGCTCGCGCTGCCTTCGGCCGAGCTGTGCGCCGTGGTGGACGAGAACGCCGAGCAACTTGCCGCTGTCTCCGCGTATGCGCCTCACGCCCGGTTGTTTACGCGCATGGAGGATGTCTTGGCCCTTCCGCTGGATGCGGTGCTGATCGCAACGCCGGCCCACACCCATGGACCGCTGGTGATGCAGGCGCTTTCGGCTGGGCTGGATGTGTTTGTGGAAAAGCCGATGGCGCATTCGCTCGCATGGGCAGAGCGCTGTGCGGCGAAGGCCGAGGAGCTGGGCCGTATTGGAATGGTGGGACATCTGCTTCGCTACCATCCAACGGTGCTCGCGCTGCTTTCGGCCGCGCGTTCGGGACGCATCGGAAAACCAAGGCTCTTTGAAGCGTGCCGGCGGGGCAGCGTGAGCGATCGGGCAAGCACCATTTTATGGTCGCTCGGGCCTCACGATTTATCGGTACTGATGGCGCTCGATTCAAGCCCGGTGGTTTCGATCGATGCGAGGTGGGTGGAGGAAGGCACGCATGTGAAGATGGAGCTTGGGCTTGCGAGCGGGCTGTTGGCGCGTATCGAGCTGTCGCGCTTTGGTGCGGAAAAAGAGCGGAAGATGGCTGTGTATGGCGATGCGCGCTCGGTTCATTTCGACGACGTGCGCGCGCCTCAAACGATTCGCTACGGAGGGCGGCTGCCTGGCATGCCGGTGGACCCCGGCGAACACGAACCAAGCGTTTCCTCGGAAAAGCCACTATCCTCGGAACGGCCACTGTCCGCCGAGCTTTCTCATTTCCTGGGCTGTGTGAGGACGCGAAGCCGGCCGATTTCGTCCTTTGCCGAAGGCGTGGCGGTGGTGCGGTTGATCTCGAAGATCGAAACCGTGTGCAGGCCGGTGCTTAGGGTGCCGGTGGAGCACCTGGAGATGGACGCTCCGGGGTTCGGCACAGCCGGAGCACAGTGATTTCAGGCGGCGATCCAAGGCGGATTGGAGGTCCGGTCGTGCCTAAACCCGGGCTGATATAGAGCACCTGATGGTCTTCGCTGTAGAGCCCCGCGTGATAGCGGAAGGACAAGCGCGAAAGATTGATACGCGAGGCGAAGAAGGGCAGGGCGATCTGTCCCCAGTGGGTGTGACCGCTCAATACAAGCGAGGCGCCGTTCTTTTTAAGCTCGGGAAAGAGCGCCGGATCGTGGGCCAGCACAAGCGCGGGATAGGCCGGATTTCGGCCTTGAAGCGAGCGCTGCACGTTGGCCCGTCTCGACCATGTATCGTCCACGCCCGACACCGTGAGCCCGCCGTTTTTTCTGCGGAGCTCAATCCACTCGTTGCGCAGCACATGAATGTTCCGGCCGCGCAGTTTTTGAATCAAACCTTCGCCGTCGCCGAAGTAGTCATGATTGCCCATCACGGCAAACACGCCGTCTTTGGCACGCATGCGCGAAAGCACCTCGGCGATGTCGGCATGAAAGGCCGAGCCGCTGGTCACGTAATCGCCGGTGAGCGCGACCAGATCCACATCGAGGCGGTTGACCTGTTCGGCCCACCGGAGCGCGCGCTCTTTGGGACTCGCGGAACCGATATGAAGGTCGGACAAATGCGCGATGCGATAGCCATCAAAGCCTTCGCTCAAGCCGCTCACGGCAATGTCGAGCCGGCGCACGCGAACCCAGCGCCTCCGTACAAAGACGCCCCAAGCCGAGACGCATAGGCTTCCGAGGTAGGCCGCGAGCGCAGGATCGCCAATCGGTGAAGCGGCTTGTGTCCCCTGCGCGATGTTGAAGGCGAAGTACAGAATCGAAAGCCCAAGCGTGAGCGGAAGACTGAGAACAGTGGCGCCCCAATGGGCGAAATAAGGCTCTTCGATCAGGATCAGCCGCCATGCGGGTGCAGGGCGGTCTTTGCGCGCGCGGGACAGGCGGCCCAGCAGCGCCAGCACGAGCAGCACCGCAATGCAGACCGCAAGAAGTGAAGAATGAGCGAACCCGAGCCGCTCAAAGAACGTCGCAAGCCCAAGCGCAAAGGGCACATGGCACAGAGCCGAAAGCGCGATGAGCGCAATAAAGAATCGGGGCATGAAGGTATTGGTTTTGTAGGGTGAACGCTCTACATACGCAGCAGGTCTATGGCTGACTCCCCGAAAATCACCCCGACGTATCTAAAAGCACCGCACGGCGCAAAAGTGATGGAAATCCACTGGGCCGATGGTCATCGGAGCACGATTCCTCACGATATCCTGCGGGGCTATTGCCCTTGCGCTCATTGTCAGGGGCACGGCGGAACCATTCATTTCGTGCCCGGAGGCGATGTAGAGCTCCGGGAAATCCAGCAAGTGGGCAACTACGCACTGCAATTCACATGGGGGGACAGGCACGATTCGGGGATTTATTCCTTTCGTTATCTGCGTTCGCTTTGTCAGTGCGATGAGTGCAAGCCCAACTTCAAGATTGGGTCTTCATCGCCATGAACCAAGACAAGCCCAAAGCGGGAACAGCGGCGAAGGCGAAAGCTCCTGCCGCTGCCGGGAACAAGCCGCGCGATCCCAACGATGTGGTGAGCGCGACGTTTGTTGCGGCGGCCCTGCCCGGTCACGAACTTCCTCCGGGAGCCGGCATGGAGATCGCGTTTGCGGGCCGTTCGAACGTCGGGAAATCGAGCCTCATCAACACGCTTGTGCAGCGAAAGAATTTGGTGCGCACAAGTTCAACGCCCGGCTCGACCCGGCAAATCAATTTGTTTGAAGCCAAGACGCGCGATGGTGCCTCGTTCTATTTCGTGGACTTGCCCGGCTACGGTTTTGCCAAGCGATCGAAGGCCGAACAAGATGCGTGGGCCGCTCTCATCGAAGCCTATTTATCGAACCGCAAAGAACTCGCCGCCCTGGTGTTAATCGTCGATGTGCGAAGAGGCGTTGAAGACGAAGAGCGGGATTTGATGGCCTTCGTCGACAGCACATCGAAGGCATTGGGCAGGCCCGTCGATATATGGCTGGTCGCAACCAAAACAGACAAGCTTCCCCGAGCGTCCAGGCATGGCGAAATCGCAAGGCTCGAGAAGGCCGCCGGACGGAAAGTGACGGCTTTCTCGGCCGAAACCGGCGAGGGAAGACAGGCGTTGTGGAAGCTCATAAGATCCCGATGAGCATGGGCGATGAGCAAAATCGTGCAGAACGTGATGCGCTGGACGCCCGTGTCATGCGCAGGATTCGCGATGGCGATGATGCGGCGGTCGCCGAGCTCTACGATCGCTATGCGGCCCCCGCGCTTGGGCTTGCGCTGCGTATCGTGAAAGATTCTCAGGAAGCCGAAGATATTGTGCACGACGCTTTCGTGGCGATCGTCGAGCGGGCCGAGCAATACCAATCCGAACGGGGAAGCGTGGCCGCGTGGCTTGTGACGACCGTGCGCAACTTGGCGGTCGATCGGATGCGGCGAAAAGTGCGAAGGTCGCAGATTACCGAGGAAGAACTTCGCCACGAGCCTCAGACGCCCGTGTTGGATCCCGAATCCATTGCGTGGATTGAGCAGGACCGCCTGGCCGTGCAAAAAGCCCTCTTTGCCCTGAGCCCTTCGCAGCGTGAAACACTTGAAATCGCCTTTTTTGAAGGACTTAGCTATCCAGAAATTGCCGAACGGCTCAATGTTCCGCTCGGAACCATCAAGTCCCGGGCTGCAAGGGCGCTATCTACCCTCCGCGCCCTAATCGAAGGCGAAATTCAGCCCCCCAGCGAAAAACCAAAGCCTGGTGGATGATTGCGCGCGAAATTTGCGCGAACGAAACGCGAACGAAGCGCGAACGGAATCGGACAGCGAAATCGAACAAAGAGCGGCCCTTGACCCGCCGCGCGTGGCTCCGCTAACGTTCGCCCGCCTTCGGTTCCTGGGCTTTGTTGGCCAAGGACGTGCCGAAGGCCGGAGATCAAGGCGATCTTCGGGGTCCCCAGGGGCCTAACACCACCTTCTAGTGCCTCACACCTACGCCCGATGCCCGAGTATTCCGGCCAGATTACGCACGTCGAGCCGTCGCTCTTGCCGCTGTGGCTGATCCCGCTGCTTCCTTTTCTAGGAGCGGCGGCGAACGCCATTTTCGGCCGCAAGCTGCAGGCGAGCCCGTTTGGGAAGGATATGTCGAAGCGCCTGCATATTGGCAGCTTCGGCGTCACGCTCGTTGCCGTTGGCGCGATGATCGGCGCCTTCCTTCTAGTGCTCGCGAACGTGATTCAACTCGTTTCGCTCGAGCACGGACACCGATTCTTGTTTAGCCATGCGTGGAAGATGGTTCGCATCGGTGCGCTCGATGTGAACTTCGCCTTCGCGATGGATCCTCTCTCCGCCGTGATGACGCTGATCATCACGGGGGTAGGCTCGCTGATTCATATCTATGCGGCGTCCTACATGGAGAAAGAGCCTGCGTATTGGCGCTTCTTCACCTACCTAAACCTGTTCGTCTTCTCGATGTTGCTCCTCGTTTTAGGGGACAACTTCATGGTCTTGTTCTTTGGCTGGGAAGGCGTCGGCCTGTGTTCGTATTTGCTGATCGGCTTCTGGTACAAGGACTACAAAAAAGCCACGGCCGGCATGAAAGCCTTCGTGGTGAACCGCGTCGGCGACTGGGGATTTATCTGCGGGCTCGGTCTTTTGTTTTGGGGTTTGGGCGGCGCGTGGCTCGAGCACGGGCGCTATCTGTCCGATTACCGGGCGCGCTTCGCGGCGGTAAAGGAAGAGGCGCAGGCTTCTGGGCATCACGGTGCGGCTGATCACGGCGAGCACGGCGCGAAGGCAGATGAGCACGGTGCAAAAGCGGATGGGCACGGTGCAAAAGGTTCGAAGGAAGAAGAACTAAAGAAGCTCGCTCAGGGCAAGGGAACGCTGACCTTTACCGGCTATCCAGGCGCCAAAGTGTACCTGGGCATCGCCGACCGGGCTCAGCTTGCATCAACCCCGCCCTTTGCGATCGCGCCCTTTATTCACAAAGAAATTCCCGCGGGCGCGCACTCCATCATCATCGTTCCCGGCGATGGAGCGACGGTTGCCGGCGATGGAAATGAAGTCGCCGTTATTCCCCGCGTCAGCGTGAAATCGGGCGACGATTTCTCGATTGTCACGGTGGGCTCGACGCTCACCTTCCGCGAGATTCATGACCAGTTGGTGATGAAAGACGAAGGCGGCACGGCCTTCTTAAAGGATGCCCTTAAATCCAAAACAACCTGGGGCGGCATCGGCTTAATCACGCTGGCCTGCTTGTTCTTGTTTATCGGCGCCACAGGCAAGAGCGCGCAGATTCCGCTCTATGTATGGCTTCCCGATGCGATGGCCGGCCCGACGCCCGTGTCCGCTCTCATTCACGCGGCCACCATGGTTACCGCCGGCGTTTACATGATCGCCCGGCTGAGCTTCCTGTTTTCACTCAGTCCAACGGCGGGCGGTATTGTCGCCTTTGTCGGCGCGGCCACGGCGCTCTTCGCGGCCACCATCGGCTTCTTCCAGTACGACATTAAGAAAGTGCTGGCCTACAGCACCGTCAGCCAGCTCGGCTTTATGTTTATCGGCGTCGGTGTCGGCGCTTACTGGGCCGGCGTCTTCCACCTGATGACCCACGCCTTCTTCAAGGCTTGTCTCTTCCTAGGATCGGGCTCGGTCATCCACGGCATGCACGCCATCGAACACGATGAAGTCGCGGTGCAGGACATGCGCAACATGGGCGGCCTGAAGCGCGTGATGCCGCTCACTGCCCGCACCTACCAAATCGCATGCCTTGCGATTACCGCCGCGCCGATTCCCTTCTTCGCCGGCTTCTGGTCGAAGGACGAAATCTTGTGGAAAGCCTTTGGGACGATGAACACCGGCCCAATTCCGGGCGCGCTCATTTACTTGATGGGCTTGTGCGCGGCGCTGGGCACTTCGTTCTACATGTGGCGCAGCTACTACCTCACCTTTGAAGGCCCGCACGCCCGCAAGGAAATCGAAAAGGAAGTCCACGAATCGCCGCCCGCCATCACCTACGTGCTCGCGATCTTGGCCTTCCTCTCCGCCTTCGCAGGCGTTGTCTTTGGCTTCTCCACCCACTTTATCGGCGGACATGGCGAACCCATCCTTGAGCAGTGGCTCCATCCCGCGCTCGCCCACGCCGAGGCGAGCTTCCATCCCTATGGATTGGGCTTTGAATACATGCTCATGGCCATCTCGGTCGGCGGCGCGATTGCATCTTGGTCGCTCGCCAGGGCCCGCTATGGCGCCAAACGTTCGCCCCAATGGGCCGAAGAAGAACAGAAGCTCTGGGGCTTCAATCTTCTGTCCAACAAATATTTCGTCGACGAGATTTACCAAGCCACGATCGTCCGCGCCTTCCTCGGCCTGCGCCTGGTCTTTGCCGAGATGGATCGCTGGATCGTGGATGGCATCGTGAACGGCTTGTCGGTCATCGCCCGTGCCTGCTCCTGGGTAACGGGCGCCATCGATGCCTTTATCGTTGACGGTGCCGTGAATTTCGTGGCTGAGGGCACGCTCAAGGCAGGCTCAAAACTGCGCTCGCTCCAAACGGGGCGTGTGCAGAACTATGTGTATGGCCTGTTGGGTGGCGTCGCGTTTTTTGCCATCGTTCAGTACTTTTTGAAGTAAGGCGGCTTGCCTCCTTCTTGGACCCGCGTGGAATAGTGATGTCGAACATTGGTACATCCCAAGCAAAGAAGCTTTTGGCCACAATGGTGCTCGCCCTTGGGCTCGTTCTCGGGCTTATGGGCCGGGCATCGGCGGACACACCGGCGAAGCCAGGCGCGCCAGCCGCGCAGACTGGCTCAGGGGCGGCAAAAGCAGCCGATTCCAAGGCGCCCGGACAACATGGACAGATTGTTGTCCGCCCCGAACAGGGCAAGGGCATTGTCGAACTGAAGCCCGAGGGCGGAGGCTTTTCAGGCACGTTCTTGATTGAGAACGTGGGTCTTGGAACGCTAAACGTCTCCAACGTGGCGGTTCGCACCTCGCCGACCGATCCCCGCGTACCCCCGGGCGTTACGGTAGAAGTCGAAGGCGGCGCCACGGCCCTGAAAGTCGAGCCCAATCAATCGCGCAAAGTCACGGTGAAATGGAAGACCGATGGCGTACGGGCGAGAGAGCTCTACGGCCATGTGACGGTTGAATCGGACGCGGTTACGGTGGGCGATGCCGAACCCGGGCGCGTATCGGCGGTGGGCATACACGCCGAACGCGGCACCACGCTTGGATTCATCGGCGACCACATCCTGTCGATTATGACGTTCTTGCCGATGCTGGGCGTCATCGCGATTTTCATCGCGCACCTCATCAACTACCGCGACGACAAAAAGCTCCGCCTCCTTACCGTTGTGCTCCAGGGCATCAACCTGCTCCTGGCCATCTGGCTCTACATGAGCTTTGACACCGGCTTCACCAAGGCCGATGGCAACGACGGCTACCAGTTTATCGAGCACGGCGTGTGGATACGCTCCCTCAACGTCGAATACTTCGTCGGCGTCGATGGCCTATCGATCTCGATGGTCTTCCTCACGGCCCTCATCTCCTTCGTCGGCGCGCTTGCCAGCTTCAGCGTCAACGACCAGCTCAAGGGCTACTTCGCTATGTACAACCTGCTGGTCACCGGCATGTACGGCGTCTTTATCGCGCTCGACCTCTTCCTCTTCTACGTGTTCTGGGAAGTCATGCTCCTGCCGATGTATTTTCTTATCGGCATCTGGGGCGGTCCCCGCCGTCAATACGCGGCCATCAAGTTCTTCCTCTACACCCTCGCGGGCAGCGTCTTTATGCTGCTCGGCTTTATCTGGTTCTACTTGAACGGCGACAATTCCTGGCTGGTCGATGGCCAGGCCGTTACCCGCAGCTTCTCGATTCCCGAGCTGATGCGCGTCGCCTGGGCCGCCAAGGGCTACACCATCCTTGGCCTCGCCGCCGTTAAAGTCGTGTGGGTATGGCTCTTCGTCGGATTCGCCATCAAGATTCCGATGTTCCCCTTCCACACCTGGTTGCCCGACGCCCACGTCGAAGCGCCCACGGCCATCAGCGTCATCCTGGCCGGCGTGCTTCTAAAGATGGGCACCTACGGCATCCTCCGCATCAACTTCACCCTCCTGCCCGAAGCGTCTCAATGGGCCAGCTTTGCGATGGCCGTCTTTGGCGTCATCAACATCCTCTATGGCGCCTTCTGCGCCATGGCCCAGAAAGACCTTAAAAAGCTGGTCGCCTACTCCTCGGTCAGCCACATGGGCTTTACACTCCTGGCCATTGGCGCCATGACGCCCCAGGGTATACAAGCCTGCCTGGTCCAGATGTTCAACCACGGCTTAATCACGGGCATGCTCTTTAGCTTGGTCGGCGTCGTCTACGATCGGGTCCACACCCGCGACATCGACAAGTTTGGCGGCCTCGCCTCTGAAATGCCGCTCTACACCGCCTTTGTCGGCTTTGCCTTCATGGCCTCGCTTGGCCTCCCCGGCCTCTCTGGATTCTGGGGCGAAGCGATGACCTTTATCGGCGCCTTCCCGCGCTACCGCGTCCTCACCATCCTGGCGGCGACCGGCGTTATTGTAACGGCGGCCTACCACCTCTGGGCGATGCAGCGCATGTTCTTGGGCAAATTCCGCGAGGAATGGCGAAAGAACAAATACCTCGAACCTTTTGGCGGCAAATTCCCGGAGATTGACCTCCGAGAAATCGCCACCATCGCGCCGCTGGCGATTCTCGTCCTGGTTTTGGGCTTCTGGCCCCGCCCCCTGCTCAACCTCATTGACAAGGGCTCGCTGGAAATCCACCGGATCGTCGACAAGCCCGGCCAAACTCAGATTGCCTCCCTTTCGGACACCGCCGAATCGGATTCATCCCGAAACGTTCTCGCGGGCAAATAAAGCGTGGAAACCCGAGTTCTCGATAACGTCCAAAGCCTTGCGCACTTTACGCCCGAGCTCGCTCTCATTGCGGCGATCCTAGCGATCCTCATATGGGACCTCGTGGTAAAAGGGCGCTCGAAGCTTGCGGGCATTCTCGCGATAGGGCTATCGGCCCTCGCGGTGAATGTGGTGATGAGCGTTTTATCGCTCGTCCGCGATCAACAGCCGGTGAATCTATTTTACGGACTCCTGGCCTACGATCGCTTTTCAAACATGTTCCGGCTGGTCTTTGCCTTTGTGACCGCCACGATCATGATATTTTCAATCCCCCAAGGAGACGAAGGCGAAGCGAAGCCTGGCTCGATTGGCCGGGATTTGGGCGAATTTTTCTGTTTGCTGATGGTGCTGACGCTCGGCATGAACCTGATGGCCGAGAGCCGGCATTTGCTGATGATTTACCTGTCGCTGGAGCTGGTCAGCGTTATCAGCTTCGTGATGGCGGGTTTTAAGATCAACGACGGCAAATCCAGCGAAGCGGCGCTCAAATACGTTATTTATGGCGGCGTGGCCTCGGGCATCATGCTGTATGGCATGAGCTGGATCTTTGGCATAACGCAATCGCTCTATTTAGGCGAATGCGCTCAAAAAATCGCCATGCTCTCGGCGGCGCAGGGCAAAGTGCCCGAAGTCGTCTTTGTGGGCACGATCTGCATGATGGCGGGTTTTGGCTATAAAATCAGCGCGGCGCCTTTTCACATGTGGACCCCGGATGTCTACGAAGGCGCACCCACAGCGGTCACGGCCTTTCTCTCGGTTGGGCCGAAGGCTGCTGGATTTGCGGTTCTTGTACGCTTTTTTGCGGATGCGCTGGGCGCGCAGGACATGATGTTGGTGGCGGGCAAGGCGATTGAAAGCCCTTGGCCTGTCATTGCCGGATGTCTCGCGATGGCGACGATGACCATTGGCAACCTAAGCGCACTGGGGCAAGAAAACGTCAAGCGCATGCTCGCATATTCGAGCGTAGCGCACGCTGGCTACATGCTGCTTGGATTCTGCGTATTTAGCCAAACGGGCGTCGCGGCAATCGTCTTTTACATTGTCACCTATTGCTTTATGAACCTAGGCGCCTTCCTGATTGTGATGGCGGTAGCGGAGCGATCGGGTGGAGACGAGACGATGACGGCCTTCCGGGGGCTGGGCAAGCGGGCGCCTGTGGTCGCGGTCTTGATGGCGATCTTTTTGGTATCGCTGACGGGCTTGCCGCCGATGGCTGGATTTGTGGGCAAGTTCTATATTTTCTCGGCCTTGGTTGGGGCTGGGGGCGTGTGGAACTGGGTATTGGCGGTTGTGGGCGTGGTGAACAGCGTCATTTCGCTCTTTTATTATGCTCGGATTCTTCGGGCGATGTACCTGGAGAAGAGCAGCGAAACGGGTCCAACGGTGGTCCGTGGTCTATTTGGAACGACGAGCGTATTGCTGGCGGTGCCCACGCTGGTGCTCGGGATTTATTGGGGCCCTGTCTATGATTTCGTGGCCCGCTCGCTCACGATGATTCGCTAAATCACACCCAGCGTATATGTTCCACTAAAAATCGTATTGCCTTTGGCGCAATACCTCATTCCCCCAAACACTTCCGCAACGCCTCCGCCCGCTCCCCGCGCAGCGCCTCCATCAACGCTTCCCTCTCCGCCGCCTTTATGCTCCGTGCCCGCTGCACACATAAAAGCGCCATATCCACATCATGCAGCCGCCCCAGCCGGTTCTGCTGTTTCGCCGCATGCTTCATCAATTTCTCTCCCTCTTCCCCCAAGACCGCCCCAAAGAGTTCCGCCGTGTACCGGAGCCGCTTATAAAAAATCCGCTTCTCGTGCATCGCTTCCCCATCGTGCGGATCGACCTCGCCCAGATCTCTTAGCTCCGTCTGCACCTTTTCGATCGCCTCCCGCCCCAAGAGCTCCGCTTCCATCCCGCCCAGCTTCCTGGGCCGCTCCAGCCGCCTCGATAATCGTTCCAAGGTCTCCTCTAAACCCGCCACCAACAACGCAGGCCCTGCCTTTCCATCCTCGCTGCCCGCCCGCCTCTGACCGCTCAGCATCCCTATCACCTGCCGCCTCAGCGCTTGCTCATGCTTCGTACGCCCTGCCAAAAATCGATCCAAACTCGCCCGGTGCGGCCCGTCCACCACCACCAGCTTCGCCAGCGTCTCGTGCAAGACCTCTTCGTCCCGCAGCGGCCCGGTCATGTCCGCGTAGTGCTTCAGGACCATCCCTATCTCGCGCAGCGCCCTGCGCCCGTACACCCGCCGCGCCGGCTTTAACATCGTCCGCAGCCTTCGGAGCGCTACCCGAAAATCATGCACCGCCTCCGCAGGATCGTCCGCGCCTTCTCCAACTGCACTTCCAGGCTTGGAACGCCGCTTCGCCGAGAGAGCCGCCGCCGATTGAAGCACCCGCGCGTGCGCCCGCTTCGCCGCCTCTACATACGACTGGAGCTCGCGGCTTAATAGTTCATGCGCCGTCATCGCAGACGTGTTCATAAACGATTCAGCAATACGGCCACCACCGGCCGCCGCCCCGTTTCCGCTTCGATGGTGCGCCGCGTTGCAAGCCGAACCGCCTCCACCAGCTCTTCATCGCGCATCCGGCTTCTCCCTTCAGCCGCCTGCACAATCACTTGCTCAGCCGCCCTCGCTGCAAGCGCTGGAACATCGTCGTCCTCGGGCTCCAGCACCCCTCGCTCCGTCACCGAAACAGGCGCCGCAAGCCCACCCTTGCGATCGAGCAACACCGATACAGCAACGACACCCGCGCGCCCAAGCTGAGCCCGCTCCTTCAACACCGAATCCCCAATCGGCTCGCCGCCCGCCGTCGCCACCCGCCCCACCGGCGTCCATCCCGCCTTCTCCAATGGACGCTCCGCAGACAGCTCCACCACTTCTCCATTTTCAGCCCACAGCACATCGCCCACCCCCAGCGACTTCGCAAGCTCCGCGTGCCTCACCAAGTGATGCACCGTGCCATGCACCGGAACAAACGATTGCGGCCTAAGTAGCTCAATCATGCGCGTCTGCTCTTCCCGGTGCGCATGCCCGCTGACATGAATGCCCCGATGGCTCGACCATGAAATGAGTTCCACGCCCAATCTGAGGAGCGAAGCCATCATGTCGAATACCGGCCTGTCATTCCCGGGAATAATCCGGCTCGACAGCACCACCACATCGCCTTCTCCAAGCTTAATAAAGGGATGTACACCCTGGGCCAGCCTCGTCATCGCCGAACCCCGCTCGGCTTGTGTCCCGCTCGCGATCACCAGCAATTGCTCGGGCGGAAGCACAAGAGCGCTCTCGGGCGGCACGATTAAATCGCTCGGAAACGATAGCCGTCCCACCGCCACCGCCGCTTGAACATGCGTCTGCACGCTCCGGCCCAACAGCACAATCTTCCGCGATGCCCGCCGGGCCAGCTCAAACAGCAGAATGAGCCGCTGCACATTCGACGCGAACATCCCAACCACCACAAGCTGCTTCGCCCCGCGAATCGCCTCCCACAGCGCTTCACCCACCGACCGCTCGCTGCCCGCGCTGCCCACCGAATCGATATTCGTGCTGTCCGAAAGCAGGAGCCTCACACCCGAACGGCCCAGCTCGGCCAGGCGCTCGGTGTCTGTCAGCTCTCCATCGGGCGGTGTCGGATCGAGCTTGAAATCGCCTGTGTGCACCATCGTGCCCGCCACAGTACGAATGGCGAGCGCACAAGCATCGGCAATCGAATGCGTCACCCGAATCGGCTCCACCTCGAAGGAGCCCACCTGAAAGGGCTGCCGGACATGGCACTCAAACAGCTTCAGCGCCTCCACATCAAAACCATGCTCGGCGGCCCGCTTCTCAATCAGCGAAAGCGCATGAGGCGGAGCCCACACGGCAAGATGTTCGCCGATCGCCGAGAGGAGGTGCGGAACGGCTCCGATATGATCCTCGTGGCCGTGGGTGATGACCAAAGCCCGCACGCGATCGGCCCGCTCGATGAGGTAATCGAAGCGCGGATGGAGCACATCGATACCCAGATCGCTGACGGGAAAAGAGATGCCGCAATCGATGACGAGGATGTCGTTGCCCTGCTCCAGCGCGAGGCAATTCATGCCGATTTCGCCCCAGCCTCCCAGCGCGGCGAGCCGCAGAATGGAAGGGGCGGGCGGCTCTGTGGAGATGGGTGACGGAGCCGCGGTTTTGATGTGCCGTTTTGCTTTGGTTTTGTTGTCCACGAGCATTCGCTTTTTGGATGTTGCCGCGGAATCCTACGCAAATCGCGATGAGAACCGGCGCGTAATTCCATTCGCTGCCCGGCACTGTGCGAAATTGGGCGCCCATGTCCACCTCATGAAAGCGACAAAGATGTTGTCAATGCACTCGCACATAAAAGAGATAAACGATCGGTCCGTATCGGATAGCTTTCAAGCATTCGCCGTGTTTTCATGGGGTTTTTCAGTGGCACGGACCTTGAATTCCGTTCAGGGAGCTCAAATGTCTACGCCTTTGGTGGACGCACCAGCGATAGCGTTCAAGTCTCCTCGAGACACCAGGGATAGAGCCCCCTTGCCATCGCCGCTGAACTCGACTAGCACCTCGCTTGTGTTGATCATGGCGGTGCCGTTGCGGAACAATCCCAACGTCTAGGGGGCGGTCCCCTGGACATGTTGGTCATGGGCACAGGAGTTGAGCAGATGGATTCAGGAGGGCGGAGGATGGCGCAGGGGACGATGGTGGAAGATACCGCGGAGACACAGCGCACCCGGACGGGAACCGGGGCGAAACAGATAAATAGGGGCGACAAAAACGGAAAAAAGAATCAGAACGGCAAGGGCCAAGGAAACGGCTCGGCGAGCGCGGCATCGCGGGCTCCCTTGGCGAGCGCGGCATCGGTGAAGACTCCATCCAAGACCAAGGGCCTCGGTTTTTCGCGCCGCTTCACCAAACGCGGCATCGATCCTCTCGATCAAGTTACCTGGGAGCGCCGCCAAAGCGTCATCACCAACCCCGACGGCTCGGCCGTCTTTCGAATGGAGGGGGCCGAAATACCGGCCGGCTGGTCTCAGCTCGCCACGGACATCGTGGTGTCCAAATATTTTCGCAAAGCGGGCCTGCACGGCAACAAAGACGAAGGCGAAACCAGCGTTCGCCAGGTGGTTCACCGGCTTGCGCGGACCATCCGGGAAGTCGGCGAGCGCATGGGCGGCTACTTCGCGACCTCCAAAGACGCCGATACCTTTGAGGCAGAACTCGCCTTCTATTTGGTCAACCAATACGGCGCCTTCAACTCACCGGTATGGTTCAACTGCGGCCTGTATCACCGCTACGGCATCGAAGGCACGGGCGGCAACTTTGCCTGGATGGAGACCAAGGAAGGCACGGGCGCCGTATGCGAAACGCCCAACGCCTATGAGCGCCCTCAATGCTCGGCCTGCTTTATCCAAAGCATACGCGACGACTTGATGGGCATCTACGAACTGGTCAAGAGCGAAGCGAGACTCTTTAAGTACGGCTCGGGAACAGGCACCAACTTCAGCACCATCCGGGGCAAACAAGAAAAGCTTTCGGGCGGCGGAACCAGCTCGGGCCTGATGAGCTTCCTCGAAGTATTTGACCGGGCGGCGGGCGCCACCAAAAGCGGCGGCACCACCCGAAGAGCCGCAAAGATGGTCTGTCTCGACATGGACCATCCCGAGATTGGCGAGTTCATTCAATGGAAAGTGCGCGAAGAAAAGAAGGCGCACGCGCTGATTGCAGCCGGTTATTCGGCGGATTTTAACGGCGAGGCCTATCACACCATCAGCGGACAGAACTCCAACAACTCCGTACGGGTAAGCGATGTATTCATGCGCGCCGCGACCACGGGCGGAACATGGCAAACGGTATCGCGCACCACAGGCGAAGCCGTCGACACCTACGACGCCAAAGAACTATGGCGAAGCGTCGCCGAAGCCGCGTGGGCCTGCGCCGATCCCGGCGTTCAATACGACACCACCATCAACAAATGGCACACCTGCCCGAACACGGCCCGCATCAACGCCTCCAATCCGTGTTCCGAATACATGTTCCTCGATGATTCGGCCTGCAACCTAGCCAGCCTCAACCTCACCAAATTCCTAACCGAGGACGGCTCATTTGACATCGAAGCCTTCCGCGACGCCGTGCGGGTCTTCTTTGTGGCCCAGGAAATCCTCGTGGACTTTTCGTCCTATCCCACGGCGCTCATCACCAAAAACTCCCACGACTACCGGCCATTGGGCTTGGGTTACGCTAACCTCGGCACGCTCCTGATGTTGCGCGGCATCCCCTACGACTCCGACGAAGGCCGGGCCATCGCCGCCGCCATCACCGCGATCATGTGCGGCAAGGCGTATGCGGTATCCGCTGAAATGGCTGCGAGCGTAGGACCTTTCCCCGGCTTTGCCAAAAACCGCGAACCGATGCTCCGCGTGATGAGCATGCACCGCGACGCCGCCTACAACATCGATCGCGATCGCTGCCCCGAAGACCTATGGCGTGCGGCCCGCGAAGATTGGGACAACGCGCTAACGCTTGGCAAACAGCATGGCTACCGCAACGCCCAATCCACGGTACTCGCGCCCACGGGCACCATCGGCCTCCTGATGGATTGCGACACAACAGGCATCGAACCCGACTTTGCGCTGGTGAAGTTTAAGAAACTCGCGGGCGGCGGATATTTTAAGATTGTGAATCAATCCGTGCCCGAAGCGCTCAAACGCCTGGGCTACGGCGAGATCGAAGTGCAGGACATCGTGGCCTATGTCTCCGGCACCAACACGCTACTTTCGGCGCCCCACATCAACCGGGCCAGCCTCCGGACGCGCGGCCTATCGCACGACGAACTCTCGAAAATCGAAGCGGCACTTCCGGGCGTATTCGATTTAGAACTCGCCTTCTTACCCTGGGTCCTCGGCGAAGCGTGTTACGAACGGCTGGGCGTCGCGAAAGAGCTCTACACCCGGCCGGGCTTTTCGCTCCTGCGCCATTTAGGCTTCACGTCCGAACAAATCGAACAAGCGGGCGAAGTCATCGTTGGACGGATGACGGTCGAAGGCGCGCCACATCTGCGCATCGAACACTATCCGGTATTTGACTGCGCCAACCGCTGCGGCAAAACCGGCAAACGATTTATCGCCCCGATGGCCCATATCCGGATGATGGCGCAAGTGCAGCCCTTTTTATCGGGCGCCATTTCGAAGACGGTGAACCTACCCAACGAAGCCACGATTGACGACGTACAGCGCATCTATGAAGAGGGCTGGAAGCTGGGCTTAAAAGCCGTGGCGCTTTACCGCGACGGCTGCAAAGCATCCCAGCCCTTGTCGACATCGAGCGGCGACAAAAAGACAAAGACCACCGACGACTCCGTACCGCCGCCGGCATCTGTACAGGCGACGCGCGCGGCCGATCCGGAAACGCTCTTGGACGGCGTACCCGTTGGAACGCAGCGCTCACCCGGCGAGCGCACCCGGCTACCCAAAAAGCGCCGCGGCTTTACCCAAGAGGCGCGGGTAGGCGGCCATAAAATCTTCCTGCGCACGGGCGAATATCACGATGGCCGCCTGGGCGAGATTTTCATTGACATGCACAAAGAAGGCGCGGCCTTCCGCTCCTTGATGAACTGCTTTGCGATGGCCGTATCGATGGGCCTTCAGCATGGCGTTCCCCTATCGACCTTTGTGGAGCAATTCACCTTTACGCGCTTTGAACCCCAGGGCACGGTAGAGGGGCATGACTACATCAAATTCTCCACCTCGGTTGTGGACTACATCTTCCGGGTGTTAGCGGTTGAATATGAAAACCGCTATGACCTAGCGCATGTCCAGCCTGCGGTTGTATTACCCATAGAAGATCCGGCGGATTCGCGGGCGCAGGAAGGGGCAATGATACCCACATCGAGCCGAGTAGTGGGAGCATTACAGCGGCATCATGAAGAACGATCGATGCCAGCGAGCGCATTGGACGCACAATTAGAAGACATGATGGGCGACGCGCCGGTGTGTGACACCTGCGGGCATATTACGGTAAGGAATGGGGCCTGTTACAAATGTTTGAATTGCGGGAACAGCATGGGATGTAGTTAAAGTATCGCAAAGCTCAGCCCTCTGAACGGCACCTCGGTTTTCGATTCCTGATCCCCGCCTCCAAAACACCTCTTGATCTCCCTTCATCAGCCATCCTACTATCCACTGAGGGTGTCCTACAGGGCGTCGCGAGCGCCTCAAAGCTAGGAAGCCCGACGGAGCCGTACATCGTACGGTGACGGAGGGCGACCGACGATTTGAGGCGCGCAGCAGCCTTGTAGACACCCTCGGGTGTGCAGCAGCCCTGTGACACCCAGGCGTGGACCCCAAAGGCCGCGACCAGGAGGAAAAATGTACGGACCCAATAGCCAAGGCGGACAACCCCCGTCCGGTGCATCCGGACGTGCTCCCAAACCCCCTTCCAAACTGACCGTGCCCGAAATCCGCGCACGAAAAGGTGGCCCTCCCCTCGCGATGGTTACCGCCTACGATTTCACCATGGCCAGACTTCTCGACGAGGGCGGTGCCGATATGCTTCTCGTCGGCGATTCTTTGGGTATGGTCGTTCAAGGCCATCCCAATACTCTCCCCGTCACCGTCGAGGAAATTTGCTATCACGGCCGCGCCGTCGCCCGAGGCGCCAAACGAGCTCATGTCGTCGGCGATATGCCCTTTATGAGCTTTCAAGTATCGCCCCAGCAAGCCCTTGAAAATGCCGGCCGCCTCATGAAAGACGGCTCGTTCGAAAGCGTAAAACTCGAAGGCGGCGAAGATGTCGCCGAACATGTCCGAAGACTCGTCGCCGCCGGTATCCCCGTTATGGGTCATGTCGGCCTCACACCCCAATCGGTACATGCCATGGGCGGATTTAAAGTGCAGGGCAAAGGCGAAGAACAAGCCGAACGCCTCCTCGCCGATGCCCGCGCTCTCGATGAAGCCGGCGTTTATGCGATTGTATTGGAAGCTATTCCACCCGATTTGGCCGAATTGGTCACGAAAATTGTCTCTGTGCCCACCATCGGCATAGGCGCCGGCTCGGCCTGCGACGGTCAGGTTTTGGTCTGTTACGATATGCTAGGCATGTTCCGGGATTTTCAGCCCAAATTCGCCAAGCGATTCGATGAAATTGGAAACCGCATCGTCGAAGCCACGCAGCACTATGTCGATGAAGTCCAAACCCGGGCATTTCCCGGCCCGGAACATAGCTTTAAACCCAATGGCTTCTTGCCCCGCATCGTCGCCAAAGGCAGCGAACCCGAACAGGTCTCCGACGAAAACGAAGAAATCCCTCCGCATTGGCAAACCCATTGATCTAAAATCTACGCTCCGCCCCCCTTGGACTCCCCCGCTCCTTCCGTCACATCGGGCGCCACCTTATCACCCTGCGCCGCCCTCACCGTAGGCTTTACCTTATCCGCCAGGTCCTTGCGCCCCGCCATCCGGTAGAACCCCATCAGCATACCGGCCACGCCCTGATACATGTCCGACCATCGCGCGCCCGCCTGATTGCGCTTCAACAGCGCATCATCCAACTCCCTCGCTTCCGTATCCATCGTCTCCACCAAAGGAGCCAGCATACCGGCCTTCGCCTTCAACATCTGCGACAAAACCGCCGTATCCATGGTCGCCCCCACGCTGGTCGCCTTCACCTGTGGCTTCTCGTCCAACAAATGAGCCACCTTGAACGCAAAACTCAGCGTAGCCCAGGCCGTATTCCTGGGCGTTTCTTCATTGAGCCCATAGCTCATCAGCCCCTTTGCATCGAGAGCGAGCCCCATAAAACTCCGCACATGCGCGATGGTCTGCAAAAGCGCCGCATGCTGTTCAAGGACGGCTTCCTAAGGACGGCTTCCCACCTTCCGAGGATACGTCACAAAGCCTTTAAAAGAGCCTTGCGGGCGACGCGGAGCCAAGATGGAGGGATAGGAACAAGAGTTTTGTATCCGCGGACACAAAAAACGCCGGTGGAAGGCGAGCACGCCTACCGAGGATAGGGTAAAAAGCCTTTGGAAGGCGGGTTTTTCGCTCACGGACACGACAAAAGGGCCAACGAAAACGAACGCGGGACCCTGGCAGGGGGAAAAAGGCCAGGCGCGAGCGATTCGCGACTCAGACGCGCCTCTCCTATGATAGCGAAGAGAGAGAGGCATGGCCCAAAACCCCAAACGACCGATGGCCCGACTCGGTTTGGGCGCACTCGCGCTCTGTCTGCTTTCGCCGATGGTCGTACATGGCCTCTTTCGTCCCCTCGCCCAAATCCTAGGGGCAAACGGAAATGCCCTGCATCTCACCTTTGCGGCCCTTGCGGTCGCGGCGCTTGCCTTTGTCGGCTATCTCATCTCTTTTCATCGAGGGCCTCATACCCCTCGCCCCACCCTTGCCGCAGCATCTGGCGCCCTGCTATTGGGTTTGCTGCTTGGCCATGGGGCCGCGTCAATCGCCGCCGCCGTTTTTCCGCTTCTGGCCGTCGCGCTCTTCGCGGGCAAGCTCTTGCCCTGGATCGTGGAGCGTTTGCCCCAGGATATGGATGCCCTTGCAAAGCGGCGCTATGTGGTGACAACACTCGTCATTTTGCTAAGCATGGGGTCCATTCATCAAATGGCCCGGCTCAGCACCTTTATGGGAGATTCCTCGCGCGGGGACCTTTCCGCGCTGCCCACCTTGCCTCTTCTGGTCAATCATTCTTGTTTAACGGCCTATGTCGAAGGGACGCGCCTAGCGGCCGAGGGCGCGGAGAATATCTACGACGCCAAATATTGGCCCGATCTACAAACAGAAAGGACGATTGAAACGGCGTTCACGGGCAGATATGCCCCTTTTGGCCTCGATACCTTTGAATATCCGCCGGCCTTTTTGCTATTGCCGCATATCTTGCTTTCATGGCTTCCCGACTATGCATCCCAGCGCGCCTTATGGTTTGGTTTTAACGGCCTGCTTCTGGCGGCGGGACTTTGGGTCGTTGCGGCCTGGATAGGCGGTCGAACCGAAGTACGGGCGCTACTTGCCGTACCGATCATCTTTATCAGCTTTCCCACGCTCCTCGTACTCCAGGTCGGCAATGTCCACGTCTCGGTGATTGTGCTTTCCGTGCTGGCGATGGTGGCCTTTGAGCGCAAGCGTTATGCGCTTGGAGGAGCCATGCTTGCGTTTACGATTGCATCCAAGATTTCGCCTGGGCTGTTGATCTTGATGCTGCTCATCCAGCGCCGTTTTCGGGAAGTGCTTTGGACGGCGGGTTTTGGGGCGGGCTTTGTATTGCTCACAACGCTTGTATTTGGTCTTGGACCTATCCAGATGTTTTTATTCTATCAACTTCCTCACTTAGCATCGGGCGAGGCGCTTCGATTTCTAGCATGGGAACAGAACCTACCGGTGAACCTCGCGCCTTTTGGACTTCCCTTCAAACTCGCCTATTTGGGCATGAATGTGGGCGATCCATGGAAGCTGGCCAAGCTCATCAACCATCTATTCACGGCCATGATTCTGGTCTTAACGGTCATTGCGGCGCGCAAACAAGGGGGAGCGCGTGTAAAGGCGGAGCTATGGCTTTCCGTGCTCGCGCTGGGGACGCTTCGCAGCCCGCTGGCGCCGGCCTATGCGATGGTGCCGCTATTTTGGCTTTTCTCGCTGTTATCGACAGAAGTGCGAGGTCCGCTGCGCGTATTTTTGATATCGGCCATCTGGGTGTTTTTAGGAACGGCGGTGCTGGGGCCTTTTCGGCAGCTCTTGATAGGATCGATCGTGCAGCAATTTTTATTGCTTGGGCTGCTTGTGTATGTCGTGTTGCGAAGGCCGTACGAGGAAGCAGCAGACCTACCGAGGATAGGGTGAAAAGCCTATGGATTGCGGGTTTTCCTCCCGGCGACACCCGGAACTTTTTGATGTATTCACGCCGATGATGATGTAAAGCCAATGAATGAGAAAAATCCTCGCAACCCTAGGCTTTAGCGCCTTCATTTGCCTATTCATCGTCTCCGGCTGCAGCCCAAAACCGGGCAAATCCTGTAGCTCAAACGACAAACCCACATGCCTCGACGCGGCCACCCTACTTGAATGCAAAGACGGCGTTTGGCTGGCTTCAGGCTGTTTAGGCCCCAAAGGCTGCGAATCGAATGAAAAAGAATATGCCTGCGATACCTCGCTGGCCAAGGCGGGCGATGTATGCACAAAAGAATCCCGCTATTCATGTTCGACCGATAAAAAGGCACAACTCCGATGCAAGGCCGGCAAATGGACAACCATGGCTCAATGCACCAAAGAGCCTGGCTGCAACGTAGGAAGCTTTCTCAATAGCTGCCCCGGCGCCGTCGCCAACGAAGGCGATGAATGCGATATGGGCACCGACCCCAAGAAAAAAAGCTATCTCTGCACGACCGATAAAAAATCGGCGCTCCTCTGCAAAGACGGAAAATGGAAGGCCATTGAACAATGCCTAGGTAAAGATGGCTGTGGTTCTTCGATGTTTTCTATCAAATGCGACGGCCCCACGGCCAAGGTGGGAGACGATTGTGACTTCGAAGACAAGCCTGATTATGCCTGCTCAGCGGATGGCAAGGCGCAATTGATATGCAAAGCCAATGGGTGGGCGCTGGATAAGAATTGCCGGGGCAAGGAAGGCTGCACGACCAGCGTATTGGGCATTAAATGCGATGCTTCGGTGATGGAACCCGGGGAAGCCTGCGCCAAAGACGGCTCGGCCGCGTGTTCCACCGATGGAAAGACCATTTTGGAATGCAAAGGGGGCAAGTTTGAAAAAGTAAAGGAATGCCCCAAGAGCTGCAGCGTTGGATTTGCGACGATAAGCTGCGAATAAACCGGCAATCTAGTTGCAATTGATATTGCAAATCGACCCCACCTCGCCCACGCAAAGGCCATCCCAGGCATTATCGCAGCAATAAGGATCGGCCCCACACAACTCCGCCGCGCAGGGATCGCAACCCGGGTCCAGCTTCTCGCCCTCCATACAGATGGGATGCGGACAATCGCAGCCCGTCATGCATTCCGTTACCGCCAACGCTACACATGCCGCCGTCCAATCTGTTGTGCAACAGGTCGGATCTTGAGCGCATACCGCCGTTACACATGGATCGGCCCCACAGGTCGCGTGCGCCAAAATCGTACAATCCCCGTTCCATGCAGGCGGTGAACCCGTGCAACACTGCATATCCGCCATGCAGATCTCGCTCACACAAGGATCAAAACACTTGGTCGGATCTAAAAAGGCACCCGCCACACACGCCGAATGCGCGCATTCTGGGGGCGGGGGACAGGCGCCGCAATCCTGAGGACAACCATTGCAATCCTCACCGCTGCAATTGCCGTCTCCACAGCAATCCGTTCCGCAAATATTCTTGACGGCACCCACGCACTGCCCATCCCAGGCCGTATCACAACAGTAAATATCCTGAGCGCACACCATATCCACACAAGGATCGCCACAGCCCAAAGGCAATTTATCCCCGGCTATACACACCTCATGCGGGCAAGGCGGACAATCCATCGAACAGGTGCCATTGGTCTCGCCACCATTGCATTGCCCATCTCCACATACGGGCGGACAATCCATTAAACATGTGGCTGGGTCTTCGCCCATTTCGCACACATTGTTTCCACACACAGGATTGGTTTGCATCCCGCCCGCGCCGCCTATTCCGCCCGCGCCGCCCGTTCCTCCCGCGCCGCCCATATTACCCGACGAGCTGGATGAGCCTCCGGCACCGCCCATATTGCCCGACGAACTCGACGAAGCGCTGGCCCCGCCCGTATTGCCGCCGGCGCCGCCTGAATTGCCCGATGAACTCAACGGCGAACCACTGCCCGACTGCCCAAACAAGTCATCGGCCTCTGTCGTACAAGCGCCAAGCGCGGCGAAAACAGCACAAAACGCGGCCAATAGCGGAACATGACGATTCATCGGCGACTCCGGGGCCGATCGGGGTGAGCATTGAAATCGGCCAGTGAGCGCAGCCTACAGCACTTTTTGATGCGGTGAAATTAGGGACGCGGGCTCTTGTTGAGCTTCGCTCCAATGGCCGACGCTTCTTCGGCCGCTTCCAATGCGCTTTCCATTTCGCGGAGCAGTTCGTCGGCGGCTTCTTGTTCTTGTTCGGCCCGCGCCTGTTTGGCTTTGGAATCCAGCTCCATTTCCACCCGAAGCAAGGCTTGCTCCACTCTTTTTCCTTCGCTGCCCGCTGGATCGACTTTTTTCTCGGCCACGGCTTTTAGGGCCGATTCAATGGCCGGTGAAAGAGGCGCCCGAAGCACCGCATCCGATGACGAAAGCTTGTTCTGCACCCGCCTCGCCAGCGCCAAGAGCCTTCCCTGAGGCGTATTCTGCTGCCGTTTGCGAAGCGCAAACACCGCGATGATCGCGAGGAAAAAGACAAAAATTCCGCCCGCCCATTGCAAATACATCGCCGTTTTAGGCGCGACCGGGGGCAATACAGCCGAAGGAACCTCCAATACCAAACAATTGGCCATTCCCTCAGCGCCGCCTTTAAGCGTCTTGCTCCATTCGTCCACGGTCAGCAGCCTGCTTTGAGCCGCCAGCACGGTACGCATCGGCAAACAAGGCGAGGCCACCCTCAGCGCATCGCAGGCAGGAGAAGGATCGCCCGTGGCAATCGCGTGCACCTCGTGCGTTTTTAAGTTCCTGTCGGTCACCCTAAAACCGCCCGCCGCGAAATCGATAAGCCCGCCCGAATCGGCCGAAGCCCCTCCCGGCGCATTTTCAGGCCAAATCGTCGCCGCGGCATCGATGGTCGAGCCATCGTGCGCCGAATAAAACGAGCCTTTAACAACAATTTCCCCGCCCGGCCGCACATCCACATGAACAGCAGGCGTTCGGGGGTTTAAACAAATCGCTTCGCCGTTGGACATAAATCCCGTGCAAACAATCGTTCAGCGCAAATGCCCAAGCGCCGCCGTTTCCAGCAGCATCGAAAGCACCAAGGGGTCGCCCAATCCAGTCGTATTGCCCGCGTGAGAGCGCAGCCGCGCAAGCCGTTCGGCATCTTTAATAAACAAAGGCTCGCCCAGCGTCTCCGAGGCTTTTCTTAACAACTGCTCGCGCTCCGACAGCAGCGAAACAGCTCTTTCCCGCTCGCCCCGAGCGATCATCGCCGCCGCTTCGGACAGCGCTTCTCCCGCCGCAAAACCCTGCACCGTCCGCACGACCGAGGCATTTTGGCTCTGCGCGCTTTCGGCATCGCTTCCCGCGTATTTCACCGCCAAAGGATATTCATCCGCCCCATTTTTCTTGGCCACGCGGTCTTTGTATTTCAGCTCGACCAGCGCCACGTCTTTCTTCTGCGCTCCCGCCGGTAAATTGAGCTTGAGCAAAATCGCGTGACTGTCTCCCTTTGCAAATGCAGGGATAAAAAAGCGCATTCCGCCTTCGGTATCGTCTTGGCGGTCTTTCTTAATCCCCTCGCGCTTCTCCGCCTGCTGATCGGCCGCGACTTCGATCGAACGCACCGTTTGAGCTTCATTTTCCGATAAACGGCGCGATCCATAGACTTTGAGAAGCTGCACGCCGGTCTTCAGCCTTACCCGCAGCTCCACCGCCGTCGCCACGGGATCGAGCCTCTTTTCAAGCTCGGTCGACAGCGCGGGCGCTATCTGTTCGGGATCGCGCATGTAGTAATAACCGCCCGCTCCATCCCTCGCGATTGAACTCATCAAATCGCCGTCATAATCGGTTCCCAATCCAAACGAACTGGTTTGAATACCATTTTGAAAGGCATCCAAGGCCATTCTCGCCAAACGCTGACTATTGGTAATCCCCGCGTTTGCCCGGCCATCCGATAATAAAAAGACCACGCGCACCGCATCATCGGGAATTCCTTTTGAATTGGCCTGGCCATACCCCAATTCGAGTCCCCGGCCAATATTCGTCCCTCCGCCTTCTTCCAAGCCCGCGATGATTTTCTTCATCGCGTCGCGATTGGGTCCGACCGCTTTATCGGGAATGCGCACATCCGCATCGCTCGAGAAGGTGACCAGCGAAAAATCGTCCGTGGGCGCGAGTTTGTCGACCAAAGCCGTCGCTGCCTCGCGCGCCCTCACCATGGATTCGCCGCGCATCGAACCGCTGAGATCCAGCACCAAATGCACCGAAAGCCTGGGCCTGCCCTTCACCGCATCCTCTGAGCCTTTCAGCGTCAGCCTTAAATGCACGGCCCCTCCCGAAGGAGGCAGGTTTCCGCGTTCAAAATCGCTGACGAGCAGAAGCGCCTTGCCCTTGGGCGCATCGGCGGAAGCCGCATAACGCGCGCCCACATCGCTCACCAATTCGCGTTCGCCCGAAGGCACAATGCCCCGCGCAACCGCCGACTCAAAGGCCGCCAAATGACCGCCGCCCGGCCTGTAGGTCGTCGCAAAACGCCCATTGGGATCGATCGCCGCTTCCTCGGGTTTTGGAGGCATTGCGACACTGGGTTCCGGGGGCCGCGCCTCGCCCTTTCTTGCATCGGCAGGCGCGCCCGGCGTTGACTCGAAAGCGAGCTCGCCTTCACCGCCGGCCTTCATTTTCCGGGGACCATTCATCGCGGCCGGAGATTTGGCGCCGGCGCCGCTCCGGCCTGTCTCAGTATCGCCAATGCCCTGAGCCCGGGTTTCAGAAGGCGGAGCTTCTTCGCTGTACTTGTTTGCAAGGGGTTTTTCGGCTGCCGCCTGAGACGTTTGCGAAGCTGGAGGAGCCTCCTTGGAATCGTATTTGGCGCAGGTGATACCGAGCGAAACCAAGGCCAAAAGCCCCGAGCCAAAGAGAGCGCCGCAAAGCCGCGAAGAACCAAAGCGTTTCATTGAAATTCGCCTTCTTCCACCGAGATCATTGAGTCAAACCGCTAAGCGTTGAATGACGAATGAGCCAAACGATGGATCTAGGGCAATTCAAAATGTTCCGGGGAATATTTTAAAGAGGATAGAGCGCGGCTAAATCGTCTCGATATGGGTTTCAATGAAGGCATCGATGGTGTGAGCCATCCAGCGCTTGGCCGAAGGCGAAAGAAGCGCGGCCTTGAGCAATGGAAAACTCGCCTCCGCGGCCTCTTGCCAGAACAAGCGTTCGGCGGCCGGATCGCGGGAAATACCCAGCTCCGACATAAGCTCCAGAATATTTTTCTGACCATTTTCCCGCAGAAAATCGGCGATGAGCGCTCTGCGCCTGGCCTTGACTTCGGACAGCGAAAGAATATGCCCCGCGATATCCAATCCGATCGAATTGAACAGCTCGGAATCGCGGGCATCGACGGCCTTGGCCATTTGGGCGAGCTCTTGGGAAAGCAGCCAGGCAAATACGCTCTTGCGAAGGGCGATCGCCTTGGGTTCTCCGCTTTTCGCAAGCATTTTCTCGACGGTCATGCCCAGGCCCTTCTTTGAAAATCCTTGTAAAAACTTTCGAATCTCGGGCTCCAGCCTCTTATCAAAATCGCCCTTCATCGATTCCAATCCCTTGGAAAATCCTCCCAATCCAAAAGGCGATACTTTCTTGAGCAGTGCGGGCAATCCCCATTCGGCAAAAAAGGGATTAACCTTTTCTAAAAACTCTTTAAGGGTGTCATACAACACATCCCTCATGATTTCTTCGGAGGCTTCATGCATGGCGATATGCCGGATCAATTGTTCTGGCATTAAATCGGAACGCTGAAGGATTTGATCGATTTGCTTTTTGGCAGCCTCGGGAAAGAAGTCTCCAATTTTTTTAGATTGGTTGTATTGCCCTTGTAATTCGGCGCGGGCGGCCGAGAGCGCGGCTTTGATTAAAGGTCTTGCGGCTTTTTGAAAGGGTTCGGCCGAGAGCGAGATATCGAGCGCATCGCATAGGCTTTGGGCGTCGATGAGCACCGATAAAGGCGCGTGCATCAGCTCTTCGCCCACCGCTTGCACATGGGTTTTCCATTCTTCAAGGCCCGTAGGCCCAAGAAGCCTCGCTTCAAAAAAGAGGACCCAGCGATCTTTAAGCGCTTGGGCCGCCGCCGCCGGAAGCTGAATTTTATCGGATTGTGAATTCATTTTTGTGAATTGTATTGGGGACACATTAAGGAGAATTGGACATATATCCGCACGCATTGGTTTCTTGAGCCAAACAATGGTGGGATTCGGGATGGGATAGGTAATACAGATCGCTTCCGGCTGTCATAAAATAACGAGCGGTTAAATTCGTTAAATATGTTCCGTGGTCGAAGTTCTGGCAGGGTTCGCCATTAACAAAGGTATGGGTTCCCTGGGGCACGACATAAGCATTGAGAAGCGCAACCAAAGGCTTGGCGGGATCGGGTTTATAATCGAGATCGTGGCCGCCATTTGGAAGATTCGCAGGCACGCCTAAGAGCCTTGGCGCCCACACGGAACTCACACCGGACTCTTTGGCCGATTGAGAATAGCGGGCCAATCGATGGGCCACGGCCGCGCTGCGCTCGAGATACAAATCTTTGCCTTCATCTACATTGTCGGAATCGAAGAGGGCTTCTTCGCAGGTCCGGGCCGATAAGGTTCTGGGAACGCAAACGCCTTGGTTTTCGTCGCAGCTTGTGCCCGAAAAACATTCGGTGTCGGGGCAGGCTGGATAACAGCTTTTGCTTTCTCCGGTCTGGGTCAGATAAGTGCCGTCGCTGGGTTTTGCATTGGCATTCGAGCTGCATCCGGGTCCGGCCGGATTGCGGGCCAATGCGGTAATGCCTTCAATTACATGGTTTTGGATTAAATCTTGATTGGGTGTGCGATTGCCCAGGGCTTCATATAAAGCCTGAGGCGTTGCATAGTCGGCGTATTCGGGAAATGCATCGGCCTGGGAGGGCGTGAAAAAGGGAAGCGCGCCCGTCGCCCGCGCAAAGGCAATGCCTGTGTTGACGGGAACATTCATATCGCCGATGGTATTGATTGTAAATACGGAACGAGGTCCAATCGGTGAACCGTCGGGCCGGGTTAAGGGTTGAATGGCATAATGAGGCGCGAAATTAATCGGATCGCCCGGGTCGAGCGCGGCTTGAGCCAAGGACATAAAACGCCGCAGTTCCGGCGATTGGCGCCGGAGTCCAAAGCCTTCGGCCGGCGCGATTAAGGCTGTGCCCTCGCCCAGGAAATAGCCTTGGAATTCATGGCAGGTTGCGCTTTCGCATTCGGCGCTTTCCAAGGCGTTTTGAGAGCCTTGGGCATATCGTCCAGGGCCGTACTCCGCGACTTCGACTTTGGGCAGCGTGCCCGCCGGAAGCGTTGTTTCACAGCTTTTATAGTCTTTCACCGCGTCTTTGCCGTCATAAAATGCCACATAAATGCGGTCGCCGATGGAGGATGGAATGCCAATTCGCATGCGTTCGTCGCCGCCAATGCCGGTACAGCGGAGTTCGCCATTGTCTAAATTGGACACAAATACGGTTGTATTGGCGACGGCGCCGGCCTTGAGGCATTGAATTTCGACTTCGCCGGTGTCGTTTAAGTTGGGGACAACCCAGCGCAGGGAGATTTGTTCGGGGCTGCATACGGTGCACTCGCGGCTATCGCTTTCGGCGCAGGGCGGGCGTTCTTTGGCTTCGACCGTGACCAAGAGCGGTCCAAGCAAGCGGAGGAGCACGGCTTCGATCACGCCGCCTTGAAAAGAGCGGATGCCGATATCGATAAGACCTCCGCCTCCTGAGCCGGGCGCGGCTGTGTCGATGTAAGGATCGACCGCGCCGTGAATGGCCGACAAAATGCCGCCGAGCGATTCGCCCCATGTGCCATAGAGCGCATTGGGGCCGCCCACGTCGGCGGTGCCGTCGCTGTCGAAATCGCCTACGATTTCAGGCGTTCCATCGCTGTTGATATCGCATCCGGGCTTGGCGCTTTTGTCCCAGCCTGAAGCTTCGCTGCGGCAGTGCATGGCCTCGCCGCTTTGGCCAAAGCTTCGGAGGATGCGCACAAGCTGAATATGATCGAGCACCGATTGGCGCACGCCGTCGCGGGTATGAAAGAGATAGCTCGACCAGAAATCGCCTCCTGAATCGGGCACGCCGTCGGCATTGAGATCGCGGGCGCGCGAGGTGGTGATGGCATCGTAGAAGGGCGCGACACAGGCCGATCCGAGCAAGGCGCGGGCCAAGAACTCGGAGCTTGAATCGAAATAGATGCCGTGGCCCATGGCATTGATGCCGATTGTGGCGATGCCGTGTTCGGCCATATTGCCCGCGTAGAGAAGCGGTTCGGAGAAATTGCCCGTGTAGCCGTGGCCGTAAATATTCACATCGAAGGGCTGTTTCCGGGCGGCGCCGGCCTTGGGCACGACCAGCCAAAAAGGCACGGTGTCGGTGTGCACTTCGCCTGTGCCATTTTCAAAATTCACGTTAAAGGCCGCGTTTGGATCGGCGGAGCCGGGGCCTCCTTCCAAGAGAAAAGGCGACTGAAATGTGCCGATGAGCATGTAGTCGATCGCGTCGAATTTGCGGAGCAATAGATCGGTGGCCGGACCTTCGCCGAGGCCAAATCCATCGACAACAAGCGTGCGGATTTGAGGCTTTAAGTCTTCGTAGCGGAGCAAAAACAAGTTGCCGACTTTGCCTGTCGCCGGATTGACGGGGCAGTTGGCTGCTTGGGCTTTCTGGCTTGTTTCCCAGCCCGGCTCTTCGCTCGCGCCCTGGGCTAATCCGCCGACCAGGCCCACCGAGCGAAGCACTTCAAAGTGAGCCGGGAACTCTTTTTCCCAGCGCGCAAATGGCCCGCGCCCATACAGGCCATCGCGCAGAAGCTGCATGTCCTTCACCGTGGGCTGGGTCGTAAAGCTCCAGGTAAAGGCCACATGCTCGAGCCCCGTGCCATGGATATCGCCGTAATACGAAGACAGTTTGGGGTCGTTCAACACATCCCGCACCCGCGCCGCCGTGCTCTCCATCGAGGCGTGATGGATGTACTCAAAGGGCGATTTCACCGCGTTGCCCAGCCCGTCCTTGAGCCGGTCGGTGAGCACGACCGCGTAGCGCGTCATCTCCTGCAGAGGCAAGAGGGGCCTCGCGATGAGCGTATTGGTCTCGCGTTCATAAAAAGTCAGCAAACCGTCGGCGATACAGCGATCGCGCTCTTGCCGTTTTAGCGCGCAGGCCGGCTCTGAATAGCCCGGCTCCTCGGGGTGATCGCATATCGGATCGGCGTCTGGACAGCCGTATGGCTCGAGCAGATTGGGGATATCCATCACGCCGTCGAAGTCCGTGTCGCTCTCGGGCAAAAAATCCACGGGCGTGCCCGATTTGGACTCGTCCACCGTTTCAAACATCAAATTGCGCTCGGTGCGCCGGGGATCGTTGGGCCAGTAGCGATCGAGCGATTTCAATGTGTAGTCAAAGTTGCCCGCGCCCAAATCCAAGACCGCCGGCACGCCTGTGCCCAGGTTGATCACGTAGATCGCATCGTCTTTGAAGTCGTAGTCATCGCCCACATGCCTGCGCTTGACTTCCCGCAGATCGAGCGCCGCGCCTTTAAAATTCGCGTAGCCCGGAGCGCTGTAGTCGATGTCAAACGCGACCGTGATCGGCGAAAACGTGCCCCAGCCTTCCAATTCGGAAAATCGCTTGCGGGCCTTGGTTTCGATGGCGGTCGGGGCTACGAGGCTCGCGTTTATGCGAAGCCCGGTGCGGCTTTGAGGATCGGGAAAGGTCGCCGTGTCGTTGGGCAGCGGAATATCCGGCAGAGGCTTGTGCCCAAAGTCAAAGCGCACCGTGGCGCCCGGCCCTTCCGGCGTTCTGCGAAGCCCTTCAGGAGCCCTGTCCATCAAGCACGATGCCGTGCAGAAAAAGAGCCCCGCCGCAATCAAGTACGAGCTGCGTTTCATGATGTCCCCAAACGATGTTTGGCTCGCTGGCCGCGCGCGCTTGTTTCACATGCCGGCGGCAAGGAAGGTGAGGGGCTTATATCGCGCAAATTGTAAGCCCTTTTTCCGCAACCGCCGGGGAATGTCTTTGGGCTTGTCACGTAAAACCGCTTGAAAATCCATAGTAAAGCGAATTGGCAAGGGCTCGAGACACATGATTGCAACGAATTACAACTGCATGACAATTCAATCTTAGGGCAGTGATAGGACGCGGCTTAAGCCATGTTTCAGATCCTACTCTGCGTTCTCTACTTCGCTGTTTTGTTGGTGCTCAGCGCCTATGGTTTGCACCGGCTGCATCTGGTTGTGCTCTGCCATCGCCACAAGAAGCGCATTGCGGAGCGGCAAAAGATGCCCGTGCTTGCCGAGGATGAGCTTCCCCGCGTGACGGTGCAGTTGCCGCTGTTCAATGAATCGACGGTGGCCGCGCGCTTGCTCGATGCCGTGGCGCGAATGGACTATCCGCGGGAGCGCTTTGAGATTCAGGTGCTCGACGATTCCACGGACGAGACACAGCTTTTGGTGCGCGCGCATGTGGAGCGGCTTCGTCAGCAGGGGCTCGATGCGGTTTACATTCATCGCAAAAACCGCGTGGGTTACAAGGCGGGAGCGCTCGAGAACGGGCTGCATGTCGCGAAGGGCGAGCTGGTCGCGATCTTCGATGCCGATTTTATTCCTCAGCCCGACTTTCTGCGCTCGGTGGTGGGGCACTTTAAAGATCCCCAAGTGGGCATGGTGCAAACGCGCTGGGGACACCTCAACCGGGAAGTGTCGGTTCTGACCAAGGTGCAGGCGCTGATGCTCGACGGGCATCATCTCGTTGAGAACCGCGCTCGCTTTGGTTCGGGGCTTTTGTTTAATTTCTCGGGAACGGGCGGCATTTGGCGCACGGCCGCGATCGCCGACGCGGGCGGCTGGCAGCACGACACGCTGACCGAAGACTTGGATTTGTCGTACCGGGCGCAATTGCGCGGCTGGAAGTTTATTTACCGCGAGGATGTGGTGTCGCCGTCCGAGCTTCCCGAGGACGTGTCGGCGCTGCGGGCGCAGCAATACCGCTGGGCCAAGGGCACCGTGCAGAGCGCGCGCAAGCTATTGAGCCGCGTTCTTTCGGCCGATATCAACACGAGCCAGAAGATTGAAGCCTTCTTTCACTTCACGCCTCATTTCGCCTATCCGCTCTTGGTTTCTCTTTCGGTTTTGCTGCTTCCGGCGCTGGTTCTGATGCCCGCGACGGACACGCTTACCTTGGTGATGATCGATTTGCCCTTGTGCACGGCGACGACGGGCTCGCTTGCGGCCTTTTATATGCTTGCGGAAAGCGCGCAGGGGAGGCCCCGCTCGAATGCGATTCTCAAGCTGCCGATGCTGATCGCGCTGGGCACGGGATTGGCGCCTCATCTGTCAAAGGCCGTGTTTGAAGGGATTTCACAGATGGCGGGCGAGTTTGTGAGGACGCCCAAGCACGGTGTGAAGAAGGGCCGCTACAAGGCCGCCGTGAATATTCCTTTGATGGAGACGGTGTTGTCGTGCCTGTCGCTGGTGTCGGTGATCGCGTCGGTGCGCACCGGCCATTATTTTGCGACGCCCTTCGCGGTTCTGTTCACGATTGGCTATGCCTATGTGGCCTTCTTGATTGTGGGCGAGCAGGTCGCGCGGCATCGCGAGGCGCTCAAGGCGACGCACGAAGCGGCTGCACTTCCCGCTTCATGGCCCGAGAGCGAACCGGCTCCGGCACAGGTATCGGAAGCGACAGACCTCGCCGCCTAGAACCTATTCCCACCCCTTATTTCCCCCTAGACCAATTCAAAAAACTTTGGCACCGTAGGTCCAGTACGGGGAGGGCAAGTGCCCATGACCAAAGCTGAAATCGTATCCGCGGTATATTCCCAGCTCGGCGGCTTCTCAAAAAAGGAAGCAGCGGAGCTTGTCGATCTGGTCTTCGAGACCATGAAAGAGACCCTGGGAAGAGGCGAGAAAATAAAAATCTCAGGCTTCGGCAATTTTGTCCTGCGCGACAAACGCAGGCGCCAAGGCCGGAATCCTCAAACGGGCGAGCCCATCGTGATCACCGAGCGCCGTGTGCTCAACTTCAAAGCCAGTCAAATCCTCAAGTGGTCGCTGAACGATGGGGAAAAGAACTGGCAGAAGACCGAAAACAAAAGGTAATTCCGCGTGACCCTACGCCGGGAGCTCCCGCCCAAGCTCTATTTTCGTATCGGTGAAGTGGCGGGAATTGTAGGCGTTGAGCCTCATGTGCTGCGCTATTGGGAGTCGGAGTTCCGTTCGATTCGCCCGCAGAAATCGGCCAAAGGCCAGCGTGTATATACGCGGCGCGATGTGGAGACGCTGCTCAAGGTGAAGGAGCTTCTGTACGCGCATCGCTTTACGATTGCGGGGGCGCGGCGAAAGCTGCGCGAGGGCGGTATCGAGCCGCCGGCGCAGGAAGATGCGGTGAGCGGCGAAGAGCTGAAGCAGGCGCACGAGGCATTGATGGAGGTGCGTGAAGAAGTGGCCGCGCTTCTGTCGGAGCTCGAGAAGATGCCTTGATGGCGGATGAGGGAAGGGCCGGGACTTCTTTTTTGGCGGAGCCTGCGGCGCCGGGCGTGGCGTTTTTATTTTCGGCGCCTAAAGGCTTGATCTCCGAGGATTTGTCGGCGCTTCCGGGTCTCAATGTAAAGGCATTGCGGGGCGCAGAGGTTGTGCTCTTTCAGGGAGCGGGCACCGCGGATGGGCTTGTGTTCAGGGCCGCGTGTGTGCGCGCTCCCTCGGATTTGTGGGCGCCCGCGCTGTCGGAATTGGTGTTTGGGCAGGCCACATGGCTAAGCCACACCTCGCTCGAAAAAGAAGGGCTGAGCCTCATTCATTTGGAAGGCAAAGCCATCGAGCAAAAGCCGCCCGGCGTGTTCACCCAAGATTTATGGGGAAGCGCGCATCAAGCGGACGGCGATGTGTTTATCGAAGGCCGCCATAGCCTCGCTTTTGTAGGTTCGTCGAGCGATGCCCTTTTGTGCACGCTGCTCTGCCGCTCCAAACAGCCCAAAGCCTGCGCCGCGCCGATTGTTGGAAGCGGCCTGTACGGTCCGGGACTCGGCGCCCAGCCCGTGCCTAAAGCCTGGATTCGGCTCCTTCTGCTATCGGCCGAATATCCCCGCCACACCGCCACGATAATCGCATTGATAGGACTAATGATCGTTTTTATTGTCCTGTGGCGCCGCCCCCGGCCTGGACGTTATGGTCCGCCGAAGAAAGCGGTTTAATCTTCGCCGCAGGCGTGTAGGATAAAGGCTTGCGCCAAAACAGCGACAAGGAGCTTTCAATGCACCGCCGTCCAGGAGTCTTCACTTCTATTTTGATTTTATTGGCCTTTGTTCTGATAGGATGCGGGCATCCTTGGAAGAGCGTGATTCAAGCGAGGCCCAATCCTTTCGTGGGACGCAACCAATACGCTGTATTGCCTTTGTCGTATGAGAATTTAATGGTGGGCGAGACGCCCGAGCGCATTTATTTAGGCGAAAAAGACAGCGAAAAGCGCGCGAGCTGGGAAGCCGATAAAGCCTCTATCAACGAATTGTATACCAATGCGCTGATTGCCGTGGCGGGGGATGCCGGGCTTTCTGTCGTAAGGGCGACGGGTCCGATGTCCGCTCCCTTTTTGATCCGCACGCAGGTGCTGATGATGGAGCCCGGTTTTTATGCGGCGATCGTGAACAAAGACGCGGAAATGCATTTGGTCGTGCAAATAACCGATCAAAAAGGTGCGGTATACGATGAAATTCAAATACATCGTGTTGTGAGCAATGCCGGCCAAGGTGTCGTGGGAGCCGCCATTAGTGGAACGTTAACGAGTGGAGGCCGTTTAAAGCAGGCGGGCGAAGAAGCCGGCCAAGTGACGGGCAAATATTTGCGATTTCGATTTGAGGGCGGGGAGGACTGAGGCCGGTGCGCCTTGCCGCTTTATTTGCCGCCGCAGCGATTCTTCTTTCCGCTTCTCCCGCCAACGCCGACGACGCTTCTCCTTCCGAGAGCCCAGGCGCTGTTAAAGCTTCAAAAACCGATGTTCGCGTCCGTGTCCGCTACACCCTCGAGGGCATTGAACTCCGGGGCAATCAGCGGACGGGCGCCCGGATCATCCTGCACTACATCAAGTTCCGCGCGGGCGATGTGCTCAATGTGGACGATCCTGAAATCGAGCTCACGCGCTATCGGCTGCTGGGTACAGGGTTTTTCGCGCAGGTTCAGTTATCGCTCAGGAAAGGTTCTCAGCGCGGCGCCGCGGTTTTGGTGGTCGAAGTCACCGAGCGCAACACGCTTATTCTTCAGAACTTGTGGCTGGGCATTGCGGCGGATGAGGACACCGCGGGCAATGCAAAGCCTTTGTCGGCATTTCTAGGCGTTTCTGCGGCCGAAACCAACTTGGCGGGCACAGGTATCACGCTCGGCGCGGGCATTGGCTTGGCGTCCGATCAGCTTGCGCTGCGCACGCATTTTCTCGATCCGGCCTTTGCGGGCACCTCGTGGTCGGCACAGGCATCGCTCATTTATCAAGACGCCCGCGACTTCTTTGGCAACCGCGATGTGGCCTTTGAGTCGCCCAATCTCGCACAGCGCGAGGTTACCGATTACGCCGTTGTCGCGCATAAACGCTTTGGCGCGACGCTGGGCACGGGGCACGATTTATCGATCTCGTCGCGCTTTCTGCTCGACTATCACCTGGAGCAAATCGAAGCGACGGTGCCGACGGTGGCCTCGCATCTGCGGGGTGCCGCGCGCGAGCCCATTGAGTTTTCGATTTTGCCTGGCAAAAGCGTGCTTTCCACGCTGCGCGCCGCGCTGATTTACGACACGCGCGACACGCCTTTTCTTCCCACGAGGGGCGCGCTGGTTACATCGTCCTTGGCCTTTGGGCTTTCTCCTTTGGGCAGCGATTACAGCTTTCAGCGCCTAGAGCTTTCGGCTCAGCAATGGTGGAAGCTGTCGTGGAATCATATCGTCCGCGCCGAGGCGTATGCGGGGGCGATCGCGGGCGAAGCGCCTTTTTTCGAGAAGTTTTATGTCGGCGATTTCACCGATCTCTTGCCCGATCGCATTCTGGGTCTCGCGCCCGATCGAAGGCAGCCGGCCAATTTTCTGAGCACGAGCATTATTGAAGTCCGCTATGGCGATGTCGCCGCCAAGCTCGAAGCCGAATACCGCATTCCTCTCTACGCGGGGCACGGGCCGGTGTACGGCATCGATCTCTTTGCGACGGCGGGCATCTACGGCGTTGCGACACGCCGTGAATTCACCGATCCCGCGGCTGGATATACAGGCTTCTCCCGCGTTCCTCTCGATCTCACCTACAACACGGGCTTGCGCATCGATACGAGCGTTGGAGGTCTTACGCTCGCCTTCTCGAATTTTCTCGGTCTGATTCCAGCCCGGCGCGGAGCGAGAAAGTGATCGGCGTGCAGCGAAGATGTTCTTGGAGGCCGCTGCGCGCGGCCGCGGGCATCTTTGCGCTGGCTGTTGTTTCGTATGGACGCCTCGCACAGGCCGAAGAGAGCGCGCCGCCTAAATCCGCGTCGGCGCTGCCTCAGCGCAATGCGGTAATCGCGCTTGAAAAAACGGCAGTGATCGCTTCGATCAATTACCGCGATGTGGTGGATGCGGAGATTTCAAAAAAGCTGCTGAGCGGATTGCCGACGGTGATCGCGATGCGGGCATATATCTTCCGCGAAGGGAAAAATGAGCCGATCGCGCTTGCCGCGAAGACATGCCGCATTGTGTACGACCTCTGGGACGAAGTCTTCCGGCTGCAGATCGCACAGCCTGGAAGCTCGGTGAGCACCATCGCCGTAAACACCGAAGGCGTGCTTCGCAATTGCGCGGAAGCCCGGAAAATACCTTTGATTGAGCGTTCGCTGCTTAAAGACAACACCAAATATTTTATTGCTGCGCTGGTGGAGGTGAATCCTGTGAGCGCCGAAATGCTCGATCGGATTAAGCGCTGGGTGAGCCGCCCCAACGGTTCGGCGGCGATTGGTCCGGGAGACTCGCTGTTTGGCTCTTTTGTCGGTCTGTTTGTGACGCGCATCGAGAGTGCCGATAAGCGGATTACCTTTCGGAGCCAGAGTTTTTTGCCTCCTGTTCCGCCTCCTCCAAAGGAGCCGTAGATGAGTTTTTTAACGCTTGAACTAAAGCTCGAAGGCCGCCGCGCGCTGGTGCTCGGCGGGCAAGGAGAGATCGTTTCGAAGATCGATAGGCTGCTGGAAGCGGGCGCGCTGGTGACGGTGATCGTCCCGCCTTCATCACAAGGAGAACTCGCGGCGCTGAAGAACAAATATGGCGGAGGCGCGGAGAACCAAGGCCATCTCGAGCTTCTGTGCAGGCAGGCTGCAGAAGAGGATTTTGCAGGCCACGCGATTGTGTTTGCAGCACCGGGCGACGATGAGCTCTCCCGCGCGCTCTTCGACTATGGCCTTCGGACGGGAACGCCTGTGTGCACGCTCGATCGCCCTGAATTCTCGACGTTTATCAATCCGGCCGTCGCAAGCGTGTCCGGCCTGCGCATTAGTGTTGGAACGCAAGGAACAAGCCCGTCTTTGGCGAAGCGTATCCGGGAAGATTTAGAGGCGCTCTTCGCCGAGCCTATGTTTTCAGGCTTTTTGAGCAAGCTTGCCGAGCTGCGCGCGGCGCTGCCCAGAGGTGAGCGGGCCCAGCGTATGAAAGAGGCCGTGGAGGGCTTTAGGATTGAGGCCCGCCTTCATCTGCCCTCGTGGGCGGCGAAGGCCAAAGACGGCGAAGGCCGGGATTAAAAAGAGCCTTTTTTCCCTTCGGTTGATATACGCTGCGAACGTTGCCGCACAGGAACACAAGAAAACACCTTGTCATCCTGATACGCGGGGGGTATTGAGCGATTCGCGTACAAGCCGATTGAAGGGCTTTTTAGGAGGGCTTCCACGTATGCAATCAGGGTCCAACCGGCCGATGTTTCTCACCAAAACGGCGTTGATCGCCGGAGTTTTTATGCTTGCCGGGGTTCATCCCGCCTTCGCTCAAAAAACGCCGCCCGCGGGTAGTGCGAAGCCCGCCGCTGGAACGCCCGCGAAGCCCGCCACAAAAGCGGCGGAAGCAAAGCCTGCGGCGAAACCGGCTGCCAAGCCCGCCGATGCAAAGCCTGCGGCGAAGCCGGCAGCAAAGCCTGCCGATACAAAGGCGGCGGAGAAACCGAAGCCGACGCAGAAGCAAAAGGATGCCGCGAAGGCCGCGTTTAAGGGCGCCGAAGAGAAGTTTGGCAAGGGCGACTACGCGGGCGCGCTGGAGCTTTACAAAGAGGCCGAGGCGAATCTTCCCGGCGATCGCCCGAAGTACATGATCGCGCTGTCCATCGACAAGATGGGCAAGGTGACGGATGCGGTCGCGGCGTATCAAGCCTTCTTGGATGCCAATCCCAACGAAGAGAAGATGAAGGATCAGATTCCCGAGGCCAAGGCAAGGCTGAAGGCGCTGAAGGAGACGCCCGCGAAGGTGAAGCTTGCGCTTTCGCCGGAGGCGCCCGCTGGTCTGAAAGTCAAGGTGGATGACGCCGATGCTCAATTGGGCGCAGGGAACGAGCTTTCGCTGGCGCCGGGCAAACACAAGGTGACGGTGGATGCCGAGGGCTTTGAGACGGCCACGCAAGATGTGGAAGTGACCTTCGCCGAAGCGAAGGAAATGCCCGTTGCGCTGGTGAAGAAGCCCGAGCCTCCTCCGCCCGAGCCTGTGGCCACGGTGGCGCCTCCTCCTCCGCCTCCGACGACGGCAGCGCCTCCTCCGCCTCCTCCGCCCCAGCCCCGTTCCAAGATTCCGGCCTATGTGACGCTGGGTTTTGCGGGTGTAGGCGCGGTTGTGGGCACCATCTTCGGTGTTCAGGCGCTCAGCGGGAAGAGCGAATTTAATTCCAATCCGACCACCGAAAAGGCCGATGAAGTCGATCGCAATGCGCTCATTGCCGATATGTCGTATGCGGTGGCGATTACCTTTGGCGTGACGGGCGCGGTGCTCTTGTTCAGCAAGGAAACGCCGGAAGAGCCCAAGGCGGCCAAGGTAAAGACGGCGCCGAAGCGGGCCTTTGTGGCGCCTTATGTGACGCCCACGGGCGGTGGGGCCGCAGCCCGCATGACCTTCTAGTGGATATTTGGTTTAGAAATACCTTTCAAAACCCAAAATTGTAGTTTCCTCCCAAGAGCGCCTCGGGTATTGCATACCCATACAATACCCGAGGGTTGTATTGCATCAGCCCTCGTCGGCTTAATCCTCAATCAGCGTGGAGTGTTTGCATGAACCGTCGGCATGTATGGAAGGGGCCGGCCCTTCTTTTAGGGCTGTGGGGTATATTCGGAACAGCAGGCGGTTGTGAGCTCATTGCCGCCGTGGATCGGGAACAGATTCCCGAACCGAATCTTGGAAGCGGAGGCGCCAATGCCGGAGGCAATTCGGGGTCGACCTCGAGCGGCGCGGGCATGGGCGGAGGGAGCGCGGGCATGGGCGGGATGCCTGAATGCACCATGCCTGGTCAATGTCCTCCTCCTCCCAACGAGTGTGTGACCGCCACCTGCGACAATTTTGTTTGCGGGACGATGAATGTGCCCGATCAAACGGCGACGCCCGGCCAAAGCTCCGTAACCCAACAAACGGCCGGCGACTGCAAGGCCGATGTGTGCGATGGGACTGGAGCCATTGTTACGGTTGAGAACGGCGCCGATACGGACGACGATAAAAACGAGTGCACGACGGACGCCTGTGGACAAGGATTCCCTGTGCACACCGTCACGCCCGGGCAGAATTGCAGCGCTGCGGGCGGTGTCAAATGCAACACCGACGGCAAGTGTGTGGAATGCTTGGTCATGGGTGACTGCAAGGATGCCGCTAAGCCCAATTGCGACACCAACTTCAACAAGTGCGTTGCCGACAGTTGTTTCGATGTTGTGATGAACAACAGCGAGACCGATGTGGATTGCGGCGGGCCTGATTGTTCTCCTTGTCTGGCAAACGCCAATTGCATGGTAGCAAGCGATTGCCAGAGTCTATCCTGTGTCAACAACAAGTGCGCGCTGCAGGGCTGCTCGGACGGCGTATTAAACCAGGGAGAGACCGACATCGATTGCGGAGGAAACTGTTCACCCTGCGCCAATGGTCAAACATGCGCGAACTACGATGATTGCGAAAGCGGCGTATGTTTGGGTGGCAAATGCCAGGCCCATGCATGCAATGACTGGGTTCAGAACGGCGCCGAAAGCGATGTGGACTGCGGCGGCGATGTGTGCGTCAAGTGCCCCGATGGCAAAAACTGCATGATGGATAGCGATTGCGCCAATAACTCCTGCGTGGGCGGCGTCTGCGGTATGGGCGGCATGGGCGGTATGGGAGGTATGGCGGGAATGGGCGGCATGGCGGGAATGGGCGGCATGGGCGGCATGGGCGGTGCCGGGGGAAATTGACCCCAAACCTTGCTATTTATCCTTCAGCGTCAGCGCCAACTGCAACATCTCTCCCCCCTTAATTTCCAGCGGCATCATCGACTGCGCCATTAAATCCTCCGGTCCAGGCACCGTTGGATTATTCCCATCAATATCCAAGATCGCGAGCACATCGTAAGCGCCAACGGGGACATCCTTGAGTGTATCCTTGGCAGGAAAAGCCAAGGTGGTCATCGCTGCGGCATCGGTTTTTATCGTAAAATAAACGACAGGAACCGTTGGGGGCTTGCCGGCTGGAAATGCAGCAACCAAAAGCACATCTTTATCGGTAATGGCATGCATGCCCATGGGGTAATCGACGGTCACTTCGATCGTTCCTGGGGCCGCCATTCCACTGCTCGAGCTGGATGTCGAAGAAGATGAGCTCGATGTGGAAGATGAAGACGACGAAGATGAAGATGAAGTGGATTCGCTTTCATCGCCACACGCCGAGAGTAGCGCGGTGAATGAAAGAACAAGGACCCCAATCCAGGATCCACGGCCAAATCGAGCAGCATTTGTTTGGGACATTGAGGCGATCTCCTTGAAAAAAGCCAAAGAGCCTCATCGCGCGGCATTGCCCAAAATGCAAGCTTCAACTCATGCCCGGCCCATCATTCTCTTTCGGCGTCTTTCCCCCAACATCTCGTTTAGGGTTGTCAATTCAGCCGGTCCAAGCGATTCCACCGGTTCCGATGTCTCGACCGCCGCCGGGCTATCCGTTTCCAATTCGTAGGTGGGGGTTAAGGCCGATTTGGTCCAGCGCTCCCGGAGCATTTCGGCAATTCGATCGAGTAGGCTGCGCGTGCTTTCTCTGTTTGTTGCCGATAATAAAAAGGCGTCCCGGTGCCCCATTTGAAGAATGCGCCGCTCTTCTCCTGAAATCAAATCGCATTTATTGAACACCAATATTCTTGGAATGTTCAGCAGCTCCAATTCTCCGAGCACCGTTTCTGTCGTCTCAATATGCTGATCTTTGGCTGGATCGCTGGCATCGACCACATGCAGCAATAAATCGGCATCGGCGGCCTCTTCAAAGGTAGCTCGAAAGGCCGCAAATAATTCTTTGGGCAATTCCCGGATAAATCCGACCGTATCGGTGAGCACCACTTCCCTTTCTTCAGGAAAGCGCAGTCTTCGAGAACGGGTGTCCAGCGTCGCAAAGAGCTTGTTTTCCGCGAGAACGTCCGCGCCTGTCAGCGTATTGAGCAGCGTGCTTTTTCCCGCGTTGGTATAGCCCACAATGGCCACCACAGGCACATCCAAGCGAGCCCTGCGCCTTCGCCGCTGTTCTCTTTGTTTGGAAAGCTTTCTTAATTGCTCCTCCAAAAAACTCACTCGCTCCTTGGCCCTGCGTTTTCCGATTTCAAGCTTGGTTTCGCCTGGACCCCGCCCTCCGATGCCGCCTGTGAGCCTCGAGAGGGAATCGTCTTTTTGAGAGAGGCGCGGTAAGGCGTATTTTAATTGAGCCAATTCGACTTGAAGCTTTCCATCCGCCGATTCCGCGCGCTGAGCGAAGATGTCCAATATCAATTGGCTGCGGTCAATGACCTTTAAATCGGTATGCTTTGAAATGGCCGCCGCTTGGGATGGTGTGAGATTGCGGTCGAAAATTAAGGTTTGAGCATCGAGCTCGGCCGCTCTTAAAAGCACTTCGTCGAGTTTGCCTTTGCCAAGAACGAATTTGGGATCAATTCGATCGCGTAATTGAACAATGAAATCCATAACCTCGACACCCGCCGTGTCGGCCAATTCGGCGAGCTCGCGAATGCTTTCTTCGGCGGCAACCAAGGCGCCCGCCTTCGATTTTTCGGCCACATGAACCAATATCGCCCGGCCATCTTTGGCCGTTACGGCGCGGGCCCGGGTTTGTTTTGCAAATTCGTCTTCAAGCGCTCCGATCAATTCTCCGAAATTGGTGTTGTCCCGGCCAATCGGAATGGGGCCCACTTCCCGGTAGGGCAATAAAGGCGAACCCGATCCATCGCTCTTATTTTGATCGGATTGAAGATCCATCCGGCGATTGTTTAATTGAGCCAGGGCTTTTCCCGCCGATGCAAATACAGGTGTATTGTAGGCATAATGGATCGTTTTGGCTTCGCCTCCGGGCGAAAGCTGAATGGCGGCTACCAAATCCAGCCTCAATCGCACGAGATCGACCAAATCGTCCTTGGTCAGCGGCTCATTAAATAAATGGGTGTGAATTAAACGCAGAGCCCGGAAACGTCCCTCGGCGGCGCGAAGGCGGCCAATATCGGGCAACATGAGTTTATTGGCGTCCCCAACGATCACATAGTCGACTTCTCCTTGGCGGTGCACGAGAGCGCCGACTTGGCGGCCTGTTTCATGCGATGCCTCGGCGAGCGATTTGATGAGCTCCTGGGTGGCGATGTGATCGAGCGGCACTTTGCGGCGATAGATGCGCTCTAGGGTTTTTACTGCGGAAGGGCTAAGGCCGGTGGTGTTTCCGTAAAGCGTAGGCATGTAGGCTATCTATTGTTTCCTTTGGCTTTTTTATTTCAGAGGCGAGCAAAGCATCGCATATTTTTTTGGTCTTTTCGCTACCTTGTCTTGTGCGCAATGGCTGTCCTGACTCCGCTCGCTCTTTCGGATGCTATTCAAATCGGCGCTCTTTATGGGCTGAATGTCGCCGGTCTGCAGGGCATTCAAGCGGGTAGCGTGAATTCAAATTATGCGCTTGTTCTTCAGGATGGGCTTAAGGTTTTTTTGCGTATTTATGAAGAACAAAGCATGCCCACGGCCAAGCGCGAAGCTTCGATGCTGGCGTATTTGGCCGGGCGCGGGGTGAAGACGCCCAGGCCGCTGTATCGCGTGGATATCGCGCAAGAAACGCTGTGCGCGTACGCGGGCAAGCCGGTGAGCTTGTTTCCTTGGATCGAGGGCGAGGCGCGCTGTCAGGCACAGGTGTCGGATGAGCATTTGTTTGAGGTGGGAAGGCAGCTCGCGCTTTTGCACCGGGCAGGCGAGGCATTTCAAGATGCCGCGCCCAATCGGTTTTCGAAAGATGCGCTAGTGCGCAGGCTGGACGCTCTCGATCCGGCCTTGTCCGAGGGCTTGAAGCCCGATGTGAAGGATGCGGCTTTGTACTTAAAAACAAGGCTTTTGGCGTATAGCGAGCCTCCCGGGCGGGCTTGCATCGGTGTGATTCACGGCGATGTGTTCCGGGATAATGTGCTCTGGCAAGGCGATTCTGTCGCGGCCCTGCTCGATTTTGAAAGCGCTTCGCGGGGTACGGCGGCCTTTGATTTGGGCGTGACGCTGCTCGCTTGGTGTTATCAGGACTCGCTCCATGAAGGGTTTTGTCTATCGATGGCCAAGGGCTATGTGTCCGTGCGCCCGCTTTTGCCTTTGGAAATCGATATTTTATGGGATGAGACGCGCTTTGCCGCGATGCGCTTTGCCACCACGCGCATCACCGATTTTGAACTCAGGCCATGGCTTGGAAGCTATCGGGATTTCCGGCGCTATCTGCGCAGGCTCGCCGCGCTGGACACCATGGGCAAGGACCGATTTTTAGCGTTGCTCGGGCTTCGTTAAGTTCTGTGTTTTTTTTGCAAAGAAGCCTTCGCCTGCATTGCGCGGACACCCGCACGACTGTACCTTGGCGCGCATGGCACAAATCGGAACGCTCGATTTCAAAGCCTTTATCGAACAGCGAAAAGGCGCACAGGCAGGCGGAGGCGAGGCGGCAGGGCATGCCTATGCCTATGTCTCCGATCGCACGACAAGGGCCGCTTTTGACAAAGTAAAGCCCGTGGAGCTCGCCGTTCGCGCGGCGGTCAGACTGTTTAAGGCCGTTGGCAAAAACGAGCTCTTGGGGCACGCGGTGAAGGTTGGGCCTACGCAGTTTCCCAGGGTGCACAATATCGCCGTCAAATGCGCGCGCGAGCTCGGTATCGCCACGCCGACCATGTACATCCAAAACAATCCCACGATGAATGCGGCGACTTATGGAACCAACGACGATTCTTTTATTATTGTGCATTCGTCGCTGGTCGATCACTTCAGCGATGACGAGCTGTTAAGCGTGATCGGGCATGAATGCGGCCATATTCATAACAGTCACGTCGTGTATTTAACGGCGATGTACTACCTCCAGTTTATGGCTTCGGTCTTTGTGCGCTGGATTGTGGAGCCGGCGACTTTGGCGCTGAAGGCGTGGTCGAGAAGGGCCGAAATTACCTGCGATCGCGCATCGCTTTTGTGTTCAAAGAATCTGGATGTGTCCACAAGGGCGCTCACCAAGCTGGCGCTGGGATCGTCAAAACTCTACGCCGAGCTGAATATGGACGCCTTTTTGGATCAATACGAAGAAGGCAAGGACGGCGTGGGCAAGTACACCGAGCTTCGGGCGAGCCATCCTTATTTGCCCAAGCGCGTGCTTTCGCTGCGGAAATTCGCCGAAAGCGAGCTGTACAAAAAGCATATTGGTCAATCGGAAAGCGGCCTGTCCATGAATGAAGTCGATGAACAGGTGCACCAGATCATCAAGGTATGGGGCTAAGGCAAGGCGATGCTCGAATCATTTCATCAACGTCAGAGGGACGTCATTTCCTCGCTCAAAGACCTTTCGGCCTTTGCGCAAAAGCTGGGCGCGGCTTCGATTTCGGGGCGCATTGAAGCGGATTTGGTTCAAAAGCTCGAGGCCGACCGTTTTCATTTGGTGGTCGTGGGCGAGTTTAATCATGGCAAGAGCACCTTTGTGAATGCGCTCTTGGGTAGGCATGTGCTGCCCGTGGGTGTGACGCCGACGACGGCGGTGATTCATCATTTGGTGTACGGCGATGAGCCTTCCGCGCGGGTGGTGTATGCGTCGGGAGCCAAAAACGATATCGCTTTCGATCAGGTAAAATCGTTTGTGGTGGGGGCCGATTCGAAAGAATCGAAAGAAGGCAATCCGGGCGAGGTGCAATATTTAGAGGTACGCTATCCGGCTTTATTGCTGAAAGAGCGTATCGTATTGGTGGATACACCAGGGGTCAACGATTTATCGCTTCAGCGGGCGGATATTACGTATTCGTATATACCGCGTTCGGATGCGGTTTTGTTTTTGGTGGATGCGGGCCAGCCTTTAAAGGAAAGCGAGCGGGTATTTTTACAGGAGAAGCTGCTTGGGCAATCGAGGGATAAGATTATTTTTGTCGTGACCAAGCGCGATATTTGGAATGAGGACGAGCAAAAAGAGGCATTGGATTATATTCGCACCGAATTGGCGAAGCTGATTAAGCAGCCGGTTGTGTTTTCGGTAAGCGCGGAACAAGCCTTGGAGGGGCGGGAAAGCGCGAGCGGCATGCCCGAATTGCTTAGCCATTTAACGAAGTTTTTGGCCGAGGAAAGAGGCCGTATTCAATTGGATAATGCGCTGGGCGAGGGGCTTTCGGCGGCCGTGCTGTTGAAAAAGGGCGTGGATGCGAGGCGCCGGGCGCTGCAGATGAGCACCGACGAATTGAATCGGCGCATTGAAATGATTGAAAAGGATTTGGCTGGGCAGAGCAAGACAATCGATGAGCGGCGTATTGGAATCCGCGAGGAAACAGCGGCGGTGCGGGCCTGGGTGCGCCGGGATTTGGATCGATTTGTCGATGATGTGTGCAATCAATTGCCGGCTTTAATCGATCAGGCTTCGGCCGATGAATTAAAGGTGTTTTTAGGGGCATTTTTGGAGAGGACCTTCAGTGAGTGGGCTCAGGCCGAAACGAAGGAAATCGCCGAGGCGCTTGAAGCATTGGCCGAAAAAACGATCGCATTGGTGCGTGAAGATGCGCATGATGTGGCGAAGCGGGTGAGTGAGGCGCTGGGGGCCGATGTGAGGGCGCCCGATGTGGAAGTGGATACCTTCGGCTATGATGTTGGTGTGGTGACGCTATTTACGATTGGATTGGGCGTGATGTTCACCAATGCGCTGTTGGGTGTGTTGTTGACGGTGGCGGCGCCTGTGCTGGCTGTGTATGTGAAGGAAAAAGTCGAAGTGGAGATGAAGAAGAAGGCCAAGGAGCTTGCCCCCGCGGCGGTGAGGGAAGCGGCGGGGCGTATTGGTCCGAAGCTTCATGAAATGATTGAGGATTTTGCAAAGCGGCTGGATGCGTGGGTGGTGACGGCGGGCGAGGAATTGCACCGGGAAGTGATTGAGGTGCTGAAGGCGGCGCGTAAAGAGCGGGAGGCGGCGTTGCCTGGGGCTCAGGACGCGGCGGCGGCTTGTGAGGCGGAGGTGGCGGCGCTGGAGGGGCTGGTGGCCAAGCTGGAGGGTCAGCGGGGCGCGCTGTGGGGCGGGGCGCTTCCGGGGGCTGTTCAAGGCTGATTCTCGGTTCGCTGGGGCTGTGCATCGAAGACAATGAGTTCGGAACGATCGAGAATTGAGATGCTCCGGGCCTTGTTTTCGGGGGGGCATAAGCACCTTGAGCTTGGAATTGGGGATGATGCCGCTGTGTTGGGGGGGACGGCGGAGAGCACGGTGTGGACCATCGATGCGGCGGTGGAGGGCGTGCATTTTCGGCGCGGGCTGTTGTCGATGCGGGAGATTGGATACCGGTCGGCGACGGCGGCGCTGAGCGATTTGGCGGCGATGGGGGCGAGGCCGGTTGCGATTCTGTCGGGGCTAATTCTGCCGGGGGATGTGGAGGATGAGGGGCTGAAGGAGCTGGCGTTGGGCCAGAAAGAGGCGGTGGAGCGGGTGGGGGCGGTGGTGGCCGGCGGGAATTTATCGCGTGGGGGCGAGTTGTCGATCACGACGGCGGCGATGGGAACGGCGAGGAAGCCTCTTCGGCGGGATGGGGCAAAGCCTGGGGATCGGGTGTATTTATGTGGACCCGTGGGGTTGTCGCATATAGGGTTGACGGCGCTGATGCGGGGTATTCCGGTTGATTTGGGGGAAGTGGCGAAGGCGATCGAGGCTTTTAAGAGGCCGGTTGCTTATGTGGAGCCGGGATTGGGAGCAAGTGAGTGGGCGACGGCGGCGATTGATATTTCGGATGGGTTATCGGCGGATGCGGGGCATCTGGCCAAGGCGAGTGGGGTTGTGATTGTGCTCGAAGAGCAGGCGATTGTGTCCGGGGAACTGGAGCGGGCGGCGGAAGAATTGAACAAAGAGGCGCTTTGGTGTGCGCTTTCCGGTGGAGAGGATTATGCGTTGCTGGTGACGGGACCTAGAATGGAACCGCCCCATGGATTCAAGGAAATTGGCTATTGTGAAGCTTTAACAGGGGAGAGCCGGGAAGGGGGCGTGGTGCTTATCAGGAAATCGGGGGAGAGGCTGAATGTAAATGGCTTGGGATTTGATCATTTCTCCCAAGCGAAATCTGGGTGATAGGGAAGAATCAATTGCAGGCGGCGGGGATTTCGGTGCCCTGAAGAGAGGCGCGAACGGTGAGCAGGGCGCGGGAGCGGACGGCGCTGCCGTCTTTGACCGATTTAGCAAGGCCCTTGCAGACGGCGGCGCCGCTCGCGGCCTTGGCTTTGGCCGTCGCATCTTTGCCCGATTTGGCAACGGCGTCGAGCGCCGAGCAGCAGGCGTCGATGGAGCCTCCGCCTGTGGGCTTGGCGCCGGTGTCGGCGGGCTGGGGAGGCGGCGTATTGGTATTGGCTGCTGCGCCCGCCGTGTCGGTAGGCGTGGGTGCGGCGGTCGCCGTGGGCACCGGATCGGCGGCTACCGATGCGGCCGCAGTGGCGGAGGGAAGGGGAACGGTTTGAGGTTCGGGATCTTTGTCTTTGCAGCCGGCGAGTGCCAGGATGGCGAAGGACAATAGGGATAGCGCGCTTGTTGTTCGTGTCATGGTGCGAGTTGTAGCCGGGTTTTTTGCGGAGGGCTAGAAAGCTGTGGCGTGATATCGCAACAAGCTTTTTTTATAGGGTTTTGGTGAGATGCCATCGGGCTTGGCAGGAGCTTTCGATGGTACGCGCGCGATGAAGCGGGGGGCCACGCACACCTGAAGGGACGGGTCAACTTTTTTTGACATGCTTTGACATGCCATGTGAAGTGCAATGTCCATCCATGGTCTTTATTGGGGTGAGAACACAATGGGATCGAGTTGGCGGCGAGGGTGTGCGTGATCCCGGGGAGATTTGCTATGGGCGGGTCTGGCGCCTTCTCCTGAATAGGCTGGCAATCGCTCCCAGTCCCAAGATGCCTATCGATGCTGAAAGTCCGGCTCCCGGCCTGATGGAACAGCCATCATCATTTGCCGCGGAATTGCCCCCAGAAGAGCTCGTATTCCAACTGTCGCAATTGACGGGGCCGGTTCCGCAGCTTGTGTCGGTGCCCTTGGTTTTGGTGACGAGCAGTGTGCGGGGAGCGGGTTCTTGAACGGCGGCGGCGCCGAGCGTTAGATCTGTGGATAAGGCGGAGCGGGGAAGCTCGGCATATAGCTTGGTAACCCATAGAGAGCTCTCATTGATGCCCGCCTTGAGGGTGTTGAGATCGGCATCGCAGGCTTCCACGGCCGATGGCCCCATGGGATCTTCATAGCCACTGTTCTTTGCGTCGAATGCGGCCAAGTTGCGGAGGGAATCGAGCTCGAACATCGAAAAGGGTGTGGATGTTTCGATGTTCCAGGTCTTGCCCTTCGCGGCGTCAATCTGGGCTTTTAATACTTCACTGTAGTTGCTGGAGCTTGTGTCCCAATCCCAAACCAAATCGGTTTCTTTGATGGTAAACGAAGGGAAGTTGGCGGGTTCATAACGGCCTTCGCCAAAGACCCATAATTCAATGGGGGTCGTCGTTCCGGTGCCCGCCGCGACCATGCGAAGGGGAAGGGCAGGACTTGCCCCCGGAGCCGTTACCCTCACGGGCCGCATCGAGTCAACGCCTTGCCCGGGAACCAGTTTTAGGGCCAAGAACCCAAAACCTTCGGCCAAATAAGCGTCGATCACCGGCTGGACATCCACGGGGATATTGTAGCTGTTCTCCATGAACCAGTTTTTGAGGGCCGTGGGATCGTTTGCGGCGAGTTGCACCGTCTTAAACGGCCCGACGACCGCTTCGGAGATGACCGTCACACCGCCGCCGGAACCAGAGCTGGCACTTGCGGCCGCTCCCGTTGCATTGCATTGAGGCGGACCAGAGGGGCATGCGGCCGCAGGGGCTTGAATCCGGGCGCTGGTGAGCTGATCCAGGGTTTCAAAAAGGGCATCGGACGATAGGCCCACCTCGACCTGTCCCTTGATGGGCAATACCCACGCAAAGGAGTCGGGCGCTCCTGTGTACGTGATCTGATCCCATAGGGTGGTTTGAGTGGGGGATACAGAGAGAATCATTCGATGACCAGACACCTGGGTGGTCTGGGTGACAGCAACGAAGCAGCCTCCGCAGGCTTCAGCTCGGGGGGAGAAACTTGCGGTCAGGCCAATTAGCGATAATCCAATCAGTGCCTTGTTAAGAATGTTCATGTTTCCTCTTTGTTTTGTTAAATAGAATGAAACAACACAAAATAGGGATGCTCCGCCCAAGCCGTGGTCAGCGGGGATTGAGCGGAGCATCGGGTTGCTAGGAGGAGCGTCGAATGTGTTGGTTGCCCTAGAAAGATAGACCTGGGAAAATCTAGGCCATTAACGGGCTGTGCGCCGGCGCCGCCTGGAGACCATCAGCGCAAAGCTTAGGCCCAATGCGCTGAGTACGGATTCGCTGCCCAGGGTTCCCCCCATGGCACAACCGCCTCCGCCGCCGTTGGCTTGGCCATCCGGGCCCCAATAGCCGTTCCAGGTGTCGTCGCCATTGCTGTCGGCCGGATCGGGACATTGGGGTTGGGGCGGGCACTCAGGGGCCGTGCCCTTGGTCTGGTTGACCTGGAAGTAGCGGGTGATATTGGTCTGCTCGGCCGAGGCGCCCACGTTTAGATCGGTGGCGAGGGCGGAGCGGGGAAGCTCGGCATACATGCGCGAAATCCAGAACGAATTGGGATCGATCGTCGCATAAAGAGCTTCGAGATCGGCCGTCAGCTCTTCCATGGCCATCTGTCCCATATCATCGCCGTAGCCGCTGTTGGGCTGGTCGTAGGTGACCAAATCCTTGAGAGGCCATTCGATCGAGAACGATGACATGGGCTCGGCGGCTTCCATCAGCCAGGTTTTGCCATTGGCAGCCGTAAAGCCTGCCGTGCGAAGGTCTTTGTAGTTGCTGGAGCTGGTGTCCCAATCCCAGATCAACTTGTTGGGGTCAATCTGAAAGGTGGGGAAATTGGAGGGCTCGTAGCGGCCTTCACCCATGACAAAGAGGGTGATTGGGGTAATGGCGCCCGTGCCCGCGGCCACCATGCGCAGCGGAAGGACGGGGACGGCGCCGGGGGACGTGATCCGGACAGGGCGCATAGAATCGATGCCCTGGCCAGGTACGAGTTTCATCGCCAAAAATCCAAAACCCTCGGCCAAATAGGCATCCACAACGGGAGCAATATCGGCCGGAAGGTTGTAGCCGTTCATCGTGAGCCAGTTTTTCAAGGCCGCCGGATCGTTCGCTGCCAATTGTACGGTGGCATAAGGGCCAACCACTTTTTCGGCAATAACGACAACGCCCCCACCGCCGCTGCCGGTGGAGCCGCCTGCATTATCTCCCCCGGCGGAAGGGCCGCCAAAGCAAGGGGAACCGCAGTTGATCACTGGTGAGCTGATGGTCGTTTGGGTCAGTACATCCAGGGTTTCAAACATCGCATCGGAGGAAAGGCCAACATCAACCTGTCCTTTGATGGGCAAAATCCAAGCGAAGGATGTGGGGTCGCCCGTGTATTTGATCTGATCCCAAAGCGTTGTCTGGGTATTGGAAATCGACAGGATCATTCGGTGACTGGAGACCTGGGTATTTTCGGTCTCAACGACGAAGCATCCACCACAAGCGGATGCGTCTTTAACATCAATCACAGATGCAAAAGATAGTACGGAAGCTGCAAGCAGAAGGGATTTTACAAGCCGCATAGTCACACTCCGGGCCATGAGAATAGGTTTTGGGTCATTGCAATTCCCAAGCCAATGAATATTTGGGGGATTTATGTGCTGAATCGTTGGTGAGTTGTTTTTATTTGGCTCAAAATGGCTCAAAATGGCTAACTCATCGAGCATCGAACAAAAAAGCAAAAGGGCCGTCCCATCACAGGAACGGCCCTTTTGTATTCGACCGAGGGACTCTTTATTCCTCTTTATTCCTCGTTCACCGCCGCCAAAGTATCCTCCGGGCGTTGCCGGTGAACGACCATGGGCGTGTGGTGATGATGGTGGTGATGGTGGTGATGATGGCTTGGCGCCGATTCTCCCTCCACAACCACCTGGAGCCGCTTGTAGGCAGGCAGGCCCGTTCCCGCCGGGATAAGCCGGCCCATAATCACGTTTTCCTTTAGGCCGCGCAGATCGTCCACCTTGCCGTTGATGGCCGCCTCGGTGAGTACCTTGGTGGTCTCTTGGAACGATGAGGCGCTGATAAACGACTCGGTCGAGAGACTCGCCTTGGTAATGCCGAGGAGCAAGGGTTCGGCAATGGCTGGACGCCCTCCGCGCTCGAGAACCCGCTCGTTCTCGCGCTCGAAGATGTGCTTCTCCACCTGCTCGTCCACCAGGAAGTTGGTGTCGCCCACGTCCTTCACGCGCACGCGGCGCAGCATCTGCCGGACAATCACTTCGATGTGCTTGTCGTTGATGCTTACGCCCTGGAGCCGGTACACCTGCTGGATTTCATTGACCAGCCAGGCCGCCAGTTCCTTTTCGCCCTTCACGCGCAAGATATCGTGCGGATTCGGCGGGCCGTCCTGAAGCGGATCGCCCGCGCGCACCCGATCGCCCGGCTGCACTTGGATATGTTTGCCCTTGGGGATCAAGTACTCGCGGGACTGATCGCTCTGGAGCTGCAAATCCGGGGTGAGCGGTGTGATGATGACCTTGCGCTTGCCCTTGGTGTCCTTGCCGAACGAAACCTCGCCGTCGATCTCGCTGATAATCGCGTGATCTTTGGGCTTTCTGGCTTCGAACAGTTCGGCCACGCGGGGCAGGCCGCCCGTGATGTCCTGCACCTTCGTCGTATCGCGGGGAATCTTCGCGATGACTTCGCCGGCTTCGATTAAATCGCCTTCCTGCGCGACGATGTGGGCACCGACCGGCAGGAGATAACGCGCGTCGAGCTCCGAGTTCGGAAGCTTCATTGTGGAGTGCGATTTGGGATCTTTTATCGAGATGCGAGGCCGTACATCCGCCGCCTTGGACTCGATAACGACTTTGCGCGAAAGGCCCGTCACCTCGTCCAGGCGATCCTGAACGCTGACGCCTTCGATCAGGTCGCCAAACTTCACCACGCCGCTGACCTCGGTGAGGATCGGCGTCGCGAATTGATCCCACTCGGCCAAGAGATCGCCGCTCTTTACCCGGTCTCCATCGCGAACCTTGAGGACCGCGCCGTAGACCAGCCTGTTGTGTTCGCGCTCGCGGCCTGTTTCGTCCACGATGACCATCTCGCCGTGGCGGTTCATGACCACCATGGTGCCGTCGCGTTTCGTCTGCACAATCGCACGCCGCAGGCGCACGGTGCCTTCTGTCCGCGACTCGAGATAGCTCGCTTCGATCTTGCCGCGCGCCGCCGTTCCGCCGATGTGGAAGGTGCGCATCGTGAGCTGCGTGCCGGGCTCGCCGATCGACTGGGCCGCGATAATGCCGACAGCTTCGCCGATATTGACGCGGTAGCCGCGCGCCAGGTCGCGCCCGTAACACAGCGCGCATACGCCGCGCCGGGTCTGGCAGGTAAGCACCGAGCGAATCACGACTTCTTCGATGCCTGCTTCTTCGATCGACTTCACCGATACTTCGTCCAGCTCGGTGTTCGCCTTGATGAGCACTTCGCCTGTCAGCGGATCGATCACGTCCTCGAGAGCGACGCGGCCGAGAATACGATCGGACAGAGGCTGAATGACTTCACCCGCCTCCTCGAGCTTCATCACGCGGACGCCGTCGAGCGTCTTGCAATCAAACTCGCTGACCACCGCATCCTGCGCCACATCGACCAAGCGCCTGGTGAGATAACCGGAGTTCGCCGTCTTGAGCGCCGTATCTGCCAAGCCTTTGCGCGCGCCGTGCGTCGAGATGAAGTACTGCAGCACGCTCAAGCCTTCGCGGAAGTTGGCCGTGATAGGCGTTTCGATGATTTCGCCCGAGGGCTTGGCCATCAAACCGCGCATCGCGGCGAGCTGGCGAATCTGCTGGGTCGAACCGCGCGCGCCCGAGTCGGCCATGATGTAGATGGGATTGAAGCTCGGTTCGACGGATTCTTTGCCCGTTTCCGGATCGGTCACCGTCTCTTTGCCAATGCCCTGCATCATTTCCGCGGTCACGGCATCGGCCACGCCCGCCCAGATATCGACGATCTTGTTGTAGCGCTCGCCGTCGGTGATCAAGCCTTCTTGATACTGCTCGATCACGCGCTCGACTTCGCGCTGCGCATCGCCCAAAAGCACTTTCTTCTTGGGCGGAATCACCATGTGATCCATGCAGATCGACACGCCTGCGCGCGTCGCGTGCTCAAAGCCCAGTGTGCGCAGCCGGTCGGCCAGAAGCACCGTCTCTTTGTTGCGATGAATGCGGTAGCAGACGTCGATCAGCGCGGAGAGGGCTTTCTTGTCGAGCGTTTTGTTGGCGTATTCGAACGACACGCCGACAGGCAGCACTTCGGAAATCAGCACGCGGCCTACCGTTGTATCGACCACGCGCCTCTTGATTGCGCCGAGCTCGTCCTTGATGGGATTGCCCTCGTCGTCGATGACCGGCACGCGCACACGGACGCCCGCATGAAGCGCAACCTCGCCGTTGTCGTACGCCATGCGCACTTCTTCCGGCGACGAATACACGCCCCGCAGCGAACCCTGAAGCTTGCCCGAGCCATCCACAGACAGCGAACCCTGGCGGAAGCTTCCTTTTTCGAACTTGCGCTCGCGCGTCGCGTAATACAGCCCGAGCACGATGTCCTGCGTCGGGTTGATGATGGGCTTTCCGCTCGCGGGCGAGAGGATGTTGTTGGTGCTCATCATCAGCACGCGCGCTTCCATCTGCGCCTCGATCGAGAGCGGCACATGCACCGCCATCTGATCGCCGTCGAAGTCCGCGTTAAAGGCCGCGCAAACCAAAGGATGAAGCTGAATGGCCTTGCCTTCGATGAGCACGGGCTCGAATGCCTGAATACCCAAGCGGTGCAGCGTCGGCGCGCGGTTCAAGAGAACCGGATGCTCGCTGATCACCTCTTCTAAAATATCCCAGACCTCCGGCCGCTCTTTCTCCACCATCTTCTTGGCGCTCTTGATGGTGTTGACGTAGCCGCGCTCTTCGAGCTTGTTGTAGATAAAGGGCTTGAAGAGCTCGAGCGCCATCTTCTTCGGCAAGCCGCATTGATGCAGGCGAAGCGTCGGGCCGACCACGATGACGGAGCGGCCCGAGTAATCGACGCGCTTGCCGAGCAAGTTCTGCCGGAAGCGGCCTTGCTTGCCCTTGAGCATGTCGGACAGCGATTTGAGCGGACGCTTGTTCGGTCCGGTGATGGTCTTGCCGCGGCGGCCATTGTCGAAGAGCGCATCCACCGCTTCCTGAAGCATGCGGCGCTCGTTGCGGATGATGATTTCAGGCGCATTGAGCTCGAGCAGGCGCTTGAGGCGGTTGTTGCGGTTGATGACGCGCCGGTAGAGATCGTTGAGATCGCTGGTCGCGAAACGTCCGCCGTCCAAAGGCACGAGCGGCCGCAAATCGGGAGGCAACACCGGAATGACGGAGAGCATCATCCACTCGGGACGATTGCCACTCTCGCGGAATGCTTCGATAACCTTCAGGCGCTTGGCGAGCTTCTTGCGCTTGGCTTCGCTCGTTGCCGCACGCATCTCGCCCCGGAGCTGCTCGGCCAGCGAATGCACATCGACATGCTTGAGCATCTCGAGCACCGCTTCGCCGCCCATGCCCGCCGTGAATTTATCGTCGCCGTACTCCTCGATGAGCTGCAGATAGCGCTCTTCGCTGAGCAGATCGCCCCGCATCAGATCGGTGTCCTTGGGATCGATCACGATGTAAGCCTCGCAGTACAAAACTTTCTCGAGGTCCTTCAGCGTGATGTCGAGCATGTTGCCGATGCGCGAAGGCAGGCTCTTTAAGAACCAGATATGCGCAACGGGCGTCGCCAGCGAAATATGGCCCAGCCTCTCGCGCCTCACCTTCGACTGAATGACTTCAACACCGCACTTTTCGCACACGATGCCGCGGTGCTTCATGCGCTTGTACTTGCCGCAATTGCACTCGTAGTCCTTCACCGGCCCGAAAATCTTCGCGCAGAACAGGCCATCGCGTTCAGGCTTGAAAGTCCGGTAGTTGATCGTCTCCGGTTTCTTCACCTCACCGTGTGACCACTCCCGAATCTTTTCCGGGCTCGCGAGCGAAATACGGATGGCGCCAAAGGAAAGCGGATCCTTGGGCTTCTCAAAGAAGCTGAAGATGTCACGCATACCAAAATCCTCCTGATCGAGCGCGGTTTATGCCCACCATTTGGCTCATTCTTCTTCCTCCGCCGCAGGGGCCTCGGCGTTGGTTTCAACCAGCTCGACATTCAGGCACAAAGACTGCAATTCCTTGATGAGAACGTTGAAGCTCTCAGGAATCCCTGCCTCGAGCGTGTATTCGCCTTTGACGATGGCTTCGTACATCCTCGTTCGTCCCATCACGTCGTCGGACTTGACGGTTAAGAACTCCTGAAGCGCATAGGCCGCGCCATAGGCTTCCATCGCCCAGACTTCCATTTCGCCTAGGCGCTGGCCGCCAAACTGAGCCTTTCCGCCCAGCGGCTGCTGCGTGACGAGCGAGTACGGGCCGATCGAACGGGCGTGGATCTTGTCATCGACCAAGTGGTGCAGCTTCAGCATGTACATCACGCCGACGGTCACGTTTTGATCGAAAGCTTCGCCCGTGCGCCCATCGAACAAGATCGCCTGTCCCGTCGAGGGAAGGCCCGCCAGCTCGAGAGCGCCCTTGATGTCGGTTTCATGCGCGCCGTCGAACACCGGCGACGCCATGAAGATGCCCTTCTCGGTCTTCTTCACCATGCGCCGCACGCCTTCATCGTCGACCTTTGAAAGAATCGGCTCGACATGTGAATCGCCGGCGTAGACCTTCTTCAGCAGATCGCGCACGTCGTGCATCGAACGCTGCTCGCGCACCATCGCCTGAAGCCTCTGGCCCAGTTCGTAGGCGCCCCAGCCCAAATGAATCTCGAGGATCTGCCCGACATTCATACGGCTTGGCACGCCCAGCGGATTGAGCACGATGTCCACCGGCGAGCCGTCCTGCAGATAAGGCATGTCCTCTTCCGGCAGAATCCGGCTGATAACACCCTTGTTTCCATGGCGGCCGGCCATCTTGTCGCCCACCTGAAGCTTGCGCTTGATGGCGATGTACACCTTCACCATCTTGATGACGCCGGGCGGCAATTCATCGCCCTTCGACAGCTTCTCGATCTTGTCCCGGAAGTGCTCTTCGCGCAGCCGGACCAAATCTTCGAGATCGCTCAGAATCTGCTGAATGCGGTCGGCATTGTCGACAGGGATTTCGCCCCAGTACTTGCGCGGTATGTCGGAGAGCGAGCTCTCGTCGATGAGCGCGCCGCGCGGCAAAAGCACCTTGCCCTTGTCGTCCACGAGCTTTCCGTTGGTCTCTTGGCCGATCAGAATCTCGCGGATGCGCCGGAAAAACGAGTCGCGCAGGATCTTGATCTCTTCGTCGCGCGTCCGCTCGATGCGCATGCGCTCCTGATCTTCGATATCCCGTGCCCGGTCGTCCTTTTCGGTGCCCTTGCGCGAAAACACGCGCGCGTTGATGACAATGCCCGATACACCCGGCGGCACTTTCAGCGAGCTGTCGCGCACATCGCCGGCCTTTTCGCCGAAGATGGCCCGGAGCAGTTTCTCTTCCGGCGAAAGCTGGGTCTCGCCTTTCGGCGTGATTTTGCCCACCAGAATATCGCCCGGCCGCACTTCCGCGCCGATGCGCACAATGCCCGAGTCGTCGAGATCTTTAAGCGCTTCTTCGCCGACGTTCGGAATGTCGCGGGTGATCTCTTCCTTGCCCAGCTTGGTGTCGCGCGCGACGCATTCGAATTCCTCGATGTGGATCGAGGTGAATACATCGTCCTTCGCGATACGCTCGCTGACCAAGATCGAGTCTTCGAAGTTGTAGCCCTGCCAAGGCATGAACGCGACGAGCACGTTCTGGCCCAGCGCAAGCTCGCCCATGTCGCAGGACGGGCCGTCCGCAAGCACATCGCCCGGCTTCACCACATCGCCCGTGCGCACAATCGGCTTCTGCGTGTAGCAAGTCGATTGATTGGAGCGCTGAAACTTCATCAGGTGGTAGATGTCCGGCACTTCCGCGCCTTCACCCGCCGCCCGCACGACAATGCGCGTGGCATCCACGCTCTCGACCACACCCGGACGCCTCGCCACCACGCACACACCCGAATCCCGGGCGAGGCGCTCTTCCATGCCCGTGCCCACCAGAGGCGCGTTGGAGCGGATGAGCGGCACGGCTTGGCGCTGCATGTTCGCGCCCATCAGCGCGCGGTTGGCGTCGTCATGCTCGAGGAACGGCACCAGCGCCGCGGCCACCGAAACCATTTGGTTGGGCGCGATGTCGATGAGCTCGACGTTTTCGGCGAGCACAATCTTAAACTCGCCGTTGAAGCGGGCCGAGACGGTTGGCTCCCTGAAGCGGTTGTTGTCGTCGAGCTGAACCGTCGCCTGCGCGATGTATTTGCCTTCTTCCTCGAGCGCGCTCAGCCACACCACTTCATCGGTCACATGAGCGTTTTCCACCCTGCGGTAGGGCGTCTCAACGAAGCCGAATTCATTCACGCGCGCAAAGGTCGACAGCGATGCGATCAGACCGATATTCGGGCCTTCAGGCGTCTCAATCGGACAGATACGGCCGTAGTGCGTCGCATGGACGTCGCGCACTTCGAAGCCCGCCCGCTCTCTTGTGAGGCCGCCGGGACCCAATGCCGAAAGGCGGCGCTTATGCGTCACTTCCGACAGCGGATTGGTCTGATCCATAAACTGCGAAAGCTGCGAGCTTCCGAAATACTCTTTCACGACCGCCGACACAGGCTTCGCGTTGATCAAGTCGTGCGGCATAAGCGTATCGATTTCCTGCGACATGCTCATGCGCTCTTTGATCGCGCGTTCCATGCGGACCAAGCCGATGCGGTATTGGTTCTCCATCAGCTCGCCGACGGCGCGGACGCGGCGGTTGCCCAAGTGATCGATATCGTCGACAGAGCCCCGCCCGTTCTTCAGCTCGATCAGGTGGCGCACCGTCTCCAGAATGTCCTGCGGCGTAAGCACCGTCAGATCGAGTGAAGGCCGCTGATCCTCGGCCAGATCGCGATAGAACTTGTAGTTCAGCTTCAGCCTGCCGACCTTGGACAAGTCGTAGCGCTCGGGGTTGAAGAACAAGTTGTGGAACAGCGTCTTCGCGGTCTCGAGTGTCGGCGGATCTCCGGGGCGCAGCCGCCGGTAAATCTCTAAGATCGCGTCCTCCATCGTCTTGACCTTGTCGGCCAAGAGCGTGTCGCGAAGGTAGGAGCCGACGTTCAAGCCGTCGATAAACAAAATCCTAAAGCTGTCGATGCTGGCGTCGCGCAGCCGCTCGAGCTTGTGCGCGGTGAGCTCCTCGTTCACCTCGATGATCACTTCGCCCGTTTCAGGGTCGACAATGTCATGCGCGGCAACTTTACCAACGAGCTCCTCGGCCTCGAGCGCAAGGCGTTCTAGGTTCGCTTCCTTCATCTTGCGGATCGCCGCGCGCGTGAACTTCGTGTTCTTTTTCACGATCACGTCGGCGCCCAGCTTGATGTCGCGCGTCGCGCGCTGGCCTGCGAGCAAGTCGTATTCGATGCTCTTCGAATAGCGGCCCGAACCCCGCTCGATATAGACCGTCTCTGTCGAATAAAAATAATTGAGCAGGTCTTGCGTCGAGTAACCGAGCGCCCGCAGCAGAACCGTTGCGTGCATCTTGCGGCGCCGGTCGATGCGCACATAGATGATGTCCTTCGGATCGAACTCGAAATCGAGCCACGAGCCGCGGTACGGAATCACGCGCGCCGAATAGAGCAGCTTGCCGCTTGAGTGCGTCTTGCCCTTATCGTGATCAAAAAACACGCCCGGCGAGCGGTGAAGCTGGCTGACCACCACGCGCTCGGTGCCGTTGATGATAAACGTTCCCGTTTCGGTCATCAGCGGCAGCTCGCCGAAATACACCTCCTGCTCTTTGATATCGCGCACGATGCGTTCGCCGCCGTCGCGCGTGTCGTAGATCATGAGCTGGTTGGTGACTTTGATGGGTGCGGCATAGGTCATGCCCCTCTGCCTGCACTCATCCACATCGTATTTCGGTGGCTCCAGGTTGTACGATACGAACACCAGCTCGCTGGTGCCGTTAAAGTCCTTGATCGGAAACACCGATCGAAAAACGGCCTGCAGCCCCACCTCGTCCCGCTCATGGGGCGGGATGGTCATTTGTAGGAATTTGTCATAACTCGACTTTTGGATGTCGATGAGGTTGGGAACGTCGACGATGCGACGGACGCGGCCAAGATTCTTACGGACGCGGAAGTTGGACTGGACAACCGACGGCATCGATTTCCTCCGGCTCTCACGTTGCGCCTGCAAAAAGCGCGCTGAACGAACCGAGCAGCAGACATCAATCTATAAAATCGCCCCAAGAAAACGGCTTGTGTGCGCCGGAACCGCTTGCAGGGTGTGGAAGAAGCGGTCTTTCGCACGGCTCGCTGACATGGAACGAAAGTACTTGTTTCAAAGGCTTTCCGTGTGTGTTGTCCTTGGCTTTTGGACAAGGCACGGTGCGGCCAGGGAACAAGCTCTTTGTCAATACGTCGTAATCACTCCTAGGCGCCCTCCCGTTGTGGAGCGCGCGCGACTTCTTGTTGAAGAATGATTCACAAAACCTGGCTTCAGGCCAAAAACCTGATGTGGTTTACACGTGCCTCATTCTTCTCGCCACCCCGCTCGCGCTGTATTTTGCGCGGACTTTGTCAGTGCTACAAAAGCCGGATTCGCGGCAGAGGGACACTCCCTCTGCCGCTGCTTTGCAGCGAAGAATCCGGCGAGTCCCGATTCCAAATGGAATTCAGAACCGTTACTTGAGCTCGACCGTGGCGCCTGCTTCGGTGAGCTTCTTCTTGATTTCCTCGGCGTCCGCCTTGGAAATGCCTTCCTTGACAACCTTGGGCGCGGCCTCCACCAAGTCCTTCGCTTCCTTCAAGCCGAGGCCCGTGATCTCGCGAATGACCTTGATGACCTGGATCTTGTTGGCACCGGCCGACGCAAGATTGACCGTAAACTCGGTCTGCTCCGGAGCGGCTTCCTTGGCTTCGGCAGCCGCCGGGCCGGCCGCGACAGCAACAGCCGCCGGAGCCGCCTTCACGCCCCACTTGTTTTCAAGCTCTTTGATGAGCTCCGCAATCTGAATGACCGGAAGATTTGAAAGGTAATCGACAACCGCTTCCCGCGTGATCTCAGCCATGATGAGACTCCTTCAACCCCTGCACCGCCCCAAACCCGGGGCGCGTGGTGTAAAACCAAAACACAATGGGTGGCAAGCACCCTTTTTAAATTCACTCGGTAACCTTGCGAAATCGCTTGGTTTCCCGGTTTTGCTCAATCATCGAATGGCCTGCGCAGGCATCACTTGCCAGCGCCTTCTTCCTTCGCCTTGAGCAGATAGACAAAATTCTGAGCCGGCGCATTGAGAAGCTGCAGCAATTGCTGCGCCGGTGCCTGAAGCGTCATGAGCAGGGTCGCCCGCAGCTCATTCTTACCAGGCATCGTTGCAAGCTGCGTCTCCACGGCTTCGGGCGAGAGGACTTGCCCCTCGATCAATCCCGCTTTGATCTTCAGCTTCTCGTTGTCCTTCCGAAACGCCTTCACCACTTTCGCGGCGGCGCTCGGATCTTCATAACTCCACGCGACGCCCGTCATTCCAGACAGGCTCTTGTCGAGCGCTTTGGCCCAGTTGTGTTCCTTGATGGCTTGGCGCACGAGCGTGTTTTTTACGACTCGGTACTCCACGCCCGACTTCCGGAATTGATCGCGAAGCTTGCTAACGGCTTCTACGTTCATGCCCTTGAAGTCGAGAAACACAGCCGACGACATTCTTGCGAAACTCGTCTTGACGGACTGGATGACCGTTGCTTTTTGGGTCCGCTCCATCGCTTATGCCTCCGCCTTGCTGCCAAAGGTCAAAGGATCGATTCGAATGCCCGGGCCCATGGTTGACGTCATCGTAATGCTCCGGAGATAGATGCCCTTTGCGGTGGCCGGTTTGGCGCGAATGAGTGCCTGAAGCAAAGCATCCGCGTTGGCGGCCAGGGACTTCTCCGGAAACGACGCCTTGCCAATGCGGGCGTGCACAATACCGGCCTTTTCGACGCGGTACTCCACCTTGCCTGCCTTGGCTTCGGACACGGCCGTCTTCACGTCGAAGGTGACGGTGCCCACCTTGGGGTTCGGCATCAGGCCCCGGGGACCCAGGATACGGCCGAGCTTACCGACGAGGCCCATCATGTCAGGCGTCGCGATTACGCGGTCGAAATCCATAAAGCCCTCTTGAACCTTCGCCACGAGATCGGCCTCGCCCACGAAATCCGCGCCTGCGGCTTCCGCTTCTTTGGCCTTCTCACCCTTGGCGAACACCAAAACGCGCAGCGATTGGCCGGTTCCGTGAGGAAGAACCACCGCTCCGCGCACCATCTGATCGGCGTGCCTGGGATTGACGCCCAGACGAACGGCCAAATCGACGGTTTCGTCAAACTTCGCGAGCGCGGTCTTTTTTACGAGCGCGCACGCTTCATCCAGACTGTATCGTTTGCTGCGATCCACAAGCGCTCTGGTCGCAGTTTTTCTCTTGGCGACTTTCGGCATCTGCCCTCCTTTGCGTTAACGTGCATTGCCGAGCATGACTGCTAGCGGCTTTCGCCTCCCACGGTGCGCCTTGTGATGACCGTGGTACATCTTTCAAACTGTTAGAAACGTCGAGTCACGGGAAGCGATTGATGCTGTGATGCTCTTCGCCGGGCCTTCGTATGAACGCTGTGAACCGTTCGCTCATGACGACTGCGCGTTTGCGTTTGCGTTTACGTTTGCGGCTGCGGCACTTGCGTGTTGCAGCGCTTGCGTTTTGTCGCGCCTGCGTGTTTCACGCTGTGCGCGGCTCGAGCACTTAGCCTCTATCCTCCGTTCCCTGTCGCCCCGGCGGCGCCGGTTCGATAAGGGGCGCCCCTTTTAGAGCGCTTGGCCGCACTTTGCAAGCTCGGCCCACATTTTTTTCAGTCGACGATCTCAATTCCCATGGAACGCGCGGTTCCCGCCATGCTCCTCATGGCCGACTCGAGGTTCGTCGTGTTCATGTCTTGCATCTTGAGCTGAGCGAGCTCAGTCAATTGCCTCTTCGTGACCGAACCCACCTTGGTCTTGTTGGGCTCTTTCGAACCGCTTCCGGGCTTTTTGGTCGTCGCCAGCCCAGCCGCTTTTTTAAGCAGCACCGATGCGGGCGGCGTTTTCATGATGAAGGTGAATGAACGATCTGAGTACACGGTGATCACCACCGGAATGATCATGTCACCTTGCTGAGAAGTCCGTGCGTTGAAGTCCTTGCAAAACGCCATGATATTGACGCCGTGCTGACCAAGCGCGGGGCCGACCGGCGGCGAAGGATTCGCCTTTCCTGCGGGGAGCTGCAACTTAACGTATCCGGTGATTTTCTTTGCCATGGCTAATACCTGCTGACCCTGCTCTTCAAATCGTCATTCGTTCTTTATGTCTTTAATGAGATCGACAACAGCCGCTGCCGGCGGCTTTCGCGATGACTTCTACCGCTTCTCCACCGCGGAGAAATCAAGCTCCACACTGGTTGGCCGGCCGAAAATCGAAACTTTTACTTTGAGCTTTTGCTTGTCCATTTTCACGTCATCAACAGTGCCCGTGAAGTTTGCAAACGCTCCATCCAGCACGCGGACCTCTTCACCCACCTCAAACGTGAGCCTGGGCTTCGGCTTTGCGGCGCCTTCAACGATGCCGCGGCGCAGGTTGTCAATCTGCGCGATAGGCACTTCTTGCGGGGACTGATTGCCGATGAAGCCCGTAACTTTAGGCGTGTCTTTCACCAAGTGCCACGCCTGCTCGTTCATCTCCATTTCGACGAAGATATAGCCGGGCAGGCTGAGCTTCTGGCGCACGCGCGTTTTACCGCCCGGACGCTGCTCCGTCACGGTTTCGCTGGGGATCAGAATCTCGCCAAATTTTTCCTCGAGGCCATGCTGCTTCACGCGTTGCAGAAGCGCATCGCGGACCTTGGCCTCGTATCCCGAGTAGGTATGAATGACGTACCACTTTTTCGCCATAACGCGTGGCTCCCCGCACAAGGTGGGCTCTTAACTGCCGTCTCCGTAGATGAGGTTCGTAATGAAGCCCCACAGCCGGTCGAGTAGGGCAAGATAGATGGTTGCAATTGCGCTGGCCGCGATGACCACGACCGTGGCGTTGTAGACCTCTTTGCGGTCGGGCCACTTTACCTTGGCAAGCTCGCCCGCGACATCATCGCTCCACGTTCGTACATCGGGGCGGCGATAGGTCCGCAGCACGGTGATGAGCGCCGCTACAGCGCCGACCACCAGCGAGATGCTTGTTTTTTCGTCGTCGCCCACAGCCGCCAGAGTAGGCAGGCTTTGACTGAACCAGTCTTTGTTGGAGAGGTAAACCCAAACGCCGTGAATGAACTTTCCGAAGACATAAGCCGCGATCATGCCAGCGGCGAAGAAGCCCGCGAGCACATAGCGCTCGGTGCCTAATTGAGCCGGGGATGCGCCTTCTTCGGAGCCTTCGAGATCTTTTGCGGCATCGCCTTGTTCGCCGCCGGAATCTTCGTTCTCGTTCTCGTTCTCGTCGCTGCCGTCTTCGCTCTCGTCGCTGCTGTCTTCGCTCTCGCCGTCGTTCTCGGTCTCTTCTTCGGTCTCTTCCGCAGCATCTTCGGCAGCGCCGCCCGCAGGCACAAGAGCCTCCTCCTCGCTGCTGCGATCGCGCGTGCGCTCGCTCCGGGCAGGCTTCTCCCTTTGGGCTGTCTCACGCGCAGATGAAGCCTTCGCGCGTGCGGGAGATTTTTGATCGCTCTTTGCCTTTGCCATACCGACGTTCTTTCAGACACCCAATGACCACATAAACAAGCGCGGCAGGGGCAGAGAGGCTCGAACTCCCGACCTGCGGATTTGGAATCCGCTGCTCTACCAACTGAGCTATACCCCTAGTTGTTCCTTCGGATATGTGATTTTGCCGAACAGTTATTTGCTTTCGTGATGCAGCGTGTGCTTTTTGCACTGCTTGCAATACTTTTTCAGCTCGATCACTTGGCCGGGACTCTTTGTGGTTTTGTAGTTCCTTGCTTTGCATTCGGTGCAAGCCAGCGCGATCGGGATTCGAGTCGCTTTTCCCGAGCGTCCACGCTCTGCGCTGGCCTGCCCCGTCATCGTCTGCCTACACCAAAATCTTCGTCACGACGCCCGCGCCGACGGTCTTGCCACCCTCGCGGATAG
>CAZICM010000020.1:121-147607 GCA_964537685.1 uncultured Polyangiaceae bacterium
AAGCCGCAGAGAAAGCAGCTCGCGAGGAAGCCGAACGCTTGGCGCGCGAAGCCGCGGAGAAAGCAGCGCGAGAAGAAGCCGAACGCCTGGCTCGCGAAGCTGCGGAGAAAGCAGCGCGAGAAGAAGCCGAACGCCTGGCGCGCGAAGCCGCAGAGAAAGCAGCTCGCGAGGAAGCCGAACGCTTGGCGCGCGAAGCCGCAGAGAAAGCAGCTCGCGAGGAAGCCGAGAGGCTTGCGCAAGAAGAAGCCGAACGCCTGGCCCGCGAAGCCGCGGAACTCGCGAAACAGGCCGAAGAGCAAGCCCCGATCTCCTCGAAAAAGCTTATTTCCACCGACGAATATCGGCCTTCCGAACCGATTGCAGAACTCGGCGAAGAACAGCCCGCCCCAGAGTCAGGCGAAATTGCAAGCCAGCGCAAACCCGCTGGTGTGCCCACCCCCGCCGAGCTTCGCTTTGTGGTCGAGCCGGCTCCAGCTCCAGCCCCAGAACCCGCCTTCGCCGCATCTGCACCTCCCTTGGCGATCGATGTGTTCGCCGATTCAGTAAAACGCCCGGCCATCAGCGCCGATGTGGCTCACTTCGTCGGTGCTGTTCGAGAACGAAAACCCGTTACTTTCGGCGCTTTGCTCGATCTGTCGCTGGCTCTCGGCGAAGATTGATCCCCCACATCGATGTTCGCCCTCAGCGCGATAGGGCTACCCACCTCATCGGCAAATCGCGAATCCACGTTCTTTGCCTTCGCACAAACACCCGAGTGGCTCTCACAATCGCCGTCAAAAGCTCCTCTTCAGGAAGCCGCCCTTCCACATGATCCAACACTTGCCGGTAGCCGACCGAACCCATCGCCCGCGCTTCCCGGTATCCCCGTTCAATCAGCGAGCGCACTTCCTCTTTCCAGCCCGACGCAAGCCACATCGCCGCCCGCTGCTCGATGCGAATATCCAACTCGTCCCGCGCCCGATCGGCCCCCACAAACACCGCCTCGTGCCGCCTCGCCTTAAACCCATGCCCCGCAAGAATCTCGCTCTGCGGCCTTCCTGACAGCTCAAATACCTCGAGCGCCCGGCTTACCCTCACAAAGTCATTCGGCGAAAGCTTCTTGGCGCTCTCCGCGTCCACCCGCGAAAGCTTCTCATGAAGCGCCGCCCTCCCATGCGCCTCCGCAAAAGCTTGATGCGCCGCCCGTATCTCCGCGTTTCCCGCCGGCAAATTCGATAGGCCCCACACCAAAGCCTTCACCCACAAAAAAGTCCCCCCGCATATCACAGGCACCTTTCCCCGCGCCCGGATGTCCGCAATCGCCGCCTCGCCAAGCTCCGCAAAACGCTGCGCATCCACCGATTCCAGCGCGTCGAGCACATCCACCAGATGATGCCGCGCCCTTCTTTGCTCCTCCGCGCTCGGCTTGCCCGAACCCACATCAAATCCCCGGTAAATCTGCACGCTATCGGCGCCCACCACTTCACCGTCAAAACGTTCGCACAAGCGCAGCGCAAGCTCGGTCTTGCCGCTCGCCGTCGGCCCAACCACCACCAAAAGCTCATCGTCCCGCGGCTTTTCAATCGCCGACAAATCCAGCGCCATCCCGCTTATCTCCGGCCCACGCGCAACTCGAGCTCGCTAAAGCTAATGCGCATCACAATCGGCCTTCCATGCGGACAATGCCCCGCGAAATCCACTTCATCCAACGCCTGAAGCAGCGCCTTCGCCTCATCGGCCGTCACCGCATCGCCCGCCCGCACCGATCCATGACAGGCCATCGTCGCCAGCGCCAAATCGATGGCCCCCGAAAATGCCCGCCCTCCCAAATGACCAAGCTCCGCCAGCAAATCGCGCAACAGCCGCTCCGCGTTCGCCTTCTCGAGCAATTTGGGCACCGCGTGCACCCCAAGCTGCGTATTGCCCATGGGCCTCACATCAAAGCCCGCCCGCTCGATTTCCGAAGTCGCCTCTTCCAGCAGCGCCACTTCAGCCGGAGTCACCGTAAACACCAGCGGAAACAGTAGTTTTTGCGTTGCAACATCCTTGCCGCGATAAGCCTTTGACAGCTTTCCAAAGGTCACCCGCTCCGCCGCCGCATGCTGATCGATCACATACAGACCATCGCGACCCTCGCACAAAAGAAACATCCCTTTGACTTGAGCCAAAAACCGAAGACTCGAGAACGAACCCGCCGGTTTCTCTGTGCGCGGAGCGGCCAACAGCTCGCTCACCGTCGGATAAACAGCCGCCGCAGCCTTTGGCGCCACTTCAACAACCGCTTCTGTTCCCGGGTATTTGGAGAAGGGCTGACGCTCCGGCATTTCTGAATACGCCGCAAACGAAGGCGCGTCCGCCCCGCTCTTCACGTCCGCCTTTATTTCAGCCGCTTTAGGTTCGGCCATCGCCTCTTTTGGAGGCAGCGGCGCAGGCGAAAATAACCATCCGCCTCCCCCTTCATCCACCGGCTGATCCTTAAGAATTTTCCCCTCTGCCCCGGATTTATGCTTCCCCCATTGCGATCGATCGGGCTCGGGCAATCCAAACGCAACCGCAAGCTCCGGCGCGATAATTTTATAAACCGCATCCGCAACAGCCCGCCCATCCGCAAAACGCACTTCCGCCTTCTGAGGATGCACATTCACATCCACCAATTCGGCCGCCAGATCGATATACACAACCCCCACCGGATAACGCCCAGGCTCGAGCACACTGCCGTACGCCATCGCCACCGCCCGCGACAGCGTCCGATCGCGGATAAAACGCCCATTCACAAACATCAACAGCCCGCCCGCACCCGATCGCGCCCGCTCCGGCCTCGACAAATACGCTTCCACCGAAAGCGGCCCCCGCTCACCCCGGCACGCCGCCAGCTCCTCGCCCAAAAAGGCCGCCCTCGCCCTTTCCTGCCGGCTCTTCGCCCTTAAATATTCCCGCGCAACCCGCCCTTCCCTCGCCAAAATCAGCGTCACATCCGGCTCGCACAGCGCCAGCGCTTGCACCACTTCCGATACGGCCGCCGATTCCGTCTGCACCGCCTTCAAAAACTTCCGGCGCGCCGGCACATTGAAAAACAACTCGCGAACCACCACCACCGTACCCACCGCACATCCACAGGGCTTCACGTCCGGCGGACCCCCGCCCTCGAGCCGCACCAGCGTCCCCTCCGCCGAATCTGCACGCCGCGTCTGAAGCTCAAAACGGCTCACCGATGCAATGCTCGGCAGCGCCTCACCCCTAAAACCAAAACTCGACAGCGCCCGCAAATCATCAAAACGGGCAATCTTGCTCGTCGCATGCCGAAGCACACTCATCCGGGCATCCTCCGCATCCATGCCCGAACCATCATCGGCCACCCTCAACAGCCCAATCCCGCCCCCTTCAATATCCACTCGAATCCGCTTCGCCCCCGCATCCAGCGAATTCTCCAAAAGCTCCTTCACCACACTCGCGGGCCGCTCAACCACTTCCCCTGCGGCAATCTGATTCGCCAAATCCTCTGAAAGAACCGAAATCCGGCTCACGGCTCATCCTCGTTCCGGTCTTCCTCCGCTTCCAAAAGCTTCTCCGAAGCCTCAAAAAAACGCTTCGTCCTCGCCCGCGAAAGCGCCAAAAACGCACTCCCAAAAATCGCCGTTTCAAGCAAAACCAAGCGCGCCCGCTCCACCCAATACCAAAACTGGCGGCTGCGCATCATCGACAGAAGCGCCTGCTGAGCCTCGACATCTTCACGCCGCGCCCCCGCCTTCGCCACCGGCAAAAGCTCACTCGCCCGGCCCACCGCCTCAATCCATTCGGCCCGCACCGAACGGGTCAGCGCAAAATCGACCAGCGCAAGCAGCGCATTCGCGGCGATGGCCTGAAGAGCCAGCCCTCTCGCACCGCGCCGCCCATTCATCGCGCTCACACTCGCCAAGACCAGCAGGCAAGAAAGCAAAAACTTCGCAATCGCCAGCGGATACGTAACCGAATGAGCATTGAGCATCGCGCGGAACTGCGCCGAATACATCGCCACCCACAGCATTTGCAGCGCATCGCCGTCGGCCTGTTTCGACAGCTCGCCCGCCACATCGGCCACACTATTTTGGCGCAGCACCATCATCGTGGAGCAGCCACTCATCAGACCGCTCACACCCACCAGCCAAAGCAGCATCATCGCGGCAATCAAGTACCAAGGGCGCAGCGAAGCCACGCGGGCGCGCTGCTCGCCGTGCGGAGAGGTGCGTTGCGATGGAGGAGGCGTGGAATCCACAGCGGATGACAGTGGCTCTACCACGAAGCGGGGGAAAACGGATCGGCCGTGCTTACTCGGCGTGCTGAATTGCTGAGGATTTTATTCTTTTGAAAACCATTCCGATCGAAATGGCTCTTCACAAAATCATTGCCTCGGAATCCTGCCCGATTGAAAAGCCAAAAATACGATCAAATGATGAAAACAAACAAATGTATTGCCTTGCGCTTAGGGCGGGTTCCTAAAAAGTCCAGCGCATCCGAATATTCCCCGGCCCGACGCCCACCGCCGGAATCGCCTTTGCCCACGCGGGCTTATCCGGCTCGGGACGCGCCCCATACACCATCATCAGACCCCCCGTTATCGCCAGCGTCCCCCCGCCGATCATCATCAAAAGCCCCGTCGTCTGATCGGAAGTCAGCTCGCATTCCGGACACGTCGCATCACCGCCCCCATAACGAAGCCCCGTCCCCGCCAGCAACGCAATAAAACCAGCCCCGCCCACCACAAGCCCAACCCCAAATAAAAAGGGGCTCGCCATCTTTGTTTCCAATTGCTCGGCCGGTATCGAATCGTCTTCCTCCACCTCGTACGACGTGGGCGGCGGCGCGGGAAGCTCTTCTGTTGCAGGCTCCGGAGGCGGCGGCGGTTCTTCAAAAGTATCCTTCGCCTCAGGATCGGCCGCCGTATTCGAAGGCGGAAGCTGCGGCAGCGCCTCTGCCTTTGGCTCATCCGCCAAAGCATTCCGATCTGCCCCCACAACCAGCGCCGCCGCGCTTAAACACCCAACAAGCCAAGGCCCAAAGCGCAAATTCATAAGACCCTAAACTATAGGATCCGGCACCCAAAAGGAATTCATTCCATCTGCCGCTTTCCTCGCGCTCCGCCCGCCCATACATTGTTTTGATTGGGCCTTAATTTACGGAGAATTTTATGCGCTTTCCCATTCCCAAACACCCCTCTCCAAACCGGCTTTTTCCCCTGTTTGCGGCAGCGCTTACCCTATCGATCGGCCATCGCGCCGCCGCCTCCGAATGGCCCGCCGCCCGCCGCGATGCCGCCCACACCGCCGCCGCCCCAGGAAACCTGCCCGCAGGCATTCCCAGCATCGTCTGGCGCGCCTATCTTGGAGGCCGCCCCACCGGCGAAAAAGCCCGTTTCGGCCTCCCCAGCCCCCATATCGCCATAGCCTTCAAAGCCGGCCGATTAATCGCCAAAGACGTAAATACCCAGGCCCCACTCTGGCAAAGCCCGCCCATCGGACCCGGCTTGATTGCCGATATCGCCGATCTCCAAGGCAATGGCAATCATCAAATTGTCGCCTATACCGATGAAAATGCCTGGATCATCGATTCCAATACAGGAGATATTCTCTGGCAATCGCCCCAAGGCGCCTTTGGCCGCATCGGCGAAGTCCGCGTCACCGATTTAAACGGCGATCAAATTCAAGACGTGTACATCGACGATGGAAGCGGCGGCAAAACCGGCCTCTATTCATCGGCCGCCTATTCATTTTCATCCGGCTTCGCCTCGCCCATTTCGCTATGGAACCGGCCCTATTCCACCGATCCCCCTTCGGTAAACGCGGGCACCGATGCCCTCTGGGATCTCAATGCCGATGGCATTCCCGAAATCGTCCTCTGCGCCTACAAAGAAGCCTTGGTCATCCGCGGCGATACCGGCGCGCCCATCACGCTTTTAAATCTTCCCAATACCATCGGAAACCCTTTCTCCCAAGGCACTGCCCTCGCCGCCGATCTCCATCCAAACCCAGGAAAAGAATTGATTGTCGTTCAAGGCGAAGGCCAAGTCGTCAATCAAGGAGGCCCCCCCGCATTGATGGTATATTCCTTCAATCCTTTGATTTCTGGACCCGCTCAATTTCTATATCAAAAAAGCTCGCAGCATTATGAAGCCGAAATCGTTCAATCCGCCGAAATGGTCGCCGATTTCGATGGAGATGGCCAATCCGAACTCGTATTTTCCCAGCGCTCGCCCCTCACCGGCATGGAATGGCTCACCGAAATCCTAAACGGATCAACGGGAAATACCCTCGCCGCCTATACGGGAGCCCGTTTTGAAGGCGCGGCCGATCTCAATGGCCTGCCCGGCGATGAATTGGTGCTCGCCAATGCTCAAGGACTTTCTGTCTATGCCTGGCAAAATGGAGCATTCAATCCAATCACTCAGCCCCTGCCCGGCCTTCGCGCCCTGACAACAAGCGACAGCGAAGCCAAAAAACACGCGCCCATTGATCGAAAAATGGCCGTCATTCAAAGGCCCGGAGAGCCCGCCGAACTTTTGGTTGGACAGCCTGCCCACAGCGGAGAATATAGCGAACTCAATACATTGCAATCCTTCAGCAATGCGATCAATATGTCCCTCGATGCCTCTTCCCCCAATGGCTGGGCACAGGCCCAAACCTATACACCCGCGGTGGGCATCATAACGGATGTAATGCCCGCGCCCTATTCGACCCGCCCCTATCCTCAAATGGCCATGGGCACAAGCTTTGGAACCCTTGAAATTCTCGATTCCGACATGATGCTCACCAACGGCGATGTCGCGCTGGATCAGCTTCCCCTGGGCACCCGCATTGGAGGCACATTCCTGCCGAGGGAAGCCATTTCCGAAGGCCCCCGCATTACCCGCGATTCAGAAAGTCCTTTGGTTGTATTGCCAGGATCTCCCAAGGGATTGAACGTAGCCAATGCCAAAAACGCTTCATTGGTGGTCGAGCCTCAAACCCGATGGATCGCGCCCAATATGAACATGGCCTCCGCCATGCCTGCTCCGCCCGGACAAATCGATCCCTGGATTGTGGGCATGGAAGGCAGCCTGCTCACGGCCCGCGCCTCCGCGACCGGAAATATTCTCCGGCAAATCGATTTGGGCGATGGACGCGCCGCCGCCCCGCCCATGCTTCTCCATCAAAATGGAGTGCCGGGCCCTGTGGTCGGCGTCGATTTACGAACGCCGGGCGTGCAAATCATTCAATGGGCCGTCGATTTGGGAAGCAATACGGTATTATCCACAAGCGATCCGATCGCATTTGGAGGTTATTATGCATCGGCGGCGGGCGATATCGACGGCGATGGAAACGACGAATGGTATTGGGTCCGGGAAATTTTGCACCGAAGATCGATTACAAGTCCCGCAATCAGCGATTTCCCCGGCGTAAAAACAGGCTATGCCAATCCCGTCATCGCTCAATTTTCCGGCTCATCGGCGCCCGATATTTTGCTATCGGGCTCCATTCAAGGCCCTGTATTGGTCGACAATTCAATGAATAAAACCTGGGAAGCGCCCTTGCCCGAAGCCATGAATGTCATGGCGGGCACGCGCATCGAATGCTCAGGCAATCCCCGATTTATTACACCGGCCCTTCAGAGCCCCGTGCTCCGCTCCTACGATGGCAGCGCGGGAACCCTTATTTCCGAGCGGGTGCTCGCTGGCGGACAAGTCTTCGCGAGCATAGCCCAGGCCCAGGCAGCGGGCAAAACAACCGGAATGCTCAGCAATGCAAATAGCATCGTTTCTGTACTTCCCGATGGAACTCCGGCCGTATTGACAGGCTCGACGGATGGATTTTTATATGCGCTCGATGGCTGCTCGATGAATTTATTATGGGCCAAAAATATGGATGCGCCCGTGGCCGAGCCAATTATCGGCGATACCGACGGCGATGGAATGGATGAAATCGTCGTGAGTGCGGCCGATGGATATGTATACGGACTAGATTTTCCCTTGCTGATCCCGCCGATTGAATTGGCGATCGAGGGCGCCGATAAACAGGGCAATAAAACACTACAGGTTGGCGAAAAAGCCTTATTGAAATGGAAATTCCCGCCCGGCACACCTGCCGGGGCCGCGGTTGAATTATCGCTGGCCGATCCCGAGGGCCGGCCGATGTGGGAGCCCGCCTACCGGATATTTCAAACGGAATCGGCCGAAATTTCGATGGAAGGCGCGCTCGCGCAACGGCCCTACCGCGTCATGCTCAGAACGGTCGCGGGCGATCAAGTGAGCGCCGAAACCATGTCGGGAGCGCTGCTGATCGACGATAAAAATGCGCCAAAAATAAGTGTCCGGGGCTTTTTGGGCGAAAAGCCCGCGCATGTGCGCCTAGAACTTTCGGCCGAGGATGACCTTTCGCTCAGCCATTATTTAATCCAGCTCAGCGACCCCGATTCAGGCCATACCCGCGTGGAAGACGACGCGCCCGCGCATGGGAAAAGCGTTCAAGCCAGCCATAGCTTTAAGATTTCCAAAGAATTTTTTGGAAAAACCATTGAATTGAAATGCGGGGCCATTGATTCGGGAAACAACACGAGCACGGCGATATTGAAAGCCAAATTGGATGAATTGGGAAATATTCAATTTATTCGATCGGAGGCCAGCTCGGAGCCCCAAGCCGAGCCATCCGGCAAGCAAGTGATCGGAGGCTGCTCGGCCGCACCGGAACCGGTAGGCGCAGACATAAAAAAGCCCCGATCTCAAGCCCAATGGCTGCTCTTGGGCGCGGCGCTTCTCTTTGTCTCAAGGGCGCGCAAAGGATCCTAAAATCGTTGGTGTTCAAACAAATCGTCCGCGCCCATCCCGATTTTAATGGCCGGCCTCAAAAAAAATCGCTAATCGCAGGCCATCATGGCCGGTGATGCCCGTCCCGATTCATCCAAACCCCTGCCTCCGGGCGCCTGGGCCCCCGCGCGAAAGCTCGCCCTTCGCCTGCTTTATCCCGTCGAGCGCTTTCTTCATATCGAAGCCGCAAGCGGAATTGTTCTTCTCTTGTGCGCCGCCGCCGCGCTCGCCTGGGCCAATTCGCCCTGGGCTCATTCCTACGAAGCCCTTTGGCATACCGAATTCGGCCTGCGCCTAGGCCCCTATGCCTTTCAGCAAACGCTTCATTTTTGGATAAACGACGGTCTGATGACCATTTTCTTTTTTGTCGTCGGCCTTGAAATCCGCCGGGAAATGGATCACGGCGAATTGGCCGATATCAAGCGCGCCACCTTGCCCATTGCGGCGGCCCTGGGCGGGATGATCGCGCCCGCGCTTCTCTTTTTGCTGCTCAACCGAAGCGCGCCTCAAAATCATGCGGGATGGGGCGTACCGATGGCCACCGACATTGCCTTTGCGGTGGGCGTTTTGGCGCTCTTGGGCAAGCGCGTACCGGCCGCGCTCCGCATTTTGCTGCTTGCGCTTGCGATTATCGACGATATAGGCGCCATTATTGTCATTGCTTTATTTTATAATCAAGGGATTGCTCTTGATGGCTTTGCAATTGCAGGGGCGGGCTTCGCCCTGGTGCTTTTATTTCAGCGCTTTGGTGTGAGAACGCCGTTTTTTTATATAGTTCCCGGCGCCATTTTATGGGCTGGCATGCTTCGTTCGGGGGTACATCCGACGCTGGCGGGCGTCGCGCTTGGATTGCTCACGCCTGTAAAGCCCTGGTTTGGCCCTCAAGGCTTTTTGGAGCGGGCGCGCGAGGCATTTGATTATGTGGAAAGCCATTTAAGCGAAACCCTCGAAGACGAAAAGAACCTGCTTGGTCCACTCGATCGGATTGCAGAGGCCAGAAAAGAGGCTGTTTCGCCGGTGGTTCGCCTAGAGGCGAAGCTTCATCCCTGGGTAGCCTTTGGCATCATGCCTTTGTTTGCGCTGGCCAACGCGGGTGTGAGCCTGAAGGGTTTAAGCTTTAGCGCCCAAGGAATTCCGTTTTTACTGCTTGGAATTTCGATAGGATTGGTTGTGGGCAAACCTCTAGGGATTTTCGTTGCGAGTTTTATCTGTGTGCGCCTGCGGCTGAGCGCATTGCCGAGGGCCGTATCGTGGAAAGGCATTGTATTGGTGGGCGCGGTTGCCGGCATAGGCTTTACGATGGCCATTTTCGTGGCCTCGCTGGCCTTTGATCAAGCCTCTCAACTGGCCGCCGCAAAGCTCGCGGTGCTCTTGGGTTCGGCCATTTCCGCGGTGATCGGGTTAATTTATGGCCGAGTTGTCTTTGCATCCGATGATATTCACCAAGGCGCTGCATCGGCGGGCGAGGCGGAGAAATCAGCGGATATTTAATAAATTCTATAAAAATGGCAGCCTGCCCGCCAATAAATAATAACCAAGCCCGCTCGCAATCAATAACACCAAAATACCTGCCAATGCGATCGTTATTAAACCCGGACCTTCGCTTTCACCGGCCGCGCCGGCCTGCGAGGGAGGAACCACATCCGGCAGCTCGTGCTCCACTTCAACCGAGAGTCCCCGCTCCCGAAGCAGCGCCGATGCCGTGTCGAAAAAATCTTGATATGCCTTCGGATCAAGCCCAAACGGCGCTTCGCCAAAGCGCGCCTTGTGAAGCTGTTTCATGCACGCAAAACTTCGGAGTTTTGCCGCGTTCGTCGCCACATTTAAAAAACCTACCGTCAGCGTGGGCTGATTGGAATCGGCAGGCACAAGCACAATGTGCTGCGTGGCCTGTTTTCCGCCTCCCGTGCTCACTCCAGGCGGCTCGCGAAGCATCGGGCGATACCCGCTCACGTCGCGGTTGGCGAGCTTGACCTGAAAGACCGCTACGAACTCAAGCCCTTTTTGCGCGTAGAGCGTGGGCCTCGCTTGCTGCGTCATAAATCCCAAGCGTATGCGTTTGCTTCGCGCCCGGGCAAGTATTTCAGGGCTTGGGCGGCGCGGCCTGCGGCGCGGGCGTTTCGTCTTTCTTTGGCTCCGCCGCCGCTTCGTCGTCTTTCAATCCAAAGAGGGCCGCAAGCTTTTTGTCGTCTTCCGATAAACTGCCAACTTCAGCCGCGTCCAAGGTCAGCATCGGAAAGGCATTGCCTCCGTTCATCACGGGCAATTTGCCGTTCCAGCGCTCAAGCGCCCTGTATTGAAGCACTTTGGCCGATGTCGACGCGCGCGCGAGCAGATTGGCGCGGGCCTCGGCTTTGGCGCGGATGAGTCTTGCGTCGGCTTCGCCTCGAGCGCGTGCCCGGGCCGCAGAGGCTTCGCCTTCGGCTTTGGTGATGGCTTGTTCGGCTTCGGCTTTGACTTGGCGCACCCGGTTTTCGGCCTGAATCGCGAGCTGTGTCGCTTCCATGGCCCGGTTGATGGCCGCGATTACGTTGTCGGGAAGGCGCAGCGCGCCCGCGAAAGTGAGCTGATCGATAATAAAGCCGTCGGCTTGAAGCTTCTCTTGAAGCTTGGTCCGCACGTCTTTCATAAAGTCGGTTTTGCCCTGCCCATAGATATGGTCGACGGTGTGCTGCGAGGCGACGAGGTTAAACGAATCGCGCACGGCATTGCGGATATATCCGTCGGCCAGTTCCTCGAGCGAACGCTTTCGGAAACGCATGTAAATGCTCGGCGCCTTTTCGGGAACGATATGAAAAGAGAGCGCGCAATCGGCATTGATATTCACGCCCTCGGTCGATGAAAACGTTATGGATTCATCGACGGGGCTGCCTTCGCGCACGTCTTTTGTCCAGATGGTTGTGTGGATGCTGGTGGGGAAGACGATCACCTGCTCGGTGATCCGGTTAAAGAAGACCCAGCCTGTGACGATGGGAATGCTTTCGATGCCGCGGTCGCTGCCTGTGAGTTTGACGCGGATGCCCACTTCCGCGGCGCCCACGCGGACGACGCAGCTTGAGGCGACAATCACGCCAAATATAAGCAAAACGGCGATAGGGATGATGCGTGCGAGGAGCGAGGGGCTTTTGGTTGGAGCGTTGACGGTGGAGGCCACGAGGGCCTTCTATCACGATTTAAACCTGATGTTTACGTACGGACCAAACAAAGCCGTCGTACCAGAAGTGCATGATGGATACGACTTGAGGGATGCACCATAGATAGCGGTTGTCGCCTGTGACCCATTCGGCAAAATAACCATAAGATATAAATACAATAATAAAGAATGGAAGCCCTAGTGTGGCGCCGATTAACAATCCCCGGCGAAGCATTAGGGATTGAATTCGGCGGCCTTCCAGATGCCAGACGAGGGCCAGGTATTGAATGGCATGAAAGGTGTTCATAATTAAAAAAGCCTGGCCGAAGCTATTGAGGCCCCAGGTGAATATCGAACAGAAGCCCGTTCCCGCGAGGAGGACGACTTTGGGGAGGGAGATCCGGTGGCCCCGCCGTATAAATGAGCGGTATTTGAGCAGGTAGAAGGCTAAAAACAGCGTCCCCGCGGCGATAATGCCATAGCGGAAATAGGCTTGATGGGTTTTGATGAAGACTGGGATTTGAGAGAAGGATGTCCAGCCAATTTCTTCAAATAGCTCGAATTTTTTGAAATGGGCGAGCATGGTGGCTCCGCCGATAATAGGTCCGATATACATGAAGTGATTGAGCCAAATATCCAGTGTTCTTCCGGTGGAAGGGTCATTGCCTTCATTTCGATCGTAAATGCGGGCAAGTCCAAAGGTTTGCAATGAAGAATGGTAGACATCCCAGAAGACGACGAGCACGCTGATGGTGATCAGGGAGATATCCGAAAGAATCATCGATAGATAGAGAAGGATTGGAACGGCGCTAAAGCGCAAGGGATATAGTCGAAATACGGAAGGATTGGCGTGGCTGCGGAGGAAGACGGCGCCCAGGTGGGCGTTGATTAAAATGCCAAGCAATACGTTGAGGATAAGGCGTTTTTCGGGGGTTTCGCCGAAATCGATTTTGTAGCGGGGTGCGGGTGTGCCGGAGAGGGCGATGCCTAGGAGCAAGGCCCAGAGCGGCGAGAGGATAAAGAAAAACCAATCATAGAATTTATTTGCAATATAGATGCGTTTTGATGGGCTTTGATTCATGAGCCGCTGGTTTCGCTTGGTTTAGAGGTATTTGGTGCATTGTTTGAAAAACCAAGGCTGATATGAAGATTGGCGAGGTGTTCGATTAAAGCCGGGGCGAAGAGACTGAGGCCGATCAATTCGAGCGTTTCTTCGATCCAATCGATGATACCATAGGTGAGGTTGTTGCTGCCGTGGCGTTCGGTCCAATAGCCGAGGGGCAGTTCCATGCCGACGGCGCCGAGGATGTAGATGGCGCCCGCGATGAGGAAGATGCGGGCGGTGCGCCGGGGGAGGTGGAGGAGGAAGCGGAAGTAGGCGATGCCGAGGAAGGCGACGATGAGCGAGGCGGGGATGACCCAACTGAAATAGAGAAGGCCCGAGAGTTTGAGAAAGCCAAGGCTTTCGTGAATGGAGATGAGTTCGTCGGCGGCGATGTAGAAAAATCCTAGGGCGAGGCCGTGCCAGTGGAGACGGTAGGGGGCGTTTTTTTGAGGCTGGGCGCGCGCGATTAAGGTGAGAAGGAAGGCGCAGAAGAGCAGGAGCGCGCAGGTGTAGAAGGTGGGGAGGTTTTGTTCGTAGCTCAAGGAAAAGAAGGGTAGGGCGCCGCGGGTGTCTTTGAGTTTGAGCTGGGGTTTGAGGAGTTCGACGGTGCCGCCGGCGATGGAGACGAGGGCGCTGAGCGCGAGCAAGAGGCGCGAAATAAAGGTGGACGAGAGGGTGAGGGTGAGGGGGCCGGCGGGCGGTGCTGAATCGGTGGGCGTTGAAGCGGGGGTGATGGCCATGGGCGCCGGCAAGGAAATGCTTTGAAAGGAGTGGCTTCTGCTAAGCTTTGGCGCGTGAGTATCGCATGGCTTTTGGCCTTTATGCTGTCCGCGCCGCAGGTGCCCGCTCTCGCGAATTCCAGCGGTCTTAGTTTGGCCGCCGCGGCCGCTGCGTCGGGGAGGCCGAAGGAGTGTATGTCGAAAACCAAGCGGGGTTCGGCATTTGGGCCTTCGGTGTGGGAGAGGGCGCGCGTTCCGAATTTGCAGCGGTATTGCGATTTGGTGGCAAGGGCTCATGCCAAGCTCGCGAGCGATCCTGAAGAGGCGAAGAAGGATGCGGCGCTGGCTGAAAGAACGCTGCCTGGGCATGCGGCGCCGGCCGTGATTGAGGCGAGGGCGGCGCTGTCGCTGGGAGCGCTGGATGCGGCGGCGAAGGCGTTTGAGAAGGCGCGCGCCATCGATGCGAGGAGCGTTGAAGATCCGGCGACGATGCATGATTTGGCGCGGGTGCTCGCGAAAACAGGGAAGCTGAAGGATGCGCTTGGGGTGTATCAGGCGCTGGTGCCCAGGGTGGATTTGCTGGGGACGCCGGATGCGCGGGTGGCGGTGCTGTTGAGTGCGGCCTTTGTGTCGATGGCTTGTGAGCCGGCTCCCGAGGCGGAGGGGGCCGCGCCGAAATCGGCGGAATCGAAGAGGGTTCCTCTCGAAGAGGCCGTGGCGTACCTGCGCGAGGCGAGGCAGCGTCCGCCCACGCAGCTTGCGGGGGATGTGCTGATTGCGCTTTCGCTATTTCTCGATCGCGCGGGCGACAAGGCGCAGGCCGCGGCGGCGCTTTCGGATGCGCACCGGACGAGTGCGAGGCTTCGTTCGGGGGCGCTGGATTATTTGGTGGACGCCGATGACCGTCATGCGCTGCTTGCGCTTTCGCTGGAGGCGACGGATGCGGCGCAGGCGATCAAGCATTGGGAAGATTTTTTGGCGAGCCCGGCTGGCAAGGGAATGTGGGCGGGGGCTGCGCGGGCGAGGCTTTCCGAGCTTCGCAAGGGCGGGGTAACAAAAGCGGCCGGTGCGCAAGCGCCCTTGAAAAAACAGCGCTGATGCCATGAGTGCCCGCAAGCCTTTCCTGTTTCGTGCAGCCCTGTTCGCGATGGGGATGCTCGTTATCGCGGGCGGGATGGGCGGGGCTGAACGCGAGGCTCAGGCTGGGCCGACGGTATGGGCGAAGGCGCGCAATCCAGGGCTTGCGGATTCGGTTCACTGGCTCAACTACGCCGAGTCGCTGATGCTCGAATACGAGCGGATTCAAGACGAGCGGCCCGATAACCCGCCTCCCGATAAAGGCTTGTCCTATGTGGCTGCGGCGCGAAAGGTGCTGGAGGAGCGGATCGGCGCCAAAGACTCGGCCGATCCGATGATTCGCTACCGCTATGCGCAGGTGCTTTACGAGCTGCGCGAGTATCAGCCGGCCTTGGATATGTATGCCTCGGTTGCGCGCTCACCAGGGCTTTCCGAGCCTTTCCGGGCGAGTGCGCTGTCGGCGCTGGGCACCTGTTACGCGCATGTGGAACGCCGGGCCGAGGAGATTGCTGCTTATACCGACGCGCTGAAGTTGACGACCTACGGCGCTTCGAGGGCGAATATTTTGGCGAACCGCGCCGAGGCTTATATGGCGACGGGAGACTTGAATTCGGCTGTAAATGGTTATCGCGAAGCCCTGTCTTCGCTCGCTACGCTGCATCCGATTGAAATGGCTTTTTATTCCGTGACGCCTTTGTGGGGGCTCGGCGTGGCCCTCGATCGCTCGGGCGATTTGGAGGCCGCATTGGAATCGATAAAGCTGGCGCGCGCTTACGATCCGGGCGATCGCCTGCTGAGGCGGCCTACATGGTTTTTTGCGCCGCCTCATGATGAGGCTTGGTATTGGGCGCTGGGCGCTTGGGAGCGGGCTAGGCGCGATGGGCAAGACAAATCGCCGCGCGCCCATGCTTATCTCGATGCCATTGCAGCATGGCGCCGCTACATCGAGAAGGCGCCCGAGGGAGATCCATACAAAGCGCTTGCTCAGGCTCGCCTTTCGGCGTGCGAGAAGGAAAGCCGAAAGGCCGCTTTGGGAAGTGTTTCACGCGAGCTTCCCAAAAAATTAAAGGCCGGGCCGGGGCTGGTTCCTTTGCAAATGCGGACGACTAAATAAGGATTTGGGCCGTCCAACCCGTTCCTGTCCTGCAGATGCGGAGCAGCGGACAGGGATCTTTGGTTTAGGCTTCGCACTGGCGATCGGTTGTTGAGACTGTCTCTTTGCCGGGAGGCGCTGGACGTGGAGCGCGATTCGGTATTTGGAGAGCCTGTTGTTTGGTCGGGGAGGCCCAAGGTCGTCTTTGTCCCGGCGGTGTATCGTATTGGCTCCGCCGTGTGCGCGCTGGCTTCGGCGATAGCGACAACGTCGGCCGTGATGGTGGCCACGGCCCTGGGGCAGCGCACCGGATCGCTGTTGGTGTTCGCGGCTTGGATGGCCACGCTTTCTATTGGCTTTTGGTACTTTCCAAAGTGGTGGAGAAGCGAGCTGGAGTATGCGCTGACGGACCGGCATCTCATTGTCCGGCGCGGAAAATTTAGGCGTTCTATCGAGCGGCGCTCCATCAGTTTCGCGCGTATCCATTGGCATCCCAAGCATGAGGGTACGGGCGATCTCGAGTTGGTGCGCGCGGTGCCCACGGGTGCGCTGCGCAGGCGCTTGTCGATCACGATGACCGGGCTCGTTGCGCCGGACCGGGTATGGGCGATCATCCGCGGCGTTGCGCCTGCCACGCCGACGGGCGGCAATCGCTTGCTTGCCCAGCGGCTCGATGATGGAGAGCGGGTTCTGTGGTCGGGCCACCCTCCCAACACATGGCGAAAATGGCTGCCGCATTCAAGGCGCGCCTTCGCCACGGTGCTGCTTGCGCTGATGTTTGTCGCGCTGGCCACGCTGACTTCAACCCATGCCGTTCACTCCGTGCGCACCGTCACGCGGGCGGGCCTGCGCCCCGAATCCATTTCGTTTATTGCGCTGGCCGCGTCGCTTTCGCTCACCATTGTCCTTCTTGTCGCGTCGGCCATTCTTTGCGTCTACTCGGCCATTGTGCAGCCGGCCCGCTTGGAGACCCGGACGCGCTACCTCATCACCGACAGGCGCGTGCTCATTCAGCGGGGCGACGAAGAACTTCATCTCGATCGCAGCCGCATCGTCGATGTCATCGATACTCCGGCTTATGGCGGGCTTCGCGATATTTTCCTGGTGCTCGATGGACCCCGGGCAAGGGCTGTAGCGGCAAGCGGTGCATTCGGAGAAAGGCCGGCCACGGGACTACAGCCCGTTTTGCATCGCGTGGCGGATGCCGATGTAATCCGGGGCATCTTGATGGATGCCGTTCCAGCTCCCGGTTAATGGGTGAAGCTTGAGTGAGACGATCTCCAAAAACACCGACGCTTCCTGATAGACTCAGACATCGCGGGCATCGGGCGAACGGTGCCGCGTGAATCAAAGGAGAAGCACCGTGTCAGAAGGCCATAGCACTACCTCTCCGCTCTTTGAAAACAGCGCAGAGGAAGTTGCGAACCGACTCGAGGCCCACAAGACCGATATTGCCATTGCAATGGCGAACGAGGCTCGCCAGCTTGTGGATGAGTTTCGTTCATGGCGCTCTAAGCGGCCTTTGGATCATGTGAGAATCGCCGCGATCCGTCAGCTTTTCGATCTGCACCGGCGGGCGATGGACTATTTGGCTCAGCAGCAGCAGAAAGAACATGCGTCGGGCGGCTCGGGCTTTAGCTCCGGATCGGACGCGCCCAATTCAGCCGCGTATAAGAAGTGATAAAAAGCCTTTAATTCAGCCGAAAAATAACAATCAGCGCGAGAGCATTGCGAAGTTTGGCTCACCCGATCTAAGGTGTGCACCCGCGCGGCGGCCCGCACCGCAGCGCGCCCGATCGGGGAGTGACATTTAGAGCATCAGCTTTTTTCGATGCATTGCCGAAGTGGCGGAATGGCAGACGCGGTGGATTCAAAATCCACTATTCGAAAGGATGTGAGGGTTCAAGTCCCTCCTTCGGCACCACACGGATAGAATCGGCTTGAAAACAAGCTTGAAGCAAGCTTGAGAACAACAAGATGAAACGCGATTCCAGGCGAGGCGCGGAGCTTGTCGGAGCCGTTGTCGGCCGGGACGCAACCTTTCGCGGTGCGGAGCTTTCGCATTCGCCTCCCGTTTCAAAAGCCATATGGGAAGCGGCTGTTGGAACGCGGATCGCAGCCCGGGCCCGGCCTTACAAGCTTGTCAATGGCGTGCTCTATGTGCAGACCGCAAGCGCAACCTGGGCTCAGGAACTTTCGCTGCTGGCGGATGCGATCGTCGAGCATTTGAGGGCCCGCGGCGTGGCGCTCGATGCCTTGAGGTTTAGGGTTGGCAATGTCGAGCCGCCCGAGAGGCCGCCTTGGCGTTCCGAAGTGCGCAGGGCACCCGAGCGTGTGGCTTTGCCGGCTTCTATCGAGAATCAGCTTGCGAAAATGAGCGATGCCAGCCTGCGCGAGGCCATCGCAAATGCGGCGGCGAGAAACCTTGGGTGGCAGCAACAAAGAGCGGCCGCTTCCAATTCAAAGCCGCGCCGTGAACGGGCCGCGCCTCAAACGAAGGCGCCTACTTCAGAACCAGAAGCCGCTCCAGACCCTCAATCCGCTGCATCAAAAAACGCTCGCTCGGCCCAAAACCATTGGTCATCGGCTGGAGCTCGGCCAGGTAAGCGCGGAAAGTCGTAAGCTCGACGCCGCGCACCTTCCGCACAACGGTGTACATCTCGTCGATCACCGGCGCGGGAAGCGGTTTGCGCAAGTACGTGTAGAGGTGAAACACGTAGTCGACCCATCCGTTTTTCGCCGTCGCCCCAGCAAGCCGCGCCGCATAGCGCGCGGCGTTTTCAGCGACCTGCATATCGTTCAGTTTTCCATCGCGGGCCCGCGACTGTATGTCGAGCAGCAGCGTTTGAAGAATGCGCTCCGCTTCTTCCGCGCGCCCCATGGCAAGCGCTTTGTCGGCCACGCCTGCCAGCAGGCGAAAAGATTGAAATGTCTTTGAAGCCGATGCATCAAGGGGCGTTCCGCCCGGTCCCGGCGGTCCGCCGCCGATGTCCTTTAGTGACATCGCGCCCAGCGTTTGCATGGCCCGCCGATTGGTTTCATCGGCCGTTGCTTTCGGATCGAAACGCTCGTCGCTGAAATGAAGAATCATTTCCTGGCTGCCGATCACAATGCGATCGCCGCCTTCCAGCTCGCGTTCGCCTTGCACTTTTGCGCCGTTGAGCAGCACACCGTTGCGGCTTCCAAGATCCTCCAGGCTCACTCCATCATGCCGAACGCGGAGCACCGCGTGTTTGCGCGATACAAGCGGATCGTCGAGCGACAATTGGCACTCGTCACTTCGTCCGACAATGAAATCACCGACGGGAAGTTCGAGATCGTGGTTCAGGTATCGCAGCCGAAATGGCATGGCCTTGGATTGCTCACCGGTATCAGATCTAAACGAGAGAAATCACCTGTTGCCCGTTAGCCCGCTCGCGATTCTAACGCGCCTGCGGCGCCCGCTCGCGGACAACGCGACTACCGCCCCAAGGGCAGCCATATCAATGGCGTGGCGGGCCGTCAAAGCGCCCATGGTGGTGAGCAAATGCTGGAGAAAAACCATAGGGTGCGGGGGTGGGAAATGAGGCCATAGATTTTAATATCGCCGCCTGCCACGGGCTTGAACACGAGGTTAAGCGCGTTTTTGGGATGGAGGGGCCACTCTTTCGCGGGCGTGTTCCACAGATTCCAAAGCGCCTCGCGGGTTGCGCAGAAGGTGAGGGCAGGAATGCCGATGGTTCCATCGTGGATGGTGAGGCGCCCGTGGTTAAAGCGCATGGTCAGGGTTTCGCCTGTGTCCTTGGCGACGATGAGCACGGTGCCCCGGAGTGAAGCGAAGTGGCCGCGCTTTTTGGCGCTGTGGGTCAGGTTGTTTTGGATGCGCCGGGCGAGCTCGACAGCGAGCGCGTTGTTATCGGCTCCCGGCGCTAGATCGATGATGGGAAGAAGCACGCTCCGGCTTTTTTACCAGAATCAAAGGCTAGATGTGCAAAACACGGGCGCTGGAGATATTGGGCGAGTGCCGCATTTCTTCGAGGGCTTGCGCGGGCACTTCCTGATCGAGGTTCCATACGGAAATGACGTGCGTGCCCGATGACAGGCTGATGTGAACGCGCGACACGTTGACCGATGCGTTGCCGAGCAATGTGCCCAAAAAGCCGATTACGCCCGGGCGATCGACGCTTTCGATGATGAGCGTGATGCCGCCCAGCCGGGCTTCGACTTCGAACTCGTTAATTTTGACCAGGCGCGCGGTGCGATCCAGGCCCAGCGTGCCTTCAACGGTTCGGACGGCGCCGCCCGCTTCTGTCACGCGCACGACGACCAGCGATACGTATTTGCCCGTGCTTTTGGCTGTGGTGAGTTCGCGAATGGAAATGCCCCGCTCCGCCGCGACATGGGGCGCCGACACGCGGTTTACCGGAGCATCGAGGAAGTGCTGCACAAAGCCGGCAACGGCGCTCGATGAAATCGCTTTTGCGCCCAGCTCCGCCGGTTCTCCGATGCACTCCACGGAGATTTCCTTGGCTGCTCCGCCCTCGACCAACTGCGCCGCGAAGAGGCCAAGCTTGCCCGCAAGCTCGAGATAGGGCGAAAGCTTTGCCGCGGCCTCGCTCGAGACCGATGTTACGTTGACGGCGTTTTGAATGGCGCCTGTCGTCAAAAAGGCGACCACTTGCTGCGCGATCTCGAGTGCCACCCGGTCCTGCGCCTCTTTGGTCGATGCGCCGAGATGAGGCGTCACGACAACCCGTTCATGCTTGACAAGCGCCGAGTCCGCGGGAGGCGGCTCTTCCGTGAAGACATCCAGCGCCACGCCGCCGATATGGCCGCTTTCCAGGCCCCGGAGCAGCGCGCCTTCATCGTATACGCCGCCCCGCGCCGCGTTGATCAGCAGAACGCCCTTCTTCAGCTTGGGAACAACTTCGTCGTTGATGATGCCGCGCGTGGCGTCATTGAGCGGCGTGTGAATCGTGATCGCGTCGGCCCGCTGCCATATCGCATCCAGCGCAACCAGCTCGATTCCAAGCGATGCAGCGCGATCGGGCGTCAGCACCGGATCGTAGCCAATGACGTTCATTTTCAGGCCCTTGGCGCGGTCGGCGACGATACGCCCGATATTGCCGAGCCCGATAACGCCCAGCGTCTTGCCCGCGAGCTCGCGGCCTTCAAACTTTTTCTTCTCCCACACGCCGTTTTTCATCAGGCGGTGCGCTTCGGGAATCATGCGCGCCACCGACATCAGAAGCGCGATGGCGTGTTCAGCCGTTGTTACGGCATTGCCCGTCGGTGTGTTCATCACGACGATGCCGCGCTTGGAAGCCGCGGGGACATCGACGTTATCGACGCCGATGCCCGCGCGGCCGATGACTTTTAATTGTTTCGCGGCGTTGATGACGCGGGCAGTGACTTTCGATCCAGAGCGCACAACCAGCGCATCGGCATCTTCAATGGCTTGAGCAAGCGCGTCTTCCTTCAGGCCGGGTTTGTAGTCGACGGTGAAGTCAGGAACCTGTCGGAGAATGGCGAGACCCTGTTCGCTTAAAGGGTCGGAAACGAGGACACGCGGCATAAAAAATCTCCTAAAATCTGCTGCCGAGGCGCCGATTTGCCCGGCTTTGGGCGCGCAGAATAGTTCGGCAAAACAAGGGGTCAAGCGTGCTCGGTGGTGGGTGGATTTACTGCCCGGCGCTTGTGTGTGCAGACAATTACGCAGCGGATGTGGGTGTGCGTCCAAGCTTGGCCTGAACGCGGGCGTTGGCCTGTTCGACTTTGAGCGCCTGGTCTTCGCGGAAGGCTTCGAGACGGGCCGCGAGCTGTGGATCGCTCGCCGATAGAATCGCGGCGGCGAAGAATCCAGCATTGCGCGCTCCGCCGATACCCACGGAAGCAATGGGAACGCCGCCCGGCATTTGCACGGCGGACAAAAGGGCATCCACGCCGCCGAGCGTGCCCACCACGACGGGCACCGCGACAACGGGCAAGGTCGTGTGGGCCGCGATCACACCCGCCAGATGCGCCGCTCCTCCCGCCGCCGCCAAGATCACCCCCACGCCGCGGTTCCGGGCCTGCGATGCTATTTTCACAACCCGTTCAGGTGAGCGGTGAGCCGAGGCGACCATCACTTCATAGGGCACCGAAAGGCTTTCCAAGACCTGCCAAGCCGGCGTGATCTGTTCCAAATCGCTGTCCGAACCCATCACAATCAACACCGAAAGCGTCATACGATCTCCTTGCGAAGCGCTTTGCCGCCGATATCCCGGCGAAACTGCATTCCTTCAAACGACACGAGCGAGACGGCTTCGTAAGCCCTGCTCTTTGCCTCGGCGAAATCGTTTCCGGTTGCCGTAAGTGTCAGCACCCGGCCTCCCGCCGTTACAACTCCTGCGTTTTCGGCCCGTGTTCCTGCGTGAAATACCTGCACGCCTTGTACGGCCGCCGCTTGCTCCAGGCCCGAAATCTTATCGCCCAGCCTAGGCGTGCCCGGATATCCAGCCGAGGCCAGCACCACCCCCAATGCGCATCGATCCCGCGCGATGCTTACCCGCGAGCGATCCAAATGCCCGCGTGCGGCCGATGCTAGAAATCCAGCGAAATCGCCGTCGATCAGCGAACAGAGCACTTCGCATTCCGGATCGCCGAAACGCGCATTGAATTCCAACAGCACAGGATCTCCCTCGGGTGTGAGCATCAATCCGGCGAACAGCGCTCCCACAAAAGGCGAGCCCGCTTTGTTCATCGCTTCGAGCGCCGGCTTTAAAATTTCGCGTTCGATGCGCGCATAGAGTTCGTCCGATACTTCAGGCACCGGCGCATAGGCTCCCATCCCGCCTGTATTGGGCCCCCGATCGCCGTCGAAAATCCGCTTGTGATCGCGGGCGGCCAAGAGCGTAAACAGCTCTTTTCCATCGCATACCGCATGCACCGAAAGCTCTTCGCCCAGCACCATATCTTCGAGCAGCACGGTCTTGCCCGCTTCCCCAAAACGCCCCTCCACGAGCATCGTCCGCGCCGCATCCAAGGCTTCTTCCTCGGTGTGGGCGACCACCACGCCTTTGCCCGCGCACAGCCCATCGGCCTTCACCACAATGGGCGCTCCCCGCTCGCGGATCACACGCTCCGCTTCTTCAAACGAATGCACCATCGAACAGCGCGCCGTGGGGATCGAAGCCGAGAGCGCAAGCTCTTTCATAAAAGCCTTCGAACCTTCCACACGCGCGGCATTCTGACGCGGGCCAAACACCGAAAATCCCGCGCCGGAAAGCGCATCCGCCACGCCGGCGCACAGCGGAGCTTCAGGCCCCACCACCACCAGATCGGGCTGTTCCGCTCGAGCCAAGGCCAGCACCGCATTCACATCTGTCAGGTCTGAAAGAGCCGCGCACACAATGGCCGCACGCCCCGGCGCCGAAGCCGAATTCATCCCCGCGTTGCCCGGCGCCACCACCACGGACGACACACCGGGAGAACGGCTCATCGCCCATGCAAGCGCGTGTTCGCGGGCGCCTGAACCCAGCACAACAATTTTCGAAGGCATAAAACCGCCTGGACAAAAACGGCGTAAAACAGCGCCGAAACAACGCCAATACCAACAACGCGCGCACCTACCATGGTAGGTACGGGCGCGCGACGACAAAGCGACGCGAACAGCGCGCCGCAGATGTTTGGAGAGGCTGCAGATGAGTCAGCGAGGCACTTGGGACGAATATTTTATGCGCATCGCCACAGAAGTGGCTTCGCGGGCGACCTGCGATCGCAAGCATGTGGGCGCCGTTATCGTGCGCGACAAAAGCATTTTAGCGACGGGTTACAACGGATCGATCCGCGGTTTGGGTCACTGCGATGAAGAAGGCCACATGATGGAAGATGGCCACTGTGTGCGGACTATTCACGCCGAGGCCAATGCTGTGATTCACGCGGCCCGACACGGCGTTCGCATTGAAGGCGCGACCATCTATGTCACCGCGTCTCCATGCTGGGGATGCTTTCGCATCCTCGCCAACGCCGGCATTAACCGCATTGTATTTGGCGAGTTCTACCGGGACGAACGCATTTTTGTGTTTGCTTCGCGCATCGGGATCGAACTCGTGCATCTCAAATCGCAAGCTCAAGAAGCTGTCTAAATCGCCGGTTTTTGGGCTTGCCCGCCGAAAATTAAACTTTTGCTCGACACAGAAGAAGCATCGGAGTAGAGGCAAAGGGTCGGAAGAGCTGCTGGCCTTGCCCGCGCGGCAAGTGAAAGAGCGGCGATTCTTATGTGGTCTGTCAACAGCGCGCCGTGAAACCCGCCAGGACCGGAAGGTAGCAACGGTAGCGGAAAGCGGGTGTGACAGGCCTTTTGCTTTTTGTGGTCCATGACCGCGCGTCAGTCTCTCGTGCATCCGGGGCCGATCGTTCGTAGTCTTCCTTTCAGTATCCCCGTGCAACTGTTTCCCACCGACGATGAACCCTCAGCAACCGGTTCCCACTCCTGGGTCCGCGTTGTTTTATTCGTCGGCTCCGCTGCGCTGGCCGCCGCCGCGCTTCACTTCACCTGGAAACAGCCGATCGTCGGCGTCGTTCTCGTTGGCCTCATCGCCCTCTATTTCGCTTTCCGCTGGCAGTCGCGGGTACGGCTGCGAAAAGCCCTGCGCCAAGGCGATATCGACACCATTCTCCGGCGTTTCTCGCGCAATGTTCACCGCGTCCCCTATGCCGAAACCATGGCGCCCCTGATGAGCGCCACAGCCTTTGCCGCATACGGCTGGGTCGATAAAGCCAAGGCCGCCCTGGCCGCCGCCCAGCGAGGACCCGCATGGGAAGCCGCCCTTGAACACCGCCTCTTTATCGGCACGCTTCTCGCCATCTTCGAAGGAGAACGCGAGGCTTCCCTCGAACAGGCCGAACAGCTTCAAACGCTTCCTGTACCGCGCGACACGCCGCCCGTACTCAAAGACCGCATCAAACTCTTGCGCCGGGGCATTGCGGCCCTGGCCCGGGCCTTCGCTCACGAGAGCCTGCCCGGCGATCGCGATTTGCTTGAATACGCGAGTGAAATCAGCCCGCTCGTGTTTTGGGCCATGCGTTACGGCGCGGCCATTGTCGCTATCGATGAAGGGTTTTTCGATAAGGCGCGGGAGCTGTTGATAGGTGCTCCCAGGTGGCCCGACGAGTCCACCTTTAAGGCATTTCACGAAGAGATTTCGGGCAAACTCAGTTGAGTTCTAACTTGAGTTTTAACGGTCAATTTCGGGAGCGACAACATCGAAGCTTGCGATAAGCGCCACCAAATCGGCCAAAAACAAGCCCGGACTCTTCGCCTCGATAATACCCATCGCATTAAAGCTGCCCGTGCGGAAACGAGCCCGGTAAGGCTCCTCGCCTCCCTTGCCCACCACATAACAACCCATGTCGCCCCGCGCGCTCTCGACCCGCGCATAAGCCTCGCCCTCGGGCTTCATCTTCTTCGGCAGCTTCCCGACAATATCGTCCTCGGGATGCTCATCGATCTTCTCTAAAGCCTGCCTCAGAATCTTCGCCGACTCTTTGCACTCTTCCACACGCACATAGAAACGATCCCAGCAATCGCCGACCGCTCCCATCGCGCCCTTGCCCACCGGAATATTGAACTCAAGCTCCGGATACACCGAATACGCATCTTCCCTGCGCAAATCCCAGGCGACGCCCGAAGCTCTTAAATTCGGCCCAACCAGCCCCCAATCCTTCGCCTCGGCCGCGGAGATCACCGCCACGTTTCCCAGCCGCTTCACGAAAATATCGTTCAGCGTAATTAACCGATCGAACTCCACCATGATCGGGTCGAAATTATCCAGCCAGCGCTTGACCTTATCGGCCCAGCCCTTCGGCATATCGAACGACACCCCGCCGATGCGGTGATAGTTGAAGGTCAAACGAGCTCCGCACAGCTCCTCGATAAAATCGTTGATGTACTCGCGCTCGCGCAAACACCACGGAAACGGCGTAATCGCACCGATATCCATCGCCATCGCGCCCAGCGCGATCATGTGGCTGCCAATACGGTTTAATTCGCACGAGATCACCCGCAGATACTGGGCCCGCTTGGGCACTTGAATATCCATCAGCTTCTCGCAAGCCGATGCCCAAACCTCATTCGCGAACATCGCCGCCACGTAATCGACCCGATCCGTGTACGGCATATATCCAGGGTATGTGCACCGCTCGCCGATCTTCTCGATGCTCCGGTGCAAGTAGCCCACGTCCGGAATCGCCTTCCGGATAATTTCGCCGTCGGACTGAATAATGAAACGCAAAACGCCGTGCGTAGAAGGATGATGAGGACCCATATTGAGGGTCATCTCTTCATCCATTTCATTGGCAAAAACGATCTCGCTCATGACGCGGCCTTTCCTGCCTTGTCCTTGCTGGGAATCTGAATCTTAAACAGCTCGATGGGATTCGGCCGCTGTGTCGGAATCCCGTGATAGTTGTCGCGCTCTTCGTAGTCCTTGCGGAGCGGGTGGCCTTCCCAATCGTCGGGCATCAAGAGGCGCCTCAAGTCGGGGTGCCCCTCAAACAAAACACCCAGCAAATCAAAGGTCTCGCGCTCCAGCCAATTGGCCACCGACCACACATTCACCAAGGTCGGCATCGCCGCATCTTCGCGATCTAAAAAGCACTTGATCACGATGCGGTGCTTGTGCCCATACGAATACAGGTGATTCACCACGGCGATCTTCTTGTCGTCCGGATAGTCAATCCCCGTCATGCATTCGAGGAAATCAAACGCCAGATCGGGCTCGTCCCTCAGATATTCGCAAACCGCTTCGATCTCAAAAGGCGCGACCTGAAACCAAGGATCTTTGTCCTTGGCCTTGTCCGCGTGAAAATCAAAGACAGTCTCAGCGCCAAACTTGTCCTGCAGCTTCTTAAAAATCGCTTCGGGCGTCATGCTTGTTAATAACTTTCTCAGCCGTTCACAGCGCCGTAACGCTTCTGCAAATACCGCTCGTTCTTAATCTTGTCCTGAATCTTCAAAAGCCCTTCCAGCAGCGCCTCGGGACGAGGAGGACAGCCGGGCACATACACATCCACCGGGATGATCTGATCCACGCCCTTGCACACCGAATAGGCGTACTGAAACAGCCCGCCGCAATTCGAACAGCTCCCCATCGAAATGACGAAGCGAGGCTCCGACATCTGGTCGTAAAGACGCTTTACCCGGAGCGCCATTTTGTAGGTCAGCGTGCCGGCGATAATGAACAGATCGGAAGAGCGCGGGCTCGGCCTGGGCGCAGCGCCGAAACGCTCTAAATCGCCTCTAGGACCGCCTGTCTGCATCAGCTCGATGGCGCAGCACGCAAGCCCAAACAGCATGTACCAAACGCTGTTCGCGCGGCCCCAGTTGAGCAGCCAGTTAATCGTCTGATCGACATTGGTTGTGATCACGCTGCCCGAATCGTCGGTGTACTTCGCATCGACGACAGAACGCGGCGTCATCAGGTTCAGATTCGAAGCCATTATTCAGCTCCTTCCAGGGCCGCGTCGGCCGGCAGGGCCGCGGGCTTTGTCCGGCTGGTCACATTCTGCACACCCCGGGGATCGCCCTTAATCGCGCGAATCCACTCCAGATCGCCCTTGGCCCACACATACACAAGGCCCAGCATCAAAATCGCCACGAACACAAAGATCTCGACCAGCGCAAACAGCCCGCTTCCCTGGTCGATCCAGCGCCGGAACACAGCGGCCACTGGGTAAATAAAGGCGATTTCAACATCGAAGATGATGTAGATGAGCGCGACGATATAAAAGCGCGGATTGAAGTTAAACCACGCGGGGCCGACGGGAGCCTCACCGCACTCGTAGGTCTCGAGCTTCTCCGCGTACATATTGTTGGGGCGGAGCAGCTTTCCAAACAGCAGCGAACCGACGATAAAACCGATGGCCACCAAAAAGAAGGCGGCGACACTGGCGTAGGCCATCAACATAGGAAGAGTTCCTGCACTGGCATGAGAAGGCGCGCGGCCCTCCCGGGGTTTCAAAAAGCCGGCTCCTCTGTAGGAGAAAAAGAGCGAGAAAACAAGCCTTGTGTCGATCGAAGAACAGACGGTAGACCTCAGGCAAAAATCGACGTACAGCGCTTTGAATGCACCTCTACGAAACGGTGCGGGAAGCCACGCTCTACGGCCTATGCGAAATCCTCCCGATTTCGTATTCGGGACATCGCTTCCTTTCCCAGCTTCTCACGCAGCCGCAGACTTTTTCCAACGCCTCCCTCGAGCACACCCTCTCGGGTATTCTCTCCGCGGGCGCCGCCGTGGCCACCATCGTCCTCTCCCGCCGCAGGCTGGCCCGCGTCCTTGTCGAAGGCGTGCGCTCCATTGCCCGCCCCACCTTGTTCCGCACAACCACCGGAGGCCGCGATGCCGCCGTCCTCTTGTTGGCCATCCCTATCAGCCTTGCTCTCCAATTCTTTAGTGAACCATTGCTTTTGCCCTGGACAGGCGCGCCCATGGCTGTCGGTGCCGGGCTTTTGGTCACGGGCATTTTGCTGGCCACCTTAGCCTTTGCGCCCAAATCCTACCGCGATCAACCTTCGCCCCTCTTGGGCGTTGCATTAGGCACCATTGCAGGGGCATCCATCTATCCGGGGGCTGCGCGAATGGCCTCGGTCCTGGTTATCCTGCTTCAGCTCGGCCATAAACCAGTGCATGCCATGGATTTAGCGCTGATGATTGGCCTCCCCACCTTCCTGTTCAGCTTTTTCCGGACCGTGATGTACCAAGATTTAACCGGTATCGATGTGGGCATGGGCATCCTCGCCTGCCTCCTCTCCTTTCTCGCGGCCATGCTGGGCGGCACCCTGCTCAAAGCCATCCTCTACAGGCGCTTGCTTCCCGTCCTTGCCCTTTGGCTCGTTCCCCTGGGCATTTCGGTTCTGGTGTATGGACGCGCCCTCTAAAAACCGCTGAATCTCGCCAGACTTTGTCATTCCCCCAAAACATTCTTTGACGCCTTTAAAAATAAGCATCCCCCGCACAACTTTTTCTTGTGGCCCATCATCCAGTGGGATAGGCTCGTCCCATGCGCACTCATTTCGCCTCAAGAAGCCGCCTTCCAGACAGCCTCTTCTGCATGCGCGCCGCCCTACCGGCGCTCATTGCCTCGGCCCTACTTCTCGGCGCACCTGAAATCCGCGCCGAATCGTCCGGTGGCACCCAGCCCGGCGAACTGCCCAACGATGGCTTTGTCGATGCCGATTTCTGCGGACAATGCCATGGAGGGGGCTATATGGGCAACTATTCTTTTATGCCCTCCGATACATGGACGGGCACGATGATGGGCAATGCCGCGCGCGATCCTGTATTTTTCGCGGCCCTCACCGTCGCCAATCAAGATGTCCCAGGATCGGGAAGCTTTTGCATGCATTGCCATACTCCGATCGGCTTTGTCCGGGGACACACGACACCTTCAGATGGTAGTATGCTCGACAAAATCGACGTTCAAGGAGTTGGATGTGATACATGCCACCGGGCTCAAAAGACCGAGGGACCGGCGGGGCCTTATTTATTAGGCAATGCTCAACTCATCTACACCGAAGACACCACCAAAACAGGACCCTATCAGGGAGCCGTCTCCATCGCGCACACCACGGTGGCCGAGCCTGCGCTTGGCCAATCCCGATTTTGCGGCCAATGTCATCGCGTCACCAATCCCATGAGATTGCTACGCGACGAAACCGGCAAAGAAACAGCCGACGATTTTCCACTGGACATCACCTATGACGAATGGGAACAGAGCTCCTTTGGAACGGTAGGCAGCCCCGACTTTCAAAGCTGCCAAGATTGCCATATGCGCCCCAAACTAGGCTCGTGGCCGGTAAGCGATCAGCCGGATTCTCCCTTTCGAAAGAACCCGCGTCGCCACGACTTCGTAGGAGGGAACTACTGGGGGATACGCGCCATTATGCACGCCCATCCCCAGCGGGCCGAGACCTATGCCACGGAATACACCAGTGCCATCGATCGCACCGAATGGATGCTAAGAACATCCGTCAAGGTAAGCATTGCGGATGCGCCTGCCCAAGTGCGGCCCGGCGAGACCATTCGCCTGCATATTCGCGTGGAAAACCTAACGGGTCATAAATTTCCCACGGGTTATGCGGAAGGCCGGAGGGCTTGGGTGGCCATTGCGCTCGCCGATGGAGATCTGTCGGACGGCGATCTCAAGGAACGAACCTTAATTGGGGTCTATAATGAGCAAACTGGTGAAATCAGCGAAGATCCCCCGACGCATATCTACCGCTCCTTGCATGGGCGCTGGAATGGTACGGCGGGAGAACCGGAGGCGAGTCTAGTGCTTCAAGACATGATTTTATCGGACACGCGTATTCCCCCAAAGGGATTTATATCGACACCCCGCACCAAACCATCCGAGGAAATCAACTACCGGGACGAGCAAGGAGCCTATAGAAACTACGACGAACTCGAGCTGGACCTCCATATTCCCGACGATTGGATAGGGCAGAGCAGCCTATTGGCCCGGGTGTATTATCAATCCATGACCAGGGAGCATATTGAATATTTAGCCCAGGAAAACCACACCGACAATCGGGGGCAAGATCTCTTAACCATCTATGAAGAGACGGGGGCCGCCGCGCCGATGAACATTGCCGAAGCCGAATGGAAGATGATGGTAAAGGCCCAAGAACCGCCCAAGAACTCCGCTGAAAGCGCCGACGGCGGTTGCTTCTTTCATGGGTTGACAGGGCAACATCATGAAAACGGCGGGATTGGATGGGCAAGCCTTGGAGGAATATGGGCGCTAATCGCTTTAAGATACAGGCGGAAGCGGTGAATTTGTGGGAGTTGCCGTACCGGGCCTCTAGCTGCCCAGCTTGGGAGGCGACCTTAAAATCATCGTCTGTGTTCCAAACGCTGCTAATCTCCCATCTTCGGTCCACAACTCCACTTCGGCGCTCGCATAGCCTCCCCTTGCCCTTCGCGTATGCGTCGACACCAATATCCAATCCGTGCGAACAGGTTCAAAAAAATGCACCGTTAAATCCAAACTCGGTGCAATAAAACGAGGCCCATCCACGCCCATCTTCTGTGTGATCGACGTGGGCATCATGTCCGCAATCGGCGGAAGCGCAAGCGGATCGAGCGAACCATCGGGCAGATTCTGGGGGATAAGATAACGCATCCACCTCGAAAAACGGGCAGGCCGAAGGGCTCCAAAACCTTCCGGGGGAAAATTCGGCTCCCAAAACGGATATCCCTCGGCCAGCCGGCATTCGAAATTACGCATAAAAGGAAGCAAAATCAGCGATCCCGTGCGCATGCTCTCCATGAGAGGGGCATCCAATGGCCTTGGAACAGCGGGCGGCGCACTATCGATAAACTCAATCGAATCAAGCCCTTGGCGTTCAAGACCAAAGGTGGCCGTCGTCTCCATCCCAATCGCCTCGCCGCCGGATGCGTTGGGCACAAATAAAACCGACTGAATTTGAGATGCCGTTTTCCCCCTTCTGAGCACCCGCGTATCAATGTGCACGGGCCCGGGTGGAATAGGCGTACAGAAGGTCGTGGTGGCGGCGATAAGGCGCATGCTTGGATCGGCGATTTCGGCGCCCATGGCCTTAAGAGCGATACTCATCAGCACGCCGCCCGAGGGCAGGCGATAGCTCCAATGATTGGAAACGTTGGCGGAGTAGACCCCGGGTTTGCCGGGGACGGGGACGACGGCGGTGTCGGAAGCGAGATCACAGGGAGGCACGGGGCGCGGAGATTGGTGCCAACAGAGGCCGCTGTCAATGGGTTTTTAATGATTAGGGCAGCATTTCAAGAATAAAGGCTTGATCATTGCCTAGGCCCGTGGATTCAGGAAAAGCATCTTTGTTAGGACAGAAGAAGCCTCGGGTAAACCCAGTGATAGCCGCATTTCCATCGTTTATTGCCGTAACAGCCAGCGCGCCCTGGGTCTGCTGATCGCCCGTTCGCAGGCCCGAGAGAAACTGGCCATTGGGGCTGAGCTTTGCAAAGAAAGCATCGGAATTTCCAGCAGATTGCAGATCGCTACCCGAAAACTCCAGCTTGGAAGCCAGCTTCCCCGCGAGAAGAACATTGCCCTGAATATCAAAGGCCACATCGGGCCCCTCTTGATAGGCCCCTCCCAGGCTAATCAACTCCAGATGCGCAGGTTTTCCATTGGCATCCAACAGAAGCAGGAAGGGATTGTCCGAAGATAGACCTGAAAGCTGAAGTCCTCCACAAGCGATATCTCCATCAAACCAGCCGCTTACCGCGACATTTCCCGATGCATCGACCGCAATATGAGAACCCCCTTGCGTCTTTGCCGTGCTTGTGCAGCTCATGCTCCATAGATGCTGTCCCTGAGGCGTCAGTTTTGCGACATAGGCTCGAGCCGCCGCACCCGCATTGGGCAAGGCTCCTCCCCCAAAATTCAAATCCGATGTGTATAAACCTGTGAGAAATATATTTCCCGAAGAATCTAGGGCAATATCTCTCACCCACTCTGTTGTGTCGCCCATACCCCCAAATGCCTTCTGCCAAAGAACTTGTCCCGTAGGATCCAACTGAACCAACAGAATATCCTCGCCCCCGCTGGAGCTGATAGGTCCGCCCCCAAGATCGGCGGTAGTCTCAAACGTCGCTGCAAACGTCGTATTTCCTGTTTGAGGATCGGCGGCAACGCCTCCTGGATATCCTGTAAAGCCCCCATCAAAAGCCCGGCTCCACAGCGGCACATTGGATGAATCAACGCTCGTGACAAAGATGCCTCCGTGACCATCCGGCACGCTAAAAGAATCGACCCAGGTGTCCAGCGTACCTGTGAAGATGCCCGAAAGAACGAATCCCCCATCGTATGTCGCGTTGATATGCATGGGATAGCTCGAACCTACGGGGGATTGATTGATAAGAATAAACTCATCACCGGAAGGATTTTCCCGGAACACAAAGGCATTGGGCGTATTGGTAAAGGCGGTACCTAACCTAAATTCCTGGCCCAGAAGTACACCTGCCGAAACAATGTGACCGTTGGGATTGGCGCTGATCGCCGTGCCTTTGATATAGCCCGAGGCACCGAGCAGCCAGAATTTTTCCGACGAAGCGTTGCCATCCCAAAGATCGCTGCAATTTGAGGGAACGGGAACAGGTTCACCCTCGCAGCGGGTATCGACAAACCAACTGCCGGCCTTGCAGACGACGGTGGTTGAGCAGAAACCATCGGAGAATCCGCAGGATTTGCCTTCTGGAGAACAGGGTCCGGCCGGAATTTGGCCCGATGCGGCCATGGCGCAGGGATCGCCCGAAGCCACTGCGCCGGATGAGTCGTCCGACGAGCAGCCAAGAAAGAGAAGCCCGGCGCCAAGAGCGAGGCCAAAAGCGTTGAGCAGGGATTTTACGCGAAAATGAGAAGGATAAGTCGCCATGCCCCTTACAACATCCGGTTCGGGGCATGGATGTCAAGTACTTTGTATGGAGCGCGCCGGGCGTATGTAGAGCGCCGCTCAATCGACGTGATGCACCCGGAAACCCGCTACAATCTCGCTGGTTTCAAGAGCCCGGTGAATCCACGCATGATCTCGCCTTGCCACGGCGATCAGCCTCACATCCCGGCCTGGAGGGGGATCTGGCAAGCCCGAAAATCCAACCTTGCGCGCCTCGTCCAACGTCATAATCTGCGCTTGGGTTTCCTTTAGCGTCTCTTTGGAAAACAGCGAGTCAATGTCCGCGCCCGGCGCAAAAAACACTTCAAATACCACCATCATAAGCCTCAGTCCTTCCTTTCAGTTGAACGCTACACCTAGATTTCATGCCCCAGTTTGTTTGGCTTCCAGCTCTTCCCACCGGGCCGAAAGCTGAGCGGCCAGCTTGCGAGCCTCTTCCAGCTTGGCCGTGAGCGCCGGGACTTCGCTCGCCCGCGTCGCATACAGGGCCGGACTTGAAAGTTCCGCTTCCAGCGCCGAAACGTCCGCTTCTGCCGCCTCGATACGCTCAAAAATCGTCGATAGTTCCTTCTTTTCGGCAAAATTAAGACCCGCTTTTTTAGGTGCCGGGGGCTTGGATGCTTGAGATTTATTCGTTTCTTTGTTGGTCTCTTTGAGCAAGGCCCGATCGGCCTTCGCGGAACTCTTTTCCGCTGCCTCCGCCGCTTTTTGCGCTTCGGCCTCCTGCTTTTGCATCAAATAATTATCATAATTGCCCGCATACGCCACCACATTACACAATCCATCGGGCTGTTCTTCAAAAGCCAAAATCGCCGTCGCCACCCGGTTTAAAAACCAGCGATCGTGCGTGACCACGATGGCCGCGCCCTCAAATGTCATCAGCATTTCCTCGACCGCCGACAGCGTTGCCACATCCAAATCGTTGGTCGGTTCATCCAACAAAACCAGATTGGCACTCTGCGAGAGCATCTTGGCCAGCGCCACCCGCGCCCGCTCTCCCCCGGACAAAGAACCCACCGGCTGCTTTTGCTTCATGCGATCGAAGAGAAAATAGCGCTCTAAATAGGTCGCCACATCGAGCATACGCTCGCCCATCGCAATACGCTCTTTATCGCCGCCCACATTATCAAAAATCGATGCCCCCTCGTCGAGATTGGCCCGGTGCTGATCAAAATAAGCAATCTGCGTGTTTTTTGCGAGAATCACTTCTCCTTCGGCCGGCTCCGCAAGGCCCGCAATCGCCCGGAGCAAGGTGGTCTTTCCTGTCCCATTATGTCCTACAATACCAATACGCTCCCCCTTGCCCACCAAACGGGTTAAACGCTGGAAGAGAACTCTCTCCCCCACCTTCATGCTGAGATTCCGCAGCTCCAGCATGATTTTCCCGGCCCGGCTTGTTTCGACCCTAAACTGAGCCTGAGCATCGGCCTTGGGCGCATCGGTGGCAATGGCGTCTTGAGCCCTTGAAATTCGAGCTTTTTGTTTGCCTGTACGGGCTTTGGGCTGCCTTCTCAGCCATTCCAATTCGCGCCTCAGAAAATTCTGCCGGTTTTGCTCGACCCGCTCTTCCTGGGCTTGACGTTCGGCCTTGGCCTCCAAATAGGTCTCATAGCCCCCATCGTAGCTATATAAATTCCCCCGTTCTAATTCCAGTGTTTTCGTGACCACTCTGTCTAAAAAGGTACGATCATGGGTAATCAAGAGCAATGCCCCTGAATATTCATTCATCAGCCATTGCTCAAGCCATTCGATGGTATCTACATCTAAATGGTTGGTGGGCTCGTCTAAAATCGCTAAATCCGGCGGCGAAATCAAAATACGCGCTAAAGCCAGCCTGCGTTTCTCACCCCCACTCAACGATCCAGCCTTTGCTTCAGGCTTTTGTAGACCCACATGGCCTAAAATCGACTCGACTTGATGCATCCGATCCCAGCCCCCAAGCTGCTCAACGGCCGCCGCCGCTTCCGTCTGCGCCGCCAGCCATTTGGCCATGGCTGACTCGTCTTTCTCCCGGGTCAGTGCCTCGCTCGCTTCATCATAGCGCGCCTTCGCCTCCGACCATGCCCGAAGTCCAGACAGCACAATCGATCGAACCGTCGCATCGGAATCGAATACAGGCTCTTGATCGAGCAACACAATCGATGCATTGCGCCTGCGCGCCACCACACCCGTATCGGGCTGCTCCAGGCCCGCCAGAATCCGGGCCAGCGTGCTCTTGCCCGAACCATTATTGCCCACCAATCCTACCCGTTCGCCCTGCTCCAGCGTAAACGTCACCGCATCCAACACCGTCTTTGGGCCAAACGCTTTATGCAGATCGTGGGCGCTGAGAATCGTCATGCCTTAATCCTGGGAAATCGCGACTTGTTCGCCCGCGAGACTAGCGCCCGGCTCGAGCACCAGCAGCCGAACCCGGCCCGTGGCCGCCGGCCGCTGTTGTTCATCGAAGACCGAAACATCCCAAATATGCGTGCGCCGGCCCCGCTGCACAGGCTTTGCGACCGCGCGAAGCTTTCCCTTGCGGGTCGCCCTTAAAAAACTGGTTTGATTATCCAAACCAATCACCGAAAGCCCCTGCTCCATCGCAAAGAGCGCCCCAGCCACCGAGGCCACGGTTTCAATCAGCCCACAGTACACACCACCGTGAACAACACCATAAGGTTGGCGATGCTGAGGGCCGATTTCAAGCTCGGCGACGACCTCATCGCGGGAGGCGCTCACAAAATGAACCCCCATCGCCTTGGCCCAGCCGTCGGGCATTTGATTGACCTGAGAAGCAAAGTCGGCGGTATCGCTCATAGGCTTGCGCTTTGTTAGCGCAAGGGCGTGGAGATGTAGAGCGTTTCTTCGCGAAAGAGCGCTTTTCAGCGCTTTGCATTCTTCGCTTTTCCGAGCAGCCGCGCCTTAAACGCCTCGCCTTGCAGCGAGCGCAAATCGATACATTGCGCCGAGCGCTCCAACGCTTGAGCCAGCGTCCGATCGGCCGATTCCACATCCATCAAGGCGCCCTTTAGAAATGCCGCCACATCCTTGCGTTGTTCCTTTTCGCAGGGCAAAGAGCCCAGCCAGCCAAAGACCGCCGCCATCGGCCCTGGAAGCTTGGTCTTCAGCTCGCCCAGATGCTTCTTGGTCCAGGCGATGACCGCCGCATTGTTTTCCTCCCGGCCAAAGGACGAAAAATACACATGAAAAAGCTCTTCCTTCTTGAGATCGTTCCCCAGCATCAGCGAGAGCGCCTGGTCGAGCAGCTCCGGCTGAGAAACCTGCGTCAAGGCCGAGAGCAGCGCCCGGCGAAGCTCCATGCGGGGCGTTTTCTTTGCGGTCTCGAGATAGGCATTAAATCGCTTGGCATCGGCTTTTCTTGCTGAAATGGCCAAGGCAAGAGGCGCCAAATCCCAATCGGCCGAAGCAGGATCTTTAATCGCCGCCTCCGCCTTCTTCTCCGCCTCGGACATCATCCAAGCGTCATCGCTGAACACCGACAGCGTTCCCAGCACCTGCTGCCTCAGGATGCGCTTGTCTTCCGAGTCATCTTTCTTCGCGTCCCAGCCATACTCCTTGGCTATGGGCATCAACATCGATGAAGCAAACGAGTTCAGCGCCGCCTTCGTTTTCGCATCATCCGCGTAGGTATGTTTAAACGAATGCAGCAAATTCAGCACCTTTTCAAACACCAGCCGCTCGCGGCTATTCTTCAGCGCGAGCATCATATCGGGCAGCACATCGGCGCCCAAAAGCCCCTTTTCCACCAGCGCTTCCGCATGACTGAGCAAGTTCGCCCGCGATGGAGCGCTCAATTTATCCTGGGCTTTCATCAGCCCCAAAAACTGCTCTTTGGGCAGCGCAATGCGGAAATACCCATTCTCGCCCGCATTGGGATAAATCCACGAGGGACAAGCCGGCTCGCTCTTTGCGCCTTCAGAAGCCGCGCTTCCCAGCACAATTTCCCCTGTTTCATTCTCGAGCAGCGAGCACACAGGCGCATTGCCCTTCTGACCGTCGTAGGTCACGCAAACCGGAATAACCCAGCGCTTTTGAGCCTCGCCCTGGGCCGCAATGGAGGGTTCGCTTGAATTGGGCTTGGGCCGGAAACGCTCTTGCTTCAGCTTCACCCGGGGCAATTTGCCCTTCTCACACACCAAATCGGCGAACACCAAAGGCACGCCCGACTGATCGACAAATCCCTGGGCCAGATGAGCCACATCCTTGCCTGATGCTGCTTTCAGCGCAGAAAACAAGTCCGCCGCCGTCGCATTCTTGTTCGCATGCGCCTTGATATAAGCGCGAACACCCTTCTGAAAGGCTTCCTCGCCCAGCCAAGTCTCGACCATGTTGATCACGGCCGCGCCTTTTCCATAGGTAATTCCATCGAAGGCACCGTGAATATCGCCCGGCTTTTCAATGGGCTGCCTCACCGCCCGCACGCTATCCAGCGCGTCCTCGTTCATCAAATAGCCAAGCCTGCTCTGCGCCTCGAGCTTGGCGTTAAATGAAGGCTTCCACTGATCGACAATCTTCGCCTCCATCCACGTCGCAAAGCCTTCATTGAGCCAAATATCGTCCCACCACTCCATCGTGACCAAATTGCCAAACCACTGATGCGCAAGCTCGTGCGCCATCGTTTCGGCCATCCCCCGCTGCCGGTTCACCCCCGAGTTCTCCGGCGTCACCAAGAGCAGCTCATCGCGGAAGGTCACAAGCCCCGGATTCTCCATCGCACCCGGCCCAAAATCCGGCACCGCCACCAGATCGAGCTTGGAATACGGATAGGGCACATCGAAAAAGCGCCCGAGCAATTCCAGATGAGCCGCCGCCGCATCCAGCGCCAGCGTGCCGTCTTTTGAACGGCCCTGCGTCGTAATCAGCCGAATCGGAACAGGCGCCGATTTTCCTTCCCGGATCTCGAGCGGCCCAGCGGCCAAAGCGACCAAATATGTCGGAATGGGCGGCGTCGCCGCAAACTGAAACTTTTCTCCTTGACCATCGGCCGTTTTTGTGCGTGCGAGCTCGGGCATATTCGACACCGCGAGCTGCCCCTTGGGCACCGTCACCGAAATATCAAAAGGCACTTTAAAAGCAGGCTCATCAAAACAAGGCATCATCCGCCTCGCATCCAAAGCCTCGAACTGGGTAAACGCGTAATGGCGCCCTTCTTCCTCCACGCGGTACAGCCCAACCAGCTTCTGATCCAGGCTCGCCGTGTAATCGATCTGAATCTCCGCCGGACCCGCCGCCAAAATCCCAGGCACCGAAAGCACAAGCTCATCCGGCGAATCCTGGCTGCCCGCCGCGTGCCTCACCATCGTCGCCGCCTTGTGCGTCACCCCGCCCGCGATAATCTCCGCGCGGCCGATATTCAGCTCGCGCGCGTGCATCACAATCGCGCTCGCCGGAGCCTTTAGATTCACCGAGATACGCACGCTTCCCGCGAAACGCTCTTTCGCAGGATCCACCGTCAGATCCACCGTATAGCGCAGCGGTTCCGCCGCCCTGGGCAAGCGACCATTCTTCTGAGGCGGAGGCACGGCAAGAGGTGCCGCCGCTTTGGGCGCAGACGTAGCCGCCGGTGGCGAAACCGTTAAATCCGAGGTCGTCGCGCCACAACCCAAGGCGAATACAAGCGGCAAAAGCCGCGAACCCAAAGAGAGCCTGCGATTGAAAGAACGGTACATGGTTCTTGAGCGTCATGGCGGCTGCGCATCCGCGTCAAGGTGCTCGCAGCAAAGAAGACCCGGCGTGCAGGCACCGAACCATTCACGCGGCGTGTCAGGCCGTTAAGCCGATGCGCTGGGCGCTCCCTGAAAGCCCAAAGCCCGCGCTTGAGCGGCACCGGTATCGCGCCGCCTCCACAGAAGCGCGTCAAGCACGTAATGCGTGGCCTGCGGCACGGAAAGCAGGGGAACGACAAAAGCCTTCGCCAGAGGCCCGAGCAGCGGCGCATCCGAAAAACGCCCGCCTCCAAACCAAAAAGGCCGGTCGTGCCACACCAGCCGATCCCACAGCACTTCCTCGGCAAAAGCGATCACGAGCACCGTCGTCAAAAAGGCCGAAAAACCCAGGCTCACAATGCGCGATCCCAGAACCCGCGGCGCCTCGATCGCCCGCTTTTTGGCGTAGGTCCACAAGAGCCAAATATAGGGAACGCCGTGCACAATCACATTGGCCACCGTGAATTCAAAATCTGAATTCGTGGCCACAATGCCGACATACCAAGTGATCATGGTCGTCGCGGCCAGCAAATGCTTGCCCCATTGAACGCCATTTCCCGCCCTAAACAACTGCAGGGCTCGCGCTGTGTAGGCCAGCACCGAGACGCCGTACACCAAGGCCGCCGGCAAGAGCAAAGGCTTGAAAACAGCCGTTTCGGCCACCATATCGCCTTCCACAAACCAGCGGAACGCGCGAGGCAGATGCGCGTGCCACCACAGCACCGGAAAGCCCGTCGCGCAGTAGATCAGCGCATCATCCAAACACCGGTCCAAGAACGACGTTTGCCCTGAACGGGCGCGGTAAATGGCGATCCAGCCGATTTGCTGCCGAATAAAATGAACGATGGCCAGGTAGGCCAGCGCGCGCCAAAAGGCGATATGCGAAATCAAATGAAGCGCGGCGCCCGCGGCGAAACATAAAAGAGGCACCGCCGTGTACAAAACAGGCCGCCTCGACAGCTCCGCCTTATCGAAATAGGTGCGGAACAGCGTCGTGTGCACATGCGCCACATCGACGAACACCACAAAGACAAGCCAGCCCCAAGGAGGAAGCGCGCCCCCCTCATCCCACAGCGCCCGCGCACACAGAACCAGCAGAAGCGCCATGGCGGCCGACCCGCCAAACACCGCGACATCGGTTCGCGCACCCCAAATCCAAGCGCGGCCGCCCAAAGACTTCACGGTGGTTCTTGAGGCAGCTTCGCTAACCGTGGATGGCCGCCGCGATAATCTGCGAAATGCCCAGAATCACAGAGCCGATCACGATCGCGAGCGCGGTATTTTGGTCCTCTTCAATTTCCTTCCGGATCGAAAAGGGCGTGATCTTCGTGATGATGAAGAAGGCGATCAAAAACATCACCATCCCCATGCCGACAAAGATCAGCGAGGAAATGAGCATTTTGACGAGGGGGGTCAAATCGGGCATCGGGGTTCTCCGGCGTAGTCCTAACGAGCGCAGGGCAGGGTACAAAAGCCGGGCGCGAAGGCCAAGCGCCGTGAACCATTCAGGGCCGCGCCGGGCCGTGATATGCGGGAGAGCGTGAGCCACCGACGAAAAAATTCGCTCTCACTTGGGATAAGCGCCTTCCTATGCTTATGGCCTATCGTTCCGATGGGCGAGGCCCGCGCCATGCTTCTCCCACAGGTGTTTCAAACCAAGGGCGCCAAGGCGAAAACCCCCAAAGGCTCCAAACCCGGCAAAGCCCCAAAACATCCCGCCAAAGCGGCCGCGCCCCAAACGGCCAAAGCGCCGCTCACCCTATCGATTCCCATCACCCGGACCACGCTGGACAACGGCCTCATCGCCGTCCTCAGCCCCGATCACAACAGCCCATCGATCTCGGTGGCTGTCACCTACGACGTAGGCTCGCGGCACGAAGAAAAAGGCCAAAGCGGCTTTGCTCATCTCTTTGAGCACCTGATGTTTCACGGCACCGCCAACATGCCCAAAGGCGAAATGGAAAAAGAAGTGCTTGGGCGGGGCGGATTTTTAAGCGCGAACACCTATCAAGACTTCACCAACTACTACCTCGCGCTTCCCTCGGGCGAACTGCCCTTCGCGCTATGGGCCGAGGCCGATCGCCTGCGCGGCCTTTCCGTGAACCAAGCGTCGTTTGAAGCCGAGCGCTCCATCGTGAAAGAAGAGTACCGCCTCCGCGTTTCAAACGATGCCCTGGGCCAAAGCCGGATACGCCTCGAAGAACTCGTCTATCAGGGCTTTTTTCCCTACGAACGCCCGCCCATCGGCAGCATCGAAGACCTCGACCGGGCCATCCTCGAATGGGTCAAAAAATTCTACGATCGATATTATGTCCCCAACCGTGCAATTGTAAGCATTTCGGGCGATTTCGATAATGATCAAGCGCTTGAGCTATTGCATCGTTATTTTGATAAATATCCGCGTGTTGATCTTCCGGCCGCCGCGGCCAATCCTCCTGAATTGCCCGAGCAAGTCAGCCAGCGCACGGCCACGCTTCAAAGCGAATTCGCGACATCGCCGCAAGTTTTTTATGGTTTTGCGGCCCCACCCGCCGATCATAAAGACCGCCACGCCCTAGAACTCGCCGCGATTATTCTGGGCGAAGGCCAAAGCTGCCGCCTTCATCGGAAACTCGTCCGCGAAAAGGCCCTGCTCACTTCTATTTCCGTCACCGTCGATAACCGGAAAGGCCCTGGATTGTTTTCGATCGACGCCCGGCTCAGCCAAGACACGCCTATGGGCGACGCTCAAAAAATAATCGAAGATGAAATAAAAACGATCGCATTGGAACATCCTTCCGCCGAAGAGCTTGAAAAAGCCAAACGCATTGCTCAAACCCGCTTTGCAATGAGCCTCGCATGGATTCGCGACCGGGCCATTGCGCTGGGGCGCTATGAAATTCTGCTCGGCGATGCCAGAAAATTAAATGGAGAACTGGCTCATTATCAGGCCGTAAGCGCCGGTGACATCACCCGCGTGGCCAAACAATACCTAAGCCCATTGCGAAGAAATATCGTCGAAACCTATCCAAAAAATCGGCCCGCCGCCGAAAAGCCCGCTCCCGCGGCGAAACCCGCTCCCATGGCAAAACCCGCCGCCAATAAAAGCGCAGCGGCCCCCAAAAAAACCGCCCCAAAAAAGAACGGCGCCAAAAAAGCGAAAAAACCATGAAAATACAATTAAATTGCAATAGAATTTCATGGTTAATGGCCTTGGGCCTCATCTCCTGCGGCTCCCCGCCTGTGTACGTACCTCCGCCCGCGGCCGCCGTCCCCGTGCGCGACACCGCACCCAAAGTAAAAGAACCCGAAACCGCACCCCGCGAAACACCGCCTCCCGCAGGCCCACCCCGACCCATCCGCTTCCCCGACGTCTTCTCGAGCGAACTATCCAACGGCCTCAGCATCGCGGTCGTCCAAAACCGCGCCCTTCCCCTCGTCCACATTCGCGCCGCCGTCCTCTCGGGCAGCGCCTTTGACGGCGAAAAACCCGGCCTCTCCGCGCTCACCGCCGGACTCGTCAAACAAAGCGGCTCGGGCGAGTTGGGCAGCACCAAAACCTTTGAACGCATCGAAAGCCTGGGCGCCTCGCTTCAAATGAACACCGATTTGGAGTACACTTCGTTTGGATTGTCCGTCACCAAAGACGCCTTGGGCGAAGCGCTGGAACTCTTGGCCGGCATGCTCTTTAAATCGCCGCTCAGCCAAGGCCAATTTGAAAAACTAAAGAAGAACACCGCCGAGACGGCCCAGGCCAACGCCAAGGGAGACACCCGCTGGATGGCCGAAATGGTTCTTTGGAACGATTTATTTTCCTTGCCCACCGATCGGCATCCCTACGCTTCAATGGGTGTGCATGCCGATGATATTGCAAAAATAAATGCCACCGATTGCCGGGCATATTACCAGCGCCATTACATCCCCAAAAATATGATGCTGGCCGTATCGGGCGACACCACACCCGAAATTGTCCGGGCCACCGCGGAAAAATATTTTGGAATCCAGCGCGGAGGCGAAAAGCCCATTTTATCGTATACCGACCCAATGCCACCGGAACGCCGAAAAATCACCGTTGTCGACCGGCCCAAGAGCACCCAATCCTCGGTGATGATAGGATATCTCGTCCCCAAATGGAACGATCCCAGCTATGCCTCGGCTTTTATAGGCACCGAAGTCATCGGCCAGGCATTTGTGGGCCGCATTTATTTAGATCTCCGGGAGAAACAGGGTTTGGCCTATTTAACGGGCGCCTATGTCAATGACTTAACCAAAGCTCCCTCGGTGATGATCACGCTGGCCGATACCGAGACCAATAAAACCGGATTGGCCGTATCTGGACTTTTAAATCACCTGGAACGGCTATCGAAGGAAGAGCCCAGCCAAGCCGAAGTGGATGCGGCGATAAAAAACACCATTGGATTGGGGGGTATGACGCTTGATATTGCGGGGCGTTTGCCGCAAATCCTCGTCAGCCTAAAAGCCAATGGATTGCCCAATGAGCATTGGGGCGCATTTTTAAAAGAAACCCTCAGTGTAACGCCGCTATCGGTTTCCAAAGCCGCCGCCGAATATTTAAGGCCGGGCCATGAAGTCATCGTCGCGGCGGGCGACGCCGAAATCATTGGCCCGATGCTCAGTCATTTTGGCGAAGTAAAAGTCGTCGATCCCACCGAGCATTTCCGGCGCATCAAAACGATAGCGGCCAATCCCGAAGCCCCGCTCTCCATTCCCAGTCCAGCGAATAAATAGCCCCGCTCCGGCAAAATCCCTTACACTCACGTTTATGCACCGCCTCTTTCGAGCCGCCCTTCTGGCCGCCCTCGCCACAGCCCCGCTCGTGGCCCATGCCGACAAGCCCGCGCCAAAAACGGCCAAAACCAATAGAAAAGATAGTCAAAATAAAAAAAGCAAAGAAATCCCCAAGCCTCCCCTCGAAGGCAATACCATCGATTTTAACTACGACGCCAAAGAAACAGGCCATCCCGAGCGGGCATATATGGGCCGTGCGTTTGTGCATAAAAAAGCCGCACAATACCAGCATACCGAACTGCCCCTCATCGTCTTTATTCATGGCTTGAACCGCGAAAAAATAAAATACCGATGGATGGGCGGTGGTAACGAAGGGGATGTGCGCCGCATAATTAGCGAAATGATCGAATCTTCATCCATTTCACCTGTATTGCTTGCGGCCCCCAGCTCCATTATACCCGCCGCCGTCGACAATGCCGTCCTCAGTTGGCCCGCCTTCGACCTCGACCGCTTCGTCGAGCTCACCGAACAAGCTCTTACTGGAAGCGCCCGCATCGACAAAAAAAGGGTTATTGTCGTCGGCCATTCAGGCGGAGGATGCAATACCAAAGGTGGTATTTACAGCACCATTCAATCTAAAACCAAACCCATGGCCGTATTTTCCGTCGATACCTGCATGCTACCCGACTCGGCCATCGCCCTCTCCAAAGCCCCGCCCGATATGCACATCATTGTGTCTTACCAAACCCAAAGCTGGGCGGGCCGGCCCATTAGCGAATTTCAAAAACATTTTGAAAAAGAAATCAAAAAATTGCCACCAAATCCAAACGTATTGAGACACCTCGAACAAATTCGCCCCAAAGAACCCATGCCTCACGACGCGATGGTGCCCATCACCCTCCGCACCTGGCTACCCAAACTCCTCGCGGATGCACAGCCTCCGCCCAAAGCCGCGCCCGCCGTTCCATGCACGGACGAACGCCTCTAATCCGCCTCCGCCCCATCCCGGATCTTCAGCGTCTCTTCCCGCGCCGACAAACACGCCTCGCTTCCCACCACAAATGCCCGGCAATTATCGGGACGAATCTCATAAATCCCACACCGGTTCCCCTCCCCAAAATGCTGACACAATCCATTGTCCAAAAATCGCAGCGTTATCCGGCCATCCCGCGACCGCTTCACATACGCCTTCCCAAGCAAATCTTCCCGCCCCGCCGCCCGGAATCGATCGAAATCTACCTCGTCCATCAGCACATACGAATCGTGACAGCACGCCCCGCACGCCAAACAATCCAGCTCAACGTCGCGCACATGCCCAGCATGCACGCTGTCGCGCACACACCAGTCCAATACCGACCCCTCGTATTCGCGCTTCACCTTCGCCGTCGCCAGCCCCTTCGCCACACCCTCCCGAACCCGCCTCCAACGCACCTGCTCAATCGATAAAAGCGCCCATTGCCCAAGCTCCGAGATCTTCCCCTTCTCGTCCACCGGCAACAAAAGCGTCACCTGATCGCGCTCGTCCACAATCGCCGCGCAACCACCCCGCCTCACATGCATCGCCGCACGCTTCTCGTACGCCGGCCGAAAACGCCGCCAAATCGGCCGCGAAACAATGTATTTCGACATAGACGCCCGCATCATGCACCGCTTGCCCCGCCTTGAAAAGCGCCTGCCCGCGTGCTGCCATACGCATCACCCATGAATTCAAGCCTTCCCATCATCATCCTCACCACCGGCGAACCCGTCCCGCCCATCCGCGAAAAACGCGGCCCATTCTCAAACCTCATCGCCGAACGCATCGGCGCTATCGGGCCTCTCAACTACCGCTCCATCGATGTCCGCACTGCTCAAGCCGCCGAACTCCCCAGCCCCACCAGCGCAGCCGCCTTTATCATCACCGGCTCGGCCTCAAGCGTCCCCGACCGCGAACCCTGGATGCTCAGCACCGAAGCCTTTCTGCGCGAACTTGTCGCAAGCGGCACGCCCACCTTCGGCATCTGCTTCGGACATCAAATGCTCGCTCAGGCCCTAGGCGGTCTCGTCATCAAAAACCCGCGCGGCCGCGAAATGGGCACCAAGGCCATCGAAAAAATCGCCGACGATTTTGTGTTCGAAGGCTTGGAAACAAGCTTTTTGGTCAACGCCACCCACGTCGACACCGTGGCCCGATTGCCGCCCGGAGCCCAGCCCCTCGCCCGCTCTCCCCTCGATGACCACCAAGTCATTCGCTTCTCGTCCACTTGCTACGGCGTCCAGTTCCATCCCGAATTCGATGCCGATGTCATGCGCGGCTATATCAACACCCGCCGCTCCATCCTTGAAAACGAGGGTTTTGATGTAAACGCCATGCTCGAACAATGCGGGGACGGCAATGCGGCCCAGCGCATCCTCATCACCTTCATCGAACGCCTCGTGCTTCAAAAATAGCACTGACCCGCGCGTCACCCGCGCCTGCGCCCCGATTCCGGCTACGCCTTCGCCTTCGCCTTCACCTGCACAGGCCCCCGCTTCACAGCATTTTTCGAGCCATTTGAAGCGTGCTCACCCTGACCGGAAGGCAGCGATCGCAAATAGCCCCGCTGCAAAAACGCAAACAGCCCATCCACAATCTCCTCGCGCGGATAAGGCTTCTCCCCATGAATATTCTCGAGCAAAATCTCTTTCAGCGCCCCAATCGTAAAACGCGCGAATTGCCGCGTATCCCCCGCCGCCACAATCCCAAGCTCCTGACCTTCGCGCAGACTCTCCTGCAATAAAAGCGTCACGCCTTCATAAAACGACCGAATCTTCCCCACAAATTCAGGATCTACACCGCCCGCGTACGACAGCAGCAAAGTCACGCTCGGATCGTCCAGCAGCACCGACACAATCGCCCGAATATTGTGCTTCACCTGCGCTTCAACATCCGCCGCAGGCTCCACCCTTAAAATCGCATCCCCAAGCCGTTTAAACAGCCCATCGACCAGCTCCGAAAACACAGAGCGCTTATCGGGGAAATACAAATAAAACGTGCCCTTCGCGACATTCGCGGCGGCAACGATGTCGTCCACCTTCGCGTCGTGAAATCCCTTGCTGACAAACACATCGCGCGCCGCCCGCAACAGCTCGCGCCGGCGCTCTTCTTTACTGCTCATTTACTGCTCATCGGTGCCCGCAGGTCTTGTCCTCCGCGCTTTTAACACCTCTTGCCTTTGGGATGGGAAGGCTCTCGCACCGGATTCGCAAAATAATCTTGCCCTAAGCCTCCAAGGCCGTTAGAAATTGACTGACTCGCCAGTCAGTCGACAGACACCTGAGCGGGCCCTGCTGTTGTTGAGGAAGTTATGGCTAGGCAAAACCACGATCCCGTCGTCATCGGTATTGATGTTGGTTCGACAACGGTGAAAGCCGTTGCACTCGATCCGGTCACGCTCGAGATTTTGTGGAGCGACTATCAGCGCCACCAAACCAAGCAGCCTGAAAAGGTGCTGGAGCTCTTGGAGGCGATAGAGGCTTCGTTTCCCGCGTCGCCCAAGGAATCGTGGCGCGTGTTTATGACGGGCTCGGGCGCGGCGCCTTTGTGCGCGGGCCTGGGCGGGAAATTCGTTCAGGAAGTGAACGCGGTCACGCTCGCCGTGGAAACGCTTCATCCCGATGTGGGCAGCGTGATCGAACTCGGCGGCCAGGACGCCAAAATTATTATTTTCAACAAGGACGAACGTTCGGGCGACAAAACAGCCGCGCCGAGCATGAACGACAAATGCGCCTCGGGCACCGGCGCAACGATCGACAAATGCATGATCAAAGTCGGTCTGGAGCCCAGCGTCGTGAGAACGATTCATTTCGACGACTCAAAGCTTCATCATGTCGCGGCCAAGTGCGGCGTTTTCGCCGAAACCGACATTGTCAACCTGGTCAAGAGCGGCATTCCCTCCACGGAAATTCTCTGCTCGCTGGCGGACGCGATCGTCCTTCAGAACCTATCGGTGCTCACGCGGGGCTCGACCTTAAAACACAAGGTTTTATTGCTTGGCGGCCCCAACACTTACCTGCCCTTTTTGCAAGAGTGCTGGCGCAAGCGCATTCCCGAAACCTGGGACGAGCGCGGCTATGCATGGCCCAAAGACAGGCCGATCGAAGAGACGATTTTCCTTCCCGACAATGCCCAGTACTACGCGGCCTTTGGCGCGTGCGTGTACGGCATGCGCGAGGCGGCCGAAGTCGGCATGTACAAGGGAATGGCGGGCCTTGTCGATTACATCAAAAATGGCCGCAAGGCGCGTTTGGGCGAAAGCGCCGGGCCTCCGCTCGTTAAAAATAACGATGAGATTGACGACTTTAGAAAACTCTATGCGATTCCGCGATTTCAGCCGAAAAAGTTTCAACCCGGAGAATTAATCCGGGGCGTGATCGGATTGGACGGCGGAAGCACGTCTTCCAAGGCCGTTTTAATCAGCGAAGACGGTGAGATTATTTGCAAAGCCTATCAATTGTCCAAGGGCAATCCTATTCAAGATACCAAGGAATTGCTTAGCAATATCAGGCAATATGTTACGGATCAGGGCGCGCGGCTGGACGTGCTGGGCTTTGGCGCGACGGGATACGCGGCGGATGTGCTTCAGGAATGCGTTCGGGCGGATGTAAATATCGTCGAAACGGTCGCCCACATGATGAGCGCCATGAAGTATTTCGGCGATATCGATGTCATCTGCGATATCGGCGGACAGGACATTAAAGTTCTGTTTATGAAAAACGGTGATATTGCCAATTTCCGCCTATCGAATTCATGTTCGGCGGGCAATGGCATGCTGCTCCAGGCAATGGCCGATCAATTCGGATTAAAGGTTACCGAATACGCCGAAACGGCATTTCAAGCGGAACTCGCGCCTAAATTCAGCTATGGCTGCGCGGTCTTTTTGGATACCGACCGGGTGAATTTTCAAAAGGAAGGTTTTTCAAAGGAAGAACTGCTCGCTGGATTGGCGCAGGTATTGCCGAAAAATGTATGGCAATACGTCGTTCAAATTCCCAGGCTGGCATCGCTGGGCACGCGCTATGTGCTTCAGGGCGGCACGCAATACAATCTCGCGGCCGTAAAAGCCCAGGTCGATTACATTAAAGAGCGGGTTCCGGGCGCTCAAGTCTTTGTGCATCCCCACACCGGTGAAGCGGGCGCCATCGGAGCCGCCGTCGAAACCCTGCGCGTCATCAAGCGCCGCGGTTATTCGACATTCATTGGTATTGATGCGGCCATTGCATTGGATTATACGACGAAAAACGACGAAAGCACGGTTTGCCATTTCTGTCCGAATGAATGCAAGCGGACATTTATTGACACATCCCGTCCGGATGGTTCAACAAGCCGTTACATTTCGGGGTTTTCTTGTGAAAAAGGCACGGTCGAGAGCGAAGAATCGATGCTCGCCCTGGTGGCCGACCGCAAAAAGATTGCCAAGCAATTCCCGAATTTGGTCGACTATGAATCCAAGCTGGCCTTCAGGCATTTTTATGAGCCTGCGAAAATGCCCGCGGACGGCGAATTGGTGGACGATATCACGCTGAAGAAAGGCTTTTTAACGCTGAGGCGCGTCTCGACCAAGAGGCCCTTCAAGCGCAGCGGCGAAAAGGTGCGCGAGCAATTAAGGCGTATTCGCGTGGGCATTCCCCGCGTGATGAATATTTATTCGACGGCGCCCTATTTCCGCACCTATTTCGAAGCCCTTGGGATGCCCAGGCAAAACATTGTATTTTCCGATCACACCAGCGAAGAGATGTGGGTCGAGGGCGGCAAATACGGTTCAATCGATCCTTGTTTCCCCTCCAAGGTATCTCAGGCGCATATTCACAATTTATTGTTCCATCATCATTCGGATGAAAAGAAACTCAATTATATATTCTTCCCCATTCTAACGCATGTGCCGAGCTTTGGCGAAGGCGTGATGGATAAGGCGAGCTGCCCCATTGTGGCGGGCGTGCCCGACGTCATGAAAGCGGCGTTTACCAAAGAAGTCGATTTCTTTGCGCAGCGCGGGATTGAATATTTAGATCCGCCGCTGACCTTTTCGGAAATGCATTTAACGGCGCGGCGCATGTTTGAAGTGTGGGGTCCGCGGCTTGGCATTAGCGAGGACGAAAGCGATTTTGCACACCGCGAGGCGATGCATGCGCTGGCCCAATTTGAAAGGGATTTGCAGGATAAGGGGCGGGCCATTTTGGAAACGGTCGAAGCCGAAAACCGCATTGCGATTTTAATGATCGGCCGGCCTTATCATTCAGATCCGGGCCTTAATCATGGTATTCCCGAGGAATTCCAAGTGCTTGGCTACCCGATATTATCGGTGCGCTCCATTCCGCGCGACATGGATTATTTAAATCGCTATTTCAAAGAAGAAGCGGCGCGCGGGCAGCATCCATTGGACATCAATGATGTGTGGCCTGAAAATTATTCGGCGAACAGCGCTCAAAAAGTGTGGGCGGTGAAATTCGCCTCGCGGCATCCCAATGTGGCGGTGCTCGATTTGTCGAGTTTTAAATGCGGTCACGATTCGCCTACGTACGGATTGGTCGACAATATTATCTCGACGAGCGGGACGCCTTATGCGGCGCTTCACGATATTGATGCGAACAAGCCGGGCGGCTCGATTAAAATTCGCGTGAAAACCTATGCGCACAGCCTGAAATTGCATGAAGAGGCGCTGGAGGACACGGCGAAGAAGAAGGCCGAGCTGATCCACAATGTCGATAAAAAGCGCTTTGAATTGTTATCGATGAAGAAGGCGCAGCTCGAGGCGCGTAAAATTACCGATCCGGCGCTGGAAAAGCAGATGGAGGAGCTGGCCAAGAGACTCGCGGCCTATACGGCTCCCCAAAAGCCTGTGCCCGAGCCGCCGAAGGGCCTTGTGCAATTGAAGAAAAAGAAAGACGACGGGACGATGGCGCCCGTTTCTATGATGGCCGCTCCGGGCGCCGAATAGGCGTTTAAATTGGATCGGATTGTTTGATAAAAGTTTAGGATTTAAAAAATAAAGATTGAGTTTGGGTAAGGGAAAGAGGAAAGCACCATGGAACAGATGAACGCTCCGGTTGCGAAAATGCGGCTTCCGATTATCAATGCGGGGGCCGCGGATACGGCAAATACAGTATCGGATTTGGATATCGATATTGAGGCGGAGCTCCGGGCATTTGAAGAGGCGGAACGCGAAAGGCTTGGTTTGAAGGCGGAGCGCCGGCAGTGGGCCGACAATATGCTTAAGCCGATGATGACCAAGAAAGAGCGGGAAAACGTTACGCTGCTGATCAGCGGTTTAACGGCGGCGCAGGATTTTCTGTGCGAAGGCGCGCTGCGCGGTCTGGGCTACAAGGTGCATTACTTTGGAATGAGCGATAATGCCGGCCTTCAGACGGGCAAAGAATTCGGCAATCGCGGGCAATGCAATCCGACGTATTTTACGGTCGGTTCGCTGGTGAAATATTTAATCGATTTGCGCGATAAAGAGGGGATGAAGACCGAGGACATTATTAAAAATTATGTCTTCGTGACGGCTGGCGCGTGCGGTCCGTGCCGCTTTGGCATGTATGTGACGGAATACCGCAAGGCGCTGCGGGACGCTGGTTTTGATGGGTTCCGCGTGATGCTCTTCCAGCAGACGGGCGGTCTTTCCCAGGCGACGGGCGATGATGTGGGCCTGGAAATGAATCCCGACTTTTTTATTGCGATTATTAAGGCGATTGTGTGCGGCGACGTGCTCAATGCGCTTGGATACCGGATTCGTCCTTTTGAAGTGGAGCCCGGTGCGACGAATCGCGCGATGGAAGACGCCAAGCGCGTGCTGTACGAAGCTTTGTATAAACGGACGAATATTTTCAAAGCACTTTATGAGTGCCGCAAGTATTTTGAAAATATCAAGGTGGACAAGCTTCGCCCCAAGGCCAAGACATCGATTATCGGCGAATTCTGGGCGATGACGACCGAAGGCGATGGCAATTATCAATTGCAAAAGTTTTTGGAAGCCGAAAATGGCGAGAACGAAATTCAATTAACGACGGCGTGGCTGCTGTACAATATTTGGGAATGCGCGCGCGACACGAAAGTGCGCCGGGATTTGCGCGGGACCGATCCGGGCCAATACGGTTTAGAGAGTTTGGACGAGTTTGGTATTGCCCGCCGGCTTGCGATGATGCGGGCCGCGGATTCGGCTCTGCGCGTGGGTTTCCAAGCCTTTGCGCTGCCGCTCGGATTATTTGATTATCATTTGCCCGATATGAATTTGGTGGCCGAAGTTGCCGACCAATTCTATTCAAATGATTTGCGCGGCGGCGAAGGCCACATGGAAGTGGGTAAGCTCATTTTGAATGTGGCGAAAGCGAAGGCGCATATCACGGTAAGCGTAAAGCCTTTCGGCTGTATGCCTTCTTCGGGCGTTTCGGATGGCGTGCAATCGGTGATTACCAATCGCTTTCCAGGGACGATTTTCTGCGCGGTCGAGACGAGCGGCGATGGTGCGACGAATTTTTATTCGCGCATTCAGATGTATATGTTTAAGGCCCGTATTGCCGCGGAGCAGGAACTCTTGCGCGCCTATGAAGAGTGCGGCGTGAGCGAGGCCGAAGTGCGGGCGTTTTTGGATAAAAATCCGAAGTACAATAGCCCGCTTCATCATTCGCCTCACAAGGTCGCGGGTTCGGCGGCGAATTTGGTCTATGAAGTGGCGCCCTTGATCAAAAAGTCGGTGCTGGAAAGGGCGGCGGGGAAGGCTCAGAGCGCGATTTCCAATGCAAAAGAATCGCTGCTGGCCGCGCCCGCGAAGGCCATCAAAGCGAAGGAATTTGTGAGCAATCCGGAAGTGCATCAGCGCATCCGCGACGATTACGAATTGCTGCGCGATGTGATTGCGGGCAAGGCGAAGGAGCGTTTTTCGCCGCTGTTGCATAAGCTTGCGGGCGATGTGTTTTTGCAGCAGCAGACGGGCTCGCAGAGCACGCAGGCGGTTCAGGCGCCATCGGCCATTGCAGCAGAATAAAGAACGGAATCATTTTGATCGAATGAATTAACCATTTAATTTTCAACAAGCCGCGCCTGTGCCGATATCAAAAATATCGGGGGCGCGGTTTTTCTTTTCGAGATTGGGCTTTATGCCGGCGAGGATTCGCTTACACTTCAACCGTTATGACAGCGGGTGGGACAAGCGGCGATCCTGAACGGCTCACGGTGGGCATTGCATTGAGCCAAGGCGCGGGCAATCGCGTGCTCTTGGAGGGATTTTGTAATGCGCTTTCCCATGTGGCGCCGTGCAAGGCGGCGGGTATAGGCGTAAGCGATTACAAAACGCTTCTTTCCCTGGTTTCGCGCGGCGAGGTGGATATGGCTTGGCTGCCGCCGATTTTGGCGATGCAGGCCGCGTCCCGGGGTTTGATTGTGCCGATTGCTATGCCGCTCCGGGGCGGTCATGCCTGTTATTCGGCGGCATTGTTTGCCCGGCCCGACTATAAAGCTTCGTCGGTGTACGAGCTTTCCAATGCGCGCGCCGCATGGGTCGATCGCAATAGCGCGGCCGGGTATTTGATTATTCGGGCGCATCTTAAATTGCTGGGTGTGCATGTTGAGCGGGTGTTTTCATCCAATCATTTTGTGGAATCACATGATGCAGTTGTACGGGCCGTGCTGATGGGTGATGCCGATGTGGGCGCGACCTATGCGTATTTCGATCCAAAGAGTTTTGCTCAGGGCGGCGATTTAATCGCGACACGGGCTCCGTGGGGCTCGTCGGCCGTTAAAATTCTAACGCATGCTGGTCCAATACCTTCGGATTTAATTGTGGTTCGCCAAGGTATTTCGTCTGCGCTCAGGCTGGAGTTGCAGCGCCTTCTCATGGGTACGCAGCACACGCTGCTTCGGCACGCGGCTTTGGCGCTCTTTGGGGCGGATGGTTTTGCGCTGCCCGCGAACGAGCATTTAAGGCCGCTGGCGGCGCTTTTGTCGGGCCTGGATGCGGACCCGGACGCGCCTCCGATGTCGGTCGGCGTATTTTTGCCTCAGCGTTAGGGTGTGTTGCTTTGGACTTGTTTTTCAAGGGTTTGAAGCGCGTTCTCGAGTCCATTTTCATCGAGCACGCCGTGATAGCGAAAGGCTTCGCGGCCTTGGCGATCGAGGATGAGCAGGCTGGGAACCGAGTGCATTCCTTCAAAAGGTCCGGTGCCCAGAAGCAAGGCTTGATCGGCCATCACAACGGGGCAGTCCAGTTTAAGCACGCTCACAAAGGCTTCGGCCATGGGGCGATTTTCGGGCGCCTCGAGAATGAACAGCACGGCGTTGATACGCGGTTTGTGCTTGTGAAGCAGACGGTGGATCTGGCGGGCCTGAAGCTGAGAAGCGGCGTCATAGGTGGTGATAAAGCCCAGGACGCTGAAGCGGCCCGATAGAGACGCCGTGGACACCGTCTTTTTATCGAGCGTTGGATACTCGAAGAGTATGTGTTTACCGGGTTCCGCCGCCTGAGCTGCAGGCTCGTCCGGTGTTTTGGGGCCTTCGCCTCCGCAGCCGGCGAAAAGTGCGCAAAGCAGAAGCTGGCCGAAACAAATCGAACAACCAAATATTCGCTGAACCCAGTTAAAGCGGTTCACCTTCGTCCTCGGATTTTGGTTCGGTATCGGTGCGTACGCTGAACAAGTCGGCAAAGGGGATTAAAGCGCAGGGAGTCGGCGCGCCTTTGCGGCGGTGGGCCAGCACGGCGCGCGAAAGATCTTCGATGACGATCTTCATCGGCGTCGTCTCCAAACGCAAACCTTCCATCGTGTCGCCGTCTTTAGGTGCGTTGTCCGCGAGGATGAGCAAATCGTGCTTGGCCCATAAAAAGCCGTGATCGAGCGTGTAGCTGCAGCGCAAGACCCGCACAAATCGCAAATACAAAGGCGCGATCAGCACGGCCGTGCGCAATTTTTGTTTGGCCCGCTGTCCCCGGAGGGCGCGGAAATCGGAAGCGTCGCCCCGGGGCATTTCGAAGCCGCTCAGTGCGGAATACATGCGTTTTTGCCGCTCAGGATCGCTTTCCACGGCGAGCAGCGGCGCGTACACGGCAAGGGGGTGCACAGGGATGCGGTGTACATCCTCGGCCAGCGCATCCAGCCATGCGGAGCGCGCATCCGGGGACAGTTCTGCGTAAAGATGCGATGCGGCGAGGGCAGCCTCGGCATCTTCTGCCAGCGCGGACAGCCAGCGGTTCCACGCGGACAATAGCCGGGGATCGCAAGGCTCTTTCATGCCTGGCTTTCGTCCTTGGGGGTCTCGACGGTTCCGCGGACTTCTGCGGCGATATCCGTCAAAAAGGCGTCGAGCTCTTGGATTCGGCTCGGGTGGGCGCCGATGGTGAGTTCTCCGCCTTGCTCGGCGAAAATAGAGCCCAGACCCTCACTCGCTTCGAGGATGCTTTTCACAAACACCACATCGGGTGGGCGCACATGCAAGGTGCGCACATGCAGACCGCGGATGCTTTCGGAAATGGGTAGAGCCGAGCGGCTGCGGGGTGCGGTTTGGTTGGGGCGCATGAACGCTCGCCTAATACGACTTTGAGCGAGGATCTAGGTCAACGGCTTTTGCGGAGAAGGCTTCGCGAAAGGTCGTAGAAAGGAGCTACATTGCGGGCCGATATGCAAAGGCGGATGGCGAACGGGCGCGGGGAAGACGACGAAGAAGATCTGGGCTTTGGTGATGAGACGGGCGATGAGGACGAGCTTGCGGAAGAGCGCAGTGAAAATCCTTTTGATGATTCGGCCGCTGATGATTTGGAGACGGGGATTGAGATAGGGGCGGAGGGCGCGGACGAGGGTGTGGACGAGGGTGTGGAAGGTGAAGTGGATATCGGAGCCTTGGATGAAGGGCTTTCGTTCGGCGACGCGGAAGGGCTGGCGGGGGAAGACGAGGCGGGCGCGGGCGGGCCTTCGGATGACGATTTGACCGTTGGCATTACGGCCGAAGAAAGCGCGCCGGGGCTGGATGATGCGGGTGAAGAAGGCACGGGCGACTCGGGCGAGGAAGATGTGCGGGAGGAGGCGCTGCCCGAGCTCGATGCCGATGAGGAAGGCGAGTTTGAGGAAGAGGGTGTGGAACGCGAGATGCTGTTTGCCTCGGATAGCAGCGTGCCCGCATGGGCGCCTGAATCCGAGCAGTGGGTGGTGTCGCGCGAAGGTGTTGAGGCGCTGGATGTGCGCGGGACGGCGCTTGCGGTCGATGGAGAAACGCTTGTATTTGCGGCTGATCGCAAGGTGTGGAGGCTGGTGAAAGGTGCGGGCCCGGCGCGCTGTGTACCCGGATGGGTGAGCGAATCGGATGTGGTGGGGCTCGCGGTGGGGCGCGATGGAGTGTGGGCGGCGGACGGTGAGCGGCTTTGGTTGCTGGCCATTTCAGAGGCGGATGAGTTTCGTCCCCGTGTTGTGATGAACGATGTGCTGAACACAGCCAGGGATTCGGGTTCGGTGTTTGTGTTTCGGTGGCTGGGGGACAGCGCGCGGGTGTACGAGCTGGATGAAGAAGCTTCGGTGCTCGCGGAGCGGGTGCTCGGTGAAGAGGCAAAGCGCATTGCCGAGCGCCGCTGTGGATTTGCCGTGGGGGCCAAGGGGCAATGCGTGGCGCTGTCGGGAGGCGGATCGCTTTGTGTGTCGAGGGATTTTGGAAAGACCTTTCGGGTTCTTTCGCTGAAGGGCGTTCTGGCGCTTGCGTTTATGGGTGAGGGTGAAGGCGCGCCGTTGTTTGCACTGATGGCGCATCCGTATGAGAACAAGGCCGTGCTGGTGAATATCGACGGGCATCCGGCGCCGGTGTGCGTGGGCGAGCTATTTGCGCCTGCCAAAGAGGCGAGGGCTGGCACCGGTGATGACGCGGATGATGAGGATGAGGTCGCGGCAGAGGATGAAGAGGGCGAGGCGTCTTCGTGGACATCGGCGGGGCTTGCCTGGGATGAGGCGCGGGCGATGTTTTGGGTGGCGGGTGCGGCGGGGCTCTATGCGCTGTCTCCGCTCACAAAAAGCTTGTGAATCGCGCGCTGGGCGGCGTCTGCGGCAGACCGCTGAATAACGGCGCTTAAGCGGAGAGGCGTTCCGACGGTTAGCAGGGGTGTTGCGCCGCTGTCCTCGAGGGCGCCGAGAAAGCGGATGAGGGGTTCCGCCGTGGTGGCCAGCCTGTCGCCCACCACGCTGACCAGGCTGTGGCCTTCGTGAAGCTCGAGTGCGGGCACTTGAGAAAGCAGGTGTTTCTTCACACGGGGAAGGTCGGGCACATTGAGCAGCGGAATCACAAAACTGCCGCCTTTGGGGCCGATGGATAGATCTTTGAAAGAAATCTGAGCGCTTTCGGCCGCGCCGAGCAATACGCCCAGCGGAGAACCGTGAGGCAGATGGCCCAACACGACATTGTGCTCGGCCACCACGGCTCTCGCCGACAGCGTCTCGCCCGGCTCAAATCGGCGCACGATGGTTTGCCGTGTTTTGTCGTCTTCAGGAGCAAATGTAGAGCGCGCGTAAATGGCAATGCCCGCCCGCCTCGCCCATTCTACAGCCTGCGCGCAGATCACCTTCGCGCCGCATTCGGCCATTTCTTGAAGCATCGCGTGATCCATTTCAGCGACATGCTGAGCCTCCTCCACCACACGGGGATCGGCCGAATACACACCATCCACATCGCTGTAGATTTCGCAGCGTTCAGCGAGCAGCGCGGCGGCCAGCGCCACCGCCGTCGTATCCGAGCCTCCCCGCCCAAGCGTCGTAATTTCCCGCTTGTAGCTCATGCCCTGATACCCCGCGACAATCACAATTTTTCCGCGCGCGAGCTCGTCTTCAATGCGGTGAGGCCGAACTTCGATGATGCGCGCGTCGAAGTGGCGATCGTTGGTCAGAATGCCCGACTGAGAGCCCGTAAAGGAAATCGCCTCGTAGCCCCGCGCTTGGATCGCAATCGATAAAAGCGCCATCGATACCCGTTCGCCCGTGGACAGCAGCATGTCGAGTTCACGCCTCGGCGGATCGGCGGCATCGCCCTCCCATGCGGCGACCGATTTAGCCAACGCAAGCAATCCGTCGGTGGTCTTGCCCATCGCGCTGACAACCACCACTACATCATTGCCCGCCTGTCTTGCGGATACAATTCGATCGGCGACTTTACCAATTTTTTCTACGTCAGCCACCGAAGAGCCGCCGTATTTTTGAACGATAATGGAACGCCTATGCTGACCGTGTTCGGATGCGCGATGAAGCATGCCTAAAGCTCCGGATGAATTGCTCTGATCGCCCATTAACACAGGCATCGCGCCGGGGCCAAATCGGCTGCAATTCGATCAAATTGACAGCTAATCCCCCGCGGCCATGATTTCGTAGAGTTCCGCCTCGGAGGGCCTCCCGGCGGCCCGCGCCTGCGCCGAAAGCTCGCGCAAGACGTCTCGCTTCTTGGGCAACAGCGCGGCGCGCAGCTCATCGTCGCCTTCTTCGATGCGGGCCGAAATCAGAGCGAGCAAATCCAGATAGCGGTGGGCGTGGCTCAAGGCATCGATCAGTGCAAACACCGCTTCATGATCGTCGGGATTCGCGCGCACGCGGGCTGTAAGCCGCTCAATGAGCAGCTCGTCGACCGAAGGCGTGTGGGATGCCTCGCCGCCGCGCTCTCCGTCCGCGTCCATTTCGCCGCCGAACAGCTCGGAAAAAGGCTGAGAGGACCTGGCCGATGGCGCTGTGGGAACGCTCTCGGCGGCTTCTTCTTCGTCCTCAATGCGCATCGGCGACACCTGGGTCGTCGTATAAGCGCTCCCTTGTTTCTCTGGGTTTTGGGCCTCAACGGAAAGAGCTTGGACCGAAGCCCGAAGCGCTTGAGAGATACGCCGGAATTGCGCTGCAATCGCTTTATCGCGGGGCTTTAGGCGAAGGGCCAACCCCAGCATCCGCTGAGCATCCGCGAGCTGTCCGCGTTCTTCTTCTTCGATATGTGCCGCCGAAAGAAGCATGCTCGCCACCGAATACGCCCATGCCTCGTTGGCATAAGGCACAAGCTCAATCGAACGCTCGACTTCTAAACGAAAGCGCCCGAATGCCTCGCCCGAGCCCGCCCAATCGCCAAGTTCGGCTCTGAATTTTCCTTCGAGAAAGCGGGCTTCCGCGCTCTCGGCAAGACCCGGCGGAATACGCCTCAGGCGTGCAATGGCGGCGGGCCGGTCATCGGCCGCATCGACCAGCGTGCGGGCCAGCTCGAGGGTAATCGAATGTTCCTTATCGCTTTTGCGGCCCAGCTTGTCGGAAAGCGCGGCGGCCCTCGCGAATAGATCCAGCGCCCGTTTAGCCTTTCCAGCGGCTCTTAGCGATTTCGCGAGCCCCAGCACGGCCTCTTCGCTTTCAGGCGCATAGCGAAGCGAACGCTCAAACAAAGGCTCGGCATCGGCAATGAATCCCCGCTCCAAAAAGGCTTCCGCCGTGCGTCTCCATACGGCGTGGCGAGCCTCCGAACCCCGCGCGCATGCTTCCAAATGCTCCGCATCCGCAAGAGCTCCCCGCACATCCGCCCTATCCAGCCGCGCGTTCAGCCGGGCCCAGCGAATGCTCTCGAGCAAGGGCGCCCGCACGACCGCTTCATTCAGCGCATGCTCGCGCGCATCCTGTTCCTCCGAGAGAGCGGCTGCCCTCATCCATGTCAGTGCCGCAAGCGCGCTGTAGGGCTCGAGCGCAGCCGCTTGAGAAAGAGCCAGCACGGCGCCTTCTGTGTCGCCGATGGAGGCCAGCAGCTCACCGCCCACAAGCCCTGCATCGATCGCCGCAACCGCATCTACCAGCGTCGAAAGCGCCGCCTCTGCCCGCTCGCCGACCAGAGCATCGATCCACGCCGCGCGCTCTGAAATCTCGCGATGCTTAGGCGCGCTCTCGAGCAGCTCAACATATTTTCGCCTCGCTTCATCCAAGCCGCCTGCCAGCGCGTTTGCGTCTGCATCGCCCGAAAGCCCGGCAAGTTCCAGCGCGCGTATAGCCCGCGCCGACAGCTCTGGCACCGGCGCTCCCGCCATGGCCTCGAGCTTAAAGCGCCCGATCTCGACGGAAGGCGCGCTCCACCGCGTTCCCAGAACCGAAGGCGCGCGGCAGCCCGCATTGGGAAGCACATGTTGAACAAGCCTTGCAACGGCGTCGGAAATCACGAGAGCACCGCCGTGAATCTCACCAACACCCGATCCCAGCGCATGCAGCACCCGAAGCGCGGTCAGATGAGGCGGCGACTTCAGCCCAACGCCCCGCGCCCGCTCAGGAATCAGCCGCAGATCGCGCTCCATGGGCGCCACAATCAAATCAAAAGCCAGAGCCTGATCGTCGGAACGCAAACCAAATAGCGCACCCGACTCAATCGGCGCGATAAACACATCCGGCGACTTTGGGCCGAGCACACCCTTCAAACGGGGCGCGGCCCACGAACTCAAAGCGTTTGGAGCCAGCTCTGCCGCGATTTTAGAAAGCTCGCCCCGCAGATGCCTAAAGCGCGGAACGCCTCCCGACAGATCGATAGGGAAGCGCACCTTGGGGAACCACAGCGAAAGCTCCACGAGAGAGAGCGGACCGAGCGAAAAAGGCAAATCCAGCTCAATGCCGATTCTTCCCTTGGCGAGCGCGAGCCTGAGCGCGGGCTTGTGCTGAGCCGCATCCGCGCGCCTTTCATGCACACCATGCGCGCGATCGTCTTGCCCATGAGCGCGCGCGGGCAATCGGAGCGCGGGCGCTGCGGCGTGGGCGCGCTGAAATCGCTTATCGGGAACAGGCATCGGGAACGAAAAGCCTATCAACCTTCAGCGCGGCCGAGAAATTCCCTGCGAAAAGTTCAGCTACAAAACGAAATCGCCGGGAGCCAGCAGGCTTCCCGGCGATATTTCATCGCGGATTCGCTTAAAACTCAAACATCGCCTTTGGCAATCTTATCTTTCATCTTGATGATCAGCTTGGGAAAGCCGTCTTTCTTGATGATTTTGGTGAACTGCGAGCGATAGCTCGAAACCAGGCTCACCTCTTCCGTGATGATATCGACAACGCGCCAGTTGCCTTCTTTTTGAGCCATTTTAAATGCGATCTCGATGGGCTCCTCGCGCTTGTCCGATTTGGAAATCGCCTTGGTTGAAACGATAATCGTTTCGCCTTTGGCTTCTTCGGCGACGTATTCGATATTGAAATTCAGCGTCTTTTTAAGGTTTTTCTCGTACGCCTTGCGGACGAGCTGTTTCAAAAGCTCGGAAAACTCAGCCTTCTCTGCATCTGTGCGCCCCGCCCACTCCGAACCCAGCGAAGCCTCGGCAAGCGCCGAATAATCGAGCATTTCATCGAAGATCGCGCTGATCTTCTTCTGATTCGCGGCCGAGGAATCCTTCAGCAGCTCAAACAGCGCGCTTTGCTTGGTTTTTACGACATCCGTTGCGGGTCCTGCGAAGGCCACAGAGCCGGCGAAGACAGTTAATAAGAGCGAAATCGCTGCTGCTGCGAGATGCATCGTCCTCTGTTTCACGATCGGTTCTCCTTTAAAATAAGATTGGTGTTTGGATGGATAGCAAAGCTTTCAAGCTTAAATACGAAAGAACCTCAACAATCTTTCCGTGAAATTCTTTCAGCTTTAGGCAGACGGGCAGTTTGGGTTTGGTATTCAAGCGCCGCGAGATTCTTATGAATTTTTCTAAGCACGGCCGCTTCCTTGTGTTTGCGCTCCTGTTGGCCGCGTTCTTTTTCGCGCTCGGCCTTATGTCCAGCAGCTTTTTCGGCGCGGAAAAACCCGCTTCAGGTCCCACTAGCGCTTCTTCGGCGGCATCCGCCCCGCTTTCTGCCCAAACCGCCAAAGAACCCAAAATCATTTTCGATCCCAACTCGATCGAGCTTCTCCCCGATGCGTCCCTTCAGATTTCTCCCATCGCTCCGCCCAGCGCATCGGGAATTAAGCCAATTCAATAGTTTTTTAGCGGAATTGGTATAAATACGATTAAATTGGGTCCGAATCTAAGGGTATTCGAATCCGAAATGTGGTGCCCTTATCGATAATGCTTTCCACTTCAATCGAAAATTCATGATCATCGATAATGCGCTTTACCACCGCCAGGCCAATGCCCATTCCCTTGGAGCGCGTCGTGAAAAATGCGTCAAAGAGCCTGGCCCGCGCCTCGTTGGATATTCCAGGCCCGTGATCGCAAACCTCTAAAACAATCTCCCGCGCCGAACTGCCAATGCGCACGGCCACCGTGTCGCCCGCCGAACTCGCCTGAACCGCGTTCCGAAGCAGATTCCACACCACTTGCCGAATCTGCGCCGCGTCCGCAAAGACAGTCACCTGCCCGGGGCCCTCATAACAAATATTCACGTCCAGCCCCCGCCCCGATTTCGATGCCAGCGTCACCACGTCCGATGTCACCGCGCCCAGATCCACATGCGACTTCTGAGGAGCCCGCGGACGCGATAAATCCAGCATATCGGAGACCAATTCGTTCAGCCGGGCCGTCTCGCGCTCGACAATCTCACACAGCTTTTGTTCTTCCTCCGACAGCGAATCGCCCGCGCGGAGCAGCTCGACACTGGCCGCGATGGCGCCCAGCGGATTGCGAATTTCATGCGCCAAGCCCGCAGCCAGCGTGCCCAGTGCGGCGAGCCGTTCGGCTTGTTCAGCGCGCGCGGTGGCCATCTCCAGCCGCCCTCCCGTGAGCCTCAGCCGTTCGGCCAAATAGCTGGCGAGCAGCGTCACGACGAAAATGGCCAGCAGATTGACGAAAAAGGGATAACGCACGTCCTGCCATGCGGTGGCGTAGGCGGCCGCGGGCTGATCAGGCGGATAAGAAACAATGCCCGCCATAAAAGCCGCGCACAGCAGCGAGTAACAAATCGCGCTTGAAAGCGCGGCAATCAGCGCGCCCTGCCTCCCCAGGACGACCGCGCCGGCCAAGCAGGAAAGGCCATAGAGCGAAGTCGCGCCGCTCGATGCGCCTCCCGAGATGTACACAATCACCGTCCAGAGCAGCGGATCGGCGATGAGCTGCGCCCGGGCCACGGCGATCAAGTGCTTGCCGCGCCTTAAAAACAGGCCAAACAGCGCCGAAATCGCAAAGGCTCCGGCGATGGTGAAGAGAGCGATCTTTCCTGAGAAGCGGTCGAGGCTAAAACCGCCCAAATAAAAAGTTGTCAGGATTCCGAAGAAGACGGCGACCGTAAACAGCCGCGCGGCGGCAAACCAAGCGAGCCGCACCGCGAGGGAACCCTGCTCTGTGCGGGCTCCGATTCCAAGCCTCATTGGGTTAGTCCGCCTTAATGTGCGAAGCCAAATCGAAGATCGGCAAGTACATTGAAATCAGCACAGTGCCGACCATCGCGCCCACGACCACCATCATCATCGGCTCGAGGAGCGAAGTCAGCGCCGCCACCGCGACATCCACTTCCTCCTCATAAAAATCGGCGATCTTGCTCAGCATCGTATCCAGCGCGCCGGTCTGCTCGCCGACACCCACCATCTGCACCACCATGCCCGGAAAGACCTGCATCTCCGCGAGCGGCTCAGCCATGTTGCGGCCTTCCGAAATCCTCGCGCGCGCATACATCAAGCCTTCCTCGACGACCACATTACCGGCCGTTTTGGCGACAATCTCAAGCGCCTCCAAAATCGGCACGCCCGATGCGAGCAGCGTGCCCAGCGTCCTCGTAAAGCGCGCCACGGCGATCTTTTTCATCACCGGTCCGAGGATCGGCAGAACGAGCAGCATTTTGTGAACGAGCCGCTTTCCAAAGGGCGCCCGGTAGAAATAACCAAAGCCGATAAAGCCCAAAATCCCGCCCACAATTAAAAAGGGCAGCGCCGAGACAAAGCCGTGCGAAGCCGCGATGACGAATTTGGTGAGTTTGGGCAGCGCGTCCTTCGCGCCGAATTCCGCGAACATATTTTCAAAGGCCGGAATAACAAAGGTCATCAATACGATCATAACGACAACCATAATGATGATTACAGCGATGGGATAAACCAGCGCGCTTCGGACCCTCGCGGCGAGCTTCACGCGCTTTTCGATATAAAGCGCCAAACGATTTAAAATCGTATCCAAAATACCGCCGACCTCGCCTGCCTGGACGAGATTGACAAAAAGATCATCGAAGATTTTCGGATGGCGGCGAAGCGCATCGCTAAAGGTCGAACCTTGCTCGACACTATTTTTGATATCGCGAAGGGCGGCCTGAAAAATTTTGTTGGGCTCTTGATTGCCTAAAATATCCAAGCATTGAACGAGAGGGAGGCCCGCATCGATCATCGTCGCAAATTGGCGCGTGAATTTAACGAGATCTTTTGAGCTTACGCCTGAACCAATAACGACGCCGCCGAGCTTGCCTTCCAGCCCGCGCTTTTTCACCTTGGTCGGCGTTAATTGCTGGGCCCGCAGCCGGTTTTGTACAATCGCCTCGTTTTCGGCGTCCATCACGCCTTTTCGAAGCTCGCCTGTCCTGCCCCGGGCTTCCCAAGCAAATTCCGCCATGATCGACTATCCCGCTTGAAATTGGGGTACTTCCCCGCATGCTCAGCATAGGGGAAAGCCGGCTTGGTCTAAAAGTTCTTTGTGATTTTGGATTATCCCCAATATTTACAAACGTTTTGGATGCCACAACCTTCGCATTGCTTTTCATCTTTGCGGGACGGGCAATGCTGAAGCATGCCTAAATGGCAGAGCGCAAAGTCGAATTTTACGGGATCTTCCGGCGAAATTGTCCGCATGGCCGCCGTAATTTCCTCGACGGTCCGGAAGTCGGCCTGTTTTCGCTGGGTAAAGCCTAAATTCAAGCTCAGTTTATGAATATGCGTGTCCACCGGCATCAATAAGAGCGAAGGCGAAATAGGCCATAGCCCTAAATCAATACCATCGGCAGGACGCACCATCCAGCGCAAATAGAGCATCAATCGTTTTACGGCGCTGCTTTTGCCCGGATCGGGCAGCAAATGAAGGGCGGCCCGGGTATTTGCGTTATTTGGGTGCTGTCCTGCCGGGCCGGGCCATTGCTTTCTTATTTCACCGGTCCAATGCGATAATGCATCTCGCATATTCTGTTTTAATCGAAGCGAGCGGGCAAAGGCATGGCCCAGCGAACCCTCGCGCTTCTGCAGCCTGCGCGCCGCAATCACCAGGCCGGCCAAGTCTTTGTCTTTATAAATACGGTGCTTCCAGCCCGATAGTTTACTTAAAACCCCCTCTTCCTGATCGGCGGCGAGCGCGGGCCTATCGCCTAGGCGCACAAGCGCATCGGCGATTTTTGCACGCAGGGCTTTTACATTTCCAAATGCCAAAAGCGCCGCGATAAGCCCCGCCATTTCCTGATCGAGCGGATCGCTGTAACGATGCACAAAACCCACCGGATCGGCCTCCCGGCGCTCGTCCATCCGGCACCCGGCATGAACCTTGGCCAGCGCTTCGGCAATAGCGGCCATTCGTTGGGATTCTTTGCTTGCTTTGCCCGGCTTGGCTTTCATCGAATAGCTTCTAGCCAATCAGCAAAATTATCCTGATGCAAGCACACGCGTTACAAACCAAAATAATCCCGCCGCAATCAGCCCGATATTCAGCGCTTCTTTACCCTTATCCTCAAACCACTTGCGCTTGTGGAGCTGGAACAAAATAGGCAAAGCCACCGCAATCACCGCGAGCTGTCCCAATTCCACACCGGCGTTAAACAACAAAAGCGCCGGTGCTATTTCCGACGGCGGAAGCTTGATTTCGGCCAGCGCCCCCGCAAAGCCAAAACCATGAATCAATCCAAAAGGAAAGGTAATTCTCCACCGCGTATTGGCATCCTTCACGAAAAAATTCTCAATGCCTACATATACAATCGATAAGGCAATCAAAGGCTCTACAATGCGCGGGCTCAGCGTAACAATGCCAAGCGTGGCGAGTCCCAATGTGATCGAATGGGCCAGCGTAAAAGCCGTCACGACCCAAAGGAGCGAACGAAGCTTTCCTCCCACCAGCAAAAGCCCAAGCAAAAAGGCCAAATGATCGAATCCAATCAAAATATGCTCGACGCCCATCCATAACAGGCCAAAGAGGCCCGGCCGCGCCGCTTTCGATTCCGCTTCCGCCGAGGCTTCGCTTCCTCCTGAATTGGAAAGAATAAGCGTTGGATTGGCCTTGAACAGAACATGCTCGCCCTCTTGCGAACGGGCGATATGCCGGTGCCCATGCGGAAGCGCATCAAAAAATGAAAGTGTTAGAGTTGTATTTGATGAAATTGAACACTGAAAGCGGGCATCGATTGAAATCCCATCTTCTTCCGTCAGTTCGGTGCTGAATTCCTGAAGCGGACATTTCTTTTGGGCATTGCTTGCTTCAATCCGATCGGCGATCAAAGCGCGCATCTCCTTGTTTGAACGCGCAAGCTCTCCCGAATCGAGCAGGCCATCCTTGTTTTCATCGAGCTTCGAAAGCACACCCATCAGCTCGCGCCGCGAAAACGAAAGCTTAGCCCTCAATAGACCTTCGCTCATCGTGTATTCGCCCCGCGAAAGCCCGACTTCATGCGCCAACGTGCTCAATTCAATCGAAAATATAAACAATACGCTGAAAATAATACACAGAATACTTCTCCGGGCGATCACGGCGAGCCTGCCTTTTTATCGGGTTTGGTGTTTGCAAGCAGGGTATCCAACTCGCTTCTGCCCGTGAAATCAAATTGAGGATTGAGCGCAATCGCCCGCTCCAGCCACTCTTTTCCTTCTTTGGTATTGCCCATCGCCATCCTGATGGCTCCCGCGTGATAAAAAAGCCGCGCATCCTTGGTTCCAAGCGCCAGGGCTTTATCGATCGCCGCCTTTGCCTCGGAAAGCTTTCCCGCCCGGTACAGCGCAAAAGCCAGCGCATCCTCGGTATAAATATCCTGCCGGACCTTTTGCTCTTCCTGGGCTAACGAAAGCGCTTCCTGAATGTCCCGGTTCTTGCTCGCTAAAAATAATGCCAGCGAACGCCGATCGCTTTGCTTTCCAATTTGAATGGCTCGATCAAAGGCGCCTTGAGCATTGCCCTCAGTATCTCCCGTTGCCACATATGCATCGCCCAAGACCCATGCCGTCTCCACCAGCGGGTTCTTATCGAGCGATTTTTGAAGCGCTTCAATCGCTTCCTTGGCTTTTCCCATCGATAAAAGCGCCCGCCCCTTTAGCGCAAGCGCCGCCGGATAATCAGGAAGCATGACAAGCGCCTTTTCAGCCCCAGCCAAGGCCCCCGAATAATCGCCCACATTCCAAAAAATGACTGCCGCTTGTACAATGGCCCAAGCTCCAGGCTCGGGCTCGGAAGGATCGCGGGCCTCGATCGCCAATTTGATAGCTTGCTTGGCGCCTTCGATATCCCCCCGAAGAAAACGCAGATATGAAGTCCTCGAATACGCCGGCAGATTCGGCTTTAAATCCATCATTTTTTGAGCCGCCTCCGCCGCCTCCTCAAAACGCCCAAGCTCCAGCAGCGCATCGCTCAATGTTCCCAGCGCCATGGGATCATTCGGCTTTTTGCTTAGCATTTGATCGGCCAGATCCCGCGCTTCCGCAAAGCGGTGATCGTTCATCAGCACCAAGCCCTTTAAATTCAGGGCCATGGAATCATCGTTTTTCTTGTCGAGCACCAGATCCGCGCAGGCATTGGCATTTAAATAAAAGCCCGGATCGGCCGACACCCGCGCTTTTCGGACCCAAGCTTGCCCCAAGAGCAGAAGGGTATCGCTCTTTTCGGGGATCTTTTGATATTGCTGCTGAAGCTTTTCGATTTCCCGGTCGATTGCCTGATATTTTCCCTCGGGGGCGGGCTTGGCCAAGGCCAGCGTCCGGGCCCGCGCGATCGGCGAAGTATCGATAGGCGGGGGTGAGGGCGGGGGCGAGGAAGCCGATGCTGAGGCAGAAGCCGATGGAGCCGGTGCTGTGGAATTGCAGGCACCGCCTCCCATCCCTAAAAGAAGGCCAAACAAAGCGGCGAAAAGGGTGCGTTCGTGGAGGGCGTTGACATTCATGGCGGGCCTTGGCCTGTACGCGCGGATACTCTAGGTGGTTGCGCGGGGGCAAGACACTACGCCGGCAGGGGACGCGCCCGAGTGTTTAATCAGGGCTAGGGCGTGCCCGCGCTTTCCCCAGATGTATCCGGCGTGCCCGCGCTTTCCCCAGGTGTTTCTTGGGCTTCCGCAATCTCCCCGTCGACATCTCCCGCCCCAGGCTCCTTGTCCAAAGGCTCCCGCGCCGCCCGCCTCGCGCTATAGGCCGGATCTTTCGCCAGAATATAGCGCCCTAGATATTCCAGCTTGCCCTCCCTTGTTAAGGCCGACTCCACCAACAAAGCATGCGCCCGGTTGGCCCGGTCAAAATTAACCCGCATCGTCCTTAAGTTGTACATTGCCACGCTGTCTTCATCGACTTCCCGGTTTAAATCCTTCGCGGCCTGAGTCCCAGCCGTGTACGATGTGTTCAGCATCCCATCCAGCCCGAGCGGCGCAAAATCCGGCTCGGTCTTCAGGGCGCCAACCAAGCTCCCTATCGTTTCCAGCACCCATGCCGCCGAGCCCCGCTCCAGCTCCGAACCGCTCAGCCTAAAGTAGCGTTCGAGTAGCCTGCGCCTCCGATTGATTTCAGTGGGACTGACCACTTGATCGGGTGAAATATTCAGCAAGGCATCTTGAATTTTGCCCCGCACATATATATAGCGCCGCACACCATCGGCGACGGCGGTTTGAAGCTTGGCGCGCTCGGCATCGGTCTCGGAGCGTTCGCGCGTGGCGGCCAGCACGCATGAAAGCAGCTCGTCGCGCCTCGCCGCGAGAGAGGCTCTGGAAAAATCGAGCAACTGCTGGGTAATTGGCTCTAAAATCACATGATTGATGTCATGCATTGCATCGACATCGTGGCGGCTTTCGAGCAGGCGTCTCCGGTCTTCTTCGCTGATGGATGTCATGGAACCAAAGATTCCTTTCTGGTGAAGTGTGGAACCTGAGTGTGCGCTTCCATGGGGAACTTCGCAAGCGCTTTTTTGGCGTGGCCGTCATTTAAAGATAGGATTGGTTGCTATGCCTATCGCTGTTTCAATTCCTTCACCATCGCATGAAGCGCCTTCACCACCTCGACCATCGCGCTGTCGGCGTCCGGTAGCTTCGATAGAAAGTCCCGGTTGTTCGGCAGAGCTTGCAGCGATTTGAGTTCGGTTTCCTGCCAGTTGTAAGGCCGGGTTAAAATGGGAACCATGCGCAACCCCGCGCTTTTATGAAGCTTTAACGCTTGCTCCTCTTCCTCGCCACATTCATTGTCGCCCCAATAGTCGGGACTGACAAAGGGCAAAAATAAATGCACCGTCGATAGCTCCCGCTCAAGCTGCTGAGCCAGCGGTTCATGGGCCGCCGAAGCCAGCTTGCTCTTGTCTCTTAGCACCACCTCACCCTTGCGAACCAGGGGATTGATATGCTTGCGCAAGAGCTTGGCATAGGATTCGTCTTCATGGGCATAGGAGAGATACATGCGAACGGGTATATTTGGGGCTTTGTCAGCCGATGGTACCGTTGGCCCGGACCCCCGGCTGCGGCGCACGTCCACAAGGGCTTCCTTTAAAAGAGAACATCTAGGATCATTGCCGCGCAACGCAATCGCGGACTCCAGCCAAAGCTCCAAAGGGCCATCGGTGAGGTCGCTTTGAAGAGGCAAACCATTGAGAGCATTCAGGTCATTGAGCAATTGGCCGGAGGGGCTTGAGGTTGTCGCCAATCGGGCCTTGAGCGTGGACATCGCCGAAAACAGCGTGTCGCGGGCCTCGCTAAGGCCAAGTTCAACGGCAATGGCATAAATGGCGCGAATGCGTTCGGGGCTTAAAAGCTGCATATCCAGACCTTCGATGCGACTGTAGAACGTAAATTTGCCGGAGCGCAAATAAAATATGCCCTTGGGGCGATTCAATTCGCCTTCTCGTGGTCCTGCATTGGCGCTCTTTGTATTCGATTGGCCCCTACAAAATGCTTGAGTAGCCGTTCTGAAAAATAAAAACGCCTACTCAGAGGCTTGTAGGGACCTTTTGGATCCAGAAAATTCGTCCTCCGAGGCGTGAGGAGGCATGATAAAAAATACCAAAGGCAGCTCGGAGGCCCGAGGAGGCGTTTTGAAAAAACAAAAGGGCAACTCGTGTACGCGAGGAGGCGTTTTGAAAAAACAAAAGGGCAATGCAAACCCCGAAAAAGCCTAGAAAGAGCCATGAAAAGGGCTTTGGATGAAGCGCTTGACGGGAAAAGATTTTTTTATTAGGGTCTGCGGCTGTTCCCCCAGGGGATGCCGGAAGGACAAAGGCGATGAATCTCTCAGAAAGCTCGAATCTGCCTCAGGAATTTGCAGGGGCCCGCCGTTTTCAGGCCGCTACGCTCTCCTGGCCCGAGGAAGTCGAGGGTATGGTGGAACTCTTTAGGAATTATGTGGAATCCGGCCTGTCCCTCCACCGCCGCAAGGGGGATGTGGTTCGGACGAGGCTGCCCAAGCCCACCGTGACGCTATGCCATCCCAGGCATGTGTACCGGGTGCTCCGGGGGAATGTGCTTAATTATCCCAAGGGCGAGGACTATGAATTTTTAAAGCCGCTGCTGGGGAACGGTATTTTTGTGAGCGAGGGGGATTTATGGGCCAGGCAGAGGCGTCTTCTTTCGCCCGAGTTCAGGCCCGGGGCGGTGCCTCGTTTTCTGCCAATATTTGTGGATTGTGTGGAGGCGCTGTTTGAGCAGTGGGAGAAGGCGGGGGCGGGATGTGAGCGGGTATTTTCAGATGACATGATGAGGCTGACGCTGTGGGCGGTGGGGGGAGCGCTGTTTCAGCGGGATTTCCGGGAGGAAGCCGAGCGCATTGGGCACGCTTTGGAGATCTGTTTGGAGCAGGGGACTTTGTATATGATGTCGATGGGGCTCTTGCAGCCATGGATGCCAACGCCTGGAAATCGAAGGGCGGCGGAGGCAGAGCGGGATTTGAACCGGATTGTGAGGGGGTTGATCGCCAAGGCCAGGGCCAAGGGTCAAGGTGGGGGGGATATGCTGTCGAGGATCATCTTTGCAAAGGATGAAGAGACCGGGGGAATGATGTCGGAGCAGCAGGTATTGGATGAGGTGAAGTCTTTGATTTTGGCGGGGCATGAGACGACAAGTTTAGCGCTTTCCTGGGCATTTTATTTATTATCGATGCATCCGGACGTGGAAGAGCGGCTGGTAGAGGAGTCGCTGAGGGTATTGGGAGGGCGAAGGCCCGAGGCGGAGGATGTGCCCAAGCTGGATATGGCGAGGCGGGTATTTTTCGAGACGATGAGGCTGTATCCGCCGGTGCCCGCGGTGGTGAGGGCGGTAAAGGAAGTGGATCGCTTTGATGGGATTGAGTTAAGGCCGGATGAAAGGGTGGCCCTGACCTTATACACGACGCACCGGCATCCTGAATTTTGGCCGGATGCCGAGCGTTTTGATCCCGATCGCTTTGAGCCTTCGAAGGTGGAGAAGCTTGTACCTGGGAGCTATGTGCCTTTTTTGATTGGGCGGAGGGCATGTATTGGGGAGCATTTCGCGATGCTGGAAGGGGTTGTGGCGCTGTCGATGATTGCGGGGCGTTACAAGCTGGAGCGGGTGGAGCGAGAGCCGATTGGGACAAGGCCCATATCGACGCTAAGGCTGGCTAGGCCGCTTCGGATGAGGGTGAGAAAGCGGGAAGGGCGGGTATAAAGCCGCCGAGGAAGGTCTTGGCGTCCAAGGTGAGGGTTCCCGCGTAGTAGTTTATCGCCATGCTTGATGCTCAATCCCGCTATTTTGGTGTTTTTCTTGCCTCCACGTTGGTGTTCACGGCCTGTTCCAAGGGTGATCCAGCGGCAAATCCCGCTCCTTCGGCCAGTGCCGCGCTGCCGTCCAGGGCTTCGCCGGCCAAGAGCGCCATGGATTCTTCGATGGAGGCGGGGGGCGATCAAGTTAAATCGGTCTATCCTCAGAGCAATGATGCTCCCGATCCTTTGGCTCAGCGTTTATGCGATGCATTGCACACGCTTCCCACCAAGCGAAAAGGCGAATGCTGTAAGAGTCCGCCGAGTTTGTCGCTGGCATCGGAATGCACCCGAATGTTGAGTTATGCGCTTCGGGAGAAGGCGGTGCGGGTAGAGACGGGCGATGCCGATCGGTGTATTGAAGCGCTGGAGAAGGCGACGGAGGGCTGTGATTGGGTAAAGCCGCTGGCGCTGGCCGCGCCGGATGTATGTGATGGTATTGTGCATGGGCTGTTAAAAGAAGGGCAGGTGTGCCGGGCGTCGTTGGAGTGTGAGGATGGTTTGCGGTGTTTGGGGTCGGGGCCGACGCAGCCTGGGCGCTGTCAGAAGCCGCTTGGGCGGGGAGCGCCTTGTAGTCATGCGGTGGATACGCTGGCGGCTTATACGGGTCAGCGGGGAAGCGATGCCAGGCATCCCGAGTGTTTGGGGGTATGTGCGCAGCGGTTTTGCGCGGATGCCGTCGCGGTGGGTGGGGCATGTCAAACCAATGATGAATGTGGTGCGGGGCATCTATGCATTGAAAAGAAGTGCGCCAAAAGAGAGCTTCCTGGCGTGGGAATAGCTTGTTTACAAGGGCAATGCGCGAAAGGACTACGCTGTGAGGACAAAAAGTGCGCGCCCTTGGGCAAGACAGGGGAGGCTTGCGATCGGGATTTGGATTGCTGGAATGGGTGCAACAAGACGCCCGATCAGAAACAGGGCAAGTGCGGGATGAAATGCTGGGCGAGCGTGGCGGATATCGCGCCGCCCAGCAAATAGATAAGAAGCGATAGATTATTGCTTAAAGGCGCCTTCCCAGGGCGTGGCCAGATAGGGGAAGGTGGTTTTGTACATTTTATCGTTGGTATCGACGCCATCGGGAACGGGCGCGGCCAAGCCTGTGAGGAGCAGGCTGAGCTCAACATCGGTCACGTCTTCTTCTTTATTGGTTCCGCCGATGACTTTGCGGCCATTGGGGAACGCGGATGCCGTGCCTAGATCCACGCGCAGCACATCGCCGATGGTTTGAATATTATGCCCCGAGGCTTTAAGATTAATCACATCGATGATATCGGTGCGATTGGTCTTCATAGCATCGAAGCTCACGCCGGCGAGAGGCCCGCCCGCATCGTAGAAGCCTGCGAATTTGGCGTCGCGAACGATAATCGGATTGAGGAAGTAGGCGCCAAAGTTTTTGAGGTCGTCCTTGGGCTTGGTGCGGTTGAACTCATCTTTATCCTGAAGGCCGATGACGGCTTCATTGATTAAAGGCAAGCCCAAGCGGGATACCTGAATCCAGGGGCCGGCTTCGTCGGCGGGCAGTTTTTTACGAAGAATGCGGACTTGGCGCCGGCTGGCCGATGCCCAAACGCCAACGGTTTGGCTATCGCTGGCGCCCGCCGTCGGAGCTACGCCTCCATTGGCGACGGTTAATGGAATTTGAAGGGCGATGGTATGAACGTTATATCCGGCTACGTCATCGCGGGGCGGCCTTTCGCCGAGCACCGACTGCAATCCGGCGAGATCGAAGACCGCGCCCAAATCGACATAGAAACCATCGTCGCGGGGGCCCGCCCAAATTTTGCCATTGGCGCCCATGTCTTTTGCGAATTTAGCGCCTGTGGCAAAGTCTTCATAGCTTTGGGCGCCCTGGATTCCATAGACCAGCGCATTGGTGCGCGGGCCGATATTGGGAGGCACGGCGGGTACGCCCGTTGCGATTTCAGTGGCCTGGCCCTTTTCGATTTTGGTCACCGAATAGGTTGTTGCACCGCCCGCGAAATCGGCCGGGGCCACGGCAATTTGAGAGAAGAACTCATTGCCTCCCGCGGGAGCCGGAGCGAGTACGCTGGGATCGACAAAAGGGATATCCTTGGTCTTGAACCGGATATTGTAGGTCAGCGCATCGTCCAGGCTGCTCGGGCCTCGCGCGATATGAATTTCATAGCGCACATCTTCGCAGAAACCGTGGAAGTTTGGCCCTCCTGCGGGCTCTTCCAGCGGAATATAGTTGGCTAAAATCACCAGGTTGCTGCCTTCGACCCAGGCGTATAAGTCGGTATTATCCGCGCAGGGATCATTGGCAATCGAGGGCGCTTCGCGATGGCTTGATGCGCTCGCCAGGCTGCCCAGGGTCAATAGCGTGGCCGCTGAAAGGGCGGCCGCGGTCCATTTCTTGTTCTTGATCATGATAAGCATTCCTCCATAGCGCCTTAGGGCTGCAATTCCACTGTGAAGACCGTTCCGGATTTATTCGCTTTGCTGTCAGCCCAGGCGAAGCGATTTAGGTTTTTCGCCCGGTGAAGGCCGGCCGATTCCGTGAATTGATCGATTCCATTGGTGAGAAGCGATACCTGGCTGGTGGCCACATCCACGAGAACGACCGCGTCCGTTTCGGTCTGGGCGTTGTATCCAGATACAAGAACGGTCTGCTCGTCGGCCGTTATCGATACGCCGCAGGGATAGCCGCCCCGGATATCGTTGGCGATGACTTTGGCCGTGCCGTTCGTTACGGCGATGAGCGTGGACGTTCCGAATTCGGAATTGATGGTATCGCACAGATAGGCCGTTCCATCCGATGCAATGGCCAAGCCGCTTGGATCGGCCAGCGGGCTTCCCTTGACGACGGCATTGACCGCCCCACCGGCCGAATCAATCCGGTAGAGTGCGCCTTCGCCTGTCATCGGATCGGTGCCGGCGAAGTAAAGCATGTCGCCGTTGGCGCCGGTCATGACTTCGATGCCTCGAGGCCGAAGACCCTGTGTTCCCGCGATGGGAGCTGGCATTCCGCCGGAGGCTGGCATGGATAGTATTTGACCGGCATCCGTTGATGTTGCATCGTCCGCATCATCGCCGCCCGTATCGGCAATATACAACGTATTGCCGTCCGTGCTGATCGCAATGTTAAACGGAGCGACCAAAGGCGCGCCGGTGTGGAGCGCATTGCAGACGGCGCTTCCATCGGTGAGCCCGCTGAAAATCGCCGTTTCGCCCAAGGGTGTGAAGGCAATGAAATAGACATTCTTGCCATCTGGATCGGGTGTGGCATCCAAGGGTGTATTAAATGAATCGCCATTGCAGGCCGGTTCGATGGTGGGGGCTGCGCTGCCCGAGCTCGTGCTTGAGCTCGAGGTCGAGCTTGTGCTGGTGGACGAGCCCGAACTGGCGGATGTGCCGGTTGCGCCGTTTGATTCATCGGAACAACCCTGCGCCGAAATGCCCGCGAGCAACAGACAAAGTCCGCCGCCCCAAAGTCCCAGGTGCAACGGGAAGCCTTTGGTATTGGCCTTCCTCATGCTTCCTCCTTCGGTAGATGAGAGAAAATTTTATTTAAGAAATTTTATAATTTCCCAAACAAAAAAGGACGGCTGGTTTCTGTGATGAATGCCAGCCGTTTCAGATTACGTACCGGGAGCCTTGGCGGTTGCCTTTGAGGGCGTGGCTTCCACGCTATTTTCTCCCGCCTGGATCTGGTTTATAGGGCGGCTCATGTACGACACAGCCAAATCCATTTACACCCAAACGCTTCAGGAAATTAAAGACGCCGGCCTGTACAAGGAGGAGCGCGTCATCGTTACGCCTCAGGGGGCGGGTATCCGGACGTCAGCGGGCGCCGAGGTCTTGAATTTCTGCGCGAACAATTATTTGGGATTGTCATCAAATTCCATCGTAATCGAAGCCGCGAGGCGGGCGATGGAGAGTCATGGTTTTGGTTTATCGAGCGTGCGTTTTATTTGCGGCACGCAGGATATTCATAAAGAGCTTGAATCCACGGTTTCACGCTTTTTTGGGACGGACGATACGATTTTGTATTCGTCGTGTTTTGATGCGAACGGCGGATTGTTTGAGACGCTGCTGGGCGAAGAGGATGCGATTATTTCCGATGCGCTGAATCATGCGTCGATTATCGATGGTATCCGGCTGTGCAAGGCCGAGCGGCACCGTTATCCCAATGGAGATATGGGCGCGCTGGAAGAAGCCTTGAAAAAGACGCAAAACAAAAGGCTTCGGATGATTGCGACCGATGGCGTGTTTTCAATGGACGGTTATTTGGCGAAATTGGATGCGATTTGCGATTTGGCCGAGAAATACAATGCGATGGTGATGGTCGACGATTCCCACGCGACGGGTTTTATTGGAAAGACGGGGCGGGGGACGCCCGAGGAATGCGGCGTGCTTTCGCGTATTGATGTGATGACGTCGACGCTTGGAAAGGCGCTGGGCGGCGCGAGCGGCGGTTTTACGACGGGGAAGCGGGAAATGATCGCGCTGCTGAGGCAGAGGTCGAGGCCGTATTTATTTTCAAATACGGTGGCGCCGGCGATTGTGGGCGCGTCGCTTGCGGTCTTTCAATTGCTGGATCAAAGCTCGGAGCTGCGCGAGCGGGTGATGGGGAATGCGAAGGCGTTCCGTGAAGGGATGAGCGCGGCCGGATTTACGATTAAACCGGGCATTCATCCCATTGTGCCCGTGATGCTGGGGGATGCGAAGCTGGCCGCCGATATGGCGAAGGCCATGCTGGGTCATGGGATTTATGTGATTGGTTTTTCTTATCCTGTGGTGCCCAAGGGCGAGGCGCGGATTCGGGTTCAGCTTTCGGCCGCGCACGATCCCGCGCATGTGGAGCGGGCTATCGATGCATTTAAACAGGTGGGAAAGCAATTTGGTGTGATTTGATAACCATTTAATTGATCTTCAATTCTAAGAGTTTTTGTTTTGCCGCCTCGGCGGTGGACAGCGCATTCGCAAAATCCTTGAGATGCACTGCTTCTGCCGCCGCGATGACCGCGGTGCGCAGCCTGCGCGTCGATAGCAGCAGCGCCGCGGCAATCGCCGCCTTCAGCGCGCGTTCGCCGGCTTGATCCGCGGGTCTCTCGCGAATCGCATCGCATAGCGCCTCCACCGCCTTTCGAATGGGTACGCCAAACATCGGATGATTGGTGTCCATGCCTTCTTGATAGCATCGCAAAAGCGCCTGGGCCGTGGCCAAGAGCCGCGCATCTTCGATGCTGCTGACCGAAAGCGCCGAAGGCGAAAGCTCCCACAGCCCGCTGGCCAATTGGCATTCCATCAATTCGTTGGTCGATGCAGGCAATTCGTTCAATTTTGGAGCGGGAGCGGGTGCCGGCGGTGGAGCCACGTCCTTCATGCGGGATTTCTGTGCTGTGTCCGCCGCCGCTTGGACACGCGGGCGCGCGGGCGCTGCGGGAGGTGGTGGTGGCGGTGGCGGGGCGGCTGGCGTTATGCCTTGTGAATCGGCCGAATCGCCTCCAAAAATCTTGCTGAACACGCCTTTCACGGCCTGAGCGATGGAGCCGCCCAATCCAGGAGCCGCCTGGGGAGAAGGCGCACCTGAACCACCCCCGGCTTCACCCCTGGGCACAGACTCGAGCTCGTCATCATCCATCGACATCGAGGCGGGAGGCATCGGCATTGCGAGCGATGCAGGAGGCGCTACTGGCATGGGCGCCGGCGGTCTTGCGGCCGCTGGCATGGGCGGCATGGGCGGCATGGCTGCCGGAGGACGCGCCGCCGACTTCTTCGGGGGCGCCATGGGTTTCGCCGTCGGCTTGGGCATCGATGCGCGCATGGCCGATGGGCCGGCCGCTTGCATGGCTTTCAGCATCATCATGCCTTTAGGACCAATGGTGCCCGCGCGGGTCGATGATTGCGCGGCATAATGATCGAATTGATCGCCTTCATCATACATTCCCCATCCGGCGGGAGGCGATGCCGGTACAACGACGCTTTCAGGCTTGTCAGCGCTCTTTCGTTCACCACTCCGGCGTTCAACGACAAGCATTGAAGTGAATTGACAAGCAATTCGATATTGAATTGAGAGTTCAACGGCTTTTTTCCCGGCGGCGGAGGCGGCCTCTGGATTCGCAGGATTCATGGCGATCTTCTCGAGTTCACCAATGCGCTCGGCGGCCCAGAGGGTTTCCAGATCGGGCTTGGCCGAATTTTCGGGCAATTCGATAGGAATGGAGACGGAAAAGGGCTGGCCGCACAGGGTGCCCGAGATCTCGGCGCTGCCAAGTCCCGGTTTTTCATAGCGGCCGTAGAGCGTGAATGGATCGCTGTCGACGAGCGGCGAAAGCTCTTGAGGGCAAAGGTCAAAGACCTCGGTGCCTGTAAAGCGGATGCCCGGGTTTTCTAGGCGCAGCGCGGTGGCCTTGGTGAATTGGGCCGTGACTTTGGTATCGATGCGTTCGCCTGGGAAAATAAATTCGGCGGCGCCGCCCGTGGCCTTGGCCAATTCGCGGACAATAAAATCGCTGACGCTGGTGCCAATTCCAAAGGTATAAACCCGGGCACCTTGGGCATGGGATGCGATGCTGGAGACGATATGATGTTCATTGCTGACTTGGCCATCGGTCATCAATACGACAATGCGCGCTCGGTTTTTGGCGCTCTGTTTTAAGAGATTGACGGCCGCCATCATAGGATCGAGCATTTCGGTGCCGCCGTTGGCTTCAAGCGAATTGACCCAGTGGTCGGCGGCTTCCAAGGTGCCTTGGGTAAATGGCGAAAGCTGTTTTTGAAAGGTTGTGAAGCTTGTCGAGAAGGCAATGATTTGAACGCGATCGCCTTCCCGTAAATGGCGCAAGCAAAGTTTTAATGCGGATTGGGCTTGTTCAATGGAAAGCCCTTCCATCGAGCCCGAGACATCCACTACGAAGACAACATCTTTACCGGGTTTTTTCGAGAGTTTGGGCAAGAAATCCGGTACGATGGTAAGGGCAAAGGTGCCGGGCTTTCCCGCCTCTTTATGGGCGAGGCAGCCCGTGCCCTGTTCATTGTCGTCACTAAAGGCTTGAAGAACCAAATCGCGGTCCAGTGCCGCTTCCGGGCGCTCCAGCTTCACCCGCACCCGCTTGCCCTCGAGGCGCTGCGTTTCAATTTCGTGGGATGGACTCTCAATCGAAATGTCGCGGCCTAGATCGAAGATCAAATCGATCGTTAATCCATATAATTTAATTGTTTTGTCCGCAATGGGCGGGGTCTGCAAGGCATCGGCGCTGTCTCCGCTGCCTGCCGGTGTGTAGCGGGGTGCGACGAGCGTGGGAATTAAAAGCCTGAGCGCGCCTTCATTGCCCGAGAGTTTTTGAACGTAAACCGTTTCGATGACCGTTTCTTCGTTTGGCAAGATATTGCCCACGAACGCGGTAAATACATTGGGTTTGGCCTGTTCCAGAAGCGCGGCGCCGTCGCCCGATTGAACGGCTTCTTGATAGGCTTGCCTCGCGCTTTGCTTTTCTTTGACTTCGCTTTCCATGCGCCGCCCAGCGCACTCCATTGAAAAGCCAATGACGGCCGCGTCGCTTGGAATGGGAAAGGTGTAAATGGCTTCGAGGGCCTTTTCGCCTTTGTGCAGATAGCGCTGCCGAAGCGTGATTTTGGCGCGCGCTCCCATAATTTCGCCCGAGATATGCACGCCTTGCAGCGGAATGGCCGTGCCTTCCCGGGAAAGAAGTGAGCTCACAAGGTCTTGCAGTGGTGCATACATTGGTATTGGCCTTTAATTGTATTGATTTTGTTTTTTGGGGCGTGATGGTTTGAATAGAAACTATCCGGAGAAGACTTGAGCCACCCAGACATAGCCGTCTTGGCCGATTTGGGCGGCGATGCCCACGCGCTTGAATTCGCGGTAGAGCATGTTGTCGCGGTGGGAGGGGCTGGCCCACAGGACGCGGTGGGCTTGTTCGTTGGTTTTGGCGCTGGCGAGGTTTTCTCCGGCGAGCCTGACGCGAAGGCCCGATGCATTGACGCGCGCCCGTAAATCGCCCTGGCCTACGTCGTGGCCAATGCGGTTGGCTTTAATCATTTGCGCGGTGTGGGCCTTGGCCAGTTCATCCAGGGCTTCATCCCGGATCAGCGTGGGAAATCCTTCTTCGGCGCGCGCCGCATTGAGCATTTGGTAGATGGCTTGGGCGCTGTCGCGAATGTCTTTTCCGGCTTCTTCTCCAGGCGCGGGCGTTTGCACATAGTGCGATGGAGGCGCCGTTCCCGCGAAGACCATGGCCTCGAGGACGGGCCTGGGACCTGTCTCGACCGTGGCGAGGACCTGCACCACCCAAGGTCCGGCTCGATCGACCGAAAATGTGCTCTGCACTTTGAGGTCGGAGGACAGCGATGCAAGCACGGTTTTTGGGGCGCCCCGGGGACCGAGCAGCACGACTTTGGCGTCGCGTGCGGGCACCAGCATTTGTGCGCGCAGCGTAAGCCACTGACCCACGCGCGCCTGTACAGGCAGGGCTTCCATGTCGGCCAGCGCGTCGACGGCCACAAACACCACCGCATCCGCTCCGTCCTTGCGCGTGCCGCGGGCAATGCCGCAGCGCCTTTCTCCAAGCCCATTCCAGCCCGAAAGCCAGCGCGTTGTGCGTTTGGCGAGATCGCTTTCCGATATGGCCGCGCTCGCGACCGAAAAGCCCCAGCCCCATACATGCGGATCGCCCGCGGCTCTCAGCGTGAATGCGAGTTCGTCGGGGCCGAATAGAGGCTCTCCGCGCGCGAGGTTTTGAAGGTTGCGCGCGGCGACGTCCACGAGGGCGGCATCGGCTTTGCCGCATAGGCTGTAGAGTGAGGCGTCTTTAGGCGATATTTTTTGACGGGGTTCGTAGGCGCGGGGCGATTCGGTCGACGCGGGCCACTTCAGTTCTTGAGGCCCGGAAAAGGCTTGAGCGCAAACGCCGAACGCAAAGAGAGCCGCTGCCGATCCGAGGCCGCGCGCCCGGGCAGGGCCTTGTGTTGATTTCGCCATGAAGGAACGCATTGAAGCCTTCTTTGCGGAGCCCCTTTTGGGGAATTAAAAGCCGGGGCCAAACAAAAACCCAAGAACTAGACGTTGGACGAGCCAATTCAATGCGCGATGCCCGCTTTAAAGCTGGGCCGAAAATATGCCTTCTGGAAGCTCTTCGCCTTTGGAGCCTGTGCCCAGCACATATTTCGATACGTATCTCACGGTGGCGCGGTGAACATCGGGCGGCGCTTGATGCACGCGATCGGGCCTGTGCGGTCCTAGCACTTCAAACATCACATAGCCTAAAAGGCCGTCTTCTTGAGCCATCTGAAGCAGCGCTTCCACACGGGGATCGGGCTTTTTGTCGTCGTCCTGCCGAAGCTCCAAGAGGTAGGCGCCGAGCGCCGCTTCCAGGCAAACGACTTCTTCCACGGCGCTTAGGTAGTAGGGCGTCTCGCCGGGCTCGTCGAAAATCAGCGAGCGAAGTTCGGGCTCGTAGCGCATGACGGCTCTGCACGTTCCGTACATCTGCGAGGCCATGTCTTCGTTGGAGGCGACGCGCACCGCGCCCGCGCTGTCGACATCGATGAAGGCGCGGAAAGGCTGTATGCGCCGCTTTTTTGATGTGCGGCCCGTGAGCCTCTCCGCCGCCGAGAAAGCCTTTTCCGAGCTTGGCCAATAGGCGAGCGCTTCGGCGAGAGCTCTTTTCGCTGCGCTTAGATCGCCCTTTTTTTCAAGCGTTTCGGCGAGCCCCGTATATGCCTTGGAAAGCGTCGTATCGAGCGCGAGCGCCGCTTCATAGGCTTCGCCCGCGCCTTTGGTGTCGCCCGAGGAGAGGAGCGCTTCGGCGAGCGATAGATGCAGCAGCGGTACGGTTGGACTGTTTGCGATGGCGCGTTTGAAGGCCGCCGCCGCTCCGGTGAAGGCTCGTTTGTTGAGATGCTCTAAGCCTTCGTCGTGGGCTTGTTTCGCTGCCCCGCCGAGTTCGATGATGGCTGGCCGTCCCGCGCCGGTTGCGTCCCGTTTGAGGGTCGAGCGCCCATCGGGTTCTAAGGGCGTTTTGGGGCCGTATTGAGCAATGGAATTGCTTAAATCATCGGATGCAATGCCAACAACATAATAATGATCCGATTTGGTGACGACCGTTGCTATTAAGCGGGTGAATTTTAAACATTCGGAAGGGTCGTCCATTCGGTGATTACGGGCATATCCAAAGCGGGATAGATCGGGAAACACACGTTTTGCAGGGATTTGAATCGGCGTGTCTCCAGGCGTAAGCAAGCTGAGTTGGTCTTTGCTATACGGTGGTAGCCATTCAGGAACAGCGCCTGCCGAAATAGAAGAGGATGTGTTTAATTTTTGATGGGATTGATGCGGATGACCCGTCCCCGCAGGCCCGGAAGCGGCGCCCGAACAGCCCGAGGCGATCGCGCAAACAGTTCCGAGAACGAAGGCCATGGGCATTTTCATAAAAATCTTCGACCAAAAATATCATGGAGCCTTTGGGGAGAGCCCCAGAAAAAATCGGTTGTGTTCGCATCCGCGGGGCCGTGATAGCGTCGGCCAAAGCTTCTATGTCGGAAGTCTCTCGAGCCGCCAAAGTGGGCATGATGAGCGTCCTGTTAATTGGGGCGGCTTATGGTGCGTATCGCTTTGTGTCTCCCGATGCCGGTATGGGCAACGGCTACACGGTATGGGCTTTGATTCCCGATATCACGGGTGTGCCGCCTAAATCGCGCGTGACCATTTCGGGTATTCAGGTGGGCACGGTCGATGAGATCAAGCTCGATGAGGAGACGGGCAAGGCGAAGGTGATTATTCGCATGAAGCCCGATGTCGCGCTGTTTGATGATGCGGCGGTGGGGAAGCGATCGACGAGTTTGATCGGCGAGAGCCTGATTGTGCTTGCGCCGGGAACCAAGGGTAAGACGCAGATTCCGGACGGCGGGCAGATTCGCTACTACATCACCGAGCCGACGATTGAAGCGTTGCAGGGACAGGTTTCGGAAATTCTCAAGGACGTGAAATCTGTCACGGAAACGCTTCGGAATACGGTGGGTACCGATCGGGGCGAGAAGCAGATCGAGCAGATTCTAAAAAATATCGCCGATATCACCGAGCAGTTGAATGACACGGTGAAGGAAAACCGGGAGGCGGTTCGCGAGGCGATTACCAATGTAAATACGATCACGGGCACATCGCGTCCGGAGATCGCGGCGATTTTAACGAATGTCCGGCAAATTACGGACGATTTGCGCACGCTGACGGCGGCGGCCGATGCCAAGGGCGCGGGCGGCAAGGCGGGCGATTTGCGCAATACGGTGGAGAAAGCCAACCGCGCGGCGTCGTCGCTGGAGTCGACGCTTAAGCACGCGGACAATATCGCGGCGCGCATCGATAAGGGCGATGGGACGATCGGCCGGCTGGTGAACGATCAGACGCTGATCAATGAAGTGGAATCGGCGGTCGAGGAGATGGGCGGGCTGGTAAGCGGTTTGAACCGGGTTCAGACCGTCGTTGGGCTTCGCACGGACTACAACTTTTTGGCCAATACCATCAAAAGCTATGTCGAGCTGAGGCTTCAGCCGACCGAAGATAAATACTACGCGATTGAGGTTGTGAACGATCCCCGCGGCTTTACGAAGTTTGAGCAGATCGATGTGGATACGACCAATCCCAACGATCCTCCGCATTACCGCGAGATTCGGACGATTACGACGAATGCCTTCCGTTTTTCGTTTCAGTTTGCGAAGCGTTTGGGGCCGCTTACGGGCCGTTTTGGCATTAAAGAGAGCACCGGCGGTATTGGTTTGGATCTGCATTTGCTGAACGATCGCTTTGAGCTCCGGCAGGATTTGTTTGGCTTTGGCGAGGAGCTGATGCCGCGCTGGCGTATCGCGCTTTCGTATGAATTTATCCGCAAGCTGTGGTTGTTGGGCGGTGTGGATGATGTGCTGAATCCCGACCGGCGCGACTATTTCGTGGGGCTTCAGCTTCGGTTTAATGATCAGGATCTCAAGTTTATTTTGCCTTTCGCGCCGACGACATTTTAAGAGCGCGCATATTTCAGTCCGCAGGCCCGTGGACAACGCCCTTGCTTGTCCCCAAAAGGCTTGTACTCATGCTAAAGAGCCTATCAATGAAGCCTCTCGCGCTCTGTATCGCCCTCTTTTCGGCTGCCGGTCTCGCCGCTTGTCAGGGCTGTCAAACGCTGCCCAGCGCGGCCGTTGCCGATGAAGAACCTAAAACCACGCAGATTCGCCTGTATCTGATCAGCACGGTGGCCGGAGCCTTGGAGCCCTGCGGCTGCACCAAGGATCAGCTCGGCGGTTTCGATCACCTCGCGGCTTTTTTGGAGGAGGATCGAAAGAAATATCCAAATACGATGGTATTGGGAGCCGGTCCTCTTTTATTTGATGATCCGGTGATTAAGGGTGAGATTACCCAGCAGGCGAGCTGGAATGCGGATGCGATTGCGCTTTCGGCGAAGGAGATTGGTCTATTGGCGTGGGCGCCGGGCGCTAATGATTGGGCGGTGGGCCAGGAAGCCTTGCTTTCGTATAAAGAAAAAAGCGGATCGGCGCTTTTGGCGGCCAATTTAAAGGGTGTGCAAGGGGCGGCGCAGGTGATTCTGCGCGATGTGGCGGGCATTAAAATCGGATTGGTTGGTGTGGCCGATCCAAAGCGCAAGGGAGCTGATTATCCTAGCGGTGTGACGGCTGAGGCGGCCTTGTCGGCGATGAAGTCGGGGGTGGATTCGCTGAAGGCTCAAGGCGCTAACATTTTGATTGGATTGGCTGCCATTCCAAGGGGAGAGGCGCTTCGGCTGGCGGACGGATTGCCTGAGCTGAATGTGTTGTTGGTGGGCAAGCCGATGGAGAGTGGGCACGCCAATGATGTGGCCAAGCCTCCTGTATTGGCCGGGTCGACGCTGGTGGTGGAGGCGGCCAATCATTTGCAGAGTATTGCGGCGGTGGATTTGGTGGTTCGTGGCAATCCCAAGGGATTGGTTCATTTTAAAGATGGCGGGGATATCGCGCGGGGGGAGGAAGTCTTAAGTTTGGCGACGCGCATCCGGACGCTGGAGATAGGACTTCAGCAATGGGAGGGCAATAAGAATATTAAGCCGGAGGATATCGCGGCGCGTAAGGCCGATTTAGAAAAGCTGCGGGCGGAGAAGGCCAAAATGGAGGCGGATGATGCGGCGGCCGCTTCGGCAAAGGGTAATGCGAAGGCTGAGCATTTGATGCATTACACGCTGGTAGAAGTGCGGGAGAAGTATGGTAGTGAGAAGAAGGTTGCGGAGCAGATGCTTGCTTACTACAAGCGTGTGAATGAGTATAACAAGGTAACGTTTGCGGATAGAAAGCCTGAGCCTGTGGAGAAGGGAAAGGCGGCGTATATTGGCGTGGATGCGTGTACCGATTGTCACGATGAGGAGCGCCGGGTATGGGATGAGCACGGGCATGCAAAGGCATATAAGACGCTGCAAAAAGACTTTAAGGAATTTAATTTAGATTGTGTAAGCTGTCATGTAACGGGCTATGGGAAGCCCGGTGGGTCGACGGTGACTTTTGTCGATAAGCTGATGGGCGTTCAGTGTGAAGAGTGTCATGGGCCTGGATCATTGCATAAGAAAGACCCAAAGAAGAAGGATTTGATCCAGTTAAAGCCGGATGAGCAGATGTGTGTGTCGGCGTGTCATCATCCCCCGCATGTGGAAGGTTTTGATCCAAAAGAAAAGATGAAGTTGGTGCTGGGGCCGGGGCATGGGATGGATTAGGGAGAAAGAAAACGAATCGTCATTGTTCCGCGCGAAATTCCTCTGACAAAGCCGGGAGATTCATCAGTGCCGACAGGATATATTCAGGCTCGGCCCTCACCCGGAAATCAGGATCGAATTGCCTCGCCTTGATGATGCCGTCCCGGTCGATGATAAAGGTGGCTGGTACCGGGAGATTGAGTAGACCTCCCGCGTTGATTTGGGTTAAGTCAAGCCCAAATAAATCTCGATAGGTGGTATGCACTTTCTCGGAAACTGGAAAGCGAACATCATAGGCCGCCATCACTTCGTGGGTGTCATCACTGCATATATCAAAGGGGGCATCACCACCAAAGTGAGGGTGATTGTCCCGCTGAGGATGAATGACCACGAGCCGGGCGCCAAGGTCGAGGATGCGCGCGTGTACTTCGCGCAGTGCCGCGACTTCTATCATGCAGAATAAGCACCAGTCGCCCCGGAGAAAACAAAGCACCAGCGGCGATTTCTCCAATAGCGCTTTGGAGCTGATGATCTCGCCCTTTTCGCTCCGCAGTGTGAACTCAGGTGCCCGGGCTCCAATGGGAAGCCCCCGGACTCGTTCCCGGCTCGAAAGTATGACGCTGTGCCATACAATTTCGAGTACTTCTTGAGGGATGGGGACATGCGTGGCCATTTCGGCGATTCGCTTGTTCAGACTGGGGCTCGATGTTGTGCTCATGATGCAGACCTCGCCGGATTGGATTCGGTATCGTCTTGGTTGAGCCAATGTTCGGCCGATTGGAGATCGTCGAATATTTCAACGGATAGGTCGCCCACGCTCGCCATTACCCGGTTCACAATGCGAACCGTGGATAGCCGTCCAAAATGATCCCTCGAGTTGACAACAGCAACCCGGCAGCGCGTATCGGGGTTTGTGTCGCATTTGGCGCGCTTCGTCCACGCTGAGCTGCATATGGGGGGAGGTGTATAGGTTTAGCTTCGTCATGTGCGGCTGTGGTGCCTTGGACTCGCACACCTGGGATAGGGTCATCTCTTCTTGGGCGACGAGCCGGTGGTGCTGGGTTTGGCCGAGCCTCCTCCCGCGGCGTCTTCAGTTCCGCCCGCGCAACTGGATACCGCTAGTCCAGAGATCATCGCTCCCAAAAGAGCTGCCGCCACCATTCCCCCAAATACGGCTCCTTTGGCTGGACCAGGGAGTTTCTGGATGGCGGCTCCTACGCCAACGGGCGTCTCGCTGGGGGTGGGGGCATCTGGAATGGTGCGCGTGGACATCGGGGCAGGCTCGGCAAAGGCTGGAGGGGGCTTAATGCTAACAAGCTGTCCTGAATTTTCGATCATCCGGGCGACCCGTTCCGCGTAATAACGAGCTCGCGGGGGGGCAAATTGAGCGATAGAAGAAGCAAAATCGGCCACATTGGCGTAGCGGAGATTGCGGTCTTTTTGAAGGCAGCGCTCGACAATGGCTTCTACACCCGGGGGAACGTCTTTGCGGTACGATGTGATCTTTTCTGGAGATCCTCCCAGCACTTTGCCCTGCAGTTCGGGCAGGCTGTCGCCCACAAAAGGTAAGTTGCCCGTCAATAGCTCAAATAAAATGACGCCGAGCGACCAGATATCGCTGCGTACATCCACATCTCTGGGGGATAACATTTGCTCGGGAGGCATATACAAAGGAGAGCCCAGCATTTGATGCGTTCCTGTCATAAGGGCCGCTCTTTTCTTGGTGGGTTCGACTTGAACGCCCACTTTGGATAGGCCAAAGTCCAGCACTTTTATACAGGGTGAGCCATCTCTTCGCCGGGTGAGAAAGAGATTTGCGGATTTTAGATCGCGGTGGATAATGCCTGTGGTGTGCGCTTCCGCGATGGCTTCGCAGGCTTGAAGGATATATTCGGTGGCCTCCGCGACGGGCAGCGCTCCGCGCTCTTGAACGACGCCGTCTAAATCTTTGCCATCCAGGTATTCCATGACCATATAAGGAATACCGCCCTGCAATTGACCCACATCGATGACGCGCCCAACGTGTTCGCTTTTCAGCTTAAAGGCGGCGCGGGCCTCTCTGGAAAAACGGGCGACGGCTTCTTCGCTGTTCATCACTTCGGGCTGCAGAAATTTTAAGGCCACCCGTTCATAAAGATCGACATGAACGGCCATGACGACAACACCCATGCCGCCTTGGCCAATGATTTTCTCGACCGAGTATTTTCCGGCCAATACATCGCCCGGGCGCACATGGGGATGAACAATTTCGTCTTGGGAAGGCGGATCGGGCTGGGTGGCAGTAACAGACATCGCAAACAATCCTTGTGAGTGTGTCGTGGGACGCCGAGGCACAGATAGCAGACGCGGCGGAGTGCTGAAAGGACTATTCAATGCTTGGGCGGGGAATATCCTCCCGTATGGGCCGGATTAAGTCTTCGGGGCGAATGAGCCAGGCCGGTTCGGGCACATCGTCCATTTCATAAAAACCGCCGCAGAAAATGGCGTGAGGGCAGCTTTCGCATACGTCTTTTTTGGTGCGCCTTTCGCGTAAATATTCAAAGAGATTCACTTCTTCGTTGTTCACAAAGAGCATGTGGCGTTCGAGTTTGAGCATATCGCCCATTAAATAGCGTTCATAGCCGGGCATAAAGCAGAAGGGTAGGTTGATGACCTGGATATTGAGGCGTTTTCCAAAGGTATCGATAAGCCGCATGGCTTCTTGGGCGGCCATTTGGGTATCCGGTGCGATGGAGCTGGTGGCGCGGCCAAAGGGTGTCAAAAATTGAAGGTTAAACCAGCGGAGTCCAAGGCTTTCGATGAGCTCCGCGGTTTCTAGGAGTTTTTTGGTATTGGATTTTGTAATGGTGATATTGGCGCCCAATTCGACGATTGCTTTGCCCTTTTTCCGGGCGGCTTGTTCGGCGGCGACCAGGTTGCGAATGCCGGTGATGGTTTGATCGAATGCTTCTGCAACACCAACGTTTTGGGCATGGGTATTCGCGTCCGGGCCGTGGACCGAAATTAAAAGGGTATGAATCCCCGAGCGGATAAGGCGTTCGGCGAATTCAGGATAGGCACACATGCGGGCATTGGTGGTGACATTTATTTTTTTATAGCCAATCTTCCGGGCGAATTGAATCAATACGAATAGATTGGGATTTAATGTGGGTTCTCCGCCGTCGAAATCCAAGAGAGTGACGCCGAGTTTGCGGTATTTAAGAAGCAGTTCGCGCTGGCGCCCAAAATCACCATCGAATTGGCTGCGGGTGCCTGTGGCGCAGAAGGTGCAGCGGTTGTTGCATTTGTAGGTGACGTTGAGAATCACCTTTTTAGGGCCTTGGGTGGCCTTTAGCCTTTGTTCAAAGGTAAATCGGAAGCGCTTTAAGTCGTCAAGCGAAAATTCAGGCGTTTCAATGGAAGGCCGCTGCTGAAAATGCGGTCCGAAATCGTTGATCATCGGCAGAATACGGCCTATTTTTTGGCTTTCCCGCGAAAGCCTCGTGCCCGGAAGCGGTGTCGCAAATTGAAGGCTGGGCCATGCGTTGGTATTTTCATGCAATTCCATCGCATAGTTTAGCGTTTCGTTGATTTCGCGCTTGGTCTCGCCCGGAAGGCCAATCATAAAATGCACGAGGGTTGGAAGGCTTTCCGTTTGGGCGTATTCGGCCGCGCGCCGGATATGCGATAAATTCATTTGTTTGTCGACAATTTGCGATAGTACGCGCTCCGAGCCGCTTTCGGCGCTGATGCTTAAGGTGGTGATGTGTTTTTTTAAGCTCGAAATATGCTTCGGGAGGATATAGTCGGCCCGCATTCCATTGGGGATTTCAAAGGGGAGTCCGATTTCATTGAATAGGTCTAAAATATCATCGAAATGACGCTCGTTGACATTGATGAGCTCGTCCAAAAGATGAATGCGTCCGGCCCCCAAGCGCTTTAAATAGGCGATCAATTCTTTAAGATAGGTTTTGGAATAGCGGCGCTGCGTTTTTGGTGCAATGAGCTCTCCATTCTTTCGTGTGGATGGATTGGAGGAGCAGTGAATGCAGCGGTAGGGGCAGCCCCGGCTGCTGAGCATGGGGAGGCTGCGGCCGGTGATCGGGAAGGCCCAGTGTGGGCGGCCAAGTCCTTCGGTGATGTTCTGCTGAAGCTCAAAATAGGCGTCGAGCTCGAGGAGATCCCAGGCGGGCAGGGGTAGTTCATCGAGGTGGGCGGGTTCTGGGCCTTCTTCAACGAATGGGGATTGGGGCGGGCCGGGCTCGAGGAGGCGGGCAATTAAAGCGGGGAGTGCGGCTTCGGCTTCATAGCGGAGAAAGGCGTGGGCTTCGGGATAAGCCGCGAGAATCTGTTCAGGCGGGGCATCGATGACGTGCTGGCCGCTTTGGTAGAGGTCGGCGAGAACGATGGGCGCGCTGGGCCGGTGAGCGCGGGCGGCTTCGAGGAGGGCGCTCAGGCCGGGATCGCGCGAGGGCGGGCGATGAAAGGGCGTGAGCGCGAAGATGTAGGCGTCGGCGTTTTTTGGAAGGCGCGAAAGCAAAGTGCCGAGGGGCGCTCCGAGCGAGAACGATTTGCCTTTGTCTTCCGGGCGAAGCTGCGCGCCGGGGAGGGCGAGAGCGTCGATGAGGGTGATTCGGTGGCCGGCTTTGCGCAGGACAGCCGCGTTTTGAACGGCGCCTAAATCCGCAAAATAAGGGTAGTCAATGAAGTCCCGGGACAAGTGAAGAGGCGAGAAAACGATTGCGATGCGGGACATCGTTTTCAATCGTATAAGGTAGCCCGGCGAATGGCGATGAAGGATCGATGGTCGAAGAGGAATCGGTGGAGCGGGCAGGTGGTGGGGGCGGCGCTGCTCGCGGGCGCGCTGTGTGGTTTTTCGTCCGCGCGGGCAGAGGCGCAGGAGGCGGAGGCCGCTTGGGAGAAGGCTCCGGCGCTGCGGCGAAGCGGTTTTATGGTGGGTTTGATGCCTGTGTTTTCACTGGGTCAGGCATCGGGTTATCCGCTGGATTTAAAGAAGATCGGGCGTGAGCGCTTTTATACAGAGTCCAATATCGCGGTGGGCGGTGTGGGGCTCTTTTGGCTGGGCGGAGCGCTTTCGGATTGGCTGACCTTTGGTTTGGGAACGCAGGGCGCCGCGCTTGCGCCTTCGGATTTATCGGGCGGAGCATACGGGGTGATTTTTAGAACCGAGCTGTTTCCGCTGTTTGGTTTGGGCGGGCATCTGAGGGAGCTCGGTGTGGGTTTTGATGTGGGCGCGAGCGTGGCCGGGTTTTCGCCTTCGGTAGAGCCTGAAAGAGCCGTGATCGACGGTGGCGCGGCTTCTCATCTCGGGGTGAGCATTTTTTATGAGGGGCTGCGCGTTTGGCATTTGTCGGCCGGTCCTGGGCTGTACGCGGACTACACATGGAGCGACACGATTCGCTATGGAAACGTGGGTTTGGGCTTTAGGACGGTGCTGTACACAGGAGCCGCCGCGAAGAAGAAGTCGGCAGCGGCGCCAAAGCCAACATCTCAACAGCGGGCGCGTTTTTAGGGTTGTTAAAGGCTTTTTAAGCCCGGATTCCCGAGACGACGCGATCGTGCTGGGCTAAATCCCGGGTGATCTCGATGCCGGAAAAGCCTGCCCGCTCAAAGAGGGCCGCGGTCTGTTGAGCTTGATCCGCGCCGATTTCCATGGCGATCACGCCTTGGTCTTCGAGGTACAAAGGCGCTTGCTCCAGAATGAGGCGCACGATATCGAGGCCGTCTTTGCCGCCCAGCAACGCCTGCCGAGGCTCAAAATCGCGGACGTCGGCTTGCAATTCAGGCAGTTCATCCTCGCGGATATAGGGCGGGTTGGCGGTGATGAGATCGAAGCGGGCGCGGTGTTTATGATGAGCCCGCTGGCTTATTTGAAGCGAAAGCGCGCCAAAGAGATCGCCCTGTAAAAAGGCGACATTGACCGCGCCGAGGCGAAGCGCATTTTCGCGGGCCACATCGAGCGCGGCCTCTGAAATGTCGGTGGCGATGACGCGCGTGGTCGGTCTTTCCCGCCCCAAGCTGATCGCGACACAGCCCGAGCCTGTGCAGAGATCGAGCACGCGGGCGCTGAGCGAAAGATGCCGGGTGCGGCGAAGCGCGACTTCCACAAGGATTTCGGTGTCGGGTCTTGGGATGAGCACGCGGGCATCGACGCGGAAGGGCCGCCCAAAGAATTCGCGGGTGCCGGTGAGATAGGCGATGGGTTCACCGGACCTGCGGCGTATATGCAGGGATTTGTAGCGATCGAGTTCTTCTTTTTGGAGAGGCCGCTCGGCATCGATGATGAGCTGAACCCGCGTTGTCTTGAGAACGAGGCACAGGAGCAATTCGGCATCGAGCCTGGGCGACAAAGAGCCCCGTTTTTTTAGATCGTCCGTGGCCCAGGTGAGAACCCGCCGGATGGTCCAGATATCGGTTCCCGGGCGATCGGTTTCGGCGGTGGTGCTCATTCAGCGTTATGCGCGGCGTTTGCGGCGGATTGGACGACGGCTTCAAACGCGGCGCGCACGGTTTGGAGTTCGGTTTCGCTGTGGGCCTCGAAGCGCAGGACCAGAACAGGCTGGGTGTTGGAGGCGCGGCACAGGCCCCAGGCTCCGTTGCCAAAATCCACGCGGGCTCCGTCGATATCGATGACTTTGTGGGATGCCTGGTAGTGTTTTGCGACGCGTTCGACGACCGAAAACTTGAGATGATCGGGGCAATCCACGCGGATTTCAGGTGTGGCAAAGGTGTGCGGTACGTCTGCGAGGAGCTCTTTGAGGCTCTGCTTGCTTTGGGTGATGATTTCAAGCAGGCGCACCGTGGCGTAGACCGCGTCGTCGAAGCCCGGCCAGCGGTCGGCGAAGAACATGTGGCCGCTCATCTCTCCGGCCAGAAGCGCGCCGGAAGCCTTCATTTTGGCTTTGATCAGCGAGTGGCCCGTCTTCCACATGATGGGCTGTCCGCCGGCTTTTTCGATGGCTTCGTAGAGCGTTGCCGAGCATTTGACTTCGCCCAGGATGGCCGCGCCGGGATGTTCTTTGAGCAGCGCGCGGGCAAATAAAATGAGCAGTTTGTCGCCCCAAACAATGTCGCCTTGATGATCGACACAGCCGATGCGGTCGCCGTCGCCGTCCCACGCAACGCCGAAGAGAGCTCCGCTTTCAAGAACGCGATTGCGAAGGTCGGCAAGATTCTCGGGCACGGTGGGATCGGGATGATGATTGGGAAAGCGGCCATCGAGTTCGCAGTACAAAGCCTCGGGCTGAAAACCGAGCGCCTGGAGGGTGGCGATGCCTAGGGGGCCCGCGGCGCCGTTGCCCGCGTCGACCACGAATTTAAGGTCTTTGGGATTGGCATGAGCGAGGCGCGAAGACGCTTTGACGGCTTCGATGTAAGCGGGCTGAATGTCGATTTCGCCCGCGCTGCCTTTGGCTGTTTTCGGATCTTGTCCGAGGAATTCTTCGCTCTCGATTACATCGCCCAGCGCTTGAATCTCTTTGCCGTGAAGCGAAGCCTTTCCGCGCATCAGTTTGAAACCGTTGTCGGGTGATGGATTGTGGCTCGCGGTGATCATCACGGCGCCTTCGGTATGCAGATGATGGGCTGCAAAATACAGGGAAGGCGTGGGGCCTACGGCAATGGCTTTTGTGTTTGCGCCCGCGTCGTGAAGACCCTTGCACAGCGCCGAAAAGAGTCTGGGTGTCGAGAGGCGGGCATCGCGGCCCACGGCTACGTCGATGCATCGATCGGCCGGTGTTCCAAGCTCGCGCCTCAGCATGTAGCCAAAGCCGCGTCCCAGCGCGTAGGCAAAATCGTCGCTTAAGTCTCGTTCGGCGACGCCTCGTATGTCGTATTCGCGGAAACAGGAACGCGGGATCTTCATGCCCATACAAAAAATCTCGTTCTATTCGTCGTTGAAATCGTTGTAGCCCAAGGGTGGCTCCGGCAATTTGGCGGCCTTGGATACGCCCCGGAACACATAGTCCGAATAGCTGTAAGGGCCGTCGGACCAGACAAAAAAATCTTCGCAAAGCGCGCCGTCTTTCATGCCTTCGCACAATTCAGGCGCTGCGATCACCGGGCCTTCCACATAGACCGGCGCCGATGGATTCACTTCCTCCATCGCTTCTTCCATCGCGGATAGCGCGCCCGCGTGCCGTTCGGTGTCGAGTTCGTCCACGGGCAAATACACCCAATCGAGCATCACCAATTCGGGATGAGGCAAGTCGTCGGGATTCGATTGAAAAGGCTCGTGCGAGGCCGGTGGAAGGCCCGTTTGAGCCAGCGCCTGCTTTAGCCTTTGCACATAGCGCTGCCTCGCCGGCCCTTCGGTCCAAAAGGCTTCGAGCACCCGCACCACATCTTCCAGCATCACGCTCCGCCACAGGCTGGGATCGCGCGATTGAATTTCAAGCTGTTTGTCGCGGGCTCTCCGCTCTTCAAAGGCTTTGGCAAAAGGCCCAAATGAAGCGAGATCGGCGAGGGCAAAATCGACCGTCCAGTGCAGCTTAAAATCGATTTCGCTCACATAGCGGTTCTTGCTGAGCGCGCGCACAAGCCGAGCGGTTTCATCGAGTGAGCGCGCCGAAAACGACCATCCCAGCATCATGGTTGGCTTCCTCGCTAATCGTTGGCGCAGCCTATTTTCGCGCCGACTTTGCCCGCTTCGATATCGGCCACGCAGCGCGATGCGCAGGCATCGATGGAGACGGCTTTTTCGGCGGCGCACATTTGCATGCATGCCTCGCGAACGGCTTTTTTGCGGGTGAGTTTTGTGTCGTCGGCTTTGCCTTTGGCGCTGCCTTTATAAATGCCGCTGCCGGAAGTGACATCAGCGCTGCATTCCACGAGTTTTTGGCAGCCCGACAGCATGAGCGCGCCGGGTATGAAAAGGCATAAGGCGAGAGATAAACGCGAGAACATGGGAGGCGTTCCCCTATTACTCGCTTTGAGCCGGCAAATCGATCGGCCTGTTCCCGGATTGGGAAAGGCGCCTGTAAAACCTGCCCGGCCACCATAAAAGCTTGCCGTTGGGCTGCCGTTCAAAGGCGGGATAGGCGTAGTACGACTCGGGTGAGGCGATGACCCAGGCGCCGGGCTGCCAGACCCAGGAGCCGGGCTGCCATGCCCAGGCTCCCGGCTGCCATTCCCACTGTCCGTCGATCCAGACGGCTTGGTCACTGGGGCGTTCTTCGACGCGCACAATCGCCGGTTTGGGCGCGGGAGGCGGGTAGGGGACGGTGGCCTTGGCGGCTCCTTGATGGGGGCCCGTGGGCGGAAGGGGGATGCCAGGCGCGCATGCATAGAATGCGCTGCTTGTCAAGATAAAAACAAAAAATCCTTTAATTATACGGAGATCCATGACCAGTAGGTCTCGAACAGCCACCTTCCCACAAACAAACACTCCAGCGTGGCCAAGACCAGAAAAGGCCCAAACGCAAGCCTTTGCTGCCCCAGTCCTTCGCCCGCTTCGCTGAAGAGAGGATCTTGAGCCAACTCTTTTTCGGCTTCCGCGCGCTCTTCGGGCGACATCTGCGACAGTTCGGCTTCGATTTCTTCCCGCTCTTTGCGCACGGCTTCGGGGTCTTCAATTTTGCCGCCCACGAGAAGCATCACGATGGCGGCGATCGTTCCCTGCACGGCTCCGGCCAAGAGCACAAAGAGGGCGCCTCCCCATCCAAACCAGGCCCCCGCGAGCGCGACCAGCTTCGCATCGCCCATGCCCATGCCGGCCTTTCCGCTCCGGATTTTTGGGTAGATGACGATAAAGGGCAGCCACACCATTAAAAATCCAGCCGCGGCTCCAAGGGCCGATTCGAGCAGGCTCATCGAGCGAAACGAGGCCGTGGCCAAGCCCAATACAGCGCCGCCGTAGGTGATGGAGTCGGGCAAGATCATGTGTTCCAGATCGATAAAGGCCGCCGCCACAAGGCCCATCGCAAGCGCGAAGGAAGCCATGTAGACGGCCGCCGCGTGATAGAGCGGCGTTCCATAGGGCAGAGGCCGCACCAGAAGCTCGTAGACACACAGCGAGAGCACGCCGCCGATAAGCTCGACCAGCGGATAGCGCGGCGAGAGGCTGGCTCCGCAGCAGCGGGCTTTGCCGCGCAGAATCAAGAAACTGAGCACGGGGATATTGTCCCAGGGACGTATGGGTTTTTTGCACGAGGGACAGCGCGAAGCGGGCTTCACCACGCTTTGGCCTAGAGGCACGCGGTAGATGACAACATTTAAAAAACTGCCCCAAAGAAGGCCGAACACAACAACATTTACACGTACAAACCAGGGCGGAAGCGTTTCGAGGGGCATACGGGCTTCTTAAGGATTGTTGGAAGCTGCAAGCCTGAGCATCATCGTGAGCGCGCTTTCTAGTTCTTCGCGCGTGGGTTCTTGGGGCGAGTGTTCCAAGGCTTGTTTGAGCTCGATAAGCCTTCGTCCAAATTCCTCGTAGTGCCTTTGCAAACGCGGGTTTTGGGCCTCGGCGATCCATCGCCTGACGATTTCGCGCAGCTCGGCGAGATCGCTGCCCGCGAGCAGTTGAGCCATCTGGGCCGCCATGGGGTCGACGGTGGGCGTTAAGGGCGTTGCCATGAAGGCAGCATACCCGCAAAGCGATCTTGGCCTTATTGTCCGATGGAGCGAAAAGAGCGCCATGAAGGCGTTGGGTCCGGCGCTAAGGCTTTGGATGGGGTTCGCGCTTGCGTGTGCGGCGTTGTCCTGTGGCAAGGGGGGCGCTGCCGATCCGGATGGCGGTGTGGCGGTGACGCCCAAGGGGAAGGTGTTGGAGGCTGCGGAAAACGAGAGTGCCGATGGAGGGGCGGCGCGTTCTCAGACCAAGGCGGCGGGTTCGGATCAGGTGGAGATTCCGGGCGGGAAGTTTGTGGCGGGCAGCACGCCGGGCGACAAAGGCCGCGATCCGGTGCTGGAGCCCTCGATGCTCGACGTGGAGCTGGGCGGGTTTTCAATCGATCGGTTTTTGTATCCGAACGATCCTCAAAAGCCGCCGATGACGGGTATTTCAAGGGCAAAGGCGGCCGATTTATGCCAGCAGGCCGGGGCACGGCTGTGTACGGAGCTCGAGTGGGAGATGGCCTGTAAGGGGCCCGGCGGAGACAGCTATGCGGGAGGAGCGGCATGGGATGCGGCCTGTGCCAAAGATCCAAAGCAATGCGCGTCGGGTTACGGCGTATTGGGCATGGGCACGCTGGTGCGCGAATGGACGGCGAGCGATGTGCAGCCCATTGAAAACATGCAAGCCAAGGCGGCGGCGGTGCGGGGAGCGAAGGCCGATGCGATTGCGCCCGATCATCGCTGTGCGAGGCGGATGGCGGTTGCGCCCGATGCATCGGGGCCGGACATAGGTTTTCGGTGCTGCCGTGGAGCGCCCAATGCGGCGAGCGTGCCTTCGCCCGTGTGGAAACAGACCTTTGCGCGCGCCGAGCTGCCCATTTCGAACGTGGTGACGATGTTTTCGAGCGTGCCTCAATTAAAAGATTTGGGCGAAGAGCTTTTGTATTTTAAAGAACCGGATGATTTAACGATTGTGCTTGGGCGGGGAGATGCGGGCGCGGCGCCTCAAAATACGGTGCTCACCACATCGCCATTGGTATGGAACCCGGTTCCCGGTGAGGAGATTTTGGTGATCTCGGGCAAAGCCGCGAAGGATTCATTTATTGTTGCATTTTATCGATTGCCTGACAATCGCTATCGGCTTGCATCGTCGCTGATATTAAAGAATGAAAAAGGGCCGATCGTATTGGGCTTCAATGGTTATGTAAGGCGAAAATTAAGCTGGGCCACATGCTGGGAATGCCCTGGGGAGTCGGGAAATATCACCTTTAGGGATGATAATCGCGTGGTCATTACGCAGAAGTAGGCGATAAAATAATCCCGATGAAGAGCCTTCTACGAAGACGATTCGATTTTGCGGCGATGGCTGGATGTTGCTGGTGTTTGGCGGCCTGTTCCGGTGGATCTCCGGGCCAGCAGGCCGAGCCGCCAAAGCCGCCCGCGCCCCAGGAATCGAAGTCCAGCGCCGCCATTGTCTGGCTGGCTGGAAAGACTGCAAAGAGCAGTGAATCCATTCAGAGTGTGTGGGTGGAAGACAGTCCCTCCGGCCCTGTCGAAAAAGCAAGGCGCAACGAGGCGGTGACGGCGGATGCGTCCGGCGTTTGGGCGCTTCGGGTTGTCAATACATCTTCGTCCTGCAAGGCATGTGAGTGCGAGGATGGAAACAACACGGCATGTTCGGCGACGATGATTGAATCCAACGAGTTGAAGGCGGTGCGCCTTCCTATGGGGAAGGAAGTGCCGATTGCTTCGTCCGAGCTAAGCTGCGGTGATGATGCGATTCAAATGGCCGAGGGGCATCTATCGCTTGTGTCGATGGCGGGTCCTTGGATTACAATCGCCAAGAGCGCCATGATGATGGTATGCGGGGCGGCTCATCCGATGTTTTCGGGTGAATGGATAGTGTACAATATTGAGCAGCGCAAGCCGTTCCAGGTGGTGCTATCCCCCGATGATGACGCGCGGATGGCCAAGCAAGCCCATGAAATCCTTGTGCGCACCGGACAAGGTTGTATTTCAAGCGATGAAGCCCCCGCAACCTTGATAATGAGCAGCTTTGGCTACGATCGGACGGGTAAACTCAAGGGGCATTACTATTATGGAATGCCTTCGAATTATGCCTGTGGCACAGGACCGGATCATTACTCGATGGTTACGGAGCTCAGCGATGATGCCGTTCCTGGAGCTCTTCAGACCCTTCCCAAGGTATCCCCCTGGCTTGTCGCATATATGCAGCGGTCCGATGTGGATGTTGTTGGTGTTCAAGAAATAGATGATACATGGGACTACTCGGCCTATGTAAAGGTATTTCAAGAACGGTAGGCTCGAGCGGGTGCTTTGGCATAGGTCTTGCTTTGCGTTGTCGCAACGAATATCAGACTGCAGGTGTCGATCGTTGATTCCGGCCCATAAGCCCTAAAATATAATTACATGCCCCCTCGATATCGTATTATCCGAATTGGCCCGCTGATCACCGCCCTTCTTTTAGGAATGATCCTCATCGGCTCGGCCCTGTTGAGCTACCGCTCCGCGCAGCGCCTCGGCGAAACGCTGATTAGGGGGCAAGGAGATGCGCTGTTCGCCGCTTTTCGGAGCCGCGCTCCTTTTCGCAGGGGTTTTGTCGATCAGGCGCTTTTGAACGACGTTTTCACCGCTGGAGAGCCTCAAGGATTGCGTTTTATTGGCCTCCTCTCTCTCGATGGAAAGATTATTTTGGGGGCCGGACTGCCCAAGGGAAACCTGTCGCCGCTCAGTCCCCCTCCCAAAGACGGCGATATCCAGTCCATCAATGGCCGCTGCCGCATCTTTTTTCCCGCGCCGGGTCTGAGAGACCCTCGTGACGATCCAGGCCCGGCCCCGCCCGAAGGGCCGAACGAACCTCCTCCCTTTGGGATGGGTCATCCCGGGCCTCCTCCAGACCGTCATGGGCCGCCGCAAATGTCTTCAAACGCGGGTATTCCGCCATTTCTTATGCCTTTTCCCAACAGCGAGCCCCGGGTTATTGTCGTCGAATACGAGCCTACCGGCGCTCAGGGGCTAATGGCGGATGCCACGCGAAACCTCGCGATTGGTCTTACGACGGCGCTGGCCTTGATGTTGGTGGCATTGGTGCTCTTTCGGCTGGCCTCATCCGCCGGCGCCATGGAGGAAAGGCTGGCTCATCAGCGGCATTTGGCTTCGCTGGGTGAAATGTCTGCCGTTCTTGCGCATGAGATTCGAAATCCGCTCGCGGCGCTAAAGGGGCATGCTCAGCTTTTGCTAGAGCAATTGGGCGAGAATAGCCGGGAATATAAGCGGGCTGAACGGGTCGTGAAGGAAGCCGTGCGCTTGGAGGTGTTGACCAATGAGCTTCTCGATTTCGCCCGCTCGGGTAAGGTGCAGCGTAGCGAGGTATCGCCTTCGGAATTGGTGAACGATGTTGTTCAAGCCTTGGGCGAGGAGCGTTTTGAGCTCGATTTAAGCCATGCTCCACCGTTGTTTTCCCTCGATCCGGTGCGGATGAGGCAAGTGCTCAGCAATTTGCTTGGCAATGCGCTTCTGGCTTCTCCTTCGGATAAACTGGTATTTGTAAAGATGAGCCTGGAACGCGGGGAACTTTGGTTGACCGTTCAGGATCGGGGGCCAGGTATAGAAGTGGGGCAAGAAGTGAAAATTTTTGAGGCATTTCATACGACAAGGGTGCATGGCACTGGACTTGGATTGGCCGTGGCCCGGCGTATCGTGGAGCTGCATGGTGGCACGATTTCCGCATGTAATCATTCGAGCGGTGGAGCGCTGTTTCAAGTCAAGATTCCTCCTGCAAAATAGGCCGAAGAGCATAAGTGGTGGTGGATTATGGCAAGCATATTGGTTGTGGACGATGAAGAGGGCGTTCGCACGTTTTTGGTCGATGCCTTGGAGACGGAAGGCCATGAGGTACAGAGTGCCGCGAATGGGCAAAAGGCATTGGAAGAAGTTAAAAAGCGAAGTTTTCATGTGGTGATTACCGATCTCAAGATGCCTGGGATCGACGGGATGGAGGTGGTACGCACCCTGAGAGCCGAGCAGCCGGAGGTGCAAGTTGTGGTCTTGTCGGCTCATGGCACCGTAACTTCTGCTGTCGAGGCGATGAAACTGGGAGCCTTTGATTTTCTTCAAAAGCCGATTGGAAGCCCGGCGGAGCTGAGGCTATTGGTGTCCAGGGCCGTGGAGCGCTTTCGGCTGCAGGCGTCGCAGGAGGTGCAGCGGCGAAGGGATGAAATGCCGCTTTCCTATGGGGCCGCCGCGATGGAGTCTGTGGTGCGGGCGCTGAAGAAGGTGGCTCCCACGGATGCGACGGTATTGTTGTTGGGGGAAAGTGGTACAGGAAAGGAAGTCGCGGCTCAGGCGGTGCATCGATGGAGCCATCGTGAATCAGGGCCTTTCGTGGCTCTAAATTGCGCGGCTCTTTCGGAGAATTTGCTGGAGAGCGAGCTGTTTGGGCATGAAAAAGGCGCGTTCACGGGGGCGCTCGCGAGAAAGCGCGGCCGTATTGAGCTGGCCGAGGGTGGGACTTTTTTTCTGGATGAAATGGGGGAATTAAAGCCTGCCCTTCAAGCGAAGTTGCTTCGGGTGCTTCAAGAGCGGCGTTTTGAGCGGGTGGGGGGTAGTCAAAGTGTTTTCGCCAATGTGAGATGGGTAGCGGCCACCAACCGGGATTTAAAGGCGATGATGGCCGAGGGATTGTTTAGGGAAGATTTATATCATCGGCTTGCTGTATTTCCGGTGAAGCTGCCGCCATTGCGCGAGCGGAGAGAGGATATTTTGCCTCTGAGCGAGAAATTGTTGCTGCGCATTGGAGCGGAAATTGGGAGGCCGGGTTTGTATTTGCATGAAGACGCTAAATACATGCTGCTCGAGGCTGAGTGGCCGGGGAATGTGCGAGAGCTATCGAATACCTTGGAAAGAGCGGCTATTTTAGCGGATGGGCTGATGCTGCGGGCAGAAGATCTATCTCTATTGCCAGGAAACGGCCCGCCGGTTGCCGAGGGTGCACCCGGGGGACTTCGTTCAATGGCCGAGGCGGAGCAAGAGGCTATCCGCAAGGCGCTTTTGCATTATGGGGGCAATCGTCGTAAGGTGGCGGAGCATTTGGGTATTGGGCTCCGGACCTTATACGATAAGCTAAAGCGTTATGGATTGAGTTAGTCTGCGGTTTTGGCATGGCCTGCGTGCGAATTTAGCACCTACACCCGATGAATTTTAAGCGCCCAGCGAGCCAGCTTCCCTTCATCTTGTTTCACCATATCGGCTACCTTGAGCATCCACACGCCCTGGGTGGATTGTCCTGCTAATGTATCCAACTCCGGGGTATTGGTCACATTAAAGGTCTTGATCAGGTTGTCGGTGCTGCCTCCCGCTTGATCCTGAAGCACAATATGGGTACCCTGGGGAGAGATAAGGGAAATCGCCAAGTCTCCAACATAGGAATGCGTAATATCGACCGAGACTTCAACTTGCCCCACTCGGCCTTGCTGTGGGCAGGAGATAGAGCGGGTAATTCCCTCGGGCTGATGATCGGGAATAATTGCGCCGGCCTCCTCGGCGAGTCCAATACTCTGATTCTGCGGCTCCACTTCGACTTCAATGGACCATTTCTCCAGCGTGCCAAGATGCTTGGCGGCCAAATCGCTTACAAAGAGCATCCAGCCTCCAGCCGCGGGGCTGCCCTTGAGGTCCAGAAGCGCTGGGGTCGTGGTGGCCGTAAAGGTCGTGCGCAGATCGTCGGCCTTTCCCCCGGATCGGTTATGCAGCACAATTTCCTGACCGGCAGGCGATCGGAGCGATACACGCAGATCGCCTCGCTGAGAATGCTTGATTTCAACATGCACGGATACCGAAGCCACGGTATTGCCAGGATCGCCATTCAGTAGAATCGTGTCTACAATACCGGTGATGTTGTTATCGGGTATCTTCACTTTGGGAGCCGACTCACCCCCCAGCGGTTCCTGCTGGATGGGAGGCGTTTCTTTTCCAATCGAGCAATGGATGGTCTGATTGGAATCGATAGCAATATTGCGTACCGCGAAACCCGAAGGAGAACCATCCCACCAATGCGCATTGGGGGTTGTGGTATCATTAAAGCCCGCAGTATTCGCGGAGTTGAACAGATCTCCGGCCTGGCTTGCCCTCGGATTGGTCTCCAAATGGAATTTCCCATCGGCCTGCTCCAGCGAGCATTCATAGTGAAGCGCCTGGCTCATCTGCTCGTTGGAATTATCGCCGCCTTCGTCCACATGCCATATCGCGAGGCCCGAGGACGGAAGGGTTATATCGCGCTTTGCCGCACAGCGGTTTTCGATAATAAAATATTCGGTCTGGGTTTTTGCATATAAAAATGCTTCATCGGCATCATAAGGCAAAGCAAGCGCGTCGCCTTCCTTAAGCTGCGTCACCTTACCCAGCCATCCGGCCTTGTACCTGAGATAGGCGCATACATTCACCGGATTCTTTTCGCTTGGGCCTCCCGAGCTCATCAGGCAATAATCGCCCGCACCGCTGGATTCATAGCCATAGTCATACAAGTCCGGGAAGTCGCATACCATATGGCCGTTTTCATGGCAGAATACTCCAATGGATAATTCGCTGCCGATATTGGTAATCTGATAATCATAGGCGCTTCTTCCCGGCGCAAGCTTAAGAGGCTGTTTCAGGCTCCACGAATGGGGCCATAGCCCTTCATTCCAGTTGTTGATACAGGGGCCTGCATAGAATGCATTGATAGCATAGACATAGCCGCTGCTGTCGGACGATAGCTTGCTAAAATCGAACCCTTTTGCCATTAAGCTTTGAAGGGCCTCGGTAATAAGGGCGCGCGCCCGCGTTCCGCATGTTACTTTCGGATCGGTATAGTATTCGCGGGGATACTTCGCGGTATAATAGGCAGCTACAATGTTGTTATACCGGAAGCGGCCGTGGGAATTATCCAAGAAGTATTGGCGGACCGAACCGTTGTTGCCAAAACTGGTATAGTTTAGCCCATTGCAGAATTCATCCACATCCGTTTGAGGAACCGTCCCCAGTACATCGGGAAACTGTACGAGCAGGCAAAGACCTGTAAAATCTCCCACGGTTCCGCGCGTCGGAGGAGCGCGCATAGACCTGGGGGATAAGGATAGTGCTTCTTTTCGCCTGAGTTCCCACCGCTGTTCGCAGCGGCGCAAACCCTTGCGTGTGCCTTGGCTGGACGCCGCAGGTCCCCGCTCCAGCCTTCGAAACGGCCTGAGATGCTTGGCCAAATCCGATGGCAACAGGGCCCTTTCGGTGGGCCGAAGTGCGGTCGGCGTTAATTCGCCCGTGGGGGATAGATTGGCATAACAATAAAAGCCCTTGGCATCTTTGGTGAGGGTATAGCCCTCGGGGCTCTCAAAAAAGGCTGTATGCTGATCTCCAAACCCCACTACGGAGAAGGGTGTGCCGTCCGGTTGGGTGAATGTAAATGTTTTTCCACGGAAAGGAAAAGACACGAGTGCCTCCTTGCCTCGCCTCGGCGGGGCAAGGGTTCTGTCGCACGAGGCGTGCCATGGTGCCGATGAATGGAAAAAACCGTGAAATCAGCGAGAACAGCGGGCTTTCGTGGGGTGAGGCAGGCGCAAGACTTGCGTGGGGACAGGCAGGGCTTGCGGATAGGGCGGACGTTTCAGAAGAGGGCTCAAGGCGTATCGTGAATTTCCAGAACGACATCCTCGCGGGGGGTCGAAGCCGCGGTTGCCCGAAGGGTTCTAATCGCTTTCTCAAGGCGGGCTTCTATTTCAGGGCTGTCCAGCGTGGGGGTAAGCTCTTCGGGAAGAACGCGCGCGAGGAGGATCATCCGGGCAACCACAAAGCGCCCCGCGGGGCCGCCACACGACATCCGAAAATCATCATAGAGGCGTTTGGCGCGTCCTAGCATGGCATTGCCTCCTCGTGGATGTTTAAACCCGAAAGTGGGCGCAGGCATGGGGCGAGCCTCTGTTCCAATCCCAGTTCCCGGCTAAGCCCCCGCAGGCCGCTCATCAATTCATTCAGTCCAGAGCTCAAGTCAAGGTCGAACATCAATACCTCGTTGAGCACCGCCGCATTGCGCTCCAGCACATCGACGGATAGGGCTCCCTGCATCAGACCTTCCAGCAATCGCGGGAGGGTACATGCCTCGGCCATGGCTCGAAGCAGACTTCGCCCGGAGAGTTCAATGGTCCGGCGGGTCGAGGGATCGGCAGGGGTATTGCTCAGATCAAGCATTCGGAGAATCTGCCGGGCTCCTCGTTCAACCAGATGGGCGTTTTCGTTGAGCTCGATTGAAAGCGCGACGATATTGGCCAGGGCGTTTTTCCACCCATCCTTGGGTTTCCGCAAGATTTCATGGGGATGGGTGTGTTCCGCCTCGCGAAGTACCGATGAAAGTTCAGCCAGGGCCCGGTCAAGTATGCGCACATCTCTCGCCAACTGCGCGATATTCGCTGGAAAGTCCATCGATTTGGGGGTGTCTTCCTCGTGGGCGTTCCGCTCCTTCATTTCTAAAAAGCGGGCGACTACCGTGGAGGCAAGTGTTTGCAGTGTGTCGATCAAGGCTGGGTCGAAATTCCTGGGCTTTACGTCGATCACACATAAAGACCCAATCACTTCTCCCTGATAGTGAAGTGGAACGCCTAGGTACGAGCCAATTCCATACGCATCGACCAGCTCTTTGGGCACGCGGGTATCCGCGGGAGCATCCGACACAATAAACGGGTGATCTTCCTGAACGACAAACTGACAGAAGGAGGATTGTCTCGACGTTGCCCGGCTTTGCTCAAGATCGGGAGGGAGCCCGATCTGTGCGCGAAAAAATTGGACCCGCCGCATCACCAGGCTAATGAGTGCGATGGGTGTATGTGCGCTTTCGCTTGCCTGTTGGACACAGGATTGCAGCACATCGTCGGGAGTGATGGAGATGAGTTCCGCATCGAAGGCATCGAGGCGGTGTTTGCTATTGAGTTGGGGCATAAAAACTCACCAAATGCCCGATGTGTCAATCACTGGGCATTCGATGGCATAGGGCAGGTTTTCCCTAAGTCAAACGGGTCCAACGCTGATTTTATACTCAGCCCCTCATTTCGCTTCTACATCGAGCTGAGCACATTTGAAAAACGGCCGAGAGCATTCCCGTCGCGGAGAATTACCCGAATATGCCGCACGTTGGGTAACTCCAGCGAAGCAAAGGTCTGAAATGCCTCAAACATCAACTTTGCCGCAAGTTCCATCGGCACTTCGCCCACGCCCGTGCCCAGCGCCGGAAAAGCCAGTGTTTTCATGCCCTTGGTCTCGGCATCCAACAGCGTTCTCAGAATGCAGCGCTGCAAACAAATGGCTCCGTCGATCGCTGCTACAGCATGGGCCATCTCTTTGGCCTTTAACTTGCCCGCGCCTGTCCATACCACCGACCCCATTGCCACAGGTGCCTTCATCCGGGCAGCTTGCTCAATCTCGTCGCCGCCCGCAATCCGAAGGGCATCCGCCACCCCTAAATCCATGGTTAACCGGGTATTGGCGGCATTTACAATCACATCCGCTTCCGCCTCCACCAGATTCCCTTCCTGGAGTTCAATCTCGAGCTGTCCCACCGAGGCATGAACCTTTCCCCGCTCGCCTAGGTCCCGGTGGAATACCGCCGGCTTTTCGGCTATCACTTCCAAGGCTTGCGCCATCAGTTCCGCCGTCGGAAAACGATCGCCCGGTTCCTTGCGCAGCGCCCGCTCAAATACGCTGAACAAATAAGCCTCCCGGGGGGAATTGGCATGCGGTGGCATATAGGGCATCTGCAAATGCGCGGTCATCATTTCCCTGACCGAACGGGCGCGGAGGGGAGGTTGACCGGTGGCGAGTAAATGCCCTCCCGCTCCCAAGGCATAAATATCGGTTTTGCGATCCAAGGCACCACCATACCACTGTTCGGGTGCCATAAACAAAGGAGTTCCCGAGGCATCGGCGGACCCTTCCGAAGTCCCCACATCCACGGCGACTCCAAAATCCCCCACCATTGTTATTCCCGCCCCGCTGAGGAAGAGATTGCCCGGTTTTACATCCCGATGAACCACGCCCACTTGATGTATGGTATGAAGCCCCCGCGCGGCATCCATCACGATTCGGCATACAGATGCAGGATTTAGCACCCGGCCCATTTGGCGAAGGCGGTTGAAAAGCTCCTCGATATCGATTCCATCCACATATTGCTGTACAACAAAGGGAATCTCATTTTCGTAGCCCGCATCGAGCACGCTGACCACATGGGGAGATACAATGCGGGCGGCCAGATGGGCCTCGCGAAACACTTCTTGGGAATTGAGCACCTGAAATGTCTTAATAACCAGGGGTATGCGCAAGACCGGGTGGCTGGCCAAATAGGCCGAGCCCATGGCACCGCGCCCGAGCAGACTATGAACGCGAAGCCCTCTAAATGGGCCGCCGACCCGCAGATCGCGGCTATGCCCTTCCTGGGCGAGGGAAGGATCGACGACGGTAGAGTCCATATTGCACCATGTATGCTTTAAAAGCCCAGTTTTTTATGGACTTTCACTGGAAGGAATCCAAAATCCGCCATCGTCCGGGGGCAAGACATGTAGATTTTTCGGCAAGATATTGGTCCAGCCGGCGACGGTCTCCAAGATATAGATTTCAGCGCCGCTTTCTACCACGCCAATAGGCCGCTCGCGATCGTTGCGCCTGGCCCGGATGGGAATTTCCTTGGTGGCGATGGCTACGCGCGGGGGTTTATCAAAGACCAGTTGCGCGCCGGCCACATCAGTGGAGGGAGGAATGTATTGATCGACCATTTCTCCTTTCTTCAGAGGATCGAGCGATTTATAGGGCACCCAGCCATCGAGCACCAGATCGGCGCGGGATTTCACATGCACATAGCCCGCCTTGGTTTCTGTGCTCCAAAAGAGCTGGGTCGCGCCTTCTAGCATTTGCAGGGAAAACATCGCGCTCCCATTGGGCTCGTCATAAAGCGCCACGGTGGATTCTTTGCTCATATACCCCCGCTCGTTGTTGATAATCTGCATGCTGACCGGGGTTCCCCGCTGTAGGGTAATGGCTTCGCAGGAAGTGGACGCGCGCACTTTCTGGCCTTGGGTGCCCGCCACGGACAATTCAACAGAAATATTGCTAGATGTTGCACCTACCAGCTTTACCTTGTATGCGCTGGCAATCGATACATGGCCGAGCAATACAGGAATATCCCGGTTTGTGTAGTATGTCAGCGCTTGGGTGGGGATATACCCTTCAAGCCGAACCGAACTATTCCCTGTCGAGGTGGCTACCTTGGACCGCTCATTCAGGGGGTCTTTGGGAATTTCGCTCAGCGCCATGGGGGTGTGATTTCCCGTAAACTTTGCAATTACACGCCCTCCGGTTGGCTCATCAAATAAGAGCGCGTCCTTGGCAACGGGCTGAGTTCCTTTGATCACGCAACTTGCCGGGGTGACGCCGATCGAAGCGGGAGGGGGCGGCAGCGGGGGAGGGGGCGCCGAGGCCGTCGGAGGCGGGGGAGGCGGAGGTTTGGGCGTAGGTGTTGGGGTAGGCGTGGGTGTTGGGGTAGGCGTGGGCGTGGGCGTAGGGGTTGGCGTAGGCGTAGGGGTCGGTGTGGGCGTGGGAGCGGGAGCAGGTGTTGTGGGCTCGGCGGATGGTTCGTGGGGGTTCCATTGATTCTGCACTTCGGGCGTGCCGCTCGAGCAGGCGCTTCCACCGAAGGCGCTACATACAAAGGCCGTCAAAGCCAATCCGGCCGTAATGCTTTGAGAAATCCACGCTCCATTTGAATAAATTCGATGCTGCATTGCTATATTCCTAATGTATTTAGGCCCCGCTCATGTCCATTCAATAAATCAATAAACCGCGCAGCCGCGAAAACCCTACAGTGTTCGTGTCAGGAAATCGCGGTAGTGTTTGCAATAGCCCGCAAGCCTTTGCAGGGCATCGGCAAACTCCGGAAAATCAAGTGATTCTGTGGGCAGTTCGGCGCACAAGATCACATCATCGCTTTGCCCAAGCGCAAACTTGGCGATGCGCATGTCGCGGTTAGCGAATAGCAATTGGCGAAATAGCTCGCTGATGGGCGCCTCATTCGGCTTGATTACGGGCAATATCGACATCATCAGCCAGTTTTCACCGCATTGAATAAAAAAGGGCGGCAAAGGCTCTGCTTTTTCGTCTTTTTCGTCCTTGGCGCTGACTGCAATCTGCACCGTTTGAGCCCCCGTGCTTGTTGCACGAAGGCCGAGTTTCTCAATCCACTTCTGCACGGTTCCAATATCAATCACGGCATCACCGTATCGCCTTTGTTTTCACACGCCCGCAAAAGCTATGGTTTGGCCGGCACAACAAGCTTTGCGCTGAGGCCATGCTCGGCATACTCGATGGTTAAGTTCGCGCCTGCCGCGTGGGCTGCCAGCCTTGCACAATACAGGCCGAGCCCGCGCCCGCCCGCTTTTTCGTGGGACAAATCCGCTCCGCCCCGCCCTTTAAGGCTTGCCCGGTTGTTCTGAGGATCGCTCACCGTCAATGTCGATTCGCTGCCGTTGCCTTCCACGGACACCGTGATCACGGCGCCTTGCCTGGCCTGTTCGATCGCTGTGCGCAGCAAGTTATCCGCGGCCCTCGTGAGCAGCTCGCGGTCGGCATAGGCATGCGCGTCGCGATCGCCGATAGCCTTCAATTGAAGCTCAGCACCGGCGGTATGCGCCTGCCGCTGGAATCTGGCCACGACGTCATCGGCGATGGCCCGCAGCGAATTTAAAGTCTTGTGAACGGCGAGGGTTGGCATCTCCTCGCGGCCGAGCAAATCGAGATTCTTTAAGAAATGATCGAGCACTTGGCAGAGCGTCAGCGAATCGTTCAAGGCATCGATCGCCTCGTCATCGCCGCATTCCGCCATTGTTCCTTCGAGGAAATGAAGGTTGGCAGAGAGCGCGGCGAGCACGTTTTTTAGGTCGTGCGCCATGACAACAACGCGATTTGCAAGCTCTGAATGGGGAGATTGCGGATGCTCGTGCGCGGGCGGATCCACCATGGGCGCGACAAATTAACAGCGCGGCGCGCGGGCGCACAATGCAAAGCGATGCCGGTCAAAGGCTGAGCACGGAAGCCTCTGCGGCAGATCCTTGGCCAGCCGTGGTTTTGGCGTTGATTTTTGCCTCAATGAGCGACAGGAGGCTATTGCGCCTCTCGCTGAGCAGCACGGCGTTGCGCGGTGAAATAAGCCAATTTTCAAAAGGGCCGCTCAAGAACAGGGCGCGGACGCGTTCGGGTGTGAGCCGCTTGAGATTGTCCCGCAGTGTCCGGGGAAAACGCGCGCATGCCGAAAGCGAGGATAGAAGCGGAGAAAGCGCTTCGGGCTCGGCCGTGTCGGGAAAGGCATCGCCGTTGTCAATGAGCAGAAGCCGCCCGGAAAGGCTGTCGTTTTGCGCTGTTTTTCGAACGACATTGGCCGCGAGAAAATCGAGCGCGAGCATTTCGATGTACGAACGCAGAAGTGGTGTTTGCTCGTCGGGCAAAGGCATTTCTGCTGCCGCCCAGCGCTGAAGCGATGCCGTGCCAGCTCCACCGGCGACCACCACCACAGAGCCCGCCGGCAGCCGAAAAGGATCATCCTGCGGACCCGGCGAACTCAGCAGAACATCAACGCTTCCATCGTTTAAAATCGCCAGTTGCTCTTTGGGCGGCCATCCCAAAACCCCGCTGTCAGGCATTGTTTCCAGCAGCGAAACAAGCTCTCCGGCGTTCACCGCGCGCTTGACGCTTACAGGCACAGAAGCAATCTGCAGCGCCTTCGCGAGTTCATAGTAAGCGAGCGTCCTTTTATAGGTGTTCGGCGCGTCGATCAGCGCGGGTGACATCCATGCGGACAGCCGCTCCGGTGAGCGGAGATGCACCGGCGCGATTTGGATCATGGTTCGGCCGGCGCTTCCTTCGGGCATCGCTTCGGACAGCTTGGCCGTCCTTAAGATCGCAGCGGTTTTGTCTTGAGGCAGCTCCGCTTCCGCCACCGGTTCAGTCAAGGTGGGCGCCGCCTTTTTCAAAGCGCCTGAAGTTTCGCGCGGCTGCTCGCCCGGCGAATGGTCCATGGGGGCTGGGCACCCCAGCACGGCGAACCCCACGGCGATTTCAAGAAAAAAAATTAGCGCCGAACCAAGCCGATTCCGCGCCATTTCCTTCATATTAGACACCAACACGGTCGCGTAAAAAACGCTCGACGTGCTCGGCCACCAGCTCTTTGCGCTCCAGCGGCACGATATGCGTTCCACCGGCCGCCATCACAAGCTCCCCCTTGGGAAGCGCTGCAGCCATTTCCTCGGCCAGGCGCGGCGGCGTAAACGTATCCCGGTCGCCTGCGATCACCAGCACGGGCACATCGATCTGCGGCAAGAGATCCGCCGCCGAATGCTCGCCCGCTGAATACAGCATCCGCAAAAACATCAGGATGTCCAAATCGACCGCATGCTTGAGATACGGCATCAACTCTTCGGGAGTAATCGCGCCCGCATCCACTTCGCCCGCCATAAACGCAAAACGCACCGCCACCTCGGGCGATACATTGCTCCACAGCGCCCTCGCCACGCCCGGCCGCGCCGAAACCCGGGCGATCAGCCGCGGAAGAATCTGCGCCAGCACATTCGTGCCCTTAAACGTATGCGTCACCCTGCCCGACGAACCGCAGATCAGCACCAAACCCAGGATTTTGTCGCGGTGAGTCCGATAGGCTTCCAGCGCCACTTGACATCCCATCGAATGACCAAACAAAACGACGGGAGGATCGCCCAAAGCCCTTCGCACGGCCTGCAAATCCTTTTCGTGATCGGCCAGGTGAATGCGCTTTGAGTCGGCCGGCGGCGCACTCCGGCCATGCCCGCGGTAGTTCCAGTGAGCGACGCTGAGAAACCTTGAAAGATCGTCCCAGAGGTACTTCCAAATAAAACCATCGCACGCAATCCCATCACACAGGATTGCGGTCGTTTCGGACGGACCTTTTCGCGTTCTCAGAAACAGACGTGTGCCGTCATCGGCGAGAGCGAATCTTGTTTGCGGACGGTCAGCCAATGTGGATGAACGCGAGCTTACTCGGTCTCGTCTTCTTCGCCGTCAACATCATTGACGCTCGGGAGTTTTTTGATCTCCACACGCGCGATCTTCCAAGCGCGCTGAACCACCCACGAAAGTGAGCGATCAAGCCGTGCGGCCTCGTCTTTGATTTCCTGCAACATGGATTCAGGAAAGTAGAGGCTTTGCTTGCGCTTATCGGTTTTTGATGCGTCGTTTTTGGACAGTGTTTCCCTGTCGCTCATGCGCTCCTCGTGTCATCCGCCACGCCCCCGCGCTCGGATGAATGCCCCGTTTAATTTTTTTTGATTCATACAAAGCGTGCGCCAAGAAGCGTAGTCCAAATCGTCGTAAATATGACGTTCTTTGCAGGGGACAGTGTGTGTTTTCATGCGTAGAAGGCGTGAAACAGGCGCACACATTTGGGTGTGCATGACTACTGCAAACCAATGCGATCAAATTTTGCGGATATAAGGTAGAGATGGACGGTTCTTTGTGTGAAAATGCGCTGAAAACGTGCTTTTAATAGCGTTTACACTTGCTCGGGCGAGATAATTTTTCCGGCCACAGCACTGGCTGCCACCACAAAAGGACTGGCCAAATAAACCTTTCCCGGTCCGCTCCTTCCAGGGAAGTTTCGGTTGATGGCGGAGACGGTGACTTCATCCGGTGTAAACGAAACACCCGGCCCTGCCTTGATGCACGCACCGCACGAAGGATCGACGAGCTCGGCGCCTGCCTGCGTGAAAAGCTCGATATATCCCTTGGATTCGGCATAGCGGCGGATGTCCTGAGAGCCGAACTGAATGTAGAGATGCACGCCTTCCGCCACGCGTTTGCCTTGATCCACCGCGCGCTTGAGCACCGCCGCATACATGTCCATATCGGCTTTCTTACCGCCTGTGCACGAGCCTCCGTACGCGATTGAAATCTTCACTTCACCGCCGGAAACATCGTTCAGCGTGCGCAGCGGCACGCCATTGCGGGGATCGCCCGGCGTGGCCACCATCGGTTCGATTTGCGCGAGATCGACATCGAACACGGCCATGTATTCCGCGCCTTCATCCGCGCGGACAATGCGAGCCCGCACATCATCCGCATCGAGTCCGCGCTGCTTCACCAAATAGTCAACGACGACTTCATCCGCCTCGATAATCCCCGTAAACCCGCCTGCTTCTACGGCCATATTCGTCAGCGTCGCGCGCTCATCGAGCTCCATCGCGCGCACGCCATCGCCCGCGAACTCGAGCACCTTTCCAATGCCTTCGCCGCTTCGCCAGAAAGGCTGGGCGAGCAGATAGAGCATCACATCCTTTGCCGTCACGCCGGGCCGCAGTCTCCCATGCAGGTTAAAGCGCGCGGTCTTAGGAACGGCGAGCCGTATATCGCTGGTCATCCACGCATTGGCCATATCGGTCGAACCCACGCCGAAGGCGAAACATCCCAGCGCTCCAGCCATGCATGTATGCGAATCGGTGCCGATCACCACCTGCCCGGGCAGCGCCAGCTCTTCGATGACTTTGTTGTGACAAATCGCTTCCGAGCCCACCGTGCGGCCTTCCCGGAGGACTTCGCCGTAGAGCTTAATTCCCTGCCGCTGCGTGAAGTCTTGCTGCACCGTCGCGAGCGACGCGGCCTGTTCCTTCAAGCCCATTTTTACGTGCGCCTCGGGCATCACCAAATCGAGAAAGGTGAGATGATCGCGGAAGGCAAAGACACTGGCGGGATCGGCAATTTTTGCATCCGGCCCGAACCCCGCGCGGAACAGCGACTCGGCCATGGGCGTCACGTATTCATGCGTAAAGCGCACATTTGCCTGGATAAACAGCGAATCGCCGGGCTGCACGGCATTCACTCCCGTCGTGCCCGCCTTCGCATCGACGACCGCATGCGAGGCAATAATCTTCTCACACAAAGTCATCGGCCTCTGTTTTGTGGCGATCGTGGGCGGCTGTGTTTCGCCGGCCATGCGGGCGCGGTTGTAGGCAAACAGCCCGCCATAGGCGACCACCTCGGCGCTGATCGGATCGAGCCCGCGGGTAAATTCCTCGATGGGCACTTCGTCGCCCCGCTGGAGCTTGTCGAGAATCGAAAAATCGGTGGTCGTCAGAAGCCCGATATTTTGGCAGTTTTGGCCGTAAATCTTTTCGATGCTCTGGGCGACGATGACTTGAATTCCCGCTTCGCGCTCGGCGTATGGAGCCGTCTCGCGGGAGCTGCCGCAGCCCTTGGAGCGGCCGCTCACAATGATTCCAAAGCCGCCGTTTTTAATCGCATCTTTGGCGATCAAATTGCCGCGCAGGCCGACCAGGCAATAACGGGCGAGGGTCTCGTCGTAGTAGTAACAAACCCATCCCGGCGTAAGCTCATCCGTGGAGATGTTGTTAATCAGCCCGTGTGTTTCGGGGTTAAAGTCGAGCTTTTGTCCCTCGAGCTGCATCTTGAGAAACTCTGGGCTTTCGGTGAGGTACAAAGTCTTGCCGCTCACTCGAACCGACGAACGCCGCGGGATGGGCATAAAAACCTCTCAATTTCGAACCAGCATGAACCCCGCACGCATGGCGGGAAGAAGCTCGTTCTAATCCTTCCTATGGGGAACGAAAACCTCGTTTTGCAAGGCGTTCGCGCATATTTTTCGGACGGCGGAACTTTGGGTTGAAGTTTGGACCTAGGGAACTAAAGTCGCCGGCCTTTCCCGATGGAGCGCGCTTCAGTTTCGTCCGCGGCGGTGGCCATTTTAGGGGCCGGCCTCACAGGCATGTCCGCGGCTTTCCACCTTGCGGAAATGGGCGTGCCGTACCGTCTTTTCGAGCGGCTTCCCCATCCGGGCGGGCATGTGATCACCTTGGAGGAAGAAGGTTTTCGCTTCGATCGCACGGGTCATTTGCTGCATTTGCGCGATCCGGCGATGCGCCAACACTGCCTTTCTTGGATAGGCGGCGATTATCTCGAGGTCGAGCGCCGCTCGATGATTTGGTCGAGCGGTGTGTATACGCGCTATCCTTTTCAGGCCAATACCTTTGGATTGCCTCCTCAAGTGGCCTACGAATGCCTTTCCGGCTTTATTGATGCGTATTTCGCCAAAGAAAAGCCCGAGCCAAAAAATTTCGAAGAATTTTGCAAAATACACTTTGGGATTGGAATTAGCAAACACTTCATGATTCCCTACAACACGCGGCTCTGGGGCGTGAGGCCCGATGAAATAACGGCTGCCTGGTGTTCGCGTTTCGTGCCCCTGCCCAAGCTGGAAGACGTGCTTTCTGGAGCCGTCGGGCGAAGCAGCGGGGAACTTGGATACAACGCCCGTTTTGTCTATCCCAGGCTGGGTATCGGCGAGCTGAGCCGGGGTCTCGCGGCGGCCATTGCTTCTGCCGCGCCCATTGAATGCAATCGCGCGCCCAAGGCCATTTCTCCAGACCGCCGAATGCTTCATTTTGATAATGAAGATGTGCAATACGATGTGCTTATTTCGACAATGCCGCTTCCATCGCTTGTTGAATTGCTATCACCGGCGCCTGAAGCGATAAAACAAGCCGCATCCAAGCTTCGCTGCACCCATTTATACTACCTCGATATCGCCCTCGACACGCCCTGTGAACAGCCCTTTCATTGGATTTACGTACCCGAGGCCCGGTATCCATTTTATCGTGTTGGCTGTTATTCCCATTTTTCTCCGGCCATGGCGCCCCCCGGGAAAGCCTGTCTGTACATTGAGCTTGCCGACCGCAATCCGCCTGATTTATCCGCCCTACTTCCCGAAGTGGCCAAGGGGCTCTGTGAAATGGGCATCATTCATTCCAAAGAGGCGATTCGTTTTGCGCGGCTCCGCCGTATTGACCACGCCTATGTGATTTTCGATCACGCTTATTATCCGTCGCTGCAAGCCATTCGGCCTTATGTGGACGAGGCGCGCATTGTGCCCGCGGGCCGCTATGGAGGATGGAACTACTCGTCGATGGAGGATGCGCTGATCTTCGGCAAACAAGCCGCAGAGCAGGCGGCCGCGATGCTTTCGGGTCTGGGGAGCAGGGTATGAGCCGGGCAAATGTTGCGCTGCCGCTCAGCGATACGGCCGCGCCTCCGCGTATTTCGATTGTCATTCCTATTTACAACGAAGAGGCGATTTTAAGAGCTGCCGTGGTGGATCTGCGCGAGCGGCTCCTGCCTTTTGGATGGCATTACGAGATTGTGCTTGCCGAGAACGGATCGCGCGATGCCACGCGGGAAATAGCGGCCGAACTCGCGTCGAAATATCCTGAAGTCCGCGTGCTTTCGACAGGCCAGCCCAACTATGGAGCGGCGCTTCGCAAGGGCATCGAGCATGCGCGCGGAGAGCTGGTTTTGTGCGACGAGATCGATCTATGCGACACCGAATTTCACAAGCGGGCCGTTGCGCTTCTCGATCAGATGGATGTGGATATGGTGATTGGATCGAAGCTGATTGCAGGGGCTTCGGACGATCGGCCCTGGGCGCGGCACGCGGCGAGCCAGTTTTACAACGGGCTGTTGCGGGTGACTTTAGGGTTTAAGGGAACGGATACGCATGGCCTCAAGGCATTCCGGCGCGACCGGCTTTTATCGGTTGTGCGGGGCTGCCTCGTGGACAAGGACGTGTTCGCGAGCGAGATGGTGATCCGCGCCTACCGGGCGGGCCTGCGCATCGAAGAGATACCGGTGCGGGTGCTGGAGAAGCGCAGGCCCTCGATCAATCTGGTGAGGCGTGTGCCCAATGTGCTGAAGAACTTGGGCAAACTCACATGGGCGATACGGGTCCGGGGCTAGGGAGCCTCTAAAAATACCGGATTCGAAACGGCAAAAGGCTTTCGTCCCGGATGAAGCGGCGACAGATCGCTCTCGCCTTTCGCATGAAACACAACCCACGATCGGGGCACTGCCGCATCGGCGGGTACCACGACTTGATTCATGAATTTCTTTGAAGGCCCGGTGCCGATCGGAAGCAGTTTTTCCGTGGAAACGGTCTTGCCATTGACGATGGTTTCCAGCGAATCGGGCAGAAGCCAGCCCGGCCCTTCCACCGTAACCGTAAAGGTCAGGCTGCCGCCCGCCTGCGCGAGCTTGATCGTGTCGCCCGGCTTCTCGCCGTTTGGCCCGATGACTTTCATAAACAGGCCGCCGCTTATGACTGCCGCGCCTGTTGAAAGCGCATTGCGCACCAAATCGGGGCTCAGCTTTTGAGGATCGTCATGATCGAAAAACAGGCAGGTTCTCGGATAACCCACGGGCGAAGTGCGCAGATGATGGCTGTCTGAGCTGCCCACGGCCCAAAAGGTATGCCCGTGGTTGAGCAGCGAGAACCAATCGCTCACGGAATCATTGCGGTTGGCTTCGAAATCCGAGTCGTTAAACACTTCGATGGCGTCGAAGTTCGAACTCCACAAAGCCGGATCGCCTTCGCCCTTATCGCGGTCATACATCGACGCGCTGAAGTAGGCGCTAAAGCTTCCATTGCTCGGATGATTCACGATCAGCACGGGTTTTTCGGGCTGATTGTCGACGAGGCCAAATACATCGTTGGGCGCCTTGCCAATCCACTCGATTGCGCCTCCATTGAGCTGTTCGGGTTTGGGCTGCAAAGGAATCACGCCGAAGTGTCCCCACGTAAATGTGGTGAGCTCTTCCGAAGGCACGCCGAAGGCCCATTTTTGTAGGCCCAAAGATTCGATGATGGGCTGAAAATCGATGACCCATTCGTGTTCGCTGGATACGGGAATATCCAAGCCGTCGGCGATGGCGCCTTTCACTTTGTGTTCAGCAGGATCGTTTGAATCGGCGGAGAAATACGAGTGAATATGAAAATCGGCGCACATCCATCCCGTGGTATCGACGCTGTGAACCAGCGCCGCCGAAAGGTCGACTGTTTGGCCCGCGGGCACATCGACATTCGTGTCGAAGAGTTCCCACTCATAGCCTCGGGTCACGATGACGCGGTGTTCGCCTGGAGGAACGGTCAGCGTTGTCTCGCCTGTGACGGCAAACTCTTGATAAAGCCTTGAATCGGCTTCATCGGGCACGCCGAAGGCTTCGGGCGTTGAGGGCTGGGCTGTCTTGGGGATGACCTGAATGCGAACGGGAATTTTCTCGCCGGACAGATCGTCGGTGGCTGTGACATGAATGCGGCCATTGGGATCGAAGGCGAGCGCGGCATCGTTTTTATCGGCGGTGACGGCGGTGCCGCTATGCGCAGGAAAGCCTTGTTTTTGAGGCACAAGCGTGACGTCCTGCCCAGGCGGAGCGTGGAGGATAAACGAGCCGTCGGCGGCCGTTTTGGTGCGGCTTAGGTATTGGCCTTGCGCATCGAGCTCGTGAACCCAGGCGTTTTCGATGGGATTTTGATCGGCATCGCTGAGCTTGCCTTTAATCTCGCGCCACGGCGCTTCTTGATCGGTGCGCCGGATGGCTTCGCGGAGACCGTCATAATCGGCGCCGCCCGCGATAATTTCCGCCTGATCTTGCGTGCCGATCGAGCAGGCATCGACGGCATAGCCATCGCCCCAAAACAGTTCAAAACCGCTTTGGCGGAGTCCAAATTCGAGCGGCGCTCCCGGTGTGCGCAGCGCGAAGTTAAACGAGCCGTTATCGAAGCCCACCCATTGCACAAACTTCTTGGGTTTGGCGAAGCCGTATTCGGCCGTCATCATGCTCGACCGGCTGTATTGAAAGAATCCGTACATCTCGGTTGTGGGCAATTCGACGCCCATGTCCAAGGGTTCGGCCGTGCGGTTGATCATTGAAAAGCGGATAGAAAGCCGTTCGCTTTTCGGCGCGAGTACAAAATCGTAGGCGCTTTCGTGCCCGAAGACTTGGGGGAAGAGCGATTTGATCGGCCCTTCCATAAAGGGAATCGTCGTGAGTCTTCCTGCGACGCGGACGATGGCATCGCCGCCGTCGGAACCATCGGCGATAACGCTGACGCTCGTTGGATCGACCGTTTCAACACCCGTGCCGAACAGGGTTTCGTTGTACTGCGACAAACCCATGGGCTTTCCGTCTTCGCCCACGCGGTCAATCGATAAAATCTCACCGCCAAAGCGGCCATAGCCATCGCTTAAGCCTTTATCTTCGATGACGATTGCAATTCGATCGTTAATTAAAACAAAATCACCGTTTTGGATGCGCTGGCGGCCGTGGGCGGGCTGAGCAATTCCTGAAACATCTTGAATTCGGCCTGCCCGGGCTTGTCCGGCGGCTTTGGCGCCAAAGGGATCTATATGGCCGTTTGCGTCACCAATTTCAAAAGATTGGCCTTCGAGATTGGGGCAAGGGGGAGGGGTGAGGGCATTTTCTTTATCTGGAGACGAGCAGCCATAGAGCGGCGTGATGAAGAGAAGCGCGAGGATGCTGCGCGCGGAAAGACACGAAAAAATAGACGGGCGGCGAAAGGACATAAACGACCTCGACTGCATAAGAAGGAACCGAAGGAACAGTGAATTGTCGCACGGCTTGCCCAGATGAAAAGAACACGCGCAAAACGAGCTGTCCGATCAAAAGCGGCCGCATGGTATAGGGCTGCCTCGTGAACGCCGCACCGCAGCATAAAGCTCCAGCAGAAGCCCCGCGCAGCCCCGATGTGGATGTGGATGTGGTGGTGATCGGCGGGGGTGTGAACGGAGTGGGAGTGGCCCGCGATGCGGCGATGCGGGGCCTGTCGGTCGCTTTGTTTGAGCGCAACGATTTTGCATTTGGAGCGAGCGGTAATTCGAGCGGAATGATTCATGGAGGCGTCCGCTATCTCACCCAAGATCCTCATGTGACCGAGAGTTCATGCAGGGATTCGGGGCATATTCAATCGATTGCGCCTCATCTTTTGTTTCGCGTTCCGTTTCTGTTCACCGTCGAAAAGAACCGCCGCTCGCGTGTGATGATCGAGCTCATCGATGCGTTTTTCGATGCCTATGACCGCTATCAGCCGCTTAAGCGGGGCAAGCCTCACGCGCGTCTTTCGGCCGATGAAGTGCGCAGGCTCGAGCCGGGAATCCGGGGCGATTTAGCCGGAGCGATGACCTTTGATGAATGGGGTATCGATGGGGCGCGGCTGTGCGTGGCCAACGCGGTGGATGCGGAAGAGCGGGGCGCTCGTGTGTTTGTAGGCCACACGGTGGAGCAAATTCTCCGGCGCGAGGACACCGGAGCGGTGACGGGTGTGCGTTACCGCGATCGCGTGACGGGCAAGAGCGGAAGCCTGCGCGCAAGCGCTGTTGTGAACGCCACGGGCGGATGGTCACCCATCACGGCATCGCTCGCCGGGCTTTCTCCGGGAGCTGCCCGGGTGCGGCCTGGCAAGGGAATTCATATCTATTACGACCGCCGCTTAACCAACTTTGCGATTACGGCGATCACCATTGATGGACGTCAAATCTTCGTGGCGCCTTGGGAAAATCTGACGGTTATCGGCACGACCGACGACGATTTCTACGGCGATTTAGATTCGATCAAGGCGAACAGCGAAGAGGTCCGCTACTTGGTGCAGGGCATCGCGCGGGTATTTCCTCATATCCGCAAGGCCAGGGCCATTCTGACGACGGCGGCGGTGCGCCCCACGCTTTATGCCTACGGGCCTACAGAAGACGCGCTCTCCCGCGATCACCGCGTGATCGATCATGCCCAGCATGGAGCGCCCGGCTTGTATTCGATGGTGGGCGGAAAGCTGGCGAGCTTTCGGCTGTTTGCCGAAGAGATGGCGGACATCCTGGCCAAGCGATTTGGGCTTTCGGCGCGCTGCATGACGCACAAAAGCCCGCTTCCAGGGGGCGACAAAACCATCGCTCCTTTTCAATTCGCCGAACGGGTGGGAATCGACGCGGTGGCGGCGCGAAGGCTTATTTACAGGCATGGATCGCGCGCGTTGCGCATTGAAGAGCGCATCCGCAAAAACCCGCGCGAGCAGCTTACGGTATGCGCTTGCGAGCCGGTGATTGAAGCGGAAGTGCGCTATGTGCTCCAGCACGAGCACGCCCGGAATGTGGGTGATGTGGCGCGGCGGACGCGATTGGGTTTGGGGGCCTGCGGCGGGATGCGGTGCGCGGCGCGCTGCGGTCAGATTGTGGCGCAACAACTCGAGCTTCCGCCCCGGGAAGGCATGCGTCAGGCGATTCGCTTTTTAGCGCATCAGGCGCAAGTCCGGGCGCCGGCTCTTGGTCCGGAGCAGGCGCGTCAAGAAGCGCTTTGTGCAGCGGCGGTGCAGTCCGAGCTGGGCATTTCCGAAGATGAAATCCGCGAGGGGACGTGAGCAAGTCGGTTGCGGTGATTGGTGCGGGGATCGCGGGTACCGCGGCTGCATTTAGCGCGGTCCGGGCGGGCAAGCGTGTGACGCTTATTTCCAAGGGCGCGGGCGCGAGTGCCATGTCGGGCGGCGCTGTCGACGATAGGCCATGGGAGGCGCTGGAGTCTGCTTGTAGAGCGCTGGGCGCCGAGGCATCGCCGGCTCTTCTTTCCCCTGAAACAGTGGCATTTTCGGACGCTCTTGGGCTGTGGACCTTTCAAGCTTCGCGCCCAATGCGGCTTGCGACGCTGGCCGGAAGAATCCGCATGGCGCGCGGTGCCGATCGGGCGCTTTTGGATTTGGCTTCACTGGCGGATGGAGCGCAGATTCTCGTGCCCCGGATATGCCGTGCTGCATGGGATGCGGATGCGCTCTGCGATGCATTCAATGCCGATCCTTATTCGAAAAAGCGGGGCTTTCGTTTTTTCGCCCTCGATACGGCAGTGCTTCGTTTTACGGATGAGCAGCGTATTTCGGATGTGGATCTCGCCGCGCGCCACGATACCCAAGAGCGGATTTCGTGGCTGCAGGACAGCTTGAAAGATGCGCTTCATCAAGCCCGCGAGCGGGCCCAAAAAGATCCCGCGGCCATCTTGCTCGGGCCTTGGCTTGGCGTGCATTCGGCAAAGGCGGCTGCCCTTTCGGAAGCGCTTTCCGTGCCCGTGGGCGAAGCGCTGATGGGTATTGGATCGCCTGCTGGTTTTCGCTTTGAACATGCGCGTGATCGGCTGCTCGCATCGTTGGGTGTTACGCGCATACCCGCCGAGGTAGCCGGACTTTCTCAAGAGGGCGGTCGGATTCGGATTCAGTGCGCAGGCGATACAGGCGAGCTCTTCGCGGATGCGGCGGTGTTGTCGGTGGGCGGTACGGCGGGCGGAGGTTTTTTGTATGTGCCGCCCGAGGTGTTCGCGGGCGAAGATTTACCAGCGCGGGTTCAAATGCCATTCGGGCTTTCTTTGAAGGCCGATCTAGAGCTTTGCCAGGGCCGCGGCGCCGTTGAAATCGCAAGCTCGATGTACGGCCCCGAAATGGACTTGGCCACATGGCCCGCGCTTTCAAAAGACAGCTCGCTGGCCAGCGTGGGCCTTCGCACGAGCGGCGTGCGTATTTCCGGAACATTGTTTGCGGCGGGCGATTGCATTGCAGGCCGTCCCCGCACCGTGCTGGAGGCCCTGTTATCGGGGCTTGAGGCTGGACGCCAAGCCTAGGGCTTCTTCGAATCGAGCTTTTTCAAGAGAAGATCGTAGGCCACCGCGAGCGCGAAATCGCTTCCCTTGCTGGGATCTTCAGGAATGTCCTCGGCCCTCACCAAAATGGGATTGGCCGATCCATTGTTGTTTGCGGCGGATGCGGCGCTTGGATGAACAACCACCGTAGCGCTTGCAGGCGCCGGAGCTTTCGCCTGCTCGGCCGCGAGATGCCCATCCAGATCGCGCTCGCGCAAAACAAAAGCCTCTGCGCCTTGAGCATCCGAACCTGGAGCGCCGATCATCACATCGGGCTTTATCCCTTCCGCCTGAATCGATCGCCCGCTTGGCGTGTAGTAGCGCATGGTCGTCAAGCGCAGCCCGGCTCCCTGAGGCAGATCAAAAATGGTCTGCACAGAACCTTTTCCAAAGGTCGTATTGCCCACGATGGACGCGCGGCGATTGTCCTGAAGCGCGCCGGCCACCAATTCAGCCGAGCTGGCCGAGTATTCGTTGACGAGCACCACCACAGGAATGGACGCAAATGCGCCGCCTTCGGTCGCCGCCGATTCTTCGAGAACACGGCCCCGGTGCCGCGTGGAGTAAATCATCCCCGAGCTTAAAAACTCATCTGCGATCGCTTCGGCTTCGTCGACCAAGCCGCCCGGATTGTTGCGCATATCCACGAGCACACCCCGCAAAGGAGCTTGAGACGCAGACCGGAGCGAGCCCGCCGCGCGCAAAAAGTCGGTGTGTGTGCCCTGCTGAAACTGCCGGATGCGCAGGTAGCCCACATCGTTTCCCAGCCGCTTGCTCACAATGCTCCGGACGCGGATCTCTTCGCGGACCAAATCGAGCTGAATCAAATCGGTGACGTTCTTGCGGCGCAGCGTGAGATGCACTTTCGAGCCTGTCGGTCCGCGCATCATCGTTACGAGCTTGTCCATGGTTTCGCCGCGCAAAGGCTTGTTGTTGATCGCAAGAATCTGATCGCCGGGCTGTACGCCTGCGCGTTCAGCAGGCGAGCCTTCGATGGGCGCGATCACGGTGAGAAACTCGCCACGGAAATCGACTTCGACTCCGATTCCCCCGAATTTTCCTTCGGTATCGCTCTGAAAAAGCGCGTACTCATCGGGGTTCATGTAAGCCGAGTGGGGATCGAGCTCGGCCACCATCCCTTTGATGGCTCCCTCAATCATCTTGTTGCGCGATGCGGGCTCGACATAGCTGTTTTCCACGAGAACCAGCACTTTTGCGAGCTGCTCCAAAGGCGCATAGGGGTTCTGGGTTTGAGTTGTGGCGGTGGCCGAGAGGCGGGAACTCAGCGAGCCCCCCACAAAGGCCAATGCACAAAAACCCGCCGTCTTCATCCAACGATTCGCTGCGGCCATCATGAATCACCATATCAAAATCCTGATTTACAGCTTTGGTTGCCGCAGGCGCGCCTTATCCAGCTTCAAAGCCCTCAAGGATTTTTTTCGGTCGGCCCCCAAGACATTGCCGGTTGGTTTGTCTCATCGTTGGTGTTCGGCTATCTTCGCGCCCCTGAACGTAAGACCCACGGCCCGATTGCCGCAAAAGCTACTCTTCGCGGTGTTCGGCCCCTTGGGAGGCGCCTCGTCTACGGGGGCGCGGCGCCTCGCGTTCAGCGGGTTTTCTTGCCATGTGCCGGGGGCTCCGGGCGGGGCGGGCATCCCGGTCCATGCATCCATTCGTCCTTGGAATTCCCCGAAAATTCGAGCCGGCTAGGATGGCCAACCCCACGGATCGTGAGCTCGTCGAACAAGCCCGGGCAGGCAACTCCCAGGCATTCGGCTTGCTCGTGCGCAGACACCAAAAACGGATTTTTCGGCTTGCATTTCATCTTGTGCGTTCGGGAGCGGAGGCCGAGGACGTGATGCAAGAAACGTTTGTTCGCGCCTACCAAGCTCTCGATCGATTTGATGGTCGGAGCGAGCCGTTTACGTGGCTGTACAGAATTGCGGTCAATCTTTCATTGAATGCAATCCGCGCGCGGAAACCGACGAAGGACGCCACGCCTTCCGACGATCCGCGTGTGGAGGCACTTCTTTTAGAAACGCGTCCAAGCCACGGAAGTGATCCTGATCAAGCATCGCAGCAGCGTCAGCTTGCGGGAGCACTCTGTGATGGCATTGACAAACTTTCAGAAACGCTTCGAACGACGCTGATTCTCGTTGCGGTCGATGGACTGGGCCACGATGAGGCGGCGAAGGTGTTGGGCGTTCCTGAAGGCACTGTGGCGTGGCGTGTTCACGAAGCCCGGCGAAAGCTGCGGGATTATCTCGCAGAGCGCGGCTTTGGAGGGCTAACCGAATGAGTGGTTCAAACGGCAAGCTTGATCTTGATGCGATGCTTCGGACTTGGCCTGCACCAGCCTGTGACGAAGCCGCATGGGAACAGCGCGCTGAAAATATTGTTCGGGCAGCATTGGCTGCCACGGGTTCAGGCAGTTCAGCAGCGGCTCTTTTTGATGCGCCCGCGCTTGCGGCGGAGCAGGGAGAGCCAGATGCATCGGTGATTTCCGCAGGAGAAAAACGAATGTCCCAGGAGTCGGATCAGAATTCCCCGTCACAACCTTCTCAAAGTGATGACTCGGCAGGCGCGCCGGCAAGCGCTGTTCCGAGCGCAGGGGCTCCGAAGCCCTCGGAGCGAAAACGCGGATCGCTGAAGGAAATGGCCGCGCGGGCGAGCCAGGCAGGCGTTTCAAGGCCGGGGCTTTCGGGGCCTCCATCGTCGTCCGCAGCAGCGCCCAGGTCGAGCGCAGTGCCTGCGGCGCCTGTTTCGTCGTCGGCTGTATCCGCGAAGCCTTCTGATGCGGGGCTCGAAGATTCGGGAATTATTCATCTGAACACGGTGAAGCCGAGCGCGGCGCCTGATCAAAAAGAGGCGGCTGCAAACGATTCGGGTGATGAAGGCGAGGAAAAGCCGGCAAAGGCCGCCGCAGCCGCAAAGGGCGGCGCGGGGCCGAAGAAGGCCAAAGCGGCCGGTTCCGCTGCTGTTGCCGCGGCGCCTGCAGCCAAGGCGGAAGAAAAGAAGAGCTCGAGTGGAATGATGGCGGGTATCGCGATTGCCGTGGTCGGGCTCGCGGCGGCGTTTGCGATTATGCAGTCGCGCAAGCAAGAGCAGCCTACGGTTACGCCAACCGCGGCGCAGACGGCTCCTGCGGCGACAGAGCAGGCCAAGGCGGCGCCTGCACCTTCAGGTCAGCCGGACGCTGTGAAGACAGCGGAGCCTCTTGCGGCCAATGCGCTCGAGAACGCGGGCTCTGCGGAAACGGCTTCGGGAAGCGGCGATAAAGAAAAAGCTGCGGGCGCTGCGACAGGGACGGGCGCTGTGGCCGCTGCGACGGGCGCGCCCTCTGGGCAGCCTTCGGCGCCTGAAAAAGCCGGGGACGATCCCTATGCGCCGAGCGCGCCGGCCGCGACAAGCACGGGCAAGCCCGGCGATTTGTCGAGCGCGATGGCCGCGGCCGTCGGTGAGCAGGCGAAAAAAGACGGGCCTTCATCGGACAATGCAGAACCTGCAGCGGCATCGAGAAATCAAAACATTCCCGAACAGCCTTCACAGGGGTCGGTCGCCGCGGCGATGGGCGCTGTGATGCCAAGCGCAAAAGGCTGTGTTGCGGGCGCGGACGACGTGTCGCGGGCTCAAGTCACATTCGCCTCAAACGGCACGGTAAAAAGCGTTTCGGTGACAGGCTGGGCCGCATCGCACGGTGCGACGGGCTGCGTTAAAGGCGCGCTTTCAGCGGCAAAAGTGGCCCCCTTTTCAAAGCCGTCGTTTACGGTCGGCGTTACGATTCGTCCCTAACAAAGCCCTGCGCGGAACTTTTCTCGAGGTGAAGCGCACAATCGATTGACAGATTCGGCAAGCCGACTACACTCCGCGCCCCCATGGTTTCAGCAACACAGCAGACTTCACGCATTCGCGCGCGCAAAGCGCGCCGCGCCGGTACTCGCCGCAAGCGCGAGGGTCGTGCTCATGGCACGCCGGCATTTCCGATTCATCCCGAGGGCTACAACGCAAATGCCCCCGACGCCCGCGGGAGCGCAAACGCACAGGCAGCGGGCTCGAAGAGTTAAGGCAGGAGAGCTTTTTTCATGGCGAATCATGCATCGGCGGAAAAGCGCAATCGACAGCGCATCAAGAGGACAGCGCGCAATCGTGCGGCGAAATCATCGCTTCGCACAGCCTTGAAAAAGGCGCGCGGCGTGGTGAAGCAAGACCCGGCAGGAGCTATCGCTTCGGTACGCACGGCGAGCAGCGAATTGGACAAGGCCGCCACCCGCGGCGTTATCCCCGCGAAACGGGCGTCTCGTTTGAAGAGCCGTCTGGCGGCAGCCCTGTACAAGCAAGTAAAGGCCGCTTCATCCAATCCCCGTTAGAACCTATCTCAACAGGCTTTTTGAGATAGGTTCTTCGCCTTCTTCAATGGCCGGCCCGCCTATCAGTGAGCGTCGGCCCAGGTATGCCCGGTGCCGACTTCCACAAGCAGTGGAACATCCATCGGAAATACCTGCTCCATCGCTTGCTTCACCTTCGCGGCTGCTTCCTCTGCCGCTTCCTTCGGCACCTCAAACACAAGCTCGTCGTGAACCGTGAGCACCATACGCGCGCCCTTCACCACGGGCTGGCCGAGTTTTACCATCGCAAGCTTTAGCAAGTCCGCCGCCGTGCCTTGGATCGGCGTGTTCTGCGCGATTCGCTCGGCTTGAGCCTGGCGCTGGCGATCCGCGCTCCGCAAATCCGGAAGCAGCCTTCGCCGCCCGAGCAGTGTGTACACACATTCGGTGCGCCGCGCCTCGGCCATCGTCTTCTTCATAAACTCTGAAACCCCGTGATAGCGCGCGAAATACGCATCAATAAACTTCGCCGCAGAGGCCCGCGTAATTCCCAGGCGCTTGGTCAATGCGCCCTCGCCCATGCCGTAGATCACACCGAAATTAATGGTCTTGCTCTGGCGCCTCATCTCTTCCGTGACGCCCTTGGCATCGACGCCGAAAATCTCCATCGCCGTGCGCACATGAATGTCCTGGCCCGTGCGGAATGCGTCGACAAGCACAGGATCTTTCGAGAGATGAGCGAGCACGCGAAGCTCGATCTGAGAGTAATCGGCGCTTAACAGAATACTGCCGGGCGGCGCGATAAAGGTTCGGCGGATCATCTTGCCGAGCGCCGTGCGGATAGGAATGTTTTGAAGATTCGGGTCCTGTGAAGAGATTCTTCCCGTCGCTGCCACGGCCTGGCTCCATCGCGTGTGAATGCGCCCTGTTTTTGGATGAATCAGCTTGGGAAGCGCATCGACATAAGTGCCCTTCAGTTTCGCGATTGCGCGGTGCTCGAGCACCAGGCCGGGCAGGGGATGATCGTCCACCAGGGCTTCCAAGGCGTCTGCATCGGTAGAACGCCCAGTTTTCGTGCGTTTTGTGACTTTGAGCTTGAGCTCGTCGAAGAGCACCGTCTCCAATTGTTTTGGAGAAGCGAGATTGATCTCCTGTCCCAGCAGTGTGCGCGCCTTGTGCTCAATCGAGCTGAGTTCGGCGGCCATTTGAACACCCAGCGCGCCAAGCGCACTCGGATCGATAAGCACGCCTATGCGCTCCATGCGAGCCAGCAAGCTCGATAGAGGCAGTTCGACATCGTGCAGCAGTTTGTCGAGCTTTTCCGATGCGAGCCGGGGCTGATAGCGGCTCTCTAAGATGAGCGGTACCTCGGCGAAAGCGGCCGCGTAATTGGCCGCCCGCTCCACTTCCAGATCTTCAAGCCCATGCTGAGCTTGGCCTCGTTTCTTTGGCGCAAGCTTGTCGAGCCCCTCCATTTTGAGCGATGCATCGCGTTCTGCGATGTACCCAAGATCGTTCGATGATTCCGGATCGAGCAGATAACTCGCCAGCATCGTGTCGAAGGAAATTCCTTCGAGCGTGACATTGTGCTCGAGAAGCAGCACTTCGTTGAACTTGATGTCATGGCCGACTTTAGAGATGGCCTTGTCCTCAAACAAAGGCTTCATCAGCGCGAGAAAATCGCTGAGTTTAAGCTGCGCGGGCGCTCCCAAATAGCGGTGTCCGAAGGGCACATACACGGCCTGCCCAGGCTTACAGGCGAGCGCCGCACCCGTGATATGAGCCGTCATGGGTTCGCGCGAGCTCGCATGGAACTCAAAGCACAGCTTTCCGGTGGCCTTGATTTCCGCCGCAAACTGCTCGAGATCTTCCTTTGAGCTAATCGCTCGGTAGCTGCCTTGAGCCACTTTCTCGCTGCCCGGAGAAGCGGCGCTTGTGGGCAGGGCCTTGAGCAATTGGCCAAATCCAAGCTGAGTGTAGAGCTCTCTGAGTTTGGCCGTATCCGGTGATCTGTTTTTAAGCGCATCGAAATCGAGATGAAGTGGCACATCGGCGCGCAGCGTGACCAGCTTCTGAGAAATGCGCGCATCTTGTTCGTGCTGCTGCAAAAGCTCGCGCACCCGCTGCCGCTTCACTTGCGCAAGCGATGTGTAGAGCGTGTCCAGCGTCCCAAATTGAGCCAAAAGCTCGGCCGCCGTCTTTGGGCCCACGCCCGGAACACCCGGCACGTTGTCCGATGTGTCGCCCACAAGCGAAAGCAAATCGCGCACTTGCGAAGGCGGCACGCCAAACTTCTCTTGAACCTCGGGAGGCCCGTACACCTTGTTGCGCATCGTGTCCCACAAGACCACCTGCGCGTCGTCCACAAGCTGCATGAGATCTTTGTCGCTGGATACAATGACAACCCGCAAACCCTTGTGTTTGGCCTGTTCCGTTAATGTCGCGATCACATCGTCGGCCTCCATGCCTTCCACCAAAAAGGTTGGAATGCGAAAGGCTTCGACCATTTCTTTGCAGCGGTTCATCTGCACAACCAAATCCTCGGGCGGAGGCGGCCTGTGCGCTTTGTAACGGGCATCGAGCTCATCGCGGAACGTCGGCCCGGCCGGATCCATCGCAATCGCGAGATAAGCGGGCTTGCGCTGCGCAATAAGCTTCGAAAGCATCGCCACCGTTCCGTACGTCGCGTGCGTCGGCTCTCCGCTCGGGCTCGTCAGCGGCGTGACCGCGTGGTACGCGCGAAAGACGTACCCGGATAAATCGACCAAATACAGCGCGTCCGGCGCACCGGGATCGGGAAGCTCAGAGGGTTTGGTGGACATGAGGCCCGCTTAACACGGCCGACGTCCGGCCTGCCGCTCAGATGCGCACCATTTTTAGAACGCTTTTAAAATAGGCATATTTGAGCCGATTTAATCGCGCCGCCTTTCCCGTGTGCCGCTATTGCGCCGCTATTGGACGATGGTTGCGCGCACCAGCGAACGCTCCAGCACCGTTCCATCGCGCTCGACGGCCACCGTCACACGCGAACCTTCGGCACCGCGCAAAAGCTGAACACAGTCGGACATCGTCTTGTTGGATACATCGGTTCCGTCGATGCGCAGGAGCCTGTCTCCCCTGGCCAATCCCGCCGTTTCCGCCGGTCCGCCCGGAACCACGCTCGCAACGAGAACGCCGCCGCTCGCCGACGCGGAAAGTACCGCGCCCACGCCGCCAAATTCGCTGTTGCCCGCGCTGCCGTCGCCCCGCGGGGAAAGCTGCACATCTTCCCGGATGGATGAGGCACCCCGCGTTGTGATGCCCGAGACGATCTTGCTCCGGAATCCGTCTTTTACGATGCGGATTGAAAATGGCCCGGGCGGCACACCCTCCAGCGTATAGGCGCCATTCGCATCGCTGACCGCCTCTTTGATGGCATTGGCGCCTGTGGTTGTGATCGCATCGAGAGCGACGCGCGCGCCTTCCACGGGCTTGCGCGATTCAGCATCGAGAACCGTTCCAGAAAGCGAGGCTCCTCGCGCCAGCGTGATGCGCACGTTGCTGGTTGTGCTGCCCGCTTCGACATCGATGCCATCGCTGCGGGTTGGGGGGCGACCTTCGCCGCTGACTGTGAGCACATAGCGGCCCGGAGATAAGCGGCCCAGCGTGAATTGCCCGGATGGATCGGCCACTTGCTGAGAGCGGCCCATGCCAGGCGACGGCCCAGACTCGCCCTTTGGAGAAAATGATTCGATCGCCAGCAAGAAATTCTTTACGGGCGATCCGCTTTCATCGACGACCACGCCCGAGATAGCGCCGCCCCGGAGCAGCCTGAGCACATTGCCATCGCCTCCGCGAAGCATGGTGCGCTCCGAGGCATTGAAGCCTGGATGAATTGCGAAAGCGTTACAGTCCGCGGCCTCTGGCCCGAGCGTGAAAGAGCCGTCTTCCGATGTGGTGGTCGTGAGGTTTTTCTCATCGCAATTCACGACGGCGCGTGCGACGGGCCGCCCATCGGGATCGAGCACGGTGCCGGAAACGCTTGAAAACGAGGCAGATCCAGCCGCTTTGGCGTCTTTGGTGCCGGCGGTGCGGGCGGTTGTTGGCCGTGGTCTTGGAGATTCGGGTTCGGCGGGCTTGATGTCTTGAGCGGCCGGCGAGCTTCTGGATGAATCGGACTTAGGAACGGCAAAACCCTTGGGAACAGGCACAAACAGAAACGCGGCCAAAGGCGCGAGCAGCATTGCGGCGCAGAGCAGCGCAACGAATATCCACGATCGGCGGCCGCTCGGTTCGAAGGCCATGCAGCTCCATCAAGGTTCGACGGATTCGGGAGCGGTCTTTTGTTTGGGAGCGCTTTCTTCGGCGCTGTCCTCAGGGGTCTCCGCGGCTTCGGGGATATCGGTATTGGTCGATTCGCCGGCAGGGCCGAGCGCGGCTCCCTTGGGTTCAACAGGCCAGGGGGTTTCGCTGGCTGAGCCTCCGCACGCAGCGAACGCGGACACGAACAAGACCGGCAGGGCAAAACGGCAAACGCGAAGGAGCATGGACAGATGCATTGGGGTTAGGGTTCAGCGGGTTTCGGCCAGATTGGTGCGCGCAATCCATAAACATGCAAGCGCATTGAGCGCGCACCAGACGATTAGCGCTGTTTTTCCAAAAGGTCCGACGGCTTCTCCAAGCACCGCAATCGAAGCCAGATAGGCCGCCATACCCGCCGAAAAGCCCGCAACAGCCGGCCGCGCTCCCCGCACCCCAAACAGAAGCGCCGTCAGCGCAAAGGGCAGAAGCGCATTCGCAAAGGGCAAAAAGCGATGCATCGATGCGCCGATAAAAAAGTCGAGATCGCCGACGGGCCGCGCCAAGAGATCCACCACCAAATTCACGCGCGGCAATATCCATGGAGCGAAGAAGAACAAGCCCGGCCCCGCGATTAAACCAGCCAAAAGAAAGCTCGGCCGAAACGGATGCGAGGCGTCTTTGTTCTTGGCCCTAGCGCCTCTCCACGCAACAAAGGCCACGAGCAAAAGCCCCAAAATCCTCACCAAAGCGTGGGTTTTCGTCACCTCCGATGCGGCCTTGCCCGCATCCAAAATACCCGCGCCAAACAGCTTCTTTCCCTGATCGGAATCATCGACGACCCGCGCATTTTTCCGGAGCGCTTGTTCCACCGACGCAGGATCGCTCACACCCAGGCTCACCATCAGCGCGGCCGCTCCCGCCACATGAGGCGATGCCATCGATGTGCCGTTGTATGCGGGGAATCGCTCGCATTTATCGCGGCCCCGGTTGCAGATCGTCTGCTGCACAACCGAAACACCCGGCGCGGCAATATCGACGCCCTCGCCCCGCGACGAAAACCCCGCGAGCTTGTCTTTTGAATCGGTCGCGCTTACGCCGATAACCCCATCGGAAGCGCCGGGAAACTGCACCCGCCCTCCTGTATTGCCCGCCGCCGCAACCACCACAACGCCCTTGGAAATCGCGTGATCGATCGCCCGCTGCAACACAGCCGAATTGCGAGGCCCGCCCAGGCTTAGATTGATGACATGCGCGCCGTGATCCGCCGCCCAGCGAATGCCATCGGCCACATCGACCGTTGTGCCCCAGCCATTTTCATTCAGCACCTTGACGGGCATCAGCCGCGCATGAAACGCAACACCCGCCACGCCATAACCGTTGTTCGTCGATTGAGCGATGGTGCCCGCCACATGCGTTCCATGACCTTGATCGTCGTTGGCGTGCTCGTTGGAAGTCACGAAGTTCCAGCCGGGAACGCACTCCGTATTCGAGAAATCGGACCCTTTGGTGTACGGCCCGTGGTCTTCGCACGCGATACCCGTATCGACCACGGCCACCGTTACGCCTCTTCCGCTCGCGAAATCCCAAGCCTTCGAGCTTCCAATGCGCTCCATGTGCCACTGCTCGGAAAGCTGAGGATCGTTGGGAATAAACGACGCCCGCACCCTCGCCAAAGGCTCCACCACTTCCACCCGCGGATCGCGCGAAAGCTTGGCAATGAGCTCTGAAACTTTAAGCGCCGCGCCCACCCCATCGCCCACCATCGCGATCTCAATGCGCGTTTGGGGCTCTAGATCCGAAGGCGTAAACGAAAGCCCGAATTCCGCGGCAAGCGAAGCGATTCCAGCCGAATCCAAATCGTCCTTCGCATCGACGACCAGCGCTCCCGGAATGTCGTAACCCGACTCCGGCGCATCCGTCTCCTCAAACCCCGGACCGTCATTGGCGATCGCAACAGGCTCGCTTCGCGGAACATTCCTTCCATCGGGAAGATCGCCGGATTGCGCATGGGCATTGCCCGTGGCAAACGCGAACATCGCTAAAAAAGCAGCAGCCGAAAGCCCCGAAATCAGTCGTTGTTGATTCATGGCGGATAGAAGGGTGAGCCTAGCGCGACCCGCTGCCGTTGCCACGCTCTCGTCGCGTGTTTTCCATGCCTGTGCGCCTCTCTGGCAAAAGCTCGTGACACCCGCGGCCATCGATGGCCTTTTTGGGCCCGCTATGGTAGCGGCGCTTCCGATGAGCTTTCTCGCACCGCACAGAAGTGATTGCCCAGGTGATGACCCTATTTTCTCGCTTCATCTAGAAGCATCGGGGCGAAAGGCGCGCGGTGAGGATGTCATCAATGCCACAGTCGGCGCGCTTCTCGACGATGAGGGCAAGCTGGCGGTGATGAGCGTGGTGCCCGAAGTGCTCGGCGCGCTAAAGCCCGAGATCGGCGCCGCTTATCCTCCTATCGTCGGCTTTCGGGAATACCGGCAAGCCGTCATCGATTCGCTCTTGCCCAACCGCGATACAGCCGAAATGGCCATCGCCGTCGCCACGCCCGGAGGCTCGGGCGCCCTCCATCACGCCATCTCCAATTTTGTGGAACCCCATCAGGCTGTGCTCACCACATCGCAGTATTGGGGCCCCTACAAAACCTTATGCGACGCGCTCGCCCGCAAACTCCACACCTTTCGCATGTTCAACGAAGAGCGCCGCTTCGATACCGCCGACTTCGAACAAAAACTCGCGCATATCCTCGATGTTCAAGGCCGCGCGCTGGTGCTCCTCAACACGCCCTGCCACAACCCAACAGGCTATTCCCTCGACGAAGAAGAGCTCCTCGCCACGGCCTCCATCCTTAAAAACCTCTCCCGGAAAGGCCCGATCAGCGTCGTGCTCGATGTGGCCTACGAACGCTATGGAACCCAGCCGCTCGATCAAACCCGCGATATCCTGCTGAATACGGCCGGCGATATTTTGCTTCTGTTCGCCTGGTCCGCCTCCAAATCGTTCACCCAATACGGCCTTCGGACCGGTGCTCTTGTCGCCGTACATCCCGAAGAAAAAATCCGCCGCTCGGTCGAAGCCGCCCTCGGCTTTACCTGCCGCGGCACATGGTCAACCTGCAATGCGGCTGGCATGGCCGCCATCACCCGCGTGCTAACCGACCCCGAACTCCGTATGCGCGCCGACCGCGAACGCGATGCTTTCAAATCGCTTCTCCTCGCGCGCGCCCAAACCTGGCAGCGCCTCAGCCAAGAACTGAGCCTCGACTGTCCCCGCTGGGAAGGCGGTTTCTTCTCCACCGTCATGCACGAGCAGCCATCCGCGCTCGCCGCAAAATTAAGGGAAGAAGGACTCTACGTCGTTCCCGTTCACGGGGGGCTTCGCATCGCCCTCTGCTCGGTTTCCGAACGCGCCCTCCCCAGGCTGGCCTCGGCCATCGCAAAACACCAAAGCGCGCGCTGAACCCCGCGCCACCCGCATCTTTCATTCCTTTTTGCCGCTCCGCTCTGGTATTCGTAAAAGCCAAAGGAGCGGCACATGATTCATCGAGCGTGCCGCAAAATGAGCCATGCGTGCGCTGCATATCTATGCAACGGTGTCGGCCCTAGGCGCGTCCGCCGTCTTGTTTTCCGCCTGTTCGGATTCCATTCATCTCGATCCCGAACCCAGACCTTCGCCCGATCCAATGGGTACGGGAGGCGCCGGCGGCGCATCCGGCCTAAGCTGCGAATCCAATTCGGATTGCCCTGCGCCTACAGCCGTTTGCGATGCCGTCAAGCAACTCTGCGTCGAGTGCCTCGACTATGCCGACTGCGGCTTTAGGCCCGGCACCGTGTGCTCCGCGGGCAGTTGCGTGTGCCCCAAGGCGCCCGATCAATTCTGCGCCGCCCAAGGCAGCGCGCCCGCCCGCTGCGTCGACCTCAACACGTCCGGCGACGACTGCGGCAGTTGCAGTCATGCATGTTTCGGCGCCTGCAATATGGGCAAATGCGCCGACGCCTGGGAACCCACCGAAAAAGACAGCGCTCCATCGCCCCGCACCAACCAAATCGCCGTTTGGACAGGCTCCGCGATGATCATCTGGGGAGGCGCCTCCGACGCTGGAAACGGCTCGCCGCTCAATACGGGCGCCATCTTCAACGCGGCCACGGGCACATGGACAGCCATCAGCACGGCCAACGCGCCCTCCGCCCGCACCTATGCGGCCGCGATATGGACAGGCACCAAAATGGTCGTCTGGGGCGGCTGGAACGGCGGCACCTACCTCAACACGGGCGGCGTCTTCGATCCCGGCACCAACACCTGGCGGCCCACCACCATGACCGACGCGCCCGAGGGCCGCTATGCGCACACCGCTGTATGGACAGGCAGCAAAATGGTCGTCTGGGGCGGCATCGGCGCCGGCCATCTCAACACGGGCGGCGTCTACGATCCGGCCCTCGACAAGTGGGACCCAATCACCACCGCCGGCGCTCCGTCGCCCCGCCGCGATCACGTCGCCGTATGGGCCAACGACCAAATGCTCATCTTCGGCGGCTTTGGCTACGACGACGTAACGCTCCTCGACAGCCAATATTTGGGCGGCATCCATTCCTACAACGTGGGCACGGGAACATGGACACCGCTCTCGACCGCAAGCCAGCCCAGCCCGCGCAGAGGCCACACGGCCGTATGGACAGGCAGCGATATGGTGGTGTGGGGCGGCGAAGGCCCGGGCATGGCCTATTTGGCGGACGGCGTGAAATACAGCCTTCAGCAAAACGCCTGGACCCCCATGAACGGCCCCTTCCCCACGGGGCGGAGTTTCCACACGGCCGTATGGATTAACAATCGCATGATTATATGGGGCGGCTATAACGGCGGACGCCTCGGCGACGGCGGACTTTACGATCCCAACAGCAATACCTGGGATGTAAAGGGCATGCCCACCGCGCTCGGCGCCCGGAGCGGTCACACCTCGATCGATATTGGCGGCAAAATGGTCGTATGGGGCGGAACCCTTTCCAACGGCGCTACAACCGATACCGGCGGATTGTTCGATCCCGCATTTACACCTTGATTGACGGCCAATTTGATCGTAATGAATTCAAGATGTCCCGCGCCAGGGAGGCTCTTTGTTTTGGCCTGATTACGGCATTATGTGCCTGCGCTCCCGGCGAATCCAATAAACCAATACAAACAGATACCAAACTAATTCTCGCGGCCTACTCCGCGCCGCGGGAAGTCTTTGAGCAAGCGATAATTCCGGCCTTTGCCGAACGCTACAAAGCCGAAACCGGCAAAAGCATTTCGGTCGAAGCCTCTTATTTAGCGAGCGGCGCCCAGGCGAGAGCAGTCATTTCAGGATTTGAAGCGGATATTGCCGTGCTCGCCCTCGAAGGCGATATCGATAAAATCGCGGCGGCCGGGCTATTGTCCCCTCAATGGAGACAAAAATCCGGCCGGCCTTTTGTAATTGGTTCGCTCGTCACCTTTGCAGTACGTCCCGGCAATCCAAAACAAATCCAATCCTATGGTGATTTAGCCCGCCCCGGCATTGAAGTCCTGCTGCCCAATCCAAAGACAAGCGGAGCCGCCCAATGGAATGGAAATGCCCTCTATGGTGCGGCCTTGCTCGGTTACGCCGGCGTGCCCGGAAACGATAAAAACGCCGCCGATGCCTTTCTAAAAAGCGTGCTCAATAACGTGCTTATCCTCGATAAAGGCGCCCGCGAAAGCATGATCACCTTTGAAAAAGGAATAGGCGATGTGGCCATCACCTACGAAAGCGAAATCGCCGCCGGCCGCCTCGCGGGACGCAATTACGACACCGTCATTCCAAAGGCCGCACTGCTCGTCGAAATTCCCGGAGCGGTAATCGATCAAATTGCAAAAAAACACGGTGTAATGGATGAAGCCGAACGCTTTATTCAATTTTTACATTCACAAACCGCGCAGGAAGCCTTTATTCGCTATGGCTTCCGAAGCATCGCAAACAGCCCCGGAACCGAACGCCCAATCGTTCTAAATCCTCCTCTTCCGGCCGGTGTGCGCCTGTTTCGCATTGGCGAAATCGGCGGCTGGGATTCTTTACGGTCAAATCTCTATGGGAATGGCGGTCTATTTGAACGTATGTGGGAGGCGAGGCCCTAATCCTTTCGCTCTTACAACAGGAGGCTGTCTTGCATCGTATATTTTATAAATTTTATCGAATTGGCTTGGCCTCCGCCGTCCTCGTTGCATCGGGCTGTGGCGCCGCAGGAGGAACGGCTCCCGCTTCCAGCCAAAGCGCGCCCAGCGCCAAGGCGATGACGATTGTGCCCGATGAAAATCGAAAGGCTTGTTCATCCGGCGATAGCCTCGCCTGTGAGCGCGCAGGCTTGCCCTACCGCGAAAAAAGCATGTCCGCTCCGCTCGATCCCGAGGCCGATCGAGCCCTGTTTCAAGCCGCCTGCGATCGCGATGTGGCCGGAGGCTGTACCGCCCTCGCTTGGCTTCTTCCTCCCGGTGAAGATGCGCGCGCCATCGCCGTGATGGCCCGGGGCTGCACGCTTGGAAGCGGTGAAAGCTGTTATGGCTTGGCCCTCGCCAATCAGCAGGGAAGAGGCGTTCCAAAAGACGATGGCCGCGCCGCGCGCTTGTTTCAGGAAGCCTGTGAACGGGGCGCTCTCGATGCGTGTCTCGAAAGCGCGCCCATCTTGGAAGGAGGCCGCGGCGTGCCCGCAAATCCCACGCTCGCCGCGCTTCATTACGCGAAAGCCTGCGATGGCAAAAAAGGCGATGCCTGCGCCGGTTTGGCCGTGATGACAGCTCTGGGACAAGGCGTTCAAAAGAATTACGGCGATGCGCTCCGGCTCTTTGAAAAAGGCTGTTCGCTCGGTTCGGCCGTCGCCTGCACAGGCTTGGGCGAAACCCATAAAAAAGGCTACGGCGTCGCTAAAAATGATGTCCTCGCGGCCGACTTTTTCCGAAAGGGCTGTTTGGGAAAACATCAGCTCGCGTGCAAGCTCTTGGCCGAGCATTTGGCTGAAGCGCCGCCTCCCGCGCGCAACGATGCCGAGGCGCTCAAAATGGCCGGCGAAATCTGTTCGCCCCAAGAACCTTCGATGTGCGCGCTCGCCGGTGCGCTGGCTCAATCGGGACGCGGATTAAAGGAACCCGATTACACGCTCGCGGCCACCTTTTCTGGCAAGGCATGCGATGCGGGCCACGGCATGGGCTGTACCCGGCTGGGCCTCTTGTATTTGCGCGGAAAGGGCGTTTCCCAGCGCGATCCAAAGCAGGGCTACGAGCTCATCGACAAAGGCTGTTCGCTTGGATTCGCGGGCGCCTGCACCATTTTAGGAACGGCCTACGCGCACGGCGACAGTGTGCCGATGGACAATACCCGCGCCGAGGTGCTCTTTAGAACGGCTTGTGAAAAGGGCGATTCAAAGGGATGCGCAAGGCTTGGCCTTTGTTATCAAGCCAGAAAGCCTGGTGGAGCGAGTTACGACATGGGCATCGCGCAGGCGGCCGCCGATTGCAGGCGCACGGCGCAGGCTTGCGAGTGGCTGGGCAATGTTCCCCCGGCCCTTGCGGAAGAGGCTTTTAAAATGCTCGTCGAGAGCTGTGATGCCGAAATTAGGCCGGCGTGCAGTTCCTTGGCGAAAGCGGTTTCGGCGGGGCATGTGCCCAAGAATGCGGTGAAGGTAATGACCGCTGAAATTCAAGGCCGCTGCGAACAGGGCAAAGCCGTGTGGTGCAGGCGAATCGGCTTCTGGCACGAGCAGGGATTAAGCGTTGCGCAGAGCGATACGAAGGCGCGCTCGTTTTACAAGCGGGCCTGCGACGGCGGCGATGCCCGCGGATGCGGCGATTTAGGGCGGATGATGGTGCTGGGGCTGGGCGGCGAAAAAGATCGCGATGGGGCGATGGCCATTTTTAGAAAAGCCTGCGATCGGAACGACAAAGAAGGCGCGGGTTCCTGCGGCCATTTAGGGATGCTCTACATCAACGACAGCAAAGAGGCCGAGCATCAGATGGGCGAAGGATTGTTGGAGCGGGCTTGTTCGCTGGGCGACGCTCAGTCCTGCGATCGCCTGGGAGGTTTTTTTGCGCTGGGCTCCAAAGGTTTTGTGAAGGATGAGAAGCGGGCGGCCGATTTGCTGGAGCGGGCTTGCGTGGTGGGCGCTTTGGCTTGCGATGAGGCCCGCAAGCTTCGGGAGAAGCTTGGCTTGGATGATTTGAAATAATGCGATTGAATTTATTTAGGCAGCGATTTGCCATTTTTAAATCCGCCTAAAAGCTCGCGGATCTCGTCTTCCAATAAAAAAGTCCCCGAATATTGTTCGACTTCCCCATCGAGCAAAAAGCCCAAATGCAAATGCGGGCTTCCCCTGGCTTTTCCCGACATCCCCAATCGCTCGCCCGCTTCGATAATCTGCCTTTTGGATGAGCCTTCCGCTTGATGGTATTCCAATTCGGAAAGATGGGCGTAATATAAATGCGTTACTTTTTTCCCCTTCCAGGGAATGGGAACATCCAATCGAATTCGAATACAATTCGGTGTATCTCCGCGCCCCGTCCACAGCGTATGGCCTGCCTCGGAATAATCGAGCGCCCCCGCCGCGATTGCATACACGGGCCTTGGGCTTCCCGCGATATCCAAGCCCGTATCGGCTTTATAGCCCGCAAAGACGCCGCCCGGCATTGGATTGTAAAATCCGCTCGGCAAAAGCGAGGATTTTTGTTTCTCCGGCGCGGGTTCCGCAGGCTCAGAGGGAGCCGGGGCTGATAATTCAATCGCATTGCCTTTTTCGTTTGTTGTATTGATCGCGAAGAAAGGCGAGGGAGAAACAAAAGCCTGCTCCGGTGCCGAAGCCGTACAAGCCGATAGAATGAGTAATAAAATCGGTATTTTATTTTGAAGAGCAATCCCAGCTTTTGCTTTCATAAACAGTTTATCGGGCCGGGCCGCCTTTGTGTGACCGGGCATCCGGTGAATATCGTGCTTCTGAAGAATGGGCCTTGGATCGGGAGGCAATTGCTGCTCGAATAAAACCATGCTTCGCCGTTCTTATTGGCCCGCTGTCTTCGCGCTCTTGCTTGCCTTGCCCGCGTGTCCCTCCAACGGTGGCAGGACAAAACAGGGCTCGGATATCCGCCAAGAGGACCTCAAAAAAAATACCGGCCCAGACCTCGCCAAAGAACGTGAAAAAGGCTTAAAAAGGCTGTTTGAGTGGTATTCCTGGGACGCTTCCGCCTTCGCAAAAGCCAAGAGTGAGCGCCGCTACATCCTCCTCTATGGCGCCGCCGAATGGTGTCACTGGTGCCACGTAATGGAGGATACGACTTATGTCGATCCCGAAGTAGGCCGCATCATCAAAGAGCGATTTGTTGCGATCCGCGTGGATATCGATTCGCGTCCCGACATCGCCGAACGTTATGGAGACTGGGGCTGGCCCGCGACCATTTTGTTTTCGCCGGATGCCGAGGAAATAGGCAAATACAGAGGTTATTTAACGGCGCCCGAGTTTAGCGAGATTTTAGGGCGTATCGATGCCATTCATCAAGAAGTCACAAAGGGCTCGCTTCCCACCGATAGCGATCCATCCGACAAAGCGCCTGTGATTGAAGCGCTGGGCGCCATAGGTGCGCGGGTGATGCTGGATATGGATAGCTATTACGATAAAGAGCTGGGCGGCTGGGGGATGCGCCAAAAGGCGCCGCTTGGAGCCAATGCCGAGTTTGAACTCCGCCGCTATGCGCACGGTTCTCAAAGTGCCTTGCAGCGCGCCGCATTTTCGCTGGAAAAACAAAGATCGCTCATCGATCCGGTGTGGGGCGGTATCTATCAATATTCGGCGGGAGGCTCTTGGGCCGATCCCCATTATGAAAAATTAATGAGCTATCAGGCCGAGAATATCGAAGCCTATGCGAGGGCCTACGCGCTTACGAAGAACCCAGCGTTTTTGGAGGATGCCAGGAAGCTTGAAAAGTATTTGTCGACATTTTTAATGAATAGCGATGGGGCTTTTTTAGGGAGCCAGGATGCCGATGTGGGGGCGCACGATCGCGGGGTGCCTTTTGTGGAAGGCGCTGTGTATTACAAGCTCGACGAAAATCGAAGGCGCGCGCTGGGTATGCCGAGGGTCGATCCCAATGTGTACGCTTATGAAAATGGTTTAGCGATTGCGGCGCTTTGCGCGTTGTTTGAAGCCGCGCCCGATAGCGGTGTGCTGGGCAGGGCCAGAAGAGCGGCCGATTTGCTTCTTAAAACGCATCTAACCCCCGAAGGCCAGGTGACACGGCCTTTTAAGATAGCGACGAAGGTGCGTTATTTGGCCGATGCGGCATCGTTTGGGCGGGGTTTGGCGAGGCTCGGCGAGATCACCGGGGATTTAACATATACCGACGCCGCCGAAAAAATCGCCGCGGCGATGATTGCCAATTTAGAAGATCCAAGCGACGGCGGTTATTGGTCACATACGCCCGATCCATCGGCGGCGGGCGTATTTACGCGGCGCGACAAGCCCTTTGGGCACAACGTGACGGCGGCGCGCTTCTTTAGTTTGCTCGCGAAAATAAAGAAAGAACAAGGCATACAGCTTCGGGCAAAACGGGCGCTCGCGGCGATTTCAACGCCCAGGCGGCTGGAAAAACAAGGCCGGATGGTCGGCCAATATTTGCTCGCGCTCGACGATGCGGGTGTGATTGCCTGGTAGGCGAAAGGAAGCGCGTTATGGGGATATTGCCGCTCTTGGAATCCATTGCGCACGGCGGCCTCTTGTTATCGGGCGCAAAAAGCCGTGTTTATAAGACCAAAATATCCGATGTGCATTTCTACGATATTCGCGGCGGCGGATCGTTGGGAACGGTGATCGTGCTGCATGGCATCAGCTCTCAGGCATCGGCGTTTTCAAGTTTAATTCACCGGCTCAGGCGTTCATTTAGCCGCATTATCGCGCCCGACGCGCCTGGTCATGGGCGAAGCGGCGAGCCATTTACGCCTCTCACGCCGGCCGTATTGCGGCAATGCATGATTGAATTTCTCGATGCCTTTACCGATAGGCCCGCGGTGCTCTTTGGGGGTTCGCTGGGGGGCGCCGTGGCCGTGGGATATGCCTTGGTCCGGCCAGAGCGCGTGAGCGGGCTGGTCTTGGCTTCACCAGGAGGCGCGGCCATGGATGAGGCTGCTCTTTCCGAATTTATGAAAACCTTTCATTTAAAATCCAAGGCCGAGGCTGTTGAATTTGTAGCAAAAATTAATTCGCAAACACCTTGGTATGCGCCGCTGATTGCACCGGATTTAATTCATTTGTTTGAAAGGCCGTCGGTGCGGCATTTCACCGGATCGGTATCGACCGGGGATTTATTTCAAGCGGACGAACTTTCAACCCTGAAAATGCCAATCCGCGTCGTTTGGGGCAGGGAAGATCGATTGATGCCCGCTCAGGCATTGGAATTTTATCGGAATCATTTGCCATCCCATGCAATTTTTGAAGAACCCGATGGTTTTGGGCATTGCCCTCATTTGGACGATCCCAAATGGCTGGCCGATCGGGTGATCGAGATGGGAAGGCGGGCCGCCGGGCTTAAAGCTTAAGGCTTCTTTTCGGCGGGTTTGGCGTCGGCCGGTTTCTTGGGCGAGGGCAGGGGGATCGCCGGTTTTTTATCGGCGGGCTTTACCGTTGTTGCGGCGGGAGGTGCAGCCGGTTTATCGCCCGGAGCGCCAGGCTCTTTTTGCTGAAGAATCTTAAATTGAACGCGGCGATTCTTCTTGCGCCCTTCTTCGCTCTCGTTATCGGCGATGGGAACATCTTGGCCATAGCCCTTCGCCTCGAGCCTCAAAAAGTCTACACCCCGCTTCACCAGCGCCTTGCGCACCGCCTGCGCGCGATTCTGCGACAGCGTCTTGTTGTGTTCGGGCTTGCCTTGATTATCCGTGTGACCCTGCACTTCTACCTTGAGAATTTCAGGATGCTCTTTCAGCGTCTGCGCGACTTGATCCAAAAGCGGGAAGCTGACTTCTTTAATCGTCGCTAAATCAAAATCGAATTGAACCTGCTCGTTGATAACGATTTCGGCCTTGGTGACTTGCACCGCCGGACAGCCGTTCTTCTTGGGATCTTCGTTCGCAATGCCCTTTTCCGTGGGGCATCCGTCCTTGTCATCGCGGAACCCATCGCCGTCGGTATCGCCCGGGCAGCCATTGGTCGCCGGATCGTTCGTGCGCAATCCAGGGATATCCACGCAGGCATCCGCATCGTCGGTGACTGTATCGCCGTCGGTATCCTTGGGCGGAGGACAACCGTTCTTCGCCGGATCGGGATTGGCCACCCCCACCACCGTGGGACACGCATCGTAGTCATCCGCGATGCCATCGAGATCGGTATCTTTGGGCGGCGGACAGCCATTTTTCGCGGGATCGGGATGAGCATAACCAGGCGCATCGGGACAGGCATCGCTGGCATCGGCAATCCCGTCTCCATCGCGATCGGGAGGCGGAGGCGGAGGCGCTTGTTCGGGCATTGGCTTGCGTTTGCGCTCAAAGCCCACATCCACGCCCAGCCTCAAGCCAAACAGCGTTGCATTGCCTGCGCCCAGCGCGCATCCATCGAGTTCGGCGGACGAGAGCTGATAGCGATCGAAACCCAGCTCGGCCATCACGCCGACACCGCCTGCGATAGGCGCTTCGATACCGATACCGCCCCGGAAGCCGAAAGCGCCTGAGTCGTTGGCGCTGCACACCTGCGGATTCAGATTGACATTGGGATTCACGGCGGCCGTCGCGAAACTCGCATCGAGGCGCTGCCAGGTTACACCGCCGCCCAAACCGAGATAGAGCGCGATGTTCTCGTTTCTCACGGGATAGAAGCGGCCGAGCGCCCACAGCGTATTGAGATCGCGCTCCACTTCTTTAAACACGGTAGAGCCTTCATCTTTGCGATCCTGGCCAAAATTAAGGTGTTCATAGCCAAGACCCACGGAGAAGCGCCACACGGGCTTCACAAAGCCGGAGATACCAAAGAGCGGTCCAGAGGGCTCAAAAGGCTCGCCATAGGGCGAGTCATTCAAACGTGTTCCAAAGCCCAAATGGCCAAAGACGGCGAAGCTTGTACCGACTTGATCCTTACCTGCGGCGCCCCAGGAAACGACCTCGGTTTCGGAATTTTCTTCGGCCATCGCAGGAGCCGCGAGAGACAGCACGGCGAGCGCGAGCGTGGTGTATGGGATGTGAAGAAGCGGGCGGCAGATAGGCATTGGAGTTGGGCCTTCTTACGCGAGTTACCGTGTATTTCCAAGAGGTGACACACGGAACTTGCGAATTGGCTTGAGCGGGGGTGTTTTCTTTTAACAAGTTCTAAAAGATTGGCTTGTAGGGCGTAACGAGATCCCCTACGCTACGCGGGCGCGCTCGTACCTACTCGGGATAGATCGTTATTGTGGTGGTGATGGCAATGCGTTCGATGTCATGGCTGCACGCTGTATTGGGGACAATGGTGATGGTGTTTGCATTCGCGCCTGGATGCAGTTGTGGAGGCGACACCGAGACTCCATCGACGACGGCATCGGGCTCGAGTTCATCGGGAGGCCAGGGCGGTTCGGGCGGAGGCGAAGGCGGAGCTGGTGGAGCTGGTGGAAGCGGGGGCGGGATGACGGGCGATAACGGCGTGCAGGCGACGGAGACGGTGGCCGGCGGCCAGGTATCGAAGAGCTCCAAATACAAGATGATTCACACGCTGGGTCAGCCGACGCAGAATCAGGGGACGAGCGCCTCGGGCAAGTATCAGGTGCAGGGCGGGCTGATTGGGGCGACAGAAGGAAAGTAGAAACACGTAAGGGGAAATAAATCCCGCTGCCTGTGTTCAAGCATTGAGCAAAATGGCCGCGGGATTTTTTTGGGGTGGAATCAATTCGATTGATTATTTGTTGAATTCGTTGCATGTTGAACATCATTTGCTGCTTCAGGACTCTTCCAACCGCGGCGAGTATTTTTCATTTGACAAAACCCGGATTATTTTGAGAGCCTTCTCACTCGGTTCGCTAGATCCACTCCATCTGCGCTTGGGTCACGCGGTCCATCCGGGAAAGCCGGAGTGATTAGAAGAATGATCGAGTAGCCAAAGCAGAGGAGCGCCCGTATGGAAACACCTGTTCGCCCTGGGGATACGTTATTGGGCAAATACAAGGTGGAGCGGGTCTTGGGGGCGGGTGGTATGGGTATGGTGGTTGCCGTCCGCCATATCCAATTGGGCGGGTTGTTTGCCATTAAGTTCTTATTACCTGCCGCTCTTCAAGAAGACGATGCCCAGGAACGTTTCCTGCGGGAGGCGCGTGCCGCCGCATGTCTTAAAGGCGAACATGTGACCAAAGTGGTTGATGTGGGCCAGCTTGAAAATGGCGCACCCTATATGGTTATGGAGTACCTCGACGGCGCAGACCTAAAGAGCGTTATCGATAAACAGTTCAAGCAAAAAAACACAGGGTTGCCCATTGAAGAGGCGCTTCTTTATGTAATTCAGGCGAGCGAAGCAATTGTTGAGGCTCACGGGGCAGGCATTATTCATCGGGATATCAAACCCGCGAATCTGTTTTTGGTTCGCCGGCCCAATGGAAGTCCATGTGTGAAGGTTCTGGATTTTGGGATCTCAAAGCATACAGGTCCTGAACAAGTTGGTTTGACCAAAACGGGCTCCATGTTTGGATCGCCGTTGTACATGTCTCCCGAGCAGATGGCCCAAACCAAGGACGTGGACGGGCGTACGGACGTCTGGTCCATGGGTGTTGTTTTATATGAATTGACCACAGGAACTCTCCCTTTTCCAGGACGTGCGGTCACAGAGGTGGTAAGCAAGGTTCTTCAGCTCAACCCTCCGCCGCCCAGTCATTTACGCCCTGAAATTCCTATCGCCATTGATGAAATCGTGATGCGCTGCTTGAGCAAGCGGCCAGAAGGCCGATTTCAAAGCATGAGCGAGCTATTGGATGCCCTCCGCGACCTGATGTCCGAGGAATGGGTGAAAGCCGCCGCCATAGGTAAGGCAGACGGTGCGGTCGGTCTTATAAATCCAGCAAGGGCCAGTATGCCCAGTGCGCCGAGGATTTCGGTGGATTCGCTGATGTCGCGAGAATCGGGCCCACCGAGAGACAGCCAGGCATCGTCATTGCCTGGGCAAGGGATGCGCGAGGCACAAGGATCTGGTTCTGCCCCTGTTCTTAGCCAGTCAACAGATGCTCCTTGGGGGACGACGGCCATGAAACAGCAGTCGTCGGGGGCAGGCAAGCGGGCTGCCGTTGTTGGCATATTGGTTGGGGTGTTGGTATTGGCCGTGGGCTTGTGGGTGGTGCTTGGTGGGGCGGTAGACAGCAAATCTGAGCCAAGTGCTGTCCATGCGGTTTCCGCCGCCGTTTCAGGTCCGCTGGCCAGTGCTGTTGAGACTGCGCCTCCGGTTCCTGCACCCTCGGCGACCGTCAACGCTGGGTCTTCCGCTTCAGCATCGTCATCGTCCAGCTCGTCTTCAGGCACCGTGGATGCTGGATCTATGCCCCAGCTTCCCTATAGGTTTCCGCCGAGGCATACACCCAGTAAAACAACGAAAAGTCAGCCCACAATTGACTGAGCCTATGTAGGAGTTCGCCCATGCGATGGTCCAAAGGAATTCCTTTTGCCGGTTTTGCTTCATTATTTATTGGTGGAACCCATCTCGCTTATGCACAAGTGCCGAACGATGCTCAAAGCGTTTTTGAGCAAGCCCTAAAGGAGATGGCGGAGAAAAAATACGATAGTGCATGCCCAAAGCTCAAACAAGTCGTGGAAATGCGTCCGGACGGGGTGGGGGCAAAATTAGAACTGGCAAAATGTTATGAAGCATGGGGAAAGATAGCCAGTGCATCGGCGATGTACACGCTGACGGAGCTGCAAGCGATACAAAAAGGCCAAGATGACAGGGCGACAGAAGCCTCGCGGAGGGGTGCAGCCCTAAAAGCGAGATTGCCAACGCTCACGGTGGAAGTCCCCGATAAGGTTCGAGATCTTCCAAAATTCTCCTTGAAGCGGGACGGAGAAGCGATTCTCCAGGGGGAATGGAATACACCTGTTCCTTTGGATATAGGAAAGTATAAACTTGAAGCTCAAGCCGAGGGATATGCTCTCTGGAGCAGTGAAGTGGCCATCACTCGCGAGGGAGAAGCGGTCAAGGTGGTGGTCGTGGGGCTTGAGCCAATAGGAAAAGCCGCGGTAGGGAAGAAAAAAGATGAAGTGGTCGGGCCGACAAAAAAAGTAGACATCGAGAAAAAGCCCCCGCCACCCGAAGATGCTCAGCCTGTTCACGAAACATCCAAAGGTTCGGCACTGCCCGTGTTGGGGTGGGTGAGTTTGGGGCTTGGAGTTGCCGGCCTAGGCGCAGGACTCGCACTTGGTTTCAAGGCAAGAGCCCTAAAGGGAGATAGCGAGTCACATTGTTATGGATTGGACCCTGCCAAGCAATATTGTGATGAAGAGGGGCTTCAGCTCCGTAAAGATGCAGCCAAGTGGATGATTGGATCGGATATTGCACTGATTGGGGGAGCCTCTCTGATGCTGGCTGGGGTTGGACTTTTGGTTTTTGCGCCTTCATCTAAGGTAGAGCGGAAAGAAACGCGCGCCACAGCTAGGCATACATGGCGGACAGCCGTTGGAGTTGCCCCCGGGGGTATTCGTTTGATGGGAACATGGTGACGATAGTATGAAACGCGCAAATACTTTGTCGCTGCTTATGGGCATGTACCTTTCGGGGTGCGGAATCATGACCGAAGGTCCGGTCTACGAGGGCCAGCCGATTCCTCAGGGAGAAGTGCCATGCACAACGGTATCGGACTGTTTGGTGGATGAACCGGCCTGCCGAACGGTCGTTGAGTGCGGTGCCGCGGGGCTGTGTGTTTATGAAGATCAGCCAAAGGGGACACTAATTGTTCAGCAGGTACCTGGAGATTGCCTTGATATTATTTGCGATGGGGCTGGTCACACACAGACAAATCCTGCGCTTGGAGACGTGGAAGACGATCAGAATCCATGCACTTTGGATGAATGCTCCGCGGATGGGCCAACACATACGCCTCAGCCGCAGATTCAAGTGGATTGTTATACAGGGCCAGAAGGCACAAAAGATATTGGAATTTGCAAGGGTGGCATTCAGCAGTGTGATGCTCAAGGGAATTTGGCGGGATCATGTGAAGGTGAGGTGATTCCTGAAGCTGAAGCGTGTCAAGGCGGTCTAGTGGACGAAGATTGCGATGGTCAGGTGAATGAAGAGGGAATGAATTGTGTGTGTGTGCCTGGCATGATGCAAGATTGTTACACGGGAGATCCGGCGACCAAGGACATTGGGCAGTGTGTGGGAGGGCAGCAGACCTGCAATGCGGAAGGAACGGCGTTTGGGCCCTGCGTTGGGGAAGTGATTCAGGGGAATGAGGTGTGCAAGGGCGATCTGGTGGACGAAGATTGCGATGGGCAGGTGAATGAAGAGGGAATGAATTGTGTGTGTGTGCCTGGCATGATGCAAGATT
>CAZICM010000020.1:147707-152539 GCA_964537685.1 uncultured Polyangiaceae bacterium
GGCAGTGTGTGGGAGGGCAGCAGACCTGCAATGCGGAAGGAACGGCGTTTGGGCCGTGCATGGGGGAAACTATTCCGGGGGATGAAGTTTGCAATGGCGTTTCGGTCGATGAAGATTGCGATGGGCAGGTGAATGAAGGGGGAGCGGGTTGTGTGTGTGTGCCTGGGGCGATAGAGGCTTGTTACACTGGGCCTGCTGGAACGTCCGGGGTGGGCATATGCGTTTCAGGTCAGAGAACCTGTGCAATGGACGGTTTAGGATTTGGTTCTTGCATGGGCGAGCAAACGCCCCTGTTGACAGGGGAAAACTGCGAATCTTTTCAGCTTGATGAAGATTGCGATGGGCAGGTGAATGAAGAGGGACCAGATTGCCAATGTGGAGATGGCTATATCTCCGTGGGCGAGCAGTGCGATGATGGCAATCAGATTTCCACGGATGGATGCACAATTGCCTGCAAACTGCCGGTATGTGGCGACGGATTTACGCAGCCAATTGCCGGCGAGACCTGCGACGATGGCGGAACCCAGGACGGCGATATATGCTCCCCCACATGTCAAGAGCAGAAGGTTCTGGCCATTGACTCGGGAGGATCATCGACTTGCGCGCTCCTAAGCGGTGGCGTCGTCAAATGCTGGGGAAAGAACGACTTTGGCCAATTGGGCCTGGGTAATGTGAATCACCGCGGCGACCAAGCCGCTGAAATGGGCGGCAATCTGCCCGCGGTGAATCTTGGCACCGGGAAGACAGCCTCCGCTGTCAGTGTAGGGGGCACCCATGCTTGTGCATTGTTAACGGATGGAACTGTGAAGTGCTGGGGGAGAAATAATGTTGGGCAGCTCGGGCAGGGCGATACTCAAAATCGTGGCGACAACGCCAATGAAATGGGAGATCAATTAAACCCTGTTCCTCTCGGTACTGGCAAACTCGTCACGGCCATTAGTGCCGGCGGGGAACATACTTGCGCGCTGTTAAACGATAATACCGTGAAGTGTTGGGGCAACAATGACTTGGGCTTGCTCGGTCACGGCAACAACAACGCAACAGCTCAGGGTGATAGTCTCGCTGAAATGGGTGATGCGCTGCCCGTCGTTGCTCTGGGCACCGGTGTTTATGCAATGAGGATCAGCGCTGGAAATACGCATACCTGTGCTGTGTTAAACAATAATACCGTAAAATGCTGGGGGCTTAACAGTGTTGGACAGCTCGGTCTCAACGACATGAACCCCAGAGGTCAATTAGCCAGCCAAATGGGCAATAACTTGCCCGTGGTCGACTTGGGTGTTGGCCTTACGGCTATAACAATATCCGCCGGAGTCGATCACACTTGCGTGCGTATGAATGACAACAAAGCCAAATGCTGGGGGTGGGGATTGTATGGTCAGCTCGGACAAAATTCAAAGAGCAATATCGGCGATGGAGTGGGGCCGTCTGTGGCAAATACAACAGCAGTCAATCTCGGTGCTGGGTATCAGGTAGAAGCGGTGCGGGCTGGCCATGTTCAGACCTGTGCGATTCTTAGCTCTGGCAAAGTAAAATGCTGGGGGTCATTGTATTATGGGCAGCTTGGGCTGATGGCTGGTATTTCCGGTGGGGGAATGGATGTCGCTGTCGGTTCAGACCCGATGGAGATGGAGAATCTTCCCCAGACCGAGCTTGGTACGGCCAACTATTTGGCTTTTGATCTTAGTGTAGGCAGCAATTTTGGCTGTGCGGCAATCAACGATGACATTTTTCGCGTTAAATGTTGGGGATTGGCGGATTATGGCCAAGTTGGCCTCGAAGACAGCGCCAACAATCGTGGAGACTTAGCCAACGAAATGGGCGACAACCTCCCCTTTGTCAAACTCTTTTCCAACGTCTGGTAGCCCCCATCCACTACAGAAAACCAACATGGACATCCGCACCCTAGGCATCCTCCCCACAAGCTCCGTTCGCTGGCAAAACCGCACCAACACCTGGGCCCTCACCCTCATCTGCAAAGCCACATTCAGGCTGCTCCCCGATGAATCCCCGCTGGCGCCCGACCAAGAACCCATTACCGAGGAAGACGGCTTCTGGAACGACGATCCAAGCCGAAGCATCTACGCGCCCACGGATACGGTGCCCTTCAAGGTTCGTGTCGATGTTCTTCTTGTTGGCAGCGCCTTTGCCCCCTCCAAACAGCCTGTTCAATCGCTTTCGGCCCGGCTGGTGGTGGGTGATATCGATAAAGCCATTGAAGTTGTGGGTGATCGCACTGTGCGCGATGCTCAAGGGCGGGCCTCGCCGGCCGCGCCTTTCCTAAAAATGCCCCTCCGCTACGAGCGCGCCCGGGGCGGCCCAAATACGGTCAATCCCGTTGGGGTTCGTGTAGACACTCCCTTCTCGCCTGGAGCGCCCCTGCCCAATCTCTACATCTCGAAGCGAGGACTTCCCGAGCCCTCTCATCCAATCGCTCCCATTGGATTCGGCCCACTTTCGGCTTCATGGCCCGAACGCCGCAAAAGACTGGGCGCGGCCCTCAGTGCCTGGCCATTCCCCGGATGGAACGAAAAACCGATTCCACCCGGATTGGATCCTTCATTTTTCAACATGGCACCATCCGATCAGACCCTGGAAGCCCTTCGCCCATCCCAGCTTATTGTCCTTGAGAACCTTCATCCCGAGCATCCAAAACTGGTCACAACGCTTGCGGAAATATCTCCCAAGGCGCTCATTGATCGCCCCGGGGCACCTCAAGAAACGATTGACCTGAAGGCGGATACCTTGTGGATTGACACCGATCGCGGCCTATGCACGCTCACATGGCGCGTACCCGTTTCGCTCAAACACAAGGATGAACCGCTGCGTATCACCCTGATCACCGCGGACCCGCCCGACACCGATGATGCCGATCTTCCGGTGCAAACACTGCAACTGACGCCGGGAAAGCAACAGGCCATGGTACTTCCTTTCATTGATGGGCATTCCCGGGGAATCGCCGGAAAAAAGCCGCCCGTGGGTATTCCAAATATGCCCGCGGGCGTACTGAATACGCCTGTAGATACAGGGACATTAACCCTGCCCGACGCCTATGGCGAACCGATCGAGGATGGAGCAGAAGTGCTTGTTTTATCGGAGGATGTGCAAACACTTCCACCGCCGCCTTTGGCAAATCCCCCGCAAGCCCCGGCGCCGATACCTCAATCCCCCCTACCACCCTCGCCCATCCTGCCCATGCCTCCGCAACCAATTCTCACAACGCCGGAAAAGAGCCCCTGGGCAGCATCTGCTGGGACGGCGGCACGGCCCCAAACGGACCCGGCCCCCGAGCCTTTTCAGCCTGCTCCTGGGCTTGGGCACCGAGCCGCGGTTGGCGTCAAAGCGGCTTCGGATGCCGCCGTAATGGCTGACAAATTAATAAATATAAAACCCCCATCGGAAACGCCGGCCAAGCCCATTGCCAAAGAGCCAGAAGCGAAGGCAAAACCGAGAGAAATCCTAAAACTGCTTTGGTTTGATCCCAAGGTTCTAAACCGGGCGCGCAAACATCCGCGCTGGGCGGTGTTGCTGGCTGAAATGGAACTTCGCATGCTTGATCGCGAAGACGAAGAAGCCGAAATCGAAGACGAACAAAAGCGGACAGAGGCCAAAGCCAAGCGCGAAGTACGTGAAATACTAATGAAAGGCGACGCTATAGGGGCAGAAGCCTTATCGGGCCTATTCAGGGACGCGGTGGACGAAGATGGTTCCTTTGAATCACCCTTGGTTTTGGTGGGAGGCGAACTGGACATCCCCTTTGATGAGATTGAAGTTCTCAAGGCCACGGCTGCGGCGGTGGGACCGTTTGCGGCATCGGACAAATCGCTGAAAGAGACAGTGGAGACGGTCAATGAGCTCATGAAAACGCCATGGTTATCCGGGGCATCGGGCATCGCGGAGAACTTAACGGCGCGGTTAAAACAGGCATTTGGAGCGACAAAACGCCCTGGATTTGTGGAATTTGGCTCCATCGACACGCATGTGGAGCGAACCTTATTGGACAAGCGGGCGTATCAGAAGCGAAGCCTTGGGGGAAAGACATGGATACGAGCAGTTTTGGGAGCGGGTACAAGTGGAAGTGTACCGGTGTACATACCGGAGGCATTATCGAATGAGCTACCATTATTTCGGCGCATTCGGGTAAAGATGCTGAGCGAGCTTGATATGAAGGAAGACCAATATGAGAGCAGTGTTTATTCGCTAAAGGTGCAGGCGATGGGGAGGGTGATGGGGCCGTGATGAGATGGGTTGGGCAAAAAAAGAGAAAAAAGAGCTTGACATTGGGAAAGCAGCAAAAATAAAGGCTGAGCTGATAACGCAAGCGCTATAAAAACACATCGTCGAGCGAGGAAGCCGAAAGAATGCGTTCGCCCCAGAGCTCGAGCTGCTCGGCATTGGCGCTGTGGATGCGGGCGGTGGCCGTGTCGGGAAGAAGGCCGAATCGCTGAGTGAGCTGCTTTAGCAACAAGGATTGGAGGGCCTCGATTTTGCCTTCGATTTTGCCCTTTGAGCGGCCTTCCTGCACATAAGCCTCGGCGATATTCATAGCGATCTCCTTTGCCTGATTGAGGCTGTGAAGCTGGGCGGGCATGCGCTGGCATTCCGGGTTCGGTCTAACGAAACACATCGTCGAGCGAGGAAGCCGAAAGAATGCGTTCGCCCCAGAGCTCGAGCTGCTCGGCATTGGCGCTGTGGATGCGGGCGGTGGCCGTGTCGGGAAGAAGGCCGAATCGCTGAGTGAGCTGCTTTAGCAACAAGGATTGGAGGGCCTCGATTTTGCCTTCGATTTTGCCTTCGATTTTGCCTTCGATTTTGCCTTCGATTTTGCCTTC
>CAZICM010000021.1:0-5137 GCA_964537685.1 uncultured Polyangiaceae bacterium
CCTCCCGGCGGACCTGCACCCGGCGGCTTTGGCGGACCTCCTCCCGGCGGACCTGCACCCGGCGGCTTTGGCGGACCTCCTCCCGGTGGACCCGGAGGATATGGCGGACCTCCTCCCGGCGGCGGATATCAACCTCCCCCTCCAGGTGGCGGATATGCACCTCCCGGCGGCGGCTACCAAGTTCCACCCCCCGGCGGCGGATACGGCCAACCCGCGGATATGGGCGGAGCCCCAGGCGGCTACGGTCAACCCGGCGGACAATATGGCGGCCCACCCGGCGGCGGACCCATGATGGCCGGCGGCGGTTATGGCGGACCCATGATGGGTGGCGGAGCAGGCGGCCCCAAAGGCGAAATACGCAACCCCGTCACCACCCTCATCATTGGCTGGGTCTGCTGCGTCTACGCGCTCTATCAGATGTGGACGATGGTGAACGAACTCCAGGCTTACACCCGCGATGAAGAGTTCAAACCCATCTTCATGTTCATCCCGCTCCTGAACCTATATTTCTTCTTCGTCAAGGTTCCCGAGCAAGTCGCCAAAGCCAAACAGATGGCCGGCTCGCGCAACCCGCAGCCCCAAAGCATCGTGCTTTACATCTTCCTTGGCCTCTATGCGCTCTCCAAAGATCTCAACGAAGTTTGGGATCCCAGCCTGACCTAAGCGGCCGCCCTTGGAGCAGCGCCTCCCTCCGCTTTTCCGCGCAGACCACACCCTAGGCCGCGCTCTGCGCATGGCAGGCATCGGCGCTCTCCTCCTCGGGCTCGTCATCATCCGAGCCCCCCTCTGCCCCTTTGCCATCATCACCCGGCAACCCTGCCCCGGCTGCGGCCTCACCCGCGCCACCCTCGCCCTCGCCCATGGCCATATCGACGAAGCCCTCCATTTTCATCCCCTCGTGATGCTCATCTCCCCCCTTGTTATCCTGGGCTTCACCTACAACGCCTACGGCTACATCACCCAAGGCCGATGGACCGCCGCCGAAAGACTCCAAGGTCTCTGGCTCACTCGCTTTGCAATTGTCGTGGGAATCGCGATGATAGGCGTGTGGATCGCCCGATTTTTAGGGGCTTTTGGGGGCCCCGTTCCCGTTTAAAACCCAAGCCTGGGGGGCATTGCTGTTGCGGTCACCTGAGGAACGGGCAAGGGAACCGGAACCGAAGGAGGCGCCTGCTGCGGAATCGCATCGGGCTCCGCACCTTCCTCAACCTCTGAACGATAGGCAATCGCCAAAGGCTCATCCTCGGACACCCCCTGCGCCACATCAACGCCTGCAACGATATCCCTGGGCAAAGGCTCTGTCCCCCGACCATTCACCGCAAACCAATCCGACAACACTGTCCCCGAATAACGAGCCACCACCGAACCGCCTCCCCCCTTGCGCACCGGCACGGCGATTTTTGTCATCGAACCAAGCTGCTCCTTCACCTCTCCGCCTATTCCCGCCGTCGAAATATGCAGAGGATGCGAAGTCAACAATACCATTGTCTCGCCGCCTCCACAGTCTTTGCATGCCTCGCGATAGGCTAAAAACACACCATCTGCCAGCGGCGTAAGCGCCACCTCCGTCCGCCGAACCACCGATGCCTTGCATGAATTCGAATCAAACCAAGCATCTGTCACAACAAGCTTCACCGCCCCCCCAGGCACCGTCTGCACAGATTCCCAGCGCGCCGGAACAATGCGCCTAAAGGTGTCCAGCGGCGTGCGGCACGTCGCATACACACCGCCTCCGCCACCCGTTGTTACTACACCTTCATTGTGACCAATACGCAGCCGCGCCATGGGATAACCCTGCAAACTAATGCGCACCGTGATGTACGAACCGCTTGACTCGCCCGATGAAAATGCCCGCCCCGGCCTAAAACCACTCTGCCAATCCACAAACAGCTCTTTGGCCTCGTTGGTCTCCATCTTGGGCAGCGCATCTACAGGCGCATCCGCAGGCGACAGCGGCTCGGGGATATCCGCCTTTGAAAGCGCGCTCAGCGAAAAAGGCGCCGACTTCATCTTCGGCCTTGGCCCGCTTCCCGCCGCAAATGCCCCAAACAGCGGATGACGCTTGCTAAACCTCGGCGTCTGCATCTTCTGCACCTTCACGCCTTGACTCAGCTCCGCCTCGAGTTTCGCCACATCGGAAGCCGCAGGCTCCGCGCCCTGTTTTGGAAGCGGCATCGGCCCTTTTACAAGCTCGAGCTCCAACGCCTGCTGTTCACCCTTCGGCGCCGTTTGAGATAGCGGCGCGCTCGCCTGCTGCGCCCCCTGCTGACCGGAAGAAGCGCACGAAGCCGCGAGCAGCGACACCAAAACACCTACACATCTAGGCATTTGCATCACAGCATCTCCATATACGCCTTCAGCGCCATCACATCCTGCCTCGAAAGCTGAAGCGTATGCCCCATCGTCGTATCCGAACCCGCCAGCAAATCCTCCAAACTGCTGTAACGCCCATCGTGAAAGTACGGCGCCGTGCCCGAAACAAAGCGCAAGGACGGCGTATCAAAACCCGTTCCCTTCGTTTCGAAGATGCCCGTGCTGCTCACATCATGCTTGCGCGCATCCGTTCCAAAACCGCCCACATGACATGACGCGCACCCTTGCTTCTCATCGAAGAAAAGCTCCTTGCCCCGCTTTGCCAGCTCCTCTTGCTCAGGCTTTACACGCGCGCCCTCGAGCACAGGCCCGTGCATCGAACCCACATAAGCAATCAGCGCATCGAACTCATCAAAACTTCCAGGCGCATCCGCAAGACCAGCCCCGCTCAGCCGCTTAAAGGTCTCCGTCACATGCTCTTTCAGATTCGCATGCGCACCAAACCAGCCAAAAGGCGCCGACGCCCCCAAACGCCCCGACAGCATAATCGTCTGCCTCGGACCATCCGGCGTCGACCACGTCAGCGCATCTTCCCGCCCATCCGGATGACAACTCGCGCAGGCCCGCCCATCCCTTGAAATCCGATCGTCATCCGTCTTGTGAAACAGCTTCCGCCCCCACGACAGCTCGGCCGTCATATCGCTCTTCGCCTTGCGGCTCAGCGCAATCTTCTGCACATCCTTGTCTGCATCCTTCGCCTTCGCCTTCGCATCCAAATCGATCACAGCCACTTCGCGATCGAACTGAGACCACACCACGGCTTTATTTGCCTTGGCATCCAGCGCCACACCCATCGGCCCCGAAGGCACAGCCCAGCGCCTCCGCTCGAGCCGCATCGGATCCAGACCCCGCGCATCCAGCTCCAGCACCGCATCAATGCCCAAACACGTCACAAACAGCGACTCCGCATCTTCGCTCACCGCCGCAGCCCTCGGCAGCAAACACTCCGCTTCATGCCGCGCCCCATCAATCAACATCGACTTCGTCAGGGTTCGCTCGGCCGCCGCATCCACCACACTCACCATCGGCGCCTCGGGCGGCGTCAGCGCAAACGCATTGCCATAACCCGTCGAACGCGCTCCTCCTTCACCCGGATCGACCGTAACCATCGGCGCCATGATTCTTCCCTTGGGTTTCACCGGCGCCTTCTGAATGGGCTTGGGCGCCTTCCCCGTCACCTTCGGCTGTTCTGAAAACTCAGCCGCCATCTCCCGCTCTTTAGGCGCCTCGACCACCTTGGCCAGCGCAAAACCCTGACAGCCTCCCCTCACCTTTTCCGACAGCCCCCGCTCGCTCACCTTCGCCTTTAAATCGATCGAGCGCACCTCGTGTTTATCGCCTTCCAAATCCACGACCGACATCACAGCGCCCACCACATGCGCCACAAATGCCCGCTTCCCATCTTCATCCACCACCACCGCGCGGGGCTCGCGGGCCACATCCACTTCAAAACCAACCTTCAGCGTCGCCGCATCCAGCGAAGTCAGCGTCTTGGCCCAAGCGCTCGTCACCAACAGCGTCTTGTCATCGGGCGTCAGCGCCATCCCAAAAGGCTCGGCGGCCAAGGGAACGGAACACAGCGGCGACAGCATTTCCTTGGAACTCGCCCCAGGCTCCATCAACTGAATCTTATTTTTATCGCGTAACGTGAGCGCCACACGGCCATCGGCGAGCACCAGCACCTGAGCAGGCGACCCATCGAGAGGCGTCACCGCAATCTCGGCACCACTCGAAACATCGACGGTATGAAGCAAGTTGTCATCGGCATCGGCGACATAGGCCAAGGTTTTGCCGCCATCTTGAACCAGCGCGACCGTACTCGATTCACGCACGGCCCGGACGCGCACGGGACCCGCACCTGGATGACTTCTGGCACAGCTCAAAGGAGCGGAAGCGGACCCAGAAGCGGATGGAATTTGAGCGGCCCCCTCGGTTGTCTTTTGCTGAGCGCCGCCACAAGCCGCCGCGAGAAGAGAAAGCCCAATCAAACCAGCAGAGCCAATGCGCATGATGCTCACTCCTTCAAACCGTTCAACCCGATCGTAGCGGGATTTTTTTGTTGTCACGAAGCCCAACAGAGGTGAACGGTTTGGACAGACCTAGGCTTCCAAGGTTTTGTTCAATGAAAAGCTTGGCGGTTGATTTTTTTTGCGCCCAAGATGGCCGATAGAGGGGATGGTCAAATATCCATCTTTCTTCCCCAAGCCTGAACGAGGGGTCAACGCGAGAGGGACATCTGAACGCTGGGGCTGATAAAGCCATCGAACAGCGGGCGGCACCTCCCGATGATGCCTCAAGAAGGCATACATTCGGGGCACGCACCGTGTTAGCTCGCCCTGGCGAGGGGCAAACAGCAGACAGGCACGCGGCCATAGGGCATTTAGACCCAAACGAAAATGGACAATCTATATCAAGCACCCCTCACGCAAGCACGAATTCGACGTCGGCACCATCGATAGAATACTCCCCGAGGGGGATCGCGTGAGGTCAGCACCATCGATAGAATACTAAAGCGGCCACTCTTTCTGATTCTTCAAGTGTTCAATCAGCTCTCGAAGCTGCTCGCCATTCATGCTGGACAACTTGGCCAACCATGCGGAGGACATCGGCAGATTGAGAAGCGATGCAATATCGTGAACCGCGGCCCGCAACCCTTGCTCCAACCCCATTTCCACCCCTTCGCGCAAACCTTCTTCCCAGCCTTCTTCGCGCACCTCATCCAAATCGGCGTAACCCTCGCTTTGAAGCAAATTTCTCAGCGTCA
>CAZICM010000021.1:5237-63282 GCA_964537685.1 uncultured Polyangiaceae bacterium
TCGTGTACGGACCGGGCTGCTCGGCAAATCCTGTCGGCGGTATCGTTGCCATGACGAACGATATCCTAAGCTGCATGAAAAGCATTGGCAAGGTAATTTTAGCCCTCCGTCTCAAGAACACGAAGATGTGTTTTTCTCATATTTGTTTTTAATTTGAAATCATTGTAATTTACAGATGAAATGAGCCACAAAAGATTGTTTTGCATGTTTTTTTGATCGAAAGCTTGGCCATCAAAAAAAGATTCTGGTAAGGTGTCCGCTATGGGCGTTCCTGAAGCTTCGCGTCCTCACAAAACTCTTGTTTTGATCGAATGCGAAGCGGCGCTGGAATGAAAGGCGGACTGTGCATGAACACAGAAGACACAACAGGATCTTCAGGTGAAAGTGACACAACGGTTCATCTTGCAGCACCAGAACCGCGTCCATCCAACAGCACATGGCCGCAGCCAAACCTAACGCTGGCGGGACGCTTCCGTTTTGAGAAGCCCATCAAAAAGGGGGCGAATGGAGAAGTCTGGCAGGCGATGAACCTGCGGCTCGACATGCGGTTCGCGATCAAAATACCGAACATGCATAAAACAACTCCGCATGATCTCGAACGGTTCCGCCGGGAAGCAAGGGCCCTCTGCCTCATCCATAACGAGCATGTGCTCCGGTTCTTTGAATTCGATACTGAGCCAACCCCTTACCTAGTTATGGAACTCCTGCGCGGCCATGACTTGGCCGAGCATATCGAACGGCATGGGCCATTTTCCCTTTCAGAAACCAAAAAGATATGCCGCCAGATCTGCACCGGACTGCAAGCGATACATGGCGCCGGAATTGTTCACCGCGATATCAAGCCCGCCAACATCTATTGCCTTTCAGGCACCGAAAAGCTGAAGATTATCGATTTCGGCTTAATGAAGCTCATTCACGATTCAGGGCGCACGGCCGAGGAGTATGGGTGGAACAGTATGAATGAGCTTACCGAGGTAGGAACACTGCTGGGCACGCCCGCATATATGAGCCCCGAGCAGTGGTCAGAACAGGCCATCGTTTTCCAAAGTGATTTATGGTCTGTAGCCGTAGTCCTTTACCGGCTGGTCACCGGAGTCCTGCCCTTCACGGCGAAGACGCAATATGCGCTTATGCGCATGGTCATAAAGGAATCCGCGCAGGCCGCCTCGACAATCCGCAGCGATTTACCGCCGGAGATCAATGCCTTCTTCTATCAGGCGCTTCATAAAGATCCCTCGAAAAGATTTAGCTCCGCTATGGAACTATGCGAAGCGTTTGAAGCGATTCCAGACGGACAGCCCATAGCCGGCGGAAGCCTTCGCGACACGGTATCAACCACAGATCCGCAGGCGATTCCAACACCGCCTTCCAGTTTCTCAACCCAAACAACCGCGCGTATCATTCAAAGCAGAAACAGCCGGCGCTTTCTATGGATGGCCGCTGGTGCTGCCGGATTTCTTGCATTGGCAGCCGGAAGCATTACAGGAGCCGTACGGATTGCGCGCAGTCTCCCGGCGGGCTCAAACCCGGCTCCCATAAACCGAATATCGCTGGCTTCCCCGCCGATGCCCAAGCTGAATCATACGGCTGCTTGCCACGAAGTGATTTGCAACGGCGCTTGGGAAACAATGAGTCATGCTGCATTAGGTGCGGAAGTTCTGGCCGCTGACCCCGGCCCGGATGGAAACCTCTATTGGTCAAATCCACATGAGCATACCGTTCATGCCATAAGAAAAACCGGCGGAAGCCCGGAAATGCTTTGGAACAAGGGCGAAGTGCGAAATATTTTCGTCGGCGACCGCTATATATTTTGGACAGAATCCGATAGCGGCAATGTGGTAAGGCAATCGAAGAAATCGGGCAAACCGGGCTACCTTGTCAAGTTCAATTGCGATTACGCGTGCGCTCCCGCCGGGCTTGCCGGCTGGGGCGATAGAATTTATTGGACATGGCTCGATACGGAGCTAGACGAAAAGCCCTTGACAATCCTTCAGAATGTCAGGGAAGCGCCAGAACTATTCAGCGAACAAGAGACACGAATCGCACGCTATGCGCTGGCAGCCGATGCGGAACACGTCTACTGGGCCTCCTCGAACGGTTCAAATATGGCTGTATGGAAAATGGCTATAGGCAAGCCCTATCACCATCAAAAGATTCACGATCTATCGGGCCCAGTTTCCGAGCTGGCAATCGATCCAGCAGAAGGATTTATCTATTGGCTGGAAGACAAAAGTGAATCCGGGAGCGGCAAAAACGCTATAATAGCTAGAAAATCAATTTCTAACCCGGAGCCCGATGCGCAAATCCTTGTCACATCAGAATTCCAATTGCGGAATCTTATCGTTTCTGAGGGATCCATCTATTGGTCGACTCAGGGCGGGCATATTCATAAAATGCCAAAAAATGGATCGGGGCCTGCCATCACACTCGTCCTTGAGAAGGAAACGAATACCGTTCTCTTCACGCTGGATGAGCAGAATATTTTCTGGGTAAATCCAACCACAGGCGAGCTTAAGAAAGCGAGGATCTGATATGGTTTCCAAGTCGAGTTCCCCACCCTCCAGCCCAGAAATCAATCGGCTGAGAGGGCGTCCTACCAGGCGTTACGAGGGTTTCATAGCTAGGGAATCCGACAGAGCCGTACATTGTACGGTGACGGAGGTTGACCGAAGATATGAAACCCGCAGTAGCCCTGTAGGATGCCCTCTGAACGCGCCCCGGCGCAGAAATAGGCTCTGGCTATGCGGAATTGCCGTAGCAGCGAGCCTGTTTGCTGCAAATGTTCCTGCTTATCCTCTGCCCGCCCAAATACCCTATACAATCCAGCCGGAAGATACGCTATGCCTGATCAGCACAAGATATTATAACGCTCCCACGGCCGCGGTAGGTATTTATCAGCATAACAAAAAGGCGCTGGATGCTGCCAACAAAGGGCACGACCCCAGCCCTCAATGGATTTTTCCGGGTACCGTCATTGAACTCCCGCTGTATATCACTTCCAATGGGATGAGGTACGAGCGGCGTGAAACTCCGATGGAACTCTTGCTCGCAAAGTCTGTGGCCAACCCTCAAGGCATCAAACTAAACGACCTTATCAAAGTGTCGCAGCCAAGAGTCGTCGCATATAAACCAAAGGCAGCCGTGGAACCAACAAAGTCTGATCACAAACCTATATCATCAAGCCTCATGGCCGTCCGCGAGCCTGTTCCACAATGGTTCTCCAATCCCGACCGGAGCAATAAACTTGTTACCTGCGCAAAAGCTATCTGTAACCGCTTTATGCAGCTTTGTTATTTTGAATGCCTCTTGGTAGCAAAACGGCTTAGCGATGGGGATGAACAATCCCTATGTGACACCATCGAGAGCACTCCCCCCAATACCTTTATTTCCCTTCCCTATGAAGTCGATCAAAGCGCCCGGACGGCCTGTTCTGAACTGACTGAGTGAGGTAGCTATGAAAATGCCCAGCGCTTTCAGGATAACACGAATTGGGTTCATATTGGTCTTGGTCGGAGCAGGCATTGCACCTTCCCACCATGCTCAAGCCGAGGATACCAAGCCGATAGCAGCCAATCAATCTCCCCCTTCCAATTCCGCCAATGAAGCCACTCCTCCCAGCAGTACCGCGGCAGCGTCAGCCCCGCCTGAACAGGCGCAAGAAGTAGCCTTACTGTCAGAGCGCGGATTTCCGATTGTGGGCGCGCAGAAGACCACCTCAGGGGAATGGATTTACCCGGCACCTGACTGCCAGGGAGGCAAGGGAACAGTACCGATTCCCACCTGGCTTACACGGGTTACGTTTTACGCCGCGCTCTGCGTACACGGCCTCAAGAAAAAAAAGCTTACGGTTGAAATAGGCACAAACCTGATGTCCTATGCGGACAAAGATAACGGAGACGCTGCAAGAAAGTATCAGGTGTACTATTCCCTGCAGCGGATTGAAATTGCCCCTAACGCGAAACAGGTCGTATGGGCAATGTGCGGAGGAGGCGGCGAATGGCTGGATAATGGCTCGCGCGTTATGCCCGGCACCCGGCTTCCCAAGCATATCACTGACAAGCTCGAGCAACAGCTTGATATCATCCAGCGGATCGAGGAAGAGTGGACCGGCAACAAAAATCTGCTGAGAACCCTTGAAAAAATCGAGAACAATAAAACATCTCAAAACAGCTTGTTTTTGAGGTCAAAGATAAAAGAGCTCGATATGGCCCTAACGGACACCGCGGGCCTGCTGCGGGATACCCTTATCAACGAAAACCGCATTCTCCTCAAGCAGTCAAATGCTATGGCGAACATATCAAAACCGACTCAGCCTTATCCAGTTCCCCGCACCGACCCCAATCCAGCGCCAACCGTTGGCACCCGAAAAAAAACACAAAAAGAATGGCTTGATGACAAACCGTAGGGCGTGTTATGACACCAAACCAGAAGAAGACAAAAACAGATCCGAGCCTCCATTCGATCGAGATTTCAAACCCGTTTGATACGCATAGTCAAATCCGGGCCGACGAAAACCTAAAAGAAAACTCCACAGGCACGCTTTGCTCTCCTCCCAGCGAAGCCTTCCTGCTCGTCAAAAAAGTGCCTAAACCACCGGCAAAAATCCCCGATCCCCGGGCGCCTTTTACCATCGATCCAGCCCCGGGACTCATTATCGCATCCAAATACCATCTCGAATATGCCATTGGCAGCGGCGGAATGGGCACGATCTGGGCCGCCCGTCATATCGAGCTTGACTCACCCGTTGCTATCAAGCTCATGTCTTCGGCCTATGCCTCCTCTCAGTCCGAACGCAACCGCTTTAAAAGAGAAGCCCGCGCAGCCGCTCAGTTGCGCAGCCGCCATGTCGTCGCCGTCCTCGATTTTGGTATCGACCGCGAAACCCCGTATATCGTTATGGAAAAACTCGATGGCGAAGACCTGAGCAGCCGCCTGGAGCAATGCGGCTCGATGCCTGTTCAGCAGGCCGCTGGACTGTCAACCCCAATCGCATCTGCGCTCGAACTGGCCCACGCAAAAGGTATTATTCATAGAGACTTAAAACCGGAAAACATCTTCCTTGCAAAAGTCCCCGGCGAACGCAATGAAGTCCTAAAGGTTTTGGACTTCGGCCTTTCTAAAGAACTCAAACCCAGCTTTGACTATGACCGGACATCCACTGGAGTCACAATGGGTACTCCGGCCTATATGAGCCCCGAGCAAATTGAGGATGCAGGAAAAGTCGATCACCGTACCGATCTATGGTCGCTGGCGGTGATTCTCTTTAAATTGCTAACAGGCCGCCCTCCATTCACTGGCTCAGAAGCAATGAAGATTATGGTCGCTGTTCTCGAAGATCCTATCCCCAAGCCCTCTTCATTTGCACCTTATCTCGATCCGCAAATCGACCGGTTTTTTGAGCGCGCCCTTCAGCGGAATCCAGCCCACAGGTTTCAATCCGCTCAAGAAATGGACGCGGCCTTTCAGAAAGTAGCCTCCCGCTGTGCTGTACCTCCTTATGCTCATCCGGCAGAACCAAAAAGCGGGAAGGCTATGGAGCTTTCCTCCTCCGATTTTATTGCCATCGATATCTCGGAAGTTACCGACTGGTCCGCCAAGCCCAAATAGATTATCCACCGGCATGTACGAATTCTCCTATCGGCTTTCTCCACGATTCCATCCGCTCTCTGTCCCAGCCGCCAATTCACCTCTGTCCCTCCCCTTTCTCAACAAACGTGCTCTATACTCCCCTTCACCATGGCTCGACCCCCTTATGTAAGCATTCATATACGCTCCCCCAAAGGCTCCGACCGCCGTGTCGGTGCCCGCGATATTGTCGACTCCATCGCCGGCGAAATCGAAGCCGGCCGATTGGCTCAAGGACTTCGCCTGCCTCCCGTGCGCGTCCTCGAACTGCAGCTCGGCATATCCAAAAATACCGTCCAGGCCGCGTATGATGAACTCGTCGCCCGCGGCTTGCTCGAAAGCCGCATCCGCGAAGGGGTTTTCGTCGCCTCTTCCAATGCGCCTTATACCGATATCACGCCCATCGGTGCGACACCCGCCGCGTTTCTGCCCACACCCGTCGCCAGGGCCACGTCCACCAAACCCGATATCATTCAATTGAGCGCCGTTTTTATCGACCCGGATCTGCTGCCTATCGATAAATTAAATGAATGCTTTCGTTCCGTGCTGAATTCCCCAGGGCTTAAGCCTTTTTACGATCCCCAGGGCTATGCTCCCCTCCGCGAGCTCATCGCGTCACGCCTCAATGCAAGAGGTATGGAAGCGCATCCCGACGATATCATTGTTACAACAGGCTCCCAGCAAGGTATCGATATCGTAACCCGGGCGCTCAAGCGCAAGCATATCGCCACCGAAAATCCTGTTTACTCCCATGCGAAATCGCTGTTTGAATCCTTTGGCGCCAAGCTGACCGGCTTAACCCTAAGCCCGTTTGAACCGGTAGATCTCGATGCATGGGCCAATACCCTAAAGACAGATGAAGTATCGCTTCTGTATGCGATTACAAGCTATCAAAACCCAACCGGCCACTCGTATTCAACCTATGAGCTCGTTCAATTGCTGGAACTCTCCCAGCACCTTGAATTTGCCCTAATGGAAGACGATTGGGGCTCCGATATGCTTTCCGGAAGCGAATACAGGCCAACCCTAAGAGCGCTGGGCGGCAGCAATATCCTCTATCTAAACAGCTTCACCAAAAAGCTATTGCCTTCGCTGCGGCTGGGCTTTTTGGTCGGCAACGCCGAAAACCGCGAGACGCTGATCGCCAACAAACGCGTGGCCACCCTGGCCAATACATCAATCACCGAAGTTGCGCTGCACGAATTCTTGGATAGAGGCTATTACGATACCCACTTACAAAAACTTCAGGCCGCCCTCGATATCCGGTATCATGCCGCGCTCGATGCCGCCCGCGAAATTCTGCCTGAATATGTGCGGTTTAGCTTTCCAGGCGGCGGGCCTACCCTTTGGCTCGAGTTTCCCAAAGATATCGATCTGCATTGGCTCCGTTCCAGTATGCTGGCCAAAGGTGTGCTGTTTGAAAATTCAGAATCACATTTCTATGGCAAACCTCATTTGCATGGTTTTCGTATGGGCTATGCCTTTCTACCCGAAAAAACCTTGCGTGAGGCCCTATCCAGACTCGCCGAATCCCTGGCCGAACTCGCTCCTGCTGCCTCCTAATGAACTGCCTACCCAAACAGGCACCTGCCGCCTGCTCCACCCATCACTTTCGTTTTGACTCCATATAAAAACGTATTGTTTATTTAATATTCGCGCGGTATTTCTATTCATATGCACAACCTCCGCGCGCCTCTTCCCCGCTTTTGCCCAAAGCCCCGTTGCGCTGCGGCCCTATTTGTGTCGCTGCCCCTATTATTGGCTTCGCCTGCAGCGCAGGCCGACGAAACAGCAGCCGCTCAAGCGCAACCGGCACTCGAAGGCAAGGAGCGCGAAGAGGCTTTAGCCACCGAATTATTTAATGCGGCCCGCGAACTCATGAGCCAAGAGCGCTACGGCGATGCATGCCCAAAACTCATCGAGAGCGCGAAGCTTTTGCCCAAAGTGGGCACCTTCGGAAAGCTTGCCGAATGCGAGGAAAAACTAGGGCAATTGGTGTCGGCCCGGGCTCGCTGGCTGATGGCCAAGCATCTGGCCGAGGCTCAAAAGGATGAGCGATTGGCGATTGTTCAATCGGAGCTCGCCCGCGTGGACGCGCTGGTGCCCAAGCTGTCGCTTGCGCTCTCAAAGCCTTTGCCCGCAGGGTTTTTGATTCGTATCGACGGGGTTGAAATTGGAGGCGCCGCGGCCGACATTCCCATTCCGCTCGACCCGGGCAAGCACGCCGTTGTGATTAGCGCGCCGGATAAAAAGCCTTGGACGGCCGATATTTCATTAAAGGCGGATGGCTCGCTTACGGTGCTTTCCGTCCCTGTTTTGGAGAGCGCGCAAGCTGCAGCGGCTTCACCCGCACCCGCGATGATGGTGAATGCGCCTTCATCTCCATGGCGTTATGTGGGCTTTGGCGCTGCGGGCCTTGGAGGCGTTGGAATCGCGCTGGGCGCTTTTTTTGGCGGGCGCGCGATATCCAAGCTTGACGAGTCCAATCGATTGGGATGTGCCAATAATCAATGCAGCCCAGTCGCCGCGGAAATACGCGATGAGGCGCGGGCGGCTGGCAATGCATCCACGGCTTTCTTTATTGCCGGAGGGCTTCTGTTTGCGGGGGGACTCACGTTGGCCGCCTTCGCTCCTTCAACAACGCAGGCCGCAATCACGGAACAGAAGATTTCTCAAACCAAAATCGTGGCAGGGCTCACGGGGATTTCAATTCAAGGAAATTGGCAATGAAATCGATTTATTATTTCTCATTGGCGCTCTGTTTGGCAAACACAGGATTGGGTTGCAATTTTATCATTGATGCCGATACACCCGCCGTGAATAGCGCGGGGAGCGACGCGGACGGTGAAGAGGGGGCAGAGCCAACTCCTTTGTGTGGCAATGGAGTGCTCGATGTTGGAGAGGCATGCGATGATGGCAATACATCCGAAGGAGATGGTTGTCATAATTGTGCAATTGATTGCGGAAATGGGCTTGCGGGCGAATTTAAGGATTTAATAACGAAGCATTGTTTTTTGCTTGTGGAGACACCCGCGGCAAGCTGGGCAGAAGCTCAGGCTCAATGCGAGCAGTGGAATGGAACGCTGGCGGTGCCGACAACACTCGATGAATTTGGTTTTATACAAAATCGTATTCGGACAGATACATGGATAGGCGGTCACCGGCTGCAAGCGGGCGTCGCTGCCTATGAATGGGTGACAGGCGAGCCTTTTGAAATGTTTTGGCAAACAGGACAGATCGATCCTTCGGAGTTGCTTGACACATGGCTGCCCTGCCTACTCATCGACGGCGACTATTTAAAGGTCGCCAGCGCCGAATGCGCAGAACCCAAAGCTTTTGTATGTGAGAGGAACGAGTGAGCGAGCCGGAAGATCTCTCCTCGGTGCATTTGCGAAGAGCGCGGAGCCGCCTGGGCCAGACGTTGCGGGGCAAATACACGCTGCTGGAACTGCTTGGCATGGGCGGGATGTGCGCGGTGTACAAGGCGGTGCACCGCAATGGCCATAAAGTCGCGCTGAAGATGCTGCATTTAGAGCTTTCGCTCGATGTGGATGCGCGCAAGCGTTTTTTGAAAGAAGGCTACGCGGCCAACAATGTCGATCATCCGGCGGTGGTGCGGGTCACCGATGACGATGTGGCGGAAGACGGCTCGGTCTTTGTGGTGATGGAGCTTTTGGAGGGCGAAACGCTCGAGACATTGGCCGAAAAAGGCGGAGGACAACTGCCTCATTTCATGGTGATGAATGCGGCGCATCAGCTTCTGGATGCGCTTGCGGCGGCCGAGGAAAAAGGCGTATTGCACCGCGATATCAAGCCCGCGAATTTATTTTGGACGAGCGATGGAACGCTGAAGCTATTGGATTTTGGCATTGCGCGGATGACGAACGACACAGGCACGGCGACAGCCTCGGGCCGGGTATTTGGAACGCCGGCGTTTATGTCGCCCGAGCAGGCCATGGGAAAACGCTCGGATGTCGATCACCGCTCGGATTTATGGGCGGTGGGCGCGACGATGTTCACGCTGCTCACAGGACGCTTTGTGCATGAAGCGGAAACGGCGATGCAGCAGATGCTGCATACGGCCTCGAGGGCGGCTCCGCGTTTGTCCAAAATTGCAAAACATGTCCCGAAGGAGATTGCGGCCATCGTCGATAAAGCGCTCTCTTTCGATAAAAACGATCGTTATGAAAATGCACGGGCCATGCAGGAAGCGATTGAGCTCGTGTTTCCAAAAATCTATGGCTCCCCGCTTCCGCCCCGGAAAAGCGCTGGCCGATTTTCAATTCCAGCACCAATACCATCAAACACTTCATCAATCCCACGAAATTTGTCCGCCGATACGCTGGATCAAGCGGCGACGCTTCCGAGGGCGAGCCTTCCCGAGCCCATTCCCTTTTCGGACGGCGGGCGTAAAAAGAAGGCGGCCGCTGTGCTGGGTGGGCTTGCTGTGCTGGCCATTGTGGCGATTTGGCTTGCGAGCAGAGGCGCGGACTCGAGTTCTGAACATACGGCAACCAGCGCGTCATCCGCATTGCCTCAGGCGGAAAGCGCGATTGCGGCGGTTCAAACGGCCAGCGCGCCGCTGCCTTCGGTGACAGTAAGCGCGGCGGCGGCGAGCGCTTCGGTCAGCGCGAAAAACCAAGGCGTTCCCGCACAGGCAGGCTCTGCAAAACGCGGGCAGCCCGGCAAAAAGCCAAAGGGAAAAGACGCGTTTAATTATCAGTAAACGATCAGGCTGAACCGGCCATCGCTTTAAGCTTTACAACGAGCGCAAGCGCATCGAGCGGCGCAAGCCTTTCAATGTCGACGGCCCGAAGCGTTGAAAGCACAGGCTGAGCATCGATGCCCGGCTTGGGCGGAGGCGCAAACAGATCGAGCTGAGCCTGGCCCGAACGCGAACGCCCCCGCAATGTCGCATGCTTGCCGCTGGGAAGCGCGGCGCCCGACTCAAGCGTCGAGAGAATCGCCCTCGCCCGGGAGAGCACGGATTCCGGCAAACCGGCGAGCCGCGCAACAGCCGTTCCATAACTCCGGCTTGCGGGCCCCTTTGCGAGCTGATGAAGAAACACCACATCGTCGCCGTGTTCGCGCGCGGACACCGAATAATTCGCCACACCCTGCGAGGTTTTCGCAAGCTCGGTCAGCTCGTGATAATGCGTCGCAAACATCGCCCTGCAGCCCACGACATCGGCCAAATGCTCGGCGACTGCCCATGCGATGGCCAAACCATCGTAGGTGCTCGTGCCACGGCCAATTTCATCGAGAATGACCAGCGATCGTCGCGTCGCCTCGCGGAGAATGGCCGCGGTCTCCCGCATCTCGACCATAAATGTGCTTTCGCCGCGCGCCACGTTATCGCTCGCGCCGACGCGGGATAGGATTCGATCGACAATGCCTATGTTTGCCGAGCCCGCTGGAACAAAACTGCCCATTTGAGCAAGCAATACAATCAGCGCGACTTGGCGCATGAGCGTCGACTTGCCTGCCATGTTGGGGCCCGTCACCAGCCATAACCGTTCGCCATTTAAATCGAGTATTGTATCATTTGGAACGAATTGGCCCGCGGCCGCAAAACGCTCCACCACCGGATGGCGGCCATTGCGAATTTCAATTTCATCGGATTGGCTCACACTGGGGCGGCAATAATCAAAGCGGTGGGCCACATCGGCCAGCGAAGAAGCCACATCCCAGGTGGCCAGCCTGCGCGACAAAGCCCGGATTCGTTCGGCATTGGATGCCACAAGCGATATCAAACCCTCGAAGATGGACGTCTCGCGCTCGAGGGCCCGGGCTTCTGCGTGGTCAATGCGATCGGCCAATTGATCGAGCTCATCGTTGGTGTAGCGTTCACCGCCCGCGACCGTTTGCTTTCGTCTCCATGCCGCGGGCACTTTGGCCAAATGCGACTTGGTAACTTCGATGTACCAGCCAAATACACGAGTGTAGCGAATTCGAAGAGATTGGGCGTTGGTCTGGGTGCGAAGGTTCTGCTCGAGCTCCGTCATCATCTGCGCGCCGGTCTTTTGAATGGCCCGAAGCTCGTCCAGCTCTTTGTCATACCCATCGCGCACAAACGCTCCATCGCGCGCGATGGCAGGAGGTTTTTCAATCAGCGCCGCGGCTAGTTTTTGGGTTACATCCGAAACCGTATCGAGGCTCTCACCGCCATTTGAAAGGCCAAAGAGCTCGAGGGCTTGAGGTTCGGGAATCGAGGCGACGGCGGCTATCGCATGAGGCGCCGCAGCAAGCCCGTCGCGCAGCACGCCCAAATCGCGAGGCGAGGCTTCGCGCAGCACGGCGCGCACGCACAGCCTTTCCAAATCGCTTACCGAGGTCAGGATAAAACGCAGGTCCGAACGAACCCGCGCATGGGTGACAAACATTTCGATTTCATCGAGCCGGCGGCGGATCGCGCCCACATCCAGGAGCGGCGACAGAAGGCGCCTCCGAAGCTCGCGCGCGCCCTGAGGTGTTACCGTGGCATCGATAACCGATAGCAATGTGCCTTTTTTCGATCCATCGGAAGCTGTGACCAACTCAAGGTGAAGCTGCGCCGTTTCGTCAATGCGCAGCATGCCCGAAGGGTCGTAGACGGCCACGCGCCGCACGGGAATGGGCATTCCGGGCGTGCAGTGCTTTACAAATCGAAGAACGCGCGCCGCTGCTTTCAAAGCCTTTTTGGCATGTGCCCGCTCGGCATCCAGCACGGCTTCGTCGCCCAGCGCCTCCTTGAGCACAAGAGCAGCTTCTGCATCGTCCATCGCGCTTTCATCGGTGCGGATGGCCGCATTGGGCGCGGACAGGCCAAGCAGCTTGTGAAGTTCGGCGCTTCCCCAGCACAGCACTTCCCTGGGTTCGGCCCGGGCGACTTCGGCCAGCAGCGACGCGGAACCGATTACGCTCGCCGCAAACAGCTCGCCCGTCGATAAATCGATCAGCGCAAAACCAAACGCGTCCGAATCGCCTTCTCCATCGGCTTTGCCATCAACGGCGGCCAAAAAATGATTGGCCCGCGCATCGAGCTGCTCGGTATCCGTCACCAGTCCGGGCGTCAGCACCCGGACCACTTGCCTCGGCACAATACCCTTGGTCTTCGAGGGATCGCCCATTTGCTCGCACAGCGCGACCTTGTGCCCAAGCGCAAGGAGCTTGGCCACATAACCCGCCGCCGCGTGATAAGGCACGCCGGCCATGGGCACCTCATCCGGATCGTTTTTGTTTCTCGAGGTCAGCGCAAGATTCAGCGCTTTGGATGCAACAACGGCGTCGTCGTTGAACATCTCATAAAAATCGCCCAGCCGAAAAAACAGAATGGCATCGGGGTGTGCCGCCTTCGCCTCATCGTATTGGCGCATCACGGGCGAAAGCTTTTTGGTGCGGTTTGGTGAATGCACGGTACTCGAGCGCATCCATATCACTCACACCGAAGTGAATGCAAACGCTCTTGTTGAATTGCTGTTTTTAATTTTTTAATTTTTTAATAAATGGGCGCTCTGAATCAATAAATTTGGCGGCGCACAGCGAAGGACGTGAGGCTAACGAGATATAAACCCTCGAGAAGTCCATCGGTCACGGCAATTTCACCGAATGGCTGAAGAAAGCTCATGGATGTGGGCTGTGTATTGACCGAGGCGCGCAAATCGATGCGCAAGGGAGCAAACGAGCTCTGCGTCACGAAGCGGAATTGCATGTCGCGATCGGGAGGCTGCGCGGGATCTTGAAGAACAGAAAAGCGAAAGAGCGGATTCGAAAAGGCGAGGTAGGGATAGCCATCGGGAATCGGACCCTCGACATTGAGCTCGGGCAGAGGCACAGCCCCAAAAGCCCGGCCTTTGAGACGCTGAACCAGCGGATCGCATGAATCGCGGCACACACCCGTGGCCGGATCGGCGATCACGTGATGCATAAAACCGCCGGCGCCTCCCACCACAATCCATTGCCCTTTGGGACGCACCAAGAACGAGACTTCAGTCGGAAAACAACAGCGCACTTGCGCGCCTGTAACAGGATTGCCCGTACTCGTCGTACTGACCGGATCGAGCAACACGAGGCGATCCTCGTAGGCTTCATCGATCAGCAGATCGCGGGCGAGAGACGGCGCGTCCTGGGTACCGAATGTGGCTTTGCAATCGAGGTAATTGCAGGATGAAACCGTATTCCAATAGGCGTCGCCCTGCGCAGGCAGGGACGAAGTGAGCTGTACGCGGTCGGCCACGTCCGCGGAAAATACATCCGCCGCCGCTTCGATAGCGTCGGCCTGGCCTGCCGCCTTGGCCTTTGCATCCGCTTCGCTCAAGCCTTGCGCCATGTACAGCTTCACGAGGGCGTCTGTCACGACGAGAGGCGCAGACTCCCTCACTGCCCTGCGGCTTTGCACGCCGCGCTGACAATAGCGGCTATCCGCGTCGCTCATCCCGATTCCCGTTCCGCCGCCCTGCGAAACCGACAGGTCGCTGAGCGCCGCAACCCGCGATCCAAAGCCCGGAAGCGGGCCTTCATAGGTCACGAACCACTGCTGCTCGACGGTGTGCACCCTTGGATCTTCGAAATTCATCACCAAGGTATTCTTGGGTTCGTCCTTGTTTTCATAGACGGCGCCTGTGCTTGGCTCGATGGTCTTTCTAACGCCGCCCACGCTTAGCGCGAGGTGATCGTTTGGATCGTCCACATCGATGTTTTCGCCGCCGTTGGTTGAGTTGAACACGGCGTCCACAATCGTTCCATCCGGCAATTTATGCTTGTTCGGCGCTGGAATGGTCGCGCGCAGCACGGGAACACTTTGTCCCTGCGCACCGGTGATCAGCGTTCCCGCCCGATCGTACAAGAGGGGATAGGCTTGAATGCCAGGCTCGAAATCACCCGCAACATCGTTGCTAATCAAGAAATGCGAAGAGCGGGTCGTATGCGGAACGACAACGTTGCAGGAAACTTCGCCGCTTCCTTCCAAACCCGAGAGATACACAGGCGTCTGCGCCGGACCTTCGTAGCCGACGGGCTCGCATCCGGAGGTACCAAAAATATCCTTTGGAATACGGCATTTCGCATCGAGATCGTCGATATCGATCACGACAACTTGAGCCGTGGTCAGCATCAAAAGGGCGAACTGGCCGCGCAGGCGAAGAGGCCCCGCACCCGTAAAGTCAGAGCCCGTGCGGTACAGCGTTTCAGGATCGCAGCTTTGGGTCTCGGCATTGCACGCCGTCAGGCTTGGATCGGGATCGCAGCGCACGCCTTCGGGAGCCTCGCCTGTGTAGGGCACCGTCAGCGGCGTATCCCGATCGATCATCAGCACATCGCGCACCGGCGCTCCAAAGCGAATCCGATCGATAGGCTGAAATGGATTCCATTCGGGATGCTGCTTTTGAAGCGGATAGCGCGGCCCTTGATCGTCGGTCACGTCAAACACCATCACGCTGCCTTCATCGGCATCGACGGCATACAGATAGCGCTTTAAATCCGTCGTTTGACGAACCGTCACACCCAGCTTGCTCGTCACCACAACGCGCGAAGGATCGTCCGCCGACGTAGCCAACAGAGGCGCCTTCACCTCGGGCTCGCAAGGCGATTCCATCGACAGCACATGAATGAGCGGCGTGTTGAGATCGGCCACATAAAGCCGGTCTGCCGCAAACGCAAACGCCGATGGCCGCGCCGCCTCGGACGATACGATCGCCGGTTCAGCCTTCTTGGGCGCAACGCAGGCGAATCCCTGGGGCGGCTCGACCGGTGATGCAGGCGGAGGAACCGATACAGACAGCGGAAGCCACAGCTCGGGAACACATGGAGCAAAGGCTCCTGGTTCAAGCACATCAGGCTCTGCGCCTGCTTCCGCGGGCTCGCTCTTCCAGCCTCCATCCAAAATGCGCTGCGCATCAAAGACCGCGATACCTCCTAGATCGGGCATCGCAACAACCAGCTTCTGCCTTCCTTCACCTTCCTCGGATAGATCGCCGTGAGGACCAGCCTTCGGAACAACACCGTATTCACCGCCGCATGTCGCGCGGGATTCTCCGCTCTTCGCCGGATCGGTCATCAGCATCATCGCGCCAGGAGCAGAGGGCAGCGAACAGGAAGGGAACCCCGAAATCGCCGTTGGACTGCAATCCACACAATGCCGGAGCTTGTCTGCCGGAAGCGCGAAAATTCCCTCGCGGCCCGGCTCCGCAACGCCTACAAACGCCGCCGTTCCTCCCTCCGTCGCGACGATATCGATCGGCTGCGCGCCCACCGGAACAAAGTTCGCGCCGGGCACCTGCGGATTCAAATCAAGAACCGAATCATCGATCGACGTGAGATCGACAACGGCGACTTCGCCGCGCGTGGTCTGCGTCACGAGCGCATACAAATGCGGAACCGTGGTGACACCATCATCCGTCAGCCCGAATTCATAGGGCGTCTGTGTCTGCCTCCTCGTGCAATCCGATAAAGGAAGCGCCGCGGTGGGCTGCGTTCCCGGGGCAGCCAAACACATAAACGCTGCTTTTCCCGACTGCTCAAGCGATCGAACACTGGTCAATATCGGCTCGTCCTGACAGCCCAGAAGGCCGAGCAGCACCAACAGACTCCATGCCCGCGAAAGCGGTGCGCCGGATCGCAGTTTCAAAGAAAGCTTCACTTCGATTCCCTAGGCGGCACAGGCGTGCCAACGGTTAGCAACATCGAGCCAAAACTCTGAGGTTTTCGCATATCCAGATCCACGACACCCAAATACGAATCGGTGAAATGCGCGATGTACATAAACGAATACGCAGAGCTTCCATCCCCGCCCGTATCAAAGGTCAGCGCATGCGGCCCGCGGCCCGTGTGAATCACCATATCCATGCTTCGTGCGGCCGGGTCGTAACCAAAGACAAGCCTTGAATCGAAGGCGATTGTGAATACGCGAAGGCTTCTTTGGCCGTTCTTATCCAAGATATGGCCGAGCGCCACACGCGATGGCCCGAAGGCCAAGGGCACCGTGTCCTGAATATCGATCCGCTCGTATGCGCCGGTGACTTGACCGTCCTTCTCAACAAGCTCGGTCATCACTTTTCCAACGACCAGCGACGGCGGCGAACGGTTTGCGATGAAGAGCGAAAGCGGAACATTCACGCATGCCTTGAGGCATGAAGCATCGGCATTTTCACCGCATTTTTCTTCACATTCGCGGCGCGCGCTCGAGTCAATGGCGACACCGCGCGAATCGGTCCCCGAGGTATTCACCACAATGGCTTCCCTGCCATCGAGCGATAAAAACGGCCTGCGCGGACTCGAACCGGCATCGGCGTGATAGCGCACCAGACTCACTTCGGACTGATACCGGTGCGAAATCAAAAAGCCTGGCTCATAGGAAATACAGCGGCCGTTTTTTACGCAGGCATCCGATGCATTTTCCCCAGCGATCAGTGCTGGAACGGGAAGCGCCGCAACCTCTGTCGGACCAGCTCCCAAACTGCCCAGAAAAAACTCGAGAGCAGGCTTGGCATTCCATGGATTGATGAGCAGGCTCGCCCCATAGTTTTCTTGATGCGCGACAACCAGCGCATCGCCGGCCTGCGTTCCAGCAATCCCGACCGGCTCCACGGTGAGCGTCAATTGCCGCACGCTTTCGCCGGAATCTTCACCCGCGCGGTGAGAGGCCCCGCAGCGCTGGTTTTCGCCTTCTGCGCCGCAATCCAGACAGAACGCATCACCGCGCCCGCATGGACTCAGCACCGCATTCGGATCGCGATCGTCGGACAAATCGAAATAGGTCACGGACGGATCGCCGCGCACCGGCACAAACAGGCGCATCGTCGATTCGCCGCTGGGAGGCGCGCCCAGCGAAGAGGGCCTCGGCAACAGTGCAAGCCCCGAAGCAAAAGCCCCGATCGTTACCGATGAACGGATATAGGGCGCTGCCGACAAAGGACTGCAAGGCCCTGGATTCAGCAGGTTTTGATTATTGGCGGAAAGGGAAAGAGCGCTGCACGCCGCAGAGCCGATATTTTTATGCAGCTCGGCTTGAAGAATCAGCGCGGCCGAGCGCAAAGATTCCAAATCCAGGGCTAAAACAGTTCCGCCATTAAACTGCAAATCGAAATCCGAGTTGACCGCATAGAGCACCTTCCCGCCTGGAGAAGTGGCCAAACCGGTTGGAAAATAAAAGGCATCGCGGGGCGGATCCGGCCCATCCGAGTCGGTAAAACAGCCAGATACGGCGAACAGTGAGACCATCGCCGCGGCACCGCAAAGGCGCCTCGAACCGCGGATAAAGCCAGCGATATTCATTGAGGCGCGCACCTTAGTCATGATGGAAGCATGAGGCAACCGGTCAGCAGTTGATTCCGCCCTCTACATCTCGCTAGCGTGCCGCGCCGATGTCTAGTCCGAAGAAGTCGCGCAAGACGCCGCACAGCCCCAGGAAACCGCCGGAAAAGCCGACGCAGGATCGGGCGCTGTCCATCAGCCAATTGGAACAATGGCTGTGGTCGGCGGCGGATATTCTGCGGGGCTCTATCGATGCGGCCGATTACAAGCAATATATTTTCGGCCTCCTGTTCCTGAAGCGCCTATCCGATCAATTTGAAGAAGAATACAATCAGCGAGCAAACAAAGCCAATACAGATCCAAACGATCGAAATGGGTATGATTTTTTCGTCCCGGTGCAGGCCCGTTTTCCGGTTATCGCCGAGCGCGCCAAATCGAGCCCTCCGGCGCTGGTGTTAAACGAAGCCTGCGCGGCTCTTGAAGAAGCCAACCCCAGTCTGAAAGGCGTGCTTGCCGGCATCGATTTCAATGACGAAAACAAACTCGGCGACGAAAAAAACCGTAAAAACCTACTCGGCTCGCTCATCGCCCATTTTGAACGCAAAAGCCTAAGCAATGCCCATTTAACCGAACCCGACATGCTCGGCCGCGCCTACGAATATCTCATTGAAAAATTCGCCGATGACGCAGGGAAAAAAGGCGGTGAATTCTACACCCCCCGCATGGTTGCGCGCCTGCTCGTCAATATTTTAAGACCCGGCGAACACATGCGGATATGCGATCCCACCTGCGGCTCGGGAGGCATGCTCATCGAATGCGCTCACTATTTAGAAAGACACGGTAAAAACGCCTCGCTTTTGCATTTATTTGGACAGGAAAAAAATGCTGGCACCTGGGCAATCTGCCGGATGAATATGCTCCTGCACGGCCTGCGCGATGCCCGCATTGAAAAGGGCGACACCATCCGCGATCCAAAGCTCGTCGAAAACGGTGCATTGATGCAATTCGATCGGGTGATCGCCAATCCTCCCTTTTCCCTCGATGCCTGGGGACGCGAATTCGCCCTCAGCGACCCTTACAAACGTTTTGAATATGGCGTTCCTTCGAATATCCGCGGCGATTTCGCATTTATTCAGCATATGGCCGCCACGCTCGCTCCCAATGGAATGGCCGCAGTCGTCGTTCCCCACGGCATTCTCTTCCGAAGCCAAGCCGAGGCTCCTATCCGAAAAAAAATGATCGAACACGATTGGATTGAGGCCGTTATTGGATTGGCACCCAATCTATTTTATACAACCGGAATTCGTGCCGCCATTATCGTATTGAATCCCGGCCGCCCAGCCGCCCGTAAAAATAAAATTCTCATGATCGGGGCATCCGCCGATTGCCAGACAGGCACCGCTCAAAATATTCTTCGCACCGAAGACGTCGATAAAATTGCAAATGCATACCATGCATTTGAAGATATTCCCGGCTATGCGCGGGTCGTATCGCTCGAAGAAATCGCCGCCAATGACTACACGCTCAGCCTCTCCATTTATCTCCCCACGGCGGCTGCCGGCGAAAGCTCCGATTTGGGCACCCTTCTTTCAGAACTCGAATCCCTGTCCAAGCGGCGCACCGCGGCCGAAAAAGAGATGCACGGCTTTATTCAAGAGTTTTTGCGCGGCTTGAATCCCGAAGAAATGGGCCCGGACAGCCCGCCCCGTAAAAGCGGCAAACCAACGGGCACGCCATGAATTCAAACCCTTAAAAATACCCTCCGTGATAGGCTCTTCGCGCTTGGCTGTGCGCTTCCCTCCCCCGCTCACCCTGTTTGCCTGCTGTATTTGGACCGCGCTCGCGCTGGACACAGAACCGGCTCCCCTGCCTTCCTTGCCTTCAATGCCCGGACCATTTGCTCCGGGCCGCCCCATCACCTTCACCCGCGACGGCCGGCATCCCGCCCGCGCGGAGCCTCAGCCTCACGAGCAAAACCCGCAAAATGCAGCCTCCGCCAACGCCTCCTGCGAACACTGCCACACCGAAATCGCAGCCGAATGGCGAAGCTCACTCCATCGCAGCGCCCACACCGAACCGGCTTTTCAGCGCGCTTTCTCACGCGAACCCATGCCTTTCTGCCAGGGTTGCCACGCCCCCGAAGCCGATCCCAATACGCCTGTTCCCAGCGATATCTCCAGCATCGGCGTGGCCTGCGTCACCTGCCATCTAAGCGGCGGCCATCTGCTCGCCGCGCCTTCCGAACAGCCTCAAAACGCACCTCACTCCATCACGCGCGACGCCCGCTTCGCCCAAGCCGCCGCATGCGCAAACTGCCACGAATTCAACTTCCCCCGCCCCGTTCCCCGCCCCGACGAACCCATGCAGCTCACCATCCGCGAACATCAAAGCTCGCCTTTTGCCTCGCTTTCATGCGCCGATTGCCATATGCCCAAGGTCAACGGCCACAAAAGCCATTCATTCTCGGCCTCCCGCGATCCAGAACTCATCCGCTCCGCCGTTCAAATTCAAGCGGCCCGCACCAGTCCTCAAATCGTCCAAATTCATCTACAATCCGGTCATATTGGCCACGCATTTCCAACAGGCGACCTCTTTCGCCGCGTGCGCATCGAAGCCACGGCTTTAGGTCCCGATCAATCCATTCTCGCGCGCCGCGAACACATTCTCGCGAGAAGCTTCGGCGAACACCGCTATGGCCTCTTTGCCTCCCGCACCCAAATTGGAGACACGCGCCTGGGCACCGATGGTCCATCAAAAACCATCGAATTGGACCTGGGCACAGACGCTGCAATGGCGCCCATTCACTACCGGATTGCCTATGAACGCGTCGAACATCCCCTCAGCAAAGATGGCCGGAAAGCCGTTATTGAAGGCGAAATCGTCCTGTCCGAAGGCATTTTTGAAGCCCCTCCCCCAAAGCCCGGCCCGCGCCTCTATCCAAAGCGGGCCCAGCAAAAAGGAACAAAGCGATGAATATCATCAGATTTCATAAATATTCGTTTGTAGGTGCATTGCTTCTTTGTTCCAGCGCCTGCAAAAAAGAAGGCTCAATCGCGCCCGAACCCGCCGCCTCGAGCCTAACCCATGCCCCAAGCGCCCAAAGCTCCGCGGGCTCGGCCGAACGCGCGCCTCAAGCCACGGCAAGCGCCGAAAGCCCCGCGCCCAATCTCAGCGCGAAAGCCCCGCCCGAAGTGCTCGCGCCTCCTCCCCTAAGCTTCTATCCCGTCATCACCGGCCCCGCCGACTATATGCAGGGCTCGGATTTTCTGCCCGGCAAAGACCGCGCACTGCTCATTATCTTTGAAACGGCCTATGAAATACAAAACGATTTAATTGTAAACGCCCACTATATATTTGACGGACTTAAACCCTTCCGGGCTGACAACTCGGTAGCGGGCACCGTTGAAGGCTATGGAGGGCGCTGGCCCGACGCCGCCTATGCCGAAGTCCGCTGGTACAACCACCGGGGCACAGGCGAAGGCCGCGTCTATCCTTGGACAGGCACTTCATTTGATATAGACACGTACATCGGATTGAGCGTCAATAGCAGTTTAATGGCAGCGGGCACACTCTCAAAAGGCTTGGTGGTCGCGTCATTTTTGGATGGCTGGGCCGCCCGCAAAACCGTTCGAATTCAATCGTGGAAAAATCCGCACGATTACCAGGTAACAGCCGCTCCCGACGATTATCCCTGTCACACCATGCTCGGCGCCGTGGAAGATTTCGCCGTCGGCCCAGGCGACGAAGTATTCGCGCGGGGCTCCGACTGCAAAACCGAAAAGCATATCATCGAGTCATTTTCCAGCGATGGAAAATCAAAAGGAATCACCACCATTCCGGATGAATTTAAACTGGAACCGGAAAAGCGGGGCAAAATGTTGGTGCCCATATTCCTGATGCACGCCCAAGCGGCGGATGCCCTGTATTTAGGCGGTATGTCCAAAGCGGACTCCAAACCCCTTCTTATGCGCTTCAATGGCAAAAGCTGGAGCAAAGAAAGCCTTCCCGTTTCCGAGGGCATATTTGAATCTCTCAGCGGCAATTCATCAGGAATGTTAATCGCAACCATCGGCGGTTCACTCTGGCAAAAACAAAAAAACCAAGCATGGACCAAAGTTGCCCTGCCCGGCGATGAAAAAGCCACGAATGCATGGGCCACCGATGGATTCATTTATGCATTGGGCATATCCGATAAAAATGGAACGCTCTACCGCAGCAAGGCCGCGAGAAGAGCTGCATATCTCGGCGATCCAGGCCCCGAGCAGCCTTTTGCGCAAGCCACGCCCGAATGCACAACCCCCTTTGTCGTCATGTACCGGGCCACGGACAATGTGAGGCCCGATTATGATTTTCCCCTCACGCGCAAGGCTTTGGCTGGGCATACCGAATTCGAAGGCATGCACCTCGTCGTCACTTCCCACAATTATGTCGGCGCTGCCGTACCCACCATGGATATGGGCACCAAACTCAGCGCCTTCATCAAAGACAATGTCAAAGGATCAAAACCTCAGCTCGTCTGCCTTTCGCCCGTTATTTCACGGGATATTCCCATTGATTTAAATCCCTCTGCCCCCGCGCCCGCGCCTGCCGGCACCGAAAATCCCAATCGAAAATAAATTTCCAATGCCCAGCAGCATCCCACCCCAATCCGTTGCGAATATCCTCAATGAAAGCGAGCTCGCCGCCGCGCTGTCCGCCGCTCAAGTAGGTACATTCCGCCTCGATTGGGACACCTTCGGACTTTGGCTGTCCAGCCACGCTCAAAGCTTGCTCGGCGTCGGCGAGACTTCGTATCCCGCGCAAATCGAACATTACAAAACCCTTCTTGCGCGCGTGGTTCCCGAAGACCGAAAACAGCTCAGCCACACCCTGCGCCAGGCCCTCCGCGGCCAAACACCTTGGAGCGCCGAATTCCGTGTTCAACACCCAGCCCGGCCCGCCCGGTGGCTCGAAGGCAAAGGCCAATTTAGAAAAAATCCATCCGGCAATGGCACACACATGATCGGCATTATCACCGATATCAGCAAACGCAAATATGCCGAACAAGAAAGGCTTGCGCTCTTGCACCAGAGTGAACAAGCCCTTCGCAGCGCCGACGAAGCGAGCCGGACCAAAGATGAATTTTTAATGACCATCTCCCACGAATTGCGCACACCGCTTACCGTTATCCTGGGCTGGTCGCGCATTTTAAAAAGCCGCCCAAGCGATCCCCTGCACATCGAGAGAGCAGCGCATGCCATTGAATCGAGCGCCAAGGGCCTTGCGCAGATCGTCGAAGATATGATCGACGTGTCCCGCCTGGTTTCGGGAAGGGTAAAACTCAATCCGGCATTGGTCGATCTGCGGACCGTGGCAAAAGCCGCGCATACGGCCGTAATCGCCGCCGCAGAAGCCAAAGGCGTCCGCCTGGAAGCCCCGCCGGCCGACCCTTATTGTCCCGTGTGGGGTGATGCCGATCGATTACAACAGATTGTGTGGAATATTCTATCCAATGCCATTAAATTCACGCCCGCCCAGGGCCGCGTCAGCATGCGCCTATTGAGAAGCGAACACGAGGCTGAATTATCCATCAGCGATACGGGGAAAGGCATTTCGTCTGAATTTCTTCCCTATCTCTTTGAGCGTTTCCGCCAGGCGGATGCCACGACAACGCGCAAGTTTGGCGGAGTCGGGCTAGGGCTTGCGCTGGTGCGCCATTTAATCGAAATGCATGGAGGCACGGTACGCGCCGAAAGCGAAGGCGAAGGCCGGGGTTCTACCTTTACGATTTCGCTTCCAATCCGTTCGGATTTTTTGTATGTAATTTAGCCAGCTCGGCATCGATTAAAAAAGCGGCCAGCGCAAGGCCAAACAAAGAACTGAGCACGGAAGCCAAATGAAATGTCCACGCGCTCATCATGCTGAGGAGCGTAAGGCAGACGCCCGCGAACACAAAGCGTGTGGGCAGAAAAGGCGAACAGGCGAGCACAAGCTCGGCGCTTAAGGCACAGCGCGAAAACCACGCGGCGAGGCCCCGGACGATGTCGGGCGAAAGCCGGGCCCGGAGCGATGGATAGGGAAAGGCCGGGTTGTCCCTGAAATATAAATGAAAGAATGCCTCGCCATTCCGGTATTCACTGGTCAATTTACCGATGGCTCCCCCCAAAAAAATGACCCCCAAAATGGTTTGGGCCAGCGCTCTTCCATGAATAAGCACGCGCATATCTTCCCGGTGCCCATTGTGCGACCACCACACGAGCCACAGCGCCGACCACAGGGAAGTCACAAAGGTCGCGTCATTGCATGTTTCCAAATGAATGCACAAGAAAAACGAAAGGATTGCAAACAAACTGGCAACAGCGCGGAGAATGGCTTGCCTCTTGATCAACAGCGCAAAAATAAATGGAGCCGGCGCCAGATAAACCCCGAGCGCAATCGAGGGAAGCCGCAAAATCGGCGGAAACAGCGTATATTCTAAAGGATATTTCAGAGCATCAAAAAAATTGGCCAAAAACCCAGGCGCATTGCAAAACCAGCCAATTAGCCAGCATACAAGAACAATCCGATAGATTTTTAATGCCCTAGGCGTCAAGGCAGCCTCCCCCGAAGCTCAAAGACGCAGCGGCCGGGCTCGGTCTTCACCCGAAAGCCTGTCGTTTCCGAATAACCAAAATACACCGAGCGCACATACACATAATGGTCAACGCCCAAACCCAAAGCCTCGCGCCCCCCATCGAAGCGGGCCTTGCGCGCGGGATAATGATTCACCCAAAAACGTTCGCGCAAAAAACGATTTTCCGATTGAAATTGAGGCTGCTGCTCCAGAAGCGGCGCTTTTCCAATCCAGCAGGTATTCCCAAACGAATACATCTTCGGCACAGGCTGCAAGGCTATCCACGCGGCCCACGATTTTGGCCTGAAATGATGATTGGCCATCAGCAGGGAAACCACAGGGCGCGAAAGGGGCGCGCTGCCGCACACCAGCGCAACCAGCCACAGCCCAACATAAAATACCTGCAATCCCCGCTGGACCCGGGGCTCCAAGGCCCTTAGCGATTGAATCAGCGGCATTTCCCCAATCATCCGCTCGATGCGGGAACGCCACTCAGCTCTGGGATTCGCGGTCTCTTTGTGCATGCTCAGCATCTCCCGGGGAAAAGGCCCGCACCGGAATCCCTCCACAATCACCGCATTGCTCTACACCACCGCCAAATTGAGCCAAACAGCGCGGGCAATACGATTGTATTGCTTCCTCCGGCTCGGGCGCCGCAAGGGCCGCGGCTTCGCTTAACCCAAGGCGCCCCGACAGCTCGACAAGGGCTTTTCGGTATAGCTCTCTAAAGCTTTTTTCCGTGCGCACCGCGGCCTCGTCCTCGGAAATGCACACGGGCCTGCGCGGTTCGTTTAAATCGCGAATCAAATGCGCGGCAAATTCTTTTCGCTGCTCTTCGCCCGATAAAAAGGCGGCCACCGTCAAGGGATGAAAATCGCACAGAGCGCTTCTCGCCAGAGGATCGGTCGCGCGCATGGCATTGATGGGCAAGAGCGCAATCAATGCCGTCTGTCCGATGCGTTCAAGCTTTGTGGCCCGGGGAAATAAGGCTTTTTGCGCCCGGTAAAAGAAAAATGCGGCTACCCAGCCCGGCAAATACAAAAGCCCCAGCAAAATAGGCCAAATATTGATGAAGCCATAGAGAATGGATAGCCCAGGCGCAAAAATAAAGGCCGTGATGGCCACCCAAAAACTCCAAAATCGAAGCGTCTGGGTCTTCTCATAGAATTCCGACACCCGGCGCTTGGCGGCTTCTATATCGGTGAAATTGGTTAAATACTCGATAAGAATAGCTTCTTTTTTCTTCGGCGGCGCTTCTAAATACTTGCCCAGCAGCACGGCCGCCCTGCGGGCAAATTCAGGCGTCACCGCCGTCAGTACCAATTCGCTGTCAATGCGGATTTCCCGGCCATCCACATGGATATTTTTCTTCTTCGCCTTTTCTCCGGCCGCCCCCAATGGCACAAATACACCGGATTGATGAGCTCGCTCATCCAATTCAAGACTTTCAGCCACCCACGATAGTATTCCCTCGGGCGAGAGCGAAAGCGGCCATTGCGACACCACAAAGGCCGCGCCGCTTCCAGGCAAAATCGAACCAAGCACCAATCCGCCGCGATTGTTGCTAATACCGCGCCTGGGAAATCGTATTTTGCCTTTTAATGGGTTTTTGCTGATGAGCGCCGCACATCCCCGGGGTACCCAGGCCGTGCATTCTAAGAGATACAGCACCAACAGCGTTATATAAAGGGCCTGCTCGTCGCTCATTCAAAAAGCAATCGCCAAAAAGGGCCAATGCGCTGAACGAAAATTATTCGGAATCTTTCTTGCGGCCAAATAACTTGGCAATGCCCGCGGCAATGGCCGCTCCCGCCGCCACAATTAATTTACCGCCCTTTGCAAAGAATTTGGCCAATAACCCCGTCTTCGCAGCCGCCGCGACCGCACCGCCCGTAATCAGGCCCGCCAGCCCGATGGCCGCGATTTTATCGCCCTGCCTAAATTCAGAATATTTATGGCCGCCTTTAAATGAATATGCCGCGAGCAATGTCCTCGTATCCGCGAGGTTTTTTTGATAATCCTCGGGCGAGGTCACCAGGCTGACTTCCATTACACCGTCGCGCCCCAGCAACCGGATAAAATGGTTCACCGCCATCGATTTGTCGACATCATCTTGGAATTGAGGCGCCCATTCTAAATTATTGGTCGCGGCATCATAGCGCGGAGGCTGTGCCCAGCCTGTCAGCGTTAATGTCCTCCAGCCCCGCGCCCTCTTGGTGCGATTGCCAGCCTCGTTGCCCTCGCGCAGCGCATTCAATAGCGCATCGGCGTCCAAATCGGCCTTTTCATCGTCTTTTACATAACCGATATCCGAAAACTCAAAGACCACAAACCATTTAAAATCGCCGGATGCAATGGTGCCCAATTCCTTGCCATTGGTTAGGTTTTCATTGAGCTCGAGGAATTTCCGCGTGCCATCGCCATCCACAAAGAAATAGCCTTCGGGGACATTCACCTCGGCCATCGTGCCAAGCGCTCCCGCGACAGGGCCCGGCTGCCATTTAATCGATAGAAATGCTTTTTCTTTTTCGGTGAGCTGAGGCTCCTGCAAGGCCGCCGCATTGGGGTCGAGCGGCACGGCCGAAGGCATCGCCGCCGCATTGGGATCGGGCGCTGTGCTCTTGGCATTTGCCGCGCCTGTATTGGGCTTGGGCGCCGGCGCGGGCTTGGGCTTGGGCATGTCGGGCGGCGGAGGCGTCGGCGGTAAATCCGCATACGCATCTCCGGCCATAAAGCCAGCCAATCCCATCGAAATAGCTACCGCCCAAATATGCTTCGACTTCACCTGCATATAACGCCCTCGGCTATGCACCTAGAACCGGGCGTCTCATACCCTTGCACATAGCGTCAAGGATTTTTCTTGCAGGCTCCAAAGGGCATCGGGACCCGGCGAAATAATTAGGAATTCGCCGGGCTTGAAAAATACTTCTTTGAGATTGACAATCTGGGCTTGCTGGAGGATGGCTCGAATATGACTGTGCCCAAGCGCAATTCCCATTGTTCGTTTTGCGGACACCGGTTTGAAGACGATCAGCCCTGGCCTCGCACATGCGCGGGCTGCAAGCAGATTTCTTATCGCAATCCCTTGCCTGTCGCCGTCGCGCTGGTTCCCGTGGACAATGGCCTGTTAACGGTTCGCCGGGGAATCGAGCCTAGAAAAGGTCTTCTCGCGCTTCCCGGCGGTTATATCAATCTAGGCGAAAGCTGGCAGGCCGCCGCCGCGCGCGAAGTCTTCGAGGAAACTCAAGTTCAAATTCAGGCCGGGGGTGTCCGCGATTTCTGCGTGAAAAGCGCGCCCGATGGCACGGTGCTCATCTTCGGGCTTTCAGAGTCCATTTCAAGCGAGGCGCTCGCGGCCTTTCAGCCCAGCGAAGAAAGCCAAGAATTGGTTGTTCTGCGCGAGCCCGCCGAATTGGCGTTTCCCCTTCATACGCAGGCCGCCGCCGTCTATTTTGAGCGCCGGAGAAAACATTAAACCTTATGCGCCGAATCCGCCGAAAACTTCATTCAAGCGCGATTCGTTCCCTCTGTTTTCATGAGAGCGGCGCTTTTCTTGCGGGCGGCGACGACAAGGGCCGCGTCATTCTCTTTTCGTTTCCAAAACTCGAAGCGATCACCACATTCACAGGGCTTTCCGGCGCGGTCATCGGGCTCGGATTTGCGCGCGGCGATGCTTTGAATGTGTATGCCGTCGATGCGCGCGCTCAGTTCTGCGCATGGGCCGCAAAGAATCCCGCCCCGATCGTTCAAAGCTCTATTGAATCAATGAAGGGCAATGTCGCGGCAGCGGCCTTTCACACGGAAACGCAGTGTTTCGCGCTGGCTCAGCAAAGCCCTTTTGAAAAAGGCGAACCGCTGTCCCGCCAAAGCCTGCTCCACCGCGATCCATTAAAAGAACATCCCAAGGGCGAGCTCATCGCGATGTTTTGCGCCCGCGAAAAAATTCCTTCCCATCATTTTCTGTGGGGTCTCGAGCCAGACAATTTCACCGAAAGAATTACCCATTCTATCCAATTTGCGCCCAATGGCCAGAGCGTCGTCCTCGCCGGCATCGAGGCCACCTTCGATCCCGTGGGCGATTGGATCGGATATGCACGGCATCTTATGCTCTATAGACCGGAAGAAAAAAAGCTTCTGGGCGCGCTGATGCTCGATCGGGATATCACACCTCCCTGGAATGTTCACCAATGCATTGCAATGGATTCATCGGGTTCATTTATCGCCGTGAGCGCGTTATCCGAGGCGCATGTGAAAGAGCAGGACTATGCCTTGGGCGGGCGGGCTGTCTACGCGCTTTCCCAATTCAAGCCTTATCAATACTCATCCAATTCGATCGAATTTGAAGCGCCTGAACCCATTTCCGATTTGGGCAGCCTGGAAAGCATACCTGTCTGCATGGCTTTTTCGCCCGATGGCTATCTCTTGGCGATGGGCGACGAAGAAGGTTTTTGCCTGGCCGAATGGAGGCGCGGCACCGAAGGATTCTTAAATGGAATGGATTCCGAGGGCAGCACAACCCAATTGGCCTTTAGTCCCGATGGCAAATACTTGGTGTGCGGCCATGGAGATGGAACCATTGAAAGCCTTAAATTATAGGCCAAATGGTAAATCGATCGCCCGGTGCTTGCGCCACGCCTGATCGCCTTTCGCAATTTTGCGTTCGGCCAGTTCATGCATCATCAGATTGATCGGCCAATAGGCCAGATTTTGAATCCAAGAGTGATCGAGGGCAAAATCATAGCGTTTGTAAATCGATGAATACGAATACATCGAGCGCCACGCCTTAATCCATCCCCGCTTTAGTTCGTCCCGGCCCAAATGCTTGGGCACATAAAAAGGCGCATCGCTGTATAAATCGTTGCGCAGCCACCACCGATCATGAGTGATGCGATTCTCGGCAATCAGCCTTTTGTAGAGCTGTGTCCCAGGATATGGCGTGAGCAGCGCAAACAATGCCATCGTTAGCTTGGCTTCCACGCAAAATTCAACCGTGCGGTCAAAACAATCCGATCGGTCGTCGTCCAATCCAAAAATAAAGCTTCCCCATACGGCAATGCCATTGTCCGCGAGCCTCTTCACAATATCGGCGTATTTTCTAGGCTTGTTTTGCCTCTTGCCCGCATGCCGCACGGCTTCGTCGTCCACCGATTCAAATCCAATAAATAATGCCCGGCAACCGGCCTTCGCCATCACTTCGATATTTTCAACCCGGTGCAGCGCCGCAAGGCTCGCCTGCGCTACCCAATTCTTTTTTAATGGAACCATCGCTTCAAACAATTCATGACTGTATTTCGTGTGAATCATCACATTGTCATCCCCAAATAAAATCCGGGGACCGACTTGTTCCAATTCCACAATCACTTCTTTTACAGGGCGAAATCGGAAGGTTGTGCCGTTGTAGGTCGATACACTGCAGAATTCACAGGGAAATGGACAGCCCCGCGTCGTCTGCACCACATCGAAGGGAACGTATTTGCGCGATGTGAATAAATCGCGGCGGGGCAGCGGCAAATTCACGAGCTCCGGCCATTGCTCGTGTTTATAAATCCTCCGATTCAATAGCGATTTGCTTCGCCCCAATTTGCCGGCCTTCGCGTCCGCAATCACCTCTTGCCATAAGCCCTCGGCCTCGCCGCTGAGCACCGCATCCGCGTGAAGTAGTCCTTCTTCAGGAAGCGCCGTTACGTGAATGCCGCCCAGAATCACCTGGCTTCCCCGCGCCCGGTACGCATCCGCAATCGCGTAGGCACGCGCCGCAGTCTTGGAATTTACGCTGATCCCAACCAGATCGGGCGCATCGTGCTCCCGCTCTAAATCTATGGGATCGATGCCATCGTCACGGAACGAAAGATCGCAATCGGGCGGCGTGTGCGCGGCCAAGGTCGCGGCCCACAAGGGTTTGATATAGGTCGAGTCTTCGTTGGATGGAGCGATGAGATGAACGCGCATGAGCCGGCGGGCATCATAACGAATTTTGTCCGCGCAAAAGAGCTCTTTCACGCCCACCGCCGCTTTCATTTGGTGTAGCGTCTGCCGGTTCATGGATGTCGTCCCGCTTTGTGTCTTCAGAACTACTTCTGTCCTTTGGCAGCAGCGCAAAGGCGCTTGGGTTCAAACCATTATCTGCAAAGGAACTTTCGATCTGCTGCCGGGACAAGCCGTTCTAAGCGCCGATCAAGAAGACATTAACGAGCACGATAATTATTGGGACGACGATCCGGCCCGGAGCTTGTATTCGCCGAGCGATGTCGCGCCGTTCAAGCCGCGCTGCGATGTGCTTTTGGTGGGCCATGCCTTTGCGCCCAAGGGCGAGCCGGTCAAGTCGCTGACGGCCCGGATGACCGTGGGCGAAATGAGCAAGGCCATCGAGGTGTATGGAGAGCGGGCATGGACCTCGAATGGCTTGCTTCGCGAAACCGCCCGCTTTAGCAAGATGCCGCTGCGCTATGAGCGGGCGGGCGGCGGCCCGATGACGTGGAATCCCGTGGGTGTGCGCGCCGATGTCCGTTCGGAAGGCGGCTTGATTACGGTGCCCAATCTTCAGGTGCCAGGCATCTTTTTGGCGGAGCCGGGCCAGTTTTTAGAGCCCGTGGGCTTTGGTCCAATCGCGCCGACCTGGCCCCCCAGGCGTCATCGTTTGGGTCATCACGCGGCAAGCTGGAACGATACGAATTGGCGAAAAGAGCCTATCCCCGCCGATGTGGACACGGGGTTTTGGAATAGTGCCCCGCGCGATCAGCAGACGGTGGTGCTGCGCGCCAATGAGCGCATTGTGCTGGAGCATCTGCATCCCGAGCATCCCGAGCTGACAACCGTGCTGCCTGGGCTTTTTCCAAGGGCTTTTGTCGATCCGGGAGGAAACGAGCCCGCCCAGGAATTGCCCATGAGCTGTGACACGCTGTGGATCGATACCGATCGGGCGCTGTGCACGCTGACCTTCAGGGCATGTTTGCCTTTGGATCATCTGAATCAATCCGGAAGAATTCTCATTGCCCTCGAAGGGCCTTCAAAACGATTGGATTGGCCAGATATTCGGCAATTGCTGGAGGCCGCGGGGACGCCCCATGGGAAAGGCGGGCCGGGAGCCTCGAAAGCGGCGGCTCAAGGCGACGATGAAGCCGAGCTCGTTGAACCGGAAAGCGAAGACGATCCAGCGCTTCAGACCACGGTGCACCCGGGGCTGGCGGCGGCGGCGGAGGCGCATACGCAACAGGGTCCGCGCACAACGGCGCAGATTGAAACGCTGACGGCGGCGACCAAGGTTGCCCAGCCCAAGGCCAACGCGCTTAAACCCAAGCCCAAGGCGAGCCTGCCGACCATGATTCTGAGCGATGTGGTGACGAATGCCGTCCCGCTCCAGCCGCTTCATGGCCGAAGACCGCTGGAAACACTGCCTGACAGCGAACTTGAAGACTCCAACCGGGAAACGGCGCTTCCTCCCGAACCCAATCAGGCACCGGCCATTCCCTTTGTCAGCGCGCCCAATACATCCGCAAATACGGCAAATCCTATTCAATTGCCTCAGCCAGCGCCGCGTTCCCACGCCGCGCTTTCTCCGGCGCAAGTCATTGCATCGGCCACCAAAACCGCGCCTCCTCCGCCTCCAGCGCCTCCAGCGCCTCCATCGCCTTCGCCCGACGCTGAAGCGGGGCGCATTCGTTTTGGTGTTCCTCCCCTGCCCCCAACACCGCACAGCGCGGCCGTACCAGCCGATGCCGTTCCCACCTGGCTGAACAAAGGCCAAACGCCCGCGCCTGCAATACCCGCCCTTCCCACGATACCCACACCGCCGCCGCCTCCGCTGCCCGCATCCAGCGCGCCGCGTATTCACATTCCCTCGCCGCCCAGCCCTAAATCGCCGCCGCCGATGAACCCGGCCGTGCTTGCGGTAGCGGCAAACGCGGCTTTGGGAGGAGCGCTCGCCGCATCCAACGCCGCTGCCCATGCCGAACAGGCGCCCGAGCCTTCGCCGGACAAGGCGCCGATGGTCATTCCAAAAACCTATGCGCCTCACACACATGCGCGCGAGGCATGCCATCTGCTTTGGTACGATCCGGCGCCTCAAGCCCTGACCGAAATACGCGCCGTGCCCGAATGGAAGGCCATTTTAAACGAGCTTCACGCCGAGCAGCGCAAACGCAAGAGTGACGATCCTTTCGATTTCGATGAAGAGGCTCCGCCCGAGGCGCCTCCTGAAGTTCAAAATCGAAGAGATGTATTTGCCATTCTAACAAGAGCCAATTCAACCGATCCCGATAGCCTGGGAATGCTGTTGATGGAGGCCGTCACCGACGATGGAAGTTTTATTCCGCCTTTGGTATTGCTATCCGGTGAAATGGTATTTCCATTCGATGAAGTTGAAACCTTAAAAGCGACGGTCACGGCGGCGACCCCCTTTGCCGGCGGCGACAACAAAAAACTCAAAGAGACCATCGACACAGCCAATGAACTCTTAAAAACGCCTTGGATTCACAGCTCCAGCGGCGTGGCCGACGGAATGACCCAAAAAGTGAGGGACGCCTTTTCTCAATCGGCGCGCATGCTGCCTGCGGGCTATTTGGATATGCATACTTCGCGGGTGCTCTTGGAGCAGCGCCATTATCAAAAACGCTCGGTTTTTGGCGAAGAATCCATTCGCTGCGAATTTACGCCGGTGTTGTCGTCCATTGCCATTCCAGCCTATTTGCCGTCGTCGCTCTCCAAGCAACTGCCCATGTTTCAGCGCTTCCGCTCGAGGATTATCGCCGAAGCCCATGTGCAGCAGGATCAATTTGAAAGTCATCCAAGCGCACTCCGTGTTATTGCCTTGGGCCGTCAGATGACTTTGTCGAACCGGCCCGCACCGGGGCGCTAAACCCTTTTAAAATAGGCAAACCGAATATGACTGCTCAGCGATCCTATCCCCATTCGTTCACATATACCGCGCCAACGAGCGTATGGTATGCGCCCGATGGCTTAAATCGCCTGGGCAGTTATTTAAAACGCCTCAATATCTCGCGGGCGATGCTGGTATGCGATCCCGGCGTAGAACGCGCGGGCCTTGCGGCGATGGTTCAAGCCGCGGCGGCAGGGCGTATGGTGCACGCTTTCAATGAAGTGGAAAGCGATGCGCCGATGGCCAATGTCGAAGCAGGCGCGCGGGCGGCGGCCGAATGCAAAGCCGATGGGATTGTCGCGCTGGGCGGTGGAAGCTCTATCGATTGCGGCAAAGCGATCGCATTGCTGGCCCGTTTGGGAGGCGATATGAGGCGCTGGAATGGAATCAATCGGATTGGTGAACCGGGCCTGCCGCTGATCGCGATTCCCACGACGGCGGGCACGGGCAGCGAAGTCTCGAATATCGCAGTGATCAAAGATGTGGAACAGCAGCGCAAGCTGGTTTTTATCGATAAAGCCGTCTATCCGATGGTCGCCATTCTCGATCCTCGCTTAACGATCGGATTGCCGGCTCAGATTACGGCGGCGACGGGAATGGATGCGCTGACGCATGCCATTGAAGGGATGGTTTCGCAATACCGCAATCCCATTTGCGACGGCGTGGGTGCGGAAAGCATTCGGCTGATCCGGAAATGGCTGCCTGTGGCCGCGGCCGAGCCTTCAAATCTCGAGGCCCGGGGATTTATGCTGCTCGCGGCTTCGATGGCGGGGCAATTGGTGGCGCTGACCTTTGGTGGAATTTGTCACGCGGCGGCGCATGCCCTCGGCGTTTTGCGCGGTATTCATCACGGCACGGCCAATGCGCTGTTTTTACCTTGGTCCATTCGCTTTAATGGGCGGGGCGAGGATATTTCGGCCTTGTATGCCCGGCCCGCATCGGCTTTCGGGCTCAACCCCGGCGATTGCAATGCGATCGCATTGGCTGATGCTATTGAGCAAATGGTTCAATCGCTTGGATTGCCCACGCGGCTTTCGGCGGTAGGTATTGGAGCAGCCGATCTCAAGTGTTTGTCGGAATTGGCCTTTGCCGATCCTTCGCATGTCCCCAATCCAATTTCCATTTCCGGCCCGGAAATCTTTGAAGCGGCGTTTCAAGATATTTTATAATATTTTTAATATTTTTTTAATATTTTATAGCCAGGGAAGGATATTTATTTTAGAATTGGCCATCCATTGAATGAGCTTGGTGACAAAAATTGTCATCTGGCCTTCATGGAGCGACATTTTTCGGCCCCATACCTATTAAGTTTTATCGAAAAGATCCACGAAATCGCTGCTCTCGATATGAATCATATCGAATTGAAACTTATTCCTCGGAACGAACGGCACATACCTGCGTCGCGCGGGTGAGACTCTTGCCAACCACCCGAATGGGCAGCGTAAAGGTGCTGATTACCGCGTCGCCGTCCACATCGCCGTGACCCACGGCCTCAAAACCGTTGGCTCCCGGATCGGGACAGCCCTCCGCCGGACCTTCAAAATCGGCGCCGCGATGATAGGTATATTGATAATGAATGGGATCTTGAACCGAAAAGCCGATGCAGGTCCAGCAGCACGCTTCAAAATCGCCGCCCGAGCCGATATTGGGCTGATACTTCGCGCCTTGAGGAATATTGGCGGGCACCGGGCCGCAGGTGGTGAAACTCGGGCAGTCGGGGCACCAGGGATTGATACCCGGAAGCGATGCCGTGCCCAGCGAAACCACTTCGGATTTATCCCGCGCATTCTCGGAAGTAAGCAGAATCAAGCGGGAAATCGTTCCCACGTTGTTCATGGCCTCGGTGCTTTTGGAAGAACCAATCAAACGGGTTAAGCCATAAATTCCGAGCGCGGCGAGGATTCCAATAATCGCCACCACAATCATCAGCTCGACCAGGGTAAATCCCCGCCTGTCCGCGTTGGATGTATTCATCAAAAGCTCCGCGCAATGCCCGCCGAATATGGACCGGCCCGAGCGCATTTCGGCGGGCGATGCACGGGACATGCCAAAAGCGCTTTTTCCAGGCCGGTTTTATTGGGTTTCTAAAGAGAGGTGCGCCCCAGCATACGCAAACGATCGAGTCCGCCTTCAATATCAGCGTATTCAAGATCGCGGAATTGAAGCGGCGGTGGGCCATTGCGATTGGGGTTGTACACAAGGCGCCTCGCCCGGATATTTTGATCGCGAAGCATATCGTTAATAAAACGAATACGTTCAGGGTCGTCCGCGGGCTGCAATTCTTTTTCGTGCTGGGCCAGCACATCGGCGATATGCTCTTCAATCCTCTGCCGATCGAGCTCTGTTTCTGCAACGCCCGTTATTAAAGGAATAAGAAGCGATACTTCCGATAGCGGTAAATACAATCCACGGGATGTTTTGGCAATTGTTTTAAATACATCCACGGCACCGGCATAACCTTCAATGGTCGGTAGACATCCGACGGTATGCACAACAATTCCCATTTCCCGGCAGTTTTCGGCCTGCACAAACCAGTGATGCCCGCATGGACAGCCTCCGGGGAAAGAATCTCCGCTGGGCTCGACTCCATGAGGCGGAGCATCGCCCACCAAGACGACCACCTTGGCCGCGCGAGGGCGCCAATTCAATCGTACCAAATCATAGAGTCCATCCGTTAGAGATTCCGGCCCATCTCCGCCTCCAGATGCCTGAAGGCGCATCACACCCTCCCGGATTTCCTCGAGGTTTAGCGTTAAGGGCAAGGCCCGGCTGGGATAGCTGTGATCTTCCGGCGGATGATCGCGGAAGCTAACCAATCCCATGCGCAGGCTCTTGCATAAAGGCGCGGCCATAATCGCATCGATGATTTCAAGAAGCCTGCGCTTCACTTCATCGATATGGGTGCCCATACTTCCGGTTTCATCGACCAAAAAGACCAAATCGATTTCTCCAATGCCTCGGGTATTGGCGAATTCGATCATTTCTTTGGTATATCCTTCCGTATCTTTGGCCTGCACGGGCGCTTTTCGGGCTTGGCCTTGTTGCATGCGATTTACAGGCGGCGATACGGCAGGCTTGGGAGGCTCGTAATCGGGCGCCGCAATCGGTGAAGGCGGCGGCGCTGGAGGCGGAGGAGGAGGAGGCGGAGGCGGCGATTCATCGGCCAAAGCCGGCATATCGGCCGGAGCGCTTTCGTAGGGCGCCGAAGGCTCGTCTTCCAATTCATCCGCGGGGCTTCCCGAAAAGAAATCGCGCACCTTGGAGAAGAAACCTCCCTTGCTGCGCGCGGCGACGGAGGGCGCGGGCGACATGGGCATTGAATACGAAGCGGAGGGCGCGGCGACGGAGGGCGCGGCGACGGAGGGCGCGGCCATCGGCGGAGGTGGCGGGGGCGGCGCATACGCGGCGGGCGGAGGCCCATACGCCGCGGGCGGTGGCGCAAAGGCAGGCGGAGGACCACCGCCTCCCATCGGTCCTGCAATCATTCCGGGCGCGGGCGGAGGAGCCCCAAATCCAGCCGGTGCAGCAGGCGGAGGGGGCGCGCCGGGTGCAGCGGGCCGGGGCGATGGCATAGGCTTCATCTTTTTCTTCGGCATTTCAGCCCGATCCACTTCTCTCGCGGCGGACCGTGAACGCGTTCTCTCGCCTCCGTCGGCGGCGTCTGAGGCTCTTCCAAGGGTGCCCGCCCGGGTCGATCCCACGAGGGTCCGAACCCCTGCCGACCCTTCTTCCTCCGCGATATCAATCAGCGCCGAACGCATCGGCATCACATGGGCATCCTCGTCATCCGCCGACAAAAGCGTATCGAATTTTCCCGCTTCCTCGCCTTCACCGTGCGACACTTCGGCGGCGATTTGAATTCGATCGGGCGGGACATCAACGCGCTTTTCGCTATCTTCGGCGACCAGCGAAGTATAGGCGCTGAGCAGCGAATATTTTAATGCCAATCCCAATACTTCCAGCCGTATTTCAGCCGTTTCATTGGGATGCTGCGCGAGCCTATCCATGCGCGCATCGATGCGGTAGCGGGCCCAGAGCCGATCGAGCCCTGGAATTTGATCGGATACCTCGGGCAATTCAACGTCAATCTGCTGCCTAAAAGGTTCTCCGGTGGCTTTTTCGCCCGTAAGCGCGAGGCGCGTCTTTCCCGAGCCATTAAATCGCCCAAAAAGCTGAACGGTTTGACCGCCGAATAAATCGGGAATGGGGCTTGGATACACATCCACGGGCAAGGCGTCGTCCCAGGAGAGCTTTAGTTTTTTCAACAGCGGCCCGGCTTGTTTTACCCTTCGGGCAAAGCGCGGCACCACCGTCTCCACATCTTCGGTGGGCAGAAGCACATCGGACGCACCACCGCATTCCCTGGCCAATCGTTGAATGAGGTAACGATTGACAGCAGGACCAATTCCGAGCACATATAAAATCGATTGGGCGCCAATGGTTTCCTTGGCTTTTCTTAAAATGCGGCCTTCGTCGCCAAAGGCTCCATCCGTCATCAGCACAAAGATGCGAACCCGGCCTTTTCGAAGAGGAAGCTTGGCCGCCCTCTGCAGCGCCTCTTCCAATTCAGAGCCTCCCCGCGCCGCCACTCCGGCCAGCATCGTCTCAATGGAAGCAATGCTTTCCTTGGACATTGGCATGTATTCATTGCCAATCCCATCGGCAAAAATCCGATCGTGGTCAAAGGCCATACACTGAACCGCGTCATCGTCGTTTAATTGATCGAGAATCAGCCTGACGGCCCGCCTGGCCTGGGCCACACTGCCGCCCCGCATTGAACAAGAGCGGTCCACCATGAAAATAATATCGCGGGGCAAGCCAACACGCCGTAATTCATGATCTTTGGAGACAGCCACGACCGCGCCGCAATACACGCAAATCCAGCCTGGACCGATGCCTGGGAATTCCTGCACCTTGCCCGGATCTTTTAGCGTTCCGCCGCAATGCCCGCAGCGAATGGCCCGGCCATCACCACCCGTGCCCACTTCCGCCTCAATCGCCACATCGGCCAGCGACGACGTAGGCGGCGTGAGCAGAAGCATAAATGTTCCAATTCGATCGGCTTCTCTCGAAAAATAAACCATGGGGCGGCCCGCTTCCCGGACCACACGATAAGCCAGCACGAAATCGCGATTGGGGATGGACTCATCCTCGGCCAAATCGATGCGGTAGGCGCTTTCGCTCTGCTGCGTCATTTGCGTCCGGTGGGACACGCACCGGGGAGGTTCGATGGGCCTCCAGGCATTGAGATCGACGGAGAGCGAGATATTGGCGGGCCTTTTTCCCGTGGCCGCGCGGGGAGGCTGCACCTTGCGCTGGGCGGGCGCCTGCGATGAAGCCGCGGGCGCTGGGGCGGCGGCGGCGCCGTAATAGCGTTCGGCCGTCACCATTGGGAAAACGAAGCGGAATTCGCCATCGTCGAAGGCGACTTTTTCTTGATAGGCGAGCGTAACCAAAATGACTTCGCCCGGCGGAACATTGGCGACCGAAAGCGTAAAGAGGCTTGGTTTATCCTGCTCCAGAAGCGTTGCCGCGCGGCCTTCCGAACGCGCCGCTTCATAGATGCGCTTGGCCTCTTCTTTTTCTTTGACGACCGCCTGCACCACGCGCTCGCCAATCTTAAAACTCATCCGGAAGACCGAAGCCTCATGAGGCAGCGGAAAGAAATACACAGCCTCAATAGGGCGCCCGGTATTGTTGCGAAAGCGCTGATTCAGCTCCACCGTCGCAATGGGCCCAAAAATCTTGGCCGCAACAGAGGTGTGCTCCAGCGGAAGGACTTTGCCATCCGATGTTTTTAAGGTGCCTTCGGTAATGCGATCGCTATCGGTCTCAAGATCCATGGGATGCTCCGGCGGCGGATTATCGATCCACCCCGCCTTGCCGGTCGAGCATTATTCAGAAACAAAATGCGCCTCTGTTTCGGCATTCAATTGAATATCGAGCCCTAAAGATGCGGCGGGTTTGCTTTGAACCCGTATCAGGCCATCGGTAATGGAATCGTAATCGAGAAAGACCGGGATATCGTGGGTCACCAGCCATTGGGCATCACAGCTTATGACGGCGATTCGCGTACCTCCCGCGGGCGCCTGCGAGGCGTTGTCAATTACATCAATTAGATGTTCCCAACGGTTTGATTTTTTCGTAAACAGCTTGAGCGAAGCAAAAAAATGCTGGCCGCCTTGAGGCCCATGAAAAACCGTCAATGCATCCGATGCCGAAAGGGGTTTAAATACATCGCCGTCGGATTTACCGATCAATACAGCTTCATTGCCATCGGCGGGAGGCGTATCGTTTACACAAATATTTGCGCGGGCCTGGCCGGGTGTCGGTGCGGGATCGCCGCTACAGCCCGCCATTCCCAGCCATAGAAATGCCCACGCCCATCGCATTGAATTAAGACTTAGAGGCGGCCAAAATCTCCGCGGCATGACCATCGGGCTTTACGTCCCTCCAAATCTTTTTCACCTTGCCATCGGCCCCAATAAAAAAGGATTGCCTTTTGGCAAAGCCCAGCCGCACCGGCACGCCAAACGCCTTGGCGACCGATTCATCCGCATCGATCACCAAATCGAAAGGAAGATTATATTTTTCAATAAATTGTTTATGCGATTCGGCATCCTGCGTAGATACTCCATACACGGTGATATTGGCGGCCTTTAAATCGTTCCAGGAATCGCGTATTCCCTGAGCCTCCACCGTACAGCCGGGCGTGTCGTCTTTGGGATAAAAATAAATCGCCACCGGCTTTCCCTTGAGCGACGAAAGTTTAACTTTATTCCCATTCTGAAGGGTGAGCTCAATATCCGGTGCATTATCCCCTTCCGCCAATCCTTCGGCGGAAGGCGCCGAAGATCCGGAAGCTTTCGCCGGCTCTTTGGAAGAATCGCCTTTACATCCTATAAAAATGCCCGGGGCCAAAAGCGCCGAAAGCGAAAACAGCACGGCCAACCCAGAATTGCGCAGATGAAGCATCATCGTCAACGTTCTCGCAGAAGAGACGGCCTTGATCAAGCCCCAAAATACGCTTCTCAGTCCATGGCTTTTTCCCTAGGATGCGCGCCGTGTCCAGTTCCGGCCCAACACCAAAACCCCGCTTTTTTAAGCGAGGCATCCCCTGGCTCTGGCCGGCGATTGCATTTATTTATCTGTTTTTTATCCCCTATTATGCCCTGCTCAACAATCCCAATGAAAATGCCCGGGTGTATCAAATCCGAGCGGCGGTCGAGCTTCATACGCTGCGTGTAAACGAACAAATCGCGCGTTATGGGCCGGTTAACGATTTGGCGAGGGTGGGCAATGCCTTGTATTCGGGCAAAGCGCCTGGAATGAATTTCCACGGCATTCCCGTGTATGCGGCCCTGCACGCCGTTGAATCGGCCCGGGGAGCGCTGCCTGTAACGCCTTTTCGCCTTTTGTATACGCTAAGGCTCGTGGGCGTTCTTTTGCCTGTCCTGGTTTTTTTAATCGCATTCCGCAGGTTTTTAAATCGCTTCACCGATAATGGCCGGCTCGCCGATATTTTAACCATTGTTTTGGCGGCAGGCACGATGTTATTGCCCTATTCGCTGATTTTTGTGAATCACAGCCTGAGCGCGGCCTCGGCGTGCGGAGCGCTGATGGCGGCTGAATCGTTTGCCGATGCGATCGCCAAAAAAACGCGCTTTTCAGCCGGTTTGTGGATATTTGCCGCCGGTTTTCTGTTGGCCTTTTGCACGGCCGCCGATCATGCCCTCTTTCCTGTCTCGATCCTGCTTTTTATCTTTTGCTTAAGCAGAATCGGCTTTTCTTTCATGCCTCTCGCCATGCTCTGCGCGGGCGCGCTGATTCCAACGGCCGCCACCGCTATCTACAATCAACTCTGCTGGGGACATCCTTTAAAGACTTCAATTGGATTTTTAGCCAATCCGGAATTCGCCAGAAATCAGAGCCAGGGTTTATTTGGATTGGTGGGGCCAAAGGCCGCGGCCGCCTATTCTTTGCTTATCAGTCCGGCCAAAGGCTTATTTTTCTTTTCGCCCATTCTCTTGCTTTCGCTGCCCGCGCTTATCTATGCCAGCATTCGTTCTCATTTCAAACGTATTGCAATTCTATCGTTAATTATTTTTATTTGGATGATTGTATACGCGAGTTCGCTAACCAATTGGGATGCGGGCTGGACGGTGGGGCCCCGCTATGCAACGGTGATTGTTCCCTTTGGAATCCTGGGGATTGCGCTGGCCTGGCCTTCTCTTCCGGGCGGCGCGCGAACGATATTTTTGCCGGCGGCTATTTTATTTTCAATCCTCAGCCTTGTATTTACAGCTCCAACAAGCGTGCTCTTCCCCCATTTACCTCCAGAAAGCCAAAATCCGGTATTTGAATTGATTTGGCCTTTATGGCGCGATGGAATGACGCCTCATACGCTGATTGAGCCTTGGGTATTTTTATCGGGCCGCAGCGCTCAGATTCCATTTTTATTGGTCTTTGGCGGGCTTCTCTTGGCCGTGCTGGGCAAGGGTATTTTGATATTTGGCCCTTATGTGGGATGGGCTCGCTCGCTGCTGCGGCAATTCGCGCTTGGATGTGTTTTCGCGGCGGCGGCGGGATTATGTATTTATTGGGCTTCCACGTTGCGCACGCCCAATCAAAAACCCGTGGAAGCCAGCCTGAAATGGATTGAAGAGACGATTTGGGAACCTAAACGGCCTTAAGCGGATACCGTTCCAGCGCTCCATCAAAAATCTCAAAATCCGATGCAATGCGGCCGTAGAGTTCGCCGCTCTTGCGAAGCATGCGCTCTTGGGTCTCGTAATTCATCGCATACAGCCCAAATCGGGCCGAAAATCCCTCGGCCCATTCGAAATTGTCCGTCAGCGACCAATGGTAATAACCCTTCACCGGGATGCCTTCTTCAATCAATCGGGCGACTTCCGCTAAATGGTGCACCAAATACGCGGGGCGCAGGCTGTCGCTCGCGTCCGCTATGCCATTTTCGCTGATCCACACCGGCAATCCATAACGATTGTATACGGCCCGAACCGCACGGCTCAATCCCTCGGGATAAATTTCCCATCCCAAATCATTGACCAGCGCACCGGGCGTCGTTTCCTGAGCGCCAAAGAGTCCTCCGGGCTTTTTTGGATCGAATCGGACACGGCCGCGGGTGTAGTAATTGATGCCCAGAAAATCGTGACCGCTTCCTTCCCATAATACGCCAATGGGTTCGCCAATCCCATAGGGTGGTAAACATCGGCCGGTATGAATGCTCTCTAAAAATGCCCAATTAAAAATGGCATCCTGCACCCGGGCCACCGTTTTGTCGGCGCGGTTGTTTTCACGCGCCGGATCGAACACCCTGAAATGCGTGGCCAATCCCGTCTTCGCTCCCGCATTTTGATAAGAGCGGCCCGAACGCAAGATGCGAAGCGCTTCAAAATGAGCGCGGATTAAATTCCGCCCCGCAATGGCCATTTCTTTGGGATTCTTTTTCTCGGGCGGCCAAATACCCGCCAAATACCCATGATATAAATACACAATCGGTTCATTGAGCGTCATCCACAAGCTCACCCGATCGCCCAGCGCGCCGCTCACTTCCCGGACATAGCGGCCAAATATCGCCGGCGAATCCTGCATTAAAAATCCGCCCCGCTCCGCAAACCAATTGGGCAAGGTGAAATGGTAAAGCGTGACCACAGGCTCAATGCCCGCTTGACGGCATGCATCGGCCATTTCTGCGTAATGGTTTAAGGCTTGTATATCAAAGCGGCCGGGTTCGGGCTCGATGCGCGCCCATTCAATCGAAAATCGGTAGGCCGTAAGCGATAGATCTTTTATCAATTGAATATCGCCGCGATAACGCTGGTAATGCTCGCATGCAGCACCGGATTGCGTGCCGTCTTTAATGCGGCCGGGCTTCTGCTCAAAAGCCCACCAGTCATTTTTATCGTTGCCGCCTTCGACTTGATGAGAGGCGGTCGCCACGCCAAATTGAAAATCCGCAGGGAATTTTAATGCCCCGCCCACGCGCTGTTCAGAACTCGACATAAGGGTCTCAGAAATGGCCGCGGTAGGAAATGCCCATTCCTCCCGGCGACATATGCAAGGACGGGCCTACAAAGCCGGTGTCCGATTTATTTTCTTTGGGGCCTCCAAAAATAATCATCGGAATGCCCGCTCCCACGCACGCAATGCCAGCAAATAATCCAATATTGGCGACCAATGCGAAGGTTTTGCCCCGATCGACCACATCGCCATAGGCCGGGTCGGAGCAGCGTTGTCCACCGCATTCCGACTCGAGTTTGTCCAGCTCGCCTTTGGCCATCATGCCAGCCACGCCAAAGGCTCCAAGACCAAGGACGCCCAATCCAGTCACCACATAACCCGCCACGCGCAGGCCGCCTCCGCTGCTTGTTTTGGCCGTGGGCTCGGGCTTGTCAGGCTGCGCGGGCCCCTGCACCACTTGGGTCTCGTTCGTCTTTTCGCCACTCGCGCTCAGCGTGATGGTTTTGGTTTCGCCGGCGCCGATCTCCGCCTCGCCCTTCAGCACCGAACCATCGGCGCGCGTCACTTCGACACGGGCCGTGCCAGGTTCAACCGCAACGGGAATACCAAGCTTTTCCAGCGCCAATGCGTCGCCGTTCAACAGCGCCTTCGAAGGCTGCCCGCCAACCACGACGATGACGGCCTTGCCGACCTTCTGCTCGAGCTTCGCCAGCTCGGCGCCCGCCGAGTCGCGGGTCTTGGTGTACTTGGGCTCTTTGGCCACGCGCTTCGCCGCCTCTTTCATCGCAGCGGACATCTCTTCATACGCCTCGGCATTGCGGTCCAGCTTGACCAGGCAGTTGCCGATCCACATCCGCGCGTTTGGGCTGTTGGTCACCTTAAAGACTTCGCGAAACAACTCGAGGGCGTCGGCGAGATTGCCCTGGTCGTACAGTTTCTGAGCTTTTACGTAGTCTTTTTGCGCTTGAGCCTGCTCTTTGGCCGATGCCCCCGATTGAGCGAAGGCCGGGGTTGAACAAGTCACCGCGCATGCGAGCAAGATAAATCGAATCCGTTGCCTGAGCTTCATGGACGCTTCATTTCAAAGAGCCGGCTAGAGATCTTTGGGGCGGAACCCCGGCTCTTCGCCGGTCTGTTTTGAACCCGTATTGGTAGGCGGCGTTTTTGCCGTGGCCGTCGTTTTGTTTTTCCCCTTGGGCGCCGACATGGCGGATGCTGCCGCGCTTGCGGATGTGTCGGCGGGCGCCGCGGCCGTTGAGGGAGGCGCCGCGCTTTCCGCGGGTTTTTGCGCGGAATTGGGAAGGCTTGTGGGTTCGGCCGCCGCAGCCGTGGGCGCCGTTGCGATGACCGATGGGGATTCCGCGGCCACCGTGCCCGCTTGGCCCGCTTGAGAGGAATCCGATGACGATTCTTTAGAGCCGATAAACAGATAGACCGCCGCGCCTCCAAGAACCGCGACGGCGAGTGCGGCATAAAGCGGTTTGCGGCTTTTTTCGCGAGGAGACCGCCCATCCTCGGCGGGCAGCTCAATCAGGGGCATCGCATCGGGACGAGGCGCAAGCTCGGCCGCCAGCGGCGCATTCGTGGAGACGGGCGCTGTGTCGGAACGGGGCGCCGTGTCCACTTTGAAGAGCGGATCGGATCGAACACCGCTTTCAGGGCTTTTAATGCCTGAACCCGAACTTGAATGAGGGCTGGGCGAGCTGACCGGCGTGTGAGGCGATGAGGTCACAGTAACCGAAGGCCCCGGTACTTGGGTCGCCCGCACCGAACCCGGCCCCCTCGAGCTGGGCACGCCCGCCGCAAGCAATTCCGTGCGTCCTTCGTGAGCGCCCAGCTCTTTGATAAACGCCGACAGCGCCCTCTGCGTTGCGATGGCCACCCCTTCGGCCGAGGCCGCGTACTCGAGCTCCTCGGCAAATTCGGCCGCGGAGCTGTAACGCTGGTTGGGATCGACCGCGAGCGCTCTCATGCAAACCGCTGAAATTCCCGGCGGAACATCGGGATTGATGACATGGGGCGGCGATTCCACGCCCGACAAAATGCGCGTGAGCATTTGGACATCGAGCTTGCCTTGAAAAGCCCTTCGCCCCGTGAGCATCTCCCAAAAGACCAAGCCCGCCGCGTAAATATCGGTGCGTTTGTCGACGCCCGACGACTTCGCCTGCTCGGGCGCCATATAGCTTATTTTGCCTTTGATCGCGCCATCGCGCGTCATGCTGGCCAGCCGCGCTTCGGCCCGCGCTACGCCGAAATCCGTCAGCTTGGCCACACCATCGACGCCTACCAATATGTTCTGCGGCGACACATCCCGATGGACCAAATTCAAGGGCTTGCCATCCATCGATGTGAGCTCGTGCGCCGCATGCAAACCCGCAAGCGCGTCCAGGAATATCCGAAGCGCAAGCGGCAATGGAACAAGCTTGTTGTCTTTGCGAAGAGCTTTGAGAACGCCGTGAAACGAAGGCCCCTCGACGTACTCCATCACCAGAAAGACGCCCTCTTCATCCTCTTGTACGTCGAGTGTTGCCACGACATTCGGATGATGGATCTGCGCCGCCAGCCGTGCCTCATCGAGGAACATCGCGACAAATTCCGGCTCGTTTACAAGCTGCTCGTGCATCACTTTGATGGCCACAAGCCGCTCAAAACCGCCCGCGCCAACGACACGCCCAAGGTGCACGGTCGCCATACCGCCCTTGGCGATCATGCGCAGCATCTCGTAGCGTCCGCCTCGATAAGACATGGGGCGAGAGAATAACCAGATTCACGGATGTCCGTCGAGAAACATTCAAAAATCGTTTGCCGCGAAGCGTAAACCCCCAAAGGGCCGCGCTGTTTTGAACGATTCAGATGTGCGCGGTTTGAAGCGAGAACTCTGATACGCTCGGCACCATACTTATGCGAAAAACAGCGACTCCCCACAGGCTTTTGGACAGGCGGCCCAGCCGGCTTTCCCCACCTCTGCCACCTCTCTTGCGGCCCGCAAGAAATCGATACGCATGGATTGCGGCAGGCGCGGCATTGGCTCTTTCAGGAGCCTGCTTTCCCGATTGGGATGCCTATGATCCTCGTATTCCCAATCAAAGCGCGAGCTCGTCCTCTGGAGGCTCATCGAGCGGAGGCGGACAGATGCCTGTCATTTGCACGCCCTTGGCTGTTGAAAGCTGTTATTCCGGCCCTCCCGGCACGGAAGGCGTAGGCACCTGCAAGGCAGGCAATCACGCCTGCAATGATAGCGGCACCGCATTCGGTCCTTGTCAGGGCGAAGTGATTCCTGTGCCGGAGACCTGTCTCACACCGGGCGATGAAGACTGCGATAAGCAAGTGAATGAAGAAGGGCCGGGCTGTGCATGTTCGCCCGGTCAAACGCAGGATTGTTACAACGGCCCCCTGGGCACCCAAGGCATCGGCGCCTGCTTAGGAGGCGTTCTGCAATGCACACCTAACGGAACCTTCGACACGGTGTGCATGGGTGAAGTCCTGCCCGTTTTGGAAGAATGCAGCACCGACACGGACGATGACTGCGATGCCGATGTCAACGAACACTGCGCGCTGTGGAGCAAAATCGGAGGCAATACCGAAGCCCAAGAAGCCAATGCGGTGGCCGTGGATTCGAAGGGTAATGTCATCATCAGCGGCTATATCGTGGGCGCCGCCGACTTTGGAGGCGGGCCGCTGACAAGCCAAGGCGATAAAGATATATTTATTGCTAAATTCGATAGCATTGGAAATCACCTCTGGAGCTACTCCTTTGGCGATCCGGCCGAACAAGAGACCTTGGCCATTGCGGTCGACAGCCTCGATAACATCATTATTGCCGGCCGATTTCTAGGCAATTTGCCCTTTGATCCGATGTTGCCGCTCGTCAGCGCGGGCCAGGAAGATATTTTCCTCGCGAAGTTTTACGCAGACGGCAAACCCGCGTGGAGCAAGCGCTTTGGCGACGCATCCACCAATCAGCAAGCCAACGGCGTCGCCACCGATAAAGATAACAATATCGTAATGACCGGGCGGGTTACGGGAACTGTCGAATTTGCACCGGGCAAACCGCAGACGGCTTCGGTTGGGGCGGATATCTTTTTGGCCAAATTCAACGCGGATGGCACCAATATCTTCAGCCAGCTCTTTGGCGACAGCGGCGACGATATCGGCTGGAGCGTCGCGACAGGCCCCGGCAATTCAATTGCAATCACAGGTCAATTTGACGAAATGGCCGATTTTGGAGGCGGCCCTCTGGTGGACACAGGCGGTATCGAGGCATTTGTGGCTGTGTTCTCACCGGATGGAGGCCCTGTCTGGAGCAAGGCCACCACCTCGGCATCCGATCAAAGAGGCCGCGCCGTCGATTTTGATTCAATGGGCAATGTGTATGTGTACGGCGATTTTCTCACGGCGATCGCCTGGGGCGGCGGAGAAGTCGCGAGCAATGGAAGCTTCGATTTATTCTTGACCGCCTTCGATCCCATGGGAAGCCCGATGTGGAACTACGGCTATGGCAACAACGCCGCCCAGGAAGCCATGGGCATGGATGTGGATGACACGGGAACCATCAATTTAATATGCGGCCTTGAAGGCATCGTCGATTTTGGAGGATATCCGGCCATCGGCACAAGCGCCGGTTCAGACGATGTGATGGTTGCAAAACTCAATGCCGCCGATGCCTCGCTTGTGTGGGTGCGGCGCTTTGGAGATGGCAGCGATCAAGATCCAAGGGGAATTGCCGCGGATGCCACAGGCGCGCCCGTTGTGGCAGGCGGGTTTTATGGCAAGCTCCATTTCGGTACGGTGAGCCATAACAGCGTCGGAAATCGCGATATTTTCGTCGCCAAACTCGCTCCTTAAGAAGCGGCCTTTTCCTCGATCCGGAAAGGCTCCTTTCCAAATCGCGTCCTTATTTTATTCGCCCCCGCAAATACCATCGGATTGCGCATAATACGCTGCTCCAGTTTTCTTTTCCCTGGGAATTCGATCAGCGTGATTCCGATTAAAATCGTTAATAATCCCTGCCCCGGCACGCCCGGCATTGAAAGCACAATACCGAGCAGCACCAGCAGCACACCCAGAATATTTTTACCCGCAAAGGCCGCCGTTTGTATCCAGCGCGCCCTGCCTTCAAAGAGCGAAGGCGGACTCTCTCCCATAAAATAATCGGCCGGCATTTTCACGAGAACCAAAGCCACCAAAGCCAGGCTCAGCGTCACGCCAAGCACAAACAATGCGGCCCCCAATCCAATTTGCTTCCAGCCTATGTCCGATAAAAACTGCACGCGAAATTCCTCTCCCACATTTAGGCGCCCACCAAAAACACTTTCTCCTCCTCAAAACTTCCGCTACCACAGACGCCGCGCGTGCAACCCGAAAACCATCCTTCCCCGGCCATCTCAACGGATTCGCCCCGAATCTTAATCATCACGCCGACCTACAACGAGGCGCGGAATCTCGAAAGTTTTGTTCATTCCCTGTTTCGTGTGCTGCCTCAAGCTCATCTGCTGGTTGTCGATGATGCGTCGCCCGATGGAACAGGCGCTATCGCCGACAAGCTTGCCTCAGGCGACGGCCGTATTCATTGCCTTCACCGCGCCGGAAAGCTGGGCTTGGGCACGGCCTATGTCGAAGGCTTTTTATGGGGTTTGCAGCGGGAATACGATTTGTTCTTTGAAATGGATGCCGATCTATCCCACGACCCTCAGTATTTGCCGAGTTTTTTACAAGCCTTTGATGAAGGCGCCGATGTGGTCGTGGGCTCGAGGAATATTCCAGGAGGCGGTGTGCGGGGCTGGGGTCCGCGCCGGATGATTCTATCCAAAGGCGGCTCGCTCTATGCCCGGCTCATCTTGGGCGTGAATATCCGCGATATGACAACCGGCTTTAAAGGCTATACCCGGCGCGCCCTATCCGCGATCGATGTTGCAACCCTTCATTCAGGCGGCTATTCCTTTCAAATTGAAACAACCTACCGAGCCCTGTGCCAGGGCCTGCGCGTTCAAGAAGTGCCCATCGTCTTTGTGGATAGACTGGAGGGCGAATCCAAAATGAGCGGACGCATTGTTTTGGAAGCGATTGGAATTGTGTGGAAGTTGCGCTTGGGCGCCAAGCGATTGGGTGTATAAGCAAAAGATGCCTTCTGCCGATATTGAAGCGCGCGGTTCTGTAGCCATCGTCCGAATGCAGTCCAACCGCGTAAATAAAATGAATCCCGCCTTCTTCGACGATATCCATGAAGCCTTCGATAGGCTCGATCGGGACTTTCCAAAGATGCCCATCGTCCTGACAGGCCATGGCCAAACCTTTTCGGCCGGCCTCGATTTCGAGGATGTCTTTCCCCGCTTCGCCCGCCGCGATACCGCCGAAATTGAAGCCTGGTACAAGCGCTTTCGAAGCACCATCCGAAGGGTCTTCGAAACGCCCCGCCGTACCGTCGCCGCTATCAATGGCCATGCCTTCGCCGGAGGGTTCATCCTCGCGATGTGCTGCGATCACCGTATTGCCGCGCGCGGGCCGGCTAAACTTAGTTTAAATGAAGTGCCTATCGGCATTCCCATGCCCAGCACCTATCTCGAAATTATGCGCTATGCGGCCGGCTCCCGCAGCGCCTGCGAAGCCACCTTTACCGGCCGTTCCTACGATATCAGCGAAGCCCTCGCCGCAGGTTTTCTTCACTCCACCGCCGAACCGGACGATCTATTAAACGCCGCCGTGCGCGAAGCCGAACGCCATTCGCCCGATTGTTCCGAAGCCTATGCCGCTTCAAAATTGGCCCTTCAGCGGCCTGTTATCGACTATTTTGAACGGGTCTCCAACGATCTCGATCATGAGGCGCTACGGGTCATCGCGCTGCCCGAGTCCACCCGCGCCCAAGCCCAAGCCTTGGCCCGGTTAAAAGGAACCCGCTCCTGAATCCAATGCCCGAAGCCCCTCCAGCAGGCGGCTCTCATGCAATCCCGCCCGCCGCAAACGCGCCTCTTCCAGCCCCTGCCTATAGATCGCCCCGGCTTCCTCCCGCCGATGAGGCGATATCGCCAGCCATAGCTCCGCCTTCTGTCTCAATAGCTCCGCATCATTAAAATGCTCGCTCAACCGCCGCGCCGTCTCAATCGCCTCTTCATTGACAGCCGCCGCTTCTTCATACCGGCCCAGCTTGAACAAAACATCCGCCCGGAGCGCCATGAAATAGGTCATTCCCGAACGCGCTCCCGTCCCAAGCCAGCCATTCGAACCGCGTATCAGCTCCGATAAGCCTTCCTCCAATTCTCCCAACAGCGCCCGCGCATAGCCCTTCTGAATCGTCGCCCATGCCGTCCACAGCGCAAAGCGGTGCTCCGTGCAAATAGGCAAAGCCTTCTGCGCCAGCGCCAGCGCCTCTTTGGGTTCGCCCCGAAGCTGATGCGTCATCGCCGCATACGAATAGGCAAACGCCAAACTCAAAGGATGCGCAAGCTGCTCCGCCAGCGCAATCGCCGCATTCGCTTTCGATAGCGCTTCATCCGCACGCCCCAGCAGCACCAGCGCCCACGCCGCATATAGATTGTGCGCCACGCCCGGATCGTGCCCATGCCGGAACGCCAGCGATCCATGCTTTTGCGCATCGTATAAACGAAGCCCGCGCTCGGTATGGTCGACCGCCGCTTCCAGTTCTCCAAGCAAAAAACGGCTTGTCGCTAATGCCCGGTGCGCCAGCACCAAAAAGGTTGTGTTCTGCGTCGCCTCGGCAATGCCCAGCAGCTCTTGACCCAAATCGCGCGAGACCGGGATCTGCCCGCCCACCATGTAAAACTGCCAAAGCCCCGCAATCGAAGGGAAAATCTGAGCATCCTCACCCGCCGATTGGCATAATTCCCTCGCCCGCGCATAGACCTTTTCCACCTCGGGCGCCGCATACCCTTTAATCGCCATAATGGGCGAACCCATCGCAATACATATGCCCAGCTCTTGTTTAACCGCCTCCCGCGGCAGCGGCTTGTCTTTGGCCGCGCGCCTTGTTTTGCCGATAAGCTCCAGCGCCTTTTCATAATGGCCAATCGCTTCGATATTGGCCGAACGCTGCGTCGCCCGGGCTCCCGCGCGCTCCCAATAGCCAATCGATTGCTCCAAATCGCCGCCCTCTACATAGTGATGCGCCAAGAGCTCGGGCTGTAGCGCCGCAATCTCGGGATACGATTCCGAAAGCGTGCGCGCCACCGCAAGATGATATTGCTGCCGCGTACTCCGTATCAGCGATTGATAGGCCGCTTCCTGTAGCAGCGCATGCTTAAACATATATTGAGCGTCGGGAATGCGGCCCTGCCTAAAGACAATCTCCGCATCGCATAAACGCAAGAGCCCCTCTTCCAGCACGGCATCGTCCAGCGACGAAACCGCCCTCAGCAAACGGTAATCAAAATCGCGCCCTATCACCGAGGCAACCTGCGCCACCTGTTTTCCCGGCCCCGATAGCCTATCCAGACGCGCCAGCAACAGCTCTTGAAGCGTCGCCGGAATCGCAATATTTCCCAGGCCGGGCAAGGTCTTTCTCGCCATTTCCGCAGGCATATCCATCGCATCGAGCACCATCCGCGTCAGCTCTTCCACAAAGAGCGGAATGCCATCCGTCCGCAGCGCTATCTGCTCTATCGCCTCGCGCGATAGCGTCTTTCCCACCGCCGCCTGTTCAATCATCTGCCCCGTCAGCGCAGGCGATAAACGGCTTAGCGCAAGCTCTTGAAGATTTGGCCCGGATGCCCAGGGAGAACGGAATTCCGGCCGGAATGTGAATACCATCAACAGATGCGCGCCCGGTGCCTCGCGGCTTAACAGGCTTAACAGCTCGAGCGTCGAGTGATCGATCCAATGCAGATCCTCCACCGCCAACAGCACCGGCCGCTTCGCCGCCATGCCCAGCAGCATCGCCGCCACCGCCTCCAGCGTCTTGGCCTTCTGCCGCTCGGGTGTAAGCGCCGGCGCTTGATAAGGCGCGCATAGTTCAACCGACAAAAGCCCCGCAATCAAAGGAACATGCGTCTCCAGCGGCAATTGTAGCGCCGATAAAGCCCGCTCAATCTTTTCCATCTTCTGAGGCGCCTTGTCCTCGGGCGCAATCTCCATCGACGACAGCAAAAGCTGAATCACCGGATACAGCGCGCTGCCCTGAAAATGAGGCCAGCACTGACATGTCATCCGCGCATGACCTTCAATGTCGGCGCGCTGCCGTAACACCTGCACCAAACGCGATTTGCCAATCCCCGCATCCCCCGAAAGCAGCACAACCTGACCCCTGCCCGCCTTCGCTTCCTCCCACAGCGCCAACAAACAGCCCACTTCTGTCTCGCGTCCCACCAGCGGCGCGCTTAAATCCGAAAACACCCGCTCAAAACGGCTCGCCACCTTTAGCTCGCGCTCAACCCGATAGCTCGAGGGCGTCTTCGCTCCACCCTTCGTTCCATAGGCCCTCGAAAACAATTCCGCCGCAAATAACCCTGGAACAAGCGCCAGCGTCGACTGACTCATCAACACCATCCCAGGCTCCGCCTTTTCCGAAAGCCGGGCCGCCACATCCGGCGCCTCGCCTTGAATCACCGGGATTCCCCGATCCAGCTCCCCAGCCATCGCATCCACAATCACAACACCCGTGTGCACACCCACCCTTGCGCTCACCTGAAGCGGTCTATCCAATGCCGACTCAAGCGCTCCCATGCCGTCGCGAATAAGAAGCGCCGCCTTCACGGCCCGCTGGGCATCGTCTTCCTGCGCCACGGGATAACCAAAACAAGCGATCAGTTTGCCTCCCACCGCCGTGGCAATACAGCCTCCCTGATGGGTCACGGTCTCCGTGCACATCCCATGAAACGCATGCAAAAGCTCGCTCATCTCGTCATCGCTGACATCATCCTCATCGAGCCCCGAGAGCGAAGCCGCAAGAACGCTAAGCTGACGCCGTTCAGGCCCCGAACGCCCCTGCGCCTTTGGCCCCGGCGGAACCAAGGAACGGGGCGTCAGCGAAGTCTTTAGCGCTTCAAGCGCATCGATGAACGCCCGCGCGCTCCGATAGCGATCCGCGGGCAAACGAGCGATGGTACGGCTGATAATCGCATCGACCCCCGAACTGAGCTCGGGCCGGATCGAACACGCCGACGGCGAAGGTTCGGGCGACGCAAACCACGACCAGAACGCATGCACATTCGACGTCCACGCGGGAAGCTGCCCCGTGAGCATTTCAAAAAAGACCACACCCGCCGCCCAGATATCGACCCGCTCATCCTGTACATCCGCCCTCCACTGCTCGGGCGCCATATACGCAGGCGTCCCGCCAAGCTTGGGCAACGGCGATTCCCGCGAACTCAAAACACTGATCGGCCCCCGCTTCGATTCCAAAAAATGCGCGATGCCGAAATCGAGAATCTTGGCCTTGCCGTCCTTGAGCACCAGCACATTGGAAGGTTTTAAATCGCGATGGATAATCCCGTGCGCATGAGCGTGTTCGAGCGCATGGGCGATCTGAAGCAGCATATCGATAGCCTTGCGGGCATCGAAACGTTCGCGCTTGAGAATGGAACTCAAAGGCTCGCCTTCGATATATTCGATGACCAAAAAAGGCAGTCCGCCCCATTGACCGAGATCGAAAATCCTAACGATATTCTCGTGCGCCAGCCGGGCCGTGGCGCGGGCTTCCTGGCGCAGCGCAGACGTTAGTTCATCGGGCGAAACATCATCGCCCGCGATAATGAACTTAATGGCCACCGTTCGATCGAGCTGGCGGTCACGCGCCCGAAAGACCAAACCCATCCCGCCCACACCCGCCTGTTCAATAATCTCAAAGCGCTCATCTTCCCCGATGCGATCGCCTGGACGCGCATGGTTTTTCTGATGAGAAGGCGGTTCACTCCAAGACGGCTCCCGGCCCCCAATCTTCTCGGCCTGCACCGCCTCCAGCGCCTTAGGCGAATCGGCAACCAACGTTGGAGCGTTTACATCCGTAACGCGCTCGGTGATGTCTTGTTCTTTGCCTGGTGCACCCACGCGGAGCATCCTATCAGCGGGGCATCGCGGTTTGGATAATCAATTCAGCGGATGCTTTGATATCCCTCGCTCCGGCCCCCATTGGACAGAACGATTTGCCAGAGCTGATGCCTGCTTCTCGCGCGAAAGGCGCCTGCGAAGCTCCTCAGATAATACATCCACGTTCTATAGAAACGCCTGCCGCGCGTATACCCGGGCGTCTTTGCGTAGCGTTCAAAGTTATCGCGCCAAGCTATCAGGGTTTTTTCGTAATGGGGTCCAAAGGAATGCCAGTCCTCCAGCACAAAATCTGGTTCAAAGGCGGCCGTTAAATCGCTTGGAGAAGGCGTCATACCATTGGGGAAGATATATTTATCGACAAAGACATCGATTTTATCGGTACTCACGCGCCTGCCGATGGTTTGGAGCAAAAAGAGCCCTTCATCCACCAAGAGCGAGCGCATAATCTTCATATAGAGCGCATAGTTTTTCTTCCCGACATGCTCGAGCATACCCAGCGAGACGACTTTATCGAAAGGGCCCTTTTGGACGAGCCTTGTATCGCGGTAATCCATGACGGCAATTTCAGCATTCAAACCCTTGCACAGATTGCGGGCATAGGCGGCCTGAGCTTCGGAGACGGTAATTCCCACCACGCTGCAACCCCGCTGTTCGGCCGCATATTTCATAAAAGCGCCCCATCCGCAGCCCACATCCAGCACCCTATCGCCGGATTTGAGCGCAAGTTTATCGCAGACCAGCGCCAGCTTAGCCTCTTGAGCCGCCTCCAAGGTATGGGCATCCTTCCAATAGGCGCACGAATACACCATCGAAGGGCCGAGCATCTGCTCAAAGAACGCATTGCCCAAATCGTAATGAGCGTGAGCAATTTGCTTTGCCCGCAGAGGCGACTGCATATTGGACAGCTTGGAACGGATCAGCAGCGCGGCGGCCCTTCTATCGCGCTTGGCATGGCGATCGAGTTCAAAACGCAGCACACGGCTAACAAACTCCTCGAGCTCATCGCAATCCCAGAAGCCATCGATATAACTTTCGGCGAGGCCCAGCGCACCTTGATCGATAAGCCGCTGATAAAAGCGTTCATCGTGGATTTTTAGATCCCAAGGCCGGTTTCCATTGACCCGGATATCGGCGATACGGAGCACATCGGCGACGGTTTCCTTGACATCGGGCGCCTTGCGCAGCAGCGCGGCGGCTTCAGCGATTGCCTTAGCGACCATGATCTCCCCCTCCTGAAACGGCCGCGGCATGTCCCGCCTTGCGTTCGGGCGTGCGCACATCCCACACCAAGCCCAGCCATTCCATGACTTTTAGAACCCAGTAACCGATATCGATTTCCCACCACACATGGCCTTGTTTGGCGGACGAAGGCATATAGTGATGATTGTTATGCCATTCGCCGAGCCCCAGGACACCGATCAGCAAATGATTCCGGCTATTGTCGGGGCTATTGTAGCGCCTATAGCCTCCATAGGAATGGCTGACCGATTGAATCCAATGGGTAAGATTCCAGAGCAAGACGGTACTTAAACAGAAGCCCCAAGCCACACCTGGCCAGCCTGCGATAACAAACATCAAGAAGGCATAGAGCGCCATAGGAAAGACATAGACCCTAAAATCGTTAAGCCACACCAATTCGGGGAAGCGGGCGAGATCGGGAATCTTCGCGAGATCGGTTTGGCTATACGCCTTATTCATAAACCAGCCCCAATGGGCATAGACAAAGCCTTCAAATTTAGGCGAATGGATATCCTTGGGCGTATCTGCGTGGCGATGATGGGCGCGATGGGTTTGAGCCCACCAGATACATCCCTTTTGGAGCGAGAAGGTTCCGATAAGAGCAAAGAGGAACTGAATGAACCTCGAAGTTTTAAAGGCGCGGTGGGCAAAGTAGCGATGATAACCGACACCGAGGCCGAACATCCGGAAGAAGTAACTGAGGGCGCAGAGAGCGACGAGCTTCCAAGAGAGCTCTGAAAAAAAGACACCCAAAGCGCCGAGATGAACACCGGCATAGAGGAGAAACACACCTGGAGCGATCCAGCCTTTAGGTCTTGGTGCGCGGTCGATGGTTTCTTCGATGTCGTCCATGGGCGTTCACCCTCCTGTAGATGTGTCTGGGAGATACGTGTCAATCATTTGTGGAATTCGGTGTCAAGTGTCCCCAAACGCGGCTGTTGCTGGAGGTCATGGGTTGTGGCGTTCAGATTTTTCGTTTGTCGGGAGGGATAAGGGGGTTGGCGATGCAGGCTTTTCCTTTGTAGGAAGCGACAAGGGCCTTGGGCCTTCGTTTTTTCTCATTGTCGCAAGCGACAAGGGCCTTGGGCGTTCGCTTTTTCTCATTGTCGTGAGCGACAGTCGCCTTGGGCCTTCGCTTTTTCTCATTGTCGTGAGCGACAAGGGCCTTGGGCGTTCGCTTCTTCCAATTGTTGTGAGCGACAGGGGCCTTGGGCGTTCGTTTCTTCTCATTGTTGTGAGCGACAAGGGCCTTGGGCGTTCGCTTCTTCCAATTGCCGGAAGCGACAAGGGCCTTGGGCCTTCGCTTTTTCCAATTGTCGGGAGCGACAGCGGCCTTGGGCGCTCGCATCTTTCGATTGTCATGGGGGACAACGGGATAATCTGGACGCGAACAGGCATTGCGCGAGCAGAAGGCTGATTTGGGCGCAGTTCAAAAAAAACGACAGCCCCAAAAAAAAATTTAAAAAATTTTAATAAAACCGTGAACAGGTCTCGTCCAACGCGCGTGTGTGAACAAGCGCCGTGTTAATTCGGACAATGGCGCAGCGGTTCTTTCCCGTTAACAACAAGAGGAAACAAGATCATGGGTCAAATCATTCGAAAGCAAGCCTCCAAGGAACAGATCATCGGCGACGTGCGGACAGCCTATGCTCAAGGCGTTGCGCAGGGAGGCAAAATGAAGGACATTGTGGAAGCGGAGCTTGCACCGACGATTCAAGCGCTGGACGGATTGGATACTGAGCTTGCGGATGCAGCGAAGACGGCATTACCCCTGGTAACGGCGATGAAGGCCGAGGTACAGAAGGCGACGGCGGTGGTGGCGCGGGTGTATGACGACACCTGGAACGACGTAGGGCGGCCTGGGGCGGATGGGATGCTGGTGATGCTCTTTCCGGATGGGTATTCGTACTACACGGACGTAGAGGCGCATGCATTGCCGACGCAGATGGAGTTATTGGCGAGGTTATTTGAGAAGGGTGTGCACAAGAAGCTGACGGCGGCGCAGAATCAGGCGAAGGCGATGCAGTTAAGGGAATCGGCGAAGGCGGTAAGCGATGCATTGGAAGCGGCGAAGTTGCCTGCATCGAACGTGAAGCTGCTGGAGCGGATGGGTGGTGTGATGGCGAAGGTTTCGCATGGGAGTTTGGCGAATGCAAAGCGTGTGATGAAGAATGCCGGGTTTACAGAGGCGCAGATTCATCAGGTGATACCGGATCGGTCGGAGGGGGAGAGCAAGGGTGCGAAGGGTGGAAAGAAGGGGGAGGCCAAGGGGGAGAGTGGGGCGGCTGGGGGATGAGCTTAATCCCAGCGTTTATGTTGGCGCACGTTTGCGAGCAGGGTTTCCAGAGCGTTGATGGATGAGGTGGCCAAGAGCCGGCGGCGCTGTTCGCTGAGTTCGATGCCCAGGGCTTGACAGAGGGCTTCGATACCGAGTTGAAGCCCTTCTTTACGGCCTTCCTTCAGACCTTCCTTTCGGCCTTCTTTACGGCCTTCCTTCAGACCTTCTT
>CAZICM010000021.1:63382-64916 GCA_964537685.1 uncultured Polyangiaceae bacterium
GCGGCATGCGTGGAGAATATGGGAGGGGGCGGGGATGTCAAGGGGGATGAGCTTCATCCCGGCGTACATATCCACGAAGACGGGATAATCACTTTGACTTTGCGGCGATGGCTTTCAATTGCTTGACATCGGCCAAATCCTTATCCCGCCCGGATGCGATTTCGCCGTCAACGCTGATCTCTGAATGGGCATAAGCGCCCCGAAGTCCAAATTCACTTTTGTGAGAGATCGATGATGCGGCAAACTCTTTCAAACCGGTTTGCAGCTTCACCCTGGGACTCCCTGTAGGCGGCGATGATGCCGAGCAAGATATTGACGCGCTCATTGGGCGAGAGGCTTGCATAATAGGCGATTTCGGCCTCGTCGGCTTCCTCGAAGCTGTTAAAGGCTTGGATGACTTTTTCCATCGGTGAGCCTTCTGCGTTGGTGGCGGGTGAGATGGGTTTTATCAGAGCCGTGTTTTCCGTGTCAAGAGATCTGCTTGACGGAAGGCATGGCTTTCGGCTAGGGTGGCGGTGTTGCGGGTTTGGGGAGGAAGAAACGTTTTTATGTCAATTAGGCTATGGACGGGGCTGGTTTTGTGCCTGAGCGCTTGCGCCTCGCATCCGGGCGATGGGGTTTTCGCCGTAGCTCCCTCAACGCCGCTTCGGGGAGGCGTGGCCGAGTTTAAGCCTACATCCTACAACGGGGAGGTTTTATTGGGGCGGCTTTTGTTGGGGGCGACATCGGACGCATTTATTTTGGATGGGAACCTGTATGAATGGGTGGACATTGAGTTAAAGAATCTTCGGGTGTGCGGCGGGAGCGAGCGGCTCAAGCATTGGGTGTATGAAGCCTTGCCACCTCCGCCGGCGGCGGAGCAGGTTGTGACGCTGAGAGCTGGGTATTGGTATGGGGAGGATGTGCATTTTGTGTTATTTGATAAGGTGAAGACGGGTGTGGGTCCCGATTGTATAGAGGGGGAGTTGGTGGTTCGGGCGCTGGATCGGCGGGTGGCGGCTAGGGTGGCGATTCGGGTACCGAGGACGGATAAGGGGCAGGGAGAAGAGGCTCCTCCTCCTGCTCGGGAATAAGGGGTTCGTCCTCGCGGAGGGTGAGGGGGGTGGGGAGATAGGGGTCGAGTTCGCCTGGTTCAAAGCGGCATAGGCCAATGGAGTGGAAGAAGCGGCCTTCGAGGTCGCCCTGGGCGCGGAAGCGGCCGTCTTTGGGGCGGTAGGCCACCCAGCCGTTGGCAAGGATGAAGATGATGGCGAGGCATTTGCCGGTGCGGACGGACCAGAAGCGGATGGTGCCGTCGTCGGAAGATGTGATGAGGCGGGTGCCGCTGGGGTTGAAGGCGACGGTGTTGACGCCGTGCGTGTGGCCTCTTAGGGTGAGGATGCACTTTCCTGAGGTGGTGTCCCAGAGTTTGGCCGTGTTGTCGTATGAAGCGGAAGCGAGGAGGGCGCCCGATGGGTTGAACGCGACGGAGTTGACTGTGTTTTGATGCCCCACGAGAGTGAGGAGGCACTTTCCTGAGGAGGTGTCCCAGAGT
>CAZICM010000021.1:65016-145369 GCA_964537685.1 uncultured Polyangiaceae bacterium
CGAGAGTGAGGAGGCACTTTCCTGAGGAGGTGTCCCAGAGTTTGGCCGTGTTGTCTCGGGAAGCGGAAGCGAGGAGGGCGCCCGATGGGTTGAACGCGACGGAGTTGACTGCGTATTGATGCCCCACGAGAGTGAGGAGGCACTTTCCTGAGGAGGTGTCCCAGAGTTTGGCCGTGTTGTCTCGGGAAGCGGAAGCGAGGAGGGCGCCCGATGGGTTGAACGCGACGGAGTTGACTGCGTATTGATGCCCCACGAGAGTGAGGAGGCACTTTCCTGAGGAGGTGTCCCAGAGTTTGGCCGTGTTGTCGTCTGAAGCGGAAGCGAGGAGGGCGCCCGATGGGTTGAACGCGACGGAGGAGACTTCGTCTGTATGGTCTGCCAGGATGCCGAGCAAAAGACCTTGGTTGGTGTCGTAGAGGGCGATGATGTTGCCACGAGCCCAAGCCAGCAGGCGTCCATCCCGGCTAAAGGTAATACGGGGAGCACCCCCAAAAAAGGACATCTGAGTTGTTGTGTCCGCCACGGCCCGAGCGAAAATAGAGAGGGGGGGGGTCGCGGCCCAAGCCTGCAACCAGTTTTGCCAATCTTCCCTGGCCAGCTCTCCCTTTGCGCCCACAAGCTTAGCCGCCATCCAATGGGCCTTGTCCAGCGACTTCGCCCCGCTAAAATCTACCCGCATCGCCCTGGCAAAGGAAAAATCCGCTTCCGAAAGCTCGGTCCCGCTTAAATTGGCTCCCTCTAGGTTGGCATCGGAAAGCTTTGCCCCGCTTAAGTCGGCCCCCGATAGGTCCGCCCCCACCAGCGTGGCTCCCCGTAAATCCGCTCCCCTTAAATCCGCGCCCTTGAGCTCTTTGCTCCCTGAAAAATCCCTTCCCCTTAAGTCCTGGCCCGATAAATCCAAGACCAAATCCCCTTCAACAAGCTCAATCTCTTCCTCCGGGAAATACTTATCCAAATACTTACGCACCCTCAGCGCATTGCTCGTTAAAAAGGTCTTGAGATGCCCCTTCCCTCCCGGCGATAGCACACTCCCCACCCATCTCCGCAGCTCAAACGGCCATCCCACCAAATCCACGAAAAACCCCGCCATCAAATCGCTCATGTCCGCCCGGTTGCAGAGCGGTATATCTTCAAAGCTGCTCGCCCAAAACTCTTCCGAAGCCGCTTTGGCCACCCACCACTCCAAAATGGATTGATGCAGAAATCCAAATCTCCCCTCTTCATCCCTCACCAAGAGCGATCGGGAGCGCAGTTCATGGGCCGCCTCCCGCTCGTCGGGCTCCTGCCGTCCAGGCTCGATGAGCGCTCTTAAGATTCCCTGCAATTCCACGGGCATCTCGCTCAGGCTTACGCACTTGTCCGGCCTTGTCCATGCCTGCAAGGCGACCCATACCATCGCTTGATGCATCTGCTCCTTGTTGAGCACCGGCTCTCCATGTTGCTTGGTCCGATCCCGCTCAAATTGAAACCAGCGTTCAATAAGCTTCTCATATAAATCCCCAGACGTCACCGCTTTGGTTCTTTGCGCCGCTTCTTGAAGTTCCTCCGGGCTGAGCTCCGCGATAAAACTCATCATCCTCGGGTTCGCCGCCAGGCCCATGAGGTCTTCAATGTTTCGGTACAAGCCCAGCCGTCTATCCGCCTCCGCTTCGTTGCCTTGTAAACACTTTATAAAGAAGCGCCGTATTCGGGTCTCGTCAAATTGGGAGAGCAGCAGCGTATGCACCCCCGATAGCCTCTTAGCCTCATCCGCAAGCGCGGTCTTGTAGTCGTTGTCGCTCAAGAAATGAGAGCGGCGGCTCGCAAGCACGACCTTCGAATCCCCCCGCATCGCTCCCAAGACCGTCCTAAAATATTGCTGAATCAAATCCGGACCCGAGCGAAAGGCGAGTTCATCAAAGCCATCCAGCAATAAGGCGATCCGGCCTTGCCCCAGCATGTACAAAAAACTGTCGACTTCGATGCGGCCGATGTCCGGTGCCGTGAAATGCTGGGCCAATAGCTTTTCTAGGCTGATGCTCTTTTGAAGCTGGCCCATCTCCACCAACACGGGCAATAGGCCCGGTTGCTCCCGGCTGAGCTTGCGACTGAGCTCGTGCAAGAGAAAGGTCTTGCCTGTGCCAAATTCCCCCAGCAACAACACAAAGCGAGGATGCCTTACATTCAGCGTCTCGTGCAGCGTCAAGAGGGCGTTCTGCGTGCGCATCGGCCCGCTTCCATAGACACCCGAGCGCAATTCGGCGGGCTGTTCAATGTATAAATCGCTGGGATAAGCCGGGTTTCTATCAAGCCTGCGGGTCTGCCAGTCTAAAAAGCGCCCAAAGTCTATCAATCCCTGGTAGGTGTTCAGGTTGACAAGCAAGATGCCTTTCTGATGAAAGCATTTATCCTGTTCGCTTTGAGGAGCGTTGTCGCCTCCATGCACCAGGGTCGAGCGCATCATCGGGGTATTGCGACGATAGGGAGCTTCGATGTGTTCGATAAAGGTTTGCACGAGTTCTTGGCTGTAGGGCCGGTCTATCCCCGCCACAAGACAGGTGGTCCACACCGTCCCTTCCCTCGCCTTCACTTCAAGCAGGCCCGAAAAACCATGGCCAATGCGCTTTTCCACACAGGGCGCCCCGGGATTTCGAAGGCGCGTGACGTCGCGAACCTCTTTCCAAAAGAGATCTTCCCTGTCTTCGGGAAACCCATGCCTTCGCCCCGGCCTCCGGCCTTCCCGTTCTCTAAATTCCGGTCCCCTCGCCTCTCCGTCTTCATCCTCCCGTTCAACGCTCTCGCTCTCCACCCTCACCGGCTCCAGCCAGCGCATTATAAAAGCCAGCAGAAAAGCCGCGCTCGCCCGGCAGCCAAAGGTTCTATAGCTGTCGTCTTTGTCCGCGTTCCCAAAGTCCGCCACCGCTTTGACAATAAGCGCCCGACGATCCAAAAAGTTGGCCACATGCCCCACCGCCGCCGCTTCCATTTCCACGGCCAAGGTTTTGCGCATCGAGCGTTTGAGTTTGGCAAAGAGGTCTTTGTCTTGCTGGACGGCCTCTCCCGTGGCCATCGCTCCAATGTGTACCGTGACGCCGGGCTCGGGGGGCCATCCATCGGGGTGGGTGAGTCTTTCGCGTTTCACCTGTTTGATGGCTTGGGGGCTTAAGCGCAGCGCATCGTCGATCTCAATGAGCCCTAGGGCTTCGAGTTTATCGATGATCTTGGCCCAATCGGGGCATTGCTTCTTTCGTTCGGGATGTACAAGCGGTTCGATCGCGCCCTGTTCCTGATGTTCATACAAGCGATGCATGAGCCAGCGCTGCTGGGCTTCTTTGGAGGGCGGTTTCAGCGAATCGAGCCTTGGTTTGCAGGCCAGCCAGCCTTGGGGTTCTCTTAAAAAATCTTCAATCTGATGTTTCCAGGCCCGCTCTAGGTTATAGGTGGTGATATCTTGATAAAAGATTTCTTCGCGTCCGCTTTCGCCGCCTATATGTTTGCCGCTATCATAGCTATAGACGCGGTCGGCGACGACGATATCGCCTAGATGCAGGCCGGCCTGGACATCGCCCGCACAGATACCGCACATGAAGATGCAGGGAGGATTGAGTTCCATGAGAAGCTGTGTGCTTCGTGCGGCGGCGCCGGCCTTGCCCATATCGCTGACGCTTGCGGCGGCGAGGCTTAGGGTTTGGCCCTGTTGGTTTTGGAGGCGGCGGGTATAGTATAAAAAGCCGTGGCTGTCTTTTTGGGCTTTCCAGGGCGATTCGCCTCCGTCTTCGTCCCGCGCGATGATGGCGTCGAGCTCTTCGCGGAGGGCGGTGAGGATGAGGGCGTCGTAGAAGCTCGAGGAAGAAGATGGGGGCGTTTTCATCATGGCTCGCGTTTGAGGCGTCTCTTTGCTCTCGGGTACATCCAGCACAAAGGTGCGTATCGACCAAAAATCAGGTGCAAGCTCGTGCATCCGCGCCTTGAGCATCGGAGGGCCGGCAAACACAAGCCCTCCTTGTAGATGGCTTCGAAGCCGGTCACGGTTCTCGTTGAGCCGTAGCATCAAGGCGTTCCAGGCTTTGGTCCAGGGACCTGGGCCTTGGCCCGGTAGATCGCTCCCCAGGGCTTCTATCCATACACATTCAGGCAGCGGCTGGCCATCCGGAGGCTCCTCCATCAGGGTCGCGAGAACGCCGAGAAGCTGCTCCGGGCTTGTGCATTCATAGCTCTCAAATACCCACTGTTTGGATCGATACCATTCCTGGGTCTTTCGGCGCAGTTCATCGATGCTATCGGGCGATGGGGAAAATACAAAAGCCAGCCACGAGCTATAGCGCTCCTGCCATCGAAGATGGGTATGGAGGCGCGTCCAGGATTCCTCGAGGCTGTGGGTGTCCGCCACGGGTTCTATTGCCCTCCAGGCTCGTTCTGTTTGCGCTGTTCCAAGATATATTCGCGGATTAAGGGATGTATGTCATACCATTCTTTGCCATTGAGATAACATAGCACAACCCCGGTATCAAAAAAGCGCGATAGATCCGAGACTTGATCCAGCTTTTCAAGAACAGCTTTGTGGGTCTCATGAATGCGGGCCAGCCAGGCGATATCTTGCCGGGTGATCGCCGGCAGAATCTCCGATTGCATTCCATCAATGGCTCGCTGGGTGATTTCACGCGGTATGGGCAGGGTGTCGGTGCTCCTTAAAATCTCGGCAACAAGCCGCAACATGTCGCGCACATGGCCGCCCGAATGGTAAATCACTTCGTCCAAGCCCGAGTTCTCGTCGAAGATGGCCTTCAGGTTTCCTTGAGGACAGCGGCGTTCCAAGATCATTCGCATCGCATTCAAACCGTCTTTATGATCGGCGGAATGATCTTGGTGGTGAACTTTAATGGCTGGAAAGGTATGTATATTGCCCGTTCCATAATAGGTGCCCAGTTTTGGATAGCGGATTTTCAAATAGGGAGGCACCGTGTAGATGGTGTGGATGCCGGGGATTTGTAGCTTTTCATAATGCTGGGCAAAGATGTTTTCAATCGATGCCTGTACCGCCGAGGCTTCGTCGGTGTTGCCCCGGAACTGTTCCATGGAGTCGACGATAAGCACCAAGCCTTCGGCGTGCGGGTGTTTTTCATTGAAGGCTTTCTTGATATCGCGAAAGTAAGCATGCACATCGCGGGTGAAGGGAACGAGGTGTTCCTTGAGGTTGTCTTTAATTTTATCGCGGAAGGAAGGGTTCCCTAAGAGATCGACCTTCAGGTTTCCAACGCCTGCTCCTTGCATTTGAACATGGGTTGTCGTTAGGAAGTGGCTAAAGCGTTCCCAATAGCCGGCGATGGCGGGGTTTTCACCGAGGAGTTCGGGGCCGGCCAGCGCATCGCCAAAGCCTCCGGCTATGCCCAATAAAAAATGAGAGATATCAATGGGGCGGTGAACGCTGAAATATTGTCTTGCGTCGACGATAACAACATGGAAACCTGCTTTCCTGAGGTTGTGCCTCAGCCTGAGGAGTTCGGTGCTTTTGCCGGTGCCCCGGTAGCCCGCTAGCAGTTGAGTGCTGCCCTCGTCCCGGCACCAGGTGATTGTCTTTTCAAGGAGGCGCATCGGGTCTTGTTTGAAGGCACCGAGCGAGGGATCGTAAATCGGCACATAGAGGTGGGGCTCCGCATCGGGGTCGATGGGATGTTCATTGGTGAGTTGTCTGTAGAATGCTGCGGCGAGGCTTTCCTGTTCCGGTGTCACGCGCGCGACGCTAGTGCGTTTAGGTTCACGCCGCAAGACCAAAATTCAGCCGCTTAGCGATACGGTCCCCTGCCCTTTACCGCCGCATCCAAGGCATCGGCCAATTGTCCCGCCCGCTCTATGCCGTCCAAAAAATTTTGATCGTCCCGCGTCGGCGATACACCCATCGATTTGCCGCTTTCAAAGGCAATGCTGCCTCCATACCCGTCTAAACGCGATTTTAACTCGGTATCCGAAAAGGCTTCGCTTAATATCGTGAGCCCCTCGGCCGATACAGGATAGTCGGTGTCTTCACGGAGTTGATACCGCTGATCCATGCTTTCTATCCCAAAGGAATGAGTCTTTATCCGCTCTTCGGGTATATAAATATGGTCGATTGCTGAATCGGACTTGGGCTCTATCGCTATCCTCCCTTGTACATATTGACAGATGGCTAGAGGTTTAACATTCACCCGGGTATAGCGAAAATTGGAGAGCAAGGTGCCAAAGAGCGAGAAACTAAAGCAGCGTTTGTCCCGCGTGATCCTTACATTTAATATGATAGGATCTTCAACGTCATCCGGGAACATGGTGTAATAGTCCCATTCAAGCCCATAACCCCGCGCCGCGCAGGGTTGGATGAGCCGGCCGACTTCTATCCTCAGTCTCAGGACGATGTAGAGTGTGTAGAGGAGGTATAGCGCCGGAAGCCCCAGCACGAGTGCGATGATCCATTTCCCCATGGTGTAACGCGATGTTGCCCGATGTTTTGCCGCTTGCCAAGCAAAAAATGATCGCGTTCGTCCGGGTGAATGAAAAAAAAGATTTGCATGTGTGGGCGGGTTGGATTACAGTTATAGCAAAGGAGATGTCTATGCCTTATCACCGATTTTTTCAGTCTGCTCTCGCCCTCGTTGCGCTCACGGCAGTTGCCTGCGGCGAAGGGAATATCGATCAACCTTCGGATAATTCTGCGCAAAATCAGGGCTCTTCATCGGGTACGCCGGATACACCGGGGACAAGTAGCGGTAATCCTACACAGCCACAAGGTCCTGGTGTGTTTACAGGGACACCGGCCGCTCCCATGAGCAAATATATTGTGGTCGATCAGTTTGGCTATATGGCGGGCGATGAGAAAATCGCCGTGATTCGCGATCCTCAATCGGGTTTTGATGGTGGCGAGTCTTTTGCGCCGGGAGCCAATTATGCGCTTGTGAATGCCGAGACCGATGAGAAGGTGTTTTCAGGCGCGCCCACGCCTTGGAATGGAGGTGCCGAGGATGGACCTTCGGGCGATAGAGCCTTTTGGTTTGATTTTTCGAGCATTTCGGCGCCGGGTTGGTACTATGTGCTCGATGCCGATCAGGGGCTCCGGTCCGATGTGTTTAGGATTGGGGATAATGTGTACCGCGATGTGCTGAAGCATGCGGTGAGAACTTTTTTCTATCAGCGGGCGGGTCAGGAGAAGGCGGCGAAGTTTGCCGGGGATGCCTGGGCCGATGGTGCAAGTCATGTGGGGCCTCTGCAGGACCACAATTGCAGGCTGTTTAGTGCGCCCAACGATGCCAGTACCGAGAAGGATTTGTCGGGTGGTTGGTATGATGCGGGCGATTACAATAAATATACCAATTGGCATGCGTCGTATGTAGTGGGATTGTTAAAAGCTTATGCCGAGAGGCCCGCTATATGGGGCGATGATTACAATATTCCGGAGTCGGGCAATGGTATCGCCGATGTGCTCGATGAGGTGAAGTGGGGAATGGATTGGCTGGTTCGCATGCAAAACGCCGATGGTTCGGTGCTGAGCATTGTGGGCGAAGCCATGGCGAGTCCTCCTTCGGCGGCCAAGGGTCAAAGTTTTTATGGTCCGGCCAATACCTCGGCGACGCTGAGCACGGCGGCGGCTTTTGCGCTGGGTTCGACGGTATTCCGTTCGGTGGGTACGCCTGAGATGAATGCTTATGCGGATGCGCTGTTAAAGCGGGCGCAGGATGCGTGGGCTTGGGCGGAGGCTCATCCCAATGTGCTGTTCTATAACAATGATTGGAATTATGGGTCTCAGGGGCTCGGCGCGGGTCAGCAGGAAACCGATGATTATGGGCGTTTGATTAAGCGCCTGGAGGCAGCGGTTTATCTGTTTGAGGCGACGGGGACGGCGGTTTATCGCAATGCCTTCGATGCTCAATATTCTCAGGTGCATTTGATGCAGTGGTCTTATGCTTATCCCTTTGAATTGGTTGCCCAGGAAGTGCTTCTTCACTATGCCAAGCTTCAAGGGGCGACCCAAGGCGTGGCGGACAATATTAAAAACACCTATCGCCAGGCGATAGCCAGCGGAGAGAATTTAGGCGCGCACCAAAGCAATGCCGATCCTTATCTTGGATTCTTGCAGGACTATGTGTGGGGAAGCAATGCGGTAAAGGCCAATCAAGGTTTGATGTTCCGCGATATCACAACATATCAGCTCGATGCATCATTGGAGGGAGAGGCGAAGCGGGCGGCCGGGCGTTATATTCACTATCTGCACGGGGTAAATCCGCTGGGGATGGTGTATCTATCGAATATGGCCACGGCGGGTGCCACGACTTCGGTGACGGCGTTTTATCATGGGTGGTTTACGCATGGAAGCGAGCTATGGGGCGAGGTGGGAACGTCTACGCATGGTCCAGCGCCGGGCTTTTTGGTGGGCGGGCCGAATCCTTCCTACAATTGGGATGGCTGTTGTCCCAATAACTGCGGCAGCGCACAAAACAATGCGATTTGCACATCCATGTCTATCGAACCGCCCCGCAATCAGCCGCCGCTCAAGGCGTTTAAGAGTTTTAATACGAGCTGGCCGCTGAATTCGTGGGAGGTGACTGAGAATAGCAATGGATATCAGGTGCCCTATATCCGTTTGCTGTCCTGGTTTGTGGATTGAGATATCCTTGTGCATCGAATGCGATGGGGGCTAAGTGGTTCCCATGGCTCCCCTCAAGTCATCGCTGTTGACGCATCACAGCATGCTCCCCCGCCAAAATCCTCCATCCAATAAATGAAACAACAAGCGCATAATTCGGCTTGACGCCTCTGCGCGCTTCGGCGAACGTGCCGCCGCGTCTTGAACCAGGCGCGAATCGCTCGAAAGGGCTTGTTTTAAAGCCTTTTGCGCTCGCCCGCCTCGTGCCGCGGAACTGCATTTCCACACCGGAGACTCATGCTCATGTCTATCGTTCTACAATCCTTGGGCCTATCGCTGGTAATTGCTCTTACGCTCAGCGGATGCGGAAAAAAAGAAGAGCCCATGGCTACGTCCAGCTCGGCATCCGCGCAGGGGTCAAGCTCGGTATCCAAACCCGTCGCCAGTGCCGCGCCTGTGAGTCAGGCGCTCGAGGGGGAAGTGAATATTATTGCTTGGCCGGGCTATATCGAAAGGGGCGAGAGCGATAAAAAATATGATTGGGTGTCGGAATTTGAAAAGAATACTTCTTGTAAAGTTAAGGTAAAAACGGCTGGTAATTCCGATGAAATGGTCTCGCTGATGAATCAGGGAGGCTACGATCTGGTGACGGCTTCCGGTGATGCTTCGCTTCGTTTGGTGGCTGGGGCTAAAGTGCAGCCTATAGATATCTCCCGCGTTAAATCTTATTCCAGCGTCGATCCGCGATTGCAGAATGCTCCTTGGCATACCGTCGATGGTAAGCATTATGGGGTGCCTTATCAGTGGGGGCCCAATGTGCTGATGTACAATACCAAGGTATTTAAGGAGCCGCCCACCAGTTGGAGCGTTGTCTTTGAGGAGGGCAATTTGCCCGATGGCAAGCCGAATAAAGGCCGTATTCAAGCCTTTGACGGCCCTATCTATATCGCCGACGCCGCCCTTTATCTAAAGACCAAAAATCCCGAGCTGGGTATTGTCGATCCTTATGCGCTAAACGAAAAGCAATATGCCGCCGTGCTTGATTTGCTGCGAAAACAGCGGAAGCTGGTTCATCGCTATTGGCATGATGCCACCGTTCAGATGAGCGATTTCAAGAACGAGGGCGTGGTGGCCTCGGGGACATGGCCCTATCAGGTGAATGGTCTGCTGCTCGAGAAACAGCCGGTTGCCTCGGTAATTCCAGCGGAAGGCGCCACGGGCTGGGCCGATACAACCATGATGCATGCCGATGCCAAGCATCCGAATTGTGCCTATGCTTGGATGGAGTGGTCGATTAGCGTCAAGGTTCAGGGGGATGTGGCGGCATGGTTTGGCTCTTTGCCGGCGGTGCCCGCGGCTTGTAACAACAATGCCTTGCTGGGCGCCGAAGGCTGTAAAACCAATGGAATGGATAAGTTTGACAAGCTTCAGTTCTGGCGCACGCCCACGGCGAAATGCGCCGATCCGGCGGGCTGTGTTCCCTATAGCCGCTGGACCCAAGACTATATCGCTATCATGGGCAGTTAAGATCCTGTGAGCACGGCCGTCGAATTTAAGAATATTTCCCGGGTGTATGGCGATATCAAGGCCGTGGACAGCGTGTCCATGGCCATTGGGGAGGGGGAATTCTTCTCCATGCTCGGGCCTTCCGGTTCGGGGAAGACGACCTGTCTGCGCCTTATTGCGGGTTTTGAGCAGCCCAGCCGGGGCTCCATTCTTCTCCATGGCAAGGAGGCGGCCGGGGTTCCGCCCTTTTTGCGCGATGTGAACACCGTTTTTCAGGACTATGCCCTCTTTCCGCATATGAATGTGCGGGATAATGTGGCCTATGGTCTGATGGTCAGGGGCGTTTCAAAGCGGGAGCGTTATGCGAGCACAGAAGAAGCCCTGGCGATGGTGGCGCTGCACGGTTATGGAGATCGCAAACCATCGCAGCTTTCCGGGGGTCAGCGTCAGCGTGTGGCGCTGGCCCGCGCGCTGATTAACCGTCCCCGGGTGCTTTTATTGGATGAACCGCTGGGCGCGCTCGACCTAAAACTGCGCGAACAAATGCAGGGCGAGCTAAAATCGCTTCAGCGTAAACTTGGCATCACCTTTGTCTATGTGACCCACGACCAGAGCGAGGCGCTGTCGATGTCCGATCGCGTGGCTGTGTTTCACAAAGGGCACATCGAGCAGGTGGACACCCCCCGCAATCTATATACGCGCCCCGCGACGGTCTTTGTGGCCAACTTTGTCGGCACTTCCAATGTTATCGAGGGCGAACGCGCCCAAGCTCTAAGCGGGCAAGCCCAGGCGTTCTCGATCCGTCCTGAAAATATCATTCTTGGGCCCAAGGCATTGGATGCGCCCGACATGGTTCAGGTGTATGGAATCGTCAAGGATGTGCGCTACCACGGCGCCACCAGCGGCGTGGATCTCAACCTGGAGGATGGAGGCCGCCTGGTGGTGAATATCAGCAATGGGGGCGAGAGCGATGCCTCAATACCAGCGCTGGGCGAGCGTATTTGCGCATCGTGGAGACGGCAGGCCATGGTGTTCTTGAAAGAGAGCGCCGAATGAGCGCCAATTCCCTTTATCTACGCACGCCTTTGCGCGCTTTGGCCACGCTGTTCCATGGGCGCCGGGGGTTGTTGTTGGCGATTTTGCTTGGCCCTCCCCTTGTTTGGTTCTGCATGATCTATTTAGGGTCCCTCTTGGCTTTGCTTTGGCAAGGACTCTACGGCTTTGACGACTTCTCCATGAGCGTGGTGCCCGAGCTCACGCTGCACAATTACGCGCAGATCTTCGCCAAGGAAAACCTCGATATTGTGCTGCGCACGCTCTTGATGGCCCTGTTCGTAACGGCGGCCTCCGTGTTTATCGCCTTTCCAATCGCCTATTATATGGCCCGTCACGCCCGCCGAAAGGCCAAGGCTTTATTCTATGTCGGCGTCATGCTCCCGATGTGGGCCAGTTATATTATCAAAGCCTACAGTTGGACGGTGATTCTGGCCAAGGGGGGAATTGTCTTTTGGATATTTGGCCAATTGGGGCTCACCTGGTTTTTGGAAGCTCTCTTGGAGATGCCCTATATCGGCGGGTCCACGCTATCCACCTCCAATGCGGGCCGTTTTATGGTGTTCACCTATATGTGGCTGCCCTTTATGGTGCTGCCCATTCAGGCGGCCCTGGAGCGTGTCCCTCCCAATCTGCTTCAGGCTTCTCAAGATCTGGGCGCCCGCTCCCTTCAAACATTTAGATACATCATTTTGCCCCTGGCTCTCCCGGGCGTTGTAGCGGGCTCGATTTTTACCTTCTCCCTTACCCTTGGGGACTATATTATCCCGACTTTAATAGGCCCTCCAGGCTTGTTCATCGGCACTTATGTCTATGTGCAGCAAGGCGCCGTAGGCAATATCCCAATGGCGGCGGCTTTTACCCTTGTGCCCATTGGGCTTATCGCCCTGTATCTAAGCGCGGCCAAACGTCTGGGGGCTTTCGATGCACTCTGATTCCTCGCATTCAAACGAAGGCGCGGGCCTTGGACTTAAGCTTGCCGCCTGGGCCGGCCTTATTTTTATGCACGCCCCCATCTTGATCATCTTCCTCTATGCTTTTAACACCGAAAGCAGCGCGTTTAGCTTTCCGCTTCAAGGCTTTACCCTCAAATGGTTTGGCGAAGCCTGGGCGCGCGACGACCTGAAACAGGCTATTCTTCTTTCCCTCCAGGTCGCCGCCTTCTCAACGCTGATGGCCATGGTCTTGGGCACGCTGGCTGCGGGCGCCCTCTATCGCCCGGCCTTTTTTGGCAAAGAGGGCATATCCATGCTCTTTATCCTACCCCTTGCCCTACCCGGCATTATCACGGGCATTGCCCTTCTATCCTCCTTTAAAATGCTCGGGCTTTCGCCGAGCGCTCTCACCATTGTTATTGGCCATGCCACCTTCTGCATTGTGGTCATCTACAACAACGCCATTGCCCGCCTTCGGCGCCTCTCGGCTTCGCTGATCGAGGCATCGATGGATCTGGGCGCGGACCCATTGCAGACATTTCGCTATGTGATTCTTCCCAATCTGGCCACGGCTCTACTTGCAGGTGGCATGCTTTCCTTTGCTCTCAGCTTTGACGAAATTATCGTCACAACCTTTACGGCTGGTACCGAGCGAACGCTTCCCATTTGGCTACTCAACCAATTGAGCAAACCTCGGGACACGCCCATCACCAATGTGGTCGCGATGATGGTCATGCTAGTGACCATGCCACCCATCCTCGGCGCATACTATTTAACCCGTGACACCGACACGGTCGCGGGCTCTGGAAAATAAAAAAGGGAGATCAGAATGCAAATCAACATGTTTATCAACGGCGAACTTGTGCTGGGCCAAGGCGAGGCGTACTCCGTACTCAACCCAGCGACCGGCACCGAGCTGTGCAAGATTCCCGAAGCCACGCTTTCGCAGGTGATGGATGCGGTGGATGCGGCTGGGCGCGCATGGTCCGGCTGGGCGCGTACGGCCCCCAAAGACCGCGCGTCACTGCTTCTCAACATAGCCGACCGGGTGGAAGCGTTTGGCCCCGAACTGGCCCGGCTGGAGTCAAATAACTGCGGCAAGCCCTACAAAGCGGCCTTAAACGACGAGATCCCCGCCATTGCCGACGTGTTTCGTTTCTTTGCCGGGGCGGCCCGCTGTCTTTCAGGCTCGGCGGCGGGGGAATATTTGCCCGGTTACACATCCATGATCCGGCGCGATCCCATCGGCGTAATTGCCTCCATTACCCCCTGGAACTACCCGCTGATGATGGCCGCCTGGAAGATGGCCCCTGCCCTTGCCGCCGGCAATACGCTTGTTCTAAAGCCTTCCGAGATGACACCCCTCACCACGCTTCGCTTTGCCGAAATCATCGGCGACCTCCTCCCGCCTGGGGTTATGAATATTGTATTTGGACGAGGCCCCACGGTTGGGCAATCGCTTGTATCGGCTCCGGCTGTGCGCATGATTTCCCTCACCGGCTCCATCGCGACGGGCCAAAAGATGTTAGAAATCGCGGCCCAGACGCTAAAGCGCACGCATCTCGAGCTGGGCGGAAAGGCTCCGGTGATTATCTTCGACGATGCCAATCTCGAAGAAGCAATCGCGGGAATTCGCGGCTTTGGTTATTACAATGCGGGCCAAGACTGCACTGCCGCCTGCCGAATCTATGCTCACAGCCGGGTGTATGAAAACTTCGTAGCCGACCTTAGCTCCGCCGTGTCCAGCATCAAACCTGGATTACAAGACGAAGAGGGCGTGGAACTGGGACCGCTGGTATGTGCCGCGCAACGAGAGCGGGTCGCTGGCTATGTGGATCGGGCGCGCGCACAAAAACATATCGAAGTCGTGACTGGGGGCAAGAGCATAGCCGGCGGAGGCTTCTTTTATGAGCCCACGGTAGTGGCAGGAGCAGTGCAGAGCGATGAAATCGTACGCAAGGAAGTCTTTGGCCCTGTAGTATCGGTAACCCGATTCTCGGATATCGACGAAGCCATAGCCTTTGCCAACGACAGCGACTATGGCCTAGCCTCATCGGTATGGACATCGGACCTAGGAAAGGCGATGCGGGTTTCGGCGGAGCTTCACTATGGATGCACCTGGATCAACACGCATTTTATGCTGGTCAGCGAAATGCCGCATGGGGGTCTTAAAAAGTCGGGGTATGGCAAGGATATGTCGATGTATGGGCTTGAAGATTATACCTCGATACGGCATATCATGATAAAACACTGACTTCCCCGCTGAAGCAGCACAAAGACGATTGACAAGAGGACAGCAATGGAGGATAAGCGGCTGTATGCCTACCTCCAATACCAGCCAACCCACCCTTCGATTGCGCACTCGCCTTCTCGTCGCCCTAGGGGCATTAGGCACGGCGTTCCTTCAGCAAAACCCGCGCGCCGACGCCCAAGACGAACCCAAGACCGAATGTCTCGAGCTGGATGCCAATGCCCAGTGCCCAAGCGACGATCAGGTAATTGAAACCCTTCAAAATAAGCATCCAGACTACTGTACCCCCATTTTTGATCCTCCCGGTTCAACCATTGTCGATAATACCTATTGTTGTTATCAAGTGCGCTATGACTGCTCGGCGCAGGTGGTGGGGTGTGCTTGTTTTATGGGTCATCCGCTCTTGATTGAAGGGCGGCCGCTGGAAGGTGGAACGCGGGCTCAACAAGGCTGGAAGGATACTCGCCTTCCATTGCCTAATTTATCCGGGCTTTCGATAGAACAGCGGCAGCTTCTCGCGCTGCATTGGGCCCGGATTGGCGCGGCGGAATATATATCCATCGCGGGATTTCAGCGTTTGGTCATGGATTTGATGGTAAACGGTGCCGAGCCTTCGCTGATTCACAAGGCGCAGCGGGCGGCGATGGACGAGACCCGCCATGCGCGCATGGCATTTTCATTGGCCTCGGCCTTTGCGGGCACGGACATTGGACCTTCATCGTTGGATTTGCCTGGGGCAGTACCGCTACACCGCTCGCTTCGGGAGCTTGCGATGGCCTGTGCCGAGGAAGGGTGCGTGGTGGAGACATTATCGGCATTTTTAATCAGCGAGATGGTAGAGCTGGCCACAGATCCGGCTGTTGTTGGCGTGCTCAAGCGGATGAAGCGGGACGAAGAGAGACATGCGGCGCTGGCGTGGGAGATTTTGGGGTGGGCGCTGAGGAGGGACGGGAGTATGATTGAAGCGGTTCAAGAAGCGCTGGAAGGGGCAATGAAGCGGATAGGCATACAGGGCTTCGCGCATTCGGCGGGCATTGAAGCGTATGGGTTGTTGGGGGTGGCGAGGGCCGAGGCGGCCAAGAGGGAGCTGCTCCAGGGTGTGGTTCGTCCGTGCTGGGAGGCACTTCGGGCAGCCTTGGGTTCGTGAACGCAAGATACGAACGCAGGGCGGGGTTGCTTGGGTGTCCGGCGATTCGCGCTTAGAAGCAACCCCAAGCTACTTGTGGGAGTGGATTTTGATAGCTCGAGGCAACCCCGAGCTACTTGTGGGAGTGGATTTTGATAGCTCGAGGCAACCCCGAGCTACTTGTAGCGCTGGATTTTGATAGCTTGAAGCAACCCCGAGCTACTTGTAGCGCTGGATTTTGATAGCTTGAAGCAACCCCGAGTTACCTAGAGCTGCAGCCATCCGCGATCCTCTCCTGCTCGGATGTGCTTTGAACGCCGCGGAGGGGGCCTTCTTTTTGGTCGGGATTGGCACGGGGGCTTGGACTTTGGACAAGGCGTGCTCACCTTCCCTGTTATCGACTCGAACGTGATTCCAAAAATCACCGAGCTCACTCAGGCCAAAGAAGATCCATATCTAGCCGTACTCTCCGCCCTTGCTCACGGCCACGACGACAGCCAAGAAAGCGCTAGCATTGCGTACACAACTCTTGTGGCTTTGTTGCACTTACCCAACAAAGAGATGGACAGCGAAAGCGCTCAAGCATATCTTCTGACCATCTGGCGCGGACTCGGCGCCCTGGCAAAGAAAATTGTGGAGCAGAGACTTATGCAATCCGGCGTCCTCAAAAACCTCTTGCAAGAGATCACGCCTCAAGAAAAGCATATCCTCCAGCGCCTAAAAGAAGTGACTGGCCGATGGCAGGCAGAGAGCAAGGCCGAAGGAAAAGCCGAAGGAAAAGCCGAAGGAAAAGCCGAAGGAACTGTGCTCGCTCTGCGGTGGACCTTAATGGACGCTGTCGAATTACGAAAAATTCCTATTTCCTCCGAGGAGCGAGCTCGCATCGAAACCTGCAACGACGAAACCCTCCTGCGTACATGGGTGCACAATGCCTTCACGGCTTCAACCGCCGAAGCTCTGTTCTCCACCCGATAGCTCCCCATCTTTAAACAATCGCCCATGACCGGTTGCCCTCCCTTCAGCAAAGCCATAAGAGTACCGCCAATCTCATACAATTGCGTCTAAATACCTTCCTATATTCGCCGCCCGATCATTTTATTTCGCCATACCAAAAAGCGAAAGCAGCGCACAGCCCAGCAGCGCAAACAACTCAATCCGCTCCGATGTCTGTTCGGCCAAACGCCTTTTCAAACCAACGCCTATCGCATTACCCCCAACAATAAACAGCGCCAGCAAAAGCGCGTACATAGACAGTTCCCGCGTGTACAGCCCACTCACTCCATACGCAAACAGCCTTCCAATGTGCATCGACAGCGAAGCCAGCGAACAAGTCGCCACATAACGCTCCCCTTTCAGTCCAGCCGCCATCAGAAGAGGCGCCACCAAAATGCCCGCCCCACCCGCCGTCGCCGCAAGCGCGCCAATTCCAAACCCCGCAGGCAGCATCCACACCGGCGAAATCGACAAGCGAATCAGCCCGCGCGACTTGAGCACCGCCAAGATGACCATGCCCACCATCAAGACCTTAATCAAAAGGCCGGGAAGCAGCACCGACACCAAACCTCCCATCACACTCCCAGGCAGCGCGCCCGCCACATAACGCACAGCCACCGCCCGATCGAGCTTGGCGCGAAACACAAACAAACGGTGCGCATTGCCAAATAAAAGCGCGGGAGCCGTCATCGCGAGCGCCTCATGAGGCCCGCACAAAAGCGAAAGCGCGAGCACCAACAGCATCCCGCCTCCAAGCCCCGCCACCGTCGTCAGCGTCCCCGCCAACAGCCCAAGCCCAGCCAGCCAAAACAGCATATCGAGCCTCCTCTTCTGGCTTGTCTAGGCGCCGGCGATTTATCCGTCCAATCGATTATTAAAAAGGATATCATCAGCATCACTTATGGTTGAAGGACTGCGCCACTTCCTGCTCATCGCCGAACATCAAACCTTCACGCGGGCCGCTCACCGCGCGCATCTATCGCAGCCTGCGCTCACCGCATCGATTCAAAAACTGGAGCACGAGCTGGGTGCCCTGCTCTTTGTCCGGGGACGCACAGGCGCCGAACTCACAGCCGCAGGCGCCGCGCTCTTACCCAAAGCGCGCGCGGTGATTTCATCGCTTGAAGACGCTCGCCGCACCGTGCTCGAGATTCAGGGCCTTGGCTCGGGCGAAGTGAGGCTGGGCGCAGGAGCGACGGCCTGCACCTATTTATTGCCGCCGTTGCTCGCCTCATTTCGCTCGGCGCATCCTGGCATCCGATTCTTGCTCCGCGAGGCGACGACCCCCGACGTGCTCTTCGCGCTCGAGACAGGAGAACTCGATCTCGGCCTCGTCACATCTCCCCAAGGCGAATATTGGTACACCGACGAATTGATTCTGATCGCATCTCCTTCGCTATTGAAGGAATACACCATGAAATTGAAAGGCAAAGGAGAACCCGCGCTTCCGCCGTTCATCACCTTTGGAAAAGGCTCTACGACCCGGCATCATGTGGATCAGCATTTTCCATCGGCATCCATTGTGATGGAATTGGGAAGCATCGCGGCCGTAAAGGCCAATGTGAGAGCGGGCATTGGTATTGCGCTGGTCAGCCGCCACGCCGTTGAAAACGATTTAGCGCTGGGACGCCTCGCAAAATTTCCTCATCCCAAGACGCCCATCGCAAGGCCATTGCATTTGATTCACCGCGGAAAAGAAAGGCTTTCGCCTGCATCCGCCGCATTTAGGGAATTGATGCTCTCATCGCGGCCCAAGGATTTTCGCCGCGATTCAAAGCCGCCGCGCAAAGCGAAGACCAAGAACAAAAGCCGCGCCTAGCCCTTGGGTGCCGCGCGTCTTGATCGGCGCGCAACCGCTCCCCAGATACCGGCCGCCATCGCCAGAATGCCCGCAAACGAAGCCTCTTTCGAACCCGCGCTCCGGCACGAACAGCCTCCCTCATCGCCCGAATCACCTCCGCTGGACGACGCGGCTCCGCCTCCTCCTCCTCCTCCTCCCCCAACGCCCGATGAAGCGCCTCCACTGCCCTGCGAACCTCCGCCCGCGCCCGTTCCACTTCCGCAATTGCCCCGCGGCGCCTTTATTTCTCCGGCCAGCTTCCATCCCGGATTCATTCCAGAACCCGCATAAGCCCCGCGAAAAGTCTTATCGCCCTTATTCACACCATTAAAATCGCAGCCATAATCCGATTCATTGCTAAATGCCGACAAATCGATCGCATTGCCATTGGCCTTCCCCGCCATAGGATAAAAATCCATTGAACCCAGCGCCGCCGAAGGCGAATTCACATACATCGGCGCATTGGCCGCAGAATCGCTGATATTGTCGCCCATCATCGCAATCGTTCCCTCAACCGGCGAATCAGCGAAAATTAAATTGCCCAACACGATCGAATTCTCCATCGCCGCATTCCCAAGGACGATGCCCCGTTTTGCCGAATAAATCGTATTGTTGTACACATGCGCGAGCTTGAGCGCAAAACCATCGTGATCGCGCAGATTCACCGCCAAATCGGCCACATCCACAAAAATATTATCGTGTATGGACACCCTTCCCGCCGCCTGCAGCAACGCTTCATTCATATTGTGAACAAATAAATTGCCATACACCTCGGCCATACTTCCCGCGCCTGGACCAGAATCGGGAAAGGCACCGACAAATAAATTAGGCCGCACACCATCGGGACTCGGCTGATCGTTTTTTATAAATACATTATCGCGAATAATCGTTTTCGCATCAGCCTTGGGCAGCGCTGGATGATCCGGCCATGGATTCTGATTTTTTATTTGCATATTGTATCCGATCGTATTCTTGATCAGATTATTTTCAATCACACCGCCCACAAATGGATCGGCATAATTGGAATTGCCCAAATACAAACCCGTGCCCGCCCCATCGATTATATTGCGGCGCACAATCCAGCCAAAAGTCGGGGTCTTCGTCGAAATCGCCACCGTCTGCTGCGAGCCGCCCTGCCCGACAAACATACAATCTTCAATCGTAATATGATGAACGGTATTGTTCAGGCCATCCTTAGCACTCACACCAAATACACCCGGAATGCCCTTACCATCGACCGTAATGCCACGCACGGCGACATAACTTGAGTTTTTAATTTCGACCGTATTGCAGCAAGCATTGCCTTCAAATACGGCAGGCTGACCGCCTTTGGGCCCGGAAATCGTAATCCAGGCATTCTCGCTGCCATTGAGATTGGTGATATTCAAGCCCTGGGTATAGACGCCCGGCGCAAGATTCAGCGTATCGCCGGGTTTAAGCGTCGAAAGAACGCCCGTGTAATTCGAGGGATCGGCATCGGCGGCCAATAGGGGCGCCGCCTCAAGAACCAGGGTAAACAGAAGAGGAACTGAAATGAAATAAGCCGTTTTTCGCATGGGGCGATTCTATCCCGAATCTACCCCGTGCAGCGCGCTTTATTGAGCCTTGCGCTTAAAGATTAAATTGATTTTCTTTTTAGGATCAAACATCGACAGCGTTCCATCTTCTTTAATGGACACAGGCACGGTCATATCGCCTTTAATATCTTTTTTCGCCACCAAATCTTTAACGGGCTTCACCGTAAGAACCCCGTTTTCCTCTTTCACAACTTCATACTTCATTTGGGCTTCGATTTTCTCGCCCACCCACGACGTATATGTGTCCGCCGTCAATTCAATCCATTCCTTGGCCGAGGCCGCTTCAATTTCCTTCATCAGCTTTTGAAATTTCGCCTCGTCTTTACCGGCTTTTTTGCGCGCTTCCGCCTCATGGAAGGCCCTCGCTTCGCCCGTCAGATCAAATTGCCATTTGCCCACCACCTGCTCCTTCAAAGGCTTGGGCGGAGGAGGCGGCTCGGGCGCAGGCGCAGGCGCGGCGGCAGGCGCCGAAGCCACGGCACTTGGAGCCGGTTCTGCGGTCTTTACAGGCTGAGGATCGGGCGGAGGCGGCACGGCCGGCGGCGCCTCGGGCGGAGGCGGCTCACCGCACGCAGCCAATACAACCAAAACACATCCTAATCCAATCGAGATTTTATTCTTTATTGCTGAAGGCATTGCAGATCTCCCTGCCCGGTTCCCCTTCATAAAAGGCCCCAGGCTACTTTTGCTGAACCAACTTCCTGGCCAATACGTAGGTGCCCCCCATGGCCAGCGCGACAACACCGAGCATGATCCAAAACATGGTGCTGCCCGGCTTGAGCAATGAATCGCCGACGAATGAATAAAGAACGGCGCCGGGAATCAGACCTAACACCGTGCCCGCCGTAAATGCAAGGGGGCGCACCCCCGCAGCCCCCGCCGCATAATTCACAAGGGTGTAATGCGCTATCGGACACATCCGGAGCAATGCGATCGTTATCGCACCCTGTTTTTGGGCGAGCAAATGAACAATGGCGCGGGCCTTGGGCCGGGCTTCAAGCATTCCCGCAATCCATGCCCTCGCGGCACTCCTCGCAATGGCAAAGCAAATCAGCGCGCTCGCCGTATCGGCAAACAAAGACAAAACAATACCCAGCCCAGGCCCATACAGCGCGCCCGCCGCAACCAAACCCCATACCCTCGGCATCCAAAGAAATTGCAATACGATAACAGCGCCCACATAGACCAGCATTCCCTGCGGGCCTGCTTTCCTAGCAAAATCAATCAGGATTTCAGGCTTAATCCAACCCTTGGCCAATAAAAATGCACACAATGCGGCCGTGAGCCCAAACAATACAAAGAGCGCGATGACGCGAAGCGGAAGACGGGATTTGGGCGTTTCGTCGGCCATGAAAAACAACGGGGAAACAAATACAATCGAATTTATATTATTTACAGCAGAATGTCACGGGCCCCTGCGTATTCACGCTGCCCGTAGGCTGTCCTCCCGAGGCCGGACAGCTTGCATTGGCAACCGGATTCATGGTGCTCACCGACCAAGTGCTGTTGACGCTGTTTTCAAGCAGCGCCGTCACGTTTTTGCATTGATTGGAATTCACCGGAATGGGCTGGTCATTCCCGCCGGCCGCGCAATTATCTAAATCGTTAAAGGTATAGCCACCCGCACAATTCAGATTGGAATCACCGCACGCGCAAGCCGAGCATCCCCGCGTATCCGTACCATCCGTAAAGGCATCAATCACATTCGAGTATCCAGCCGGGCACGCTTTCGAAGCACCATCCTGTTTAATGCATACGCTCTCCGTTGGTGTTGGATTCACCGCTTTGGGAATACAGACTTGGCCATTGCCGCATCCACCGCCCGCCTCTAGAATATCACAGGCGCTCACCTGGCTTTGCCATGTCTCTTTATTCGGGAAATCGGTGGCCGAAGGCGTGCAGCTCCCTTTTGTTAGCACCTGGCCGGGCGTGGAAATTAAACACGATAATGTTCCAGTAAAACCCAATAAATTGCTCGGCTTATTGCAGGCTGCATTCTGAAGAGACGGCGTCCAATCCGTTCCATTTCCAATAGCGACCATGCAATTGGTAACGCCCGACCAGCAGGTCATTTGAGCCGGCGAACACGAGGCGCCCATCACATCGCCGCAGGTGCAGGCCGAGCATTGAGCATCGCCCGCAGGGCCCGCAAAATAATTCTCGGGCGCCTGCCCATTATCGCACATTGCGGGCGCGGGCGATGGAAACGCCGCCGTATCAACGCGCATCGGCCCGGCCCAGCCCATAGGCGCCGCATCCACGCATTCAAAACCAGGCTGACAATCGGAATCCGCGCAATCAACGGCACCATCACCATCATTATCATTGCCATCGGTACAGTTTTCAGGCCCCGTCATATTGCCGCCCGTGCCTAAACCGCCTCCGCTGCCCATTCCCGAGCTCGAGCCCGACGTAGATGAACCGCCGCCCCCGCCCGAGCTGCTTCCCGATGCCGATCCCGATGAGGACGCCCCAGATGTCGACGAACCCGCCGCCGGCCCGTTTTCAGGCTGAAGAACGGCGTCCACATCATCGCTGAGGCTGCACGCGAAGACACTCGCGCCCGACAATACCAGAAACGCCGCAAGCGCCGGCGCAGCCTTTAAGCCCTTTCGAATCGACTCAATCCTTCGCATGACCACCTCACGCTCACCAAAAAGCATGTCCACACTACGCCTTATCGGCGGCTGAGAAAAGATTCCTGAGCACAGCCTGCCATTTCAATCATTCAGTAAATAAATCCGCGCAAAGCCCCGGTCCGCCGTTCCCCACCCGGATCTTCCCCGCACCAGCCCATTCTTTTATTTTAAAATGCCCCGCATTAAAAACTGCCCATTTAAAGCTATTTTTATTTTCGCGGGACCCCGCTGGAATCGGCACACAATGTGCTTTGAATTACGCGCATGAATACATCCCAAACCAGAATCCTTCGCAATATTCTTTCTCTTGTTGGCCTCGGCCTCATGTCCGCACTCAGCGCGATGGCCTGCATTGGAGGCGACGATACAGCGGGTGAGGATGTCAATTCTCAATCGGGCACCGTCGACAAAACAAATGTCGACATGGCCGATTATGTAATGGCAAGCTGCGATAAAGCGAGCCCCGCGTGGCAAATTGGCTCCGAACAATTCCGCGCGGTTCCCATGGGCGTAAAAGACGGCGTGGGAAGGCTGGCCATTGTAAAAAGCAGCGACGGCAGCGGATTCGAAGAGTGGTACATCGACTCCCAATGGATTCGAATCCGATCGGATACAACCTGGGCTTATGAGCGAAGCGCCGGAGGCGCCTGGTGCGATGTCAAATGCGGCGACAACGGCTTCGACAATTGCCAGCAGCGCTGGAACACCAACGCGAGCGATCCTCTAAACGGCTTAAATCCAAGCTCGCCCTGGGCCTACACCATTTATCACGAGCCCGGCAGGCTCGATTTAGCCGCGGCCTGGATGCCAAGAAAAATGGCGCTGCCTTTCGGCGGCGAATACAAATTCACCACGTCGACCGAAATTAAAGGTGCGGAACGCAATACATGTTCCCAATGCTATGTGAATTTCGGAACCAAACCCGGCCAATCCGTTTCCCGCACCGTGGTCGCGCGGCGTTATGCCAAATGGAATGGCTTTGATGATGTCGTTCATTTGCGCGTCGAAAGCGGCCCAGGCGCCGGCGAACAATATTTTTATAGCCGGGGAAAGGGCTGGATCGGATTTAACGATCGGGTGGCCTCACAGCAGGTCAACAGCAATACATTGCCCAATTTCGGTTGTATGAACTTCCAACAGGGTAGTATTTGTTCCGTCACCGGCAGCGCAAGCCCGCCGGCCCCCGCGCCCACCCCCACGCCGACCACAACCCAAGATCCGCCGCCTCCTCCGCCTCCTCCGCCCGGGACCTGCGAATGCAGAAACGATGTCGACAATTATTGTCTTTATCCAAAAAACACGGCGAATTGCGCAATGACAGCGCCCGGCGGATATTGCGATCCCAATGGCGACGGCGATTTTGGCGATGCCGACTGGGTGCGCGGCTACAACGAATATCACACCAATTGCCCGGGCGGCGGCGATCCTCCTCCGCCCCCTCCGCCCACGCCCTGCGAATGCAAGACCAATGTGGACAATTATTGTTTATACCCTGTCAATACGCCGAATTGTCCCATGACCGCGGCGGGCGGATATTGCGATCCCAACGGCGACGGCAGCTTCAATGATGCCGACTGGGTAAAGGGCTATAACGAATATCACACCAATTGCCTTTAAATAAAAATCCCGCGCTCCAATCCCTGCCCTTCCCGCCCCATCAATAAAATCAAATTATATAAACCAACGATCAGCGGTTGACGCGGCTCGCTGTCCTAGGCTTGCTGCTGCCATGTTAAAAGGCCAATGCCTTTGCAGCCCAAGATATCGCGTCATCCCCATCTTCGTTCTGCTCTCGGCGCTGGCCCAATCCCGCTCGGCGCATGCCGATACGCCTCAAAATCCGGCTCAAGCTGCCGCTCCCGATAGCCCGGCCAAAAGCGGCATCACCATGCCTCGCCCACGCAATTATGTGGCGCCGACTTACCCCGAAGAAGCTCAAGCCCAAGGCTTGGAAGGCGCGGTCGTATTGGAGCTCGATATCGATAAAAATGGGCGGGTCACACGCGCGGCGGTGCTCGAGCCTGCGGGCCATGGTTTTGATGAAGCGGCGCTGGAGGCAGCAAAACAATTGGATTTTGAACCCGCCAAACGGGCCGATGGCACGCCTTTTCCAGCGCGAATTCTTTATCGATTTACCTTTAATCTAAGCGATGCAAATCCCAAGACAGATGCGCAGGGAAATACAAACAACACATCTAAACAATCGGATGAATTGCATAGCGATCCGCTCTCGGGCACGGTGCTCAGCTCAGGCGATGACACGCCGCTGGCCGGCGTAAACCTCGAGGCGAAAGATAGCCGGGGAAATACATTTGTCGTTACGACCAATACGGATGGCCGGTTTCAATTTCCTTCGCTCGCTCCGGGCAAAGTGCATCTTTCGCTACAGGCCCAGGGCTTTGGCGCGCTCGAGCTCGATGAAGAAATCGAATCCAAACAAAGCCTTGAAGTGAAATACCGGCTGGTGCCTTTAGGAGGAGGATTAACGGTCGTGGTGCGGGGCGAAAAACCACCGCGCGAGATCACCAAACGCACGCTCGAAAATAGAGAAATCAGCCGTATTCCCGGCACCAACGGCGATGCTCTCCGCTCCATTCAAAGCCTTCCAGGCGTGGCCCGTCCTCCAGGATTGGCCGGATTGCTGATCGTAAGAGGCTCCGCGCCCCAGGATACACAAGCCTTTGTCGATGGAACGCCGGTTCCGCTTATTTATCACTTTGGCGGACTCTCTTCGGCCATTCCAACGGAACTACTCGATCGAATTGATTTTTATCCCGGTAATTTTAGCGCTCAATATGGCCGTGTTATGGGCGCAACCATTGACGCAGCCATCCGGCCCATTAAAACCGATGGAAAGTATCATGGTCTTGCCCAAATCGATTTAATTGATGCGCGCGCCATGCTGGAAGGCCCGATTCCGGGAGCGCCGAATATTCGATTTATTGCCGCGGGCCGCCGGAGTCATATCGATAGTTGGCTGGGCCCTGTGCTGGAGAGCGCGGGTGCGGGCGTTACACAGGCGCCTGTGTATTACGACTATCAATTTGCCATTGAAACCAATCCAAGCGAGCGCTCGAGTTTTAGATTGGCCTTTTTTGGTTCCGACGATTCGCTGTCCTTGGTGGCCGGCGCGGGCGCGGGCGATCCGGGTTTATCGGGCAGCCTAGGCTTTCATACGGCCTTTCAGAGGCTTCAATTGCGCTACACCAACAACATCACCGAAAACGATAAATTCACGGCCACCGTGGCATTTGGGCGCGATGATGCCGATTTTAATATCGGCGCGATTTATTTCTATTTGGACACCAATGCGATCAATTCGCGGCTTGAATATTCGCGGCGGCTTGGTCCGGGCGTTACAGCCAATATTGGCGCGGATGTGGCGTTTGGAAGTTATAAGTCTTCGTTCCGGGGACCCAATGCGCCCCGCGCGGGCGAGCCCGATAATCAGCCTTATACGACCCGGATATTGCGCGAAGGCCGGCTTTCAGGCGCATTGCTGAATCCTGCTTTTTATACGGAATTCGAGATAACGCCTGCGCCGGGTTTAAAATTCATTCCGGGGGCGCGTTTTGAAGGCTTTAGCGCGACATCGGGCTGGGATGCCCAGCCACGCTTTTCGGCCCGCTGGGATATCCGGCCGGATTTTCCCAGGACCACGCTTAAAGGCGGTATGGGCGTATTCCGTCAGCCTCCTCAATTCTTTGAGGCGCTTGCACCTTTGGGGACGCCTGGATTGAAAACAGCGCAGGCGGTTCATTATGCGCTGGGGGCCGAGCGGGAGATTTCAAGGTATTTCGAGGCTTCAATTGAAGGATTTTACAAGCAATTCGATGGTTTGGTTGTGGGTACGGCGAGCGGGGGCGGCAGCGCTTTTGCGTATAGAAATGTGGGTACGGGTTATGCGGTGGGCACCGAGCTTTTAATTAAGCATAAACCGTCGCCGCGTTTTTTTGGGTGGCTGGCCTATACGATTTCCCGGAGCATTCGAAAGGATGGTCCTTCAGCGCCGGAGAGGTTGTTTGAATCCGATCAAACGCATGTCATGACGGTGCTGGGGAGTTATAGGCTTGGTCATGGATTTGAAATTGGGGCGCGGTTTCGGCTGGTATCGGGGGATATTATTACGCCGAACGTTTGCGATTCGGATTTGGAAGGATGTGATTCGTCGCGTTTGAATGCGCTGTATCACGCGCCGACGGGAAGTTATACGCCTTTGCCCGCGAGCGGACCTTATAGCGAGCGGCTTCCTCCCTTTCATCAGCTTGATTTGCGGGTCGATAAAAAATGGGTGGCCAGGCAATATCAAGTGTCGGCTTATCTCGATGTGCAGAATGTGTACAACAATGGGAATGCCGAGGGGCTGTCTTATAATTTTAATTTCACGACGCGTAGGTATGCGACGGGTTTGCCTATTTTGCCGAGTATTGGTGTGCGCGGCGAGTTTTAATATTTTAATATTTTAATATTTTTATTTTTAATATTTTTAATATTTTAGATTGGAGAATGTTGGCTATGGGAATGCGTCCTCGCTCCTTCCGCAGGTTGGTTTTGTCGGTGTGTGCGCTGGGGTTCGTCAAAATGTGTTTGCCCGGTTGCGCCGCCGGGGACGATCCGCCGAGCAAGATTAATGCATTGCGTATTGTTTCGGTGGATGCCGATGCGTCTTATGTCAATCCGGGCGATCCGGTGCATTTTAAGATGACGCTTCACGATGGCTTGGGCGTGGGCGAAGCTTCCCAGCGTCCAGTGCAAATTACGTGGATCGGCGGCTGTTTTAATCCTGAAAGCGATTTGTATTATTTGTGTTTTGAGCAGTTGGGTAAGGCTTTTTCCAGCCCGCCTTCGCCGGATTCTCCCATTTCATTCGCACAGGGTATCAATCTCACCGAATTTATACTTCAATTGCCTGAAACCATTGTATCCGATCGGCCCGTGCCTCCCGCCGGTCCGCATTATGGTATTGCCTATATTTTCTTTATTGCATGCGCGGGAACGCTTGGGCCATTGCCTCCCGATGAGAATGCGCCGGTATCGCTTCCTTTTGCCTGTTATGGCGAACAGGGCCAGCGGCTCGATGCCGATAGTTTTATCGCGGGCTATACGCAAATTTATTCTTTCGCGGATGGGCGAGTCAATTCAAACCCTTCTTTTTCCGATATTTTATTGAATGGAAAGCCTCTTTCCGAAGATACAACCGATGATGCGCTGCCCGAGGTTAAAGCATGTCCGCTCAGCGACGATGAAAGGCGCGCCAATTCTTGTTTAAAGGACGATCCTTTCGAAACCTGCCAGTCCTATCCCATCGATATTTCTGTCGATTCAAATGTCGCTGAATTCGATCCAGGTGCTTCGAGTCCTGAATCGGGCGATCTGCGGGAAATTGTTTGGGTGAATTATTTCGCGGATCAGGGCGATTTAAGCAGCGATACGATGCTGGTGAGCGGCGCGGTCGAAGGATATCACGAAGACCATGGTTCCCGCTGGCTGCCTCCCGCAGAGCCGGGAATCGCCAATATTTGGGTGGTGCTCCGGGATTCGCGCGGAGGCTCTGAAACGAAACAGGTGCGGGTTCGCGTCGTTAATTAGCCACGCGCTTGGGCTTTTCAATTTTCATTTTCACTTCAAAACCATCGCCGCCGCCTTCTTGAACCACCGCGGTAGACGCCGTTCCATCGATTGAAAACATCGGATCGCCGTCGGCTGTACTCGCGCCTTCATCCTTTACGCTCACAAGCTGGCCATCTTTGAATTCGCAGCGGTTATACCCAGAATCTCCGCCTCCATAGAGCACTTGTTCCCCACAGCGAAGGCTCACTCTGCAATTATGGCCGCGCTCACCCCACGTCGGAAATACTTTAATGGCGCATGGCTGCCCGCTCTGCACCGTCGTCTGGCCATTCACCGCCAATGCCGTGCCCTTTAATTCAAGCCGATTTCTAAAGTCGACTTCCGTACTCTCATGCAATGGATCCAGAGGAGGCTCTTTGTTGATTTCGCTCTCTGAATTCAATTGAATAGATACTCTATACACCGGATTTATTTCACTCCAGGCATTGGCCTTTCCCCAAATGGATTCCATCGAGACTTGAGCGCGCTTTCCCGAACGCTGCCCCTGATCTTGATAAATGATCGAATAGGTATAGGTCCCCGCCGAAGGTCCGGGTTCCTCAAAGACTTTTCGCGATGTCATTGATATTCCTTCCAATGCATCACTTAAACGATAGAGTTTTTTATCGGCGCATTGAACAAGAAGCTCATCCACATCAATCGAGCCTTGATTGGACGATTTAAGGGATGCCTCGGCAAAGCACGGCGTGCCCGCGGGCAGCGCAAAACCCGACGAACTAAGCACTTTTCCCGTCCAGCGCACGGTCTTCGCGCGCGCGGGCACCGGGGTGGGCTCGGGCTCGGGAATGGGCGGAATGGGCGGCGGTGGAGGAGGCGCAGCAATAGGCTCAATCGCGGTCATCGGCAGGGCAATGGACGGTGGCTGGGGCGGCGAGCGAACCGCGAATAAAGCCACGGCCGCGCCCGCCAAAATCATCATCCCGCCCACGGCAAACACGGGCGCATTCGATTTTTTGGGCGGGCTCTGCAATTTCGACAGCTCGTTTTGGATGCGTTCTAAATTGCGCTGCGCCCCCGCAAGCTCCACCGCGAGCCGATCGGCCTTTGCCTGCGCGCCTTCAGCCTGGTCCGCGCGCTGCCTCGCGGTCTGAAGCTCTCGTTCCAGCTCATCCACGCGCTGCTTTAGCTCTTCGCGATCGTCGCGGTAACTCATCGCCCTGCTCCTTCACACGCGCCCTGCGCCCGTTAACGGTACACGAATTCAGTTTCCCATTTCGGCGGCTCTTGCGTATGCAAATTCCAATACGCCTCTGCGATCGAATCGGGATCGAAATGCGTGCCAGCCTTTACAAAGCCACAAATCGTCACCGTCGCCACATGAATGCCCGAAGCTCCGAGCTCGCCCGCGAGCGAAAATGCAAGGCTTCGAATCGCGGCTTTTCCAATGCTCAGCGATGCAAAAAGCGGCATTGGGCTTAAGGCCAATCCACCGCCGGTCAACAAAATCGTTCCCTGCTTTTTTTCGCGCATCGCGGGTGCCACATGCTTGGCGCACAAAAGTGCTCCCGCCACATTCACTTTAAATTCCTCGAGCAATTGCTCCAGGGATAATTCCGTGGGCTGAGCGCGCTTCAATACAGCCGCATTATAGACCAATACATCAGGATGCCCGGCTTCTTCATCAATTCTTCCGAGCGTGCGCTCCATATCGGCGAAATCGCTTGCATCACCCGCAAAACCAAAGGCTTCCGCGCCGCTCTCACGCAGCGACCGCGCATAGTCCAGCACCGAATCGGCGCGCCTGGCGACCAGCGCAACCCGAAAACCTTCCCGCGCAAAGCGCTTGGCCACCGCCATCCCCACACCGGGCCCTGCCCCAATTACCGCTGCGACTTTTCGGCTCACTTCACTCACCTCCAACCTTCGATCGCCATAACACACGAAAGAACGCGGGCTCAAGCCCAAGGAACAATTACAATTCGCCGACCCAAGATATTTTTATCGAAAGCGTCGAAGAGCCACCCGGTGCCGCATTGCCGCGAGCCTTCCCTCTGCGCGTGCGATTGCGCGCCACACCGGGGCCTACTTGGAGAAGATTGGCTCATGCAAAAGATATTTGCATTCAATCTCATTGCATTGTTTTGTCTCAATGCCTGCGGGCAGGGCGAGACATCCTCATCCAATTCCATCGAAATTCAAGAAGAATCGATTAACGAGACACCGCCCGCTTCCCTCGCCCGGCGCAGCAGCCATCAAAAACCGGCATTCCCCATTGAATCGGTTACGTTTCAAGAAGGGCAGCCGCGTGAAAGCTCGGCGGTGCTTATCGCAAAACTTGGGGACCGCCGAATCGTTTTTATCGCCGATCAAGACGAGCAATGCATCACAGCCGCCGATCCTCAGCGCCGCACAGAGCTTGCTTCGCTGCATCTGGACGGCGAGCCTTCTCAAATGCTGCTGGGCCACGATGGCAGGCTGTATGTGGCCCTCCGAAACAAGAATCAAATCATTTCTTTAGAATGGACAGGTCAATTGGATGGATCGCTGCGTAAATCTTCCCTTCCTCCAATCCATACCGAAGCCGAACCTATCGCATTGGCCCTTCCGCCTCATTCAGCGACCCTTCTTTCCATCAGCGGATGGGGAAGCCATTTAGAAGGATTTTCTATTCAATATGATGAAAATGGACCTGCGGCGACTCAAATCCTATCGATTCCCCTTCCCCGCGAGCCTAGGGCTCTTTTGCTTTCCCAAGACGGAAAGACAGCCTTTGTTTCGCATATGACAGGCGCGGTAATGAGCGCCGTTCATTTAGATAGACCATCTTATCAAATTGAAAAGATTCCCCTGGAAGGCGGCGATCTCGATACACCTCCGATGTGTCCTCCGCCCGGATTTGTCTTTCAGCCCGAAACCGAACGCCTTGCAACGCAGGGTTATGCGCTCGCGCGCGATGAGCGGGGCCGGGTGTTCTCGCCTCTTTCGCTCGCGCGCGTGGACAATCCAAGGCTGAGAAGCGATGGCTATGGCATATCCTCAAAGCTTCCTTCACATATCTTTGGAATTGCCGTGCTCCAAGGCGGCTCTACTCCCCAGGCCACCTACGCTTCTCTGCATCCCCAAGCCGAAACGGTTCATCACCATTTAAAACAAGTGCGGAATTGCCTGCTGCCCAGAGCCGCGCACTACGATGCGGCAAGGCGCTCCATTTTCATCGCATGTGCTGATATTCCTACTGTATTAGAAGTCTCCGCCGACTCGCCCGATCCGGCCCGGGCGCTCAAACAGCGCTACCGCGTTGCTCTGGGCGCTACGGCGCTTGCATTGGATTCATCGGAAGATCAAGCCTTTGTATGGTCTCAGTTCTCCCGCACGCTTACCCTTCTCCCGCTTGGAAAAGCCTCATCGGCCATGGCGGCCAATCGATTAAAATCGTCCCCCATTGTTGGCCATTCCATCCGGCTCCGCCAAAGCGATGCCGAGGATTATCAAAAAACAATGGGCCGAATGCTCTTTCACATTTCGGGCGATAAACGCATTGCCGCCGATGGACGGGCCCGCGCAAGCTGTCATCCCGATGGGCGCGACGACGGATTTACATGGGCAACGCCCGATGGTCCTCGCCAGCCTCCGATGCTCGCGGGGCGCGTGGAGGGAACGGCTCCCTACAGTTGGAGCAATTTACATCCAACGCTGAACGATCATCTGAGCCAAACCATTTCGCGCCTGCACGGAAAGGGCCTTCCCGCGCAGGATACCGAAGCCCTTGTGCACTATGTGCAAACCATGCCTGGGCCGCCTGTAAAGCCCGCCCCCGAACGCGATGCGCTGATTGCCCGGGGGAAGGAATTATTTAATGCGCAAGAAACGGGCTGCACCCATTGCCACCGCGAGGAAAGCGCCTTCACGGATGGAGTGCTGCACGATATTTCAAGCGCGGCTTTCGCCGATAAAACCTCGCTATTCGAGACTCCATCGCTCCGTTTCATCGGAGGAACGGCGCCCTATTTTCACGACGGCCGCTATTCTTCATTGCGCAATTTATTGCTTGCGACAAAAAATACCATGGGAACAACTTCCCACCTCAGCGAATTGGATTTTATCGCATTGGAATCCTATTTGATCAGTCTTCATTAACAGGCAAGAGCACGCCGGGATTCATCACCCAAGCCGGATCGAGCGCTTTCTTCGCGCCCCGAAGCGCATCGGCGAATAAATCGGGACGCTCTTTATCGTACCAAGGCCGGTGCACGCGCCCTACCGCGTGATGATGCGTAATGGTCGCTCCCGAGCGAAGCAATGCATCGGATGCCGCTTTTTTAATGGCTTTCCATTGCTCGATTTCTTCCCCATCCCGCGCGGGCGCGATAAAGGTGAAATAGGGCGCCGGCCCGTCGGAATACACATGCGTAAATCGGCACATTAAAATGCCCGTTCCGCACACTTCTTTCATTGCTTCTTCCACCGATGCATGCACTTCCCGTTTCAATGTATTGAATCGATCCCAAGTGCAGGCGGTTTCGAAAGTATCGGCGATAACGCCCATTGTAACAAACGCGCTTTGTAAATAAGGCCCTTGAAAAAAAGCCTTTCTCCAAGCCTCGCCCGTACCGTCCGCGCCCCGTTCACCGCCCTCGCGGAACTTCGCCCCATGCGGGCTATGGCCTCCATGAGCCCTGCATATTGACAGCGCCCCATCCATCCAAGCGTGCATGGCATGCACGGCGTTTTCAAATCCAAGCAGCAAGACCGCGCCTCCTTCGACATGAACGCCATTTAAAAGCGCCTCGCGGGCCGTCAATAAGCGGCAATTCGCTGGATAAAGCCCCGCTTGGGATAAATCGCGCACCGCCGCGGCTCCCATTTCAAAGGATTCGAAAAATACACTGGCCGTAGCCCTGTAATGCGGCCGCGCGCGCACCCGCATCCACGCTTCGCTAATTACACCCAAAATGCCTTCCGAGCCTAAAAGCAGGCGTTCCGGCGAAGGCCCAGCCCCCGATTGAGGCACGCGCCCCGTGTCCAAAATGCCCCGCGGCGTGACCATTCTGACCGATTCAACCATATCATCGATATGCGTGTACAAGGTCGCAAAATGACCGCCCGCATGGGTGGCGATCCATCCTCCCAGCGTCGAGAATTCAAAGCTTTGGGGATAATGGCGAAGCGAAAGCCCATGCTCGCCCAATTGCCGTTCAATCGAGGGTCCCAGCGCTCCGGCTTGAATGCGGGCCGCCTTGGATACTTTATCGATCTCGAGCACTTTATCGAAAGCGCTCATATCCAAGGAGATCACGCCCTTGTAGCGGTGTCCGACCGAGCCTTCCACACCGCCGACCACACTCGTTCCACCTCCGAAGGGAATGGCAGCACACCGGGTATCGGAGCAATATTGTAGAATGGACATAATCTCGTGCTCGGTGCGCGGATAGGCGACAAAATCCGGGGCAGGAGAAAAATCCCCCCGAAAAGCCCGCACAATATCGCAATACGATTTTCCATACGTATGCATGGCGCGGTCGCGCGGAGCTGCGGAACATATATGCTCCAGCGCGGGCGGCACAGCAATGCGGGGCTCGGGCAGGCGCACATCCTCAAAACGGGGCAAGGGTTTTAAATGAAATTCACCGCCTCCCAAAATGGCCTGGGCTTGAAACGAATACATCCGGCGCATTTCCTCATCCGGAAGATTTTGCTCAAAACCCCATGCCCAAAAGCTGCGCTCTAACATCGATCGTTCTTTGGTTTTCATGGCAGCGTCCCATCCGAAAAAGCCGCTGCACTCTACACGAAAAGCTCGCAACTACGCAGCGGCGAAATAAAAGCCCGGCACAAAAGGGCTTTTCGCATTCAATATCCCGTGATATCGGCGCCCATGGCCAATAGCTCGCCGCCCGAAGTCCTTGCGGGAACCGTACCCGACCCCAACTACAGCATTTGGAAAGTCATCGGAGCCGCCGCCGCAGGGACGGTTATCGAATGGTACGATTTTTATATTTTTGGAAGCCTTGCGACGATTATTGCAAATCATTTTTTTCCGGCGGGAAATCCCGCGGTGGCCTTTATGTCCACGCTTGCGACATTCGCTACCGGTTTTATTGTGCGCCCATTCGGTGCAATTGTATTCGGAAGGGTTGGCGATTTAATTGGGCGCAAATTCGCATTTCTTCTCACGCTTTTGTTAATGGGGGGCAGCACGGCCGCCATTGGGCTTGTGCCTTCCTACGAGCGGATTGGAGTCGCCGCACCTCTGATATTGCTGCTCTTGCGTTTAATTCAGGGGCTCGCGCTGGGCGGTGAATACGGAGGCGCCGCGGTGTATGTGGCCGAGCACGCGCCCGATGAGCGGCGGGGCTTTTTCACCAGTTTTATTCAAATTACGGCGACGGCCGGCCTCTTCGTTTCATTGGGCGTTATTTTGGCGGTGCGCCTTCCCCTAGGTGAAGAACGATTTCAATCGTATGGATGGCGAATTCCTTTTCTTTTATCGATTTTATTGGTGGGCTTTTCGCTCTACATCCGGCTCAAGCTCCGGGAATCGCCGCTTTTCTCAAAGCTTAAGTCCGCCGGCAAGACATCGAAATCGCCCCTAAAAGACAGCCTGGGCAGCGGCAAGAATTGGAAGCTCATGCTTCTGGCTTTATTTGGCGCCACCGCCGGCCAAGGCGTCGTTTGGTACACAGGCCAATTCTATGCGCTTTATTTCCTTCAAAAGACGCTGAAAATCGATTTTCTGAGTTCCAATCTGATCGTATCTGCGGCTCTTTTGCTGGGCGCTCCTTTTTTCGTCGTCTTCGGCACCCTCTCCGATCGCTACGGCCGCAAGCAGATCATGATGACGGGCTGCCTTTTGGCCGTGCTCACCTACGTGCCGATTTACATGGCCATGAAAGCCTTTTCCAATCCGTTCAATCCGATTGTATTGGTACTTCTGGTCTTCGTTCAAGTGCTCTATGTCACCATGGTGTACGGGCCGATCGCAGCCTTTTTGGTCGAATTATTTCCAGGGAAAATCCGCTATACATCTCTCTCGCTCCCTTATCATTTGGGCAATGGAGTATTCGGCGGCCTCACGCCCTTAATCGGAACCGCCATCGTCACCGCCACGGGCAATATCTATGCGGGTCTCTACTATCCGATGACAGTGGCTGCCATTACCTTCATTATCGGCTCATTTTTCCTCCCGGAAACCAAGCACATCTCCATTTGGGATGAGGTAGACAAGGGCCAGCCATCTGAATAGACTCGCGCTCGCAACGTGCGATCCGCTGCATTTCCAGAGCTTTTCGGCGATTTTTTGGCCTTTGCACGCCTGGGGGAAAACCCCATGGCCGATGTGCTCTTTGCCATCCGGCTCGGCGATCGGAGCGGGAAGGCATTTGTTTTAAAACGTCCCAAGGTGGGCCAGCGCGCTTCCGAACGGGCGGCTCAATCCATTGCGAGGGAAGCCGAAGTGTTGAGCTTGGTCCGCTGTCCCTCCATTGTGGCGCTCGAGGCCGCGGGAGAGATTGCCGGGCTGCCCTATGTGGCCACGGAATACGTGCGGGGTGTGTCCCTGGATGAGCTTCGGAATGCGGGGATTCCGCTTTCCGGGCCAGCCGTGAGAGCCATTGCATTGGATGTGTCTATTGCTCTTTCGGCATTGCATGAAAAAGGGTTTGTGCATGGCGATATTTCTCCATCGAATATTTTAATCGATGATACAGGGGAAATTCGCGTCTGCGATTTTGGCGTGGCCGAGAAAGCGGGAACAAAACGATCGGCGATCGCAGGCAAACCGGGTTATATCGCGCCCGAAGCCGTGCGCCCCACAGAATCGAATCCGGCCGAGGATATGTATGGGCTGGGCGTCGTCATTGCGGAGTGCGCACTTCAAAAACGATTGTTTATGGAATCGAGCCTGGCGGATGCGGGGGCCCGCGCCGATGTGCCCGCGTACGAGTCCGCGCTGGAAGATATTGCGAGCGGTTTTGGGAATGCATTGAAGCGCGATCCTTCCGCAAGGCCCAAGGCCGACGAGCTCGCGAAAACCCTGAAAGCCCTGCCCATCGATCGGGGCGAGCTGGCCCACGCGGTTGCGCAGGCTTCCGAGGCTTCGCAGGATGCCAAACGCTCCGCCGAGCTTTCGGCTGCGGCACCCGCGCATATCCCCACGCCAACGCCCTCGCCCGCCGCGCTGACGCCAACCATTCCTATGAAATTGGCGACTCTACCGGAGACGCGCGCCGATGAAAGCCGGAAAACCAATACAAATATATCTGTACAGCCATCGAACGAATTGCGGCAGCCTAAATCGTCAAGGTCTTCGGAAAGCAATGGATGGCGCACTTTAGCCCTGTTTTTATTGGCTTTCGTTATCGCCGTGGGCTCATTCGCCGCCGGCCGGCTCACAGGCCGCTTTCGAGGAGCTTCGGTTCACTACGGAGCCCCGCTGGCCAAACGCTCTCAGCTCGAGCTGGATGGCCGTAAGGTCGATAAAAATGCAGGACCCATTCCGATCGAACCAGGAAAACATACCCTTGTATTGACAACCGCCAAAGGCGACAGGCGGGAAATTTCGTTTAGCGCCCGCCCGGGAGAACAAGTCGTGCTCATTCCCATCAATAAACAAGGAAATTCTATTGGATTGGAGGAGGATCGGGGCGAATGAGCGCAGAGCGGCAAAAAGAATCGGCTGTGCGGGCGGCCCCCATCGCGGGATCGGCTCGTTCGCCGATTACAGAAGTCATTACAAGCGATACCGGCGCAAGCCTTCGGCGCATTCGCAAGCTGCGCGTCACAATCGTGGACTCGCCCGAGCCCAAGGAGCGCGATCGCAGTTATGTATTCGCGCAGGACGAGGTCCGCGTCGGCTCGGGCGCGGACGCCGACGTGCCTCTCTCCGACAGCGCTGTTTCACGCGAGCATTTGGCGATCCGCCTCGGGCCTCATGGTTTTTCGCTGTCGGATACAGGTTCTACGAATGGCTCGTTTGTCGGCGATCTGCGCATTGAACGGGTTTCATTTACCGCAGATACAATCGTTAGAATTGGCAAAAGCATCGTTAAAATCGAAGCTCTCACCGAAACGGTGGAGCAGGAGATTTCGCCGCGCGCGAGTTTTGGCCGGATGCTGGGCATTAGCCCCGCGATGCGCGAGACCTTTGCATTGCTCGAGAAAGTGTCGCCGAGCGATTTAACCGTATTGATTGAAGGCGAAACGGGAACGGGCAAGGAACTGGCCGCGGAAGGCATTCATGAGGCGAGCCGGCGGCCAGGAGAATGTATTGCGGTCAATTGTGGAGCGATTCCGCGCGAGCTGTTGGAGAGTGAGCTCTTTGGCCATGAAAAAGGGGCGTTTACGGGCGCGGTGAGAGAGCGGGCCGGCGCTTTTGTGGCCGCGGAAGGTGGCACGCTGTTTCTCGATGAGGTGGGCGAGCTGCCTTTGGATATGCAGGCCAAGCTGCTTCGGGCGCTGGAAAGGCGCGAAGTAAAAGCGGTCGGCTCGGATAAAACCCGTTCCATTAATGTTCGAATTGTTGCAGCCACCAATCGTTCTCTTTCACGCGAAGTCAATGCGGGGAAATTTAGGCAGGATTTATATTATCGGCTTGCCGTTGTTATCGTTCGAATTCCACCATTAAGAACGCGCCTGGAAGACCTTCGGCTTTATGTCGATCATATTCAGGATGAATTGATGAGGAGGCGGCGCGCGGCGGGTTTAATGCCTTTTTCACGCCTGGACGAGGCCGCGATGGCCATGCTGATGCGCTACGATTTTCCGGGCAATGTCAGGGAGCTGCGCAATATTGTCGAGCGCTGGGCCGTGCTCGGCGCTTCGTCGCCTCCCGGCGATCCGTCGGGTATTGCGAAAAGCGGAGGCGAACAGGCGCCGAAAGGCAATACCCACCCAGCGGCTCACGGCACCGAAATATCGCAAAACGAAGGTCATTTTGATACTTCGCTGCTTTCGCTTCCTTACCATGAGGCCAAAGATGCATGGGTGGAGCGTTTTGAGAAAGCGTATGCGGAAGCCATTCTAAAGAATAGCGGAGGCAATGTATCAAAAGCAGCCCGTGATGCCGGCATCGATCGGCGGCATTTGCAGCGGTTAATGGCGCGCTTTGGGCTTCGCGGCGGAACGGATTGAGTTAAATCACATGCGATTGTCCATCAATCCCATGCACATTTTTAGTCCTTCCTGCAGATTGCGGAGCGTTTTGATCCCGCCTAAACCGCCGGTGAAGGACGCCAGCGTCTGAGAAACCCCGGGCTGAATGCCCGTCACGACGGCTCGGGCGCCCAAAAGCTCGACGCCCCGAACAATGCGCAGCAAATGATCGGCCGTCGCCGGATCCACCGTGTCCACCGCGGTTAAATCCAAAATAACATGGCGGCTGCGGTTCATTACAACAGAATTGAGAAGTCTTTCCATCAAAATGGTCGCCCGTCCGCTGTCCAGTCCACCCATCACAGGAACCATCAAAACGCCCTCCCATACGGTGATAATGAGCGCCGTCAGGGTGCGGAGCGCGGTTTCCTGCTGCTCGATTAACTCGAGCTTTTCCCGCAGTTGGGCCGCTGTCTTTTCCCGTTCACTGATTTCCGTCTTCAATTTTGAAAGCGCTGCAGCTAAATCGGCTGAGGTGGCGCGGCCCTCTTGAAGCAGCTCCGTAAGGCGCTCTTCAATGGATACTTTTGCGGGATGGATGACAAATTCATCGTATTCATTGCCTTCGGCGGCAAAAACCGTTTGCTCGGCCCAGCAGGGAACCGAAAACAAGCGCTCGGCATAGGCGCCAAACTTCCCCGCAGTCATTGCGCTGCCCCAGCAAACGTTTAATTCGCGCTGATACAGGGCTTCCCACGAATTGCGCACTTGCATCCGGAATTCTTTTCGCTCCCGATCCAGCAAAACAAGCGTCCAGCGGCCCCAGCCCGCAGGCCATGCGATTTCGGCCAGCGCCGCCAGCCCTTGCTCAAATGACGGCGCGCCGGCGATTATCTGCCAATCGGTTTCGATGCTCCGGTGCCCCGCAAGCTGCAAACACAGATTAAATCGCTCAATGCCCACCATATTCACAAAGCCCTCCATGAGTCCTGCTGTCGTTCCAGGAATCCACATGCTGAGGGTAGGCACGCCTGCCCAGAGGTTGAGCGCTTGATCCGCGTCCCATTCGATATCAAAACCCGAGACATTGATTTTGGGATTTGTGGTCATGTTAATCGGCAGGAATTAAAGTCGATTGCTCGCCTTGTCAACGTGCGAAAAGCAATGTCCAATACGAATTTCAAACACGGGTAAACGCGGGTAGATGAGTGCGCATCAATAGCATCGGGTGCCAGGTGTGGGCATTTTCAATTCGATCAGATATTTGGCGACATAATCGTTAATGCACTGGCTTTTATTTCCAAAAGCCGTGTGGCCTTCATCATCAAGCGTCAGCAGCAGGGCATTATCCAGGTGATCGGCCAGCGAAACAGACCATTCGTAAGGCGTTGCTGGATCGCCCATGTTTCCAAGGACCAATATCGGCGGAGTCCCCTCGGCCCGGACAGGCGCGGCAATCCGGGAGCTCTCAATGGGCCAAAACGCGCTGGGCAGGCTTGTGTAAGGGAGTGACGCGCCAAGCCTGGGTGCCTTGGATTTTAGTTGTTCCGTGGCCGAATCGTAATACTCCATATCCCTCGGAAAAGGATTGTCTATCGAAAATATTGCATGGTATTGATCAAAAGAATCCGAGTAATGGCCTGGCTCATAGCGGCCTGTAAATTTATCCGATAGTGCAAGCAATTCGGTTGAATCTTTTTCCAAGGCCGCGAGCGAGAGGGCAGAGGCGAGATCGAAAGAGCTCGGACCATAGAGCGCTCCAGTTACGGCCCAGAAGAATTCGCCTGGGCCGGCGGAACGGCCTTCGGCGTCGCCGGCAGCAGGCATTGGAGCCGCTTCAATTTCGGCCTGAAGCGCATCAAAAGCGGTATAGGGATCGCCCGCTGAATGAAATTGGCATTCGGCATCGGATGCGCATTTATTTAAAAAATGATCGAGCGCCATTTCAAAGCCCAAGGCTTGGCCTTCGACAATCTGTGCGGCGGACAGCGCTGGATCGACCGCTCCATCGAGCACAAAGGCGCGGACTTTTTTGGGATAACGCTCGGCATAGAGGGCGCCTATAAACGTTCCATAAGAAAAACCCACGTAATTCAGCCTATATTCTTGAAGGGCAAGGCGAATCCGTTCGAGATCGCGGACGACGTTTTCGGTGCCCACATAAGGTAAAATCAGCGCGCTTTTTTCGGCACAGTCGTCGACGAATTGCTGGGTTTCGGAAATAATGGCCTCGCGCTCTTCAGGAGAGTCCGGGGTTAAATCCAAGGCCATCAATTTATCAAGATTGTCACCGCATTCAATCGTAGGCTCGCTCAATCCCACGCCCCGGGGATCGAAACCAACAATATCGTATAGGTCGCTTACTTCTTCAGGGATGCGGCGCCAAAAATAATAGACCCAAGCGGCGCCGGAACCGCCCGGCCCTCCTGGATTAATGACAATCGAACCCTTTCGGGCATGGGGATTTCCAGCAGGACGCCGAATAAGCTGAAGTGTGAAACCAGAAGCCCGATCGCCGCGTTCGGTATCATATTCCAAAGGGACGCCGAGCGTTGCGCATTCAAAATCGCCTTCCTCTCCACAGGCCCGCCATTCGGGCGGTGGGGGAAACGCCTCATTTTCGAAATCGTCCGCACCGCCCGTATCCGCACATGCTGGCAATACGATCAAAATGCATGCCGTAAACGCCCTCACGGCCGAAGAAGAGCGGGAAATCATATTAAAAGCGTCCGATAACCGAACCGCCGACAAAGCCGGGCGACCATTGAGGAACAAATCCCATCGAATGGCCCGGCGTCTTTTCAGGCTGTGAAGGAGCCGCCGGCGGCGTTTCTTTTTTCTTGTTCGTCAGCGGCGAAACACCTGTAATTTGAGGCTGATCGAATAAAAATAATCCCGCGCCCGCACCCGCGAATACCGCCGCGGAACCAAAGAAGATTAAGGTCAGCGCCCGGCTTTCATCGCGGCCGGCAATGGCATTATCCAAATCCTTGAGATCCTGTTGCTTGAGAAAGCCATTCTGCCGCGTCCGTTCCAGGTCCTCGGCCATGGCATCCTGCCCCAGCGCGCCCAATAAAAATAGGGCCCCGATAGCCGAACTGCTCAGCGCTCCGCCAAAAAAGACATAGGAAATCACGCGCTGGCGGGTCTGGGAAAGCGGAGCATCAATTTTTTTAGATTCACCGCGCCCTACTTCAACTTCCTGATTGAACACTTGATAGCCATTTAAGGCAGCCGTTATGGTATGTATCCCCGCTGGAACGGAGACGGGCCTGGCCAATGGAGCTATGCCCTCGGGGCGCCCATCTACCGATATCATAGCGCCTGAATTTGCCGATATCGTAAGCATAGCGGGCATTTCCCGGAGCTGAATATCATAGGCCACCATTCCCCGCTCGGGCGCACGCACATCGCGCTCTTCAGGGAAATAGCCATCCGATGTAATGCGAACGGTATGCGGCCCAGGCTTTGCCTCCACCTCGAGCGGCGCCGGGACGGGCGTTCCGCCGTCCAGCGATATCATCGCTCCTTTCACCGAAGCAGATACCACAAGCTTGGGCGCCGCCAGCACGTCGTCCGCACCTGAATCGGCCGCGTCACCGACTTTTTCAAGCAGCGGCTCCAATTGCTCCAGCGCTTCTAGGGCATCGTTGTGGCGCCCGCCTTCCTTCACGAGTTCGATATATTTTTTGTAATGCTCAACCGCCTTCTTTAAATACTGAGGCTTCTTCTGATCGACATAGAGTTTGCGGTAGGACTGAGCAATTGAAAAGACAATGCCAGGGCGGGAGGAAAGGCGGTATGCCTGATCGAAGGCCTGGATGGCCATAGCATATTTGCCCTGTTCATAGGCGCTGACGCCCGTATTAAAATAGACTTTGGCTTGCTCGACCTCGCTTTGGGCATAAGCCGGAAGCGGCATGGCCATCGGCGCAAGGCATAAGGTTACAGCGGCTAACAGGTATTTTGTGGATCGCGTTCGCACGGTGCTCAACCTTTATGTTTAGTTTTTTGTATCGTCCGACAGGTGAGTAGGAACGAAAACGGAGCCAAGAAGCAGCGAAAAGCCTCCTTCACCGCCGATCGCAAGATCGTCAACGCCATCGCCGTTAAAGTCGCCTCCAACAGCGCGCTCGGCATTTAAACGTTCGATTAGCAAGTCTCTTTCTTCGAAATTCGCCTTGACAAAGTTGGCGATGTCGGCGGCGGGAACAAGATCTGCCCACATAACGCCCGCTTTCGTAACAAGCACCAGCTCCTTATCGGCATCGGTATCTAAATTCACAAATGCGATATCTTTGATTTCTTTGCTTTCACCGGTGAGGTTAAATTTTGAAAAATTTTCAATGTCTATCGTCCCGGTTCCAGTGTTCCAGATCACTACAGCGGTACTGTCATCCAATAACCCAACAATATCCTCCAAGCCATCGCTGTTCACATCCACGGGCCTCATTTGCATTGCATAAGGCTGCTGGGTCTTGGCCGTCGCGAATTCCGCACCCAATTTCGAACCCTTCAATGGGGGCGATGCACTTATAGAAATATTCGCCAAACCCGACCCCGCCTCTACCGAGTTAAACGAAGCAGTAATCAGCTTATACGCGCCGCCGGACGCTCCATAGCCAACGATTTCGGTTTTGTTATCGGGTGATTCGTTGCCATTGAGCTGAAGCCCAAAGAAATAATCAATGGAGTCGACGGCAGGCATCATATCGGGCATGTCCTTGCTTAGTATCGCGGATAGCAGCGTGGGACTGGCCTCCAAATTTACACTATCCGAGCCGGCATCCTTCAAGATCCATGGCCGCTCCTCACCGGGCCCCATTTGCGATGCGATAACCATAATGTCCATCGCATCTTCACCGATAAACCGTCCAAGCGCAAGCTGTCTCGGATCGCCGCTGTACACAGTATCGCCGTAGTTTGTCAGCAAGAGCTGGGGAGATACAAATAATCTATCAGGCCGCCCAAAAAAAAGATAGCCGTTACGGGCTTCACCCACCATACCAGTCAATACGAGCAAATCAGAGGCCGAATCCCGCCCCCGTACCGCGCCCGCGCGGACATCGAGCACATTCTCGATATCCCCGAGAGATTCGGGAAGCTCGGGCGGCCCAGCCACATTGCCATACAAAATCGATAAATGGCTACCCGTTTCCGAGCTCTGATCGTTAGTAATTTTTCGGTCCTTTTCCCGAACAACAAGATCCATAATCTGATCGCCGTCGTAATCGCCGGAAATCATCTGATGCACGTAGTTATCCGTCGGTATGAATATCGGGGTAAACGCTCCAGCCCCATCACCATTATAGAATATAAGGCCCTGGACGTCTTCGGAGGCCGTAAAGGCATCGTTAGCCGATAAATTGGGAGCACCAAGCGGCATATTAAAATTGCCTATGGTGGCCACTGTCAGCAAGGATTGCTTTTGGCAGTCGTACCGCGCATAGGGCCTTGCCAGGATCGGGGTTGTAAATACGACGCCAAGGGTATCAATGATATCCGCCTTTTTGTCTCCGTTTAAATCTCCAAATGCAAGAGGTGTATTGGCTAACTGAAGCGGCGGCGCCATCGGGCCGGGCGGTCCCCCACAGGCATACTCAGGCTTATCCGTAGGCAAATTCTTGAGATCTGCTTGCGTGAGAGAACCCACGGTAAATAGCGGCTGACTTGTGAAAGAAGGCAGCGCGCCCCAATCCAAATCGCTGTTGATTCGAATGATGTCGATGCGCTTATCCTTTCCCGTTGCTTCATCATCCGTTCCATAAAGGATATCGGGATGATCGTCTCCATCCATATCGGCAAACCAAACTCCCAACCACGGAACACGGCCGTCGGGGATCTCGACCGTGAAGCCCATATCTAACTTCGGTGGATATACCGGACCATTGCCGGTAACCATAAGCGTGCACCCCTGGTATACCTGAAGCATCGGCGCGACCGCATTCATAGGATCGGAATTACCGGCGGTCATAAAACCCATTGCATCGCACTTATCCTTTGGAGACAGCAATCCTATAGCTACGCGGCCGATCAGCTTGGTTCCGTCCAGCTCCAGCTTTATGAGCGATTCTGCTCCATTGGGTCCCGGCGGTTTGCCGATATCGAGAACCTTCAGATGCGTTGGAGTATCGATATTTCCCGCGGGACCTGCAAGAACGGCGATATCCTTTTCCGATCGATTGGCATCCAGCCGAAAAGGAACCGCCAGATGTAGCGTTTCGGCATTTTCAGCAATTTGCGTGGAAAACAATTTGGGCTTCAGGGTTCCATCCGATTGTCCGAGGAATACGGAGACCGTTTCCCCTGTCTTGAGGATTAAATCGCTGGTTAGTGGCTCGTTCCCCGATGATTGATCCAAAAGGCCAATCACAGGCTGATCCGGAAAGCCCGGGACTGAAAATGTAAAGACCTCATTACCCACTTCATCAAAATGATGAATATCTGTGCGGGATAAAGAATAAGTGACCAAATCCGTGCGGCCATTTCCGTCGAAATCGCCTGCACCAAACCCTAAAATCCCATCGCCCACATAAGAAATAGGCTCCTCAAAATCGCCCCCGGCGCCCCTGCATACTCCATCGACGCCGCACCCCTGGCCTTCAGGACACTTTTTAATCGCATCCGGCATCAATCCATCGGTGAAATAATCGCATTGATAATGACAGGCTCCCGGCTGTCCCGCTGGAATACACGTCCCGTCCATCTGGCCGCTGCCATCGCAGTATTCACCGACGTCAAGGACCCTATTACCGCATTCGTTGCGGGCAAATGTGACGAATTCGGTGCAGCCGCCGAGGCAGGCCAATGCGAGCAATGAAACAATAGATGCGCGGATTTTCATGGGCATACCTGCAATCATAAGTAATGGGTCACTCTTATGCATTCGATGAGCTTCTTTAGGGTTTAATCGCTCGATAACTCTGGATTCTTGCGCCATTCGACATTGGGCTTGCCCGAGGCACTGGACTTCGGCGGCACCCCCGGCTTCGCGGACGCTACGGCTTTCATCGCGACTTTTACGCTGGTATCCGCAACCGGCTGAAATTTATACGGCCAGGGCTGATATCCTTTTGAAATAAGCGTCAATTCGATCATTTTATCGGTTTTATCGAGCCAAATGGGCTCCGATGCCGATCCAAGCTTTTGCTCGCCCAGCATCACATCGGTGTCCGGCGGGCTTGATTCAAAGGTTATTTTGATGCGGGCCGCTGCATTGGCTGCCGTCCCCGCCGAACTCACCGGAGATACCGATGGAAGCCCCGATCCCGCAACCGCCGCGCTCCCAGGCCCCGCTCCATGCTCACCCGCAGGAAGACCCGGCAATGCATTGGAATCGGGCGAACCGCCAAATTTCCACGCAATGGCTCCCAATACGATCAGCATGAGCGCTCCTCCGCCCAATACTATCGTTTTTCTTTGACCACCGGACGGCTTGGAATGCCCGCCTTCGGGCTCGCCCAAGGTTTTTACTGTCGCGCCGTCATTCGATGGATTGGGCAGTGTCTGCGCATCATCCGCAAGCGTTCGCTCGGTGGGATCGACGGCGCGCGGACCAGACGCAACAACAATGGTTTTACCTGAGCCGGGCGCCAAAAACTCCCCTGAACGAAGCGCCACAGGCCCAATATTGTATCCCGCGTTTTTGGCCGCCGTCATCAGCGCCTCCATCGCGGCGGCCATGGTGCCCGGCCGTTTTGCAGGATCTTTTTCAAGCATCGACAAGACCGGCGCATCCAGCTCCGCCTTTAAATCGGAGCACACCGTGGACATGCGCGGCGGAGGCTCGGACACATGCTTAATCATGATATCCATCACCTCCTCGGCATTGAACGGATACGTCCCTGTCAACACTTCAAAGCACATCACACCAAAGGCATAAATATCCGTGCGGTGATCGATATTTCGGCCCCTGCACTGTTCGGGAGACATATACAGCGGCGTGCCAATCGGAACGCCGGTGCGGGTCTTATGACTTTGAGCCGAGTCGCCCAGAAGCTTCGCTATGCCGAAATCGAGCAGCTTGGGATACACCGTGCCATCTTCATCGAAGGCCAGAAATACGTTTTCCGGCTTGAGATCGCGGTGCGCAATGCCCGCCGCGTGCGCCGCATCGAGCGCGCGCGAAATGCCGCGGAGAATAGGCAGCGCCTCTTCCACCGGAAGGCGCCCCCGCTTTTCAAGGTAATGATTAAATGGCTGCCCTTCGAGCAGCTCCATCACATAGTACTGGCGGCCATCGTCCAGTTTTCCGAATGAAAAAATATCAATGATGCCCCGATGCCGGATTTGATTCACCGCGCGGGCTTCGGAAATAAAACGGGCCACCATTTGCGGATCGGCCGAAAAGCGGTGATTGAGAACCTTGATCGCCGCTTCCTTGCCAATCACCGGATGCACGGCGCGATAAACACTTCCAAATCCGCCCTCACCCAGCTTGCTTTCAATGCGGTATTCGCCGACAGAAAAGCCTTCTTTTAAGTCGGAATCCAAACCGGCAACCGCGCTGTCGGGCAGAAGCTGCGCCCCATCCTTCGGGCATTGAAGATCGCTGTCGGGATATTGCTCTCTGCAAGTGGGACACGTGGCCATAACGAGGGACGCTCGGGACGAGCCTACACGCCCTCGCTGCCAATTTCTACAGTGTGATCAGCCCCGTTTCCCCGACACTTCTTTGTCACATGGGCTTTGCATAACTTTGCATGGGCATCCGGCAATACGGCCCAATTGGGAATAAAATACAACCGGATTGTTTAATAAATGGATAGAAATTATATTTAATGCGCCATCGCAGAGATCACGAATTGGCCAATGGCACAGAGAAAGCCGAGCGCAAACATACCGGAACGGGCCTTGTCAATATCCGCCAAATATAATACGCCGTGCAGCACGCGGCAGACCACCCACCCCACAGCAAGCGCCGTCGACAGCATAGGATCCGCCTTGGTCACATGAGCGACCAACACCGCGGGCGTAAACACCATAAGCGCTTCAAATGCATTTTGATGCGCGCCCCAAGCCCGGGCCCCCTTCCCTTCAAGCTTGGATACCTGCGCCCGCGGAATCTTATTGTCTGCGTTGCCAAACTGCTCCTTGCGCGCATTGAAGGCCACAGGCAACCACACATAAGGCAAAATCATCGCCACCAGCAAACACCACAACGGAATGGTCATGATCCTATTTCCTCCTAGACGCTTCTACCGCCATCCACATGATGAAGCAGTATTTCGTCCCACATACCGACCCAACCCATGACCTTATCCAGTGCACATACCTTTGTAAATCAGAGTTTTGCGGCGGCCCCGCTTTTTTTCATTGCATTTCAAAGTGCGCTATCGCTATCGGTAAGTTGATTTTCCAGTAAGACAGCCCCATGAGCCTGGAAGACGATTCAGCCGAGCGAGCGGGAGACGCTTTTTACGATTTGCTCAACCAAATCGCAGTAGCGCTGGGCTCGATCCGGGATCGCAACACGTTGGCGAGCGCGATGAAGATTCTCGTCGACGAATGCTTCGCTGTGGAATTCTCGGGCTTGTTTTATTGGGATCCAAAGCTTCAAACACTGCGTTTCGCTTATGCGAGCGGGTTTTCCGAAGAAGAACGGGCCGAGCTCGAAAGGAGCGCGATGACCCGCCTGCCCGGGCAGGTGTTTCGGGACAAGCAAACGATTATGGTGCCCGATGTAGAAGCCCATCACGATCGAATTATTGCAAAATCGCATGATAGGCGTGTTCAATCCCGTTTACACGCGCCTGTGCTCTACCGGAACGAGAGCGTGGGCGTGCTTGCGCTGGCGAGCTCCAAGAAGTTTCATTTTAATCATGCCAAAATGAGATTGGCTTCTTTTATCGCGCAGATGGCCGGCGTTGTGTATGGCAATCTATTGCATCTCGATGAGCTTGACAATCAATTAAATACAATTCGCACCCAGCGGGAGGAGATTCTTCATTTATCGGGGCCGGTGCTGAATTTAGGCCGGGGTATGCTGCTATTGCCCTTAATTGGACAGCTTACGCCTGAAAAGGCCGCTCATGCCCAGGAGCACGCGCTTCATGCCATTGTTAAATACAGGGCAAAGACTGCGATTATCGATTTAACGGGCGTGGCCGCGGTGGATGCGGAAACGGCGCGCTTGCTCTTAAGCCTTGCGGGTACGGTGAGACTTCTGGGAGCCCGCTGTTTTATTTCGGGGCTCGCTCCCAAGACGGCTTCATGCATGGTGGATATTGGGTTTGAGGGCGGCCGTATTCACTTTTTCAGCAGCGTTGCGGCGGCAATGAATGCCGCTCACGCGTTTATTTAGGACGGCATATTCATTAAAATATCGCCGGCTCTTAGGCTGCGGATCGCAACGCCTCCGCGCGTGCGCACAGCCACGCGAAGGCGATCGTCTGGGCCCGCCGGCGCCCATTGCACAGATAGCCCTTGGCCAATGACCCCGCCATCGGCCTCCCAATGAGCGGACATCAGCGCGGAATCGCCCTCGAGCGCGACAGATATCATCGATTGGTCGTTGAGCGGCGATGCCTGAAGGTTCACCATGGGCGGCTGAAACAGAGGCATATCCTTGGTCCTGACACAATCGTCCGGCGAGCTGTCATCCCATTGATCGATAAGCGGAAGGCGCTTGCGATCGCCTGCGGAAGCTAGGATTTCATCGCGTTCGGTGGCCACTGCGCCCATACCTCCCTGGCCTCCCGCACCGGCATCGGGCGGCGGAGGATCGACCACCATACCGCCTCCGCCATCGGCCGGTAGAGGATCGACCACCATACCGCCTCCGCCATCGGCCGGTAGAGGATCGACTACCATACCGCCTCCGCCATCGGGCGGCGCCGGATCGACCACCGTGGACTCATCATCGCAGGAAGCGGCTAAAACAACGGCCGCGCCGAAGGCCAGCCCCCTCGCCATCAATTTGAATTTAGGCGTCTTTTGAGGCTCTTTTTGAGGCAATTGCCTTTCGGCCACAAAGCGCTCCATATCGGCATAAGCCTGATCCAAAAGCGTATGAAGCCTGCGATCGGCGGCGGCAATTTCCAATCCAAGCCTTGCCGTCTTCTGTTCGATCCAATTCCAATCCGATAGAGATGATTCTTCCGCAAGAGATAATGCGCGCTCCAAGAAAGAGGCGGTATCGAGAGAGATTCTGCGGGTGAGTTCGCGGGCGCGCTGCGTCCACTGCCGCATGCCTTCGCCGGGATAAAAATATTCCAGCACTTTTGCTGCGTAACCCAAGCCCATATAGCGATTGGCGACGCCATTGGGCGCGAAATTGCGCTCGCGGAAGGCCGCGGAACATATGCGGAACAAAAGCTCGCTGCGCGGATCTTCAATCCGATAGTTAAATCCTAAATAACTGCCTCCTATATTCTGGCCCGCGCTAATTTCCTTGTGGAGTGCGGTTCCATAATAAGGTTCGGCCCGGCAGAAATTCACAGGATGATCGGCGTGTTCGCGGATGAATTCGATATTTTCGCGGATATCGGCGAGTTTGGCCTGGGGCTCGAAAATGAGCAGGTTATAGCAAACGAAAATGCCTGCCGATCGGCAAGCCGCCAGGGCTTCGCGCACCGCTTTTTGCTGCGTGCCGCGGATCAAATGCTCACCGCCTGCCTCCGATCCATTTTCCACGCCCACATACAATCGAATGACTCCAAAATCCGCAAGCTCTTGAGCGAGCTCTTTGGAAACCGTATCGGGCCTGCATTTACCGACGATGGCGATATCGCCCACGCCATACTCATTTAATGCCTTTCGGATACGTGAAATACGGTTTAGAGATAGCGATTGGCGCGGCAGAAGGAAGTTATCGTCGTGAAAGCAAAAGATGCCTGTCCCCTTGGCTTGATGCCAAAGAAGCGCCATTTCGGCGGCGACATTCTCGGGGCTGCGCATACGGAGCATCTGGCCTCCGCCGTGCTCGCGCGCGTCGTTGTACACGGCAACAATCGAGCAGTAATTGCAGCTTCCCCAGCAGCCGCGGCTGCCCATGATGGGAATGAAAGGAATGCCCATATGGCTCGTGTGGCCGCGGTAGCGCTTGGCGAAGGGAATCGAATCTAAATCTTCGATCAAGCGGCGGCCTTGTGTGCGCATGGCTTTTCCATCGTGTGAAAGCAGCGCCATTCCCGCGATTTGATGCAGATCTCCGCCTTGCGACAGCACATCCAAGAGCTCGGTAAAGGTTTCTTCGCCGTCATACAGAACGACAGAATCGACTCCATGGCCTTTTTCAAGCACTTCGCGAAATGCAAGCGATGGGAACTGACCGCCGCAGGTGATATGTCCCCTGTACCCCGCATTTCGGAGCCCCTGCGCGACCATTAAAAATTCGGCCGCGCGGTGCTGAAATTGAATGCTGAGCCCGACCATATCGGGATTACGCTTGACGATCTTCGCGATGACCGCCGGGATTTCGGACTCCCGGTTAAAGGGCACAATTTCGGGGGAATGCCCTTTGGATTCGGCGATCGCAGCTAAAATACCCAACGCGAGGTTTTCCTCGAGATTGGCGCCCACAAAGCTTATTCGCATTGGCGTGCCCATATTGGTTCTCCTTGCCCCGCTATGCATTAGATCATAAATGCACCGAAAATGGGCACGCCATTTCACTCGAATATTGTTAAAATATTATCGTATCGTAATGTTATTTTTCTACGCTTGAAAACAAGATATTTGAGGATTCATTCAATGAAAATGATCAAACAATCGGTGCAATTCCGAGCAATTGATGAAGTTCGGCTACGTCCTCGGGTTTTAATCCCAAGGTTGGAGGCAGACCTTTGATATAAGCTTTTTCGGTATCTGAATCGGTGCCCGCGGCGAGGAGCGAAACGGCATAGAATTGCTTGGCGACTTCGCGGGAGCGAATTTGGCCCAAGAGCGCATAAGGAGGCTGGGGCGCGTCCAATTCGCGGGCCAAGGCTTGCTGTTCTGCTGGACCGAGACCCGATTTAGCCAAGCGTTCAAGAATGCGGGCGCGTTCATTTTGATCGATTTGGCCGTCCATATTGGCGGCGGTTACCATGGCGCGCACTAAAAGCAATGCGTCGGCATAATCATCGGATGTTGAAGGTCCTGCTGGAGGCCCCGCTTGCGCGGGGAATGAAGGAGCGGGCGCGGCGGGCACAGCGGGCGCGGCATACAATGGAACGGCGGGCGCCGATCCAGCGGGCGCCAAAGGAGCTCCCCAACTCGACGGATCGTTATGATAGGTGGGCACGCCATAATTGGATACTCCATAAGGCTGGGCAGCGGACATCGCGGGCGGCTGAGCAGGCGAGGACGATCCAAATAAATTATCGAAAAATCCAGGCGCGCCTTGAGGTGCAGGCGCTGCTCCCGGCATCCCCGGCGCGGCAGGCTGTTTAAAATGCTGATAGGCCATATACGCAAGGCCCCCTGCAGCGGCGACCCCCGCGGCGCCGATAAGCATTTTTCCAGCCGAACCGCCGGGCAAATCGCCCAGCAGCCCTTGAGAATCATTGGACATCCGGCGCCTCGATGAATGAAAACCTCCGCTTTCCACGCCGTCAGAGATTAAAGCGCCAAGTATTTTTTGTGCGTCAAACATGGTTTGGATGTTCTCAAGAGAAGATGCATTCTATCAAGCGTTTTAATCATCGCCGACAAGCGTGGAGTGCCTGCCTTCAAGAGCGCTGGGAAAGCGGCGAATCATCTCAATCAACAAGAGCATGCCGGGAATGGCAACGAGGGTGGAGAGGACGAAGAAGCGTACCCAGCCTATTTGTTCGGCAATCCCGCCCATCGGTGATACCAGCACCGTGCGGCCGACGGCGGCCAGGGATGAAAACAAGGCATAGTGTGTTGCTGTAAAGGCGATATTGCAGAGGCCGGATAAATAGGCGACAAAGGCTGCGGAGGCCAATCCTCCCGTAAAGTTTTCAATGCCTATGGTCGCATAGAGCCATTGGATATCGGCACCTTTATGGGCTTGCCAGGCGAACATCAAATTGGAGAGCATTTGGAGAATGCCTGAAATAACAAGGCTTTTACGTATTCCCGTCCTCATGACGAGCGAGCCTCCGACGGCAATTCCGGCGAGCGATGCGATAAGGCCAAATACTTTGGTGACGGCGGCGACTTGAAGCTTTGTAAAGCCAATGCGGAGATAGAATGCCATAGCCATGCTGCCGAGCGTGGCGTCGCCGAGCTTGTAGAGAACGATAAAGAGCAGGATCAGCGCCCATCCCTTTCGGGCGGCGATATCAATAAAAGGCTTTTTAATAGCGTCTCCCAGCCATTCATAGAGGGCGGCATAGCGGGAGCCGGTGGCGGCGATTGAAGGCGAAGGCAATAGGGCAACGATAACCACGGGAGCGGCGGCGGCGGCGGCTGTGGCGATAATATTGGGCGCCCATTTGGGCAGCCGGAGCCAGGGTAAGAGGGTATCCCGGACCAAGAAAAATAGGGCGATGGCGGCCGCGGATAGACCGAGGATAAAGGCGAAGCGCAAGGCAATGGAAGCTTTTTTTGATGAAGATTCAAGCGCCGCAGAAGCTTTCTCAAAGGGCTCGCTTCCCCATAAGACGGCCAGCATACCCAAGCCCATAGCGCCGGACATAACGAGATAGGCGGCCTCCCATGAAAAAAATTCTGCCATCAAGAGCGCTCCCGCGCCCGAGCTCAGCATTCCAAGCCTATAGCCATACTGTGTCATCGCAGCGCCGGCGCCCTGCTGAGATACATCGAGCAGCTCGATGCGGTAGGCATCGATAACAATATCTTGGCTTGCCGATAAAAAGGCGACGAGCACGGCGGCCGCGGCGGTGAGCACGGGCGATTGGGCAGGGACAACAAAACCCATCCACGCAATGGCCACAAGCAATGCGGCTTGAAAAAAAAGCATCCAGCCGCGCCTTCTGCCCAGCCTTGAAAAAGCAAAGGGTGCGGGCGTGCGATCGATCATCGGTGCCCACAAAAACTTTAGGCTGTAGGACACGCCGACGAGGGTAAAGAAGCCGATTGTGCCTAAATCGACGCCGGATTCGGTCAGCCTGGCCTGAAGCGTCGCTCCCGTGAGCGCGAGCGGCAAACCGCTGGAAAAGCCTAATAAGAGCGTGATCACCAGCCGCTTTTCCGCGTAAACTGTAAAGGCTTCGGAGAAACTTCGCGCCGCTTGAGCCATAAGGGCACCCTGGTAATGGATATTGGGGCGCCCGGCCAAACAATTGATGAGAATTAATCGCTGGACAGGGGTTCTGGGACTTCTTGTTCGCGGGCGGGCAGCAGAACGGTGAAACGGCTGCCCCGTCCAAAATCGCTTTCGGCATGCACCGTGCCGCCTTGAAGTTCGCAGAGCCGGGCCACCAAGGTCAGCCCCAGGCCCGTTCCTTCAAATTGGCGGGAGAGACCACCGCTGCCTTGAACAAAGGGTTCAAAGAGCAATTGCATTTGGCTGGGCGCAATCCCGATACCCGTATCCCAAACGGTCATCGATACCAAGTTCGCAAGATGCCCTGCCGAAACCAATAACCCGACACTTCCCCCCGAAGGTGTGAATTTCACTGCGTTATTAAGCAAGTGCAACAAAATCTGGCGGATGCGCTTTCCTTCGCCATATACCAATGTCACGCCTTCTTCGATAAATAGCTCGAGATAAATATTTTTCTTGTCGGCCGCCGGCTGAATCGTGCGGATAACCGTCCTGCAAATATCGTTGATGTTCACAAGTTCTGGCCTAAATTCCATTTTGCCGACAACTATTTTCGATAAATCGAGCAGATCGTTGATCAAAGCCAGCAAATGCTCGCCCCGGCCCGAAATGGAGGATACCCAGTTCCGCTGTTCCACGGATAGATTACTACCCGCACAGTCTTGTAACAGCTCGGCCATACCTAAAATCGTATTCAAAGGCGTGCGCAGTTCATGGCCCAGTATAGCCAGAATTTCATCCTTCATCCGGGAGCTCTTTTGAAGCTCGCTATGAAGTGCGGATAATACCTTGCGGCTGTGGCGCTGTTCCTCCTCAATCTGCTTGCGGGCCGAAATATCCCGGCATGAGCATATCAAGTCACCGTATTGGGTTTTGGTCAGGCTAATCTCAACATCGAACGGCGCGCCATCCTTGCGCATACCCACGGCCTCGCCCCGGTAATGCCCTTTCGCTAGCACATCGGCCAGCGCGAGACGCTCGAGGCGCTCTTGTTCTTCCGGAGAATAAAGCTCGCGCCAAGCCTTACCCAAAAGCTCCTCGGGCTCATACCCATACATACGGGCGTGTTCGCGGTTCATATACACAAAGGTTTCGCCGTCCAAGATGGCTAATCCATCCATACTGGCATCGATAGCCGCAATAAAGCGCCGGACTTGTGCGGGCTCGCTCCGAACCATTTCAGGAACCGCGCGAAGACGCCATGACGAAGGCGGCGGAACACTCTTACCTGGTGGAGGCACCGTTTTCGTGGCAGGCGGATTGGTTTTCGTTGCAGGAGGCACCGTTTTATGAATGGGCTGCGCCTGAGAGACCTCATTCCCCTGCTCTTCCATTGCCTCATCGCCGTTCATTACCGTGTTCTTGAGCACATTAGGCCGCATATGATTCTCCATTGCTTCATCGCTGATCATATTGCATAACAATTCAAATAAAATGACCGACCGTTGAGTTTTCTGCTGAATTTGAGTTATTCGCAGAAGATCGATAGATGCCGTCGGTCATTGAAGTGTTCGCGCTTTACGTGTCCTGAGCTTTCGTTACGCAAAGGGAAGGCCAATCCTCCCCTAGGGTCATTTCGGTGTCATAAAATCCGCTCCCCAACCTAAAAACACCCCGCCAAAAAAAACTTCGGCTCGGGTATGAATTGAGCGCGCCTCATCGCGTCCAACGCGAGTTCCGGCTCTTGCCCGCTAGCCCTTCCCTCCGGGCATGACCCAAAGATTCAGGAGACACCGCTGTGAAAACGCAACGTTCGCTCAATAAAGTCGCTTTCTTTGGTCTTGTTCTCGCTTCAGCCTTCGCTTCCCTCACGCTGTGGCAGAGCCCTCAGAGCCAAGCCGCCGAGCCTTCAAAACAGCCGGATGCGATGGCTCCCGCCGCAAGCGCAAAACACGATAAAGACAGCTACATCGTCGAAATCAAAAGCAGCAGCACAGCCAAAGCCGGCCAAGATAGCTCCGTTGAAATCACCATCGAGGCCAAGGGCGACTATCACATCAACGCCAAGTATCCGCTGAAGTTCAAGGTGAAGGATCCGGCCCCCGCAGGCGTGAGCTTTGCCAAGGCCGTCATCAAGCGCGAAGACGGCAAATTCGAAGATAAAAAAGGATCGCTGCCCGTTTCATTCCGCGCGGAGAAATCAGGCAAAACGACGATTGAAGGCACCTTGTCCTTCAGCGTGTGCAGCGATGCCAATTGCGTGATGGATAAGATCGAACTCGCCGTCGATGTTGACGTGAAATAATTCTTTCATTGACTCGCCCATCAAATCGCGCTGGCATCCCGCGCGATGACAGTCCTTCCCACATTTTTCGCCGCAAAACAGCTTACAGAACGCTTGCGCGGTTTTGACCTCGGCGACGATCCCGAACAACTCAGCCACTGCGAGAGCCTTGCGCTGGCGGATGAGCTCTCCGATGCGGGCTTTCAATTTCTAGGTGTGCTCCGCTATCGGGCGCAGCGTTTTGAGGACGCGGCGTCGGCGTTTCTGCGGGCTTCGGAAATGCCAGATTTCGCGCTTACAGGCTTGTTTTTAGCGGCCTGCGCTCAGATGCGCGCGGGGCAGGCAGAGAAAGCGCTCAACCTCTTGAATGCTTTGCTCGAGCATGAAGACATCGAGAGCGAGAAGGACATTTCGGTATCGGGCGTGCACTTTGCGCGGGGCGATGCGCTCTGGCTCAAAGGAAGCCTGGATGAAGCCGAAGAGGCTTACCGCACAGGCTTGAACGCCGAACCGCTTGCGGAAGCGTGGCTCGATGTCGCGCGCCTCCTCGAGCACAAAGGCAAGAGCAAAGAGGCCCTGAAGGCGGTGAAGAAAGCCATCGAGGCCGATGAGAACATGGCGGACGCGCATTATTTTAGAGCCGTCCTTCTCGCCCAGAAGCGAGAAATCCCAGGTGCTCTGGAGGCACTCGAGAAAGCTTGTTCGCTCGATGCTGAAGCGAAAGAGCGCGCGCGCGGCGATGCGCGTTTCGATCCAATCCGGCAGGACAGCCGCTTTCAAGACAAAATCAAAACGCCCGATGCGCCCGATCTCGGCTGGTTGAAAGCCTTTCCGGCAATCTTTGCCATGCTCGGCGATCCAAAGCTGGCCGGGCTCGGCATCTCCTTCGTCTCGGAGGAAGACGCGCAGCAAGGCGGAGAAGCGCTGATTGAGCATTACGCGGGCACTTGGCATCTGGGCATCTTGTGGACCGACGAGCTGTGGAAGTCCTGCCAATCGCTTTCTCAAGGCAAGCGCCTTCTCGCCCGCGGCCCCACATCCCGCGACCTCAATGGCTCGGAAACCGAATCCCAGGTGTATTTCGATCCGAGCGCTCCCGATCGGCTCTACTTCGCCCCTTCGTTTGAAGTGCCGCCCATCTTTTGGATTTCTGTGCCTGCCAATGCGGAAGCGCTGCACGAAGCCGTGTCCGAATTTTTTCCTGTCCGGCGCATTCCCAAGCTTGGCCTTCCCCGTGTGCGCAGAGCTTTTATGGGATATCAAAGCCAATTGGTCGTACCCAATCCCTACACGGGCGAATTGGAGCAGGCAGGGCCGCACGAACTCGATCGCCATTTCGCGTTTAGCCCCTTTGCCGATTCATTCGTATGGGGCAGCGCCCAGCCCGATGACCCTTGGCCCGAACGCATTCCTCCGCAGGCAGGCTATTCGATCAAAATTGTTTCATATTCGAGAAAAATGCGCGAACAGCGCAAGGGCGCGACCGCCCGATTTACCCGGCGCACTTTGTTTTCGCGCTCTCAGCTCACGATAGAAATTCACCGCGGCGGCCTTTATGTGTGGGAAATTCGCTTCCGGCCCAGCAAGCACCAAGCCGTCATGGAACAATTCAATCAGCAATTTGGAACTAGCTATCCAATTGATCTGCCTTTTGATGTCATTGGGGCGCTGATGGGTTTTGATTTTGCGCTGCCTGAATGGCTGGAAGAGCGGCTGGCCCAGCAGGCCGATCCAGGTCAAATCGCCGCATATCTTCAAGTTATCGCCGCGACCCGCCATTGCGATTTAAGCGTTACCGACCTTTTGCAGAAATACACCAGCCACGAAGCCATTCAGGTGCGCGCTTCCATCGCCAATGTCGCAATCCAATATAATTGGGAGTTCTTACTCGAAAATATGGGCACCCAAGAGACATCCCCTGAACTCCTTGAATTTATCGATCAAGTGCTCGGCGATGGCATTGCTCCCCAGAAATTCAATGAATTGGGCGAACCCATCGAAGGAGATGACGACGGCGAGGATGAAGAAGGGGATGAGGAAGACGACGACGAATTTGACGAAGAATTCGATGAAAATGAAGACGAAAATGAAGAGGAGCCGTCATGAGCGATGAAATCGTGCGCATTTGGCTAAAAAACGAAGCCTCTTTGAGCACCTTCGAGGCTCTCGCGGAAAGCTCCGGCTGGGCACTGCTCGCGGATGAGATACGCGCCCATTCGAATCCGACCCAAAGGGTATACCGGGCCGTGAGCGGCGCCGATGTCGGATGGCATGAAGATCATCCTCTTGGCGTGAGGCATATGTGGATTTCGGGTCCGGGTTCCGATGCCCTAAAAAAGCAGCTCGAGACGGCCATCCCCAATTGGACCCGCGCCGAGCTTTGTTCCGCCGTGGGCAATCCACAACTGCCTTCACGGCTAAATTGCGTGCGTATACTTTCGTGTATGGAACGAAGTACGCTCTCAAAGGAATTGCACGCGGTTCTCGCCGAACTCATGGACCATCCCCATAAGATTGTCCGGCGTGCCATCCTCCATCTATGCTGGGCCAACGCATGGCCGGATATGCTGGACGCCATCCGCGTGCAGGCCGAAAAAGACGAGGAGCTCGGCGAAGAGTGGGAACGGCTCGCCGAAGTGCTCGAGGAAAATAGCGGCAAATAAAAAAGGGCCGGACATCCATTGCATAGGATTGTCCGGCCCATCTATGTTAAATATGCTGATAAGAAAGGCTAGCTGGCCTCGGCCTTATCACCCTTGCGCTTGCGGGAAACCGTGCGCAACAAGTGCAACACAGCTTCCTGAACATCGGCTGCCGATGAATCGAACAGAATGCCCGCCTCGGTGGCCGGAGCGCTCAAATCCTGCACGCCGCCAAATAGCTCGGCCGCCGAGATTCGAAGTCCTTTCGCCAATGCGAGCACCGTGGAAAGCGAGGGGTCGCGCTTTCCATTTTCAATCGTCCCAATGTAATTGGGAGTGAGCCGAGAGCCCTCCGCGAGCTGCTCGAGTGTCATGCCAAGTGCCAAACGTCGCCTGCGTATTTCGTTTCCGAATTCCATGCCCGTACATTCGTTGAAATTGAGCCGAAAGAAAAGCGCATATCGGCAGGGCCTCCAATACAGAATCTAACTATCGAATTTTATTCGGTTTTAACTGGATCACGCACCTATTTCCGCCAGGCTTGGATGCCATTTCGATCAAAAATCGCCGCATTGAATGGGAAATTAAAATCAATGGATCGGTTCTTCCGGCAAAATGCGATTCCGCAATGAATCCACACGGTGTCAAGCCGTCAATTTCAGGGCCGGACATTGTTTGTCCTATTTATTTAACTATATAATTTTATTATATTTTTTGTAAATATGCATCCATTTTTGAGTCAGGGCCTTTCCAGGCCCGCCCGGAGCCCCAAAAACATGGGATGACATTATTTGTCCCACTCATGATTTGTTTTTAACCAAACAAAGCATCCATGACATTTTCTGTCCTACCCATTAGGGCAATGAGACGGAATTGCTTGACGGCCCTACAATTCTTTCTCTCTGGTCTCAACGGGCGCCTGCCGCGATGATGCGCGGCCTCTATGTACACCTTTCGCAAGATGCTGGGCCCGGACGGCCCGCCCGAGCAGCCGATCGCCCGCTTTGCACTTCATGAAGATCTCGTGCATGGCATCGCGCTGATGCCGGACGGAGAACAAGCTGTCTCGTCATCAGAAGATGGATCGCTGCTGCTGTGGAGCCTGACGCAGCAGAAGGTGCTCAAGAAGCTAAAGGGGCACCGCGGTCCGGTGAATTCGCTGTGCATCACACCCAATGGCCGGCATCTGATCACGGGCTCCGATGACAGCTCGATCCGGGTGTGGAATACCCAGGATTGGTCGGCGGCCCGCGTGCTCAAAGGCCATAAGAATTGCTTTATCCGGGAGGTCGCCGCGGGCAGCGATATCGCGGTATCTGGCGCGGAGGACAATCAGGTCCGCATTTGGAATCTGCAGACGGGCAAGTGTTTGTTTACCTGCAAGAAGCACGAAACCCATCTGCGCACGGTGGCGATCTCCAGCGATCAGAAATGGGCCGCATCCGCTGCGCTCGAGAACACGGTTGTCCTGTGGAACTTGAGCAGCGGTAAACCGGAGCGCACGTTTTATGAGGCGGGCTCCTTCGTGCACCATCTGCCGGGGCAGTTTTCGCATCTGTACATCGCAACCCAAAACAAGAGCGGCGCCGGCCACAAAGAAGCACCGCGAAGGCTTCTGTTTTTGGAAGGCGATCGAAAGCTCGTGTCCGTGGGTCACGAAGTGATTTTTTGGGATGTGGAGAGCGGCCGGGAACTGCAGCGCTGGCCGTGCCAAGGCTGGGCTTATGAAGATATCGCGCTGCATCCCGAAGGCCGTTTTGCCGCGCTCGTTAACCGCGGCATTCAGCTTTGGGATCTCGAGGCGAATCGCTTGTTTACGACGCTCGATCGGGGAGGCGCTTTTTTAAAATGCGTGCGCTTTACGCCCGATGGAAAACATCTCGTGACAGGCGATGACCGGGGCACGATCAGCATTTGGGACGTGAACGCTGCGCTTCAGCGTCCTCAGTTTGCGCCTCATGATGATTCGGTGAACCGGGTGACCGTGCGGGGCGCGCGCGCTCTGACAGGCGGCACGGATGGAACGGTCGTGCTCTGGGATATCGAACAAGCCCGCATGATCGGCCGCCTGGATGTGGAGCCAGAGGCGAATGGACGTCCTTTTGCCCTTTCAAACGCAGGCAGCATCGCCCTCTCAGCGAGAGATCAAGGTTTTGATATTTGGAATGCCGAGGACGGCTCACATCTGTTCTGCAAAGACACCTCGGCCCTCGAGGACGCCTACTCGCCTTATTCATTCGGCTTCGTGGATGAGCGCACCGCCGTGGTCGGATTTCTGTCGCGCGGCCTTGCGCTGTGCGAGCTTCACGAGCCCTGGACGCTTAGCGCATTCGAGGGCAGAACACAGCAGATCGGCGATATCGCTGTCGATGCGGAACGGCGCATCATCACAACGACAGGCTTCTTTCCCGACCAAAAAGACGAAAAGCGCGCTGCTGAGGATGCCTATGTGCCCAGCGTCGCACAGCTTCAGGCGTGGGATCTCGAGAAGCGCTGCCTTCTGTGGACAACTGCCGCAAAGAAAAAGAACGGTTCATGGATCGATTTTGTGTTTCAAGAGATGCGCGAAAACGGTGAGCTCGTGACGCGCTCAGGAACGGATGAGCGCGAGCTTTTGGTCTATCGCACCCGCGAAAATGAAGTGGTTCGGACGATCCGCTTCCCAGGCGATTATGTGCTGGCGCCCAGGCTGCTCCGCGATGGCTCGCTGGCCGCCGTCGCAACGAATGACAAAAGCGGCAAGACTCTCTTGTTTCAAGCCGACTTGGATGAAGGGCGTATTCTGAAGACCGTCGAGCTTTCACGCGCAGAGAACCCTATATGCATCGCTCCCGATGGCCGCTTTTTGATCGTGAGCGAGGCCGACGCGCTGGTGCTCTTGGATGGCGCGTCCGGCGAAGCGTTGGATCGCTATGAGCTCGGATCGGTGCCCCGCGAATGCGCTTTGTCGGACGATGGACGACGTGTGCTCGCCGGTGATGACGCGGGAAGAGTGCATATCCTTTCGATTGAATTGATTCATCCTGTGCCCCGCCGGAAGAAGAGCTCATCCAGATCTTCATGAATTTATTGCAAGTCATTCCGATCGTATTGCTACTCTGCGTCCTTGCGGCGATCGCCTGGGGCATCGCGCGAGACCGTGAAATTTTTAGGATTCATGTGAGCGGCGGACGGGCGGTCCGGGTACGCGGCCGAATTCCTCAAGCGCTGCTGCTCGATATTCAATCCATTCTCGGGAAAACCAATTCAAACGGCACGATCGTGGCCTTGCCCGAAGGCGATCGCGTGAGGCTTTCTTTGAAGGGCGATTTCGATCCATTTGTCGCCCAGCGGCTGCGCAACACGGTGGGCACATTTCCAAAAGCTAAAATCAAGAGCGCCCTGCCCCGATAGGCTTCTCCATATCAAAACGCACAGGAAACACTCTCTTAGTCAATATAGTCAATACGGATAGAGCGAACGCCTATCCTGAGCAGCCGGGTTCCGCGCCTCCGTTCGATGATCGCCGCCCCATTCTGCACGGGAAGCTGAAGAAATTCCTTGCGAATCCTAAAGATTTCTACGTTGATTTTGTTTTCGTCCGTGGCGAGCGCCTTGCACAAATAGTCCATCGTGACCCACCCTCGTTCGGCCTCGGGCACTTTCGTATTCTTTTCGTCTTCATAGCGAGCGCGGGCAAGCTGGAGAAGCGTGTAGTGGTGAGCGCGCGGCGTTAACACGACGCGATTATCCTTTCGAATCTCAACCGCTACATCCACGTACTCTTCGTTGCGCCTCACGCGAAAATGCAGCCCAACATCATTCACGCTAATCCACTCGCCCGAGCTATCCATTGTCGCAATAGGAATCGTCGGCAAATGAAGCATGTACGATTTCCCATTCACCTCAATGGCTTGGTGATCTGTCGCAAGCTCAACATTACCGCCTGTTTCGAGTACCCACCCATGCTGAGGCGTTTCAAAGATCAGCATCTGAGGCGAATCACCTGGAGGAAGTGAAAGCAAACCATTCTGAGAGACGATCACTTCATCGCTTTTGAGATTGCGGGCCAGTGCCACGGGCGGCGATGTGTCCACAAACTTGAGCACATTTTTCGTGCTCCCAACCATAATGAGATCGCCTTTTTCCAGCGTGGCTTCTTCGACTTTTTGGCCGTTCACAAACGTGCCGTTGCGGCTGGACAAATCGCGGATCCTCCAGCCCTTGCTTTGATACCAAATACGGGCGTGCTGCCCCGACACGTTGGGAATGTCTATGCGAACCGTGCACTCAAATGATCGGCCTATGCGGCACTCGGCAGGTAACGTAATCATACGCCGAGTTTTTGGGTCATATACGATACCCATGACCAACAAAGCATATCCGGCTTCTCAAAATAGATACAAGCTTTGAATCTTCGAAAATTCGGTGGCATTCAAGCCTACATTGGACTTCCCTGCTTATTCGGGGCGCTCGACGCGGAACTCGAACTCCTCCGATTTTGGCTGGCCACCCGATTGATACCGAAGGACGAGGTGCCAGCAGATGCTCACAATGCGGCCTTCGTAGCTAAGCGGTTCATAAGGAATATCGGCTTCAAACCACATCAAATGAGCGCTCGCCGCCGAAGATTCCGGGCCGGGCCCGCCCACCATGATGCCTCGCAGGGAACGGGGCGCGGTCTTTAGCGTCACGGGTATCTTCGCGCCTTGATCCCGATCTCCCCGGCCTTTTGTGCTCCATTGCACGAAGGCCGACGGCGTTTCAATGCGGCCTGCGGGAAATGTAAGGGTCCCCGATAGCTTGGAGCCGGCCTTGATACGAGCTCCCATCTCGCCAAAATCGACTTGGGTTTGCTGGTTCAATCGGGCCTCCCCACCCTCACGGGCACCTCAAATGATTGACTGCGCACTGGCATCAGCGCCGCCTTGAGTTCTATACGCACATACCATTCAATTGAATTGCATGTGGACCGAAAAGAATGCATAGCGTCAGGCGGCAATTGAATTTCTTTTTCGAAAACGGCTCGTTTGGCGCGAGTAACAGAAATATTCGATGCCTCGACGATTGGATATTCAGCCACCACACAGCGTTCTGTACGGGCGGCCTTGCCATCTCCCGCGCGCGCCATTTCTTCGCAAACAAGCCGGGCTGAAAAGCCGGCGATCTCACCTTCACCAAGCTGCTTTATACGAAGCTTTGTATTTTGGTTCAATTGAATCGATTCCCGATTCATTTCGATCAATGTGTCACCCATCCGGCGGCGCTGAAGCACAGGGATAAGCAGTCCCAGGCTTATCCAAAGACTTCCCGCCGCAAACAAAAGCCCCAAAACAAGACGCCACGAACGGGCGTCGTTCAGCAATGCGCAGAGCCCGCAATTCCATGCAATGGCCACAGCCACGCTCGGACCGCTCTCCCAAAAACGCGGCTCGCCGGGCACAGCATGGAGGCGCGAAGTGAGTTCAACAGGAACGGTATCGGCTAAAAACCCGCGCTGCTGAGAAAATACCCGCACACCCCACAGCGATACCGCCGCCCATAACAACTCAATGGGCAGCTCAATCGCAAGTGCCGTCGTTTCATGCGGGCGTGGCCAAAACAACAATAAAATGCCAACCAGCGCACATAGCGCGAGTAAGGTATAGCGAAGTAAAGGCTTATGGCTCACAAGGCCATGCTAACCCACTTGAAGCCCGGCGATGAAGCCAAAATTCGCCGGCCGATCGCAATCGTCTTCTGCACCCGCGGGACATGTTGCGCTATAAACGGCATCGCATGTCCGGGCACCCTGAACGAAAAAGCGAACAACAAGCCCAAGAACCGGAGATTCTTTTCGGCGCATCGCTCGCCAAAAAAAGAACACCGCTGTTCACCAAAAAACGCGCCGCTGTTTTGATCTTGACGCTGGTTTTGGGCACAGCGGCCGCATTGCTTATTTATCAATGGCGCAAACCTTTTCATCCAGGGCATACCCCTGTGGGCGCTCTCTTTGAAACAGCCGTTCCGGGCTTTTTGATTGAAATCGATCAGAGTTCGGGCGGGGAAATTCCCGCGCTTGTCGAAAGGGCGTCGCGACTCGCCGATCCAAAAGCGCAAAAAGACTTGGGCGACGCAGGCATTTCGCATCTCACGGCCACGCTCAAAGCCGCCGCCGAGCTTTCATCGGAAGACCCCGATAAAAACGATATTGCCGATCGATTTTTTCAAGAAAGCGCATCGCTCAATCAATCGCTTAAGGAAAGGGGACAGCCTTTTTTCCTGGACGCCGATATTTTGACCAGCCGCAGGGAACGCTCAAAAAAGCCGATGCTGTTTTCGTTTTATATCGAGCAGGAGACGCTGATTTCCGCCGAAAACCAAAATGTGCGCGTCATTTCTGTGCACCGGCTCGATAAATTAAATATTGTTCAAGCCTTTTTGGGCTACACGAGGCCCAGAACAAGCGCCGCTCTGGTTTTACTTGATGAAATTGAAAGCCAACTCGTTCAATATGTATTACCAGCACTCTCCGATGGAGACGAGCCCCTTTTATTGGATACCGATAGTATTGATCAGGGAAAGCTGTGGCAGCGGGAATTACATCAGCGCTCGAAGGAAATCGTAAAATCCGCACTGCAATCCATTCCGTCCGTGAACCAAGAACATTTACAAGAATTGGGCGGGCTGTTGGCGAGGCGGAGAAAATTGGTGCGGGGTTGGCAGCTTTCGCTCGATAAACAAGGCCAGCGCCTGCGTCTGCCCAGGCGGCGCATCCCAGAAGCCGATTATGCTCACGATTTATTTGGGCATATTGCCTTGAACGAGCTCCGCGAATGGAATGAAATTCACGATCGTATTGCCGAAACCGATTTAGAAAACGTTTTTTATTCGGTGCGCAACCATTTCGCGCGCTCGGTCGAAGCTCACGAGGCTCAGCACCGGCTCGATTACGCGCGGGGCATGGTTGGATTGCCAGCCCAGCTCGCGAAATTGATGGGCGCCGACCCTTCGCTGGATCTGCCCGAAGGCGGATTATTTGCCCGCACCCGCGACGAGCTTTCAGCATATTTGGCCGAAATCGCCTTTCAGCACAACCAGCCCATGCTGGAACTTATGCTGCTATCGCGTTTTGCCTTCGATGCCGAGCAATGGGGCGGCGCTTATTGTTATGCGGCGCTGGCCGCCACCGACGCCATTGGCCATGAACTCGGCTTGCCTGATGTGAAGCTGATTGGAAATCGCTCGGTGCTCCGAGAAGAACTGACCGAACGATTTATTGCGATTTCACAAAAATCGCCCGACGATATTCGCGCGGCGGCCAGAAAAGCATGGGCCGCGTATTATGGAGCCCCGCTCGCAGAGCTTAAGGCAGGGCAGGAAATACACTATGCGCCGTGGCGCCATTAAGCCGGCTTATTGCAGCATATCGCGCAAAACCCGCACCAAATCCAGCGACGAAATCATCCCCGTCACTTTCCCGTGGCGCGTCACCACCACCCGGTGAATACGCCCGCGAACCATCATATCCGCGACCTCGGACAGCTCTGCGTCCTCCCGCACTTCAAACATCATCGGCGTCATGATGTCCCGCACGGTCACCAGGGATTCGCTCACCAAATGCATCGAAGCAAGATCCGCCTTGTCGAGCTGCATACCCGCCATATCGTTGTAAAAAGCGCTGGCTCCCTGTTGCTCGCCCTCGGATGTCGCAATCGCTCCATTGGCCGCCGCCCGAATAATATCGGTCGCCGAAACCACCCCGATCACATGCCCGTGCTCATCGATGACAGGCGCCCCGGATATCGAATGGCTCGCCAGAAATCGCCCCAACTCTTCCACGGTCCAATCGGCTCCCGCGCACTGTACGCCGCGGGTCATCACATCAGATGCTTTCTTTTCTTTGCTCACGTCCCGCCTTTTGCACGCAATGCGCTTGGACTGCAAGCGCAATCGTCGCGGACCCGCTTCTTTATTTTGAACCAAGCACTATCGTCGCCGCGCAATGCCCATCCACCGGCGTTTTGGCAGGCGCAAGCGCCTTCTCCACACAGGCTTTTAGCTTTGGCTCGCCCTGGGCCGTCAGAAATTCCCGCTTGCCTCCGCTTGTCTTCCAGGCTACCCGCACCTTCGTCCCCGCAGGACCACACGCATCCAATTTGGACTTCTGAGGCGCCATCCATGCCGTAACCAGCACCGCGCCCAGCAAAGCCATCGCGCCCTCCATCCGGCAGGAAATCTGTTCCGCTTTCAATCCATCCGTGGTGGCATTTGCAATACTTAGATTTGCACCGGGTATTTTATCTTCGGCCGATTCAGAACGGGTGTTGGGAACGGGTTCCGGTAGAGGAGGCGCCGGAGCTGAAGCGCTTGGAGGCGCCGGAGCTGAAGCGCTTGGAGGCGCTGATGGCTCAGCGGCGGGAGGCGCCGACACCGAAGCACTTGGAGGCGCTGATGGCTCAGCGGCGGGCGATGCCGAACTAACCGTTGCGCTAGACTCCACCGTAGCCGCGGAAGCCCCGCAACCGAGCACCCCTACAACCCAAAAGCCCATCAACATTCGCATACAAGATCTCCTGGACAACCCAACTGGCTCCATACCACAAAAAGACAATCCTTGAAAAGCCTTTATCTCTTTTCACCTGCCTCCCAAAACCCGCTTGACATCCGGCCGCGCATTGGCATCATACGAACCTCCCCGCTCGCCCAAGCGCGACAGCGGCCTCTTACAAAACAAAATCCGGCGCACGTTCAATGACCAGCCAGCTTTCCCGCCATCAGCGAATCTCAGCGCATCAACTCCTCGCCCGTATCTTGGAAGAACCCGACCTTCCAGTCATGGTGCAGCGCTTACCCCCATCCGCACTCGTCGGCCTTATCGATCGTATCGGCCTGGAAGACGCGGGAGAAATTGTAGCGCTGGCCACGACCGAACAGCTCGCCCATGTGTTCGACACAGATTTGTGGAAAAACGACCGCCCCGGCGAAGAAGAGCATTTCGATCCCGAACGCTTTATGGTGTGGCTGCATGTCCTGCTAGAAGCGGGCGAAACCTTTGCGGCCAAGCGTATTTCAGAAATGCCCGAAGACTTGGTGACGCTTGCGTTTCACCGCCAGCTCTTGGTGCTGGATATCGATGTACTCGGCCGGGAAGCTTATTCAGAAGACTTTGAGCCTCATGACGATATGCTCTCGGGGCGCCTGCACGAAGAATTGGACGAATATCAGCTTGTAGCCCGCGAAGAAGAAGGCTGGGATTCTATGCTCACAATCATATTAGCCTTGGAACGAGAGCATCCCGAGTTTCTAAAACGGATACTCTACCGCTGTTCCGCAATGACCGACGAGTTTATCGAGGATAACGGCGGCCTCTATGAAGTGCTTAGCTCAGAAGAAATGCTCGCGACCGATGTTGCGGCCGATCGCGAAGATCGCCGCGCCGAAATGGGCTATGTATCTCCCCAGGCAGCCGCATCTTTCTTAAAATCGGCCAGAAGCGACGCCAAACCGTCTGAACGGGACGCGGCCACCAAAGCCTATTTTCGCAATCTATCCAGGGAAGAGCCCTCGCCCAAAACCACCGCACCCGCGGCATCCACTCAAAACCCAGAAGCCAATACGCTGCTGCCCCTCCTCAAAGAAGCCGGAATCATTGAAGAATCCAAGAACCCCCTCCTGCTGAACGCCGCGCCCGACACCGGCCAGCCCCAAGAAGCCCAAGAACCCAGCCAGCCCCTCGCCCTTCTCTTTATCCAAACCATGCATGCCATGGGGGAAAGCGACGCCGACTTATTTGCCCAGCGCCACGAAGAACTCGCGTATTTGGCCAATGTGCTGGTCGCCGGCATCTCCTTGCAACATCGCCGGCTACGTCCGGTGGAAGCCCTCCACGCCGCCATCTCCACATGCAATATCGGCCTGGAAACAGCGCTATCCCAACAGCCCCGCACCCAGCAAAAAGCCGAACTTCCCAAACGCGCCCTCGCCGTACTTCAAAAAATGCCCGCCGATATGATCTTTCGCATAGGATGGCGCAAACTTCATCAAAGCATTTCAGAACCCGCTATCCAAACCGCGCTGCGGCTGCTTCAAGGAAAGCCTATTTCCCGAATAAAACTGCTGGAGCGAGAGCTCGACGATAACGACTACGTAGCTCTGCGGGCATTAACAGATGAGTGTCCTACCCTGGCGGGCACGCTGATTCATGGCCCAACCCCGCCCGAGGAAATCGAATCGCCCCCTTCAAAATCAGCCAGCAAAGGCGAGGAAACACCTCATTTTATTTCATCGCACGATCAATTCCCGGCCGTTGTGCAATTCCTTCAGGGGCTTAAGCTTTGGGATGTATAATAAATAATAAAATAATAATAAAAATATCGCATTAAAGCTTATCATCTGCCTAAATTCAGCCTAGCCCTAAACTCATCCTTCGTATTCACCTTCGGAAAATCAAAATCCGGAACGGCCACCCCCAAAAACCCGCACAAAGGCGCCCATCCATCCTTCACATCATAGGTCAATAAACGCCCCGGCGGAACCAGCCTCTTCACCTCTTCATTATGCTTCTTAAATACATCCATCGCATATTCTTTATCCTGCCACCTCCCTTGCAACGTCCTTTCAATCACCATCTTCCGCGCCATCCGCTGCTGCGCCGAACGCACCCCCTCGCTCCCCTCCGACGTCACCGCCAAAAATATCGTCGACATACAGCTCTCATACCAGCTTTCAGGCGAACGCTCTGTTAAAATAATCTTTGAATCCGGATAGATATCCGCAAGCTCCTTCCAAAAATACGTCGACGGCCAATCCACAGCCGATACATAACCCGAAAGCACATCTTCCCAATCCACCTGCGGAGCATCCAGCGCCGCCTCCCACTTTTCGGCGTCACCAGGATGAGCCAACACCTCCGACATATGATAGCAGGGCCCAAACCCCAGCCTTTCCAGTGCAATCTTAAGAGAGGTTGTGCCCGTGCGGCCAAATCCCGCACCCAGAATTTTTAATGCCATCGCTCGTTCTCCTCTTGACAGCGCATTCCATGCGTGCATCTGCCCACACCCGCACGCTCTGCCTGCTCGGTCTCAACACCAATCCACACCCAAATGCAAGCTTAAAGTTGATTAACAAATCCCCGTATGCGCGACACCACCATCCTTATCTTCGGAATCTCCGACAACGCCTCGGGTACCGTTAACCTAAGCCGATGATACGCCCCCACAATATCGGGCAACACAGGCACCAGCGCATCCGAAGGCACATCGGGCACCAACAGCAAAGCATCGGGAACCAAACCTATGCCCAGCCCTGCCAAACAACACTGACGAATCCAATGAATATCCGTGGCAATCAGCGCGGGCCCCACCTCAAAACTCGTCCCCGCCAAAGTCCTCCACACCCTCGCATCAAAACCCGGCGCCTGCCATGAAAACAGCTCGTGTGTCAAGAGCTCTTCGATGGTTTTTGGCTCGCCTTTCCTCGCTAAATAAGCTGGACTCGCCACCAGCCATTCCCGAATCTTAAGAATCTCATAGGACTGCCAGGGGCCATCGGGAGGCCGGTCTGAAAAATGAATCACCATATCCACATCGACCAACAACTCCGCCAAAGGATCGTTGCTAAAGCGGCAATGGACCTTCAGCTTGGGATAGGCCGAACGCAGCGCGGCAAAAACAGCCGTTAGCATATGAGGAGGCAGCCCCACGGGAATCACCGCTTTCAAGGTACCCTCGGGTTCATGCCCCACCTCGCGAATGGAGGCCAGAAGCGCACTGGCTTCCTGCACCATCAGCCGCCCGCGCTTGGCCAGCACTTCGCCCGCGCTCGTCAACACCACCCCCTGCTGAGTGCTTTCCAACAGAGACACCCCTGCCCTTGCTTCGAGCGCACCGACCCGTCTTCTCAGGGTGCTCCGGGACATGCCCAGCGAATCGGCGGCCGATAAAAACGAGCCTTTTTCAACCACGGTCAGAAAGGAGCGCAATTCTTCTAGGTCCATGACGAGCCTCGTAATTTCCTTGAAGGATATCTTACAGGGTATTGTGAGGGAATCGGAGCCAGGGGGTCGGGAGTGGAATAGATTCTATGTTGAATGAGCCCGACCAAAGATACGAACACCACAGCAGCTCTATCGCACATCCTCTTATGTGGGTTTTATGGGACGTGAAGGGCCGCAATGAAAAAAGTGGACCGTAAACGGGGATCAGTGTAAAAAAGATTTTCCTGATGCCTGTATGACGTGCTTGCTGAGCTCGAAGTCGCCATAGTGCTATGGAGTACGGATTGAATACCACCTCTGAACATGACCCATACCATCTAGTCGGGACGCTGCTCGATGACCGTTACGAGATCAGCGCGATTGTGACGTTTGGAGGATTCAGCGTTGTATATAAAGCGAGACAGATTGTCTTTCGTGAAACGGTCGCCATCAAGATCTGTCTTTGCCCCCCAAACATAGATAGCGAGCAAAAAGAACAATATTTTGAGGCGATTCGATTGGAAGCACAGTACCTGCATAATCTATCGAAGCAGGACCCAGTATTTGTCCGTGTGCTGGATACAGGCGTCTTGGCTTCTCGGGTGCCCTATGTTGTTCTCGAATGGCTGGATGGGCGTACGCTTGCTTCGGAGCTGGAAGCCCAGCGGAGAATGCCAGCCGTCCCCACATCCCTCACGACAATCGTGAGCCGATTGGAGCGTATCGCAACCGGGTTGCAACACGCCCATGAAATGAACATTGTTCACCGAGACATTAAGCCAAGCAATATTTTTGTCACGGCTTCAGGGTTGAGGCTCATCGATTTCAACACCTCAAAAACAATGATACCCATGGCTACATCCGCGCCCACAGCCATTGGATTCGCCGGGTTTACCGCTGAGTACGCGGCGCCGGAGCAGTACAATTCAGCGCGTTATGGCCACACCGGCTCTTGGACGGATGTCTATTCCATGGCGCTTTTGCTTGTGGAAATGCTTACGAACCAGCGAGCATTGCGAGGACATAACAGATCGGAGCTCATGCATGCGACGGAAAGCGCTGATGATCGACCCACACCTCGCAATCGCGGCGCGAATGTCTCGGATGAGGTAGAGAAGGTATTTGCCAAAGCTCTGGCCCTTTCCACCAAGGATAGATACAAATCGATTGGTGACTTTTGGCAAGCGCTTAAGACAGCAATGGGCCAGGTGGCAAGCGATGAGCACCAGACCTCAATAAAGACTACCCCTGCCAACCCATCTGACCTTGAAGAGGTCCGGGCCAATTCCGCACTGGACAATGGACAATTTCCTGCACAGACCGTACCTTGGACGACTCCAGAAGCGGATATTTCTTCTGACCAGGAGTTGAATACGGACAAGTCCAAAGCGGACCCACAAAATAAAAGTCCGAGCCTATATCTTCAAGATCTTAATTCGTCGGCTCGGAACGCCGGAGCGCAGAAGCGTTCCAGCTCTCGGGGCCCTTGGATAATTGGAATGGTGGGTATCCTCATAATCGCTGGCGGGACAGCGCTCGGACATTTCACGGGCATCATCAAGGTATCTACCGCGAGCCCCTATATCGAAGTCGAGCCTCTTGGAACGATATCTGCGTCATCCGTTGCTCCATTAGCATCAAATGCGGGTGTATTGAGTGCTTCTTCCATGCCTCCAACACCCAAAAACCCTGGGGTTTCGATTGGGATCGCATCGGCTCCATCCCTTTCTCCAGTGGCATCAAGCGTGGGCTCGCCACATGCTTCTTCACCTTTAACCCCCATAGAACATGTCTGCCCGAACGAGCCCTATCCAATGATAGAAGTATCTCTATTCCGGCGTGCTGGCGTCATTGATGACATATCCATCCGAAAATTTTGCATTCATAAAGACGCGGTTCCGATTGATGTTCTCAAAAATGATAGCGTGAAAGCTATGATAAAATTGAGCGAAAATATAGGGGTTTTTACTGACTATGGTAATTATGAAGCTATTACGTCCTGCAATTTTTTTCAGAAATCGACCGACAAACCAAATAGACCACTCAATTGCTTAACCTACGGTGAAGCATCTTCTATTTGTCGCTCTCTCGATCCTGCATATGAGCTGCCCACCCAAGCTCACTATAATGCCGCCTTCCAAGTCAAAGCCATTTCGGCGACAAAGCAATCAGAATGGACATCTCAAAAAGTAAACGACACTAATGCATATCGATATTATTTGCATGACGACCCCATACAGCGGGAGCATTCACATAATCAATTTCCAATTACATACCGCGCATCATATCTAAATTTCCGGTGCGTGACTCATCCCCAGCCCAAATCATCATCGCCTCCCTAATAATCCATCTTCATGAAAAACAAGGATGGCAGGAAACACGTTTTCCTTGAGTACGTCCGGTTTCCGATGCCCAAATTCTTTGCACCCCCTGACCATCTTTGGCCATCCTTCCCCCCAAATCCTCTCCATAATGCATACCTCAGGTTCCCGCATCCCGCTGGAACCACGCTCTTCGAGGTGAATCCATGCTTTTTTCTCCATCGGCCACGTCCCCGCGCTCTCCCTATTCAGGGCATCTCGCTAAATGCCTGGCACTGCTTGCCTTGCTCGCCGCCTCCGCTCAAGGCTGCGGCGATAATAACCCTCCCAATACACCCGTACCCCCCGCTCAACCCGTCCTCTTTGAAAATCCCCCCGAACTCGCCCCCAATGACAAAGGCTTCTATGAACTCCACTTTAAACCCGCCGAAGTCCAAATCGACGGCAAACGCTTCTGCCTCCGCACCTATAACGGCGCCATCCCAGGCCCCACCATCCGCGTCCCCGCCGGCAATGACCGAAAAGTCCATGTCCAACTCTTCAACGACTTCACCCAAAGCGATTACCGGATGATCGGCGGCCTAGAATTCGTCGCCCGTACCACCTGCCACGATTTTAACCTTACCAATCTCCATGCCCACGGCGCTCATGTCCAGCCCAATTACGCCACCGCCGATGCCAGCGACCCCTGCACAGGCAATGGCTGCGGCCCCCTCTCTACCTATCATGGCGACAACGTGCTGCATGAAGTCCCCCCAGGCGACAGCGCCCAATACCGCTGGGATTTAGATGAAGACGGCCCCCACCATGAAGGCACCGACTGGTATCATCCCCATATCCATGGAAGCACCGCCATCCAGGTCGTCAACGGAGCGGCCGGAGCGCTGATTATCGAAGGCCCCCTCGATCAAATTCCCAGCGTCAAAAACGCAAAAGAGCGCGTCATCGTGATGAATCAGCCTCCTTTGGATTCCGATTACTCCGTACCCCTAAAGGATGGGGAAAGCTGTAGCGAACAAACCCTATCCGTCAACGACTTCTCAACCATGAATGAACTCCGCCCCACACTCATCAACGGCAAACTCAAGCCCCGAATGAAAACATCACCCAATCAAGTCGAGCGCTGGAGAATGATTTACGCCGGCACACCCGACGAAATGGGCATCAAAGTCCATAAAGCCAAAGACGATCAGTGCAATGCCTTCGACCTCGAACCCTTGGAAATCACTCAAATCGCAAGGGATGGCATTACCTTGCCCCAGTTTTATACAACCGACACCATGTGGGTATCGCCTGGCTATCGAATCGACGCGCTCATGAAAATGCCCGCCGAAAAGCAAGTCTTATGCATGGTTGCAAGAAGGCCCAACGACATCTTGGGCTCGGTCATGATGATCATCGACGTCGATCCGGCCAACGGCGAGGCCAGCTCGACCGAAATGCCGGCGGAAGCCGATATCACTGCCGTGGCGCCACCTATCACCTGGATGGGCAAAGTCGATGGCCAAATGGTTCAAGCGAGCTGTGAATCCATCCAAAAGATTCATCAAAAAGTCGTGATGCTGGTGCCCACGCCAGGAGAGCCTCCCACCATGCTCCCCGGCTCGGGAACCCTGATGTCCTGCGATCCCAAAGATTATGTCTATGAAATCGACCCGAACGCGCCGGTATGCAAATGCCCCGCGCCCAATATCAGTTGCCGTCATTTCGAAGACCGGCGCGCCTGGGGATACCGGAGCGACAGGGTAATGGAAGCAGGCGCCACCGAGAAATGGGAGATCCGGGCCTTCGATGGACACCCCTTTCATATTCATATCAACCCATTTGTGGTATGCCCCAACGATAGCAACAAAGAGCCGAATTTTGCTCATTGGCGAGACACCTTCTGGGTTCAAATCGAAGACAAACCCCGGCAAGTGCTGATGGAGTTCCGAAAATTCACGGGCCAGCATGTGATGCACTGCCACAAGCTCAACCATGAAGACGATGGGATGATGGAGCTGCTCGAGATATGCCCTGAAGGCGACATGGCATGTTTATGCCAGGGAACCGACGCCAACGGCAATTGCATCAGCCAAGCGGGCTGCAAAGCCGAAGACAAACAATGTCAATTTGCCAAAGAAGCGGCGGATGCCTTCCCGGCCCCGCCCGCGCCCAATCCCGCGCTGTGCGGAAATTAAGTTGACCCGCGGCGGCCTTTTTGACAGAGTGCGCGGCGCTAACGTTCATGCTCACCTTGGCCGCCCTTCGAGAACAGATCCGCAAACATAAATATCCCTGCCTTATTATTGCGCTTGCGTTTATTGTTTTCCTGGGCGCCGGCCTCTATGGCATCGATGCTCCATTTGTCTTTGGACATTTAGGCTATCACGGCGGCGAATACGCGACCCGGGCCAAGCATACCTTGCACAATGGCACCTTTTTGCCCGTGAACATGCCTGGGCATAGCTATCCAGGCGACGCATCGCTGTATTTGCATCATCCTGTGCTCACACATCATTTGGTCACGCTTGGTTTTTTAATCTTTGGCGAGCATGAATTTACCGTGCGCCTAGCCGCGCTGTTCGCGGCATTTGTCATGTCGGGCGCGTTTTGCGCATTGCTCTGGAAGTTTGAAGGCCCCTGGCCCGCGGCTCTAGGCTCTTTGCTCTTTGTGCTTGTACCCATTCATTTATGGTACAACCAGCATATCGATCCGGGCTTCCCCGGCATGGCCTGCCTGCTCATTTTCTTTTATTATTATCTTCAGTTTATAGAAACAGAAAGGCCAAAACACGCCCTGTATGCCCTTGTGGCCCTGGCCATTTCCTGCGGCTTTGATTGGTTTCCCTACCTTGTAGCCGTCCCTGCCGGCTTGCATCTTCTTTATCATGCCTACCGGAAGAGGGGCAAGCGCATTGGCTTTATTCCTCTCTATGGCCTGGCCTTGCTCTTGCCCTTGGCCCTTCATTTTTTGATGGTCTTGAAGACCGGGCATTGGGCCGAAATGAAAGCCCAGTATGGCGCCCGGACGATTCCGATGGATGCGGCCATATATTACAAGCGTATCTATATTTATGCCCAGTCTTATTTTGGAATGCCGCTGATAGGAACGACATCGGCCTGGCTTGTATGGTTTATCATCAAGCTCCTGCGCAGAAAAACCAAGCCCATGGATCTGATAGGATTTGGTTTTATCGCTGGTCTGGCGTTTTATGTGTATTGGTTCAAAGACGGCGTAATGACACATGGCTACCGCATGATGTACGGCGCCATTCCGGCCGCATGGGCGGCGATCGACATCAGCCTACAAATCGCGGACGCGCTCAAGCGATGGATAGCGAAATCGCGCCCCGAACGTATCTACGCACCGGCCTGCCTACTCATCACCGGACTTACCCTTCCCTATTCATGGACTGGACTCATCGAAAGCCGTGCGCACCAAGGCATTCCCGACTGGAAAACATTTAATCCCTATATCGAACGGAGCACCTTTGCGAAAGCGCTTCAAGCGGCATCGAAACCCGAAGACAAGCTTTACATCCACCGGCTCTTTCCGATAGACCGCATGGAGCTTGCATTTTACATGGATCGGGATCAAGTGCGGGGATTTGTACTGACGCAGGCTTACACATTAAAGCCGGAGGAGCGGGCGAAGGCGTTCTTGGTATTTCCGCGCTATGGATTGCACCCGAAGGAAGAGGCGGCGCTTGTGGAGCTGAGAAAGCAATATGCCTATGTTCAGATGGACACGTTTGGGTGGCTGGACATGAGACAAGAGCGGGTGGAGACACAAATCCGCACACTTCAGAAGGCAGCGCCTGGACAGAGGAGCGCGTGGGACAGGTATATCAACGGGCCATATCCCTGGCCTGGGCTGATTGGACAGTAGGCGAAATCGGCGTTTTTTGGGTTTTCGGCGCTGCACAAAGGGTGCAGGCATCTTCTATGCACGCTGTGCTGCAGCACAACAGGTGCAGGCGTCTTCCATGCACGCTGTGCTGCAGCACAACGGGTACACAGGGCTTCCTGTACGCTCTGCAACGCCGCACAATCGGTGCACAGGGCTTCCTGTACGCTCTGCAACGCCGCACAACGGGTACAAGCGTCGTTTATGCACGCTGTGCTGCAGCACAGAAGGCGTAGAAGAGTTCTGCACCCTTTGTGCAGGGGAGACGAGGGATAAGACCGATTTTTTATTTGAGGGTGCGCACAGGATGCCGATAGCCTCGTTGGATGGAAAAGCAAAAACGAATTCAGATCCTTTTTTTCTCGTGTTGCCTGCTGCTGAGTCTATTGGGTACAACAGGATGCAGCGAGGAACTCCCGCCCGCGCCTGCCCGAAACATTCTTCCCTGTCAAGCGAAAACGCCCGCGCCTTCTTCAAGCGATCTCCCGCCCTCTGTTCTCGTTCCAGGTGCCATGGCCGCTTCTTTTTCTCTTACACCGAGCGGCGAAGCAAATTATGTTCTTCCTCTCGCCGTTGTTCCTGGGCGTGCGGGCATGGAGCCCAAGCTTTCGATCGTCTACAACAGCGCTTCGGGTCAAGGCGTGCTCGGTGCAGGTTTTTCCCTGGCTGGTCTTTCATCGATCACCCGCTGCCCCCAAAACCTCGCCCACGATTCAGATCTTCGAGACCTGCGCTTTGACAGCGAAGATCCGCTTTGTCTCGATGGTTTGCGCCTAATTCCCATTGGAGAGAGCCCCGGCCTCATTGAATACCGGACCTTTCCCGATCGAAATATTAAAATCATCGGCCACTTTCCCAAGGACGCTTTATCCAAAAGCCCCAACAATGCCCTTTATTTTGAAGCCTTTGATGCTTCGGGCTTGATCACCGAATATGGCCGGGGCGACAAGGCCAGACCCATGGCCAAAGGAAATATCCCCAGGGCTTTCCTTGCAAATAAAAGCTATGATCGTCGGGTAAATGCCATATATTTTGATTACTGCTTCCGCGAGGCCGATGGATATACCGCCGAATATGCAATCCACCAGATCCGCTATACAGGCTTTGAACGCGAGCCTTCGCTCGAAGCAAATCGAAGCGTTCGTTAAGCACGCCTTCCCAGCCTATCACCGAATGGAAGATCGCCAAAAACCAAGGCCCGCAAGGCTCGCCTCCTTATTTCGCCGCGCCTCAAATTGATGTCTACGGTGCCCAGAACCATGAATTTTTGTTGTTGTCGCAGCCCGATCTCGGAAGTACGGGATACCAGCACACCTTCTACAGCAAAGAACGAGGCTTGGACCCGCACGTCCTGCGATTGTGGAAATTATTTTCACAAAATGACGACGTTTGTGATCAAAAATCGTTTTGCCGGCCATTTAGCATAGTAGGAGGACAAGCAACATGAGACCTGCTTTTGTTATGCTGTTGGCATTCGTTGGTCCAGGGTGGCTGGCTTGCACCCCAGAACCCCGTCCGGGCCTTCGAATGCCCGAACCCGTTGAATGGCGGGTACCTTTGCCAAATTACACCGAAGAGCAGTTGCGGCGCTATGATGAAGTTCAAGCCTTTCTTGTGGAGCACTACAAAGGCTATGCAATCGCATACACCACCCAGAACTACAGCGGGGATATTATCGATTGGGTCGACCCAGCGAGCGTGGAAGGCTCGCAAGTTGAAGCGCCGCCGCCGATTTCCGATGTTGAATTGGAGTTGCCCCCCGGAGTTGAGCTACAAAAGGCGGAAATGGATGCGCATCCTGAGCTTCGGGAGCTCCCCGCTACCGTTCCGGCGGGCGCTATCCCCATGGTGAGGCCGAGCTTTGAGGATTATATCATGGGACAAACGGATGCGGCTTCTTTTGAAGAGTTTTTGGTTCGGGAGGAGGGCGGTCGAACGGATGGAGCAAACCGGTTGTATGCAGGTTGGACCACGGTGGTGGATAATTGGGGAGGAGGCGCTCAAATCAGTCATTATGCTGGGGCTGTAGAACAAAACAGTTTTAGTCTCACAGAACTCGCCGTTTCATGTGATGGTCCAGATAAGACAACAACGCTGGAACTGGTTGGTATTGTCGCCTCACAGGACAGAAAGAATTTTGGTAATGACCAACTCAGGGTTCAGGTTGAGTTCTTCTCGCAAGGCGTAAAATATGGTGATGGTATTGGAGGATGGCATGGGCGTCGCTTGGGATTTGTTCCCCTTGCAGGCGCTCCCTATGCTCCCGGAACGGTCTTGGAACCCGTTTCTACGCCGGGTGGAGCACAACATAGGTCCGTTCTTAAGATTCTTTACTTTTTCGGTGGCTGGTGGCTTGCCCATAATGGTAATTGGCTAGGCTATTATCCCTTTGACCTCTTCGATCTCATTGGCACCGGCGCATGTGAGATCTCCTACTACGGTGAAGTGCTCGATACGACACCAGCGGATTGGACGCATACAGATATGGGCAGCGGAGAGTTCGCGGACAAGGGGGACGGATATGCAGGCCATATCTCGAAAATGACCTATTATGAGCCCACTACTATAACACCCATGGCACCGCAAACCTTCGGCTCCATGGGGCCTAAAGATGCAAAATGCTATACAGCCTCGGTGCTGTTCACCGATGCTGTGAATGGAGTTCATTTCTACTACGGAGGACCGGGCGGTGATGCGCCGGGGTGCGATTGATGCGTTTAGGATATGCGATGCTTGGCTTGAGTGCTTTGTGGACAGGAAGCCTTTGGGCTTGCAGCGCGGATCAGGATAGGATTTCAAACCCGTTGGAGCCTGCCGAATCAGCGCAGGTGCAACCGAAGCCGATTCCCGTTGAACCGCGCCGATTTCAAGAAAGCCTTGGCTGGGCGGTGCCCGAACCCCATGATGCCGGGGATGGAGGAAGCGAGGATGCCTCCATGGTTCCGCCCCGGCTTTGCACCAAGGATGACGAATGTGCGCCTGGCTTTTGTGATCGCACGGTCTGCGCCATTCCCGGGAAGGGCCTTTTTGGGCGCACTCCCTGTGAGCCCGACCCGCCCGAGCCCGTATTGCTGCCGCCGCTTCCGCCGGGGGTGCACCGGGGGGCTCCAAGTGATGCGAGCGAATGCGGATCCTATCATTGTATCGAAAAGCGCTGCCGCTCATGCTTGAACGACAGCGAGTGCGAGGCGCATTTTGTATGCAGTCCCCGGGAGGGTTTTCCTGGGCGCTCTTGTATGCCTGAGCCTAAGAAATGATGCGCTGGGCCGGGAAGTTCAGCATATCACGCCGTGGAAGGCCATAACCGCCTCGGTGCTGTTCACCGATGCTGTGAATGGGGTTCATTTCTACCATGGAGGACCGGGCGGTGATGCGCCGGGGTGCGATTGATGCGTTTAGGATATGCGATGCTTGGCTTGAGTGCTTTGTGGACAGGAAGCCTTTGGGCTTGCAGCGCGGATCAGGATAGGATTTCAAACCCGTTGGAGCCTGCCGAATCAGCGCAGGTGCAACCGAAGCCGATTCCCGTTGAACCGCGCCGATTTCAAGAAAGCCTTGGCTGGGCGGTGCCCGAACCCCATGATGCCGGGGATGGAGGAAGCGAGGATGCCTCCATGGTTCCGCCCCGGCTTTGCACCAAGGATGACGAATGTGCGCCTGGCTTTTGTGATCGCACGGTCTGCGCCATTCCCGGGAAGGGCCTTTTTGGGCGCACTCCCTGTGAGCCCGACCCGCCCGAGCCCGTATTGCTGCCGCCGCTTCCGCCGGGGGTGCACCGGGGGGCTCCAAGTGATGCGAGCGAATGCGGATCCTATCATTGTATCGAAAAGCGCTGCCGCTCATGCTTGAACGACAGCGAGTGCGAGGCGCATTTTGTATGCAGTCCCCGGGAGGGTTTTCCTGGGCGCTCTTGTATGCCTGAGCCTAAGAAATGACGCCCTGGGCCGACCCCTCAAAAGCACCGACGCGCTGGCCGGTATGACAAGCTATGCTT
>CAZICM010000022.1:0-76430 GCA_964537685.1 uncultured Polyangiaceae bacterium
CCTGGAGGGCGGGGCATGGAAGGCTCTTTGAGCATTTGCAGAAAGTAGCCAAGCCCTTGCCCGAGAATACCGTGGAGATGGCGCCGTTGTATGCGGCGGTGGTGCATGGGTGCAGGGCGGGGAGGGGAGAAGAGGCGCTCGATGAGGTGCTGTGGGAGCGGGTGGCAGAACTGGAAAAACGCAGCCCGCGCCGCCAACAATCTGAGCCAGTTATATCTGGTTCAGGGGAATGTGGCCAAGGCCCTGGAGACGGCCAGACAGAGCGTGGAGCTTGCGGAGCGGAGCGAGGATATGCCCATGCAAATGATCAATCGAACCGCGCTCGCCAATGCCCTTCATCAGGCTGGGGAAGAGAAAGAGGCCCTGGCCCTCTTTGAGCAGGCGGAGCTTCTTCAGAAGGAATTCCAACCGGACGAGCCCTTTCTCTATTCGCTGCAAGGCTTTCAGTACTGCGATCTGCTGCTGGATTTAGGTCAAATAGAAGCCGTTCTCCTGCGCGCCCGCTATGCGCTTCCGATTGCCCAGCGCAATCGCTGGCTGCTCGATATCGCCCTCGATCAGCTCTCCCTGGGCCGGGCTCTGTTGCATCAAGCCCTTCGCGATCCCCAGCCGGATCTGGAACCAGCCCAAGCCAAGCTGAAAGAAGCCCTGGAGGCTCTCCACCGGGCGGGCATGCAAGACCACCTCCCCCGAGGCTTTCTGGCCCTGGCCGAACTGCATCTGGCCCAGCCCGATCTCGAAGCCGCCCATCGCTGCCTTCAACAAGCCCTGAGGCTGGCCACCCGCTCGGGCATGCGCCTCTTTGAATGCGATGCTCTGTTGGGCTTGACCCGGCTTTGTCTCGCCCTCGCCGATCTTCAAGGCGCCCGCCAATTCCTAAGCCGCGCCGAGAAACTGGTTCATGCCTGTGGCTATGGCCGCCGGGCGGCTGAGGTTCAGGCCCTCACCACCACCACCCGCCTGCCCGAAGGCGCCCTGGCCTCATAACTCTCCGTCCTCTCTTCCACCGGCTTCGCCCCCATCCGCCGATCAAACAAAAACAGCCATCCGCTCTCTTGGCCAATCCCCGCCAAATAGCTATCCAACTGCTTTAATCCCTCGGCCTCCGGGTCGGGACGCCCATCCCTCCATACCTTTAGCTCGATCCCCAAGACCTCTCCCGCATAACGAACGCATATATCCATGCGCCCAGACCCCGTGGCATATTCCCTATCCACGCTTCCACCATTCACCACCCGATGCAAAAAGGCCATCAGCACCAAATGAGGCGCAGCCTCGTGGTAGGGCGATGCTTTCATCAGCGGATCGCCGTGCTGCCTCCAAAAGGCCAGAAAACTCTGAAGCAGCGCTTCCCGATCCAGCTTTCCTTCAGGCGTGAGCCACGTCGGCTTCAACGATGGCATGGCATCGGCGGCATCACTTGCCAAATATCTGACAATCATCTCCCGATAAATGGGATTCGCCACCTCAAGATCACCCGAAACCCCGCGCCTGAGCAAACCCAAATCCAAGGCAAAATCCCGATCATCCAAGGGGATATTTCCTAATGTATCTCCTATCAGCATCGGCTCCATAATCGCCCTGACCCTCGGCTCCCGCAGCCGTTCGGCCAAGCTGTCCATATGCGTATCCCGGCGCCGCACCAATATCTCCTTGGCCTGATCGATGACCTCGGCCCCCACCGCCCGCGCCCAATCCGGCACCAACACCTCGGTCGCCTGCCTGGCCAGCGCATTCACCAGCCATGGCTGTCCCTGGGTAAGATCAAAGGCCCGATCCACCGCCTCGGGCAAAAAGACCTGACCCGTCTCCCCGGTATGCTGAGCATAGAGCTCGCCGACTTCCTCGCGGCTAAAATTGCGAAGCGTCAGGGCCTCCGCGGCAATATTAAAAGGACTCGCCGAATGGGTGCGATGGGTGCCGCCCGATGCGATTTTATAATCGCGCACATTGCGCATGCCAATGATGGCAAGCGACCAAGGAAAGTGCTTGGGCCGCGCGGAAAAACCCTCGCGCAACTGACGCAGAACGGAGATCAGCAGATCGCCTTCGAGAGCATCGATTTCATCGAGAAAAAGCGCCAAAGGGCGCGGACAAGCTTCGCACCAGGCGGCGAGGGAGGTACGGATGCGGGCACCTGGACGGACATCGGGCCAAGGGGGCGGCTGGCAGGATGGGGGAAGGCTAAACCGGGCCGTTTCGCGCCAGTTATCGAGCATTGCCCATTCGGCGTGGTCCGGGTGATGAAGGAAGGCGGCACCGCTTTCGGCGGAGACGAGCACGGCGGCATATTGCCCTTCCGCGGTGAGCTCTTGGGCGAGGGCGCGGAGGGTGGTGGTTTTGCCGACTTGGCGCGGGGCATGGACGACGAAGTAGAGGCTGTTGTCAATGAGCTTGCGGACGCCGGGGAGGCGCCGGAGGACGGGGAGGGTATAGTGGCGCTCGGGATCGTTGGGTCCTGCGGTGTTGAAGAAGCGAGGCATGGGCGGGCTTGTGCTCGATGTTGTGGGGGATGTCAAGGGGTTTTGTGGAAGCGTTTTCGAAAGGCTTTAGTCCAGTTCAATCTCGGGCGGCATGGGTTCAAGCAGGGGAAGGCGGGGGACATTGAGTTTGTCGCAGTAGAAATCCAAGGTCTGTTCGCGGTTATCGGGGAGGACAATATCCCCTCGGACATAGTATTTGAGGCCATCGTAGAGGGCGCTGTCCTGCTGGCGGAGCTCGGGATGCTGGGCGAGGGAGAGGAGGAGTTCTCGGTCGCCCGGAAGAGCCCGGCGGGTAATCCAGCGGGCCAGGGCGGGCCAGAGGGGTTCGGGGTTGGGGGTGCCTTGGTAATCGGCGAGGGCTTGCTCGAAGGGGGCGGGGTCGGAGCTGGGTTTGAGGGACAAGCGGCAAGCTTGATGGAAGAGGTGATGAAGAGGGGAGAGGAGGTCTTTGGGTTCGAGGCGGGCGAGGGCGGTGCGGGTGGTGAAACGATAACAGGACGAGGCGAGATCGATGAGCATTGCATCCAGAATCCAAGGGGATGTAGGGTCCAATCCAAAATAACGCGCCAAATCACGCGCAAAATCACGCGCAAAATCACGCGCCAAATCACGCGCCAAATAACGCGCAAAATAACGCGCAAAATCACGCGCAAAATAACGCGCCAAATCACGCGCCAAATAACGCACAAAATAACGCGCAAAATCACGCGCAAAATAACGCGCAAAATCACGCGCAAAATCACGCGCAAAATCACGCGCAAAATCACGCGCAAAATAACGCGCAAAATAACGCGCAAAATCACGCGCCAAATCATGCGCCAAAGCTTCATCCACAGGTGGGGCAATCAATAGACTGGACGAGATATTGGGTTCTGAAAAAGCTCCTTGCGTTCCGATCAATAGACAGGTGAGCCTTGTGCTGATCTCTCGCCTGGGAGTTGGCCACAATCGCAGAAGCACGGGCTCCAAGGGTTCACATGGCCATGAAGGATTAAACCCTGACAGCACTCGGCCTCTCCCCATCCCTTGGCCTTTTCCCGCCTCCCGGCTAAGCGTCTCGAAGGCATCGTCCTCCCCTACATTCAGCCCGGCCCTTTCCGCCCAATCCTGAGCCCCCAGGCATTGAATAAAGGTCCAACTCTTCTGAAGCCTTGGCCAGGCTTCTTGAATCTTTCTTCGCCTCGCTTCCTGCTTGCATACGCGCCAGGCTTGGGCTGCCTCTTGGGCCTTAAAGCCCTCTCTGAGATGAAACCTCTCCTTCAGCTTGTCCAGCCAAGCCGCAAAGATCCTCTCTTCTCCTGTGCCATCCGCCAGCATCGCTCCTAGAAGCCAAAATAGTTCATCCGAACCTTTGAGCATCTCTTCAAATACAGGCGCCATTTTCTTTGGATCATTATCCTGCACCAGCGCCGCCCATAGGCGAAGCGTCTCCCACCAATGTTCGTTCGCCGCATAATCCTGGCACAACGCAATCCTCTTCTCGTCTCCCTCCAGCGTGCACATCCACCCGTATGCACATAAAAACTCCTGAAACGAAAGATGCACAAAGGCGAGCGAATCATCCGTCCTGTCATTCATCACGCCCGCCGCGCCCACCAGCCACCCCAAAAAGCCCCGCCGCTCCCAGGGTTCCCATGTCTTGGGCAAGAGCCTTTCCGCTTCCAGCTTGGAAATGACAATGGCCTTTCGCTCTAGCCCTTTATACCCCCGGTTTTGCATTCCAAAGGCCAGCTCCGCCGCCGCCCTCAACCGTTCCGCCTTGCTTTGGGGCCTCCATTGATCATCGTGCAGCCTTGCTCCATCCCGCTCCTTCACATCCACCCGCGCCGTCAGCAAATCCTCCAAACAGCGCTGATAAAGCTCATGCCTGCGATCGGGCAAGGTTTGGTCCCGGCTTAGGCCCAGCATCATCACCAGCAATAGAGGCGTGCGCGCCAAGCTCTTCGCTTCGGGGGAAGCCGAAAGCGCTTCCCAAAACTGCTTCAGCCCCCGCTGCACCTCTTGGCTGTCCTGCCCATGGACCAAGGAGAAGAAACGCTCCCCCAAGAGCCCTATCTCCTCATCCGACAAAGGCTGAATCTGAAGCGTTCTAAATTCTTCCACCCGCGAAGGCCGGCTTTCCCCATAAGGCCGGCTGGTCGCCGCCACATTGATCCGGGGAAAAGCCTGCAAGAGTCTCATCAAATCGTCCCGCAGCTTGTTCCCCAGCTCCCCCAATTCATCCCATCCATCGATCAATAAAACCGGTCTCAGCTTCGGACTCCGGAGCAGCTTGTCCAATTGCTCCGCCGTTCGTTCCAAAGGCGTTCCCGAGAGGGTGAGCCGCATATACTGACTCAAAGTCAATTGTTCACCCTTGGTCTCCAAGCCCGAAAGCACCTTGGCCACATCCCGCAGCTCAATAAAAAAGGGCAGGGCATTGTCGGTCCAGAGAAGCTTCCGAAAGGTATATTTCATCCAGGTCGTTTTTCCAGCGCCCGCCATCCCCGTGAGTATCAAGCGCGTACCCGGTTCCAATAAATCCTTCGCGCCGATCTCTCTTCCCGCATCCAAGCGATTCCAATTCAAATCCTTATCCAGCCGAAGGGGCACATACATCTGATCCAAGGCCACCGGATTGGCTCCGCTTCGTCTGGTCCCCACCGTCTGAAAGCGCTCAAAGCTCGATTGCATCCCCGCCCGGTAGCGCTGTATGTAGGCATCTATATCGTCCAGCGCCTCGCCCGCCCGCTCCGCCGCTCCCTGCCCAAGCGGCTTGCTCAGCGCTTCCGCCGCCTCCATCAAGACCTTGGGAATTTCATCGTAGCCCGAGAGCAATATCGGCTTGATATTCGCCGACTCATATAGCTTTTGATGCCTTTTGTTGAGCGCCTCCCAATCCCTTTGGGTAATCACCACCCGCCCCCCAAACAAAGCCTTGCGCTCGGCCTCGGTTTGGTTGCGAAGCCAGCCGAGCAGCCTCTCGTCCTGCATCGAGCAGCCCACAAATAAAAGCGGATGCTGTTTGAGGTTTAAGTCCAGTTGAGCGCGCAGCAGGGGAAAACCCGCTTCAAAGCCCGCATAGCTCGCCGCGCTTAAGATCGCCTGCTTCCAGTCCGAGCGGCTTCCGTGCAGCTTGAGCACCCATATCTCCAAGCGGCCCGCAAGCCTAAAATTCTGCTCCAGGGTTTGAGGGATATAATGAATCTTTGCAGCCTTCAGGGCATCTTCGATAAGTTCATCATAGTTGGTTGTAAACACGGCCCGGAGCACATTGGCGCCAACCAGCTTGGCCATGGCCCGATGAATATCGTTAAAAGGCTTGGGCGCGCCCAGATGCGTTTCCAATTGATTGAGCAGCGCGGCTTCGCTGTGTTCGGCGAGGAATTCATCGATTAAATCAAAACCCGTGGCCGTGGTTTGGGGCAGATGTTCCTTGAGGAGGGCTTCGAGCTTGGCCAAGGTGGGATAGCCCGAAGGCACGCTCGCACCCGCACCCACCCACAGGATGGGTTTAGGTCCTGAATGGCCATAGAGGCGAAGAAATTGAAGCAGGGCTTCGGCGGGCGTGGGGCTCATGGTCTCGAAGGGCCATTACATCGGAGAGGGGCGGGGTTCAAGAAAAAATCACCATGACGGTCGCCTTGGCTGAATCTCTCAAGTGGGCTCCCCCGAAGCCCCACGCCTCAGCAAGCCTAAATCCATCCCAGAATGTCATACGCCGGTGCTTTCTCCAAAGACGGAGGTCCGCCGAGCCTCCAACCCCGACGCTTGCGCCCTTGCGGAACATCCGGCGAGCCTCCAACGCCGACGCTTACGCCAGTGCGGAACATCCGCCGAGCCTCCAACGCCGACGCTTACGCCCTTGCGGAACTCCCGCCGAGGCTCCAACGCCGATGCTTGTGCCAGTGCGGAACATCCGCCGAGGCTCCAACGCCGACGCTTGCGCCAGTGCGGAACATCCGCCGAGCCTACAACGCCGACGCTTGCGCCATTGCGGAATGCCCACCCCACAAATCCACTTGCCTCGGCCGCTCCAATCGTCTTAGAGTCCCGCCCCAGAACCGCCCATGACGGCCAACACCAACGAAAACGGCGCTCCAAATCCGCCCTGCCTTGTGGATATCGGCCGGCTGCCCAAGCCCTCGGGTCCAGGTCTCTTTGGCCGCGATGCCGAGCTTGCGCTGCTCGATAAGCATTGGGAAAACCAAAATACGCGCGTGTTTAGCGTGGTGGCCCTGGGCGGCGCGGGTAAATCGGCCTTGGTCGCCGCTTGGCTAAAGCAAATGGCCAGGGATCAGTGGCGGGGCGCAGAATGCGTCTTGGGCTGGTCGTTCTTTAGCCAGGGCTCCAGCGATTCGGCCTCCAGCGATATCTTTGTGGAGACCGCGCTGCGCCGCTTGGGTTATGCGGGCGAGATTCCCACCTCGCCTTGGGAACGGGGAGCGCTGCTTGCGGCATGGGTGAAGAAGCGGCGGACCTTGCTGGTGCTGGATGGCTTGGAGCCGCTTCAGAAGCCGCCCGGACCTGAAGGGGGAAAGCTTCGGGACCCGGCGATGGAGGTGCTGCTCAGCAATTTGGCTGTGGGCGATCGGGGGCTGTGTGTGATTTCAACGCGCTATCGGGTGGCGGATTTGGGTTTTTATGAGGATGCGCAGGCGCATAGACTGGATTTGGACAAGTTAAGGCCGGAGGATGGGGCGGCTTTGCTGAAGGCGTTGGGGGCCAGGGGCGAAGACGAGGAATTGAGAAGGGCCTCGGAGGAAGTGAAGGGGCATGCCTTGGCGCTGAATCTATTGGGGAGCTATGTGGCGGATGTGTGCGGGGGGGATATTCGCGGGCGGGATACGATTGGGCCGCTGGAGGGGGATATCAGCGGGGGCGATTATGCCAAGCGGGTGATGGGGGCCTACGCAAACTGGCTGGGGCCGAGGGAAGTCACGGTCTTAAGGCTTTTGGGTCTCTTCAATAGGCCGGCGGATCGGGGATGTGTGGATGCGCTAAGGGCAGAGCCTGGGATTGCGGGGCTGACGCTGGAATTGGTGGGGCTGGAGGAGAAGGTATGGAAGCAGATATTGGCCAATCTAAAGCGGGCGCGCTTGGTGGAGGAGGTGAAGGAAACGGGGGAGCTGGATGCGTATCCGCTGGTGAGGGAGTATTTTGGAGAGAGATTAAGGGAAGAGGCGCCGGATGCCTGGAGGGCGGGGCATGGAAGGCTCTTTGAGCATTTGCAGAAAGTAGCCAAGCCTTTGCCCGAGAATACCGTGGAGATGGCGCCCTTGTATGCGGCGGTGGTGCATGGATGCAGGGCGGGGAGGGGAGAAGAGGCGCTCGATGAGGTGCTGTGGGAGCGGGTATATCGGGGCGAGGAGCGTTTTAACTGGAATAAGCTGGGGGCCTTTGGCGAGGATCTTGGGATGTGGGCCGCCTTTTTTCAAAGCCCTTGGACAAGGCTTGGGCCTGGGCTTTCGGAAGCGGACGAAGCTCTGGTGCTTAACAACACGGGTTTTGCATTGAGGGCGCTGGGCAGGCTGGAGGAAGCCGCGGAGCCTATGCAAGGCGGATTGGACAAGCGCATCGCTCAGCAGGCATGGGAAAACGCAGCCATCGCCGCCTCCAATCTAAGCGAGCTGTATCTGCTTCAGGGGAATATGGCCGAGGCCCTGAAGATGGCCAGGCAGAGTGTGGAGCTTGCGGATCGGAGCGAGGATATGTTCATGCAAATCGTCAATCAAACCACGCTCGCCAATGCCCTTCATCAGGCTGGGGAAGAGAAAGAGGCTCTGGCCCTCTTTGGGCAGGCCGAGCTTCTTCAGAACGAATTCCGGCCGGAGCTGCCCTTTCTCTATTCGCTGGCAGGCTTTCAGTACTGCGATCTGCTGCTGGATCTGCGCCAAACAGAAGCCGTTCTCCTGCGCGCCCGCTATGCGCTTCGGATTGCCCAAGAATAGCGCTGGCTGCTCGATATCGCCCTCGATCAGCTCTCCCTGGGCCGGGCTCTGTTGCATCAAGCCCTTCGCGATCCCCAGCCGGATCTGGAACCAGCCCAAGCCAAGCTGAAAGAAGCCCTGGAGGCTCTCCACCGGGCGGGCATGCAAGACCACCTCCCCCGAGGCTTTCTGGCCCTGGCCGAACTGCATCTGGCCCAGCCCGATCTCGAAGCCGCCCATCGCTGCCTTCAACAAGCCCTGAGGCTGGCCACCCGCTCGGGCATGCGCCTCTTTGAATGCGATGCTCTGTTGGGCTTGACCCGGCTTTGTCTCGCCCTCGCCGATCTTCAAGGCGCCCGCCAATTCCTAAGCCGCGCCGAGAAACTGGTTCATGCCTGTGGCTATGGCCGCCGGGCGGCTGAGGTTCAGGCCCTCACCACCACCACCCGCCTGCCCGAAGGCGCCCTGGCCTCATAACTCTCCGTCCTCTCTTCCACCGGCTTCGCCCCCATCCGCCGATCAAACAAAAACAGCCATCCGCTCTCTTGGCCAATCCCCGCCAAATAGCTATCCAACTGCTTTAATCCCTCGGCCTCCGGGTCGGGACGCCCATCCCTCCATACCTTTAGCTCGATCCCCAAGACCTCTCCCGCATAACGAACGCATATATCCATGCGCCCAGACCCCGTGGCATATTCCCTATCCACGCTTCCACCATTCACCACCCGATGCAAAAAGGCCATCAGCACCAAATGAGGCGCAGCCTCGTGGTAGGGCGATGCTTTCATCAGCGGATCGCCGTGCTGCCTCCAAAAGGCCAGAAAACTCTGAAGCAGCGCTTCCCGGTCCAGCTTTCCTTCAGGCGTGAGCCAGGTCGGCTGAATCGGGGGCAGATTCGTCTGCAAACCAAAGGACAATTGCCGGATAATCAACTCTCTATAAATAGGATTGGCCACCTCCAAGCGCTGCGTTTCTACGGCACGCAGCAAACCTAGGTCCATCATAAATAGAATATCATCTTCAGGGATATCCCCCCGATGCTCTCCCATCAGCATCGGCTCCATAATCGCCCTGACCCTCGGCTCCCGTAGCCGTTCGGCCAAGCTGTCCAAATGCGTGTCCCGGCGCCGCACCAATATCTCCTTGGCCTGCTCGATGACCTCGATCCCCACCGCCCGCGCCCTATCCGGTACCAACACCTCGGTCGCCTGTCTGGCCAGCGCATTCACCAGCCATGGTTGCCCTTGGGTGAGTTCAAAGGCCCGATCCACCGCCTCAGGCAAAAAGACTTGCCCGGTCTCCTCGGTATGCTGGGCATAGAGCTCGCCGACTTCTTCGCGGGTAAAGTTGCGAAGCGTGAGGGATTCGGCGATAATATTAAAAGGACTCCCCGAACGGCTTCGATCTGGGTCACCCGGCGCGATTTTATAATCGCGCACATTGCGCATGCCAATGATGGCAAGCGACCAAGGAAAGTGCTTGGGCCGCGCGGAAAAACCCTCGCGCAACTGACGCAGAACGGAGATCAGCACATCGCCTTCGAGAACATCGATTTCATCGAGAAAGACAACGAGCGGCCGGGAAGCCGTTTCAGCCCAAGTGGCCAAAGATTCGACAAGACGGCGGCCGGGGGGCGCATCAGGGAAGGCCGGGGGGCGAAGTTCTGGGGGCAAGGCATTGCGGGCATGCCGTTGCAGGGCGCTGATGATGGCAACTTCGGCGGTGGGCGGATCGTTGAGATAGGCGGAGCCTGTTTCGACGGAAGAAAGGAGGGCAATATATTGCCCTTCGGCAGTGAGTTCTTGGGCGAGGGCGCGGAGGGTGGTGGTTTTGCCGGCTTGGCGGGGAGCATGAACGACGAAGTAGAGGCTGTTGTCAATGAGCTTGCGGACGCCGGGGAGGCGCCGGAGGACGGGGAGGGTATAGTGGCGCTCTGGGTCGTTGGGGCCTGATGTGTTGAAGAGGCGAGGCATGGGCGGGGTTTTGCCTAATGTTTTTGTTTGTGTCAAGAGCTTTTAAGAAACCGTCTCTCCATCCGCCGGCTCGGCTGTCCACTTGGCCGCAAAGCGTACCGTTCGCGCATGCTCGGGTATGCGCTCTAAAAAGCTTTGTTTCCATCGGGGATCGCTAATCTTTCCCGCTTGGGTGATCAGCCGGTCATGCGCCGCTCCTATTCTCAAGAGCGCTTCTTCGCGCCGGCCATTTTCATAGAGGGCATGCGCATACACCACCCGGATCTGCGCTTCGCCCTCTTCCACGCCCCCAAGTCCTTCGACGATCTCCATCGCCCGTTTTGCGGGGATTAAGGAGGCTTCGCCTTGGTTCTTGATGAGCAATAGACTCGCCAGCATCGCCAAGGCATACGCCTGTACCGCGGGAAAGCGTCCAGACCCCACCACCGCAATCTCGGCATGTTCTATCGCTGTCCCTACGTCTCCCCGCAGCGATTCAATAATCGCTAAATAAATCTGGACCATGCATTCCAGCCGCTTGTAGCCTTGCCGCGTGCATAGTTTGAGCGCCGATAGCTCCATCTCTTTGGCTTGATCGGCTTGACGCTGTCTCGCTAGGGCTAGGCCCAAGCTCGCGCGTAAGGATGCCACGATGCCTAGGCCCATCGGCTCTGCGATTGCAAGCGCTTCGCGCAGTTCGGTCTCGGCGCCTTCGTAGCCCCCAAGCTGCATGTAGGCGTTGCCATGGCTTACCCGCTGAAAACATGCCGCCCGGATGTCTTGGGCCTCTAGGAACATGTCTATCGATAGCGCTACATAACGCATGTAACGCATAAAATCTCCCTCGTGCAGGGCCAGTTCGGCCCGCGCGGTGCCCAGCCATGCCCGTACCGAGGCTTCGGCCCGCGCGAATTTTGATGCTTTTACAAGGGAGGTGTTGAAGAGTTGGGTGGCTTGGTCGGCTTTTCCTGTGCGGACCAGGCCCGAGACGAGGGCGCAGACGGCAATGAGGTGGGCGCTGGGGAGAGCTTGGGTTTCAAGGCTGCTTAAGTCGCTGACGATGCCGGCCAGATGTTCGGTCTTGCCCATGTTGGCGCTGGCCACCGAGAGCTGGGTAATGGCGGTGTACCAGGCTTTGCTGCCTTTTTTAAAGGTGCGCATGGCTTCGAGGGCGCAGCGTTCGGTGGAGAGGTATTCGCCAAGCCAGCGATGGGTGATGGCTTGGATGAGGCGCATCCGGGCGATGGTTTGTTGGGTGGCGGCGTCGGGGTTGGGTTGTTGGGCGGTGGCGGCGGCGATGGCTTCGGCCGCGCTCTTGATGGCGATATCCAAGGCGTTGCGGCGGAGGGCGCGTTCGGCTTCGTAGACGTGTTTGGCGATGTCGCCTTTGGGCCGGGGTAGTCCTTCTATCCAATCGAGGTCGGGAAGGGGAGGGCCGCGTAATTGGGTCAAGTCGTCGGGGAGGCCGCCCAAGCCTTCAAATACGAAGCTTTCGGCCATCGATTGGGGGAGCATCGAGGGGGGTTTGGAGTCGACGGTCTGGATATCGAGCAAAGTCATGCCCCGGCCGGTGAGGGCCCGGAGCCGTTTTCGGAGGCCGTCGATGGGGATGCGTTTTTCTTTGTTGCGTTCGAGGGCGGCGGCAACCAAGTCGGCTACGTCTTTGGGAATGCCCACGACTTTTTGATCGAGGCGTACAATAGGCCCTTTTCGGACGCTTTCCTCGGTGCGTCTGAGGCTGGATTCATCGAAGGGGCGTTCGCCCGAGAGCAATTCAAAGATAACGACGCCAAGCGCCCATACATCGGCGGCACCATCGACATAGGCAGGGGATTCAAATTGTTCGGGGGACATATAGGCGGGGGTGCCGACGCGGATGGCGGGATCGGTGACTTCGTGGGATTTGACGACGCCAAAGTCGACGAGTTTGGGGATGAGGTCGCCCGCGTTGTCTTGGGTGAACATGATGTTGTCGGGTTTGACGTCGCGGTGGACGATGCCGGCTTGGTGGGCGGCCGATAGGGCGCCGGCGATGGGGAGCAATACTTCGGCGCATTCTTTTACGCTCAGTTTGCCTTTTTCATCGAGTACGCCCCGTAAGTCGGGTCCGGTTAAGAGTTCTTGAACGATATAATAGGAGCCGTCCCGCCGTTGGCCCATTTCATGGATGGTGACGACATTGGGATGGCGGATGCGTCCAAGGGCCCGGGCTTCCCGTTTAAACCACCAGACCAGATGTTCGTCCGATGCATTTAAGAGTTTGATGGCGACGCGGCGTCCGATGAGATTGTCTTCGGCCTCGTAGACGCTGCCTTGACCGCCCTCGGCGACGAGGCGGAGCAAGGTGAATTTTCCGGCGATGACAACGCCTGGTCGAAAGTCGTCCTGGAGGGCAACGGTGTGTTCCAGTTCGATGACTGGATCGGTCACGTCGATCGATGGGTCGGTCATAGATGAGGCTGGGATATCCGCGGCAAAGCCGGGGTTGAACCGCTTATACGAAAAGCCGGGGGGGCTCACAAGATGATTTCAATGCTGGAGGGCTTTCGCTAAGGTCGCTTTCTGTGCGCTCTGTTTTAATGATTGGCTTTTGGGCGGCGGCCGCGCTTTGTGGTTGTCAATGCGGTTCAGTTAAGGATTCGGGTGGGAATGGGGTGGGGTCGGCCGTTTCGGCACCTTCGGGTTCGGCGGTGGCTGCGCCCAAGGTTCGCAAGCCGGCGGAGGTGCTTGCGGGGTCGGTGATCGCGCGTTCGATTGAGGGCGATAGGTTGTTTATTGCCGAGGAAGATAGGAAAGCGCTTCGGGTGATGCCTGTGCCCAAGATGCCCGAGCCGAAAAAGGACGAGCCAGCGGCCGATGTGGGATATACGGTAGCTTTGCCTGGGGCGCCGGCTCAGGTGGTGGCGCTGGATGGTTTTTTGCTGGTGACGATTCGCGATCCGGGTTTGCTGTTGGTGCTGGAGCAAGAGGAATCGCCGGGGAAGTTCAAGGAAAAAGGGCGGGTTGCGCTGCCTTACGATGCGTGGGGGCTTTCGGTTTTGCCTGGGGAGAAGATAGCGCTGGTGAGCTCGGCTTGGACGCACCGGGTGAGCGCGGTAGATATCTCTTCATTGAATCAATTAAGCGTGCGCTATAGCGTGGATGTGGCGAGGGAGCCTCGGGGCATAGCGATTACGGAAGACGGGACGAAGGCATATATCAATCATTTGGTGGGAACGAAGCTGACGCTTTTATCGGGGATACAAGGGGAAAAGCCTGAAGTAAAGCAGGTGGAGCTTCCGGCATCGCCGCTGCGGGCATCGGATTTGCCGGCGTCGCTGGGTTATGCGCTAACGATTTCGCCGGACAATAAGAGGGTATACGCGGCGAGGCATGCCTTGGGGGCGCCTGGGAATATGAGCTGGTTTGGGGTGCCGGCGGTGGATGTGCTGCTGACAAAGGACAATACGCCGCTATGTCCAGAGCGGAAGGCATCGAAGGCGCTGTATGGAAGGCAGCTTGGGCCTGACGATACGGATACGCTTCATTTGCTGAGCAGTCCCGGGGATTGGGTTCAGCCGAGGGCGCTGGTGTACCGGAAGCGTTCGAAGACGGTGTTGGTGGTATCGGAGGGATATCCCATTTTGGCGGAGCTGGATGCCTATGCATTAGATCCGGCGGCCTTGCCTGTAGAGACGTATTTAATGCGGGAGATCGATTCCGATCCGAAGAAGGGGAAGAGCTGTGATGGGGCGAGCGGTATAGCGCTGTCGAGGGATGAGAAGGTGGCGTGGGTGTATTGCCGGACGGTGCCTGCATTGATTTCGGTGAAGCTGGGCGAGGATGGTTCACCGGGGACGCAGCGGCATTTTGTGATGCTGGAGCCTGCGACTTCCGATAAGGAATTGGAAGAGGGGAGGAAGTTTTTTTATATTGCGCATGATTTTGATATCAGCGGGGGGCTGGGGTGCGCGGGGTGTCATCCCGAGGGGAGGGAAGATGGTTTTGCATGGACGGAGTTATCGAACAGCGCGGGGGAAAAGATATTTTTTGGCAATATCGAGCATCAGTCTGTGATGATGGTGGACGCAACATTTAGGGTAAGGCAGACGCCTATGCTGGCTGGGCGGGTAAAATCAAAAGGGCCTTATGGGTGGAGGGCGCAGAACAATACTTTGCAGGAGCGGGTGATGGAGGGGTTTAAGATGCATCGGTGGTTTACGGATTGGAATGACAATAAAGGTGTATCGAAGGGGAAGGCGAAGCCGCTCGGTTATTTTGTGCAAAACGGTTTGGTGGCTCCGCCCCGGAAGAGCATAGATGCACTGACGAACGAAGAGCAGAGGGGGCGGGAGATTTTTAATAGCGAGCAGGCGGGATGCATACGCTGTCATAGCGGGGAAGAATATACGGATAGAGCGGCGGTGGCGCTTGGTCCTTGGGCGCAGCAGCCGGATTATGAAGACGAGAGCAAGGATACGTTTAAGACGCCTTCGCTGTTTTATGTGGGAGAGACGGCGCCTTATTATCATGATGGAAGCGTGAAAACGCTTGAGGAATTGATAGAGAAGAACAATGACCGGATGGGGAAGACAAATCAATTGTCGAAGGAAGACAAGGCTGCTTTGGTGGCCTTTTTGAGGGCGTTATGAGGCGGCGTTTATTGGAGATTGGGCTTTCGCTGGGGCTGGGCGTTGCGGCGCCGGCGGTGCTGCTGTTGCCTCGCTTGTCGGCGGCCGATGATGCGGGCGCGGTGGATGATGCGGGCGCTTTGGAGGATAGCGGGAAGGCTGAAGCGGCGAAAAAAAAAGTTTATTTTATTGATATCCCCGAGGAGGACAGAAAGAGCGGGAAGACAAAGCCGCCTACGGTTGCGGATTGGCGGAAGGCCGAGGAGATTGAGCTGGCGCGGGGAGGGCGGGGCTGCCATGCGTACCGGGTAAGGGAGTGGTTAAAACTGACGTGCAAGACCGATGTTTCGGTGAGGGCCGAGGTGATTGCCGGGAATAGCAGCGATATCTATTTTTTTATGACGGAGCCGGAGTGTTCGGTATTGGATTTAAGCTCGGTGGGTATGGAGTCTCAGCAGATTTGCACGGATTTGGTCGATATTGTGTTTCCAGTGCATGTGGGAGACCGGAGGGCGATTCAGATTGCGGCGCTCCGGGGTGGATATGGGGCGGGACCGCCCTTTTGGGGGACGCATTTGATTTCACTGACTTGGCTCGAGGATGAGCCGGGGCCGGTGTTGACGGTGAATCATGTGTCAACGCTGGGCTTTTGATACGATTTGACACCAAAGGACAAAATAAAAACGCCTCTTGTCCGGGGACAAAAGGCGTTTTGTTGTTTGGGCTGATGAAGCGGGGTGGACGGGACTCGAACCCGCGGCCTCCGGCGTGACAGGCCGGCGTTATAACCGACTTAACTACCACCCCAATTTTCAATGACCGTCTTCATTCAACTGCTTACTGCGTACTGCTAGGTCCCCAAAACATCTGGGGTGGGCGGGACAGGTCTCGAACCTGCGACCCTCGGCTTGTAAGGCCAATGCTCTACCGCTGAGCTACCCGCCCTGGGCAACTCGGTGACGAGGCGCGCAACGAAATACTGATGAGCGCGGTGCAGGTCAAGATTTTTTTTCAGGGCTGCGGGCTGAAGAGCAAGGTGAGTATTTGCCCTTTGGCGGCGCGGCGGACGTGGCTTTACATCAAGTGTTTTGGTGCTGTCCAGTGTTTTATTTGAAACGCTTCACATTTTTTTGAAGTGACCAATTCAGACACGGCGGGGGCCGGAACGGCACTTTTAGCGTCACTTCTGGACGGCTTCGGTATAAAGCGCGCTTTAACCGACAAAGGCTTCGCGGGCGGGGCAGTTATTCAGGCGCCCTGAAAGCTCTTCGGTCGGAGGAGCGGATTGTTTTATGGCGGAGAAAATCGGCATTCTCGTGGGTTGGGAGCAGTCTTTCCCGCGGGCGTTTATGGAACGGTGCAACAAGCTGCACAGCGCATCGGGCATCATGGCGGAGATTGCGAAAATCGGCGGTACGCCCGAGCGTTTCGCGTGTCCGTACCGCGTGCTTATCGATCGCATCAGCCAAGAGGTGAAGCATTACCGCTTTTATCTGAAGGCGGCGGCGCTCGCGGGTTCGTATGTGATTAACGATCCGTTTTGGTGGAGCGCGGATGACAAATTTTTTGGCTATTCGCTGTGCTCTCAGCTCGGCATCGCCATCCCGAGGACGGTGATGCTGCCTCAGCAGGATTACATCCCGTCGATTGTGAAGGATCGGAGCCTGCGCAATCTCGAGTTCCCGCTCAATTGGGAGTCGATTGTCGAGTACGTGAAGTTCCCGGCGATTTTAAAGCCGGCGGATGGAGGCGGATGGCGCGATGTGACGGTGGTGCGCAACGCGGGCGATTTGCTGCGGGCCTACAATGCTTCGGGCCTGAATGTGATGACGCTTCAGGAGTTCATCGACTTTGATTTGTACATCCGGTGTATCGCCGTGGGCCGCGATGACATTCTGGTGATGGAGTACGATCCTAAGCGGATTGGGCCGACGGGGCTGCGCGGCGCGTATGTGCCTCACGAGGATGAGAGCTGGCTGCCGAAGGACATGTATGATCGCGTGGTGAGCGATGCCCGCAAGATTAACCACGCGCTCGGTTACGACATGAATTCGGTTGAGTTCGCGGTGAAGGACGGCGTGCCCTACGCGATCGATTTCACCAATCCGGCGCCTGATATGCACATCGAGCATTTGGGCCAGCGCTACTTCGATATTTGCATCGACTGGATGGTCGACTTTTCGGTGAAGTGCGTGAAGGAAGGCAAAAAGACGCGCGACGTGTATGGCTGGGCCAAGATGCTCGCTGACAAAAACCTGGTGGGAGTGCCTCTGTGAGCCTTCCGCCCCCTAGCATTTCGCTGCGGCATCCCAACGTGTCGGCGATCACATCCGCGATCGATCGCTATCACGATGTGCTTACAGCTTATGTCGACAAGGGGGGCGAAGATCATCTGGCACTGCTTCAGCGGATGGTGGAACGGGGCGCCGTGTTCGCGGGGCGCCCCATTTGTTCGTTTTTGAGGCCGCATTTTGTGCTTCGCAAGCAGGTGGCGATGGCGTCGCGGGCGCTCGGCCATGTGCGGAGCGCGATGAACAAGGCGAAGGAAGCCATTTTAGAAGCGCCTGAGCTCTTGGATTTGATGGGGCTGACCGACGGCGAGAGGAAGCTGTTTACGGTGAACCCTGAATACAAGTCGCTCGATGTGATTGCGCGATTTGATACGGCGTTGTGGGGGGACGATTTTTGGATTGTCGAGATGAATGCCGAGGGCGCCTTTGGGGTGAGCTATGCCGATCGGCTGACGGAGCTGTTCGAAGGCTTTCAGCCGATGCGCGAGTTTAGCCGGACGCGCACGGTTTCGCCGATGTACATGGGCAATGCGCTGGTGGGGACGATTCTCGACACATGGCATGAGTTTGGCGGGACGCGGGTGCCGCGGGTTGCGGTGGTGGACTGGACAGATGTGGTAACGCGCACGGAGTTCGACATCGTGTGCGAGCATTTTCAGAGGCACGGGGTTCCTGCGCGTTTCGTAGATCCTCGCGAGCTTGAGTACAAAGACGGCGAGCTGCGGGCGAACGGCGAGGGGATCGATTTGGTGTACCGGCGGCTTTTGACAAGCGATGTGCTTGGGCGCGCGGATGATGTGAAGCCTTTAATCGATGCGTATCATGCGCGTGTCGTGTGTGTGGTGAACAGCTTCCGCGCCAAGCTCTTCGACAAGAAGGTGCTGTTTGCGCTGATGCAGGATTCGCGGATTCAGGCGCTGTACACGGATGACGAGAGCGAAGCCGTAAGCAAGCATGTGCCGTGGACGAGGAAGGTCGAAGAAACGAAGACGATTGGGCCCGATCAGAGCCCGATCGATCTGGTGCCGTGGATGCTGGAGCACCGGGCGGATTTGGTGATTAAGCCCAACGATCAAGTGGGCGGGCGGGGCGTGGTGATTGGGGCGAATGTGGAGCCGGGCGTCTGGGAGCAGGCGATCAAGGTAGCCCTCGCAGATTTGTCGGTGGTGCAGAAGCGGGTTCACTTGCCGAGCTCGATGTTTCCCGAGGTGGGCGCGGCGGGAGAGCTTTATTTTTCGCGGCGTTTCATGGAGCTCGATCCTTATCTTTTACAGGGCGGAATCCGGGGGATGCTGACGCGGCTTTCGGCGACGGCGCTGTGCAGTGTTCACACAGGTGCGGGCACTGTTCCGACTTTTATTCTCGAAGATGTTTGAAGTGATCGATAACGGGGCGTAGGGAGCGCGGATTGATATGGCGGTATCGGTGGAAGGTCTTCTCGATGGTCAATTCACCCTCGGTATTGAAGAGGAGTTTCAGATTGTTCATCCGGAGACGAGGGAGCTTCGTTCCTATGTGAGCAAGCTGCTCGAGGAGGGGCGTGGAAATGCCGTGCTTCGCGAGCGTGTGCGGCCGGAGATGCATCAATCGGTGGTCGAAACGGGGACGGGTATCTGCAGGGATATTCATCAGGCCCGGGCGGAGATTGCCGAACTGCGGGGGAGCCTGTGCGATTTGGCTCAGAAGAATGGGCTGCGCATTGTCGCGGCGGGTACGCATCCTTTTAGTGATTGGAAGAAGCAGGAGATCACCGAGGGGGAGCGCTACAAGGTCATCGTTGAAGATCTGCAGGATGTGGCGCGCGCGAATTTGATCTTCGGACTGCATGTTCACGTTGGCATCAAAGATCGCGAAGTGGCGATGGCGATGGCCAATCAAGTCCGGTATTTTTTGCCGCATATTTTGGCGCTCTCGACGAGTTCGCCTTTTTGGCTGGGGCGCAACACGGGCTTGAAGAGCGTCCGGAGCGAGATTTTTAAGCGCTTTCCCCGTACGGGAATTCCCGGTGAATTTGATTCGTATGTGCACTTTCAGCGCTTTGTCGATTTGCTTGTGAAGACGGGCTGCATCGACAACGCGAAGAAGATTTGGTGGGACGTTCGCGCGCATCCTTTCTTCGACACGGTGGAAGTGCGGGTGTGCGATATGACGACGCGGCTGGACGATACGGTGGCGCTTGCGGCGCTGATTCAGGCGCTGATGGGCAAGCTGTATTTGCTTTACCGGCGCAACTTGGCGTTCCGCAGTTATTCGCGCGAGCTCATCGAAGAAAACAAGTGGCGCGCGGTGCGCTATGGGCTCGATGGCCAGTTGATCGACTTTGGCAAGCAGGAGCAGGTGCCTCTGCGCGATCTCATCGGCGAGCTCGTGGACTTTGTGAGCGAGACGGTCGATATCTTTAAGTCTCACAAAGAGATGGATCGCATCCGGGAGATCGTGAGAGATGGCACGAGCGCGGACAGGCAGCTTGCCGTGTTCGACAAAACGCAATCGTTCAATGCGGTGGTCGACGATCTGATCGAGCAGAGCAGGATGGGCGTGTAAGGGTTTTCCGCCTCGTTCGCAGCGAAGGCGGAACAAGTGTCGCCAAGGATTTCGGTTTACGGCGACAGGGTGTTACGGTGCGGCTGTGGGTCGGAATAAATACGTAATTCGACGCTGGATCGCGGGTCTTTCGGCCGCCTGTGCGGTGGGCCTTGCTTTGATTTCGGGCTGCGCATCAACCGAGTATCCCGTTGAAGGCGCGGGTCAGGCTTCTGATCGCGCCTCGGGCAATGTGCCCAGGGGTTCGCTCGGTGTATGCAAGAAACCCTTTACAAAGCGGCCTCCGATTGTAAGCGAGACGGTTTGGGAAAACGCGCGCACATGCACGGCCAAGACGCCTCCTGAATTTATTCGGCTGGGGTATGGGCGGACGAATGCGGTGGAGGGTGATGCCGAATCGGATGCCCGCATGGCGAAGATGCTAGAGGCGCTGCGCGACACGCCGAAGAGCGAGACGGGCAATGTGCTGTTCACGGGGATGATCCGGTGGCTGCGCGATATTGCGCTGAAGGACAAGGATCTGCGCGCTCGGGTAGGGCGTGGTTCAAACTTGGCGACGCCCTGCGATTTTAAGTATTTGCTGAGCCATATGCGCGAAGCGCGGGAGCGCTATGAGGGCGCAGATTCGTGTTCGGTAGAGGTCTACGATTCCAAGGCGCGGGCCGAGGCGTGCCTCATCGATCAGAAGAGCGAAGAAGGCGATTATCTGACGAGCAGTTGGGATTGCGTGGCTCATACCAATGCGGTGGGACAAGATCAGTCTTGTTATCGCCTGTGCGGATATGACGATTTCTGCGCAAGGCAGGTGAGCTGCGCGGCTCCCGATATTGACTTGCTGATGTGTGCGATGGGCGTGTGTCTTCCGACGCCGCTCGCAAGCGTTCAATAATTTTCTAATCCCCGTAAGGATTCTCAATCAGCGGACGCGCCGTGCGGGGCGTTTTGGGCAGCGTCACGGGCGTGTTGTGGCGCTTGGTGCGGCCGTTGTTCGCGGGCGGTGCTTCGGGCGCTTGGGCCGAGCTTTCTGCTTCAGGTGACTCGGCATCGGCGGCCGAGGCATCCGCGGATGGACCGGCATCCGATGCATCGGCGGGCTGTTCAAGATCGGCCGTTGGCGCAGGCGAGGGGAGCGCGCTTGTTGTTGCGCTCGGTTCAGCAGCCACAACGCTGCGAACACTCGAGGCGGGCGCCTGAGGTGTGAGGGGGGCCGGTGTTGGTTCAGGCGCGGGCGCCGCTCCAACGAGCATCTCGCGGACCGATGGAGGAAGCTGGCTCGCAATACCGGGCAAATAGCCTGCGCGCAGAGCCACAACGCCTGCGGCGATCAACGCAATCAGAACCACAAGAAAAATGGGGATTGCGCTCGATCGCTTGCGCGTGGGCGCGACAACAGACGCAGGCGGGCTTGTGGACACGGGCGGCGAGACCGTGCTCGTGGGCTGCGAAATGGGCGAGGGAGAGCTGACGGGTGACGAAGCCGATTCGTCATCGAGCGAAACAGGGATAATGCCTTTAAAGGTTGCGGGCAGAGGTGCACCTCCACGCGCCATAGAACTCCGCCGCACCGACGTCGTGTCAGCGCTTGGCAAGACAGCCGATTCGTTGTCTGCGTGCTCAATCGACGCCTTGAGCTTTGTCCTCCGCTGTTCAATCAGATCGCCCACCATCGTCTGGATGAAAGCGGCGACGTCTCCATCGGTCACCGTTACGCCAAGCGCGCTCAAGGCTTGATCCATGGCCCGCTGCATGGCCGCGCAGTCTGGCCAGCGCTTGTCGGGCTCTTTTTCAAGGGCGCGCATCACCAAGGCTTCAACATCGGCGGGCACCGTCGGAAGCAATTGATGGAGCGGCACGGGCGCCCGCGTGCAGATGTTCTCCATCGTTTTTTGATCGGTTTCGCCCTTGAATGGATGACGCCCGGTGAGCATCACGTACATCAGAATTCCCAGCGCGAAGATGTCCGAGCGCCGGTCGATTTTCCCTCCGGACAACTGCTCCGGTGATCCGTAGGGCACCTTTCCTTTCAAGATGCCTTTGGCCATCGTGTTGTGCATTCGGCCCGCTGCTTTGGCGATGCCAAAGTCGACGATTTTCACGATGCCATTCGCCGAGATCATGATGTTCTGAGGCGAGATATCGCGGTGTACAAGATCGAGCCGCGCCCCCGTTTTTTCGTCGCGTGTTTCATGCGCCGAATGAAGTCCGGCGCAGGTGCTCGAGGCGATGCGCAAAAGCAGGGGAAGGGGAATTCCGCCTTTGGCTTTTGCCCTTTTGTTGAGCGTGAAGATCGTCTCGCCGTCGACCCACTCCATGACGATGTAGAGCCAGCCGTGCTCGTCACCGAGGTCGACAATTTCGACCACATGCGGGTGATGAATGCGCGAGGCCAGCCGGGCCTCGTCGAGAAACATGGTTTCAAAATCAGGATCGTCGCTCAGCGCGGGAAGCATCGTTTTGACGGCAACGAGCTTCTGAAATCCGCGAGATCCCACCATGCGGGCCGCCCACACAGCCGCCATACCGCCCTGCGCAACGGGCGTGAGAATTTCGTAGCGACCTAGTGTGTCGCCCGGTTTGATTTCGGTGACGTCCAGCAAGCGAGTGGTGCCCTCAAAGGCGATGCAAAAGTGCCCCGCAATGTTCGGGGGTTCTAAAGTAAAACACCCTCGACAGGGAACCTGCATGCTTTCACAAACGGCTTGCCGGGCTCAAGAACTGGAATGGCCCGGTCCAGGCACGATAAGAAGGTTTCCCAAGGGGAGGGGGGCCATTCCAAAAAGATCGCCTGCCCCTCAGCACGCTAAAGACGCGCCGATGCAAGTCGTGGTAGAGGGACACCGTAATTAACGATTTAGGAAACCCCCTCGATGGATGCGAGCCCGCCGATCCCGCCCCCGCTCGACAGCGATGATGAGGATGTTTATCTTGCGCTTTCCACAGCGCGAACCCTCTGGAATCGAGGCGAACGGGACGATGCGCTGCGATGGCTTCGCCGCGCTGCTGAAAAAGCATCAGACGCGGACGAAGATGCCCGTGCGCTGGACTTATTTAAGGCTGCCGCCGAGCTGTCTTCCAAGATGGCTGCCGCTCCTGCGGTAACCGTCGCGACAGCTCCGCCTGCTCCGCCCATTCCGCGGGCCAGCACGCCGCCTCCTCCTGCCGTGGGGCCGCCCGGGGCTTATACGGCAGCTCGCCCAAGCGCTCCGCCCCCGCTGCCAACCGCCGCAAAAGCAGCTCCACCGCCTTTGCCCCGGGCAGCTCCGCCGCAAGCCGCACAACCTCCCTTGCAGCAACCGTCGGGCAGGCGTGGAACGCGAACGGGCGGACGAGCTCCCGCACCTCCTCCGGGTGTTCGCGCGGCACCTGCCGCAGTTCCGCAGCCTGTGCAATCCGCACCGCCTCCCCAAACCGCCGTCCGCGCACCGGCCGCTCAGCCTCCGGCGGTCCGTCCTAGAATCGATTCACCGGCTCAGCGTGATGCGATTGCACCGCCATCCGCAGCGGCGCCCAGCGCGGGCAGACCACCCATGCGGCCTGCTTCCACCGACAAGATGTCGGCGGTGCGCCACGACCCATCTCAGCCTCCTCCTTCGGCTTATGTGCACGCCGTTCACAATCAGGGCACGCGGCCGAGCGCGGCTCCGGCGCCGCCTCCCACCGTACGCGCCGCGGCTACACCTGCTGCTGCAGCCCCCGCAACCCGTGCAACTGCAGCCCCAGCCGCCGCAGCAGCACGGGGAGCCACACCCGCACGCGCCGCATCCACATCGGGCGGACGCAGGCGCACGGTGAATCAGAGGTCGCCGTTTTACGAAGATGAAGTCACAGCCCAGCGCCAGATGCCCATTCAGCCGCAGCCGCGCGTGCTGCCCGATTTGGTCGAAGGCACGACGGCCGACGGTGAAGAAGCAACGGCGATTCTTCAGGGCGGATTGTTGGATGGCGATCCGTCGGCGAAAAAACAGGTCGTCGAACAGGCTGTTCAACAAGCGATAGCCCGGGCAGCCGCGGCCAAACGCGAAGAGCCTCAAGCCGCCGAAGTGGTGACATCCGCGCCTGCGACCGCGGGCCTGATTCGAACGCCCGTTCCAGCCGCCGCACCTCAACAGCCAGCCCAAGAAGCGGCACCACGCAAAAGCGCATGGCCGGCAACGCGCGTGGCTGTGGTGAAGACCGCCGCCGGCGTGCAACTGATGGCCATGGGGCAGGGGGATCAGGCTCCGGCGGGATCGGTGGTTGCGGTCTTGATTCCAATGAGCGAAGCGGATGGAGCTGCATTGGCACAACTTCTAGGAACATCGGCCTAAACAGCGAAAAGGAGCGGAAACCATGAGCGAACATCGACGAAAGCCCAAGCGAATCCGAGTAGGCGGGCTAGAAGAGACCCAATTGCCGGATGTCGTGGAAGTCGACAGGGCGGCCGTTGCTCAGTGCCAGGAAAACGGCTTGGGCGGCGAAGAAATGCCCGGGCGCACCGGGGCCGACTTAATATCGCTGACACGCTGGCACAATGTTCGGGTGGCCGAGGCCGATCATCAAGTGGCTGGATATTCGGCGTGGCGTGATGAGTCGCCGGGTGTGGCCTATATAGAAGAGATGTGTGTACATCCCGATTGGCAGCGCATGGGCGTGGGCAGCGCGCTGATGAATCGCATTGATGAAGAAGCGCGGGAAACGAAGCTCAAGTTTATTGTCCTGCGGTGTTACGAAAAGGCCAAGTGGGCGATCGCATTCTACAAAAAGCATGGTTTTGTGCCTATTTCCGATGACGCGCCTCCCAAGGTTCAGCATTGGAAAGAAGAAATTGCCGCATCGGGAAAGCCTTTTGTGGCAGCGGGGCAAATCGCGATGTGGAGGGCCACGACAGAGCCTCCCGTCAGCGAAGATGAGGACGAGGACGAAATCCCCGCGGACGACAACGCCTAAACCTTATCCTTCCGTGTAGGGATGGATGACGGGGCGCCGGATAACGGTGCCTCGTTTTGTTTTGTGGTCTTTTGGCCTGTCCAGTCCGGAGCGCGATGCTTTTCGCCGGCAGCCGCATCTGAACCCCGCGCCGCCGCGCATAATCGCTCAGTTGACATAATGTATCTTATGCGCAATCGATCGCCTTATAAAAAAGGGGAACCAGCGCACGCTGATCCGTTATCCAGACCAGCCGGCACAGCCCTCCATCCAGCTAGCGCCCAGACTTGGGCATCTGCGGCGCATCGATGTGCAGACGCAACAAGACCCCCGAGTTGCTCAGCACAAATGCCCGATTCCCAAAAGCCGCGGGTGTCATCGCAATCCCGCCCGCCGTATCAATGCCATCAATGACCGAGCCATCCAGCGGCGAAAACAAGAACAATCCGTAGCGCGTCGTGCCCACCAACAGCGTTCCTTGAAATGGAACAGGCGTTGTCATTCCGCCTTCAGGCAAATCCCGATGCCATAACGTCCGCCCATCGTTGGGATCGATCGCCCAAAGGCCCGTTAATCCCGATGAAGCCAAGAGGATTTTCCGCTCAGGAATATCCCGGCCCTCTTGGTCTTTGTGCGCGGGCTCCTGCCACAGCAACAGCGAAGTCACGCCCGTCGCTTTCTCGTTCACCCACACCCGGGAGCCAATCTCGGCATCCAGCGCAAATACGCCGCCCGCATAACTGCCCACAAACACAACATCGCCCGCAGATATGCGATCCAATACGGGCGTCGTGTCTGTATCCAAATACTTCAGCGCTTCGCCGCCGGCGCTCTGCTCGGCTTCAGCCGCTAAATCCGCACCGTCCCACTGTTCGGAGCCATCATCTAAATCGTAGGCCATCACCATTCCATCGGAATAGGCCGTGTAGACTTTATCGCGCCCGATGGCTACGCCCGCATGCCCGCTGATCATCATTCCGTACGCCGGATCGCGCTGCTGCATCCATCTCAATTTGCCCGTCGCCGCGTCAATAGAACAAATGGTCTCGTTCGAATTGGTAAAATATACAGTCCCGTCTTTTAGAATAGGCTTCCGCGATACTTCCGCGCCCGACCCCATACGCCACAGCAGTTTCCCGTCCGAAGCGCGGACTTTATAGAGCCCTCCGTCATTGGAGCCGAAAAACAGAACATCTTCGGCACGATCGTACAAAGGCTCGCAATACACGGCGCTTTCCGTTTCAAAACGCCAAATGGTCGAACCATCCTCGGCCCGCAGCGCATACATGCCCTTATCGCTCGAGCCCACAAATACGCGGCGATGCGCCGGATCGATTTCCGGCTGGCCTTTTTCGTAGTCTTCACCCGCTTTTCGCGAAGCGCCTGTCAGCGGACGCCTCAGCGAAACAGAAAGCGCTCCTCCCGGATGATGGAGCCACAGCGGCGCTTCCGGCATGGCCGATGTCCGAAGACTCTCGCATCCAAACAGCCCCAGCCCTCCCACCATCAAAAGAGCAGCCCGGCCGAAAACCTTGCAGAACCCGGTTGTCAATTCACGGCTCCTCATGCTGGCCGGCTTTTTCCGCGGCTTCTTGAAGCCTTCGCTCGATTTCTTTGCGCTGTTCGGGCGAGAGCCGTCCACCCATCGGCGACGTTAAATCGATTCCTTTGGGAACCGCCGTCGGATCGATGCGCGTCAAGAGCGCTTCCACTTGGGTTTTCAAATATGGAAACGAACTCTGATCGAGACCCAGCGGATTGGTCTTTTCGCTGGGGTTGCTCAAAGCATCCTTGGTCGGATCGGGAACTGCATCACTCGTCTTTCCAAGCAGTTCCTTCAACAAATCTTTGGCTTTTTCCTTCTCGCCTTTGGCCAAATGCAGGCGCGCCTGGTGATAGCGCGAGAGCTCTTTAAAGCCTTTTGCATCGAGCTTGCCCATCTCTTTGAAGGTTTCCAGCGCGCTGTCGATTTCGCCCGAACCTTCCTTCGCAAAACCTAAGCCTTCGAGCGCCCTGCCCTTCACATCTGGATCGGCATTGGCGAGCGGAGAAGCCAATACGGCGCTGTATGCCTCAATCGCATGCGGATAGTCGCGCTTCTCGAGGAAAACGCCCGCCTGCCCCAGCTTTGCAAGCATCGCCGGCCCTGTGCCCGGATGCTGATCGATGACCTGGTTGTAACTCGCCATCGCCGCATCGGAACGCTCTTGAGCCGTTGCAAATACGCGCGTTGGATCGAATTGCTTTTCGTCTTCGGTGCGCTTGTCTTCCGCGGTAACGCGGCCTCGTTCCGCTGCAACGGCCGCGATGAGCGCACCCGAAGCATTGCCGCTCTTCGTTTCGATGCGCGACACATAGAACAAATAACCGCCGCCGCCGACCAGCACGGCCAAGATAATCCACTGCAATACATTGAAATTCGTGCGCAGCCATTTGGTCGTCGCCGACCATGTCCGGGCCAGCGCATCATCGACCATTTCACTCGGCAAGAGCGCGACGGGCCTGGGTTCCGCCGCTTGTTCCTGACGCTTGCGCAACAACTGCTTTGCCCGCGCATTTCGATCTTTGGCGAGCGAAGCTTCTTCTTCCTCTTCCGCTGCAGCACTTCCGCCGGCCCGCTTGCGCTTGCGGCGAAGCGCTTCTTCCCGCCTGCGCGCCGCGCGATTCGGAGCCGCAGCCGGCTTTTCTTCTTCGCCCTTATCGGCCTCGCCTTCGCCCGCTGAAGCAGCTTCGTCCTCTTCGCCGACACCCAGCGCGGATGCGACACGCTTTGCAGCCTCATCATCCGCACTATCTGTGCCGGATGTTTGAGCGTCTGAATCAGCGGATGCCCCTGAACCATCGGGCGAACCTTCAGCCCCGCCCGGCTCGTTCTTGCCCGCGTCGCCCGCGTCATCTTGGTCTTCGCGGTCTTCGCCGCTGATTTCTTTATCGCGCGAATCGTTCTTAGCCACGTCGCGCACTGTAGTCGGGCCACCGCAGCCGTCAATGCGGAGCTTGGGGTCCGGGCTCATCTTTCCACGGTTCGGGAGGAGGCGGCGGCAGTTCCATTGAAAGGGGCACGACTGCGCAGGCTTCCAATTCGACATTTTGCGTTGAATAGACGACAAAATGCGCTTGATGACCGGGCTTTAAAGGCAATTGGGGCGAAAGGGTTGCGAACTGTTCAACAGGCTCGACCGTAGGGGGAAAATGCAAAACGGTTGCGGTCTTGGCATCGAGTTCTGGAGCATCCGCAGGGACAGGCAGACGCTGGCCGCTCGACTCATGAATCACCGTTCCAGGCTTTTTGACGCCAAATCGCACTTCACCCGGCTGGCCATCGATCGCCCTTCCCCGGCATAAAACCCGCACGCCGGTGATGGCGGGGATGCCGTTGCGCTGAGGCTCTGAAAGCAATTGAGCCCCCTTGGGAACAACGGGTTTGGGAATCACCACATCGATAGCCACGCCGCTTCTCGCAAAACGCCGAAGCTTTGCGAGCACACTGTCGCGCGGGCCTCCCACATGCTGAAGCAAGTCGGCTTTTATTGCTGTTTTCAGCCCGTTTGGAAGAGGATCGGGCGTTCCGAGCAGCCACACCAAAGGCGTGACCAATTCAGGTCCTGCGCCCAATTTGACCAGCGCCTCGGCAATAGCCACGCGGGCCGTTTGATATCGCTCCAATTCAAGCTGTTCGGCGAGCGCGGGACGCGCGGCATCATTGCCAATCTCGGCGAGCGCCGCGGCCAAATAGGGGCGAAGCCTCACATCGGACAGAGCGTCGATCAGCGAAGGCACTGCATTCTTCGAACGAATTTTTGCGAGCGCCGCCGTAATCTCCTGAGCCCTCTCAAACGGCATCGGGTCCGCCTTTGCGGCCTCCCCCTGCGACTTGCCATAGGCGCTCCTAAACCAGCCAATCAACACATTTTCCCCGCGATCATCGCCGGATTCGGCCAGGGCCAGAGCCGCAAGACGCCGCCATTTGATATCGCCGTCCTCCAAAAGCTCACGCACCTTGGGAGCTCCCTCACCCAATCTCGTCAGCGCAAGCGCGGAAAAACGCCTCACTTCATCGTCTTCATCGCGAACAACCGCCAGCCTAAGTCCTGCGGCTGCTTCATGCCGTTTGAGTTCAAACAAAACCTCGGCCGCTTTGCGCCGGATACCAAGGTCCGCATCCTCCAAGAGGGCCGCCACATCCACAGCGGCATCGCCGTCTCCAGCAATTCCCCGCCGGAGCGCGTCTGGCCAACCCTTGCCATCGCTGCGCAACCCCTTCATTTCATAGCGCCCATGCGAAGCATCCAGGCTTCTCATTTCCGCCCTGAGCGATTCGAATTCACTTCCGAATTGCATCGACACATCGCGTGTCTGCCCTGGATCGGCCGCAATATCGTAGAGCGCGCACGCCCCAACTTTCCGGGCGCAGACCATGCGCTTATCTCCGCGGGCGAGCATGGTTTGCGTATCGGTTTCGGAAAAGGCAAAGCCCCGTTCGGCATCCACGTTTGCGCCGCTTTTTAGGAGAGGCCCCAAATCCCGCCCCCGAATGCGCGCGGGCCGCGGGATATCGAGCGCCCCCAGTACCGTCGGCAGCAGATCGATCAATTGCACCGGAGCACTCAGTCGTTTTGGTCCATCCGCCCCAGGCACAAACACAACCAGCGGTACCCGCACTTGCTCTTCGTATACCGTCGTTCCGTGATAGCGCCCGCCATGCTCTAAAAACTCTTCCCCATGATCCGCCGTTACAATCACCACGGCGTTGGGCCGCTGCTTGCCGACTTCATCCAAAACCGCTGAAATCCCAGCATCGGCAGCGGCAATTTCACTATCGTAACGGTCGACATCACGGTCTCCGAACGCATGTTCAGGATGGGCTTCGTAGGGCTCGTGAGGCTCAAAGAGATGAACCCATAGAAACAGCTTTTCATCGGGGCCCAGATCGCCGCTCTCCCGCTGATCGCCGGCTTTCTTGGACTTCAGCGTATGCAGATAAGCCCCGACTTCCCGAGCCCTTTCGGCGGCACTCGAGAACTGAATTTTTGAATATTCAAAATCGAGCTTTCTATCGCGGAAGGGCGAAAGCCTCATTTCATCGATAAAAAAGATCGCGGGCGGATAGAAGGCGGCCGTTTTGTAACCATAGCGGCGAAGCTGCTGCGCCCAGGTTTCAGAATCAAAGCCGAGTCCCTGAAGAACAAGGGGCCTCATGTATTTCCCTGTGAGCAGCGATGTCAGCGCATAAGACGTGTGAGGCGTCGAGGTATAGGCGTGCTCAAACAAAAAACCCTGTTCCGCCAGCCGATCGAGCGTGGGTGTGGTCTTGCGCGCATATCCATAGGCGCTCACATGATCGGCCCTCAGCGCGTCGACCGTGATGAGCACGATATCCCTGCCCCGCCAATCAATGGCCCGTTCGGCGCTTTGCGTGACGAGTTCGATATCGTCGTTCAGCAAAGGCGCGGGCGGCGAAATTTGCGCTGCGATTTCCACGGCGTAGGAAAGAAGAGGCGCGTGGCTCAAGTAGATGAGCCGCACGTTGTCCGCGTGGGAAAGCCGATTGGCGGCCGAAGGAACAATCGCTCCAGCCAGCGTAAACATCACAAGCGCGGCCAGAGCCCGGGCAAGCCTGCGGAGATCGCGCGTTTTTTTGGCTTTCTCAGCCCATGGAATCGAAAGAGTCGCGAACGCCGCGATCACGAGCGAAAGCCCGGCCAAACCCAGATGAAAAGCGGGATAGAGGCGGGGCAGCACCCATGCATTGGCGAGTTCGAGCGAGGCCAGCGCCACAAATACAGCAGCAAAAATCCAGGCACTTCTTCGAGGATTTGAACCGCCGCGGCCCAGCATCCGGGACAGATGCGGAACGCAAAAAAACACGGCGCCAAAAGCCAGAAGCGCCATCACCAGCACAAAGGGAATGCGCCGGGAACCCGAAAACATGCGTCCCGTCGTCACGCCAAAAGCCACGGCTCCCATCGAAAGCGCAGCGATGGCCGAAATCGAATAGCGCGCGCCGGGCCGGTGAGCGTGCCTGACCAGCTCAACCGCAACGGCTCCAAGAACGGCCGCAGGTGCCGCACAAAGAAGCGCGATCGGCAATAAATCGCGCAACACCATGACGACTTCGTAAGCGCCTACAAACTCGCGCCGAAACCAAAGCGCCACAAACAAGGCTTCGGCGGCGAACAAAATCGCAAGCGCAAAATAAGCATCCGCGATACGCCAGCCGAGCGGAATATCAGACAAGCCCAGCGATCGATGAGAAGCGGCTGAAACGCGTTTGGAATCGTCGGGCAAGCGATTCACAACACGGCACGATCAGGCGTACACAATATCGAGAATTTCATAAACACGCTTGCCTGCGGGCATCATCACGCGAACCTCATCGCCCACTTCATGGCCAAGCAATCCGCGCGCAAGAGGCGACGCCACAGAAATGCGCCCAAGCTTTAGATCGGCTTCTTCGGGGCCGACAATCTGAAAGGTCTGCTCCTCGCCCGTATCTGCGTTGGCCACGCGCACCCTGGCGCCAAACTGAACTTTGCTTCCCGACAGCTTGGAAGGATCGATGACCTCGGCGCGCGACAGCGTTTGCTCTAGAAAACTAATGCGCGCGACAATCATGCCCTGCCTTTCTTTGGCCGCATGATATTCGGCATTCTCTGAAAGGTCGCCGTGATCGCGTGCAACAGCGATATCCTTGACGACCTGAGGAAGCTCTACTTCCTTGAGCCGCTTCATTTCCTCGCGCAGGCGGACCTGGCCTTCCGGGGTCATCGGAACTTTTTCAGACATATCGAAGCCTTCTTATCATGTGAGCGGCTGCCCGCGAACGATCTTTAGATCTTTAGGGCTCGAGGTCTTCAGGCATCGCTCTGGGAGGCGCGTCCGTTTTTTCAGGCGCCTTCACACGGCCCGCGGGGGCCGGCCCAAGCTCCTTGATAAAATTCCCCGCTACAGCGACAAACGCGCCGCCGTCTTCCTTGCCCATGGCGACGACCCGCTCAAACACTTCCCTCGCCTCATCGGGCTTTTTCATCTTGAGCAGCGTTTCGCCCTTCAATACCAGGGCTTCCGCCTCCAAACCCGAAAGCGGATAGGTCTTCAGTGCGTAGTCAATGCGGGCGAGCGCCGCGGGATACGTGTCGGCCCGGATGTAGTAGCGCGCAACATAGAGCTCGTGGCGCACAAGCCTCTGAAGCACAACTTCAAACATGTAGTTTGCATCTTTGCGATAGCGGCTCTTTGGATAATCGCGGAGCAATGACCGAAGCTCCCGGTAGGCTTCCATGGTCGTCGCTTGATCGCGTTCCTCGGCGGGCGGCAACACAAAGGTGTCGTCGATATCGAGAAACAAAGCCTTGCAAATGCGGTATTTGGCGTATTCCACATCCTTGTCCATACGATGGCCTTGGATGTATTCGCGGTATGCCGTAATCGCCTCGGGATACCGTTCCTGAGCAAACTCAATATCGGCCAGGCGCAGCTCGGCCAGGCGGGCATAACGCGTGTAGGAAAAGAGCTTGCGCACTTCGAGCATCAGCGCTTTTGCGTCTTCCCACTCTTTATTCTGAAACGACTGAAGCGCCTCGTTATAAGCCGCCCGCGCATCTTCGGTGTACGTCAGCGTGGCCCTGCTTACCGTGCCGGGCTGGTTCTCACATCCAAACAGCCCAAACAATGCGGCGGCGCTCACAGCCGCGCGGATGAGTGCCCCGGCACCCGTATTGGGGAGAAAAACGCCGGTCCACCCGCGGCCGATTGCTCTTCCTTTTGCTGTATGGATGCGCATCTGCTGCCCGCCTCCGTACTCAAATACCGCGCGGCAAGCTAGCGAATAGAGCACATGGCGCGTGAATTTGCGTATGGTGCTTCTGCCCTCATGGCGCCCGTTCCGCCCAACTCCCCTCCTCAACATCCTTCGGCACCTTCGCGCGCTTCCACGAGCTCTGCCCCCCACGAGGAGGTCCGAACGGCACCGACTGTTCTTATCGTCGACGATGAACGCAATATCCGCCGCACGCTCAACCTGGTGCTGAGCGGTGAAGGCTATCGCGTACTCGAGGCTCAAAGTGCCGAGGAAGCGCTTGAAATTCTCTCTCATGGCATCCGCCCTGTAGAGCTTGCCATTGTCGATCTTCTGCTCCCGGGCATGAGCGGTCTCGATCTTTTAGAGCGCATCCGCATGGACGAAGGCACGCGCGAACTCGCGGTCATTGTCATCAGCGGGCACGCGACCGTTCACGATGCTGTAAAGGCAATCAAGCTGGGCGCCGCCGACTTTTTTGAAAAGCCGCTCAACCGCGATCGCGTCGTTGTCAGCGTTAAAAATGCACTGAAAACCAGCGAATTGGCCCGCAAAGTCGCCGATTTCGCCGCGCAAATGGAAGCGCGTTACGAAATGATCGGCCAGAGCCCCGCGATGCAGCGTCTCTACAAAGACATCGACCGCGTCGCGCCCACACGCGCATCGGTGCTTATTACCGGCGAAAGCGGCACCGGAAAAGAGCTGATCAGCCGCGCAATTCACCGTCTGTCCGCCCGTTCAAACGGCCCGTTTGTGAAAGTAAACTGCGCCGCGATTCCAAGAGAGCTCATCGAAAGCGAACTCTTTGGCCATGAAAAAGGCTCGTTCACAGGCGCGGAAGCCCGGAAGCGAGGCTTCTTTGAACAGGCTCACGGCGGAACGCTTTTCCTCGATGAAATCGGCGACATGGATTTGGCGGCTCAGGCCAAAGTGCTTCGCGCGCTTCAATCCGGCGAAATCAGCCGCGTGGGAAGCGAACATGTGATGCATGTCGATGTGCGCGTCCTCGCCGCAACCAACAAGGATCTTGCGCGTGAGGTCGCATCGCTCCGGTTTCGCGAAGATCTCTATTTTCGCCTGGCTGTGTTCCCCATCAAAAGCCCTGCCCTGCGCGATCGGATGGAAGACCTAAGACCCTTGGCCGATGCATTTATGCTCGCGTTTTGCCGGGAAAATGGCCTTAAACCGAAAACCATCCACGCCGCTGTATACGCCGCCCTCGAACGCAGAAGCTGGCCTGGAAATGTGCGCGAGCTCAAAAATGCCATCGAGCGGGCGGTCATCGTTTCAGCGGACGCGATCAGCGTCGCCGACTTGCCCGAGGACCCTCATGCAAACCCCTTCGATGAAGAAGACGATCGCGAACGGGCGCCCGCCTCAATACCGCCCCCATCGGAAAACCCGCCCCCCGCTCCCTCTGCCATACCTTTGTGCGACGCCACGCTAAACGCGATTTGGCCCGATGCCGTGCAGCCCATGACGCTCCGCGATTTCCGCGACCGCGCCGAACGCCGCTACATCGAAGAGATATTGGCGCGCTTGGACTGGAACATTTCCCGGGCCGCTGTTGTGCTTGGCGTAGAGCGGACCAATCTTCACAAAAAGATCCGCGCTTACGGCATCAAACGCGGTGGGCGCGTATAGCTCCGCGGTCCATGGCGGACAACACCAGCGGATATGGAGCGGCCCGCCGGATTCGGATACTGAAACGCGAACGCGCCGGGTTGGTCGCAGACAATTTCCTGCAAACTCCCCGTGTTGCTTAGGAGGTAGTGAACATGCGCTTGATGAATATGGTTTTAGGTTTTTCCATCACGGCCGGAGCGCTGGCGATGGGCATGACGGGCTGCGGCGACGAGACCGGCGGCACGGGCAGCAGTTCCAGCTCATCGTCGGGCGGTGTCACTTGTGCCCCTGTCGACCCGGTCTGCAAGCAAGTCAAGTCCGACTGCATCGCCCTCGAGGACAACGCGGGAGACACTGGTTTCGCGCTCCGCATGGGTCAGATTTCGATCACCAAACCCGACGTGCTGAAGACCGGCAGCTCAGTAGGCAATCTTGTGGCCAGCGGCGTCCAAATGGCTCTCCCCAAGTGCTACCTCGATGGCACGGGCAATTTCTCGTGGATTCTTCAGTTTGACAACACCGCCGGAACGATGACAACCGGCGGCTCCAAGCCCGTTGCGGACCCCGCGGCCGGCTACTGCATGATCGATGAAACCCTTGGCACGACGCCTGTAAAGCCCGTTTCCGTCGCGACCAAGCCCGCCAACGGCGTATTTGCCGCGGACGTAGGCGACCTCGTTGTTCCTATTTACCTCGATGCGATGAACTACGTGCTGATGCCGCTCAAGGCGACGAAGATCAACGGCACGCTCTCCTCGGACAACAACTGCATCGGCAAGTACAACGCGGACAAGCTCGATCCCGCAAACAACTGCATCGAAGAGCCGCCGGAAATTCTCGCATTCACCAATGGAGGCACGATTGAAGGCCACATCCTGCTCGAGGACGCGGACCAGATCATTGTTGAATCGCTCGGCCACTCACTATGCGTGGTTTTGTCGGGAAACCCGGCGATGTACGGCAACGGCGCCTCTCCGAACCTGTGCAAGCGCGACGCGATGATGAAGATCGAATTCAAGGGTGACTGGTGCACCGGAACGAATATGGCTGCCGATGCCACTTGCGCCGATTCTATGAAGATGACGGCGGAATACGCGGCAAGCGGCGTAAAATTCACCGGCAAGTGCCAGTAATTAGAATACCTTCCATTGGCGCCGGCGATAGCTTGTTAAGCGAGCGCACGCCTTGGGCGCGATATTTATAAAACCCAATGTGCCCGGCTTATTTTGAAGGACCGCCCTTTCGGCCGGTACCCGACGCACTTCCCGCACCCTTACCTGTCCTCACATAACCGCCCGCAATACCATCGCCGGCGGATATTTTCTGCACATACTTCAAAAGCAGGGCCACTTGGCTAGCCGATAAAATCACAGGTTCAAAGCGTTTCCCTTTTTTGGACAGAGCCGGATACACCGATAGCTCCACAAGCCGCGTTACCCACAAAGTCGCCCGCGACATATGCAGACACACCTGCGCATAGGCCTGCCGAATTTTCTCGACGCGGGTTTCAGGATCGAGCGGCTCATCCAAAGGCTCAATCGATTCCAGGATCGGCTCGTTCTCCTTTTCCCATTTTTCCCATATATGTTCCCATATGCGCCCATGCGGCGGGATTTCCGACTCCAGCTCCGCATCTTTCGAGGACGATCGACTTCGCGTTTTTCGCGTTCTGGACATTGATCACGCCTCCAGCTCCCAACTCATCCCACCCGAGGATGAAGCGCACATCCGCATGCGCGGCTTGCAGTTTACCCGTGTTTTAAAACCAAATCAAGCGATAATGTTTCATGACCGATTGTTTTTTGCCCAAATAATTTCATTTAAATTCTGGAATAATTTCGCATAGTTAGGATATATTCACACCACAACCAATACAATTAAAAAAGATGCAATTCTTATTCGATCGTTATACTTCAGCGCTTGCGGTGCCTGTGACCCTTGCGCAAAGCCCACAAAAACCCCAAGCTCAAAAAGCTCAACGCATTCAACTTCCCGCTTGCAGATCTAAAAAACAAGGGTATAAAGGAAGATTTCGCACCACATCAAAAGCGCCCAATCGCGCAAGCTCAGCCACGCCATCCCCGCTTGCCGATCCCCTCACAAGAGCGCCCTGCCAGAACGGCCCCACATCAAAGGCAATCCCAATGCTCCCATAACGACGGTAGGGTTCCATGGAACGACTGTTGTAGCTTGTTCCGCTATGCGCGGCCTGCGTATCTTCGTTTTCCTATCGGTTGAGCTATGGCCATGCCCGGAGCGGGCGTGCGTAGCGCTCCCTGGAGGTCGTCCTTATGCCGCGCCTTCTCAAACAGTGGATGGCTCTTTTGGTTGTTTTGCTGATCGCCGGATGTTCCGGCGGCGGCTGTTCGAGCGGTTGTTCGAGCTGCGGAGGCGTAACGCCTCTGGCCGAGGGTTTTAAACCGGATGCCCGTATCGAAAACGCGGGAGCCGTGCGCCTGACCGACTCGGGCCTAACGTTCCTAGAGCAAAATCTCGGTACGCTCGCCCAATCTGTGATTGGCGGAATGGGCAGCGGAGGTGTCATCACCTTCGAAGTTCCCGCAACATCGGGCTCTCAATTGGGAATCGATTACGAGATTTGCAAAAATGGACCGAATCCCAATGCAAATCCGCCCGAATGCGTCGCTGAAATCGATATTGGCAATGCCAAGCTCGATATCAGCACATCAACACCTCACAACATTAAAATAACTGGGCCCCTGCCGCTCAGGATTCAAAAACTTCCTATTGACATTGTTTATTTCTTTATTCCCGACAGCGCCACCATGGTGCTCAACGGCAACAACGCTTGCCCCAATGCTCCGCAGGACTTCGCCAACATCGATCTCGACGTAAATATCTCGCTCGAAATCGATACCAACCAAGCGCATAGCCGCTACGGCTACACGAAGATCCGCTTTGAAAACATGAGCGTGAACAAAGGGCAGCTCCAGAACTCAATCGACTTCTGCGGCGGCGGATTTAGCGATTTTGTACTGACGACGCTCAAGGGCATCATTGTCGATCTGCTCTACGATCAACTGGTGGGCACGCTCACGGGCACGCTTGAAGAGCAGCTTTGCCAAAAGGCCAACCCAATGCTCATCCCGGCTTGTCCCCCGGGTTCAAACGACGTGAACGGCACATGCCGCTATGGAACGCAAGACAGCGATGAATGCGTCGCCATCATGCTGGGCACGGATGGCCATATCAATCTTGGCCAGTTGCTCGCATCGCTTTCGCCCGGTACGCGCGGCGGTCTCGATTTCTTATTTGCCGCGGGCGGCCAAAGCCTTCGCAAGGACAATTCTGGTTTTGCGAATGGCGATCTGAATTCGGTAGCGGGCGGCGCAACCATTGGGTTGTACGGCGGCGCTGAACCTATGCCTCAATCGGGCTGTGTTCCCATTTCAAAAATGGCCATTCCGACAGGCATTCCCACGCCCAAGGCGCTGACCGAAAACACACCATTCGCCAGCGATCCAACGAATCCGTGGCCGATGGGCCTCGAGGGTCCGCATGTGGGTATTGCGCTATCGGAGCGCTTCACCAATTACGCGCTGAATGGCGTGTACAACAGCGGTTTGCTCTGCATCGGTATTACAACCGCATCCGTCGATTTGCTGACATCAGGAACGCTGAGCCTTGTTGCAAACTCGATGAAAGACTTGGGAATTCAGCAAGAGCCCCAGCAGATCGGCATTGTGATCCGGCCGCAGCAGCCACCGACCATTGCTTTCGGTAACGGCTCAAATGCCGAGACGGACCCTGTAATGCGCGTGAAGATGAATGAAGCAGCCTTTGACTTCTACATCTTCTCCCTCGATCGCTTTATCCGCTTCATGACGGTGACCTTCGACTTGGATGTGCCCGTCAATCTCGTGGTGACGCCTGAAGGGCTTCAGCCTGTGATCACCAAACTCGGCGTAAGCAACGGCAAAGTGACCAACAGCGAGCTGCTCCGGGAGAAGCCCGAAACGCTGGCGGCAACGCTTCAGGATTTGATCGGCGGTTTGGTTGGACAGGCCATCGGCGGCGGTATTTCGCCGATCGACCTCAATTCATCGCTGGCAAGCCTGGGGCTGACCCTGACGATTCCCGAATCGGTGGATGGGCAAGGCTCGCCCGGTCTGCGCAAGCTGACGGAAGGAACCGATAATTTCTTGGGGATTTTCGCGACGCTGGGCTTCCCCGCCATGCCTGTGAAAGGAAGCGAAAGCGATACGAGCGCGCAACTTGTGAAGAAAGATGTCGATCCGGCAGGCGTGCGCCTTAACACGATGGGGCCCAACAACAAGCCGGTCGTCACTCTTCAAATGGCGTCGATTCTCGACGATGGAACACAGCCGATCGAATACGCGTACCGCGTGGACAACGGCGTGTGGCATCCGTTTACGCGGGAGCGGGCGGTTGATGTGGACGATGCTTGGCTGAGAATGCAGGGCCGGCACATTGTGTCCGTGAGGTCGCGCGTTGCAGGCCAGCCGAGCACGATGGATCCGACGCCGGCCAGCGTCGAAGTGCTGATCGACGTAGAGGCTCCTTCCATCAAGATTGGCCGCGAGGAAAATGGCAAAGCGGCGATTTTGGTAAAGGATTTCGTCTCGTCGGAAGCTCATCAGGTGATGGTGAGGGCCAAGTTTGACGATGGCGTATTTGGCGAGTGGAAGACGGCCGCGGAGATGAGCGCCGTGGATATCGCTGAAGACATCGAAACGCTGACCGTGGAAGCGCGCGATGAAGAAGGCAATGTGGCCAGCGTGTCGCAGGCGATCATCCGGGGCGGTTCAATTCCGGGCGGGGATAGCGGCTGCGGCTGCGGGGCGGTTGGAAGCCGTTCATCAACGCGGGGCTTGCCGGCTCTCTTGATCGTCGCGCTTGCTGTCGCCTTTGTTCGCCGCCCGCGTGCAAACCAGAAGGAGGCCGCATGAGCGCACTTTTCTTACAGCGTATGGTTCGCGGCCTAGGAGCGTTTTCGGCGCTTGCCGTGGTGTTCTCCTGGGCCGGCTGCAGTTGCGGTGACGATCCGACGGTGGGTCCGGCCTATACCTGCGCGCTGCCCGATTGCATCACCCTTCAGCCTGGACTTATCGGGGCATACACATCGGCGGCCGTGAAAGGCAGCACGATTTGGATCTCCGGCTACGCCGAGGCCGATTGGAATACCTCGTATTCGTATGGCGATTTGGCGATCGGCAAATGGAACGCGAGCAAGTCCAAAGTCGAATGGTCACTCATTGACGGCGTACCGTCCGACCCTCCGCCCAACAACGTCAACTACAACAAGAACGGCTTCCGCGGAGGCCAAACGGAATCGGGTGACGATGTTGGACTGTGGACATCCGTGGCACTCGACGGCAAAGGCAATCCCGCCGTCGCGTATTACGATCGCACGCACAAAGCGCTGAAATTCGCGCAGCACGACGGCAAGGCGTGGCACGTCATCACCGTTCAGCAAAAGGAACAGAGCGATCTTGGCCGATACGCAAAACTCCTTTTTATGAACGGAAATCCGGTCATTGCCTATCTCGCCATGGAGCCCGGCGGCGACAATGGTGCGATCGTTTCAGGCGTGCGCTTGGCCGTTGCGCAGAAGGCTCTTCCCGGCGAAGGCGATTGGCTGTTCGAGGACGTGAGCCAAGACAAAACAACGCCTTGCCGCGCCTATTTCTGCGCAATGGGTACGAAGTGCGTGAAGGACACGCAGGTGTGCACGGCCACTTTGCCCAGCGATTCATGCCCGACGAAGTGCAGCTCAGGCACATCGTGCGTGGATGTTGCCGGAACGCCCACATGCGTGGACATCATCGATAACAGCCTGCTGGATTCGTATCCGCCGGCCGTCGGCCTTTACATTGCGGCGGCCCTCGATTCCAAGGGAAATTTGGGCATTGCCTACTATGACAGGGTGCGCGGCAATCTTGTCATGGCGTCAAAGGATGCGAGTTCAGGCGCATGGAAGAACACCATTATTGACGGCGAAGCGAATGGCGCAGACACCGGCGACAAGGGCATCGGGACATCGCTGTATATCGACGCCACGGGCGATTGGCATATCACCTATGTCGATGGCCATACCGAGGGCATGCACTATGTGCGCATCAACCAAGGAACGACGCCTTCTGCTCCTGAACTCGTCGACGATGGATTGGGTATCGAAGGCGATAAATTCACCGATGGACAGCACATCGTCGGTGATGACTCAAACGTTTGGGTGAGCGATCAAGGTGAAGTGCACATCAGTTATCAGGATGCGACGGCTGGCACGCTCCGCCATGCGATTGGAACGGCGAATTCGGACAAGCACACCTGGAAGCTCGCCAAGATCGCGCAAGATGGCCGCTTTGGCGGGGCGTTCTCGCGGGTTCTCTTTGTCGATGGAAAGCTGCAGCTACTGAATTGGTGGCGTTCCGGCGGCACAGAGGGCGTGTACGGCGACGTGGCCATACTTTCGCCTTAAATCCAAGCCGCGCGCTTCTGCCGTGAAGCGCTTATCTATCCCCTCAAAACAGACTTTCCTCACGTCGCGAGCAATGACGCTCCCGACTCCACACTCACATCACGCATTGCAGGACCGCGCACGCGCTCCCTCTCCCGCGATACGATCTCGAGCAATTCTTTATTGGTGCACATGCCGGTATCGAGCAGCATACGCATATATCCGTCGGCGTAACCGCGGCTCGTGGCGAGGCGCACATAGTTTGAGCCTTCCTGTTGGGCAGTGAATACCTCATTCAGAAGACGCCTAAGTTCAGCGATCATTTCAGCCTTCGAGCGCATGACGAATCTCCTTGCAGGGACGTGGGCGGTGGGGCGTTTGGGTTCCGCACCGAACGTGAACCATCCCTTATCGGAGCCTTCTAAAACGGGCCAAATTTTCGCCGCGCCTCAGTGCGCAGAGAGCAGCAAAAGAGCTGAATCGGCGAGTTTTGGATCGGCTACTCCAAGCGCATACGAACGGCCTTTGCGGGGCACGAGCACAACGCGGCATTTACCGCGCGCCTTGCCAGCAAGCTGAATGAGCGCGAAATCGAGCCCGATTCCCACAGCCACAAGAAGAACGCCAACGCCAATCAGTTCCGGCGAACCTGCCCGCGCTCCCGTTACAAATAGCGAGATCCCCAAATAACTGCCGAGCGCGAGCGCGAAGAGCCCTGCGTATATCGATAGCCTGGGATAGCGGACTTCGCGGCTGGCTTTAAGAAGCGCTTCTTTTGGAATATGCGTTCGGTGCTCGCGCAGCGTGTGCCCCAATAGCTCGGTTTTTGAAACGATCGTCACGCCCTGCGCCGAGAAATGCATTTCGGCGGGACGCTTGTAGCGAAGGGCAATACGGCCAATAAAGCGGCCGGCGCGAAGCACAAAAAGCACTCCGCTCAGTGCCATCAGCACGAGCAGCCAAGTTGCGCGGGGAGCAGGTACGAGCTCGCCGCTGACAGCATTGGGTTCCCCTTCTCCACTGCCGCTCCGAACACTGCGCACCCTTAAAAGCGCGTCCACCACGGGGTCGGAATTCTCCGTGGAGAGCTGTTTTGCTTCTTGCAAAGCGGCCGGCGAAGCACTCGCTCCCAACGCGGCGGCAGCGACAAGAACACCCGGCCGGCCAAGCTGCGCGGCACTGCGGCGAGCCATCTGCCCAAGGGCTTTCCACAAAGGCGCTGCATCCTCACCCAGCGCCGCGTCAAGCGATCCAAATGCATCGAGCGGCGTGTGCGTTGCAAGCCACAACAGCGCCTCGGCCACATGATGAGCGGCCGATGGAGAAGCCGCGGGCGGGCTTAGCGCAACACCTCGGGCAAGCAGGGCCGAAAGAAGCGGCGCAGCGGCCGATGCTGCAGCGGGATGCTGATCACATTTCTCCAGCGCCGCGAGCACATTTCCAAAGGGCGTGTCTGCATCGGATAAACCGAGACCAGCGCGTTCTGCGGCCTCAAGCAATCCATCCGCTACGGTGCTCCGCCGCTCATCGGCCGCCGCAAACGCCCGCTCATGCACGAAGCGGGCTAAGTCGTCGCCGCGGCCATGTTGTTTGAGCTCATCAAGAATTGATTCCGGGGAAGGCTGGGCTGACATCGGCGCCATGAGATTTGGAAGGGTTTATTAGTAGATGGCCCTTAGCCGAACGGAGATGTCGCGAAAAGTGTTCCCAATGTTTTTTGGAGGCGGCTCTTCAATTCTGCTTCTGGGCCCGCTCTTCGAAGTCCTCGCGGGCCGCCACGATGATGGCCATCAACTGGCTACGGGTGAAGTGCGTACTCGTTCGAATCAAATTGCCATCGGCCACAAAAACGGCCTTCGGCAAAAACTCAATCTGCATCGTGGCCACCTCGATGCGCGCCGTGGCCCGGGCTAAATCGTAAGCGGTGGTCAGATCCTTCGCGTGGGTCTTCACATCATCGGGCACGGCGCTGTCCAAGGTCTCGATCGTTACATCAGCACCCCCGTCTGAGGTGGGAATCAGAGCCAGCCGAAGCCACTTCAACGAGTCAGGAAGCTTGAAGATTTTGGAGAATGGCCGGGCGGGATTCACCATCGAAAGCGCGATGCCAATCGGCGACGATTTATTGAATGATTTTAAGCTTTTAAGTTTTTTTAGTTGATCTTTTTCTTTAGCAGGCAAAACGACGATGAGATTCTTTTCAGGAAGCAGCGCAAATATGCGATCGGCCTTATTGGTTTTGGCCTGCGCAGCCTGAACAGGCGCGTCTTTCAGCCATTCGCCTTTAGCGTTGGTGACGATCTGATTGACAGCGCTCTTCATTTCGCTGTCGGGCCGGTTGTAATCCATGATCGCGACGACTTTGCTCGAGTCGTCTTTAAACTTGGGCCCCGCCAGCAGCATGTGATCGAAGTCTTTGATCGGGTCGATGTTCGTCGTGCCAAAGAAATCTTTCCATTCCGGAATAGCCCGGAGGACTTTTCCAAAGGCTTCAGACAAGGGATGAGTGCGTAATCGATCGCCGGCGATGAGAATCTGAATGTTTGGATCTTTCCCAGCGAGCTGCGACGGACTTCCCGCTTGACTCAGCGGATCCCGGACGACAGGCGCGCCGCCGTCCACGCTGGCCACAACAGCAGCATCGGCACCGGCATCGAGCGCCGCAACTTCCACGGGCGCGTCCACAACGCTCGCATCAACCCCAAAAGGCAGCGGAAGCAGGCCACCCGATGCATCGGGCGGAGCGCCTTGAGCCACAGCCGAATCGCCCGCACTCGCATCGGCAGGCGCGTCCGCAGGCGCATCAACGGGCGCGTCCGCAGGCGCATCCGCAAGAGCGTCGGACGGAGCATCTACAGGCGCATCCGGCTTATCCGCATCGATGCCTGCCTCGCTGATGTGAGCATCTGGGCTCCCCGCATCGCCCGGATCTTTGGGTTTGGGCGGCTTCGCAGAAGCTTCCGCGGCGGCCTTGTCTTCAGCCGGCGGCTCGGGAGGCGGGGCCTCACTCGGAGGCTTGGTTTCCGGCGTGTTTGTAGAATCGTGCAGCAAATCCAGATCGATCGGAACGATGATTTCATCGTCCTCATCGGCCGCCCCATCCGGCTGAAGCAGCATATACAGGCCAATCGCGCCCCACAGCCTCGACGGAAGCGCTGGCAAATGAAGAAGCAGCGCGACGCCTATCGCAACCACAAACGCAAAACGGCGCGGAACACGGATTAGAAAAGGCTCGGCCCCTGTGCCTGCCTGGCCACGCCCGTGGGTCGGATCTGCCACAACCCCTACCCTATCAAGGCCATCTATTCGGCGCATGCACTACTTGGCACGAGCCTCGCCTAGAGGTTCAGAGCACGATTTGGCAGCACATTCCGTGCAGAAAACTAGACCCGTTCACAGATTTCTGATTAGCACCACGCCTTGCCGAGCTTGCGTTGCATGACTTGACGCGCAATCGCAATCTCATCGGAAAGCTCCCGATGCATAAACCGACGGCACCCCGAGAAAAATCATCTGGCCAACCTGCGAATTCGCCGCCTTCCGGCCCGGCGGGCACTTTGCTCGCGAGCGCCGCGGGCTTTGTGGTGGCCGCGTCTGTGGCCACGGCTATCGCGTGGTTTGGAGGTTGTGGCAAAGACGATCGGGAACGGCTTCCCACCGATCATTCCACGCGCACGCAAGTGCCTCCTAAAGCGTCGAATCCGCCTGTGACGGCTCTATCCGCATCGGCCAAGTCGGGCTCTCCAGTCCTCGAAGCTCCGAAAGATGCAGGCATTGCCGACGCCGATCCGGACGCAGCGGCCGAAGAGGAAAAGCCCTATACAGGGCCGCTTTTGGGCGCGCTTGCCCTGCAAACGCCGATTTACCCAACGATGGAGTTTTCCAAGAAGCGTTTGGGTTACATCCGGCTGGGCGGCAAAGTGCCGGTCGATCCGACACCAGTGAAGTCGGGCAATTGTCAGCAGGGCTGGTACAAGCTGCTCGACGGCGGTTTTGTGTGCGCGAAGTACGCGACGCCCAATATGAGCGATCCCAAAATAAAGCTGGGGATCACCGCGCCTAATCTCGAGGAAGTTCTTCCTTACAAGTATGCGTACAACACCAAGCACGGCACGCCGCTGTATCGCTCGGTGCCGTCGAAAGACGAGATGCGTAAGTACGAGCCGTATCTCGATGCCGATAAGGCCAAGAAGAAAAAGAAGAAGGACAAGGACGCCGAAACCAAGGGCGAAGGCGAGACAAAGAACGATGCTCCGCAGGCGGGTGGAGGCCAAGGAGGCGCCGCCGCGGCTACACCTTCAACCGAGGACACGGCCGCAAAGGCAGAGCCGAAGGCTCCTGAGACGCCTGCCGATCCGGGCACAGGCGGAGGAGACAGCGATGCGGGCGCCGAGGAAGCACCGGCAAAGCGCTGGTGGGAAGACAACGAACCTGGCAAGCAGCTCAATGTAACGCTCGCCGATTTGGACAAAGATGCCGACGACACCGTTGCCAAACGCATGGTGAAAGGCTTCTTCGTGGCGGTCGATAAGAGCTTCGGGTGGAACGGCCGGCTTTGGTACAAAACGACAGGCGGGCTCGTGGCGCCCAGCGATCGCATGTACATCGTAAAACCGCCCACATCCAAAGGCATGGATGTGCCGGAAGGCGTGAAGCAGATAGGTTTTATTACGTCATCAAAAGCGTCGAAGTACGAGTTTGATGAGGGGAAGACAAAGGTAAGCGTTCTCGGATCAATCGCGCGATTTACGCCTTTTGGGCTGACCGGCGAAACCGTGACCTATAAGTCGGTCGTTTACCGAAAGTCGACGGAAGGCTTCTGGATGAAGGCGATCGACGGCACCTATACCGAGCCTGGAACGCCTCCTTCGGAGCTTGCACCGGGTGAAAAGTGGATCGATGTGAATCTGTCGCGCAAAACGCTGATGGCGTTTGAAGGCGACAAACCTGTGTACGCAGCGCTGATTTCACCGGGAAAGAAATCAAAGAATAAAGCCAAAGATCATTCGACCGTTCAGGGCACTTTCCGCATCCGGGAGAAGCACATCGCCGTGACGATGGATGGCGATGGCACGGTGGCGGGCGACCTGCCCTACAGTATCGAGGATGTGCCTTATGTGGCTTATTTTGAAGGCTCGTACGCACTCCATGGAGCCTTTTGGCACAATAGTTTTGGCCACGAAATGAGCCATGGCTGCGTGAACCTGTCTCCTCTCGATGCAAAGAAAATCTTTTTCTGGGCAGAACCGGCCTTGCCCCGCGGCTGGCATGCTGTCTGGTCGACGCCCGAACATAAGGGAACCTTGGTCGTCATTCACGAATGAGGCCCGGGCAAAAATCGATTTTCATCGCAAATTCACAGCTTTTTTTGAGTGCCGGCGCGATGGGTTGGCGGGAGACTCTTGACTTGAGACCTTGCATCGCACACTTGTCTCGCCATGGATCAGTTCTCAGCGCATCTCGACCGTGGGTGGGACCTCGTTCAGCGAGGGGATGCACGTGGAGCAGAGGCGTCTGCCAGGCGCGCGCTGGAGCTCGATGCGAATTCGCCCGAAGCCCATAACTTGCTGGGGTTTGCCGCTGCTCTTCAAGGCGAAACCGAAGAGGCCATCGAAGCCTATAAGCAGGCGATCGCTCTGGATGACACGTACATGGAGGCCATGCTCAATGCGGCCGAGGTGTATATCCACCCGCTCGGGGAGTTCGATCAGGCGATCGCGCTGTGCGACCAGGCGCTCGAGCTTGCGGAGGCCGACGAAGAACTGATCGAGGCGCTGCTGCTTAAGTGCGATGCTCTGCTCGGAAAGGGCGATGCCGATGCGGCAAAGCAAGTGCTGCGGAAGCTTCCCGCTGGGCCTTATGAAAATGCGAATCACACGTTTTTAATCGGCCGGGCTTTCTATGAAACAGGTGATTCGCTGCGCGCTCAAAGCTTGATTGAAGAGGCGCTCACCAAAGAACCGATGAACGGCGAGGCTCATTATTTCTTGGGCCGTATTCTCGACGAGCGCGAAGACAATGCAGGAGCAACACAAGCGTTTGTGCGCGCCAGGGCGCTCGATCTTCAAATGGGTATGCCGCCGTGGACACCCTCCCCCGAGGCTTTTAACGATATTGCCAAGCGGGCTGTGCAGGCGCTCAATCCTGTGCTGCGCAGGTATATCGACAATGCGACGCTGTATGTGACCGATATTCCGGGGCTCGAAGTCGTCACTGAAGGCGTGGACCCGCGCACGCTGGTGCTCCTGGATGGTTTTGTTTCCGATGAAGGCGGTTTTGGATTGGAAACGCATCCCTGTACGCGTGTCTTTATTTATGCGCTCAATGTCGCTCGCCTCGCCGGTTCCGCCGAGGGGCTGGAACGGGAAATCACCCAAGGGCTCGAGCGCGAAATTACAGAGACTTTCCTCGAGGCCGAGCAAAGCGAGCGAACGGCCAAGGAACTGAACTAAATCCATCGCCGGCCTCAAACATGGCTGAATCTCAATCCAATACGACCTCCCCTCAAAGCCTCCCGCCCCAAGCGCCCTCGTCCGATCCCCAGGGAGCAAATTCCGCTCAGCCGTCGGTTCCTCCATATATCCAGGCTGCCCGCAAACGCGGCCGTAAAATCGCGCTTCTTGTCTATTATGCGGTGGTGCTCTGCGTGTGCGTGGCCGGCGCCGCCGAGGTGAGCCTTCAAGTGCTGTGGAATCCGGTAAACGCGTCGCCCTACGCCAATTGCCAGGAAGGATTAAGAGCGTTGGTGAGCGCGCTGTCCCGGGCCCGGAGCGCGGCGCCCGGAAATGATGGCGAAGACTTGGCTATCGAGCGCTTTCGCAGCGCATTGAACCCCGAATGGAGTTATTGGGATTCCATTGCCCAAAGCTGCCAGGGCAACGCCGAGCGCAAGCGCGCTCTCGACGCCATCGAGCGGCTCCGCTATGCGGAAGAACACGCCGCACGGTGGGAGGCGGGCGACCTCGCTCCTCTACGGCGAAAGGTCCAGGATCTAACGGAAAAAGAACTGGGGCCTGCATTGAGGACGCCTCTATCTCCGACATCCAACTCGAGCTCCGCCGAAAAACCATGATGGAATCCCTAATCGACGATGGGCAACAGGCTCTTTCTGAAGCTCCTGCCCTCAAATCCCAGGCCGCCGCGCCCGATGCCGAGGCCGCCGCCGCATCGCCTGAACCGGCCCGGCGGGCTCCTACCTTTGATGTTCTGCCGCTTTCGACGGAGCTCCGCGAAACGCTGAACGAGATTGGTTATGTGCATCCAACGCCAGTTCAAATTGCCGTGTGGGAGCCGGCAACGCGGGGGCGTGATGCGATGGTGCAAGCCAGAACGGGCACGGGAAAAACCGCGGCGTTTGGGATGCCTATTGTCGATTATGTGGTGCGGCGATCTCAGCCTGCCGTTCAAGTGCTGGTGCTGTGCCCAACGCGCGAGCTGGCGGTTCAGGTAACGGCCGAGCTCGAAAGGCTTGGAAAACGCCGGAATGTGCGAGTGACGGCCGTGTATGGCGGCGCGGGCATGCAGAAGCAGATCGATGCGATCGAGGCAGGTACGCATGTGGTGGTGGGCACGCCTGGCCGTGTGCTCGACCATCTCAAGCGCGGAACACTCAGCGCGAAGGGGATTCGGCTGCTGGTGCTCGATGAGTGCGACGAAATGCTGTCGATGGGCTTTGAGCGTGAGCTCAGCGCCATTCTTGAGCATCTGCCCAGCGAGCGCCAAACGCTTCTGTTTTCGGCAACGCTGCCGCCCGATATCGAACGGCTCTCGCGCACCAAATTAAAGAATCCCGAGATCATCACGCTGTCGGGCGATCATGTTGGAGCGCTGGAGATTCAGCACTTTGTCTATATGATCGCGAGCGACAAGCTGGGTTCGCTGTTGCGCATCATCGAGGTCGAAAATCCTGATGGGGCGATCATTTTCTGCAACACAAAAGAAGAAACAGAACGGGTCGCGGGCGCTCTTTCGCGGAAGGGATTCGATGCCGAATATCTGAACGGCGATCTGCCCCAGGCCGAGCGCGAAGCCGTGATGAGCAAGACCCGGGAGGGCAATCTGCGCTTTTTGGTGGCCACGGATGTGGCGGCGCGGGGCATCGATATTTCTCATCTATCGCATGTCATCAATTACGACTTCCCTCAGGACAACGCAGCTTATGTGCACCGCACCGGCCGCACTGGCCGCGCAGGACGCACTGGAACGGCTATTTCGCTGATTACGCCTCACGAGATTGGGGCTCTGTATTTCTTGAGGCTGGAATACAAAATCCGCCCGATCGAAAAGCAGATTCCTTCCGAGGGAGAGCTAAAGACGCGCGCCGAGGCCGATCTGGTGAATATGCTTGCGGAAGCGTTTCTTCCAAAGGGCACGCATCCCGACGATCTGGCGCTTGCGCGGCGACTGCTTACGCACGATCAGGGTGAGGCGATTATTGCCGGATTGGTGCGCGATCATTTGGGTGCAAGGCCCACGGCCGCTCACGATGCCGCAGCGCTCAGGAGATCTCAAAAGCCGGCTCCCACAGCGCCCCGTCAGGCCGCGCGGCCTGAAGCGCCGCGGGAAGGCCGTTCCGAAACGAGGCAAGGCCCAGCACGGCGCCGCAGTGAACCGTCGATGCGGGCGGTCGACACCCGGAAATCGGCGGGGCGTTCAGCAGCGCCCTCTGCGCGGGAAGCCGTAAAAGGCCAGGAGATCGGGCTCGCTGAACCGCTCTTGGAACAGCCCGCCGCTCTTCAAGCCGAAGCGCCTAAAGCTCCGTTTCCAAGCGATATTCAAGCGGCCGAACAGTCTGTTCCCGAAACCCCGGCACCGGCCGCCGAGCCGCCTCCCGCTGAAGAGGCTGCCGTCCCGTCGCCTGCGCCTGCGGACGTTTCAGCCGAAACGGCACCCGCGCAAACAGAACTCACGCTTCAGGCCGCGCCGGCACCCGCTTCCGAACCTTTGCCCGAACCTTTGCCCGAAACGGCGGCGCCCGCTCTGTACGAAGCTCCTCCCGATACACACCGAGAAGCTGCTCCTGAAGAAGAGATTCAAGCCTTTGCCGAAGCCCCGCCGCCTGAACCCGCACCGGTGCTGCAGAGCGCTCCAGAGCTGCCCCCCGCACAGCCCGCTGACTCCGGCGAAAGCCCTGCAAAAGGCGCACCTGCCATGTATGCGCGGCGCGCGGGCGGCGGTGGGTTTGGCGGCGGGGACGCATGGCAGGACGGGCCGCCTGAGGGCGCTTATCGCTCCCAGGATATGAGGTTTAGGCCACATCGCGCGACGGAACCGGGAAGGAATGAAGGCCGCGCCGATTATTCGGGTGGACGCAGCCGCGGACGCGATCAGCGGGGACGTGAAATGCCGGGCGGGATGATGGATCGGGGGCCTGGGCCGTACCGCCAAGGACGCGCCGCCGCGATGGAACCGCGCGGTGCTCCAGCGGGAATACCTCCTCAGGGCAGAAGCCCCGGCTCGTTTGTCAGGCATTCGGACTTTGTGAAATGGGAGCTGCCCGAGGAAGAAGGGGATGACTTGCCCATTCTCGGGGATTCGCCGCAGCGGCCGCCGAGAAAGCCTATATATCCAGGCGATCGGCGCGACGAAGCGAGTCCAGCGCCATACCCTTTTGCAGGTTCGTCCGACGATAGTTTTGTAGAGATCTATATCGGTGTTGGACGCCGCGAAGGAATCCGCGCCTCGGATTTGCAGCGCATCTTGATGGAACGGGCCGGCCTGGAACGGGGCCAAGTGCAGCGGATTCGCGTGCGCGACCGAAGCGCCTTTATTAGCGTTCCCCGCGAAGAGCTCGGCCGCGCGATACAAGCCTTAAATGGCACGTTTATCGCCGGCAAACCCATCGTCGCCGAGCCGGCGCGCGAACGAAGCACGGGCAGCTTCCCCGACCGCGATCCCGAGGGCCCTGACGACGATTGATCTGCAATTGCCGCGAACGGCCGTTGGTTTTTCTTGTCCTCCGGTCAACAACAGCGCATTGCCTATGCGCAATGTTTCGGTCCATCCTGCATTCCATACCTTTGATGCTCGCGCTGGGACTCGTATCCCGCGATGCGTTTTCGCAGCCTAAGCTGGAACCCCCGCGTGCCAAAGCTCCGGCAGCCCAAGGCGCCCCGGCGGACGCGACATCCAAAGCGCCCGCTCCCGATCCTCAAACGCCTGCCGCACCGCCTGCACCGCCTCCGCTCGATGTGAGCGATCCGCTTCTGCAGCCTGTGCCTCCCGCGCCCAATATCCTCAAGAATTGGCGCGAAGCACTCACCATGATCAACACCCGCAATGTTGAGCTCCGCGTGCTCGAGCTCGAGGTGTCGCGGGCAGAAGGTCAAGTGCGTCAAGCGCTGGGCCGCGCACTTCCGACCATCACGGGCAGCGGCAACGTCGAAGTGCAGTTGCTTCAAAAGGAAGTGAACTTCGGCGGCCGCCTCCAGGAGTTGCCCCAATCGCCGGTCGGCAGTGTGCAGATCAGCTTGAATCAGCCCATTTTGAACTTGCGCACCTGGCACACGGTCGGAACGGCCCAGATGAATGTGAAGGGCGCCCAGCTCGACACCGACGACAAGCGCCGCACTGTGCTGGCCGCTGTCGCAAACGCAATTCTAAATGTGGTGACCAGCGAGCGGGCGAGCGAAGTGCGAAGGGTTGGCTTAAAAAGCGCACTGGAACGCCTCGAGCTCACGCAAAGGCGGGCTCGCCTGGGAACGGGCACCAAACTCGATGTTGTGCGCGCTGAACAAGATGCCGTTCTATCGCGGGCGCAGATTGTAACGGGCGATCAGGCTTTGCTGCAGGCCCGTGAAACCCTGGGTTTAGCGCTTGGCGTGAGCCAGCCTTACAGCGTTCCGCCGAACATCTCGCTGAATGAGCTTCAGCAAGCCTTAAAAGCGATGTGCTCCACAGGAAAACCCGAGGAGCGCGCGGATGTTCTCGCGGCGGGCAATGACATAAAAGTCGCCGAACGGACGGTGCGCGAAGCCAAACTTGGCTTTCTGCCGACGGCTGAGCTTTCAACATCGGTCAACCTTTCATCCGTCGCGAACTTTCTCACACAGCAAAGCGTGACGTGGTCGGTGCGCGGGGTTCTCACGATTCCGATTTGGGACGGAGGCGCGCGCTATGGAGAAATTCGCGCGGCCCAAACCGTCGTTGAGCAACAAAAAGTCCGGCGCGAAGGCGCGCTGCGGAGCGCGGAAATTGAAGTTGTTCAGTCCAACCGGGCCGTCGTCGCAGCGGAACAAAGCCGTGAACTCGCCGAAAAAGCCCGCGATTTGGCCAAGGAAACATCGCGCCTCGCGCAGATTGCATTTGAAGCGGGAACAGGCACAAGCTTCGATTTGGTGGACTCAGGACGGCGGGAACGGGAAGCAGAGCTCGACCTCACCCTGAAGGAATTTGAACTGATCAAGGCCAAACTCACGGCGCTCTTGGCCACATCGAACTGCAAATACTAAGCCCCAAAACCAGAAACAAATCGCTATGATGCCCACCGCTCGACTTCGTTTTTCATTTGCCTGAAGGAGACTTCCCTCATGTCAAACGTTCCCCCCGGCGGCGGCTATCCTCCCGGCGGCTATCCTCCCGGCGGCTACCCTCCCGGCGCAGCTCCTCCTGGAGCACCTCAAGCCGGCGCCTACCCAGGCCAGCCGCAGGGCTACGGACAGCCTCAAGCTCAAGGTTATGGACAGCCCCAAGCTCAAGGTTATGGACAGCCCCAGCAGGGTTATGGACAACCTCAGCCCGGCTACGAACAGCCTCAGCAGGGTTATGGACAGCCCCCCCAGCAGCCCCAAGGCTATGGCCAGCCCGCGCAGGCTCAGCCGGGATACGGTCCACCTCAAAGCCCGCCTCAACAAGGCTTTGGCGCTCCGCCAATGGGTGCTCCGCCAATGGGTACGCCGATGCCCATGGGCACACCGCCCATGCCTCAAGCCGCGCCGAGCAAATCGAGCCCGCTAAAGATTGTGGGCACTGGATTGCTCATCCTCGCGGGTGTCGTGGGAAGCGCAGCCGTTGCCTATTATTTGTACTCCCATCCCACGATGTACGTTGTCAACGCAACTGGGAATGACGGCGTGACGATCACCATCGACGGCGAGACCTTCGCGGCCAATCTAAAGAATGCCGCTCGAGAAGAACGAAGCCTCGTTTCAAGTTCTTCGCTGAAGGCTGGCAAACACAAGGTCGAAGCCAAAGATGCTCAAGGCAAAGTGCTGGAGAGCTTCGATTTTGAATTCAAGACGGGCTTTGGCATTACCTATGTGTACGCCCCCGCGCGCAACCAAAAGACCTGTTTCTTTATTCAGCGCGACGAATACTCGACCACGACCAGCTTCTCAAACAAAGACCGGTTTAAGACGCTCGATCCGACGCGCACGATTTGGGAGCTCACGGACCATATCGACTACTGGTTCCAGGATTCGCCCGAGAGCGTGACGATTAAGACCAAGAAAGGTCAATCATCGAAAACCGTTGTCAAACGCGCGCTCCGTCAGGCTGCCTGCAACGATCCAAACTTCCAGGGCTGATTGCTTCGCGAAGCGCTTCGAAGTTGGGAGCGGCTGTACTAGGCTCTCGCCCCACGATGGAAACGCTTGAGAGCTATTTGAACGGCGCGTGGGTTTCGGGACAAGGCAAAGAACAAAACCTCGTTAACCCGGCCACCGAAGAAGTTATCGCAAAAACAAGCACAAACGGACTCGATTTCGCTTCTGCGCTCGATGTTGCACGGCGTGAAGGCGGACCAGCTTTGCGCGCTCTCACGTTTGCAGAACGGGGCGAGCTTTTGCGGGCGATGTCCCGGGCCATTCATGCAAGCCGCGATGAACTGCTGGATTCGGGTATCGCCAACGGGGGCAATACACGAAGCGATGCCAAATTCGATGTCGATGGTGCGTCGGGCACGCTGGCCTATTACGCGGAGCTGGGAAAAGAGCTTGGTGCGCAGCGCTTCCTTTTGGATGGCGATGGCATTCAGCTTGGCCGCTCGCCTCGCTTTTTTGGACAGCATATTTTTATGCCGCGCACCGGCGTCGCCTTGCATATCAACGCCTTTAATTTTCCTGCTTGGGGCTTCGGTGAAAAGGCCGCCTGCGCGCTGCTCGCGGGTATGCCCATTGTTGTTAAGCCGGCGACATCGACCGCGCTTCTCGCCTACAAAATCGCCAAGCTCTGCGCGCCTATCCTGCCCCGCGGCGCATTCAGTTTTGTCGCTGGTCCGCCAGGCGACATCCTTTCTCATCTAGGCCCGCAGGATGTTGTCGCGTTCACCGGTTCATCGGATACAGGCGCGTCGCTTCGGCTGATGCCCAATGTGGTGAAGAGCTCGGTGCGCGTAAATATCGAAGCCGATAGCCTAAACGCGGCGGTTCTAGGCCCGGATGTGGAGCAGGGCTCGGACACCTACAACATGTTTTTGCGCGATGTCGTGCGCGATATGACCCAAAAGGCCGGCCAGAAATGTACCGCCATCCGAAGGGTATTTGTGCCCTCCGACAAAGTGGGCGCCGTGCGGGACGATCTGGCCGATCGCCTTCGCGAAATGCGCGTGGGCAATCCAGCCCTCGACAACGTGAATGTCGGACCGCTCGCGACCGCGGCTCAGTTGCGGGATATTCGCGCGGGCATTCAAAAGCTTTCGGCCGAGGCTCGAATCGTGCTTGGCGATGGCCCGTTTGAAAGGCTGGGCGTTTCGGCGGAACAGGGTTATTTCGTACCGCCCACGCTGCTGGAGTGCGAAGACGCCGGGCGCGCGCGGGCCATTCATGAACATGAAGTCTTTGGACCCGTGGCCACCATCGTTCCCTATGCGGGAAGCGCCCTTTCCGCGGCCTCGCTTGTAGCGCTGGGCGGCGGCGGCCTCGTGTGCTCGGTGTACAGCGATGACCGCAATTTCACGGCTGAAATCTTGATCGGCATCGCCCCTTGGAATGGCAGGGTCGTCTTGGGAAGCGAAAAAATCGCCGATCAAACCCCTGGTCCGGGCACCGTGTTGCCTCACACCATTCATGGAGGCCCCGGCCGGGCGGGCGGAGGCGAAGAATTGGGCGGTGCGCGCGGCCTGTATTTCTATTCTCAGCGAACCGCCGTTCAAGGCTCCCGCCCCATTTTGGAAGCCATCCTAGGGGGCAAAAAAGTTTCAGGTTCCACGTAAAACCTAGGCGGGCATACTCTTTAATAGACCTCTGCATACTGAGCGTACTAAAAACAAAACGCGGATGGACACGTCCACAACCCCGAAAACAACCCTGATTGGCCGCACGATTGCAGGCCGATTTCGCATCACGGGGTTCATTGGCGAAGGCGCCATGGCCACCGTTTATCGCGGCGTGCAGGAGCGAGAACCGCACGATATCGCCGTAAAAGTGATGCATCCTCACCTCATCAACGAGGATTCGTTTGTCAAACGCTTCCGCCGCGAAGCCAAGGCGGCCTCGGCGCTTAAGCATCCGAACACGGTGCAAATCTTCGACTTTGGCGTCGACAACCAGCTCCCCTTTATCGCGATGGAGCTCTTGTCCGGCCAAGATCTGTTTGAGCTCCTCGTTACGGAAAAACAGCTCGATCAGGGGCTTGCCGTGCGCATCCTCATTCAAGTGTGCGATGCGCTTGCGGCAGCCCACGAACTGGGCATCGTTCACCGCGATCTCAAGCCCGAAAACGTGATGCTGCTCCGCGATCCGGAGAATCCGGATGTGGAGCGCGTCAAAGTTCTCGATTTTGGCATCGCCAAGATCGTCGACCGGGCTGACAAAGAGCACCCCGACGAAGCCCTTGCGCCGATGAGCGTCGGAGATTCGGTGCTCACGACGGTGGGCGTGATTGTCGGAACGCCTCAGTACATGTCGCCCGAACAGTGCCGTGCAAGCCCGGTCGATGCCCGGAGCGACATCTATTCATGCGGCATTTTGCTCTACCAACTGGTCACGGGCCGCGTGCCGTTTATGGCCGATCATCCCTTTGAGATCGCGATGAAACAAGTGCGTGAAGCGCCGCCGCCTCCAAGCACATTCGTTCCAGCGATCCATCCGGCCTTGGAGCGCGTCATTCTCAAAGCGCTTGAAAAGTGGCCGGCCCAGCGGCAGCAGAACGCGCTCGAGTTGCGCAGTGAACTCTTGGCCGTGCTGTCTCAACTGCCCGACAATCGCAAATCGAGATTGTCATGGGCTGTGGCGCCGGGAAGCGCCTTCGAACGGCGCAGTGCTTCAAGTTCGCGCTCTCCCTCGAGCGGGCGCCCGAGCGAACCTTCAACGATGCGTTCACCTGAAGCTGCATGGCCCGATGGAAACAGCGATAAACAAGATCTGCGGATCAGCATCGAAACCAAGAGCAGCCGCGATCAACTCGTGACCACGCTAGCCTCGGCCTCCACGGCCGATCCTCAAATTCCTGGGCGAGTCTCCGCGCCTCCGCGCCATCCCCCAGCACCTATTGATGTTATTTCAGCACCGCCCGGCCGCCCCAAAGGCTCGGTGGAACAAGCCGCCAAGGCCCGCAAACCCCATCATTCCAAACGCAAACGGCCGAGTTGGATCATGCTGCCGATCGCGATTGGGATTGGTATCGGGGTTGGTGTTCTCGCGTATATCGTGATGGTGTTTGCCACGCACTAGCGAGCGCGCCAAAACAAACCTTCACCGGTGCATCATGAAGCTTTCCATCGATCGCGATCAGCAAGTCCTCACCATCGAGCTCTCCAATCAAGAACGCTTGTGGAGTTTCCGCTGGAACAAAACGCTGACGGTTCCGCTCGGGCACATCTGCAAAGTCAGCACCGAAACGCCTTCGATCACATGGCTCGAGCTCCGCGCACCTGGAACCTTTGTTCCAGGGCTCATCAAAGCGGGCACCTATTACAACAAGCAGGGCAAGGATTTTTGGTACGCCACGCGCGGCAAGGGATTTCTTGTTCTCGAGCTCGAGCAGGACAAATACAGGCGCGTTGTGCTGACCATCGACGATAACGAAGGCTGGGCCGCTCAACTGCGGGCCGGCGGCTGAAGCGCATCGCACACGGCTGCCGCCCGCTGTTCCAACGCCGCCCATGGTGTGCTGAGAGGCATGTCTTGAGCCTCGGAAAGAAGCGCCGCCGTAAAGCTCTCCATCGCCGCCGAAATCGTGCGTTCCAGCGATTTTTCAAGCAGATCCGCGGGGATTGCATGCATGGCCGCCGCCCCCATCAGGACAGCCCGGACCGCCTGGAGCGCGGAAGCGGGAACCGAAGCCAATCCACACGCCTTACCGATTTCTTGAGCGAGCACCTCGGACAGCCTTGCCACAAAACGCTCTTCCACATAGGCGCGGATGGCCGTGTCCGCCGTCTGCCGGCCTTCCACCACATCCGCCACAGGTTTTAGATCTGCGGCAAGCTGTTTGCGCGCGCCTTCGATAGCCCGCTCGAGATGCACGGGCAGGTTTTTCTTCTCGCGCGAAAGGTAACTCGCCGCGCTCCTCAACCGGTCTTTTCGTTCGCGCGCGGCCTGCACCGCCAGCCGATCTTGAGCGGCCTTCGAGGAAGAAATCTCCAAGAGTTCAGCGGCAATTCTTAACGCTTTGCGGCGCAGCGCCCGCTCCTTGAGCAACTCGCTTTCATCGACGATACGCTCGGCAAACAGGGTTTCTACGGCCTCCCATCCCGAAGCGGAAAGCGCCGCGGCATCGCCCAGCCTTCCTTTAAGCGAAAGCCTCGCCGAAAAAGCCACAAAAGGCGCGTGGGACGCGATGCCTGTTGCCTCTAGGCTGTCGCGGATATGGGTCAGCACAACCGACAAGTCCTCACTGGATAGGCGATCGGCTTTGTTCACCAAGATTTGAACAGGCACACCCAGCGACTTGATCTCCGACAGCACAACCCGCTCGCTTTCCTTCATCGGCCCCGTCGCATCGAGCAGCCAAATCGCGACATGCGCTTCATCAAAGGCTTGGCGCGCGCGCTTTCGGTGATCGGGATCGGGCGCGTTAAACCCAGGCGTGTCCAAAATTTCGACCCGCTTCAGGCGTTCTAGAGGCGCGTAAATAAACACGCGCTCTACGTTGGATCCGTCTGAAAGCAGCGTTTTTAGCGTGGGTTTCAGCGCTTCGTGCGTCACCAGCCGATCGGGCGATCCTGAAAGAACAATGCGCGCAAAGGAATCAGGAGCCCAGGCGACCCAATGCAGCGTCGCCGTCGTTGGAAGCACACCCGTGGGCGCCACATCCTCGCTGAGCAGTGCATTTAAAAACGTGCTTTTTCCGGCGTTAAATTCACCCACAACGGCCACGCGCAAGGGCCGCTCGCGCTCGACAGCCAACGCTTCCACCGCGCTCAAACAATCCAAGCGATCGAGCGCTTTGGCCGTTCGGGCAAGCTCTTGCAGGAGAGGAACCCAGCGGGCGCTCTGCGTGGGAATTCCCGCATCCGAAGCCTTGGGAACCCAGCCGCCGATCAGCGCCTTTCGTATCTCGGAAGCCCAGGCCGAAGCATCGCCCACAATCGAATCCAGGCTGGATAAAGCCTCGGCTTCCCTGCCCTGCGCCGAAAGCACACTCGCCTCGCGCAACACATGAAGCTCTGGAGGAAGCAGGGCTGGATCGCGGGCATACAGCACATGCAGCGCATCCATGTCGCGGGCTTCAATCGAAAGCCGAATAAGCGACGATGCCGCCTTGCGATCGCCCGCCGACAAGCCTCGCGCCAAGGCCGCCCGGGCATCGGCCAGCCGCCCTTCCGATAAGGCAAATGCCGCGGCCCACGCGGGCTCTGAAAGCGCATCCGCGCCCTTCACCACCCGCCTCACCCGATCGAGCAGCTCGCCGTCTTTACACGATGCGACCAGCGATGTGAGAAGCTCTTCCGACCCTTGCGTATCGAGCAAATAGGCGCGCAGTGCCTGCTCCACCGCCTTCTGGATATGACCTCCAAACGCGGCGATTTGAGCGCGCACCAGCGCCATCCGCCCATTGGGCACGTCGTCGCTCTTTTCCTCGTCCAGAGGCGCCGCAGCGGCCCGCGCACTCTCCAAATCGCCTATCAACAGCGAGCATTCCGCCTTGCGCAGCAACAGCTCCCGATCCGTTCCTGAAAGCGTTGCCGGCACACCCTCGAGCCATCGAGCGGCCCGCTGAGGATCTCCCGCGGCCAGGTCTAAATCGCATAAATCAAACAAAGCGAGGCGAGCATCTTCCCGTTCATCAGGCGCCGCCGCCGCCCTCTCCAAAGCCTCGCGCGCAGGCGGCCACTCCGCCCGGAGCCCCGCACGCCCAAGCCTTAACCACACATCCGCACGCCACGGCACCTTCTTCGATAGCTCGTTCAGCGCAATCACCACTTCGTGGTCGAGCCATGCGTCTTCCGCGGCATCCGCCCACAAAGCCAGCCCAAGCACAGACTCGGGAAGCTCGGCCAAAATGGTCCGCGCATGATCCCGGGCATCGAGCGGGCGCCCCCGCGACAGCGCCATTTCCGCGGCTTGGCGCGTCCCCTCGAGACCTAGGGCCAGAATCTCCACGCGGCCGAAAAAGCGGCTGAGCCCTTCAACAAGCCTCGGCATAGCTGTTGGTTTTCGCCGAGCGGCGATTGGGAATCAAGCAAAACCCTTTCGCATGTTTCACATCGGGCAAAGGCTGTGGCCTCGCTTTGGCGGCGCAGCACGACATAGCGGAGACGAGGCAAAGAGCTTGTTTTTACGGGTGAAAACTCCTCGGCAATCGATGGCATAAACGCAATGCGCTGTTCGGAGGCGCGCGCAAAACGCGATTCCGTCCAGGGTGTCTTCAGCTCGGCTCCATCGGCGAGCAGAAGCACCAGCGTGTCCACATGTCTTGTATCGAGCAGGGTTAGAGGAATTTGTTTTGAGGTATGACCGCCGGGAAGCGCGGCAATGTCTGGATCGGTAACGCCGGCCAAATCGACAAGCGTGGCTTCCGTGACGGCTCCTGCCCATCCAATATCGAGCGCCGCGACAACCCGCGCAGAAGCCAAACTCGGCCCGAGCTCTTGCATGAGCTCCATCCGATCGCGCATCACCACGGCCGCCTGCGGTCCCCAGCGGGCAAACACAAACAGATCGGCCGACAGCACAATGGCCATGCGCGCCGCCGAAGCCGGAAGCGATGCGTGCGAGAGAATATGCGCGGCGGCGATGATCACCGTTGGAAGCACGGGAACAGCCAGTCTCGAGAGAGGCATCCAATCGCCGCCCGCCGCAGCGATGGCGATGAAATGCACAAAGACCGTAAACACAAGGCTTTGGGCATAGCGCGATAGCTTCGTCCACCACACCCATGGAGCGAGAATCGCGATAGGCCCCGTGAGCAAAAAGCACGCGAGCGCATACCGAAAACCCAGCACCGGATCGGGTGCCTTGGCATAGACCGAGAGCGGCGCCGCCCTTCCAAACAAGGCAAAACGAAGAAGAGCGACGAGCACAAAAGGCGCAAGGCTTAGCCCAATCGCCCAAGCTCCCCGGCTTCGAAACGAGGGCACAAACGAGGGTGCCGAGCCTGCTTTACCAGCGTCTGACTCTGTCCGCTGAATCGAAGGCCCGGCGAAAAGCGATGAAATCGCTGTTCCGATCGCCCATGGAAGCAGCTCTGGACGAAGCCCCGCGGCAAGACCGGCAAGCGCCGCGCTCGGGCGGGCGTATCCCAAATGAGGCAAAGCCGCCGCGAATCCCGCAAGCGAAAGCACAAGCCCCGTCTCCATGCCCGCCGCGCTCCATGCACCGAGAGGCGCCGAGGCAACCAGCAACAGCAGCGCCCCAAAACGCAAAGCCTTGTCCGACACTCGAGCGACTGCCGCCCCTATAAAAGCCGCCGCCGCAAGCCACGAACCCACGCCGATCAGCTTGGCCGCGAAGAATGCTTGAAGAACAGAATCCCGGCCCTGCCCTGCAAACAGCGAGGTCAAATAGGCAAAACCCAAAGGCGTCACACCATCGCTCACCGGCCCCTCTGCGTTAAACCGGTAGCCCAGGCCCCGCGCCAGATGACTGGCATAGCGCGCCGTAATCAGCGCATCGTCGACCGTAAAACCCCATAAATACAAGGCCGGCCCCAGCGCGGCCCCCATCGCCGCCCAAGGTGCGAGCCGGCGGAGAACCCGATCGCTTGGAACACGCATCCGCAATGGCCGCCGAGCATAACCGGATGGCTTCCGAAGACCCCGGACAAAGCGCCTCCGCAATCGCAGATTCAGCCTATTTCAAGCGATTTTTGCGCCCTTAGCGCTCCTTTTCAAGCTTGTCCAATCCGCGGCGAAAGGATCACAAAACTTAGGCCGTCCAAAAAGCCCGCCTAGCATCCCCGCTCGAACGGATGACCGTACTTTCACTCGTACCTCGAACAACAAAAACCCAGGTTCAGAGCCCGCCTGCAAAAGCGTCGGCGCTCAAGATGCTTTCGTCCCTGCTCGGCACCGATAAGCCAAGCCCAGGACCGCTGCGCGCCGTCTCGAGTAGCGCGCCGCCAACCAAGGCGTCTCCGCTTCAAGCGCGCCCCTTGTTTCCGGCCCACGCCGAAGCTCCCGAAAGCCTTCTTCTGCCCATGCGCCCGCTCGAGCAGGAAACGCTTTTGCGCGATCTGTCCGGCGCGGTGTTCGAACTCGCCGCCGACCATAGGTCGCGAATCTCCCTGCGCCTGCCCTGCGGCACCGATTCATGGGAGCTCGGGCTTTCAAGGGCCGGACGCGATGTGCTCTTCACCCTCTTTCAAGGTGGCCCATCCGCGGAAGTGGCCTTCCATGAACGGCGGGTTCCAGGCGATGTGCTCAAAGAACGCCTGTGCTCGCTCTGCGAGGAGCTCGCCGCCCAAGATGGAGACGATCCCTTCGGCGATGGAGCCCGCATCGCTGCCACCGTGGCGCGTATCGGGGACTGCCCTTCGTTTGCGCATCCAAACGCGGCGGATGCCGACAGCGAACCCACAATTGTCAGCATTGAACCCACAGGCGAGGTTCCGCTCATCATCGCTTCCGACATCACGCTGCGCCCCCACAAACCTGCCGATGAACCCGATCCGGGTGTGCAGCGCACCGATCTCTTTTCACTTCTGTTTCAAGGCCGCCTCCGCCTTACAGCGGGCATTCAATCCTGCGAGCTTCCCTCCATATTTGTGTTTCTGGCCGCCGAACAACTCGTCTTGCTCGCCCACGAAGCCCTGGTCGCCTGGGCTCTCCGCAGACCCTACAACCGCCGCGTCCTTTCAGGCGGCGCCGTCATCGGCGTGCGCCTCGATGACGATGGAACGGCCGCCCTCACCCTGGGCCTCGATCGAAGGTACTCGGGTGAACGCGCTCAAAGCTGGACATTTCCCGCCCTCGATGTCGGCGCCCTCGTGCAAGGCGTCATCGCCTACGGCCGCGCCCTGTGCCGCAGCCTCATCCGCAGAGATCGCTCTCAAAGCTCCAATTATAGGCTCTACGGCTTTAAAGCGCGCCTGCGCGAACTGTCCGACGAGCTTCGCGAAGCCACGCGCGACGACTCCAAAATCAACACGGCTCCCGAGAGCTACCGCGCCTTCGCCGCCATGACCCGCGAGCGCAGCACACCCGATACCAACTTCGGCGAACGCACCCGCCTGCGTTTTTCCCCGCGCTGGCTCACCACGGTTCCAGGCTTGGATCTGCGCGCGACCTTTCTGTGCGGCGATGTGATCGTCGTCGGTACAACGCACGAAATCGCAAGCATCGATAGGCTATCGGGCGAATTCGTCTGGAGTCACGCGGTGCCCAGGGCGATGAGCGTAATGACGCCGCTTGGATTGTGCAGGCTCACACCCGAAGGCCAGCTCCATCTTCACGATCTGTCCACCGGTGAAATCCGCTGGACAACACGCCTCAAACCCCGCGTCGGCGCAGGCGCATCCGGCGCTGTCATCAATGTTCCCGGGTTGCCCCGCACGCTTGTGATCAGCGAAGGATCGAAACACCTCGCCGCCGTCGATCTCTGCTCGGGTGAAGTCCGCTGGCGCTTCGCCGCAAGGCGCGCGGGAACCTTCCGCATCAAACGCGCGGGCAAACTCCTGCTCGTGGCCTGCGGCGAACCCGCCCTCACCGCCCTCGATGTGCTCAGCGGCGAAGTCGTGTGGCGCTATTGCGATCGCCTCCGCTTCACCTCCAGCGTCGCCGTCGACAACGATTCCCTCTTCGCCTACGCGGGCGATGGCGCGCTCGTCGGCCGCAAAGGCGCCCGCCTCCATCATATCGATCCCTGGTCGGGCACCATCCGCTTCAGCGTCGACTTGCCCACCCACGCATCGCCCATCGGCGCCCCGATGATCGCCCCCGAAACCGTTATCGTCAGCATGAGCGGCAGGCGCGGCACATCCCTCGTCGGCTTCGATCGCAAAACCGGCCAAGAACGCTTTGACTTCACCGCCTCCACATCCAGCGCCTCCTGCCTCGTCGTCGACGATGTGGCCGTCGTCAACAGCGAAGCGGGCGAACTTGTGGGCGTCGATACACGTACCGGCAAGGCACGCTATCGGCATGTCTTCTCCAACGGTCCCGAAGGCGACCGCCCCCGGAGACTCGAACCCGTCCTTCGCTCAGGCGCGCTATTTGTGCCGCAAAACGAAGTCCATGTCGTCAAACCCCGCGACGGCGCGCTCCTGGGCCGGATCTCCGCCGACATCATCCCCGACCTGCTCCGCGTCGACGAAAGGTGCGATGTCTACATGGCCGAAGAAAGCGGACACATCGGCGCATTTACAGCCGCACCCCGTCTTTCCGTCGTTCAATAGTCATGGTAGTTTTTGAGTTCCGATCCGCAGCAAACGGACGAAACCCATAGGCGCTCCCCATGAATCGAGAGCGCCCCTTGACGCGGCACCCCGCGAAGGAGACGACGTAGACCGTGAAACAACCCGGGCGCGAAGTACTAATCGCCGGAAAATACCTCCTGGAACGCGAACTTGCGGCAGGCGGAATGGGTTCGGTTTGGGTCGGCCGCCATCTCGATCTCGACAAAGAAGTCGCCGTTAAATTCATGGATCCCTCGTGCGCCACGCCCGAGGGGCGCATTCGCTTTGAACGCGAAGCCAAAGCCGCGGCATGCCTTCAAAGCCCGCATGTCGTCGCTGTTTCCGATTACGGCCTCGATGACGATCTGCCCTACATCGTCATGGAACTCTTAAAGGGCGAAGACCTCGAGGAACGGCTCGATCGCCAGGGCCGCCTATCGCTCGAAGAAGCCTCGAACATTCTCACCCAGGCTTCAAAAGCCCTGCGCCGCGCTCAAGAACTGGGCATCGTTCACCGCGATCTCAAACCCCACAATTTGTTCCTGGCCAAAGGCGTATCCGACGGCGAAGAGAACGACGAAACGCTTAAAATCCTCGACTTCGGCATCGCCAAGGAAACCGGCCCCGCCATCGTCGGAGGCGCCACCCAAACCGGTGAACTGATGGGCTCTCCCCACTACATGAGCCCCGAACATGTGCGCGGCGTACGAGATATCGATCACCGCAGCGATCTCTGGTCGCTCGGCGTCATCATCTTCCGCGCCGTCACCGGAAGGCTCCCCTTCGACAGCGAAAACGTGGGCGATGTCATCGGGAAAATCCTTGCCGACCCCATTCCCAAACCCACGCATATCGCCCCCGATCTTCCTCCCGCCATCGACGACTATTTCTCCAGGGCTCTCTCGCGCGATCGCAACCAGCGCTTTCAGTCCGCGAAAGAAATGGCCGATGTCTTCGCCGAGCTCGTGCGCTCGCCCGAAGCCGCGCGCATCTCGCTCGATCGCCTCTCGTCCAATCCAGGCAAACCGCCTCAAGCATCGGCCGTTCCAGCCACCACCGCAGCCAGCCTTCCCGCGCTGTCCGACACCACGGGCGAAGGCACCGTCACCAAGGCTACGGCCGTCGCCACGCCGATTTCTTCCGCCAAAAGCGGCTCATCCGCCGTACTCAAAGGCATCGCCGCAGGCTTGGCCATTGTCATCGCCGCGGGCGCAACCGTGCTCGTTCTGGCCTTCGATAAACCAGCGACCCCCGCGCCCACCGCCGAAAACCCGGCCAACACAGCATCTCCCACCGCGCCGGCCACAACCACAGCCGCAGGGGCTCCTCAGCCCACCACCGCTCCGACACCCACCGTTGCCGCGGCGGCCACCTCCACGGAGCCCACGCCCACCGCGCCAACCCCGCTGAACACGCTCAACAACAAGCCGGCCAACAAACCCGCCTCCACCACATCCGCAACCACCTCAAAAACCGCTGCCCCCAAGAGCAGCGGCCCAAAGAAAAATTGGGGATTTTAGTAGGGGATTTTAATGGTGCGAACACATTCCGGATTGCGAACGCTCACCGTCCTGGCCTTGAGCGGGGCTCTCGCCGCGGCGAACCCCGCGATCGCCCTCGCCCAGGCCGCCAAAACCGATAAACCCCCCGCGGACGCGCCTGCCTCCACAACGGCAAGCGCACCCGCCAAATCCGAAAAAGAACGCCGCGACGAAGCCCGCGCCCTGGCCGATCAAGCCAATGTTCACTTCGAAGCGGGCGAATATCAAAAAGCCATCGAACTCCTGCACCAGGCCGACAGCATCTTTCACGCGCCCACGCTGGTCATCATGCAAGGCCACGCCCAGAAAAAACTGGGCAACCTCATCGAGGCCCGCGCTCTCTATATGCGCGTCGTCAAAGAAGGGCTCGATCCCAATGCGACCGAACCCTTTAAAGCCGCCTACGAAGAAGCCAAGGCCCTCGCCGATCAGCTCATTGGCAAGACCGGCTACCTCAAGATTCTCCTCTCCGGCGAGATACCTCCCGAAAAGGTACAAATCACCATCGACGACCTACCCATCCCTCCCTCGCGCATCGGCCAGCCCATCGAACAGAATCCTGGAAAGCGCAAACTCGTCGCCACCATCGACGCCGAGGAAGGCGGACGCCAAGTCTTTCAAATCGTGACGATTAGTCCCGGAAAGACCAAGCAGATCAAACTCGCCTTCCGCAAAGGCGCCGTAAAAATCGACGCCGAAAAGACCGACGACCCCAATGCCGATATCCCCGATCCTGAAAAAGAAGGCTCCATTGTTCCCGCCGCGGTATCCTTTGCAGTCGGCGGAGCGGGACTCATCGCAGGCGGCGTTACCGGCTTTTTATATCTAGGTAAACAAAGCGATATCGAAAAAACATGCGGTGGCGCTTCAGAATGCGAAGCGGCCAAAGCCGATATGGATAGCAGAAAAACCTTGGGTATTGTTTCTTTGGCGGGACTTATCACGGGCGGCGTCGGCCTTACCCTGGGCACCATCTTCGCCCTCACCCGCAAAACCGCCGACCCCCCTCCCCCTCCCTCCACCTCTCTCTTTATCGGCCCAAGTTCAATCGGCGTTCGCGGCGTATTTTAATCGCTACCAGCCGATCTGCGCCTTATCCCGATAAAAACGCCCATTCGGCAGCGCCTCCTCCGTTAGTGCCATCCATACAGGTGTCTCTGCACCCATATCCACCCCGCGCGACGCATGAGGACCTCCCATATCCGTCCGCACCCATCCCGGACATACACTCCCCACCCATATCTTCCGCCCCTGCGCCTCCCAATCCCTCGCCCATATCCTCGTCAGCATATTCAGCCCCGCCTTCGATACCGCATAGGCACTCGCAGGCCAGCCCCCCTCCTTCAGCCTCCCCGCACCCACATCCTCAATAAATTCCTTCATCATGCTACATAGCGAGCTCTCCTCCAGCACCGGGTCCAACAGCGCCTTTCGCCTCTCCGCGCCATATCCCGCATCCAGCGACCCCACACCACTGCTTACATTGACCACCCTTGCCCCAGGCGACAACAGCGGCAGCAGCGCATGCGTCACAAAGCGCACCCCAAAGAAATTCGTCCCTAACGTGCGCTCTGCAATCTCCCGATCCAAAGCCGAACCCTTGAAGGCATAACCCGCATTGTTAATCAGCACATCCAAACGGCCCCACTGCTCCTTCACCCGGGCGGCAAGCTTGGCCGCATCTTCCTCCACACTCACATCGCAGGGCAAAGCATGCACATTCACCAAACCCTCGGGCCTCAGCTTCGAAAGCGCCTCTTGCCCCTTGGCCAAATCGCGCGCCGTCAGAATCACCGCATCCAAAGGCCGCGCCTTCGCCAACTGCCTGCAAATTTCCAGACCAATCCCTCGATTGGCCCCGGTCACCAAAAAGATCGAGCTCATACGATTTTCCTTCCACTCCCCCTAGACTACGCCACCTTGCGCCCCCTCCGGCGATTCACCCGAAGCCATCCGCCCACCATCGCCGCAATCGCCATCCATGCCCCATTCATCTCGGACTTCGCGCCCACCGCCTCGCATCCGCAGCCTCCATCGGAATCGGTGCTTCCATTGCCCCCGCTCGAACTATTGCTTCCATTCCCACCCATCCCGCTTCCACCTTGACCGGCACCGCCCATCCCGCTTCCGCCCGTTCCCGCGCCGCCCGTTCCCCCTTGCCCGCTTCCACCCGTACCGCTTCCACCGCCCGCGCCCCCGGCTCCACCGCATGCCGGATTGGGATCCAATGGACAAGGATCGACCATATCGCTTAACCCATCATCATCATCATCCGTATCACACGCATCGCCCTGCGAATCCCCATCCGAATTCATCTGATCCGGATTGGCCACCGTCGGACAATTATCCATTACATCAAACACCCCATCCATATCTTTATCGTTATCGCAGGCATCCCCGCTTCCATCGTTATCTCCATCCTCTTGCCCGGGATTCGCCGTCAGCGGACAGTTATCCATGGCATCCGCAACACCGTCGTTATCGTCGTCGGCATCGCATACATCCCCCTGCAAATCCCCGTCCGTATTCTTCTGATCCATATTCTGCATCAGCGGACAGTTATCCATCGCATCCGCTATCCCATCCGCGTCATCATCGCTATCGCACGCATCCCCTTGCCCGTCTCCATCGGTATCAGTCTGCCCCGAATTCGCATTCAGCGGACAGTTATCCATCGCGTCTGCAACGCCATCGTTGTCGTCATCCGGGTCGCACACATCCCCTATACCATCCAAATCCACATCCAACTGGCCAGGATTCGCATTCAGAGGACAGTTATCGGTCACATTTAAAATACCATCATTATCCGCATCGGTATCGCACACATCCCCCAGGCCATCCATATCTACATCGGCTTGCCCCGAATTGGAAATCAATGGGCAGTTATCCATCGCATCGCCAATCGCATCATTATCATCATCCGGATCGCAGGCGTCGCCCTGCGCATCGCCGTCATTGTTTTCCTGCCCCGCATTCGATACAAAACCGCAGTTGTCCGTCACATCCGGCACGCCGTCATTATCGTCATCCACATCGCAGGCATCGCCCTGAGCGTCGCCGTCATTGTTTTCCTGCCCCTGGTTCGCCACAAATACGCAGTTATCAACCCCATCCAGAATTAAATCGTTATCGTCATCGCCGTCGCACACATCCCCCAGGCCATCCATATCGTTATCGGCCTGCCCTGGATTGGCCGTGATCGGACAATTATCCGCCGCATCCATCACATTATCGTTATCGTCATCGGTATCGCATACATCCCCGACGCCATCCATATCGTTATCGGCCTGCCCTGGATTGGCGATAGCGGGACAATTATCCGAAGCATCGAAGATACCATCTCCATCGGAATCGACCGCACCGCCGCCGCTCACCCAAGCAATCGAATTCGCCAGCAGCTTCCATGAATCGCCTGAATGAGCGTTATGCGAAGGAGGAGGATACACACCAACCCAAGCGATGCGGCCCACCTTATCGGTACGGTAAGCGGAAAGAATCTGACCATCGCTATACGTCATCAGCGAAACCGCGCCCGGCATCAGCACGCTATTTCCAGTCCTATAGGTGGACGCCGAAACCGTTTGAACACCCTGAGCGATGGCGTGCATCGGATCGCTGATCAAGCCTAGATTTCCGGAGGTATAAACATTGCTATTCTGAACGCTGATGGTGCGGTAGTTGTTCGACGTCCAGGCCCCGAGCAGCTCGATGGACGTTTGCTGGGTGAACACGGTCTCGACAACACCGCCGCCTCCATCGACAAAGCCGGCGAGAGCATTGCCGACGGAATCGCGGGAACCGCCGAAGCAGCCATCGCTGGCGACCATCACGGCATTTTGTCCGCCGAGGGAGACGGAAGTGATACTGGTGATCAACTGGCCGCTAAACTGATATCCCGCGCCCAAAATAGGCTGGAGCTGAGCGATAATATCCGAGTTGTAGGTATTATCGCAGGTGGCGATGACCACATTCTTTTGAGCGAATGCGGCTTGAGCGAGGGTGAGGGTAGCGAATGCGGCGAGGGTAGAAGCGGCGAGGCGGCTGGAGCGGCGAAGCATAGAAATCTCCTTCGATCGGTGGGCACTGGGCGCGAACGGAATGGAGCGACGCTACAGCAACGCGCTGCCGCTGAGAAGATTTTTTATTGTTTGAGATGAGTTTTTTCTAGGCGGAATTCCTCTACTCACCCAATAAACCTCAAGCCACCTTGCGCCCCCTCCGGCGATTCACCCGAAGCCATCCGCCCACCATCGCCGCAATCGCCATCCATGCGCCATTGGTCTCAGGTTTTGCGCCTACCGCCTCACATCCACAGCCTCCATCGGAATCGGTGCTGCCATTGCCCCCGCTCGAGTTTCCATTTCCGCCCATCCCGCTTCCACCTTGACCGGCACCGCCCATCCCGCTTCCGCCCGTACCCGCGCCGCCCGTTCCCCCTTGCCCGCTTCCACCCGTACCGCTTCCACCGCCCGCGCCCCCGGCTCCACCGCATGCCGGATTGGGATCCAATGGACAAGGATCGACCATATCGCTTAACCCATCATCATCATCATCCGTATCACACGCATCGCCCTGCGAATCCCCATCCGAATTCATCTGATCCGGATTGGCCACCGTCGGACAATTATCCATTACATCAAACACCCCATCCATATCTTTATCGTTATCGCAGGCATCCCCGCTTCCATCGTTATCTCCATCCTCTTGCCCGGGATTCGCCGTCAGCGGACAGTTATCCATTGCATCTACAACACCGTCGTTATCGTCATCGGCATCGCACACATCCCCCTGCAAATCCCCATCTGTATTCTTCTGATCCACATTCTGCGTCAGCGAACAGTTATCCATTGCATCCGCTATCCCATCCGCATCATCATCGGAATCGCATACATCTCCCTGCCCATCCCCATCGGTATCGGTCTGCCCCGAATTCGCATTCAGAGGACAGTTATCCATCGCATCGCCGATACCGTCGTTATCGTCATCCGGGTCGCACACATCCCCTATACCATCCAAATCCACATCCAACTGGCCAGGATTCGCATTCAGAGGACAGTTATCGGTCACATTTAAAATACCATCATTATCCGCATCGGTATCGCACACATCCCCCAGGCCATCCATATCTACATCGGCTTGCCCCGAATTGGAAATCAATGGGCAGTTATCCATCGCATCGCCAATCGCATCATTATCATCATCCGGATCGCAGGCGTCGCCCTGCGCATCGCCGTCATTGTTTTCCTGCCCCGCATTCGATACAAAACCGCAGTTGTCCGTCACATCCGGCACGCCGTCATTATCGTCATCCACATCGCAGGCATCGCCCTGAGCGTCGCCGTCATTGTTTTCCTGCCCCTGGTTCGCCACAAATACGCAGTTATCAACCCCATCCAGAATTAAATCGTTATCGTCATCGCCGTCGCACACATCCCCCAGGCCATCCATATCGTTATCGGCCTGCCCTGGATTGGCCGTGATCGGACAATTATCCGCCGCATCCATCACATTATCGTTATCGTCATCGGTATCGCATACATCCCCGACGCCATCCATATCGTTATCGGCCTGCCCTGGATTGGCGATAGCGGGACAATTATCCGAAGCATCGAAGATACCATCTCCATCGGAATCGACCGCACCGCCGCCGCTCACCCAAGCAATCGAATTCGCCAGCAGCTTCCATGAATCGCCTGAATGCGTGTTATAGAAAGGCGGAGGATAAAAGCCGACCCAAGCGATTTTCCCCACTTTATCGGTACGATAGGCCGAAAGAATTTGGCCATCGTTATAAGACATCAGCGTCGTGGCGCCCGCCACCAAATTGGTAATACCCGTTCGGAAGTCCGTCACCGTAATGGACTGAATCCCCTGAGCGATAGGATGAGCGGCATCGAAGATTGTGCCCAGCGTACCCGGCGTATAGATACTGGTGTTATTCACGGCGATGGTTCTGTAGTTATTGGTGGTCCAGGCGCCTTGAAGCTCAATTGACGTTTGCTGAGTAAAGACGGTATCGACGACACCGCCGCCCTGGTCGACGAAGGCGGCCAATGCATTACCGACGCTGACCTGGAGGGGATCGGTCAAACAGTTATCGGAAGCGATCATGATAGCCTGTTGGCCATTGAGGGTAGCGGCGCTGATCAGATCGCTTTTCACATCGGTGAACTGATAGCTTGCGCCGAGGATAGGTTGGAGCTGGGCGATGATGGCGGCGCTATCGTTACCGTTGTTGTTGCAGGTAGAGATGATGACTTTTTTCTGAGCGAAGGCGGCTTGTGCGAGAGTGAGCGTAGCGAGGGCAGCGAGGGCGGAAGCGGTGATGTGGCAGGTTCGGCGAAGCATGGGGAATCTCCTTCGATCGGTGCGCGGTGGGCGCGGAATGGGGGGAGGCTACAGCAAGGCGCTTTTGCTGTGAAGGTTTTTGTTTTTTGTTTTTTGTTTTTTGATATTTGTTTTTGTTAGGGGGCTTCGGGGGGGTTGGGGTTGGGGAATCCAGCCTCCAACAACGCCTCAACCCTGGCCACGCCTTGAGTATCACCTATTTCTTTATAGATAAGACGTGCCTGCTCAAAGGATGCCTTAGCTTTTGCCGCCTCGTCTTTCGCCAGCGATAGCAGCCCCTCCATGGCTAGGAGCTCGGCTGCTCCCGAACGGTCGTTCATCTCTCTGTAGATCTCTCGCGCTTGCTGATATGCCTGGTCAGCGTCCTCATAGCTACCCTTCACTACGGCAACACTCAACAATGCTGAGTAGATATTCGCCTCCATCTTGCGGTTGCCAACTGCCTTAGCGATTGACAGCGCCTTTTCAAAGTGGCTTTGAGCTGCCTCGAGCTCATCCATATGAAGCGCAAGCGTGGCCAAATGTAAGCTCACGCGCACCACTTCATGGCGATTATCGCACCGTTCGGCAATCGACAGCACCCGCTCGTAATAGCCCTTGGCTTCGTCCAATTGGCCCATCTGCCCAGCCACTTCGCCCAAACCTGTAAGACATTCAGTCTCCCCCCGACGATAGCCAAGGTCTTGAGAGAGCGTCAGCGCTTTCTGATAGGCATCCCTGGCCTCCTCCAACCGATTCTCCTCAAGCGCCAGCGCGCCAAGTTCCTGATATGCAATCGCCCACAACACGCCCTCCCCCAGGGGCTCCGACAAGCGCAGAGCTCGCTCCAATGCCCCACGCGCCAACAGTAGAGAATGTCCTATTCTCCAATGCTTCCCCGCAATGAGCAGTGAAAACGAAGCGTCGTTTGTTAGTCCCACGCGCTCCATTAATCTCGCTGCTGCCTCCGCCGTGGTTGCTACTCGGTTCGGCCAGTCCGGATCGAGGTTATCCTCCTGTACCCCGATCATCTTTTGCACGGTGGCCCCCAATATGCTCGCCCCCTGCTGTAGCTCCTTCTCTGTCCACAGTCTATCCTCCTCCCTCTCAATCGCCTTTAGAACCAGCCTCGATGCCTCCTCCCATTGCCCTTCCAATAACAGCACCGTGGCCCGCTTCAGCATCCGGTTTTCCGGTTCTCCAAGGCTCGCTTTCACTCCCCGCAACGCCACGTCCAGCCTCGGTTCCTCCGGTGAACGCATGATGGATATCAACCCCCCGAGCGGCAACTCCTCCGGCACCCAGCCCGGCAACAGCTCCCGAAGAGCTCTCTCAATTCCCCGCGCTCCCGCCACTTTCTTTACAAAACGCTGCCACACCCCCTCCCGCTTCAACGCATCCATCACCGGAAAATATCGCCCCGTCTCCCTATCCAACAATCCACCCGCCGCAAGCGCCGCCCTCTCTTCCCCTTCTAAGCTAGACTCCCCCGCCCTCACCTTCACCAGCACCCCAAGCTCCCGATCCGCCTTGCCCCGCTCCTTGCCCCCAAAACGCGCCGCCAAAACCCGCGCCATCGCCTCATCCCGGCACGCTTCCTCGGCGTAACCAAACCCCCGCATCTCCAGCATCCCCTCGGCAAAGTCGAGCAGATCAACCGCGCTCTCCAGCCATCCCGCCGCCTCGTGCAAACTCTCCACCGCCCACCGCGGATCTTCCAACAGCTCTCTGTCCTCAATCTCATCAATCAGCCGATGCAAGACCTGAACTTTAAATGCCCCTAGCCATCCAAAACCCGGCAAGTCCAGCGGCCCATCAAAATCGTAAATCGCCCGTCCCGGATGAAGCTTCGAACCTTCCTCCACAATCTCCCGGAGCTGCTCTTCCGTTCGAAGTGCCCTATCGTCCCAGCTCGGCACCTCCACACGCCACCAGATCACCGCGTCCCGGGGAATGCGAACCTTCCTCCACGTCAAAAAATCCCGCTCCGCCCACGATAACTCTACAAAGCTCAGCCGATCATCAAAGGCCAAAAGCGCCCGCCCAAACATGCGAACAAGCCGGTCGCGGTGCGCCCTCGATAAATAAGCCGGCACAATCCAAGGCGAAGGCAATTCCTCGCTGAATATCGATAGCTTTGGAAAATCCTCGCCCGCAAAAAAACGCATCGTTCAATCGCCTGCAGCCGCTAGGCCAGAAAATGAAGAAGGGGGGAAAGCATATAGCGATCCGCATTTATCAAGTACGAGGGTACGAGCGCGCTGCACTGAAGCGCGACCTTGAAGAGGTCTTCCCCAACCCCCGCATCCTTTATTGCATCGCTCGTTAAATATTCATCCCTCTTTCCTTCAAAGACTCGCCCCAAACGCTCTAAATCGTCGTTCTTTAAACGGGCAAAGTCCTGTTGAATGGCCGATAACAACAAATCCTTCAAGCCCTCGCCATCCCTAGGCGAAATCTCGATGCTCCGGTAATCCAAATTCTGAAGCCAGCTTAGCAAGGCCCATGCATTATTTGTCCATTGGGTCAACGTTTGGGCCAGCACGTCAAAGCCTGCATCGTTGAGACGCTTTTGACGCTCGGGAGACGCCGATTTCATCCGCGCCGCAACGACTTCGGCCAATTCCTCGGGCGACATCCCCGGCACCACCTTACCCAAGGTCCGCAGTTTGGTCATATCGGTGGACACAAATTCCGTTCGCACGGTCGCCACCACCACACAGCCGGGCAGCTCTGAAAGAAAACTCGCCAAATCCGTGACTTGAACCACGTCTTCCTTGGCCTCCGCATACACTACCTGATCGAGATTATCGACCAGCATCAGCACCCGGGTCTTGGAACGCTGACAGTCCTCGGCAAAGCCCCGGATAAGACGCTGTAAAAAAGCCACGTCCACGGCTCTTTCGCTGGTTTCCTCTACTTCGCGGCTGCGGCCCACGGCCCGCACGATTCCAAATTCAAACTGCAGAGTTCTTGTAAAGGTCGATTGGAGCGACATGTCCAAGCTCAGCTTGGTGGCCCAGCTTTTCACCTCCCGCACCTTCACCTTGGTTAGTTCGGCCAGTTTGAGCAGCCACTCGGCTGAGGCTCGGAGTCCTTCGTTCAGAGCATTCTGGATCGCTTCCCGGGCCAGCTCCTTGGCCAATTTCCGGAGGGCCGGCTCCAAGCCATGTTCGACACGCACACAATCCAGCTCGACCCGAAGGATTTCGGAGGTGAACACCATATCGTGCACGACGCGCCGGACCAGCATGGATTTTCCCACGCCTCTGTTGCCGCGGACAAGAATACAGGCTTCTCCTGGGCCATCGGGAGCGATAAAGCTTTCGAGATCGGCGAGCAGCTCTTCGCGGAGCGCGGATCGGTTGGCGAATAGCTCCATCTTCTTATATTCATTCGGCTGAAAACAGGCCGATCGCGTCGCGGTGCGCGCCATGGATTTGTCCCTCATTTGGCAGGTGCTCGGCGTTTCATCGCATAGGTTGGCGTGCATCTCAAGTTTTTTGTGAGGGGCGCCTGCGCGGCGTGTGTGGGTCTGCACATCGCCGCGCCTACAAGCCCCACGGCATTCCGCGGTCTGCACATTGGCGCGCCTGTGATCGATCCCGGCATGCTGCAGCCTTCACATCGGCAAGCATGTAAACGATCCAGCATGCTGCAGTCCGCACATCGGCAAGCATGTAAACGATCCCGGCATCCTGGGGCCTGCACATCGGCAAGGGTGTGAGCGATCCCGGCATTCCGGGGCCTGCACATCGGCAAGGGTGTGAGCGATCCCGGCATCCTGGGGCCTGCACACATGCAAGGGTGTGAAGATCCCAGTATGCGTACTCAGCGATCCGTGCGAGACGGCATGGAAGAACGGCCTAAATGATGGAAATTATCTTTGGGGTTATGACGATTTTTGTGATCAAAAATCGTTTTGCCGGCCATTTAGCAATATAGGAAGACGGTGCTTGTGCCGCCTGAAAGAGGCCATATGGAGACGGGGAGACCCCACCGCTCGCAAACACCGGTCCGACCGTTCCCGATGAAGCGCCACTGGACGCATTGCAGCAGGCTCGGAAGGCGGAAGCGGACCTCTACATCGCTCAGGTCATCTACAAAGGAGGCCATATCGTCGGAAGCCTTCAAACCCCTTCGGGACAGGATATTGATTTTGTGGCTCGGGATACCCTGCCTGCCCTTCCCTACGCATTGCCCGCACTGCCTGTCGATCTTGTGAATGTTCAGTTGCCCCCCGGCGTGCAATTCGGCCTGAGCGAATGGGAACAGATGCCCGCGTTTTTTGAGCTCTTGGCGACGGCGACGCCTTTTGTTCGGCCGTCGTTTTGGCCGTATATCATGGGCGAAGCGCCTGATGCGGTATCGATCGAGGACTATTTGGCGCGCTATTCCGTCGGTGGGGCGCCCTCCGTTGGGACTCGGCTGTACGCCGGGCTTATATCCAAAGATGCCAACCGGGGCGTATCGGGCTTCGTTAGCCAGTTTCGTCCAGAAGTGGACCCCGATAGTTTTAGCCTAATCGAGCTTACCGTCTTCTGCCCTGCCGAGGGGCCGGTGCAAGAGCAGGTGGGTATTGTGATCTCCGTTGATAAACGAAATACATTTGGACAGAATCAATCGCCGTACACCGACGGCGAACCCCGTATGCATATCGAGTATGCTCGCGTAGTGGGTGGAAGCGTTCAATATGTGTGGGATGGCATGGATGGTAACTTCGTGGAGAATCCTTTTCGGCGCCATCAGCCAGGCGAAAAGGTGCCCTTTTCCGTGCTGAATCAGACGCCGATTGAACATCTGATGGCCATTTTTCAAGCGCCTCTGGGTGACTGGTGGATCGCCTACAATGGGGATCTGCTTGGATATTATAAGGCCAGTTCATTTAAATGGCTGAACAAAGGAGGATGCGGGACCGCATGGTATGGAGAGATGTAGCGTGTTATGGTTTAAGTCCTCTAACGAAATTGGGAGCGCCTTGGAATAGCAACTTCGTGTTCCTTGGAGGTTCTGGCAGCAAAAACCCAGGATGCAAATGGCCATGAGAACGACCATGAACAATTACTTCTTCTTCCCGGCCATCGCCGCACTGCTAAGCTGGGGCGCGTCTTGCTCATCTGTCGACGAAGCCCCCGGCGGAGGAAGGGTGGAGCACCCAGGAGAACCCAAATTCAAGACTCCTTTGCCTTCCACTTCGGCGCGCCCCTTGGAATCGGCTTCTCCCGCACAACCACCATCCACAAACTCAGCCGCTCCGCCGCCGCTCAACAGCGCCGAACCTGAAGTTCAGCT
>CAZICM010000022.1:76530-143969 GCA_964537685.1 uncultured Polyangiaceae bacterium
CCCTCCATCGTGGGCAGCTCGGTTGGCAGCCCGCTTCCTGCCCCGAAGAAATAGCTCGCCCCGATGACCTTCAAAGCAAGCCCTTCCCAACAGGTCCTCTTCATCCCCACCATCGCCGCCCTTCTAAACTGGGGCGCGTCTTGCTCATCTGTCGACGAAGCCCCCGGCGGAGGAAGGGTGGAGCACCCAGTCGCACAGCCATCCCCCACAAACTCAGCCGCTCCGCCGCCGCTCAACAGCGCCGAACCTGAAGTTCAGCTTTCGCCCCTCGACCAAGCCATTGCCAACGATCATCCATCACGGCCTTGGTCGAAGAATGTGCCCAAACGGGCGTGCACCCAGGACGAGCAATGCGGAGATGGCTTTTGTGATCGAGGGCGCTGCGCCGCGATATGGTCAGGCAGCATGTCCTTTGGACAGCGCTGTGGAGGCGACATCGGTTGTGGCGGCTATCTCTGTCTCGAGGACCGCTGCAGATCTTGTGTCGCCGATGACGAGTGCAAAGAAAAAATCGGTATTCAAGATCCAAGATGCGGTCCCTCCCCCTGGATTCCAGGTGCCCAAAAATGTTTGGGGCTCATTCCCTCCATCGTGGGCAGCTCGGTTGGCAGCCCGCTTCCTGCCCCGAAGAAATAGCCCCACTCACTCATAATACTGCCCCGCCCACAAAAACTTCGACAAATCCCCCCACCCCAGCGCCTCAATCGCCTCCACGGGCGACTCTATATCCTGAGGATCCACCGAAGTCCATTCCCCATCCTCCCCCAGCACCGCCACCTTCCCAGGTACATAAGAACGCCCCGTATCATCCCCATCCTCCCATCCTCCCCAACTCCCGGCCATCCCGCATTCCAAATACGCACTTGGATCAAAATTAAACCATCTCGCCCCGCGCGGCGCGTCTATACCAAAATATCGATGCTCATTATTCAATATCCCTTCCCTGCCCATCTCAACCAAATCTACAATCTGAAGCTTTAACGTATGACAAAAGCTTTCAAAATCCGATTCCATCTCCATGGTGGGCTCCAGCTTAAACCATGCCTCTTCCAATGGAGCAGGCTCCGCTTTAAATGACTTCTCCAGCACCTCAAAAAATTCATCCGGCGTCAGCGTGCTTCGATCCCCGTATGCCTGCATCAGCCCGTACATCGCCCGAAGATAATGCTCCAAGCTCCGCGTGTCCTTCTTTCGCTGCTTGATTAGCTCGGCCATCGCTACGTATAAATCCCGGTTGGTGCGGATGGTGCTCATATTGGGCTGTGTATCCAATATCCCCTTCCATGGCAATGCCCAAAGCGCTTGACGTGTTTTTTTAGCTATGGCAGCGTGCGCGCCGTTCAACCGATGCTATCGAAACGCTACATAAGGTGCACCGTGCAAGCTCAATCCCGTGTCGTTTTTTTCCTTTTGTTGTCGTGCGCCGCAGGCTGCAGTCAGCGTTCTCTTTCATCCTCCGATGCCGAGCCCAGTCCGTCTTCATCGGAAAGCGCCGCTCCCCAAGAGCCGCCGCCCAAACCTGTTCATGTCCCCATTCCAACGGGTATCTCTCAATTGATGGCCAAAATTCCCCAGGATTTGGGCGCGCTCGATCCTCAGATTCCCAATCCGGCGCCCGATGCCTGGAATTTTCACTTGATGGGCTGGCTCACGTTTATTGCGCTCAATTGGCCCGCGCAATCCAACGCATGCGAGCCCGATCTCGACGCTTCGATTACCGGCGATTCGGCGGCGCTTCGGGTATGGCAGACCTGGGCCAGAAATGCGGATGTGTTGTTGGCCCCAGGGCAACAGGTGAAACCGGGACAGCGGCCGATGCCTTGGTGTCCTTCGAAGCGAGCCGCTCCTGTCTTTACCCAGGTGGCCAAGATACCGGGACCTTCTATACCCATGGCCGAACAAGCGATCATCGGCCCGCTGGTCGATCAGAATCGGCGATTTGTGCGTTACGAAGTGGCTATCAATAAAGATGCCTATGATTTTATTCTAAAACCGGGCGCCTCGGACGATAGCAACCTATGGAGCATAGAAGGCCAGAATGCTTATGTAAAGAGCATGGCTACACCGGGCCTGCTTCAGTTTCCGAGCGGCAAAGCGGGCGGAGCCGTGGGGGCGATTGCGGTACAAGCCGCGTGGAAGGTATTGAACGCCGATGAAATCAAAAGCAAGCGCTATTCGATGATAAGCGATATAAAGGTCGAGACAGGAGGCATGGGACTTCAGAAAGTGACCCTGGGCTTGATAGGCATGCACATCGCGCACAAGACCGAGACGGCGCCTCAATGGATATGGTCGACCTTTGAGCATGTGGACAACATTCTTTCCCCTGTTGGAGGAGGAGGGACGCTCAACAGTGCGGGATGTGGGCAGGTGGTAGAGAGTGGAGCGAAGGCGCCTCAATGTACGGGTGGATGTTGTACACCGAACACGCCGACGGTAGAGAGAGATGCAAAGAAAAAGGGACAAGAAGAGCTGACGGCGGAAGGCAAACCCAAGCAGAGAGCGGTACAGGTTGTAAGGGCGCACAAGAGCGAGAGCCAAGAGATAAAGCGGATGAACGAAGCATTTCGGCGATTATTGGCAGGGACGGCATGGTCCAATTATACGCAGATAGGGACGCAATGGCCATCGGAGCCGTGGCGCGAAGGAGGGAAGGACATAAAGATGCCTGAGGAGGACGTGAAACCGGAGCCGCAGGTTTTGGCGAATGTAGCGATAGAGACCTTTAATCAAGGGCCGGTGGAGGCTGTGGAGGGCGGGCCTGCATATCCATACAAGCTAGAGAAAGGAGCGGAGTCGCCGCATGGTGCGGGAGCGCGTTCGAGCTGTATAGGATGTCATTCGGTGGCGGCGGTGGTGGGTGAAAAAGACGGGGTTCGATATGCGGATTTTCTCATGATGCTGGGGCATGCGCGGAAGGTGGGAATGGGAAAGGAGGGGGCGGGGGGGAAAAGGTAGGCACAGGCCACCTCGAACCCAGGACGCGCTTAGCGCCCCGCCTTCCCCACAACCCTTATCTCCACATCCACCACCCCTTCCCTCACAATCCCAAGCTCCTCCGCCGCTCGTCTCGATAAATCTACAATGCGTCCTCGTACATGCGGGCCTCTGTCATTCACCCGTACCACCACGCTTCGGCCATCCGCCCTTTTGACTTCAAGCAGCGTTCCAAAGGCTAAGGTCCGGTGCGCCGCCGTCATTTCCCCTTTTCTGTAGGGTTCGCCCGAGGCTGTCGGCCTTCCTTCAAATTTGTCGGCGTAATAGGACGCCTTTCCCTGTTCGCTGTGCGGTGCCGAAGATGCCGCCGCCGCCGGGCGCCCCGATGGAGCCGTTGCACCACCGCCTCCACATCCCATGCCTAGCCATGCGGCCACGAGCAGCCACGTCCATGTCTGAATTGTCCTGTGCATATTCACCGATGCGGGGCTGGTCCTTCGCCCCGTTGCATGCTCTGGGCCTTGTTCCGGACAAATCGAGCCAGCTCTACAAAAGGCACGTTCACCGGGCACTCTTTTTGGGCCAGCACCGGGTCGGGCACATGCGAAAGCGCTATGGCCGCCGCGTCAAAGTCAGGCATGTTCCGGGTGGACGCCAAAACCACCGTCATCAATCCTGGATAAGCGCCCTGGGACTTCGCCATGCGCTCGGCTTCGCCCATATCGCAGCGTCCACAGGCAATGCACCGCGAAAAACGGCTGAGCTGCTCGCGTTCGTCGGGCTCCACCGAAGGAAGCCTGTCCGCATCGTAATTTTCATGAAAGAGCGCAAGCCCCGCCTTCCTTTTTCCAAACAGGCGTACCAGCGTCACTTTAATGAGCGAACGCGCCAAGACAAATAGCGCCAAGACCCGAGCTGCCACCAGCTCCCTCTATCCCGATTTCATCCAGAGCGCGAGAGGTTCTATGTGGCCACCTAGCATCAGCGCACAATCGCGTTCACAAAACGGGGAAAGGTTTTGGTTTTGGCTTCGTACATAGGGAATCGTTTAAGGGCCTTTGGCCAATTTCAGGCCGCTGGGCCGATTCCCCTATGACAAGAGCGCCCTACCCGCTCCCAACGGAATTCTATCTTCGCCGATGGAGAACACGGGTTTCGCCGCCGGATTCTTTTGTTCAGCCCAGCGCTGCACGGGTTTGGCAAAGGGGCGCCGGACGTTTAGGAATTGGCACACATGCTGCTTTGCATATCCAGCATGAAGAGCCAATCGATATCCCAGCACACCGGCAGCCGTAAGACCGCCGAGTATCTTTCTCTTTCAGACGAACAAGCGTTGCTGCAAGGCATGCTCGCCGGCGAGGCGCAGGCGTGGCGTATGTTTCATCAGCGTTTCCGCGGGCTCATCTGGCGCTGCATTACCAAAATGCTCGGGCGCCATGCCAACGAAGAAGATGTGCGCGAGGTGTATGCGACGCTGATGGTGCAGCTTTTGTCGAACGACATGCATAAACTGCGCAGTTTCGATCCGGAGCGGGGCAACCGTTTAAGCTCGTGGCTTGGGCTTTTGGCAACGCATTGCGCCTGTGACTATGCGCGCGGGCAGCGCCGCTACGATCAGCAGGCACCTCTCGGCGAGGACGATTGGATGGAGAGTGATGTGCCTTCGCCTTACGAGGTGGTGGTGCACAAAGAGCGGATGCTGCAGCTTTCGAGTGCGCTTTCGGCGCTGACCGAAAAAGACAGGGAATTTGTGACGCTGTATTTCGGCGAGGATCTTCCGGCCGAGCAGGTGGCGCAGCGCATGCAAATCAGCCTGAATACGGTGTATTCGAAGCGCAGTAAGATTCAGGCGCGGCTATGCGAGATGATGAGCGAGGGGAAGCTCGCAGCCTAGGGATGAGCATGATATTGGGTTGGCTTGGAGATAGCCCATGCCGTTTAAAGCCAATCCAAGCCGGATTCATTTATTTCGCGGGATCATCTTGGGGCTTTGCGCGCTGGCGGGCGCGGGCTGCAGCGGAACGGGCGATGGGGGCGGAGGCGATATGCCTTCGGAACCCAATAAAAATCCCTACGGCAACTGCGATCGCATCACCGATATCAACAAAGAAGCGGTGTGGCTGAATCCGGCCGATGAAAACAGCGAACAGTGCAAACAGCCGCCCGATCATTATGTGTGCGTTTCGGGCGTAACCGTTGTCGCCATCGATAAATACGATGAAACGGGCGATGGAGCCTCGGGCAATTACTATGTGCAAGATTCGCTGGAGATGCCCGTTCCCTATTCGGGGATGACACTGTACGCGCCTTCGTTTAGCCCTCCCGATCTTAGGCTGGGTCCGGGCGATGTGGTCGATGTGGCGGGGACCTTTACCGAATTTCTTGGGCCGTCCGGCGGCGGTTTTGGCGAATGCAAGACGCTTCCCGAAATCGGCGGGGCGGTCAGTCTGCGCTTTGAAGGCGGCTTGGCCACACCGACGGTGATTCCGCTTTCGGATCTGTACACCTATGCGAGCGCCCGCAAATACATCGGCATGCTCGTGCGCGTGGAAAACGTTGTGATCGCCGATAAACCGAGCTCCAGCGGAGGGCGCTACACGGCCATTCTCAAGGTCGATCAAGCCATTCCGGCGGCCGATGTGCCAAGGATTTCAAACGAATTGTTTGCGCTGCAGGATATGGGTATCGATGAAGGCCATACGTTCAAGTCCATTACCGGTGTGCTGACGTATTTTTACGGGTTTAAGATTGCACCGCGAAACGCTGCCGATCTCGTGCCCTGATGCGCTTCGTTGCTTCGATAGGTAGGCCGCTGACGGCTGTGTTGCTGGGTGTTCTGGGCTGCGGTGCCACGGCGCCGTCCACAGGGGGCCAGCCCCTTCTTCCGCCTCCTCAAGGTGCCTTTGGACCTCAGGCCGAAACGCCTATCGGGCATATCGAAATTCGCAAACATCCTCAGAAGCCGACGCTGGCGCTGGTCACGCGCGAGGGCGATCCGATGCCGGCGCTGTCGGCTACTTTCGCGGTGAATACGCCTCAATCGGTAACGGCGGCGCTGTCGGCGGTGGTGGAAGTGCGGTTGAAGGCGGCCGGTTTGGATGTCGATACGCATGTCGATCGGGCTTCGTTCCGGGTGCGTATGCTGGTGCCCAGCCGGGAGCGCCATGCCCTATTTTTCTCGGCGCTGCTCGATGCGCTCGTCCGTCCTATTGTGCCTTCGAGCGCTGAAACGGTGCTGGCGGCCGAGAGGGCCGATGCGTTAAAGCGCAATGCGCTGGACGATCGCTCACTCGCGGAAGTGGCGGAGTGCGCGCTTGAGTTGGGCGCCGTGCCGGGCGAGGTGTTTATCGATCCCCGTTCGGCGGCGGGCGCGGCTGAATTGGAGGCGTACAGGGCGAGTGCCTTGCATCTGGGGAGGATGGCCATCGGTGCTGTTGGGCCGAATGAATTTTGTCTGCAAACGGCGGCTTTGCTCGAAGGGATGGGGCAATGGCCAAACGGCCCCGCGGCGCCGGCCACTTGGCCGCAGGCCAATACGAATTCGGTCTATCGGACGGCGGAGCTGGGGCGCGGACAGGCTCGTTTGATTAGCTCGGTGCGGGTGGGCAATCCTCTGTCGGCGGCGGCGGCGGCGGAACGTTTGGGCGCGGCGGATTCGCCGCTTTCGGCCAGGCTTTCGGCGCTGGGCGATCCATTCCGGATTGCGGAAGTGAGCGGGATTGCCCGGACCCACGGCGGTTGTGTGAAGGTGGTGCTGGAGAGCGATGGTGCGGCGCCCGCAACGATGGACAAGAATGCGGCTGCGGCTGCGGCGCTTTTGTATCAAGAGCTTCAGCAAGAGCTATCGGAGCCGGGCGATCAGCATGTAGCGGCGCGGCAAATTCTAAAAGCGGCCGATCCTCGGGAATGTGCGGCGCGGGCATCGTGGTGGGCGCTTTCGGGTTCGGTCGCTGCGGTGGCCGATCGCTACACGACGGTATTGGCGCTGCCTGTGGGCGATGCAGGTACATCGGGGTCTTCGTTTTCAGGCGATTTGGAGCGGCTGCTAACATCTTCGCGTTCGGCTGTGCCCGAAGCGCGGCAGCGGGTGGAGCGGGGTCAGGGCGAGCTATGGGTGCTGCTCGCGGGCCTGTGCGGCGCGGATGAAGAAGGCAGTCATGATGCGGGTCTGACAGCGCTGGCCACGCTATCGGTGACCCAGGCGAGAAGAGCCGGAAGCGATGTGACGCTGGAGCCTTGGATAACGGCGGATGGGATAGGCATCCTCGCTCATGCGCCATTTCGCGATGAAACAGAAAGCAAACGCGCGCTTGCAATTCGGGTGGCCAATGCGGCGGCGCGCACACTGCTTGGGACGCCTCTGTCGTCGGAAGCGCTTTCGTCGGCGCGGGCTTCGCAGCTCGGATTTTTAGAACAAAGCACGGGGCATCATGGAATCGCCTTTGAATCGCTGCTGGGCGCGCTCTCGCCCGATCGGCCATCGGCGCTTTTGCCCTTTGGTTTATGGAACCGCGTAGCTCAGAGCAGCATGGATTTGGTCGCGCTTCGTTTTCAGGCATTTGCCGCGGAGCCGCTGCGCATTGCGGTGCTGGCCAACGCCGATGCCGAACAAGCTCAGATCGCGGTGCAAGCGGCCCAGCGCTGGATGGCTCCTTCGCGGGATATTCGGATGTGCAAGCCGCCTCTTTTATCGAGCGCAAAGCCTGGGCGTATCGATCTGCGGCTGCCTAAAGAAGCGGTATTGGGACAAGCCTTGCTGGGCGCGCCGATGCCGGCGGCTGGAAAGCCCGGTTACGATCTCGCGTATTTTACGGCGCTGGCGCTGGATGGGCGGGGCGGTTTGCTCGAAACGGCGCTTGGGGCCTCGCGTTTTGCGGCGCATGCGACGGCGCGAATGGTGGGAGGCGCGGAAAACGCGGCCCTGGTGATCGACGTGCGGGCTCCTTCGGATTCGCTGAGCGAAGCTATCGATCAAGTAAAGGCATTGTTGAAGGAGCTGGCTCAAAACGGGCTTTCCGCGCAGGCGATGGCGAGGGCGGCGGCGCTTTCCGCCGAGGCTTCGCTCAAGGCCCGCTCGGAGCCGCGGCTTCGTATCGCGGAACTGTGGACGGGCAGGAGCACTGTTCCTGAAAGCCTGGCCCAAGCAGCGCCGCCTCAGCCGATGTTGAAAGAGTTTTTGGGGCGGGTTTTGCGGGAGGAGTCGTTGGTGGTGGTGGACGCCAGACCGACGACGGGTCCTTAAAATCGAGGCCGGGACACCCAAAGCCTGAATGTTCAAATCAAATACTTAAGATTCCGATAACTCGCTATGCTGCGCGCGCTTGGAGATCGCGTCACTTTGCCCATTCACCGTAGGCACCGTTCTGTGGCAAGGCCACGGCGGCGGATGGACGCTCACCACATGTGTAAAGGGAACCTTTAAGCTCTTACAGGGGCGCGAGGCCGCGATAGCCGAACAGCAGGAGGCCATCACCGGCGATCGTTATTTCACGGGACCCACATCGAGCTTGTACGCGCCAAGCGATATCGTTCCGTACAAGCCAAAAACGGATGTCGTGGTCGTGGGGCACGCTTATGCGCCGGGCGGATCGCCCATGGAAGCCTTGGTGGCCCGTTTTACGATCGGTGATTTAAGCAAATCCATTGGAATTGTAGGCGATCGGGTATGGACCGAAGGCCCTTATGGGTTGGAGCCCAGTCCACCTTCACCGTTTACGCGAATGCCACTCCGCTACGAGCGGGCGGCGAGAGGCATTGGCAATCCCATTGGCGTCGACCTGGCAACGCCTCCCATGGCAGGCGCCCGGGCGCTTCCCAATTTAGAGCCCGCCGATGATGAAAACGCTGGGGATATCACGATTGGATGCGGGCCTATTCCCTCGAATTGGACACCCCGCCGTTCGCTATTGACAGCGATGGAGCTTTCGTGGGTGGCCGAGGGCTGCCGAACGCCTGTTCCAGAAAGCTTTAATTTTGGTTTTTACAATTCGGCGCCGGCCGATCAGCAGATTTCGATGCTGAGACAGGGCGCGAAAATCGTGCTCGAGAATCTGCATCCGGAGTTTCCGCGGCTGGAAACCCGGCTTCCGCATATTCGTCCCAAAGCATTTTTAATCGATAGAACGACACAGCGGGGAAGCGAGATTGCGCTGCGCTGCGACACGGTATGGCTGGATACCGATAGGGCTTTGGCGGTGTTGATTTGGCGAGGTCTAACCGATGTGCCTTCGGAGGATTTAAGGGCGCTTGGAACGCTTGCGGTCGCGGCCGAAATGAAGGGGCAAGACCTGCGTTTTAAGCATATTGAGAGGCTGCTCCGGGAAGAGGGATTTTCATCGGCCGAAACCGAAAGCTTTACGATGAGCGATGCGAGTCCGCTCAATCATCGCTACGACGGCTTTATCCCTCCCGAATTGGCAGGCAGTCCGGCCGAGCAGGCGATGTCTCAAGCTCTGCGGAAAACGGCGAATCTCAGCATGCACGAGGGGGCGGCCGCGCTTCCAGGCGTGGTTATCCACGATACAGGGCGCGGGTCGAGCGCACCTCCGCCCCCGCCGATTTCCCAGATTCCGCCTACGCTTCCATCGGGGCCTTGGGTACCCAGCCCGGGTGCGGAGGATGCCGAGGAAGATGGGCAAAACGCGGAGACCGTAACCAAGAAACTGAGCGTGAAGGGCGTTCGATCCAGCGTGGGTCCGCTGCGCGCATCGGCGCCCGAGCTTCAAAAAACGGCGCGCGATGAAGGCGATGAGCCTTCCGCCGAAACCGTGACGCAAAAGCTCGATGTCAAAAAGGCGCGCGCTTCGATGGCCTCGCTGCCTTCTATCGCTTCAGCGCATACACCGCGGCCGGCCGATGAGACATCCAATGTGCCTACATCGGAATCGCCGACACTTCCTCGTCATGCCCAGCCAGGCGAACCCGCCGCCGCGCCAAAACCTTTACCCGCTGCCGCCGCCAAGGCTGTACGTCCCGCGGCTCCCGCAGCTCCAAAACCGGCCGCTCCCGCAGCTCCAAAACCGGCAGCTCCGGCTGCTCCAAGAGCCCCGGCCCCTGCGGCTCCAAAACCGGCCGCTCCCGCAGCTCCAAAACCTGCGGCTCCCGCGGCTCCAAGAGCTCCTTTGCCGGCTGCACCTTCACCTCGAGCATCCGCAGCACCTTCCCCTGCGGCCGCGCCAAAAATTGCACCCAGCGCACCCCAGGCGCCCGCGGCCCCTCGCTCTCCATCGCCCGCCCCACGGCCGGCGATAACAGCGCCTCCCGCCGAACCAGCCCGGCATTCCACGCCGCCCCGGCCGGCGCTCGTAACACCGGTTCCGCCCTCCCCATCGCCTTCTTCGCCAAGCCAATTACCGCCCAAACCGGCCATGGTCGCGGCGCCCCATCAGCAAACCACCATGCGCCTGCTCAGCCTTCAGGACTATGCCCGGGTTGAGGCTGGACTCGAGCGCGGCGATATCGGCGCCGTACTTTCAAAATTCAAACTCGATCCAGAAGGGCTCGACGCCAATCGAGCCCACTGGAAAGATCAAATTCGTTCGAGCCACGCGCTTTCGCTTTTATTTGAGGAGGCGCTTGAAGCGGCGCGCTGGGAATAAAGGCTTTTTCCTTTCCTTCGCTGCTACTCGGCATCGTCAAAAGAACAGGATTCACCATCCGAGTCCATCTCATCGAGATCGTCCTCGTCCTCATCCTCATTGTCTTCATCGCGCTCGTCTTCATCTTCATCGCTGGCAATCACGGGAAGGCGCCGCTTGCCCACCGGACCTTCATCGACGTAATCGCGAAGCGCCATCATGTCGTCCAGCGCATGAAGCTTGGCCAGCGCCTTCACTTCCACCTGGCGAATGCGCTCGCGCGTTAAATTCATAATCGCGCCCACATCTTCAAGCGTCGTTCCACCCCGATCCGCCACATCCAGCGCGCAGCTTTCATTCATTTCCCACGCCTCGAGATCGGGGAAATTCAGCTTGATGGCGCCTGTGCGGGCCGACACATCCAAAAACAGATGATGCTTGCACGACACATAAGGACAGGGCCTAGGACCATCGGCACATTCGGCCCGGGTGCGCGGCTTTTGATACTGGGTATCGGGATACAGCATCCGGCCGATTTCAAGCTCGCGCTTGGTCATGCGCTTGATGCTGATCGTGCGCGCCCGCACTTCGCGCTTGCGCCGGGAACGCCTCTGTTCGCGGGTAATCGCCGTCGCGGCCGTGACAGGCGCAGCCTTCCGGGCCAAGGCGCCTTCAATCATCGCGCCATCTCCCTCTGAATCGCCGTCATCACGCTGCGTCTTGCTCATGGTGTCACGTCCACCAGCCAATTTCTTGAGATTGCCGCTCGTTGCCATCGTAAATGCGCCGCCTCCAAAAATGTCTTACCGAGCACGCACGATTCCCGTGACGCTCGAATCCCGTTCGAGCGCCCAAGGGATCGTTTACTTCCACCGAAAATCGGCGTCCCTCCCCAACACTCCGCAGCGCGGGCAAGATCAACCCGTCCGTGCTGCGTCTACATCCCGTAGCAATCCCCAAAACGTCTTGTTTTACGCCGTAACGCCTACTTCGCTACTGCCCCACGGCGTGTTTAGAAAGCCTCGCCTGAACCATCAGGCGTTCTTCAATCATCGAGATTTTGGCCACCAAATCCTTGGCCAAAGATTCCGCGTTTGCGAGTTCGTTCGCAATTGCGCGCCCAGCGGGCTCGTTTTTACGCGGACCCGATGCATCCCGCAGCGTGTCGAAGATCTTGTCCAGGGTTCGTTCCAATTCTTCGATATCGCCTCGAACGAACAGAAACTCCCGCTGAATCTCTTCGATCGTGTAGTCCTGGGCCATCATTTCCTTAATGCGCTGGATCTGACGGACCACACTCGCAGGGTACATGCCCTGAGAGCCCTGGTGCTTGCCCTTGCGCCCTACCCGGACGCTTCTGGGCAAGAGCCCAAGCTGCACATATTTCCGCAACGTCGCCTCGCTGAATTTGACGCCGTGGGCCGCGAAGATATCGAGGATCTCTGCGGAGCTGAGACCGGACTCGTGCTCGCGTTCAATCTTGTCCAGCACGTTTTCCGGAATTCTCTGCAAGGTACCCTCCGATGCCGTTGGCTTCGCTCCGCTGTTTTGCACTGCTGTCTGCGGCGCGCTCCCAACTGACGCTCGCGAATGTATTCCACTGAATAGATTACAGTCAATACAACGCTTAAAGATTATTAGCAAAAGATCGGGCCGATCGGCCTACAAAGGACATCGAGAAAATACATAGGACATATTTTGTCCGCCACAGGCATGGTGCATGAAGATTATGCTTGACGCGATCGAAACATCGTCGGGTGTGGCCTTCGGCTGTTAGGCTGCACGGCCATGTCCAACCTGCCCGGCCACGGCCTGGAACGGATGAGCCGCGATGTGACAGCGCGCGGCGTTCGGATGCGCGTTGTGGAGTGCGGCGAAGGCAACGGCCCCGCGGTGATACTGATTCACGACGTGCTTGTGAGCCACATCTCGTTCGACGATGTGATCGAGGCGCTGGCGGAGCGATTTCATGTGATCGCGCCTGATTTACCGGGCTTTGGAGAGAGCGAGAAACCGAGCCCAACGCGCTATTCGTACGGCATTGAATCTGCGGCGGAAGCGATCGCGGATTTGATTGCGGCCTTTGGTGTAGGGCGCGCGCATTTGGTTGGTCATTCGATGGGCGCAGCGATCGCCCTCACGCTGGCGGCGAATCATCCCGAGCTTGTGCAGAGGCTGGTGCTGGAAGATGCGCTTTGTTATCCGGCGCCGAAAAAATTCCGGGAGCGCATCACGTTTGTGCCTATTTTGGGCGGGATTTTGTTTAAGCAGCTCTGGGGGCTGGGCATGTTCCGGGCGCAGCTTCGCGACGAAGCATCGAAGCCTTCCTCGGTGCATGCCGCAGAGCGGATCGACCTGCACTACAAGCTCTTCAACACACCATCCGCGCGCGAGAGCGCCCACGCGATGCTGCATGCCATTTCCGACACGCGGGGCGTGGTCGCGCGAATCACACGGGTCACCGCACCCGCGCTTGTGGTGTGGGGCCGCGATGACAAGAAACAGCCTGTGGCGAATGCGGGGCGGCTCGTGCGCGAACTTCACAGCGCCAAGCTTGAGATCATGGACGCAGGGCATTTTCCGCACGAAGAGCGACCCGAACAATTTGCGGCCCTCGTGACGCAGTTTTTGGAGGGGCGGCGCTGATGTGGAAGGCTCTTTTTCGCTCTCAAGCCTTTCAGCGATTTCGAAACAACCGCCCTGCTTATTGGGGCCTATGGCTTACGCTGGCGCTTTTGCTCTTCGCAATCGCGGGGCCTGTTTTCGTTCCGCATAGCCCTTATACGAGCGACTTTTCGCTCTCGCGCGATATCTACGGCGCACCGCCCGGCCCTTCGTTTCACCATCCGCTGGGCACCGATATTTTGTTCCGCGATCTGCTTTCGCGGCTCGCTCATGGAACGAGGCTCTCGCTCTTTATCGCCATCGCGGCCACGGCCTTAAGCACCGCCGTCGGCACATGCGCGGGACTCCTTTCGGGAATGAGCCATGGAACGAAGCTCTCCGCGCTCGACACGCTCTTGATGCGGCTGGTGGACATTCTGCTTGCGCTTCCCTTCCTGCTCTTCGTAACGGCCGTCGGCGTGGCCACGCGAAGCTCGGACAGCACGACGATTCTGCTTGTGCTGGGGCTTTTGAGCTGGTCCGGAACAGCGAGGCTGGTGCGCGCCAAAACGCTTCAATTACGCACCTTGGACTTCATCACGGCATCGCGCGCATTGGGGGCGGGACCGCTGCATATCGCGTTCCGCCATGTCCTGCCCAATATCGCAACAACCCTCGCGCTGCTTGCCAGCACCAGTGTCGCTCAGATGATTCTGGCCGAAGCCGTGCTGAGCTACCTCACCGTCGGCGTACAAGCACCGCAGCCGTCGCTGGGCCGTATGCTGCATGAATCCGAGCATTATCTGGGCACGCGCCTATCCCTGGTGGCGGCGCCGGGCTTAATCATTCTGGCGGCTGTTATCGGCTGGAACCGCATCGGCGAAGGATTGCGCGATGCCTTCGATCCCCAGGGAACATCGCTTTCGCTACTGCCCAAGCGCCGAAGAATTCCCTTCGATGTCCTGCTCACAGGTGCGCTGATTCTGCTCGTCGTGGCGTCTCGTCCCAATCGCGTTGCGCCGCCTCAAGATGCCGGTTCTGGGCAAGCCGGAGAGAACTCACCTTTGCCGGGAGGCAAGCTTCATCTCGCGCTGAGTGTGAATGTGCGAAGGCTCGATCCGGCGCTGGCCTACGACGAAGCGGCCTTGGTGCTGGAAGAACTTTTGTATGCGCGTCTCGTTACATGGGACGAACACGCCAAGATTGTCCCCGATCTCGCCAAAGAAGTGCGCGTATCACCCGATGGCTTGGCGCTCACCTTTGAACTTCGCGAAGGACTGCGTTTTCACGATGGAACCGAGCTTCTTGCACAGGATGTAAAGCGTTCAATGGAGCGGGCGCTGCACCCCAAGAGCGCATGTCCGGCGGCCAGCAATTATTCATCGATCGAAGGCTTTGACGCCTTTCGCGAAGGCAAGGCCAAAGAACTTTCGGGCCTTCAAATCAAAGACGATCGCACGCTGCTCATTCAGCTCAGCCAACCCGACGCGACGTTTTTGCCGCTGCTCACCATGGCGTTCATGGCGCCTGTATGCGCATCGGCCGGCGAATTCGCCGATGCCAAAAATCCTCCAAAACCCTGTGGAGCAGGCCCTTTTCAACTTGAAGCGTGGGAACCCGATCGATCGATTCTATTCAAAAAACACCAGGGCTATCACATCCCGGGCAAACCCTATCTCGATGCCATTGAATGGTCGCTCAATGTCCGATGGAGCGCCCAGCGTTACAAATTCGATGGCGCGGATCTCGACTATACCCGCGAGCTTTCCAATACCGACGGCGCCCTCTACCGCGCCGATCCAGCGTGGACCCCTTACGCGCATTGGTCACAAAAACTGGCTGTTTACGGGCTCTTCATGAACACGGAAATGGCGCCCTTTGACAACGTGCTCATGCGCCGCGCCGTATCTTTCGCACTCGATCCATCGGTCCTGGAGAAGCTGAGTTCATCCCTTATCGCCACCGATCGCGTGCTTCCCGCTTCGCTTCCAGGTCCCGCGCGCACCACGCCCATGCGGGTCTTCGATCGGCAAAAGGCGCTCTCCCTGCTGGCCGAGGCAGGATATGCCTTCAATCCAGAGACGCGCCGGGGAGGCTATCCGCATCCCATCGAACTCGTCACCGTGCCCGGCGGCCTAGAGCAACAAGTCGCCGAAGTCTTTCAAGAACAGCTTGCCCAGGTGGGGATTCGCGTCGAGCTGCGCCTCTTTAGCCATCCGGCGTATCTCGCCAATATCGCGCGCCGCAAAACGGTCCCGATGGGATTGTTTGGCTGGTATGCCGACTTCCCCGACGCCGCAAATTTCTTTGAGCCCACCCTGTCATCGAGCGCTATCGCCGATGAAGGCTCTCAAAACTACGCCTTCTTCTCCAATGCGGACTTCGATCGCCTGCTTCTAACAGCGCACCGCGAACCGAATCTTGAAAAGCGTTTTGCGCTCTACGAACAGGCCGAAATCATCGTGCGCGATCAGGCGCCATGGGTGCCGGCCTATACCGTCCGCTCCTTTGAAATTTGGCAGCCCTATGTCCGGGGATACGTTCCGCATCCCATTCTTCCCCAGCGTTTTCACGATGTGTGGCTCGCTCCGCAGATAAAAAACAACCGCACATCATCGCTGTCCACCCTCTTGCCCGCGCGGCCAACACCATGATCCGCGCCCTGCGTTATCTCTTCAAACGCCTTATTTGGGCGCTACTTGTCATCATCGGCGTCACATCTATTTCCTTTGTCATCGCCTATATGCTGCCCGGCGATCCGGCCCGCATGCTCGTCGGTCCTCACGCCGCAGCCGCCGATCTAGAACAGGCCCGCAAAATCTACGAACTCGATCGGCCGCTTTCGCACCAATACCTGCGCTATTGGAAGCGGCTTATCCATATCGCCCCGCCTTCAAACGACGCATCGGCCAAGACCGACCACAAACACTGCGGCCCGCTTATATCCAGCCTTCATCTCGATCTGGGCTTTAGCTTCACCTACCACAAACCCGTCGTCGAACTGCTTAAGGCCAAGGCTCCCCGCTCGTTCGAACTCGCCTGCGCCGCCCTTCTCTTTCAGGCTTTTATCGGCATCGCGCTGGGCATCATCGCCGCCCATAAACGCAACACGCGCACCGATGAAATCACCATGGGCATCACTTTGGTCGGCATCAGCGCACCCGCTTTTCTCATCGGCCTTTTGCTTCAATATCTCTTGGCCTACAAACTGTCGCTTCTGCCCTACGACGGCTATGGCAGCACGCCGGGAGAACAGCTCCGATCGCTTATCTTGCCCGCGCTCTCGCTGGGCATTTTTGGAAGCGCGCTCTATGCCCGGCTCACCCGCGACGAACTCGCCACTCAACTGCAGCAAGACTATGCGCGCACCGCCAAAGCCAAAGGAGCTTCGCGCCTCCGCGTGCTTATCGTCCATGCGCTGCGCAATGCGCTCGTCCCCCTCTTTACACTGATGACACTCGAATTGGGCACACTCATCGGAGGAGCCGTCGTCACCGAATCCCTCTTCCGCTGGCCTGGGCTCGGACAACTCAGCGTCACCGCCCTGCTCGAACGCGATGGCCCGGTCATTGTCGGCACGGTGTTGTTTGGATCGCTCGCCGTCGTGCTTTCGACGCTGCTTCTCGATGTGATGTATTGGGTCTTGGATCCCAGGCTGCGGCGAAGCGATGTGCCAAAGCAACGCTAGCGGACGCGCATCAATTGGAGAGCGCTTGACATTCGGCGCCCAGCGGTGAATCCGGCGACGCAAGCTCCGCGCATTTTCGAAACGAAGCCTTTCCGCCCCGGCCTGCCGCCTGTTCTGCCGCACCCCTCAAATGCCACGCGGCTGCGCTTCCAGGCGACTGCGCCGTGTACTGCTGAGCCAATTGCACCGCGCGGTTTACCTGCCCTTGTTCAAGCGCTCGCATAATCCGCACATTCATGGGAAGCGCAGGATCGTCACCGGGCGCCGATGCTGTTGCTGAACTTGCGGCAGACGCCGAAGCCGCCGGCGCTGAACCGGATGGGCTTCCCGAGGGCGGCGATGAAGGAGCCGGCGGGATTGGAGACGAAACACTCACCGAAACAGCAGGCGCAGGCCCTTCTCCCCCTGTCGCCGCACTCTTGGGCTCGCTTGGACCACGCGGGATTTCGGCGGGCTTGAACGGCGCCGAAGCGGCTCCCTTTGCACTCGCTGAACCCGGCACAAATGCCTGCTCGCGCCCCCGATCGCCGCTCAGCAGCGCAATCACACTGCCACCCAGCACAGCGCCCAGCACCACGCCAATCACCGTGCGCCGCACTTTTTCCTGAGGCGTTACCTTGCGCCGTTTTGGCCTGTTCAGCCCTGGAATATCGCTTTCTGTAAAGGAGCTCGGCCCCTCGCTCACAGGTGCCGTTTCCGCCGGTGCCTTCACCTCTTCGGCCTCGGCCGAAAGCTCCACCGGCTTGGAAAGCCCTTCTCCCTCGCTTGTTCTATCCCCGTCCGCCTTCTGTTCCAGAGCCTCCGCCGACGGCGCCTCCACCCGGACAGGCTCTGCCCGCCTCGCCACCGGTGCCTCTTCTTCCTCGGGCTCCCCGGGTCCCTGGGCCTCAGAAGGCGAAGAACGCACCGCTTGAGGCGGCTCGGACGGCTCTGGGTCTTCGGTGACATGCGCCGTCCAATCCTGCCCAGAATCGCTGAACTCGGGCGGGGGAGGAAGCGCCGCCTTTTCAACGCCCGGCTGACCCAGCCATCCATCCCGAGCCGTTGTCGGCGTATGCGTACCCGACGAAGGCGAAAGCGCACCCGCCGAAGGCGCTTCCGAACGCGCTCCCTCACCGTAGAGCGGCGTCTTGGGAGGCGGCGTTGGAGGGGCCTCTTCGCCGGCCTGAGCCCCTCGAAGCGAAACCCGCGCAGGGTCCGCGAACGGCGGAACACTCGCCCGAGCGGGCACCATCGGCTCCAGCGTTTCGAGCAGCGCAACCCCTGCTTTTCGAAGCTCGGAACGCTGCGAAGGCACAATCACATCGGGGAAATGCCTGCTTTCCCCTGGCAACATCGTATCGCCGAAATCGTCGCCGCCCTCGGCGTGTTCCTGCTCCACGGGAACCAGAAGGCCCTCGAAATACAGCTTCGAAATGGTTGACAGCGTGGACAAGTCTTCAAACGGCGATGCATCGACCACCTGCATCGCGGTTCTCTTCCCATCGAATAGCTTTAGAATTCCATTTAATTCATCAGGAATTTCATTTAATCGCGACAGCAGCGCATTGGTATCGACATCAAATACAGTCGTTAAGGGCGGCAATACTTCGAGCAGTTTTCCCCACTCATCGACACGCCGCATACCTTCCATCAGAAGGCCCTGCGTCGATGTCTCGATCATATCGGGATTATCGACCTTGCCGAACTCAACCTCGAAGTTGCCATCGCCCAGCAAAAGCGTTCGGTAGACGGCTTCTTCGCCGACCAAATTGCTATAGGAAGCATCGACGATTTTGCCATCCCGGAAATAAATATGGGATTCGCCCGACTCGTAAAAAATATGCACGATGCCGCTCTTGCGGCTCACTTCAAAGGTCTGAATCAAATCGACCACACCCATATCGGCGAGCGAACCCGCAAAACGGGTGCGCCCCGTGGTCGACATCTGCCGCGTTACAAAACCTTCGCGCGCGCGCCTCGCCAACAGCAAATTCACACGGGCGATGAGCTCCCGCACAAAAATAGGCTTGGTTAAATAATCTTCGACCCCAAGCTCCAAACCGCGGATTTTGTCTTCAACCGATTTTTGACTCGTTAAAAATACAATCGGAATGCCAGCCCACTCGGGCCGATCTTTCAGCATACGCACCAGCGTGTATCCATCCAAATTGGGCAAGCGCGTATCGGTCAGCACCAAATCAGGCGGAGACAGCTCAATCTTTGAAAGCGCATCCTCGCCGTCTTTGGCAGTCGTCACGCTATAGCCTGCTTTCTTCAGGCTTACTTCCAGAACCCGGAGACTTCTTGGGTCTGCGTCAACGAGGAGGAGCTGTTGCTTGGCCACTGGAACTAAAAGTCCGCTCAATACTGCTGAAACGTGAGCTCAGTGAATACCACAAAACGGCGAGCGCCGCCCAATTTCTGGACGGCGCTTCGAATATTGTCTCAATTCAAGTGGATGGTTCAGATCTCTTCAAGAATCTTGTTGCGCCGGGCGTTGAACTCCTCTTCGGAAATCAGCCCTTTGCTCTTGAGATTGGCGAGTTTTTCAAGGCGGGCTTCGACGCTGTTGGCATCGCCCGCAGGAGCTGCAGGCGCCGCAGCCGCAGGAGCAGCCGCCGCAGGAGCTCCCGGCGCTTGTCCCGGCGCATATCCGGGCTGCTGATGCTGAGGCACAAATTGAGGTCCGGGCTGGTGATAAGCGGGATTCATCATCTGCGCCATCCCAACACCCAGCGCCGCCTGCGCGCCAAGCTGAGCCACACCCGTATTACCGCCGCCCTTGGCCATGCCTTCGCCCGCGCCCATCATCGCCTGGCCCATCGCGTAATTCTGATAGTTCCCGGCGAGCTGCTGAACATAACGCGCATCCTGGCCGAACTTCTGATCCAGCTCGAACTGCTTGGCCCTCGTCGTATCCGCCGCAATACCCACGCCGCGCCGCGCTTCCGCGCGAGCCTTGTTCGCCTCGCGCAACAGCTTTTGATCTTCGGCGCTGAAGTTAATGTTGAAGTTGCCAAGCTGCAGAATCTTTACGCCGATCTCATCCAAGTTTGGCGCGCTCTGCTGAATACGGCCGGCGATGTCATTGGTCATGCCGCCCAAATTCAGAAGGCTCTTGCCCTGCTGAGCGCAAAGCTGACCGATAACGGTCTTTACGCTCATAAAGAACAAGCCTTTGATCCAGCTTAAAATCGTGTCGTTGTCGCCCGCGCCCGCGGCTTGGCCGTGGTAGCCGATAACAAAGCGGACAGGATCGATCACCACCAGCGAGAACTCACCGAAGATGCGCGGCGTCACGAACTCGTAGAGGAGAGGATCTTCCATCGACTCGAGCGGCCCGCCGAAGGGGACGCCACGAATAGGCTGCATCTTCACGAAGAACACCTCGGCGATAAACACATCGCCTCCGGTGAACTTGTTCACCAAGTTATTGAGAAACGGAATGTTCTGCGTTTGAAGCGTGTGGCGCCCCGGAGGAAGATGACCGACATAGCGGCCATCCTTGAAAAACACCGCGCACTCATCGCTGTCGACCGTGAGCTGTGACCAGAAGGGGATATTCTGATCCGGGTGTTTATAGACAATCAGGTGCTTAACGTTGTCCGGACGCGCGATCATCATTTCGCGCACGCCACCCTTAACAAAATCGAAGATCCCCATCTCGCTCCCTCATTCCTTCTAGTTTCTAGCCGAAACTAAGTTGAGCCGCCGTATTCCTTTGCGATTCCTTTGCGTTTTTTACGCAATTTTTCGCATGGCTCTGGCTCAAGGCCCGACCTTCCGGGCCTTGGGAATACGGCGAGCCAAAACATAGTGCCAGAGTTTTTGATCAGCAATGGCTAAGGCTTGCGATTTTTATTTTCCGGGCCCGCTGTTCGCTTAAAGCCCTATAGATTTCGAATAACTCTTCATGTCTTCCCCCTTCACTATCGATATTTCAAGCCTACCCGCACCCGCTCAAAAGATTCTTTCGCCACAAGCCCCGCCCAAACTCAAGGAAATGGCGGCCAAAGGCATTGCGCCGGGCCTCAAGCCCGCGGATGCGCTGGGTGTGCTTGTTCTGCTGCGCGAAAGCGATACCAAAGAGCTCGCCGGTACCGCCGCCCATACCTTAAGCGCTCTTCCCGAGCAGTTGCTTTCGGGAGCGCTTGCGTCCGATCTGCATCCCGCTGTTATCGATGCGCTGGCCAGGCTGTATCCCGACCGTTTGGATCTTCAAGAAAAGCTGCTCCGGATGCCCCGCATCAGCGAGCAAACCGTGCTTTTTCTCGCCCAGACCGCCAATGAAGCCCTTAGCGAACTCATCGCCGTCAATGAAGAACGCCTGCTGGCTTATCCGGCGATTATCGAAAAACTCTACATGAACAAACACACGCGCTCGTCCACGGCCGATCGGATGATCGATCTGGCGGCGCGCAATCATATCGAACTCGCAGGATTGCCCGCATTTAAAGAAGCCTGCGCCGCGCTCGAAGGAGAGCCGATTATGGAGCCCTCCGACGAACCCTTGCCCGACGATGTTTTGTTTCAGGAAACGCAGCAGATTGCCGAGCAGCTTTCGAGTCACCCCGAGGAAGACACCCACACCGAAACCCCCGAAGGCAAAGAAGTCGTGAAGGAAAAATTCCTTCCGCTTTACCGGCGAATCGCGATGATGACCGTAAGCCAAAAAGTGCGGCGCGCGATTTTGGGCACAAAAGAAGAGCGAATGCTCTTAATCCGCGACTCCAACCGCATTGTGGCTTCATCGGCCGCGCGCAGCCCGCTCATGCAAGAACCCGAAGTCGTGCTGCTCACGCGCAACCGCAATATCTCGGATGAAGTGCTGCGGATCATCGCGATGACGCCCGAATGGCTGAAGAGCTATCCGATCAAAAAAAACCTGGTCGAGAATCCCAAAACACCGCCCGCCCTCGCGACGCGCCTTGTTACCCAGCTTCGCGAAAGCGATTTAAAGCACGTTGCAAAAAGCAAAAACGTAACCGATGCCGTTCAAGAAGCGGCGCGCAGGCATTTAAATCGGCGCTCCACATGATTCTTGTTAGCCTGGCCCGCCGATGAGTGAACTGGTGCGCTTTGGTGTGGCCATGGATCGGACCTTGCTCGCCGAGTTCGATCGGCGCATTGCCGCGCGGGGCTATGAAAATCGCTCGGAGGCGCTGCGCGATTTGGTGAGGGCCGATTTAACGCGGGCAGGCTGGGAAGGCGGCGCGCTTCTGGCGGCGACCTTGGTGTTGGTCTACAGCCCCGAAGCCCGCGATCTGGAAAGCCGTATCCGCGATATTCAGCGGGATTATGCGGGTTGTTTGCTTTCGTCGACGCGCCATTTTTTAGACAAAGAACACGAGCTCGAGATGATGGCGCTTAAAGGGCGGGCCTCGGAATTGTCGGCGATGGCGGGGAGGCTGGGCGGAATGAAAGGTGTGCTTTCGTGCGAGCTTACGCTGGCTTCGGTGCTGTCCGAACCGGGTTCAGAATAAATAAAATCGAATTGAGAATTAATCCTCACTCGAATCGTTATCTTCGCTGTGGACGCGCACCACGGTTTTCGGCGGATCGACAATAAAGGTGACCAGCCTCTCCTTGGCTTCGAATTCCTGCCGGTAAATCACCGCCGAATGCCGGTATTTAAAAGGCCCGATGCGCACCCTAAACCAAAGCCCGCGCCCTTTTACCTGAGCCGGCTCGACATAAGCCCGGTGCCCTCGCCTCCTTAACGCAGCCGCGAATTTATCGCCTTCTTCCTGCGTTTTAAACGAGCTGACTTGAAGCTGATAACCGCCCGGCCCGCCCACCGGGCTTTCCTCGCCCGTCTCCCGCGCAACCTTGCGCGCCATCGTCGTGAGCTTGTCGCGCGGCCCATTTTCGCCAGCCATCGACGACAGCACTTGCTGAGCCGGCAAGGGAAGAGGCGCAAGCCGATCGGCCGGATCTACGGCATTCGCGGCGTTTTGAGGAAGCTCTTCTTTTTCGGGCGATGAAGGCGTTTTGGTTGCGCCCTGACGCACAGCTTCAAGCGCCGTCGTCGGCGATTTTGAATCCGACAGCATGCCGGGAAAGGTCACATCCTCGCCCAGCATATCTTTGCGGGGCGTTGCCGAAACCCCTGCCGGATAAGCCTTTGCCACCAAATCGCCCAGCGGATCGGCCCCTACCGGCTTTGCCTTTGGAGGCGTGCGCATCAGCAGCACCGCCGCAAATACAATGGCCGCCCCGCCCAGCGAAGCCAGCACCAAAGCCCCTAGTTTCGAAGGCCGCGACGAAGGATCTTCCTCGCGGATCTCGTCCAGATTCCGAACCGCAGCAGCATCGTAGCGATCTTGCTTCTGCCTCATGACATCACCGCTTCCCCGGCTTCGGCTTCGCGCTTGTCATCGCGCTTGTCCATTCTCTGCAGCGCCGTGATTCCGCATAGCTTCAGCCCGGCTTCATACACAATGCGAATGCCCTCAATCCAAGCCAGCCGCGCCAGGGTTTTGGCTTTATCCCAGCGCAATTCCCAATCGGCGTCCGTGCGGTCTTGAGCGCGGGGCAAGACCGAATCGCCTTCGCTGTACAGGCGCGTCCAATAGCTTTGGAACTCCTGCGAAAGCTCTTGCAGATAAAACACGATGCGGTGAGGTTCCCGAAGCTCGGCGGCCTCTTTAATCAGCGCCGGAAAACGCCCGAGCCTCGCCAGCATCGACAGCTCATCGGCATGCGTCAGCTTCGCCGCGCAGAGCGCCGCATCAAATGCCGGAGGAACAAGCCCAAACTCCTCCTCGGCCCGCCTCTTAATCGAACACAGCCGCGCATAGCCGTATTGCAAATAAAACACGGGATTATCCATTGAATTTTTCTTGGCGAGCTCCACATCCAAATCGATCGTCGTGTCGCTTCGCCTTGACAAATAAAAATACCGAAGCGCATCGGCCCCCGCGCCTTTACGCCCCGCAGCCGCATCAATCTCTTCGACCACCTCTTCAATGGTGATCAAATTGCCCAGCCTCTTACCCATCTTCACGGGCTTTCCATCGCGCAAGAGATTCACAAGCTGATAGAGCGGCACTTCAAAACGCTCGCCCGGAAAACCAAAGGCCCGAAGCCCCGCGCGAAGCCTCGCCGTATACCCATGATGATCGGCGCCCAAGACCGTAATCAAACGCTCGTAACCCCGCGCCGCCTTGTCCGCGTGATAAGCGATATCGCTCGCGAAATACGTAAAATTCCCATCCCTTTTACGCACCACGCGGTCTTTGTCATCGCCTTCCTCGGCCGTCTTAAAAAACAGCGCGCCTTCCCGCTCCTCGACCATTCCGCGCCGCTCCAAATCCGAAAGCGCCGCGCCCACCCGGCCCCAGCGATACAAACTCTCTTCGGAAAACCACACATCGAAATAGATGCCCAATTCGCTCAGCGTGCGCTTAATGCCAGGCAATACCTTTGAACCTGGAACCCCATCGACCATCCTCGATACACAGGTCCTCGCCAATACCGACGCATCCGGATCGCTCAGCGTTTGAGGCGCGTATTGCTTCACCCAATCGGCGAGTTCCTTCACATAATCGCCGCCATAACCACCCTCAGGCGGAGGAAGTCCTTCGCTCGCCGCCCGCACACTCTCGGCCAGCAGCCTCACCTGATTGCCCGCATCATTTAAATAGTATTCACGGACAATCCTGTGCCCGGCCGCCTCGAGCACCGAACCGATGGCATCCCCCAAAATCGCCCCGCGCCCATGCGAAATTAACAGCGGCCCCGTCGGATTGGCGCTCACAAACTCAAGCAAAATACGCTCGCCCGTCGCCGCCCTCGCCCGCCCATACGCCGAACCTTCCTTCAGCACCTCGCCCAGCACCTCGTGAAATGCCGGCGGCGCAAGCCGAAAATTCAAAAAACCAGGCCCAGCAATTTCAATCGCCGTCAGCGTCGGAACCCGGCTTAAACGCGCCTGAAGTATCGCCGCAATATCGCGCGGCGGCTTCTTCACCAGCTTCTGAAGCGTCATCGCCGCATTGGTCGCAAAATCGCCGTGCTCGGGACGCTTTGGACGCTCCACGGCAAAGTTCGCCGCTTTCGCCTCGGAAGGCATTTGCCCTTCCAAAACCAAATCGGAAATCGCCGCCGCCACCAGTCCCCGAACATGCTCTTCAACGCCCATAACCCACGAAATCCCTTCCAAACCTCTTGTCTACAACCGACGGATAACCTGTCTATGAACACAGTATCCTACATGGGAATACAGCACCTAATTTTTGGCAAAAGAATGCATAAGCCTTGACAATTGCAGAGCTTTCCAACGGGTTTCCTCGAGCTCCCGCACCGGATCGGAATCGGCGACAATACCGCCCCCTGTCCAGTATTCGCCCTCATTGTCCTCGAGCACCAAGGTTCGAATGGCCATGGAAAGCAGCATCCGGCCATCATACGAGGCAAACCCCAGGGCGCCCGTATACAACCCCCTTCGTTTTGGCTCTAAAGACGCAATCACTTCCATCGCCCTCACCTTGGGCGCGCCCGTCACACTTCCGCTCGGCAACATCGCCGAAAGCACATCGCGCCTTGAAATACCGGCCTTTGCCCGCGCTCCAAGCACCGCAAGCCGATGATGTACCGTTGGATGCGTCACCACATGCGGATTTTTCAGCAATACGACTGAACCTGTCTCGGCAATGCGGCCCAAATCATTTCGTTCCACATCGACAATCATCGTCAGCTCCGCGCGCTCTTTTGGATCGGCATCCAATTCCTCGATCAGCGCCCGATCGGCCGCCTCGTCTGTTCCGCGGGGCCTCGTCCCTTTAATGGGCGCCGTCACCAGCTCGGAAAAGCTCAAATCCAATGCCTGGGTACGCGCATCCAAAAACAATTCCGGCGAAGTCGACAGCACGCAGATATTGGAATCGAGCATTAAAAACGCTCCAAACGGCGTGGGCGCGGCCTCTGCCATTTTTTTGTACACGGCCAGCACATCCCCGCTTTTCACACGCACGCATAGCCTCCGGGCCAAATTCACCTGATATAAATCGCCCGCTAAAATAAGCTCTTTTGCGGCCTTTACCCGTTCGATATGGGCTTCCGGCGCTTCTTCCTCAACAACATCCACATCAATCAACTGATTTTTAAAACCATTCGATGAAATTGAAGCATCAAATAAATTCAATCGATGGATAAGCTCATCCGCATCAGCGTCGCCCATCGCCACGATAAAGACTTTGTTTTCGGCATGATCGATACCGACACAAGCCCGGAAACGATGCCATTCTATCGAAGAAAGAAGCGCTTTGGGCCTCGTGTCCACCTGAGGCACCCAACCCTTGCGCTCTAAAGAACTCCGGGTCGCCTCATAAGGAAGCACACCAATCCAACGGGGTGCCCTGGCAATAAATGCATGATGTTCCGCGGTCCTCCCGCTCCATGCCTCGCCCGAATCGTCTTCCCAAGGATCGATGCAGCCACTGCGCAGATCGGGCAGCGCCGCAACATAAGAAAAACGGCCGTATTCACCGCTCGTGTCGCCGCTCGAATGCAAAAGCGCAATACGCCCGCCCATCCGCATCAAATGCGAAGCGATAGCCAACGCATCCGCCGACAGCGAAATCTCTCGGAATACAGGCACGAGCCGCTTCTAACACAAAGTACGCGGCCATCGAAACAACGTGCGAAACTAGCGGCCCGCACACCATGATTCAGAATCGAAAACACCTTGTTTCACAGGCTTTGCTGGCCTTTTTCCTGTTGGGCTGCTCGGACGATACCAAACGGATTTCCATCGAGATCGTGACAGGCCATGAGACCGATACCTTTTCTCAAACACCCGCCGTAACCCGCGTGGACATTCGCGCAATGACAGCCGAAGGCGATGTCAGTCTTAAGGCTTCGGCCCCGCCGGGAGGAAGCTTCGACTTCGGTGAAGTGCCTTCGGATCGGCTGTTTTCTTTTGATGTAACGGGCATCGATGCCAGCGGAAATACCGTCGTGAGAGGCCGTTCGGTGGGCGCGATTTTTTTGGCGGCCCTCGCGGGAGATTACATTCCGGTCTATGCCCAGCGCGTAAATCAATGGGCTCGGCCTCCCGGCAAACTCTTGCACGCGCATCTGGACGCGCCCGCGACCACCATGGCCGAGCGCTATGTCGTGACGAGCGGAGGCAGCAAGGCGCTTTCAAATACAGGCGATGTGTCCGCCAATACGAGCGAATTTTATGATTTGCTGGGGCTTGCCGGCGCGGAGGGGCCCACCTTTTCAATGGCGTCGACGAGCATGCTGGGCAGGCTCGCGTCTGTGCTGACCATCAACGATGACGGCGCAACTTGGGTCGATTTTGATCTGGGCGCCTTTGGAGAGGTGGTCGAACCCTCGGGTTTAATGTCGTTTGCCGAAATCGCCGGAGCAAGACCCGTCGAGAGCTCGGATGGACGCGCATTTTTTATCGGCGCAACGCGAGGAAACGGCCCCAGTGATATCGTGCTGGTCGTCAATGAAGTGGGGCTCTTGAGCACCCTAAAACTCAATGCCCCGAGAGATGGAGCGGCGGCCGTGTGGATGGATGAAGTGGGGCTCATCGTGGCCGGAGGAAGCGCCGATGCGCCTGGAATTGAAGTGCTTCCCAAGGCGGGCTCCGTCTTTGAAACAAGGGATTTTGCACCCGATGCGGTCATGAATGCAGGAGCCGTCTTTGGAGGGACAAAGCGGGTCGTGCTGATGGGCGGACGAGTCAATGGAATGGCTGCGCCAACGCGCACCATCGATTTAGAATGCACAACGGGCTGCATGGCGGCGATGGTGGAGGCGGCGAATCTTCCTCTGGAACTAGAGCGGATTTCAGCCTACGCCGTCGATGCAAACCGTTCGGTCGCGATAGGGACGGAAAGCACCGGAGAAGGCTTTATTCGAAGCTTTTTGGTGAATGTGGAAGAAGGCTCGGCCCAGGAATTGGTCTTGAAGGAGCCTCGAAAGGGAGCCGCCATAACAGCCACGCCTATCGGAACACTAGCGATTATTGGAGGCGTGCATTCCGATGGAACGCCTGCCCTCACGATGGAAACCTTGTTTCCCCTCTAAAGACGCAGCACCGAACCGCCCGCCGTGACAATCGCGCGTTCAAGCGGCGCCACCACCTTCGCCCCAGGCCAAACCACACATTCCCGTAGGCTTCCCCGGCCTTGAAGTTGCGCACCCCGCCCAATCACACACCGTTCCACCCTCACATCCTTCGAACACGCCACATCCGGCCCCCAATACCCTTCGCTTGAACAAGATTGGCGACCGAGCCATCGCATATTCGCTTCCCAATACGATTGAGGTGTGCCGATATCCAACCAATCTTTCTCAAAAACAAAAGTTCCAATTCTCATTCTTTCCCGAAGCGCCGGCAGATACACATCGCCCACCAAACATCCAGGCTTGGCCAAACGACCCCTCAATCGTGTACCCAGCACTTGAATCCCCAAAAAATCCCCGCCCGCGGCTTCATCGCCAAAACACTCACCCCGAAGCCGCACCACATCTCCATACCTATCCAATCCTACCGTTCCCGTTCCCGCCTCCCTTTTCGCAACCACCAGCGTAGCCTCCCTCCCCTCATTCTGCTGATGCGCCGAAAGCAGCGCACCAATATCCAAATCGGCCACAATATCGCCATTCCACACCACAATATCGCCCTCCCCCAAACACCCTAAAGCATTGGCCACGCCTCCCGATGTCCCCAAAATCTCGGCCTCAAACAAAACCCTCAACCCAAGAGGAAGCTCCGCCAGCACCCCCTCATCAAAAGCATCGGCCAAATAATGCGTATTGATCACCGCCTCACCGATACCCGCCGCCTTCAATTGCCCCGCGATATAAGCCAAAACCCGCCGATCACCCACCCAAAACAACGGTTTTGGAAGCTCGAGACTCAAGGGACGAAGCCTCGTTCCCAACCCGGCCGCTAAAATCATCGCACTTGGCATTTTGAAATGACCTATCTTTTTGTTGGCTTTGGCGCGAAGACTAGACTACGAACCGCTTGAAAGTGACAACTTCCATGGAGCAAACAGCCTTTCGGTCTCTGGTGGGCGTGGGGATCTGCCTCTTTCTCCATCTCAGCGCCTGCCTGGACTTTGGTTTGGATACCACGACCAGCGCAACCAGCCCCGATACCAGCTTTACCGAATACATTCCCGATACTTCGCTCTCTATCGACCCAACCTACTTCTTGGGCGATGTCCCCTGCAATTCCAACGGCGGCACCTTAAAAAGCTATGTCGCCACCGTCACCGATATCACCTCGTCGGGACCCTCCGTCATTTTGGCTTCGTCTTCGCCCACATCGTGCTCCAGAAAAATCGTCTTCGAATATATCTCACCCAAACACACCTACACCGTCGACATCGACGGCTATGAACAGACCCCCGAAGAATTAACACCTTATCTTGGACCTGGTTCAGGCGCGAGACTCATGGTGCCCACCAGTATTTATACCCAAACCCAAGATCCAAGCTCGGGACTTACTCTCAGCTACGATCACGTCGTCTCCCCCCGCTGGAAAACCGACTGCGAAAGCGTCATCGCCGCCGTGGATAAACGGGTAGGCTTTTTTGATTGCACACCCCTTCAAGATCTAGGAACACCCCCACCCACCTCCATCCAGGTGAACCCCAACGCCGCCTTGGGACAAAACCGATGCCTATCCGAAGGCGGACAAGTCGCCGAATTTAGCATCGAGCCCCTCGATGCGGCCTTGCCCCCTGTCAATGGAGTCAACTGCCCAGGCCAAACAGTTACCTACAACGCTGGAATCCAAGCCGGACAGACCTATCGCTTTCGAATCCATGGGTACAAAGAAGGAGAAATCGGCCCGAATTGGTCGAGTGAATGCTTTGCCACCGCCGTCGAGGGACAAGGCGTCAAAGCCGCCTGCGATCCCTTAAGCGACAAGGGCGGAATCCTCATCGATCCGGCCAAATGGCTAACGGGTCAAACCTACACTTGCGGAAGCTCGGTATCCTACTATATCGCCTCGGTGGACGAGGCCAAACTATCCAGCGGACCTATCGATTGCGATAAAAGCGTTATGCTCGGCCCCTTCAGCCCAGGCGATTACAATGTGCGGCTAACGCTCTATGGAGAAAAGGGAGCGCCGGCGTTTGACACGCTATGCACCGCCGGCGTCACAATTGGAAACACAGCGGAATTGACTTGCCCCCCCATTCCCTAAGACGCTACGCCGTCCACACCTCCTGCACCATCCTCCCAAATAACTCCATCGCCTGGCACCGATCGGGAAAGCCCGCAAGCTCCACCGCATCCTCGCACACAGGCATCTGAAGCTCCCGCCTCAAACGCTCCACCGCCTCGAGCATCGCTTGCTCCACCCGCACCTTCCCCTCCTCACCCAAGCGCGTCTCCATCCACCTCATCACCTCCCACGATAACTGCGCATGCCTCCCCTCATCCCGCGCAATCCCCCGCATTAACTTCGCCACCCTTGCATCCCGCGCCGTTTTCGCCTGCACCGTTGCCACAAGCGCCCCAAAGGTCTCCCGAACACAACCCTCCGCCGCATTCTCCACCGCAATCTCCTCCAAATCCCGGACGGGCAATGCCTCTGCCTTTAACGCTCCCGGCTCTCCCCCAAAAACCCTCGCCAATTCCCCCACCGAACGGGCATGCCTCACCTCATCCCGCGCCGACCTTCGCGCCGCCTCCACCAATCTCCCAGGCGCCCCATACGCCTCGAGCTCCTTGGCCAACCGCTCAAACGCAGGCACAGCCGCCGCCTCCAGCGTAGCCATCCGAGCCAAAAACGCCCCCAAATTTTCCCCTGAAGAAGGCGCCGCGCTTACCCCCTCCGTCATCCTGCCCACCACGCAATTGGGATCGCCCTCTTCCAAAAGCTCGGTTTCTGTCACCGAACTCGAACCATCGGGCTTCACCACAACCACATTCAAATTTAAACTTGTCCCCTCCCCGCAGGTCGAACCCGACTTTGCCAGCACCTCAAACGAACCATCCCCAAGCGCGTGCACATTGTTCCCGCACTCGATATACATACCTTGCTCCCAAGACACAACAAAAGCCGCTTCCTCTGGTGTATCGATGGTCCCCAGCACGGCTTTCGCCTCGGGAAATGTATATAGACCCTGAACCATATCGCCCGAGGTGGTAATCATATAATTGAGCGTAGGCTCAAACCCCCCGGAGTTCCAGCCTTTCATTGGATCGTGAAGCGCCATAATCGCCGCCTGACAAGCCGCCTTATCCGCAGCCTTGTCGCAGGGCACGCCAAAGGAATCGATCAAGGTAGGCTCGGGGCCTCCAAAATGCTGAAAGAGCTGAACGCTATCGATACCCTGGGCAGGGCTAATGCGCTGAAGCGGCTTATAGACACCGCCTGTGCACACATTTTTATCGAAGCGTGAGGCATCGATTGAATCGCCGGAACAAGCGGGAGCGAGAACGGCGAGCGCAATACCTTGCAAGAGAAGCGGAAGCTTCTGGGGCCGTTTAGAACCCGCATTTTTGTTAAGCCAAGCATGGGAAACGAATGAATTCGGCCTAAGTGTTCTCTTTTTCATACATCTAGTTACGCCGATATTTGGCGCAAATGCAAGCGCATTTTCATCCGCCCACGGCAACGGGCCTGATATTTTTTAAAAACCTTCAAAAAAATCTTGTCCTCCGGCGCTTACCCGACTAAAGCCGATCTCCAGAAACCCTCAGCGGCCAGAGTGCCCCTACACAGGACAAACATGTCCCGCTTCTTCAATACCGCAGGCCCCAACCGCCCCGCCCTTCACTACACCCTCCCCGTCCTCAGCCGCGTTCCCAACGTCCGCAAACTCATCGATAGACAATTCTACTTCGTCGTCCACGCGCCCCGCCAAGTCGGCAAAACCACCTGCTTCCGCACCCTCGCCCACGAGCTCACAGCCGAAGGAACATACACCGCCGTCCTTCTCTCCATGGAAAGCGGCGTAGGCTTACTGCACGACCTGGGCGCCGCCGAACTCGCCATCCTTAAATCCTGGGAACTGGCCGCTCAGACCGATTTACCCGCCGAACTCCAGCCCCCTCCATTCCCAATCGAATCCGCCCCGGGCAGCCGTATCTCCAGCGCCCTCTCAGCCTGGTCCCGATCGTCTACCCGCCCCCTCGTTATTTTCCTCGATGAAATCGACGCCCTTGAAGGCGATGTACTGCTCAATATCCTGCGCCAGCTCCGCGACGGCTATCGCCATCGCCCCGAAGCTTTCCCGTGGTCCTTGGCCCTTATCGGCATGCGCAACATACGCGACTACAAAATCGCCTCGAGCGGCGCGAACCGCACCCACTCCGCAAGCCCTTTTAATATTGCCGCCGAAGCCATCACCCTTCGCAATTTCACCCGCGAAGAAGTCGCCGATCTCTACAACCAGCACACCCAAGAAACGGGCCAAATCTTCCTGCCCGAAGCCATCGATTGTGCCTTTGAACTCACCCAAGGCCAACCATGGCTTGTGAATGCCCTAGCCCGCCAACTAACCGAAACCCTGGTCGAAGATATCCACCAACCCATCACCAAAGATCACGTCGAACAGGCCAAAGAAATCCTGATACGCCGCCGCGACACCCATCTCGACAGCCTCGCCGAACGCCTTCGCGAACCCCGGGTCAGAAATATCATTGAACCCATGCTTTCAGGCGAACATCAGGCCGAAATCCCCGACGATGACATCCACTTTATCACCGACCTGGGCCTACTCAGGCTCGGCGAAGGCCGAAGGCTTGAACCCGCCAATCCCATCTACAAAGAAGTCATTGTCCGTCAACTCTCCTTTAGCCTCCAGACCAACCTGCCCCTGATTCGGCCCACCTGGCTTAACCCCGAAGGAAAACTCGATCGAACAGCTCTCCTTCAATCCTTCCTCGGCTTCTGGCGCCAACATGGCGAACCCCTCTTCAAAGCCGCCCCCTACCATGAAATAGCGCCCCACTTGGTCCTGATGGCCTTCCTTCACCGCGTCGTCAATGGAGGCTCCATCGAGCGCGAATACTCAACGGGAAGCGGCCGAATGGATCTCTGCGTCCGCTATGCCGGGGATACATTGGGCATCGAATTAAAGGTCTGGAGACCCGGCCGCAAAGATCCCCAGCCCGAGGGCCTGATTCAACTCGACGGCTATTTACAGGGCATTGGACAAAACAGCGGCTGGCTCGTTATTTTTGACAGGCGCCCCGATTTGCCCCCTCTTGAAGACCGGGTCAGCGCCTACGAAGCCCAAACGCCGGCAGGAAAGACCGTCATCGTAATCCGGGCCTAGAACAACCCCCTTATACCTGGGGCAAATTCTTTAAAAACACCTCAATCCCCTCAAACTGCCCAGACGGGAAAAAGAGCGGCCGAATATTATGATCCGACAAAAACTTCTTACGCTTGGCAATATCGGTGCGCCCTTGAGGAAGCTCCACAATCGCATAATGAACGGGAGGTGCCGCGTGATGGGAGGCCACATGCTGAATCAACCTGACCGTTCGATCATTCTGCAAACTACAGCCCAAAAACAGCATCGTCCTTGAACTAAACAATTGCTCCAGCGCCCTCGGCAAAGGCTTGCTTATATCCACCTGCCCCACCTCCGCGCTTCCATAATACTGCGCATAATCCGACAGCGTAAGCACCCTATCCTGGCTATCGTTAACATCACCGTGAATCTTTAATAGAAAACGCTTGTTCTGATGAAGAGCCGATACAAATAAATCCGACCGCGCCCCCCACACCTTCTCCTCGAACATGCGGTTCTGCTCTGTAAAAACCCGCTCCAAAATACGATCGAAATTGGTCGTCACCACCGGCCCCCTGGCCATTAACGGCAACAGGGTCACCGCCCCCTTCAGATTCGCTCTATCGGAACGCCTTTGACCGAAGGAAGCATCTAATTTATCGCTAAACGCCCGCTTACCCAAGGAACCTATCAAAGCCTCGGCGGCGCCCTCAAAGTCACCCGTATCCAAAAGCGAGCGAATACGATCTTCATCGAGCGCATCCTTGGCGGCCTTTTCGATAAACGATCTCCATCCTGGCATACCGCAGGGAATCGAAAGCCCCGCACCCACAAAGGGAACGATAGACAGCGCCCGGACCTGCTCGCTCAGCCGTTCAAAGTTATCTTCGTTATCCTCGACCTGGAAAAGCGCTTGAAGTTCTGGGGCGGCGGCGGGATTGGGCGGGGGCGGCTGAACACCCTGGCCTGCCTGCGCAGGCATCCGGGCCAGCGCATCCCGTGCGGCGATCACCGGCTTGCAGCGGGGATCGTGGCTATACAAAAGAATAATACTCTCGAGCACACTCTCCAGATGCTCTTTATCGGGCCGCTCATTCAGCGCGCGCAGATCGTTGAGAAATTGAGTTGCGGGCGCGTTCTGATTGGCGAGGCCGGCCCGGACAGCGGCGGGCAGACCCGACAGGATAGCCGTTCGGGAGCCCGTCGCGCCCATGTCCAAAGCCGCTTGATAGACTGAATTGATATGCGCCGGAGACAATAGAGCCATGGCTTCGCTCTCCTACTCCATCCCGTCCATGCTTGGCAACAAAAAAAAATCGCAGCCCCCAAAAAACATCTTGCATCGCAAAAACACAGCCTTTAACCTCCCACCTTCACCGCGCCAAAACGCATTGCTCACCCTTTGGCGCACAACCCTGAACAACGAGGAACATGCCATGGCTTTCCCCAAAACAATCAATAAAACCGACGCCATCATCGCCTACAGCAACGAGGTTATCGGACGTATCCAAGGCATTCTTGCCACCGACCTGTTAATATCGGACCCCAACAAACAAAAAACCCTCGCCGATATCGCCACCAGCATTCAAACCCCCAATCAAGCCCTTTTAACCCTCTATGTGGCCAATCATCTCCAAAAAGTCGGCGCCTACCGAACCCAGGTTGGCCTGGGCCGGGGCCACGATTTTGTCTTTGGGCGCCATGTCGCCAACGTCAGCGAAAGCATCCGCACCGGTCCCGCCCTGGGTTCCCGCGATCATGCCGAATACCGCAAGGTCTTCAAGGATGGAAACACCAAAAGCTATGTCGACCCCACCGTCCGCGAAGACCCCGCTCTCTGCGAAGAATTGGCCCGCTGCCTTCAGCAGGTGAATGATTTAAATTCAAAGACGGCACTCTTAGACGCCACCACCAAATTACAAGCGGCCCTGACACCTGTAGCGGAGACGCTTGTGACCATGGAGAAACAACAGTCCAAAGACTTCACCATAGAAGTCGAAGGGCGCCAAGCGGTGATTGATGCACTATGGTCGGGCAAAAAGATGGTGGAAGCGGCGCTGGGACGAGACAGGGGACTCGTCAAATTTATATTTTTTGATTTTGACAGGACCGAAGGCGGCTCCAAAGACGACGTTCCCGGCATGGAAGACCCTGCGGGCGGCCCGGATGCGACAAATACCTCGAATCCAACGGGATAAAGCGGTCTACAAAGGTCCCTAGAGCTTCGGGCAGCATAAAAAGGCTGCGAGGGATCTGGAAAAACATTTTTGGCAACGCCCAAAACCCGCCTCCAAACGCCACTGCCCGATCGGGAAACGCAAAAAGCCTGCATCCAAACAGGAAATCCCGAACCGACATTCCATAAAAGCTGTCTCGAGACGACGTTCTGGTCCTGGCAAGTGCAAAAAGGCACCAGCCATTCCATAATGCCCGACCGGTAAGTGACGGATCTACGCAGGGAAACAGGAAATCCTGCTCGGGCAGCGGGCGATCTTTGCGGGGATCGGGGAGTTACCGGGAAGGATATCCATATTGGCGGGGGGTGAACGGGGAAGATTGAAGCCCATGAAACGGCAGTCACCCCCGATCGCAACATTTTTTTTGACAACAGCGCGCATGTTTGAATAAGGTACGCGCTCGAAAGCGGCGGGGACAGAGCGGAGGGCAGCGATGCTTGCATATCTAGGCTTAAAGAATGTGGGACCGGCGCCCAGCATGGAGATGGATCTTGGGTCCCGGATGAATTTGATGACGGGGGACAATGGCCTGGGCAAGACGCTGCTCTTGGATGCTGCTTGGTATGCGCTGACGAGAACATGGCCGTTTTTATGGCCGGGGAAAGGGCTTGTGCCAACGGTAGAGCCCGCGCGTATTTCCTGGCAGGAGCGCCGGAATAAAAACCAGCAGTCAGTGCACTCGGCGCTTTATTCGTTCAAGGAAGGTATGTGGCTGCCCGATGCGGCCGATGGGCCGGAGAGTGCCGACCCCTCCAAAACCCTGGTTGTTTATGGGCGCGTCGACGGAGGCTTTTCAGTCACCATCCCTTATCGATTGGGTCATCCGTTTCGCCTTCCTTTTGGCCAAGAGGCATGGGATAGGTCGATGTGCTTTCAATTCGATGCAACTGAGGTTTGGGAAGGCTCAAAGGCGGAAGTGAATCAATCCTCCTATCGTGTCAACGAAGGTCTGCTGCGCGATTGGCGAAATTGGGCCACTGATCCATCAAGTGAGTCCTTTGATCAGTTTACTTCGATTGTTAAAGCGCTCTCTCCGGGTGAAGAATTGATTCCTCTTCGAAAATGGGAGCGTATTTTCATTGATGATGCGCTGGATGTGCCAATCCTTCAAACGCCGGCGGGCGAGGTTCCTATTGTACACACCTCGGCGGCGGTGAAACGCATGCTTGGACTGGCCTATATGCTGGTGTGGGTATGGCGCGAGCACCGGATCGCCGCGCGCCTTCAAAAGCTGGAGCCATTGCGTTCATTTGTGCTGTTGATCGACGAAGTGGAAGCGCATCTGCATCCTCAATGGCAGAGGCGTATTGTACCAGCGCTGATGGCGGCGCATCAAGCATTGGCGCCGGACGTGGCGATGCAGATTCTTCTGACGACGCATTCGCCGTTGGTGCTTGCATCTGCGGAGCCCTGTTTCGATTCCGGGCAAGATGCCTGGTTTGATTTGGATTTTGAGCGGGAGCCGGCGCCGCCCCATGTTGTATTAAGAAAACGTCCATTTGTTAGACATGGAGATGTATCCAATTGGCTAACCAGCAATGCCTTTGATCTCAAGAGCGCGCGTTCATTGGAAGCCGAAAGGGCGATGGAGCAAGCAAAGCAGCTCTTAAGAGAACCCAATCCAAATCTCGAGCAAGCGGAACAGATTCATCAAGAACTGGCCAAAGTCCTTCCCGATATCGATCCCTTTTGGGTGCGGTGGGGAGCGTTTATGGAGAAGCTTCGGGGGAACGCATGATTCCCGTTCGTCCCGCGCCCGAGCCTGGGGATTTTGATGCGAGGGTACGAAACAAAGGTCTGGCCGCCATAGCCGAGATGGTCGGAGAAGGGAAAGCCCCAAACAGACCCGGCCCGGCCCGAAAGAAAATCGCCGATGCCCGGGAAGCGATTCCGCCGGATCAATTTCCCCCCTTTTGGAGAGATGCCCTGCCGGATATGCTCGATGCCTACCATCGCCTGTGCGCTTATAGTGCGCTCTATATCGAGCATCTTATGGGCAATGCTTCGGTCGATCATATGATTCCAAAATCAAAAGCTTGGAACCAAGTCTATGAATGGTCCAATTATCGGCTAGCATGCAGCCGCATCAATTCCTTTAAATCAGACGTCGATTTAGCCCTCGATCCTTTTGAGATTGGCGAAGGATTATTTGCGCTTGAATTCACGGCTTTTCAGGTGATGGTTGGCCCGATGGCTTCCAAGGACATGATTCCCCGGGTGGAACAGACCATCCGCGTTCTTCATCTCAACGATGAGGAATGTTGCAAGGCCCGCGAGGCATACGTGGTGGATTATCAGCAGGGAGAAATCTTTTGGTCCTATCTAAAGCGGCGCGCTCCTTTTGTTGCGCAGGAGCTAAAACGTCAGCAGATGCTTCGTCCAGGCGACGGCGATTGATCAACCAAAGCCAAGTATCCCCTCCGGATCCGCCATCCTCCCCCACCCCAGCACCTCGTCCACATCCTCCCCCAGGTGCGCCCGCCATTCTTCCCGATTCCCAGGCAATACTCCGCCCAGCGCATTCTTCCCCCCATGCTTTGTCGCTTCCTCTATCAATGCCCGATGCTCTCTCTCTATCTCTTCAATGTCATCCCCTTCTCTCACCCGCCGATTGAACATCACCGCGTAAAATAATTCCCCCACCGGTATGTCCGCGACCCGCATCAGTGAGCGTTCGGGGCGCCTCTTCTGTATCGGTAGCCATTGTAGCATGTCACCCGTCCGCATCATGGAACGCGCTTTTAGAATGAATGCCTCCGCCTTGTCCAATGAACAAAATACATGCGCCCATGCCGTCGGTCCTGCCGGCCGGGTATCCCTGGAAGGCAATAGATAATCGCTTAGCGAGATGTCCCCCTCGCCTTCTGTTGTCCTTGTGCATACCGCCATGGGATAGTCTTCGCCGTCCAAACCCGTTTTGTAAAACGCTGTGGCATGATAAGCATCGGGCCTCTTGGCAAAGGCCGATAGCTCTTCAAGCAATGCCCCCAAGTCGCCTCCTGTGTCGAGTTCCGCTTTGAGCAGTCCCCGAGGCGCCCGCTCCAAGGCCAATGTCGCCGTTGCTATGACGCCAAAATGACCCATGCCGCCCAAGACCGCGTCGTAGAGCCATCGGGCTTGGGTGGGCGAGCATTCGACCAGGCGCCCGTCTCCTGTCGCAACCAAGAGGTTGATGACATGATCGATTTGAAAGCCTTTTTGGATTGAGCCTTTGGAAAATCCTCCGGACGATAATGTGCCGCCCACCGTGGCCGAAGGGAATCCCGTGACGACAGGGGGAACCAAGCCCTGGGGCAAGAGATGTTGAAGGAGTTGTTCCCAAGATGCCCCGCCTTGTACGGTGATGCGATCGGGTCCCAGGGTGTTGAGATCGATATGATTCAGCCTTTCGGTGGAAATCAAGAGACCGTCCGAGATCAACGATTGGCCCGCGGCGCTTCGGCCCAGGCCCCGAACGGCGACGGGAATTTTATGATGACTGGCCCGGCGGAGGAAATCGGCGAGTTCTTGAGGGCTTTCTGGATAGACAATGCCTCGGGGAACGCGGTGAAGTATACCTCCCCAGTCGCGGCTATAGGGGGAGTCGGTGGGTACGGGGGCTTGAGCTTGGAGGGGCGAAGGGGGACGCGGGCTTGAATGTGAACGGATGGGTTCGTTCAAGGGGCGGGTAAAGGAGACGTATTGCAGTTTATGGGTCTGCATCAAGGCGGGGCGCTGAAGGAGGAATTCAGGTTTTTGAGGAGCGGCCGCGCTGCAAGTGCAAGCATAGCGGGCATTGAATTGAGCATGGGGGAGATTGGATGTGCGTTCAACGGTGGGCGGGAGGAAGATATCCATGGATGGATCGTGGGAGAAACCCAGGCCAGCCAGGCCCGCATGCCAAGGAGGGTCGGCCCTGACCCACAAGGCGTCGCCGTCGAAGGCCGATCGAAAATGCTGAAGGATGCCATCGAACATGGCGCGGCCCAGGCGGGTGCGGCGAAGTTCGTGTTTGACGCTTAAATTGACGACATGATGGGCGCCTTCGGGTTTAAAGCCGGGGTAGTCCGAGGCGTTGACATTGACGGTGTTGCGGTCGATGGCGAGAATGATGGGATGGTGTTTGGCAATATGGACGGTGCCGATCATTTCTCCATCGTCGGCGCGGGCCAGGGCAAAGCGATGGCCAAAGTTGGCCCAGAGGGTTTGGATTTTAAAGGGAGAGATATAGTTTTGTCGGATATCGGCGACGAGCCAATGGGGGAGATGTCCGCCCCGTTCGGCGAGGGCGTCGGTAATGGAGCGGTTGAGGAGCCAGGAGACCGATTCGGCGGCGCCTGGGGCATGGGGGTCGATGATGCCGAGAAGGAGGGGGCCGATGGAGCTTGGGAGGGTGATGGGTGAAGAGATAAATGTGTTTCGGATATCGATGATGCGGGAGATAGAGAAGTGGCTGGGGCTTTTGATAGAGCAGCGGCCGGCATCGGGGTCGATGGAGATATTGCGGCAGGTGCAAGCCCAGCGTTCATGATGGGCGGGGATAGACCGGACTTCGGCGCCGCAGATGGAGCAGGTGTAGATCAAGAAAGGGGCGGCGGGCGTGCCTTGAGAGGGGGGCGGAATGGGATAGGGTTCGCGCATTCGGGGAATTTAGGGTCCAGCCAGGCATTGAAGAAGATCCCCGCGGCGAAATGTTGCCGCAAGGCGAAGCTGATTGACCTTTTGGTTGCCATAGAGCTTGTCGATAGCTTTTTGAATCTCGCCCCATGCCTTGATCAGATAAGCTTCCCGGTGCTTATCGATGTGGGTGTGGGCATCCTCAAACTTGCGATGATCGAGCTTATCGAGGGAAATCGCCAAGTCTGCCAGCACATATTGACCCATCAGCATGGATGTAAAATACGAAGCATAGGGCAAAAAATCGGGAGCGGCCGCGGGAGGTCTCTTCCTTTTGTTTTCGGCGATGCGGAAGAGCAATACGGCAATGATCAATTGCGTCGCATTTAGATCATCCCTAAAGATTTCTTCGTAGAGTTTGCCTAAATAGTCGCCACCCCGAAATTTTGCCTGGTGTGGCTGCCTACGCCACACGGCCAGAATCGCTTCGGCGGCGCTGCTGATGCTGATGTCCTTGGGTCCGGATATCCCCTCGCCGCGGTGGCGGCGATAGTCATATCCAAGCTCTTTCAGCGAAAGCTCGAGGCGCTGCTGCCTGGGGTCGTTTGAGCGAAGGTCTCTGAAATCAACAGGATTTTGGCTATTCGTTGCCCACGTAATGGTTTGCACAAGCTTATCCGCCTCGCGGGGAACTTGATAGAGCCGTACCAACACATATGCCTGATCCAGATTGGGCTGGGTGGTGGATGGCTTTGATTTGCGGCCATTCTTCTTGCGGGCTTGCTGTTCGGCCGCCGGGTCTGTTTGTGGTTTTTGTGATCGCGCGAATTCAGCAAGGGTGGCCTGTATCGTTTTGCTGGTCTGACCTCCATTGACAATTTGCAGCCCAGACACGTTCACTTTAAAATTTTCCGCCTGGAGGGCGTTATAGGCGAAGTGATCGCAGATCAACGTGATACCGTTGTTATAGAAATAAAAGTTCGGCAACTCCTCGTTGTCTTTCAAGGTCTGGGCAATCGCTTCATTGACCCGGTTCCCATGCAAACCCAAATAGCGGCGAACATTGCGCTCGAGCAGGCGATCGCCATGGGTATCCATGAGACGGGCGAGCTCGGAAACGCTCACTTTCCCAATAAAAACACGGGTATACTTAAAGTCTTCGACAATGGCCTTGCCAGCGAATTGAAGGGTATCCTTCACGGGTTTGCTGGCCTGAAGAACTTCAACCAAATTCAGATGATTGATATGTTCAAATTGAGCATGAGAACCAAAGCGCTCCCGGTCGATGATACGCTGCACATCGGGAACCTTCCATGACTTGCCATTGCTGCAAAGTAAAAAGCGTACACGGGGGATATTGCCATCTAAGATTAAACTTCGGGCTTCTTCCACCCGGGCCTTGAGCCGGGGATTGATGTCAACCGGTGCATTTGGATCGAGAAGAGCCCTCACGGCCTGCACGGCTTTTTCAACACCGTTTTGAGGGAAGCCTCTTACACCATCCAGGTTCTCATGATGGTACTTGCCCTGAAAGAGGGTAACGGTGAATTCCCCATCCGATACATCGCTAAGATGCATGGCATCCACGCCAAAGTCATTGCTCCCCTCGGTCAGAGCATCCAATGCCTCATCCTCGGAAAGCGCGAGCATGGTCTTGGTGCAGAGAACCACAAAGGCTGTAGACCGAGCCAAAACATCGTTGACGGGTTCCCCTCGGATTTCCTCAATTTGAATCTTTAGCTTCTGCGCCAGCCCGCGCACTTGTTGGTCAATAATTCCAACATTGATATCCATGTGGGGTCTCCTAATGGAGGAAGTATTGTTCGGGCTAGATCTATCGCTGCCGGGCAATCCTTACTCGCTGGTTACGCAATATCTCTTTGTTTGGGTGCGTGTCAAGAATTGTGACACCTATTTATCGCGCATGGCGCATAACATAAGCCCATGGAAAGCAAAACGCGGTGCTCCTTCCCTTTAGGCGAGTGGGCACCGCGTTTTGAATTTGAACACAGAAATGAAGCGCTGTGTTAACGCATAACGTTATGCTCGACAAAGTATTTACGGGCATAGGCCACAAACTGAGCATCCGAGGGATGATCGACGGTTTCGACGCCGATAATTTTGGGCTCTAGGTTGTGATCGTGCTTGTGAACATGTTTAATAAACGCAAGTTTCGCCGAGCCGGGGCCGCATACCAAGATTGTGCCCGCGTCGGCCAGGTCTTTGGCGATTTCGTGGTAGTAATGCGGGTCTTCGTCGACTTTGTGGCCCGCGTAGTCTCCGCGCTTTCTTTGAAGATGACGATGCTGCTTTAAAGGATGCACCGTTTGCTCCGTAAAGCTTTCGTGGGTAATATGAAAAATCTTTGCTTCGTTATGGTCTAACCAGACCGCTGCGTGATAACTCATAATGTCCTCTGCTTCAGCAATGAGCGTGCCTATGGTTTTCCTCGAGCATCTTGCACGAGGCTTCGCTTGCCCGAAGGAATAAGCACGCAAGTCTTGCGTTGACGCGGCGATTTTTGCGTCGATGGGCTTATGTGCTCGATTTTATTAGGGGATGGTGTGGCCGGTGACGTTTAAGGTCCAGAAGGCATTTTCGCATACGTCGCCCGTGTTGTGGCGGACTTCAAGAATATACCAGGTGCCATCGTCGGTGCCTAGGGTATCGCCCCATTGTTTGCTATAGGATTCGGGTAGGCCGAGGGCTTTTTCGGGGGCGGCGGCGCAGTCGGGGTTGGAAAAGTCGCCGGTGTAGACGTATAAATCGTAGTCGGCCTTGGCGGGGGATGTGAGCGAGGCTGTAAAGGAAAGCGCGGGGTAATCGATGATTGAGCTTACGCCTTCCTTGACGAAGAGCGCGAACCATTTGGAGCTATTGCCCATGGCGGTGCGCATGTCGCTGCCTTTGTCGCCGTCGATTTCGGGTAAGACTTCGGCGCCTGCGCAGGTGTTGGGCGCCGTGAAGTCGCAGCCGGTGCCGCCTCCTCCCATGCCGCCGCTTCCGCCCGCGCCTCCTTCGCCGCCGCCGGCACCTCCTTCGCCCATAGAACCGCTGGAGGAGGATGTCGAGGCTTGACCGCCCTCTCCATCGTCGCCCCCTTGTCCCGTGGGCGCGGCGGTATCCAATTCAGAGCCTTCTGCACATGCCGAAAGCCATGCCGCGAATCCTAAGCCAACCGATGCGAATGCCAATCCATGCCAAATCTTCATAGGCCGATAGTAAGGGTATACACGCCGCTTTGAAACGATTATTGAAGGATGCTTTTGTAAACAATTTAGAGATGCATATCGACCATCAGATAAAACACCTTGGGTCCTTGTCCGACAAGATGGGCGGGCCATTCGTAGGGGCTAAGGCCGCGCAGATAGGGCAGGTCGGGTTTAGAATCGGTCATGGGAGAATACAGGGCTTCGTAGACGCGCTCAAAGGCGGCGGCCCAGTTTTTTCGTTTGGCGTCTTCGAGGGCGTCGATGATATTTGTTTCTTTTTTCTTTTTGGGGGGCACAGACACCGCGGCGTAGGCCGATCGCAATTCTTCGAGGAGAATGCTTAAGAACCATTCGGGAATATTGGCGGGCGATTTACGGCGGATGGCTCGTTTGGTGACCATCTCGTCATCGGTCATGGAGTCGTCGAACTTCATCCAGGGGACACCGGCCAGATGGAGGGTGCTAAAAATTCCATACCAAGGCTGGCGATTCCATGCGTCTTCTTTTGAGAAGTGTTTGTGGGCATATTTGGCCTGGGCTTCGATTTGAGCGATGAGTTCGGCGCGATCTTTATCGTCGGAGGCGAAGGGAAAACTGGGAAAGGATTCGGGAGGTGGCGTGGTGATACGAGCGCCATCGGGTTCAAATGCACAGAGCCAGTGCCACCAGTTGTCGATACCGCCGTTTGCATCGACATGCTGGGTGAAGGCTTTGAGCGCGTCTTCCAGGGTTTCGGCGCGGGCTTTGACAAATTGCGTTTGGTGCATGAGCTACACATAAACGAGTTGGCTGGGCGTGAAAAGTTTATTGAGCGCGATGCCGCAAATGTTCGTATAACAAGAGGATGTATATGTCGAAGAGGGCGCTGTCGAGAGTGGGGAGCGTGGGGAGCGTGGGTTTTTGGCTGATGGCCGGTGGATGCGGGCTGGGCTGTGCCGATTCAGGCGATACGCAGGCGACGCCTCAGGTGACGTCGATGACGCTGGTGATGGAGAAGAAGATTATCGATATTCTGCCCAAAGTCGCGAAGGAATATGAAGGCAGCGGCGTGCAATTGCATGGGGATTTTTTGTATGTGGTTTTTGACAATATGCAGCTTATGGCGCGCATAAACAAAAGCCTGACGGGCGGCGGGATATTGGGGAGCGTGACAGAGAGTTCCAATTTCGAAGGGATTACGGCCGACACCAATGGAACCGAGCATTTGTATGTGATGAAGGAGATGGATAAGAGCAGTGGAAACAAGGGGAAGGTGATTCAATTCGACACGATGGGGGTGGATCAGGGGTCGGAGCTTTCGGATGTGGTGTTTGGGGGAAGCAAGGGATTTGAGGGGATTGCGTGGCTGTGGGTCAACAATGACGATTATTTGCTGGCGCTGTGCGAGGGAAATGATTGCACCGACGATGAGATGAACAAGGGGCGGGGAAAATTGCATCTGCTCAAGCAAAAAAATGGTGAATGGCTAAGCGAATCGGTGCTGAGCATTCCCAGCAAGGCCCATTTTATCGATTACAGTGATATTGCCCTCTATAACCATCAAAATGGAACGTACGGCGTGGCGATCACCTCGCAGCAGTCTTCTCAGTTGTGGCTGGGGACGCTGAACACCTCGCCTTTTGGTTTTAGTGACGAGGGGGTGGTCGTGGATTTTCCCAAGGGCCAAAACGGCGAAACCCAATATTGCAGCGTGGAAGGCGTGACCTTCGATGTGTTCGCGCCGAATCCCAGACTCTATGTGGTGTCCGATGCCAGCGATGGCCTTGGACTTTGCCCGGCAAAAGACGCGATGGTTCATCTCTTTGAGCTCCAGTGAAATACCCGTTGCACTCCCCATCCCGTTCGACTACCTGAACGGGCGTTTTTATAGGTAGCCCGCCGCCCGCGCCACCTTCGCTCTGAAGGTCTTAGCAAGCCGGGCCTCACAAAATTGGGCCTTGTCAATTTCCAAGCAGCAGATGGAACAGTCCACTTCGAACATTCAGCAAAAAATCCCCGTTAGCATTCAGGATGAGCTTCGCACAAGCTACCTCGATTACGCGATGAGCGTGATTGTGGGGCGTGCGATTCCCGATGTGCGCGACGGCTTGAAACCTGTGCACCGCCGCATTCTGCATTCGATGAATGAGCAGAAAATTGGTCCGACGGGCTCTCATAAAAAATGCGCCCGTGTGGTCGGCGATGTGCTCGGTAAATACCATCCGCACGGCGATTTGGCGGTGTACGACGCCTTGGTGCGGATGGCGCAGCCTTTTAGCCTTCGTTATCCGCTCATCGATGGTCAGGGCAATTTCGGCTCGGTCGACGGCGATAGTCCGGCGGCCATGCGTTATACCGAGTCCCGGCTTTCGCGCATCGCGATTGAAATGCTGGCCGATTTGGAAAAGGATACGGTCGAGTTTGTCCCCAATTACGATGATTCGGAATTAGAGCCAAGCGTATTGCCCGCCAAATTCCCGCAATTGCTGGTGAATGGATCGAACGGCATTGCGGTGGGTATGGCGACGAATATTCCGCCTCATAATTTGGGCGAGATTATCGATGCGACGATCGCGATTATTCACAATTCAGAGATAACGATCGATGAATTGATTCGCATTGTTCCCGGGCCGGATTTTCCGACGGGCGGTTTAATTTACGGGCGGAGCGGGATTGAGCAGGCGTACCGCACGGGGCGCGGCGCGATTGTGATGCGGGGCAAGACGCACGTTGAAAAGACCCTGAAGGGCGATCGCGAGCAGATAATCGTCACAGAAATTCCCTATCAGGTGAACAAGGCGAGGCTGGTGGCGAAGATCGCCGAGTGCGTCAAGGAAAAGCGCATTGAAGGGATTGCCGAGGTGCGCGATGAAAGCGATCGCGAAGGCATGCGCATCGTGGTCGAGCTGAAGAAAGATATTTTTCCTCAGGTGATTCTGAATCAGCTCTACCGGCTGACGGATCTGCAGGCGAGCTTTGGGGTGATCAATTTATCGATCGCGGATGGGCGGCCTGCGGTTCTGAATCTAAAAGAGACGCTTGCGTATTTTATCGAGCACCGCCGGGATGTGGTGACACGCAGGACGCGCTTCGATTTGCAGAAGGCGGAGGCGCAGCGGGAATTGGTGCTGGGCCTGGGGATGGCGACGACAGACATCGATCGGGTGGTGGCGACGATTCGGTCGTCGAGCGATCCGGATGAAGCGAAGAAGAATCTGCAAGAGCTTCCGCTGCGGGGATTGGGCGAGTTTTTAAGGCGCGCGGGCCGTCCTGAAAGCGAATGCGAAAAGGCCGATGGCCAAGGGGATTATTTCCTTTCGGAGCGTCAGGCGAAGGCGATTTTGGAGATGAGGCTGTCGCGGCTGACGGGCCTGGAGCGCGAGAAGCTTGCGAAGGAGTACGGCGATCTTTCGCTGGAAATCGCAAAGCTGGAGGCGATTTTGGCCGATCCAAAGCTATTGATGGACGTGATTGTCGCCGAGCTGAACGATGTGAAGGCGCGGTTCGCGGACAAGCGGCGCACCGAAATTATCCCCGCGGAAGCTGAAATCAACGTGGAGGATTTGATTCAGGAAGAGGATATGGCGGTGACGATTTCACATCTGGGTTATGTGAAACGGACGCCGGTTTCGACGTACAGGGCGCAGCGCCGGGGCGGAAAAGGCATGGTGGGGATGGAGGCCCGCGAGGAAGACTGGGTGAACCAGTTGTTTGTGGCCTCGACGCATTCGCATGTCTTCTTCTTCAGCGACAAGGGCAAGGTCTACGTTAAGAAAGTCTATGAAATACCGCTTGCGGCGCGCAATGCGAAGGGCCGTGCGATCGTGAATTTCGTTGGGCTCGAGCCTGGCGAGAAGATTGCGGCGATTACGCCGGTGCCGGGTTTTGATGAGGGCCGTTATGTGGTGACGTTGACGAAGAACGGCATCATCAAGAAGACGGCGCTGTCCGAATACGAAAACTACCGGGAAAAGGGCATTATCGGGGTGCGCATCGAAGAGGGCGATCAACTGCTTTCGGCGGCGATTACCGATGGAACGCGCGAGCTGTTAATCGGCACGCGGGGCGGGATGAGCATTCGTTTTTCAGAAGACGAAGTACGTTCGACGGGCCGGCCAACGATGGGCGTGAAGGGCATCGAGCTTGAAGAAGGCGATTATGTGGTTGGCCTATGTGTGTCGGGAGATGGGCGCGATAGGGTGCTGGCGGTGTGCGAGCGGGGCTATGGAAAGCGGACGGCGCTCGAAGAATTCCGCTTGCAGAGCCGGGGCGGCAAGGGCGTTATTTTGATTGACGCGAGCGAGCGCAACGGGCCGGTGGTGGGCGTTGCGATGGTGGGTCCGACGGATGAAGTGATGTTTGTGACGGATCGCGGGCAAACGCTGCGCACAAAGGTCAGCCAGGTTCGCGAGACGGGCCGCAACGCGCAGGGTGTGCGGCTGATGAATGTCGATGAGGGAGAGCGCATTGTGGCGATTGAAGCCTTTGCTGAAACCGAATCGGTCGAGGAAGGCGGGACATCGGGCGGCGGAGCCAATGGCGCGGCGTCTGGGAATGGAGCTTCGGCATCGATACCGCCTCCTGAAGGTTCGATACCGCCTCCGCCCGCAAACGACCCGACCATGAATTAGATGCTTGCGATGTTGTTGTGCAATCGCGCTATGCTCGCGCGCCCATGAGCGCAGCCGACGCCAACGCGGGTGGACGCCCTTCCCGGCCCGCGCCCTTGCCCGTCTTAAAACCCGGCGGTCCCCGAAGCCGCCGGGCACCTGCATCGAGGCCGGCCCCCCTTCCTTCGCCGGGCGTTGTTGAATCGGCGGGCCACTCTGCGCTGAATATTGCCGAAGTCGTGGGCGGGATGGGTCTTCTGGCCGGCCGTATTTTTGCCCGGGTATTTACGCTTCGTTTTGATGGCGAGGAGTTTTTCCGAAACCTGCATCGCATGGGCGTGCGCTCTGCACCCATTGTGATTGTGACGGCATTGGTAACGGGCGCGATTACGGTGGTTCAAGCGGCGCCGGTGGTCGAGCGCTTGGGGGCCTATGGTTTATTGGGCTGGGGCGCGAGCTTTGCGTCGCTCCGGGAAATCGCGCCGCTGCTCACGGCTTTAATGATTAATGGGCGCGTAGGAGCCAACAATACGGCTGAATTAGGCACAATGGTCGTGACCGAGCAATTGGATGCATTGCGGGTGTTGGCGATTGATCCCATTAAATTTTTAATTGCGCCTCGTTTTTTGGCGATGGTGCTGACTTTATTTCTGTCGACTTTGTTTGCGGATGCGCTGGCGCTGCTGGGAGCGGCTTATGCGGGCTATGCGCTGCTTGGTGTGGAGCCGGCATCGTTTTATATTGGCCTTACGGGCGGGCTCTTAGGATTCAACGACGTCGCCGTTGGACTCTTTAAAAGCGTGGTGTTTGGCATTGTGATGGGATTGGCGAGCTGTCAATTTGGGCTTGCGGTGAAGGGCGGAGCTCCGGGCGTGGGCAAGGCGGTCAATTCAACCGTGGTGGCGACGGCGGCGGGCATTTTCGTGCTCGATTTTTTCGTCGCGTTCACGTTTCATTAAAGGGCTGGGTGGGGAAGACAGCCGATGCAAGCCCGGGAGCAGATATTAAAAGCGCAAGAAGACCCTGAGGGATCGGGGCCTGAAAGCGTCGATCACGAGTTGCGCACGGTATTGCCTGAACGGCACGGTGTGGAGCTTGTGGGCGCGGTTGCGCTGGATTTGCTGAATACGGCGCGGGAGCTGTATTCGGTGTTTGTGCGGACGCTTTATTATTGCGTGAATGGCCGCACCGAGCAGGGCGCGATATTGGCACAGATGTATGCCATAGGAAATCGATCGATTTTCTTTATAACGGTATCGATGGGTTTTATTGGGATGATTTTGGTGAGGCAGGGCGGACTGCAATTGGAGCGCATTTTGCCTGAATACTCGCTGGTGGGGGCCACCTTTTTAGAGTTATTGGTGCGGGATTTTTCGGCATCCATTGGTTCATTGCTGCTAGCGACGCGGGTGGGCGCAGGCATTGCGGCGGAAATTGGCTCGATGGTCGTGACCGAACAGATTGACGCGCTTCGGATGTGCGCGGCCGATCCGATTGATTATTTGGTAAAACCGCGATTTCTCGCGAGCATTATCATGACGACCTGCCTTGCGATATGGAGCACGGGGGTGGCTTATGTGGCGGGAATGCTGACGGCCTATTTGAGTTTTGATATTGCGCCCCGCACATTTGCGAATATTTCGCTGGTGGACTCGGGCGATTTGGTGGTGGGGCTCAGCAAGTGCGTGGCGTATGGGGCGGCGATTCCCATTGTGGCCAGTCATTCGGGTCTAATGACCTATGGCGGTTCGGAAGGCGTGGGCTGGGCGACGACGCGGGCGGTTATCAATGCATCGCTGGCCGTTATTATTTTAAATGTGACGTTATCGACGATTGGATTTTTAATTTTTAAATAAGGCGCCGGGTTTATTCGATCGGCCCTTCGGCGCGCCCGTGAATAAATTGCTGCACGATCGCATCGTCGGAGCGCTTAAAATCGTCTTGAGAGCCCAATAGCCGGACTCTTCCTTTATAGAGCATCACAATTCGATCGGAAATTGTAAAAATACTAACGAGATCGTGACTGACCACCACGCTGGTAACGCCGAGAGTATCGCTGAGTTCGCGGATTAATTTATCGACCCTGCGCGCGCTGACGGGATCGAGGCTGGTGGTTGGCTCATCGAAGAGCACATAGCGGGGATCGAGCGTAAGCGCCCTGGCAATGGCGACGCGTTTTCGCATTCCATCGCCCAATTCGGCCGGATAGCGGTCGCCAAATTCGCGCATATGCACTTGTTCGAGCCTGCGGTTGGCTTCAGCCAGCGCTTCTTTGGGCTTTAGTCCTTTATGTTTTCGCAATGGAAGCGCGACATTTTCCGCGCAGGTCATCGAATCGAAGAGCGTCGAATGCTGAAACACCATCGCGCATTTCATACGCACGGGATACATCTGTGCTTCGTTAAAACGGCTTACTTCTTCGCCGTCCAGCCATATTTCTCCGCCGTCGGGATATAAAAGGCCAATTAAATGTTTAATCAATACGCTCTTGCCTACGCCCGATTGCCCAATAATAAAAAACACTTCGCCCGCCTGAACATCGAAGGACACATCCGCGAGCACTTGTTTTTCCCCAAATGATTTTTTCACATGTTTAAATTCAATCATATTGGGCTCTGATTTTTTGAAATTTATGCCTTCGCCGCGGCGCGCAATGCCACTTTGTAAAAATCTCGCCGCAATGCGGCACATTTTTAAAAGAAAAAAATGTGCTCTTCCGGGGCGTGATTCAATCGCGCTTATACCGGCGCCGTCCTATCTATGTCATTAGGATTGCGAAGCTCATTCAAGCGATCGAGGATATTCAAAGGTATGGCAAGCTCCACCAGGTCGATCGAATTAAAAGTCGGGGCATTTATTTTAGCGGCAATCGGCCTGCTCATCGGCTTTGTGCTGATTATGAGCGGTGTGAACTTCCAGCCCACCTTTTCGGTGGTTGTGTTGTTCGACAATCCGGGAGGTCTGCAAACAGGTGCCCACGTAAAGATGGCCGGTGTGAAGATCGGCAAGGTCCAAACGGTTTCGTTCTGCAAGGATCGCAAGGATGCGATGAATATTCCGGCCGAGCTCCGGCACGCGGTGGTGTGCATGGATATCACCGTGGAGAAGCGGCATCAGGCGAGTATCCGCAAAAATGCGCTGTTTTATGTGACAACACAGGGGGTTCTGGGCGAGCAGTTTTTAGCGGTCGATCCGGGTTCAAACGATCAAGATCCGATGTTTAGCGATCCGCTCCGGCCCGAGGAAAAGTATGTGCGCGGGCTCGATCCGCCCCGTTTAGATAAGCTGATTTCAGAAACGTACGAGCTTTTGCATTCCAGCGTGACGGCCCTGCGCGAGAACAAAGATCAGCTCAATGAAGCATTCGATGGCCTGCGCAAAACCTTGAAGGGAACAGGCGATTTCTTCGAGAAGAATAAAGATCGGCTCGATCGCATCGCGCAAAATGTCGAGCAGATCACCATCGATGTGGATGACACGATCCGGGGCGCCAAGACCAAATATGTCGAAAACCCCCAGATCGATCGCATCATGAACAATGTTGAGAGTATTTCGGGCGTGGCGGCGAAAGATGCGCCGCCCTTGCTCGCGGATGCGAAGGTGACGATGGAGAATATGCGCCGCGTGAGCGAGACCATCGGCGCGGAGAGCGAGCAGGCGAAGATTAAAAAGACGCTGAATGATGTGTCGGAAATCGCAAGCCAGGCGAAGGCGACGATGAACGACACGCATGCGATTGTTTCGCATATACGGCGCGGCAAGGGCACCGTGGGCGCTGTGGTGATGGATGAAGCGCTGTACGACGATATCCAGGAGCTTGCGCGCGATTTAAAGCACAACCCCTGGAAGTTTCTGTGGCGCGAATGATGAGGATGCGAACGGTATAAGCCGGCCCGCTCTTCTAGCCGAGTTCAACCAGCGGCGTCCCCTCCACCACCGACTGGCCTTCCGTGACCAAAATCGCCTTCACTGTTCCTTCTTCCTCGGCCTCGACGGGCATTTCCATCTTCATGGATTCGAGAATGGCCACCGTTGTGCCCTCCATGATCTGATCGCCCACCTTGACTTCGATCTTCCAAACCGTGCCGGTAATATGCGCCTTAACCACACTCATGCGGGCGACCTTAGCGGAGGGAAGCCCGGAATGAAAGGCTTGGCGTATGGGCTGTAGACTCGCCGGGCTTTGCCCGCAGATGAGCCCGTTTGAATGCCCGGCGCGCGGGCAAAAGGTGAATGCGCAAAGACAAAAGGTTGATGCGCGGCCAAAGAGACGGCTACTCTCACAAGCGCATGGAGGAGATGCATTGAGCCCTCGCCAAATCTGCAATCCAAATCGCAAAGAGGGTTTGGCACTCCTGTATGTGGAACGCGTTATCAAGCGCGCGCTGCGAAGGAGCTTTTGAAATCATGTCGGATCAAAAGGAAAGCTCGGTTCTGTTCTCACTCAAAGAGCTGATGGGCTTAGAAGAAGAGCGCATCAGGAATGAGGAGGCCGAGAAGGCTGCGGCAGCGGCGGCGGCGGAGAAAGCTCGCCTGGATGCCGAACGCGCGGCCCGTGATGCGGAAGAAGCGCGCATCCGCGCTGAAGACGAACGGCGCCGGACGGAAGAAGCCCGCGCGCGTGAAGAGGCTGCGCGGCTCGAGGCTATTCGCCAGGCCGAGGTAGAAAAGGCGCGCGTCGAAGCCGAGCAGCGGGCTCGCATCGAGGCGATGACGCAACAGCAGCAGCACGAGCAGAAGCTTGCGGCGCTTCAGCACGATCAGTCGAAGAAGAAGCTGCGCAAGACTTTGATCGGCGTTGCGATCGCGGTGCCAATCATCGTCGGCGGGCTTGGCTTCTGGGCGTACCGGGGCTTCCAAGAGGAGAGGGCCCGGCAGGCGGCGCTGGCCGAGGAAAACCGCATTGCGAAGGAGAAAGCCGACAAGCTCGCGGCCGATTTGAAAGAGCAGCAGACGAAGATCGACAGCTTGCTGAGCCAGCTTTCAAGCGCGAAGGATGAAGCGACGCGCTTGGCCTTGCAGAAGCAGCTCGAGGAAGAAAAAGAGAAGCAAAAGAAGCTTTCGGGCGGCGGCGGCGGTGCCAAGCCCGCAGGCGGCGGTGCGGGCAAACCCTGCAACTGCACGCCCGGCGATCCTTTGTGTAGCTGTCTGTAGTTTCTTTATCCCGCCTTTAAATTCCCTCTCAGCCCTTTGCGTTCGGCGCGCCGTTATGCCTTCCATGTGCGGCGCGCATCGCGTTGAACGCGCTGAACGCGCCACATTCGATTCGTAAAAACCTTCATGAATAGCTTTCGCGACTCTTTAACGGCGCGCGGGCGCCTTGTTTTTCCGCTTGACGAGCCCAGCTACGAAGCCGCGCGAGCCTCGGCCCTTCAAGTCGGGCAAAGCGTGGGCGTGCTTAAAATCGGCCTTCAGCTCTTTACCGCGCAAGGCCCTAAAGCCGTCACGCTGGGCCAAGAGCTGGGCTTGCCGGTATTTTTGGATCTGAAGCTGCACGATATCCCTCAAACCGTTGAAAACGCCGTTCAGAGCGCCGCTGCGCTTGGCGTCGATTATCTGACGGTGCATGCGTCGGGGGGGCTCGCGATGCTCGAGCGGGCAGCGGCGGCCGCCGAGGCGTGCTCGAGTGCGCGGGGCAAACGGATGACCTTGCTGGCCGTGACGGTGCTGACATCGCTGGATGCCGGCGATTTGGAGGCGCAGGGCATCGCGGAAGCGCCTTTGGATCATGTGCTGCGCTTGGCCAAACTCGCGTGGAAAGCAGGCATCCGGGGCTTTGTGGCATCGGCTGAAGAGGCGCCGTCGCTTCGAACAACACTGGGCGAAGAAGCTCTCATCGTCACGCCGGGCATACGTCCTGATTCCAGCTTGGCGATGGATCAGAAACGAGTGGCAACGCCCGCGCAGGCCATCGCCGATGGAGCGGATTTGCTGGTCGTGGGAAGGCCGATCAAAAACGCTCCCGATCCTCTTTTGGCCGCGCAAAACCTGGTGAACGAGATTGAGCGGGCGCTCGCGTGCAAAGCTGCGCCCCAACAACCAAAGGAGCGCAGATGACGCGCATGATCATGGGTGTGCAGCCTGTGCGCGAGGCGATTCGTGCGCATGGAAGCGCGATTGAGAAATTGTGGGCGCAAAGGGATGGTGGGCCGCCTGTGCGGGGGCTTTTGAAATTTGCCTCAGATCGCGGCATTCCAACGGAAATCAAAGACGCTTCCGATATGGCGCGGGCTTCTTCGGGAGGCCGCCATCAAGGTGTTATCGCCTTTGCGCCGGAACTTTCTCTGACCCGTATTGAAGATGTGATCGTCCAGCCGAACAGCATTTTTCTAGCCCTCGACGGCATTATGGATCCTCAAAATTTTGGAGCCGCTATCCGAAGCGCGGTGGCCTTGGGCGCTGATTGCGTGCTGTGGCCCGAACACAGTTCCGCGCCCCTCACACCGGCCACATTCCGGGCATCGGCGGGCGCCGTTGAACATGCGCGCCTGTGCCGGGTCCCCTCGCTTCCCGATGCTCTTTCGCTGCTCGCCCGCAAAGGCACGCTCAACGTCGGATTGGATGCCAATGGGCCGGTGATGCTTTCACAAGTGCCGCTTGTCGGCCCTGTTACGCTGGTGATCGGCGCCGAGGATAAAGGTCTGCGAAAACCGGTGATTGCCGCATGCGCTCATCTCGCGAGGCTGCCGATGCGGGGCCCTGTCGCATCGTTGAATGCATCGGTCGCGGGCGCCCTGGCTTTGTACGAAGTGCTGAGAGCCCGGCAGTCTCAATCGTCAAATCCCGCAAAATGAAGCGTTTGGAGCTTTGCCTGGGCAAGGCGGGCACCTTATTGCTCTTGTCTTTGCCGGTGCATCTCGCCCTCGCGCTCGTTACCGATTTGTCGCCCGACGAAGCCTATTATCTATGCGCCGCCCGTTTGAGCGGAATCGCGCCGGGTCTTGTCGACCATCCGCCTCTGTTGCCCTGGCTGCTCCGTCTCAGCGATGCCCTGGCGCCCTTGCCCGTCGAGCTTCGGGTTCGAATCTGGCCCATCCTGCTTTCGCTCCTTCTCGGCTATCTGCTGCTCGTTTTGGCCAGGCAGCGAAACGCCCCGGAAGAAGGGCAGACCAGAGCCATGCTGCTCGGCCAGTGGACGATTTTGCCTATGGCCGCGGGCTTCGTCGCCACACCCGATACGCTGCTTTTGCCGGCCTTTGCCACACTTTTGGCATGGGCCGCCGATTCCAAATCCCCGCCCTTTGGGCTGCGCTGGCTTCTGGCCATCGGTGCCGCCCTGCTCGGTGCTCTCGCTAAAGTTGTGATGCTGCCTCTGGGTCTCGCGATCGCGCTGATGGCCACGCCGCGCCCCACCCTCGAGCGCCTGGGCACAATCGCCGCGATGGCCTGTTCTCTCCCTGTTTTGTGGCCCAGCCTGAACTTTCAACTCAGGCACGCTTTTATCGCCGAGACCCTTCCAGGCAGCTTTGCATCGGCCGTTCTTTCGGGTGTTCGCGCAATGTCCGAAGCCGCGCTCGTTCAAGCCCTGCTCTGGACGCCGTGGGCATTTGCCTATGGTTTACGGGCTTTTCGCTCTCTGCCCCTCCCCGATCGCGCCGCCTTTCTAAGCCTCTCCGCACTCGTTCTTCTGTCCGCGCTGGTAAGGGGAAGAGCCCCCGAGGCCAATTGGTGGGCTCCTGCAGCGCTTGTGCTCATCGTCGCGTGCTCGATGGCAGAGCATCGCAAAAAGCCTTTAAAACGAGGCGATTATGCACTTTTTGCAGCCGTTCTGTTGCCCACGTCCATCGCCTTGTTGCATACGGCGCATCCGTTTTTACCACTGCCTCCTCATGCTGATCCGACGGCCAGGTTGCATGGGTGGAGCCACGGCATCGAGACGCCCAATGCGGCGGGGGTCGGCGTGTATGGTCCGGCCGCCGAGCGCTGTGTGTACTTCAATCACTGCGATGAAATTATCAATTATTTCAATGAGTTAAACAATAAGCCTTCAAGCCCCTTCTAGGTGTCTCCAAAAACACTTGACAGGCTGAACATTCTCTCAGCAGACGGCCTTCTTGATTCCATTGAATGGAATGCACTTCGCGCGTCCCCCGGAACAAAAAAAATCGTGAGCTTTCAAGGACATCGGCGCTTCCGCAAGAGGCGATGGATGAGAAGGCCCGGAATCGTTCACGCGAAAGATCAAGGGGCGACGCTCTTGTGACAAGCCCGTGAAAGGCTTGACTTATCGGCTCGAAAGAAGCGGAGCCCGCTCAAGCACGCGCGCGAATCTGCGAACGGCTTCATCCAGCTCTTCTTGCTGCGTGTCTTCGCCCATTGAAATCCGGACAGCACCGCTGGCCTTCTGTTCACCTACCATTGCGACGATCACGGGCGAGGGCTCGGCCGTACCCGCACTGCAAGCCGATCCGCTGGACACATACACACCTTCGAGATCGAGCGCCGCACAGAGCTCATCGCCTCGCCATCCAGGCCACGACAGGTTGCTCACATGAGGAGCCCGGCCTTCACTTGCCCTGCCTCCGTTGCGCACGGGAACGACGCCAAGCCGAACCCCGAGTTCCATCAGATCGCGCTCGAGTTTGTCGCGCAGGGCCGCCAGGCGCGCATAGCGTAAATGACCCGTTTTTGCCCGCTCCGCCGCAACGGCAAAGCCCGCGCAGAGCGCCGCATCTTGGGTGCCTGGGCGAAGGCCGCGCTCTTGAGCTCCTCCAAATAGAATCTGCCCAGACAAATGCACTTTCGGCCTTTTTAGCAGCGCCCCCACACCTTTTGGACCGCGGATTTTATGGGCCGCTACCGTCATCACATCGGCCCAAGGCGCAAAGCGATCGGCGGGTAAACGGCCCACGGCTTGCACGGCATCGACATGAAGGAGCGCTCCATGCGCGTGCACCCGCTCCGCCACTTGTTCAATGGGCTGAATCATGCCCGTTTCATGATTGACGGCCTGCAGCGCGAAGAGCCTCGGCTCGCCAATTTCTTTCGCTCGCTGCAGAGCCCGCTCAGCCGCTTCTGCCGTGATTTGCCCTTCCGGCGACACATCAGCCCACACCAGCGGAATGCCTCTGCGGCCAAGCTCTTCGGCCGCCCGCACGATCGATGGATGTTCGAGGCGGCTGAGCAGAAGAACGGGCTGTCTATCGGAAGCCGCGGGCTGCGGTGGAGCCTTTGAAGATCGTCCCCGCGTCTCCGCAGGCGGCGCGGCTTGCAAGGGATGCGCGGGAGCGCTCATCAAGCTGAACAAAGCCAGGTTATTCGCCTCTGTTCCGCCCGATGTCAGAAGCACATCCCTCGGATGAAAGCCCACCAGCGACGCCACGGCTTCCCGGGCATTTTCGATGAAAGCCTTTGCGCCGCGGCCCATTCCATGCACGCTCGCCGGATTGCCCCAAGCCTGTTCCAACGCTTGCTTTATCGCTTCAATCACATCGGGATGAGGCGGCGCCGTCGCATTCCAATCGAGATAAATGCCCGCCATCAGGAACTCTTTTTCGCCGCAACCGGCATCTCTGGGTATTCGCCTGGAGCCCGCTGCGCCACGGTGAGATAGAACGCCGCTCCGCCCAGCCTCACCCCTTCAATCACTTCCTGGCTCGGTGAAACAATGCGAAGGTCTCCGCCCAAACCGCGCGCCGTTCTTCTCGCGATGGCCAGCCCCACACCCACACCGCCGTGTTCCCGCGTGGGCGAACCGTCGACTTGATAAAATGGCTCGAAAATACGCCGCTGGCGCTCGGGACTCACACCCGGCCCGCTATCCGCCACACACATCTCATAGTGCCCAGTCGTCAGGCGAACCACCCGAACGCCCACAGAACCGCCTGGAGGCGTGAATTTCGCGGCATTCTCCAGCAGATGAATCATCGCCCGCTGAAGCCTTCCCGCATCGCCAAACGCAGCCAGCGGCCCGCGCGGAAGCTCTTCCAGCAATTGAATCTTCGCTTCCTCGAGGCGATCGGCCACGGCAGCCATCGCGCGCCTTGTGGTATCCAAAAAGTCGTACTCAGCATTGAAAAAGCGCATTCGGCCTGTTTCCAAGCCCGTCACATCGAGCAGGTTGTCGATGAGCCCGCGCAACCTCCGCACACAGTCATCCATCGCCCGAAGCGCTTTTTGCTGAGGTTTGTTGAGCGGTCCCAGTTCTTCATCGGCCAGAAGCTTGAGATAGCCCACGATAGGCGTCATCGGCGTTGCCAGCTCGTGCGAGATATTCCGGTAAAATTCGGTGCGCGCCGCATCCAGTTCCTTCAGCCGCGCGTTGGCCTTAAAGAGCTCGGCCACTTTTTCCTCGAGCCTTACGACAATACGCTGGCTCTGTTCTCTCAGCCGATCGGGAGCAGCCTCGGCCGACGAAGGCTCTTTGGCGCCTTTTAGAAATTGATCGATCAACTGAGCAAACGATCGGGCATCGATAGGCTTTTGTACAAAGCCATCGCAGCCCACGGCCAAACTGGTTTCCCGATCGCCCTCGGCTGTAATCGCCACAATCGGAACACCCACAAGCGAAGGTTCACCCCGCAGGCGCAGCGTCACTTCAAAGCCATCCAAGCCAGGAATATTCAAATCGACCAGCACCAGATCGGGACGCTGCGCACAGGCCAGCCGAATGCCTTCCAGACCATCGGCCGCGTCGATCACCTCATGCCCGGCGTTTTGAAGGAGCTTCCTCACCAACAATCGGTTGGCGGGATCGTCCTCGATATGGAGGATTCGCGGCATTCTGCCTCTCCCGGTTGATTTCCTATGGGCAAGCCAACCCCAAAAAAAATAGACTCGGCTCCGATTTGCACGCCCAGCCGAAGGCCGGGCGGGATAAGAAGTCTACGGGAATTAGGCCGCGCCGGCCGAAATCTATGAGCGAAATCGAGGGAAGACCCATGCATGTCATGCACTGTATTCGCGCCTTTTCCGCGCTATTTGGTGCGTTCATTCTTGCCGGGGCGGCGGGCTGCCAGTCCCAGGGCAATCAGCAAAACGCGGCCCCCAAAGAGACGGCCGCGGCTTCATCCGCTCCCCTCGCCGCAAGCAACGCCGCGCCTCAGCCGAGCGTGAGCTCCATCATGTTTGAGCCTCAAAACCAAGCCGCACCGACGGCCGCTCCCACCGCTTCAGGCCCTCAAATCGCGGGCGCCGTGCATATTTTAATCGCCTACAAAGGCGCGCAATTTGCGCCCAAAGAAGTCACGCGCTCAAAAGACGAAGCCAAAAAGATCGCCCAGGACTTGCTCGCCAAAATTAAAGACAAAAAAGCCACAATTGGCGAACTCGCCAGCAAACAATCCGACGACCCATCCAAAGTAGCCGCGGGCGCCATTGGTAATTTCGAGCGCCTCGCCATGCCCGAAGCCTTCTCCAATGCCGTATTTTCAATGGATGTCGGCGCAATCTCGGATGTCGTCGAAACCCCTCGCGGATTTCACATCATCCAGCGCACCAGGTGATGCATGTCCTCACTTCCCGATGAACTCAAGCGCAAGGCCGCCCTGCCCGCACGCATCGCCTATCCCCTCGCACTCTTCTCCGGCATCCTTTATTTCCTAGGCTTTCCCGGCATCGACATCTGGCCCATTTCGCTGATTGCGCTGGTGCCCCTCATCATCGCGCTCAAAGGCCAGCCCACCAAACGCGCCACGGGATTGGGCTGGACGGCTGGCATGGGGATGACCATGTTCGGCTTCTATTGGCTGCTCGACATGCTCAAGGTCTTCAGCGGCTTTCCCTTGCCGGTGTGCATCTTGTTCATGCTGATTTTATGCGGCTATCAAAGCGGGCGGATCGCGCTCTGCGGCTGGTTTTACGGCCGCGCCGCCGCCCGGGGCTGGCCCGCGCCGATTGTGTTCGCCTTGGGATTCGCCGCGAGCGAATTGCTCTATCCCCTTCTCTTCCCCTGGTATTTCGGTGCCTCGGTCCACAACGCCCTGCCCTTGCTCCAGTGCGCAGATATCGGCGGACCGATTTTGGTGGGCCTTGTTCTCGTGGGCGCCAACTCGGCCATCGCCGAAATTATCCTCGCCCGCCTTGAAAAACGCCCGATTCACCGAGTTACCGCCGCCGTGGGCGCCGCGCTTCCCCTGCTCGCGGCCATCTATGGCTTTGAACGCATCCGCTCCGTCGACTTGGCCATGGCCAATGCCAAACCCATTAAAATTGGCATCGCCCAGGGCAACCAAGCCTTATTTCACAGGCAAAAAGCCCTAAAAGTCCACCGCGATCTCACCGCAAAACTCAAGGCTCAAGGAGCCGAACTCGTGGTGTGGAGCGAAGCCGCGGTTCCCGTTCCCCTGCTGGAGTCCAAATACAAAGAAGAAGCGAAAACGGCTCTTACCAAGGGTTTGGGCGTTCCCACCATTATCGGAGGCGTACTCCGCAGACAGGTTGAAGGCGGCGCACCCCGAGGATTAAAGCGTTTTCAGTATTTCAATACGGCCATGCTCGCCGATCGCGAAGGCGACATCCTAGGCCGCTACGACAAACAATTTCTCTTGGCCTTCGGCGAATACCTTCCCCTTGGCGATCGCTTTCCCATCCTCTACGAATGGTCGCCCAACTCGGGCCAATTCACGCCCGGAACTTCGATAGAGCCTTTTATTTGGGGCGAACACCGCATCACGGCACTTATCTGTTACGAAGACATCCTGCCTTCCTTCGTTAACAAAATCGTCCGTTACGCCGACCCGGATCTTATTGTCAACCTCACCAATGATGCATGGTTTGGCGACTCAACCGAGCCTTGGATTCATCTCGCCCTGGCCAAGCTCCGCGCCGTCGAACACCGCCGATTTCTAGTGAGGGCCACCAACAGCGGCGTATCCGCCATCATCGATGCCAAAGGCGGCGTCGTCGTCCACGGCGGCACCTTCCGCGAAGAAGTGCTGGTGGGCGAAGGCCGCTTCATGCGCGCCGACACGCTCTACAAAACCCTGGGCGATGTGCCTTGGTTTATCGCCGCCGTCCTGATCACCATCATGTCAATGTGGACGCGGCCCAAAAGCTTTAAGGCTTCTTGGCAGAAGTTTCGATCTTCATCGCCTTCTTAAAGCGCTTTGCATCGGCGAACATATCCACATTCGTAAACACATACGTCGCGTCCGAATGCTTGGCTGTCCTCGCAATCTCCGAAAGCTTCTCAATCGCAGGATCTTCATAGCGGGACTTGTGCCCCGCCGGCCCGTGAAGCCGGTAATACGCAACATCCCTCTTTGAAATTCCGGCCACCAATGGATCGCGCGAGGACAGCGCTCCAGCCTCCGCCGCAATCTCATCGCACTCATCCGGATCCCAGCCCTGCGCGGGCTCAAACACCACCCGCTCAAAACGCGCCTTCACATTCATCAAAAACTCACGCAAAACGGCCTTATTCGCCTTGTTCGGCGAAAACTCGGGCGGCCCAACAAACACAGCCGTCTTCGCGTCCAGCTCATCCGCAATCGCACCGATGCTCTTGAGCGCCGTCTCGATCACCTTCCCGTCCCTAAAGCCCTCTTGGCCGATTTCCCGGGGCCCCAGCAGCGCAAACCTAAACCCTTCCGGAGCTTCCCGCCTCCAGCGCCGAACCGTTCCCGAACCGGGAATCGACATGTAGGTCTCTTGCACTTCCACGAACATAAACTCGCGGAAATAGCGCGTCGCCGGAACAGGAAACCCAGCGCAGCCGACAGTAATCATGGTGCGCTGACACTAGCCCGAAGGGCGTCCGGCGCAAAGGCCAATTCGTCAGGTTCGGGGTCGGGCATGCCCATGATTTTTAAGGCGAGGCGCTCTCCAAGCTTTCGCGCCGCCGCCGAAAGCGCCTGCTCCCTGTGCCAAACGGAGGCGTGCGGGCTTGGACTTTGAGGCGAAATAAGCACAGACGCGGCCACATCTTGGGTGTCGCGGAGCAGTGCGGCTTTTCCCACATCGGAATAGAGCCTTGCCCTGCCCACGACACGAACCCAAATGCCCCTGGAAACAATGGTCTGCTTTGACGCATCCCACCCAGGCGATGCGCCGCTTTCATCGATGCGCACGACATCGATCAACAGCACCGGACAGCTTGAAACATCGTCTGTCCCGCAGCCCTTGGCTCCCAGCATACCTGCCCTCGCCAAAGCCGATCGCGCCCCGCCAAGCACATCCACCGACACTTCCGGCGAAGCCGTTCTGAGCTCGCCCAGCCGCACTTCATAGGGCCCCAGCGGATCGCGCATCTCATTCAACGGACGGTATCCGCAGCCCAACGGAGCCAATCCCACCCAAACCGCCGCAACAGCCAAGGCTCTAGAGCACAGCGCCCGCATCAAAACAGCTTGCTCTTCTTCCTCGACAGCCTGGCCTTGCGCCGCTGCGCCGCCACTTCATCTTCCCCCGTCCCCAGCTCCACAATCGTCAACGCCTTGTCGAACGCCCGCGCATAGTGTTCATACAGCTTCGCCAGCGAAAGCCTCACGCCCGGATCGTCGACCTCTTCAACAATCGCCTCAAAATCCTGGAGCGCCCGCATTTTATCGCCCCTCGCCTTGGCAATCTCGCCCCTCGCCCGAAGCGCCTCCGCCCCGCCTCCCTGCTCCACCGCATGCTCAGCCACCAAAAGCGCCCGATCCGAAGCCCCGGCCCTCTTCAGTGTCCTCGCCACACCCGCCAAATCCACAGGCTGCAAACTCGACAAAGGCTCGCCGTACAAACCCACCAGCGCCACCATCGACAGCACATCCGCCGCGTTGTGCTCCACCACCCCGAAGAGCGCCTCTTCATCGCCCGTCCTTAAAAAATGCGCATAACACGCGACAATATCTTCCCCGTGCGTATCGCCCACGCGCACCCGCCCCAGCACATGATGCTCCAGCGCCGACAGCGTTCTGACCTTCAAACGATGCTTGTGAACCCGCCTCGCCAGATGCACCAAATCCAAATGAGGCCGCTCCGGCGGTGCCTCCAGCCGGTTCATCACAAAGCGCGTCTTCATCAGCGGCAAATCAAAAGCCTTGCCGTTGTAGCTCACCAGCATCGATGCCTTGCGCACCCGCTCGGCAAATACCGTTAAAATCGGCGCCTCTTCCCCCAATCGCCTCAGCAAATACTGTTCGAGCACAAAGCCATTCGCCTCTTCATCGAAGTACGAAAGCCCAAGCAAAAAGGGCACCGTTCCCGTCCCTCCCGCGAGCCCCGTTGTCTCCGTGTCGATGTAGAGCGCCCCTTTTGGATCGCATTCCGACAGGCTTGGATCCAAGGCCAAAAGCGCAAGCATCGCCGCCTCGGCATCCCTCGCCGCCACCAAAGGAGCCCTTCCTACCCTCGCCGCCGGCGCCGACTTCTCCCGCCTCACATACAGCGGCCCCTCATCCCGCTGCTCCAGCACAAAAGGCAGCTCGCCCTGCGTTGGATTCGCCCTGGGTTCAGGCGCCCGGCCCCGCCCAACAATGGCCGCGATGCGATCGCGCAGCTCATCCAGTGAAGGCTTGGGAGAGGGCACCACCGTCAGCCCCGGCCTGCGCAAACGCGAAAGCCGCTCCGACATCGATGACCTCGGCGGATGCTCATTCACCAGAAGCGCCGGCCCATCCGGCTCGGCAAACAAATCGGCCTGGCGTGGATACGCCCTTGGCTCCTCCACCAAGCTTGCCGGCCGCGCATCTGGGGCGGCGCCCCGCATCGGCGGCAAACTCGACAGCTTTGCCTTGAGAGAGGCCATAGACGCACACTACTGAATTGCGCTTGCCGCGCCAAACCCTTTGGGAGCAGCATTGTCCGTGCCATGACGAACCAGGAAAACCCCGCCTCCGCTTCCCCCTTCCATCCCTCCCGCGGCACCCACGAAGTCAAAAATCAACCCCCCGATCTGGTGAACTACAACCTCTTCACCCTCGACACAGCGCTCACCGAAGCCCTCCGCCGCGAAGGAGCCGCCTTTGCCGAACAAGACCTAACGGCCTTCGGCGCCCTCTTGGGCAGCGACCACGTCATTCAATTGGGCTTTAACGCCAACAAATTCACTCCAATCCTTCACACCCACGATCGTTTTGGAAAACGCCGCGACGAAGTCGAATACCACCCCGCCTATCACGAACTCATGCGCATCTCGATGGCCCACGGCATCCACAACTCGCCCTGGCGCAACCCCATCCCCGGCGCCCACGTTGCCCGCGCCGCCCATTCCGTCATGGCCACGCAAATTGAAGCCGGCCATGGCTGCCCCATCACCATGACCTTCGGCGTTGTCCCCGCTCTCAAACACCAACCCGACATTTTTTCCGAATGGCAGCCCTATCTCTTCCATTTGCAATACGATCCCCGCCATCTGCCCATTACCCAAAAAACATCGGCCATCTTTGGAATGGCCATGACCGAAAAACAAGGCGGCTCCGATGTCCGCGCCAACAGCACCCGCGCCGTCCCCACCGATTATGGCCACCGGGGCTTTTTACTCACCGGCCATAAATGGTTTTGCTCGGCCCCCATGTGCGACGCCTTTTTGGTCTTGGCCCAGGCCCCCAAAGGTCTCTCCTGCTTTTTGGTCCCCCGCTTTTTACCCGACGGAACCAAAAACAATTTCTTTATTCAGCGCCTCAAAGACAAACTCGGCAATCGCTCCAACGCATCCAGTGAAATTGAATTCGACCAAACCTGGGCTCAATTAATCGGCGACGAAGGCAGAGGCGTCCCCATTATTATCGAAATGGCCAACCATACACGCCTCGATTGCGTCATCGGCTCCACCGGCCTCCTCCGTCAAGCTGTCCTCCAGGCTATACACCATTGCATGCATCGCTCCGCCTTTGGACGAACCCTCATCGATCAGCCCCTCATGGCCAATGTCCTCGCCGACCTCTGCCTGGAAAGCGAAGCCATGACCGCCATGATGATGAGGCTCGCCCGCGCCTACGATGAAGAAAACGTAGCGCAACAATTGCGCCATGAACCCAATGTCCAAGCCCGCTCCCTTCGGCGCATCATGACCGCCGTAGCCAAATACTGGACCACCAAACGCAGCGTCATCTGCATAGGAGAAGCCATGGAATGCCTGGGAGGCCCGGGCTATGTCGAAGAAAGCGTCCTCCCCCGCCTCTACCGCGAAGCCCCCGTCAATTCCATCTGGGAAGGCTCGGGCAATGTCATGTGCCTCGACGTACTTCGCGCCATGACCAAAGAACCTGGAGCCTTGGAAGCAATGCTCGGCGAACTCAAACTGGGCGCCGAACGCAATTCCACACTATCCGCCCACATCCAGCGCATCGAAACAGAACTCCAAGAACCCCAACACCTGGAAATCAACGCCCGGCGACTCGTCGAACACATGGCCGTAGGATTACAAGCCTCCCTCTTGGTCCGGCACGCCCCCTCCCCCATTGCGGATGCATTTTGCGCAACGCGCCTAGGCGACGGAACGGGACATTCCCTGGGCACCCTCCCCTCGGGCACCCCCTTCCGAAGCATCATCGAACGCGCGTATCGACGATAAATGCGCGCGATAAAAAACTTGCCCGCGATCAAAACATCGCATAGCATCAGCACCTTCCCATTGTTGCAAAAGGATACTGTTATGCGCACATCAAGCTTTCTTGGTCTCATGGGTCTTGTCCTTGGTCTTTCCGCCGCGCTTCCCGCAAGCGCCGGCATCCCCGAATGCAACAACATTCGCTTTGAAGGACTGGGCAACTGCGAAGTCAAAGTCAACGCCGACTGCGATATCGGCTGCAGCGAGCTGGGCGTCTACAAAACGGCCTGCGCCACCAAGCTCGTCAACGTGTGCGACACCCAATGCACACTGACCGCCGACGCCATGTGTTCTGCCGAATGCAATACCCAATGCAAATCCGACTGCGATAACGGCGTCAACGTCATCTGCAAACACAACTGTTTCACCGAATGCACCACCACCCGCGACACCGACTGCGCGGGCAAGCCCGATCCCGAGCAATGCCGGGCCACCTGGGACGCCAACTGCGACGACAAATGCACATCGCAATGCGTCACGGTCGACGGCGACTGTTACACCCACTGTATCGAATGCTGCGACGGCTCGTGCACGGCAGGCGCCAACATGGACTGCCAAACCACCTGCCAAGACAAGCAAGTCGAAACCTGCAAGCAAGAATTCCGCGCCAATTGCCAAGCCTCGTGCAGCGCCGACGGCGCGCTCTTCTGCGACGGCAAATTCATGATTGCCGGCTCTCAATTGCAGGGCTGCCTCACGGCCTTGGCCGCCCAGGGCATCAACGTGAAAGTCGAAGCCAATATCAACGTTGAACCCGGCCATGTCGACGGTAACGTAGCCGCTGGATTGTGCACCTACAGCCCCGCCCAGGACTCCAAGGGCGCCATGGCCGTTCCCGCGATTGCCCTCGCCGCCGCCGCTGGATGGCTTGCTCGCCGCCGCCGCCGCAACGCCCGATAGGTCAGGTCGATTGAACAGGCCGGTCATCCCCTTCTGGCTCCCCTATGTTCTGCTTCATGCCCTAGGGTGTGCAGACGAACAAGGTCCAGCGCGGGTGGTGGCCGGCCTAACCACCGATCTCGCCATTGGATTCGACCTTCATCAAATTCAAATCAGCCCCCAAGTCAACGGAAGCCTCCGCCCCTCCACCACCCTAAAATACGGCGCGGCCAAAGCCCTGCTTCCGGCTGAATTCCCCATTGAACCCGTATCGGATGGGGACGAAATTTTGATAACAGCCCAAGCCTTTCAGCAGAACCAGCCCATCCCGCTCATTACCCGCAGAGCCAAGACCCAAGCCGTGGCTGGACGAACCATTTTGCTCTCCCTCTCCCTCAGCGAGACCTGCACCAATATCCCCTGCGACACCAGCACCACCTGCATGGACGGCCAATGCATTGACCCATGGATAGCTCCGTCGGCCCTACCCGACTATAGCCCCACATGGCTAGAGAGTGCGGAAGACGCCTGCAAGACCCCCACATCGGGAACGCCCCAACTCACGATAGGGCAAGGGCGGGACAGTTTTTCGCCCGTCGAAGAGAACCAAGTTGTCCCGATAGAACCCGGCTCCCAAGGAGGGCACCATATCTGGGTAGCCCTACGCATCCGGGGGCTACGGCAGATGGGCTCCATCCTAAGCATAGACGGCTATTACCCCGCGCTGGACTTTCGCCTTCTCCCCTTTCGCTCGATGATCACCCTCCACCGGACCGGCGGCGAGGAATGCGAAATCTTCGGCGTACGCTTTCAAATCGACCGGGATATTCCCGTCGATCAAGTACGGGGGCAAGCGCTGGACATGGACATTGCACTGGAAGATCCCAATGGAGACCTAGGAACAGCCCAAAGGCGCGTGGTGATTGAACAGTAAGAACACTACATCACCCTCCTCACCCGCACCGTCTTCCCATCAAACGCCACCACCAGCCCCACCCCACTCCCCGCCCCCTGCGCCAACAACTCCGCCCCATAATTCTTAGCCTTCATCTGAGCCTCCCCCTCATCCAGCGCCTGCTCCAGCGTCTGCTCATCCGGCTCCGCCACCTTTAACTCCAACACCACCCCAGGCTTTCCCTTCTCCGCGGGCATTACCAGCACATCTGGACGCCCATCCCCCGACTCCCGATTTGAACGCACCCGATATCCTGGCTCCAGCGTCGTCAACAGCCCAAGCACAAAACCATGATAAAACTTCTCAGGATCGGGAAACGCCGTATCATGATAAGAAAACGTCGCCACCGCCAGCCTCTGCATCTGCTTCTCAACACCCTTCGCATCCCCCTTCAGCAGCGCCGACGTCAGCTTATTCACATCACCGCCCTGCGCGCTCAACCCCGTATCCAGCCATCCCCTAAAGGTCCGCTGATACACAA
>CAZICM010000023.1:0-142996 GCA_964537685.1 uncultured Polyangiaceae bacterium
GGCAGCACCTGGGGCGTAAATGGCTCGTCGCGCATCTCGCGCCTCTCGTCATCGGAAACAATGCCCATCACGTCCGCGATATGAAGCGGCCCCGGCACGCGATACACATCCAGCGTCAAATCGACATTCAGCGCCTTGCACAAGCGCACCAATGAGTTTTCAACGCCTTCGCCCGAACGGATCTCGAGGCGCACCGCATTGCCCCGATCGCGCCGCCGGAGCTCGGCTTGAATCGTCTGAAGCAAATCCTCTGCTTCTTCCTCATCGATCTCGAGGTCCCAGTTGCGCGTGACGCGAAAGACATAGGTTCCCCTTACGCGCGTGGCCGGAAAGAATTCTTTTACGTGCCTTGCGATTACATCCTCGAGCAGAACAAATGCCCGCTGCGCTCCATCCATGCGCACGCGGATGAGGCGGCTGAGCATCGAGGGAACTTGAATGATGCCAAAGCCGGGATCGCGCGTTTCGTGCTCACGCGAAAACATCACACCCAGATTGATCGCCTTGTTCCTCAGGTGGGGAAACGGATGGCCGGGATCGACCGCTATCGGCGTGAGAATGGGAAAAATATCGGTGCGGAAACGCTCATCGAGCAGCACCAAATCGATTGGTGCAAGCTCATCAGGCCGCACAATCACGATACCCGCACGCTTGAGCGCCGGACGGATTTCCGAATTCCACAAGCGGTAGGCGTTATCGAACAGGCTGTGAGCCCGCTGGCTGATGGCCGCGAGCTGCTCGCTCGGTGTAAGCCCGTCGGGAGGCAGCTCAACAATGGTCCGGCTGGTCTGAGCTTGAAGGCCAGCCACGCGCACCATGAAGAATTCATCGAGATTCGAAAAGAAAATGCCCAAAAACTTAAGGCGCTCAAACAGAGGAACTTCCGGAGCCGCAGCCTCCGAAAGAACGCGCGCATTAAACTCAAGCCACGACAATTCGCGGTTTAAGTAATGCGTAGGGTCAGCCTCAGAAAACATTTGCGCCGCCGAAACCGAGGCAGGAGGCGGTGTTTGAGGGCTTTGGGAGATATCCGATGCGGCCAGTTGATCGGGCATGGCGGGCGCAGTGTAGCGTAGGCCGCCTATATCTCTGTCTCTCAATGGATGAAGCAGGCTCAAATCAAACGCATCAACAAGGAGAATCTCGTGTCCATCTGGAGTGAGCCCGAACAATTCCGGAAAGCTTGCGACGATGCGCGCCGGCGCGGCCAACAGGTCGGTTTCGTCCCCACGATGGGCGCGCTTCACGAAGGCCATCTAAGGCTTATCCGCGAGGCAAAAGCGCGCTGCGATTTCGTGGCCGTTTCGGTCTTTGTCAATCCCACGCAATTCGGCAAAAACGAAGACCTTAGCCGCTATCCGCGCACACTCGAGAAAGATGTAAGCCAAAGCCTCGAGGCAGGCGCTGCCGGTGTGTTTGCTCCATCGGCATCCGCGATGTACGCGCCGAACGATGACACGCGCATCCGGGTGGGCCGCGTGGCCGAACCTCTATGCGGCCAGTTCCGGCCTGGACACTTCGAGGGTGTGGCCACCGTCGTCGCCAAACTCTTTGCGCTCTGTGGCCCGTGCACAGCCGTATTCGGCCGCAAGGATTATCAGCAGCTATGCGTCATCCAAACCATGGTTCGAGACCTGTTTTTACCCGTTGAAATACTCGGTATTCCCACCGTGCGCGAAAGCGACGGACTCGCTATGTCCTCGCGCAATGCCTATCTCAGCCCTGCTGAACGCAGCTCCGCGCGCGCCATCCCAGAAGGGCTTTCGGCCGCTGTGCGCGCCTTCCAGCGCGGCGAGCGCATCGCCGGCCATCTCGTCTCGCTCACCCGCTCGCATGTAGAGCCCGTCGCTCAATCGATCGACTATGTGAGCATCGCCGAAGCCGACACGCTCCGCGTCTTTGAACCCGGCGAATCCATAGGCGATCGCGCGCTTATTGCCCTTGCGATCCGAATGCCCAGCGCACGCCTCATCGACAACGTGGTACTGGGCGAAGACCGCGATCCGCTGGGAGCGATCGGAACCACCAAAAACCCCTAAAAGGAAAGCATTTTGACGACTTCAGAGCTCTGCGATTTACCATCGCCGCGCGGCCTCTTCATGGTGCTGGAAGGCATCGACGGCGCGGGAACAACAACCCAAGCCGAACGCTATGCAGCCTATCTGCGCGAGCGCGGCAGGCGTGTTCACATCACCCGCGAACCCACGCTGGGACCGATCGGATCGCTGATCCGCCTCGTGCTCAAACACCGCGTCTCTCTTCGGGAGGCCACGCGCGCACAGACCATGGCTCTCTTGTTTGCGGCCGACCGGCTCGATCATGTGGAGCACGAAATCATTCCCATGCTCGCCTCGGGCTGTGTCGTTATTTCCGATCGCTACGATCTATCGAGCGTTGCCTATCAGTCCGTCACCAGCTCCAAAGACAGGGTCCAGCGCTCCGAAACCGCCGCATGGATACGCTCGCTCAACCGCTACGCCAAACGCCCGGACATCACCCTCGTGCTCGATGTCTCGCCGGGCACATCCGCCGCACGCCGAAAGGCCAGAAGCACAGAAACCGAACTCTTCGACGACGCGGAGCTTCAAGCCGAACTCGCCGCCGCTTACCTGCGCGCCGAAGATCTTGTTCCCGGCGATCGGCTTGTGCATCTGAATGGAGAGGCATCCCCGGCTTCAGTCACGCAAGCCATCGCAGACGCAGTCGATCCGCTGCTCGGACTCGAGCCTGTCCGCTAAACATCGCCAATTTAATTTATTTTGGATAATATTCTTTTGGATTGGACAGATCGCTTATCTAAATAATATTGAATAGGATAAATATTCATTCAATTGCAGACAGCATTTGCAATAACGACATCGTCCAGATTCCAGCTCCCCACTGTAAACACGCCGCCGCTGCCGATATTAAATCCAAAGCGCACCTGCATATTCGCACTCTTGTAAGGCGTAATATCGTATGAAACATGCGTCCAATCGGCATCCAGCACCGCGGGAGAAGTGCTCGCGAATATATTTATCCAATTCGTCCCATCAAACACATCGACCGTATTCTGCATATACGGCGTGTAATCGCTGTTCAGCATGCGCCAGAATTCCAAATAAACAGGCCCCATTACATTCGTATTGATCACCGGGCTGACAATATAGTGAAAATCATGCTCGTATTCATCGGCATAACCACCGATATCCACGCCCGCAATCCCGTTGTCCAGCGTTGCCGTGTGATCCATCGCCGGATCTTCGCTACCGTATGAAGCTCCGCCCGGTGACGCCGTGGCAGACCCAATTTCCCATTCATTCACTTCGCCCGCCGGCTGCGCGAAGGTCCACCCCTGCACATTGTTCGAAAAGGTTTCCGTAAAATACGCAACGTAATTGCCCATCATCCCGCCCGTGCATAGGCCGGCCGAGCACGCCTCGCCCATCGTGCACGCATTGCCGTCATTGCAAGCCACACCGTCATTGGCCGGCATAGGCAGGCATTGACCGTTGGCATTGCAGATACCGACATTGCAGTCGTCCGTTGCCTCGGGGCACATCCCGCCCGGCGGAAAAGGCTCGGCATAGCAGCTTCCATCCGCGGGATTGCACACCCCGTTATTGCATCCATTGGAGAAAGCCGAACAGTCCTTGGGCGTAACGCCTTCGCACAAGCCGTTTTGGCAGACTTTATTCACAATGCACAAGTCGCCTGCATTGTCGCAAACCGCGCCGTCATTGCCCGGAACAGGCTCGCATTTGCCCGACGCAGGATTGCAGACGGCGACGTGGCAAACATCCGGCACAGGCGCGAAAAAGCAGTCTTTGGCAACGCCCTGGCACACCCCGCTCTTGCATACCGCGTTCACAATGCACAAATCGCCTTCAATCTGGCATGTGAAATCGTCGGGAACGGGCGTTAAAACGCATTGTTTTGCCGTCTCGTTGCACTGCACCAAATTACAAGGATCGCCCGCCATCCCGCAGAAATTGGGAGCCCCGCCGCCGCACGTACCGTCGTCCTTACACGTCTCGCCGACCGTGCAGAACAAGCCGTCATCACAGGATTCGCCCTTGGGTTTCAGCACAATTTCGCATTGAAGTTTGTCGTTGTTGCATACCGACATATGGCAGCCATCGACGGGCACCGTCGAGCAGTCCACGGGGCATTTCGGAGCTTCAACCCCGCCCGCTCCGCTTCCGCTGCTCGAGCCGCCTCCCTCGCCGCCCCCGCCGCCGTCGCTCCTGGATTGAGCGGCGCATCCCATCGCCGAAACCCCCAACATTGAAAGCGAAAGAATGGCCCAGCGTGTCCAATTAGCCCTCATGACAGCCTCTCCAAGCGCAATTCATTAGTTTTTCGATCTTATCGCGTTTTTTGATTCCAATGCAAAATGAATGGTAAGCGCATTGAATATCTTTTTTGGGCTTGGAGGCGTCCGGAGCTTTACAGTATCAATTGCATCGATTTATTGACATATATTATTAGATAAAATGACCTCGTCGATATTCCAGCCCGACATAACAAAGCCTTGGGTGTTTTGCACTTCATACCCAAAGCGGATTTTTAATGCCGCGTTTTTATAGGCCGAGATATCGTGCGTAATGCGCGTCCAGCCGCTGTCTTTAATGCCGGGAGGACCTCCCGATTGCCAAATGGTGATCCACGCCATGCCGTCGAACACCTCGATCGTATTTCTCATATATGGTTTAAAATCGCTGTTGAGCCACCGCTGAAAATCTAAATATAAATTCCCCGGCACATTGGCGTCCACCGCGGGGCTTTCTAAATAATACATCCCATGAATGGTGTTCTGCGGGCAGCCGCCCAGTATCGCGCCCGCGATTCCATTGTCCGCGCTCATGCTCACGTCCGCCGATGGATCGGCATTGCCTAGATTGCTGCAGGCCGAAGCGGATGCCGCGCCGATCGCCCATTCCGGCCCCAGTGTCCAGCCCGTCATGTCGCTGGTAAACGGTTCGGAAAAATAAACGATGTAATTGTTGAGCACGCCTCCCATACACGCGCCCGCGGCACACGCTTCGCCCGTCGTGCAGGAGTTCCCATCTTCACATACGCCGCCTTCATTCACAGGCTGGCCAACACAGGCGCCCATTATATCGCATTGGCCAATATTACAATCATTGGTTTGAGATGCGCATTGAATTCCAGGCGTCGGCACGGGCAGGCAATTGCCCACGGCATCACACGCGCCCGTATTGCATTCATCCACCGCTTCCTGACAGCTCGAACCCATGGGAATCGGCGATGCCTTGCATTGGCCGTCATTTGAATCGCATACGCCTACAAAACAGCCTCCCGTCAGCGCCGAGCAATTCTTCGGTGTAATGCCCGCACACACGCCTCCCTGGCATGTCTTATTGATGATGCATAAATCACCATCGTTTGGACATGGTATCCCATCATTACTAGGAATTGGCTCGCATTTTCCTGTCTGCGGATTGCACGCGGACACATGGCATACGTCGGGAACAGGCGCGAAAAAACAATCCTTCTGAACGCCTTGGCATACGCCCGCCTGGCATGTTGCGTTTACAATACAAAGGTCGCTGTCGTCAATACAAAGAGTACCATCCACAAATGGCGTGAGCTCGCATTTATCTTGATCTTCATCGCACACGATATAATTGCACTGATCCCCTTCCAATCCGCAATTATTGGTCGAACCTCCACCGCAAAGGCCGTTTACGCAGGTCTCGCCCGTTGTGCAAAACAATTCATCGTCACAGCTTTCGCCGCCCGCCGTTGGCACAATTTCGCATTGCCCCGACATCGCATTGCATTGAGCCTCATAACACTGCGGCGTATCGACCGTCGCGCAATCGATAGCGCACGCAGCCGCCGAGCCTCCGGCGCCGCCCGCACCGCCCATCCCATCCCCGCCGCCCCCACTCGACGAACTCTGCGCCGTACCCGATGAAGTATCGGGATTTTGCCCGGATTCAGCACAGCCCATCGCGCCCAGCGAGGAGGCCAAAACCATCAGCGCCATAACCATGGGCAACGCCCTATGCCCTATATCCACCATGCACCTGCATCCTCGCCCATTTTTTTCGGCGTTCACACCACGCATGAACGCTTGCCGAATAGGGCCACGCAAGGATAATACCTAGATTCGTTGTGAACGTCGCATGGCTCGTGCTTGCTCTACCATTTTGATGGGGTGGCCACTCCATCGCTTTTGAGGTGTCTTTATGCGATCCCGCCTATTTTCAATTGTTGCGCCGGTACTTCTTGCGACCACGTGGGCCGCAGTTTTTTGGGGCTGCAGCGCTTCCACGGGTGGCAGTGATTTCGACGATAAAACAGGCTCGGGCAATTCCACGATGGGCAGCGGAGGCGCAAGCGGACAGGGCGGCTCCACAGGCACGGGCATTAACATCACATCAGGCAGCGGAGGCGCGGGCGGCGGAACACTCGATCCCGACGCATCATGCGCGGGCGCGAGCACCGAAGCCTCGTTCGTTCCGCTCGATATTCTCATTCTCTTGGATCGCTCGGGCAGCATGAGCGGCACGAAGTGGGATGGTTCGACCAAGGCGCTCAAAGACTATGTGCAGAGCCCCGATGCGAACGGCGTGAATGTCGGCATCACGTATTTCCCAATCGATAATCCGCCTGATTTTGAAGACTGCAATTACCAGCATTACGACGATATTGTCGTCCCGATCGCCGAGCTTCCCGCCAACGCGCCCGCGCTGGTGAGCTCTATCGACGGCGAAGACGCGCTCGGTGGATCAACGCCGATGTACGGTGCTCTCAAAGGCGCGCTCTTCTCGGCGACCGCGCATCAAGACGCCAATCCGACGCACAAAGTGATCGTGGTCTTTGCAAGCGACGGCGATCCGAACTCGTGCAGCTTCGCGCCGGGCAATCCGCCGAATGCCGACGATATCCCAACGATCGCTGCGCTTGCGGAAAGCGCGCTGAACTACAACGGCGTACGCACCTATGTCATCGCCATTCAGGGCGCGACCGTGGCCAACTTGAATCAAATCGCCTTGGCGGGCGGCACAAACCAAGCGATCGACGTGACGCAAAATATCAACAACTTCCTCACGGCGATGAAGGACATTCAATCCGACGCGCTCTCGTGCGACATCGTGATTCCCGAACCGCCGATGGGGAAAGAGTTCGATAAAGACCTTGTGGCCGTGACGTATTCGCCTCAGGGCGATCCGATGCAAGCGGTGCAGATTCCCCGCGCCGACAACTATCAAGACTGCGGTGGCATGCCGGGCTGGTACTACGACAACAACGTCAAACCGACGAAAATCAAGCTGTGCCCGGCCTCATGCCAAACGATTCAGCTCGATAAAAAAGCGAAGCTGGATGTGGCATTCGGCTGCGCTCCGATCGTGAACTGATCTCCCTCAATGCATGGATGTACGGATGCACCAATGCGCCGCAATGGCACATCCGGCTGGCACATCTCCTTAAAAACAGCTTAAATTTCAAGGTTTTTTAATGGCACGCTTCCTGCTCATCCAGCGGAATTGCGGCTCATTTCATTCCGCTTTCTGCAACGAGGACTACTTATGAAACGCGCGTCTCAATACTGTCTTTATGCATTCTGCACCGGCATCTTCGTGCTTACAGGCTGCAGTTCGGATTACGAAGAACCCCAAGAGCCCGCCGCCCCCGCATGGAGCAAAGCCTTGGGAAGCAGCGACAACTTCGGCGGCCCTCAAGCGGGAACCGTTTCGGTCAGCCCGGCCGGCAATTTGATCATTACGGGAGCATTTAGCGGATCCATCGATTTGGGAGGAGGGCCGATCGAGGCGAGCGCTCAGCCTAATTTCTTCGTTGCGAAATACAGCGCGGCGGGTGAACCGATTTGGAGCGCAAAGGGCGGCGGAGGCGACGACCAGCCGGCCAACGCGAGTATGGACACCGATGGAAATGCTGTTATCGCGGGCAATTTCAATGGCAAGGTCGATTTAGGAAGCGGCGAGCTTTCCGGCGGAAGCAATTTGTTCGTCGCCCGTTTTGGCCCTGCGGGAGAGCCTTTATGGAGCAAATCTTATGGAATTGATCAAGAATCTGATTCGGTTGCGAGCTCGGCTTTAGGCAAGGATGGAAGCATTTATTTAACGGGGCGGGCGGGCGGCTCGCTGAATTTCGGCGGAGGCTCCTTGGCGCCTGGACAATGGCAGACGATGTTTATCAGCAAATTGGATTCATCCGCGAAATCGATTTGGGCGCGGGCATTTTCGACGGTGAATTATATCGATAGCCGAAAGATTGCGGTCGATAACGCTGGCAACACCTTCGTAATGGGTCAGTTTTCGGGCGAAATCGATTTAGGCGGCGGGCCTTTGGGCGATTTTAATAGCTGGGGCTATTTCATCGTTAAGTTTAACACTTCGGGCGAGTTTGCATGGAGCCGGGGATACGCGCCGCCCATGGGTGGACTGAACATGGTGGATATCGCAACCGATTCGGACGGCAATTTGATCGTAATGGGGCAGCTAAACGAGGAGGTCGATCTGGGAGGCGGAATTCTGACAGGAAAAGGCTACAGCGATTTATTTCTCCTGAAGCTGGGCGCCGATGGCGCTCACCGGTTTAGCAAGCGTTTTGCCGGCCCGATGGACAATGGCTATATGCAGGCCATCGGCCTGGGCACCGACCAGAATAAAAATATTTTCGTGGGCGGCACATTTGAGGGTCCGGTGAATTTCGGCACGGGCACGCTTACAAACCAAGGCGGATCCGATATTTTTGTAGCCCAATTCGATGCAAATGGGACGGCAACCAAGAGCAGCCGCTTTGGAGGATCAGAATGGGAAAACTTGCGATCGATGGCCGTGGATCCCTGGGGCAATACCTTTTTATTCGGTACGTTTAACGGTACGATCGATTTTGGATCGGGCGAATTGAGCAGTGAGGGCAGCCCGAGAATGTTCCTGGCCCGGATTAAGGCGAACAATTAAATATTTGCTGGTCCGGCAGGCTTTATTTCCCCTTCATCCTCTCGAGCTCGCGCTTTATTTCGTCTTCCGTAAACGGCATTTTCGATAGAGCCGTTTTTTCATCGGACAAAGCCTGTTCAAGCTTTTGCTGAGCCTCTTTTGCGCGGTTTATCCACGCCGAGCTCTCGCCTGTGCGCTTGCCCATATTCACAACGGCCTCCATCGTCCGAAGCCCTTTCTCCAATAAAACGCGATAACGCAATCGCATTGCCGCCTCAAACAATTGTTTTTGTTTAAGGGTTTGGGCATTGCTGGGCGGTTCAATTCCAACGAGATCTTGATGCAATCGTTCGTAGAGTTGCCCCATGCGAAAGCCTGCCATCGCCGACCAATGGGAATCGTTGGCCCGCATGGTTTCGGTGTAGGCGTTTTGAGCCTCGAGAAGGCCCTGGCAGCGCTTTTCGAGCGCGCTGGTGAAATCGGGAGGGACAGGCTTGAAGAGGATGGCTTCGCTTTTCGTGCGCCGGACTTCGCCGAGCGCGAAATAAACGACGGCAAGCTCGTAGGGTAGGACGGCGGATTCACCTAAATGGCGCTCTTCGATGAGATCGCGGGCTTTCATGACGGCGCGCGAGGCTTCCTCGAAGCGGTTTTGCATGACGAGGGCAAGGGAGGCCATACCGCCGGCTTCGATGGACTCGAGGGCTGTCAGCCCGGGCATGGAAGCGATGGCGCTGGCCGTTTCCAGAAGCTCGGGCCAGCGCTCTAGATAGGCCATGCTGCGGGCCATGCGGATGCGGGCCAGCTTGGCGAGCGGGTGTTCAGGCCATTTGTTTAGAAAGGCTTGGTAGCGAAGAATGCCGCGCTCCCGTTCGCCCAATCCGTCGTGCGCGATGCCGCGGTTGAGCATGCTCGGGGGCGCGGTGATGCCATCCGGCGAGAAGCGAAGCACACGCTCGAAGATTTCGGCGGCCTGGGCGTATTGCCCGTTCTGCAAATGAGTTCGTCCTTGTTCAAACAATTGAGCGAGCTCTTCTTCGGATAGCGGCGAGACGACGACTTCCGGGACTTCGATGGAGGCGTTGGCCGAGGCAGAAGGGCTTGGATCTTGGGGGCGGCCTTGCGCTGGCACACTGGAAGCCGCACAGGCCGGGCAGAGCAGAAAGAGCCAAAGCGCGAGGGCTGCGCGTTTTGCGAGCGCGGTGCAAAAACCAAAGGAAGGCGGTGATAAAAAGGCTAAGGCGCGCATGCCGCAGTGGAGTCTCCGTCCCAAAGGGTGGGGCGTGCGAGATGATTTCGCCAAAGCATTCTAGTATTTGCGATACCCTGAAACATCACGCGGCAGGCATCTGTTGAGGTGAAAATTCATGAAGCACGGCGACGTTTTTCCGCATGAGCCTTCCCAGCAACAATCGGTGGATGAGCGCATCCGCGAGATCGAAGCGCACCATCAGGCGCTGGACGATCGGCTGAGGGAGCTCCATTCGCATGCCCACATGACGCCCGAAGAACAAGTCGAGGCGGCTCAAATTAAGAAGGCGAAGCTGAAGGCGAAAGACGAGCTTGCCGCTCTTCGGCGCTCGTCGCCGGCGTAGGCGCGGGATCTTTCTGTACTCGTTTGCTGTGCACAAAAAGCCGATGCCCTAGCCATTCGAATGGCTAGGGCATGGCAATAAGGATTGAGACGCGGAGAGTTACTTGGCGGGGGCCGTGGGGGCCGCCTCTGCGGCATCTGTTCCGGCATCGGCCACATTCGGCAATTCTTCCGCGCCGCCGTATACGTCTTTGTTTAAATCGGTCATCGCATCGGTAAGGCGCTGCTTCTCTTCGGTTTTCAGGCCGCCGGGCGTGTTTTTCTCGATGGCCGCGGCCACGCCGAGCCAATGCCGCGCGTTGGTGCGGTACGCCTGTTTTGGATTCGCGACGACCGAACGTTCCGATGAAGTGCCGCCCACAAGCCGGCTCGATTGCGACAAGCGGTAATCGGTCATCCCGCGGATGTACGCGTACTGGGCTTGCTCGCCCGGTGTGTACGAATCGATGTCGTGCTCGAGCACGCGCAGAAGCGCGAGCGCTTTTTCGTATTGGTTTTCCTCGTAGTCCTTTCGGGCTGTGTCGAGTGATGAACCTTCGTAGTGCCCGCGTGCCCTGTCCAAATCCTGCTTATACGTCGCGCAGGTGGCTGCACCGAAAACACACAGAACCATGGCTGGAATGAGATAGGAGAGGCGACGCATTATGGGCGCAGGGTATCGCCCAATTGTCGTGGGAAGCAAGACCGCTTTGCTTTGTTTCCGAGCGCTCTGCGTAAAAGCGCCAGAACAGAAACGCCAAAGGCCGCATAAAAGGCTTGGAATGCGCTGAACTGGGCCCGCCCGGCCGAAGCGCCGGGCAGCGTGCAGTCACACGAGGCCGAGGAAGAAGGTGCGCTTGCGAGGGCGGTTCCGCGCACAAGGCCCGCCTGCGTGTTTCCTTCGCCGCATTGCCACGCTTCTTTGCCTTTGAAGGAGCAGCTTTCGAGGATGCCGCCGCCGGCCAAATGAACGGCGGTTGTGATCGATTCGCCGTCGACGAGAACGGACACGAAGTGGTGTACGGAGGCGAAGGCCAAAGTTTCGGGCTGCACGCTTTTTCTAGCGTAGAGCGGTGCGCCGGCGCCGCCGGAGACGATGTATTTCATGCCTTGGCCCGCACCGCGCTCGTAGGTGTGATCGTGCCCGGAGAGAATGAGATTGACTCCATGGCGGTCGAGCAAACCGAGCGCGCCCGTGGTGGAGATTTTTAAATTTCCGCCGTGTTTTCCGCTTGAAAATGGGCCGTGATGAAGCACGGCGATGCGGTGCACGAGCCCGGATTCGTCGTCGGCTTTTAAGAGCTCCTGCTCGAGCCAGCGCCGATCCTCGCCCGTCCAGGTATCCATCGCGTTGAGAAAAAAGAAGCGCGTGTTTGACCAGCGCACCGAGCCATACAGCGATGTGCGTTCTTCGCCGCTGACCGAAGACTGCGCGAAATAGCGCAGAAATAGCGGCGTATCCTTTGAATCAACGCCTTTTAGTTCGTGATTGCCAACGGACGCAAATACGCAGCGATCGCGAAGGAGCGTCCGTTCAATTCCAAAAAATGTCTGCCACTCCGCTTCATTGCTGCCCGTGTGCACCATGTCGCCTGTGTGCACGAGAAAATCGGAAGGCACGGCTTCTATCTCGCGGACAATCGCCGCGTGGGCGCTGTGGTCGGATCGGTTGTCGCCGTAGACGATAAAGCGAAAGGGCGCCGCCGGTGAATTGGAGGGAAGCGGCGCGGTTGTGAAGAGCCCCTCTTCGCTGGCCTTGTTTTCAGCGCCGCGGGCGCGGACGCGATAGCGATAGGTTGTCCCGGGCTTTAGATCGGTCGCGCGTATGGCATGAAAACGCTTTGGTTCGGGGCTTTCAAAGATTCTTGTTCCCAAATCCCGCGTTTCTATTTCGACCGCGGCCGCAAGCGGCTCGGATAGCTCGACCTTGACCGTTACGGCATCCGGCCCCAGCGCTTGTAAATAAGGGCCTTTCCGCCATTCAAAGGCAAACGCCTGCCCGCTGGCCGCCACAAACGCCAAAATGCCGATACCCAAATAGGCAAGCCTTCGCTTGAGCAGCGTAAGGAGCGTGAACCGCGCCGCCGCGCTGCGCGGTTGACCTCTTGAATAAGTAGGGCGTAGGCTGTTTTTTAAGGGGTCTTGGGAATGCGTCCGCGCGGACAATCTGAACGGTGCTGAACTCATCAGAAGAAACCTTGGGGGCCAGAAATAGCCAGGTATCAAAACCTCGCTATTCAATGTCATGATGCCTCAGCGAAAGCACTCGCATTAGACGGTCGGAGACTTCAATGGCCGAGCAAGCGGCGCCTGAGCCGCAACAGAACGAATCAGACGTATTGGCGCTGCCCACCGAGCTGCCTTTGCCCAGGCCTTTTGGCAAATACACGCTTCTGCGCAAATTGAACGCGGGCGGTATGGCCGAGCTTTATCTCGCGCTCCACCGATCGGTCGCGGGCTTCGAGAAACTCATCGTCATCAAGACCATCCTGCCCTCGATGAACCACGACAAAGCGTTCATCGACATGCTGCTTCACGAGGCTCGCCTCTCGGCCACGCTTTCGCACACGAATATTGTTCAGGTGTACGACGTGGGCCTAGCCGAAGGCCGTTATTTCATCGCGATGGAGCACATCCACGGGGAAGACATCCGCTCCATTATCCGCATGATGAAAAAGCGCAGCGTCGCGGAGTTTCCGATGGAACACGCGATTAGCATTATTCTGGGCGTGTGCTCTGGTCTCGCGTATGCCCACGAAAAGCGGGATTTGGACGGTGCTCTGCTGAATATTGTGCACCGGGATATTTCACCCCAGAACATCGTGATCACCTTCACGGGCGATGTGAAAATCGTCGACTTCGGTATCGCCAAGAGCGTGAATCAGACGGGCGAAGACACGAAGGATGGGCAGCTTAAGGGGAAGGTTCCCTATATGTCGCCCGAGCAGGCGGCGAGCCAGGAAGTGGACTGGCGAAGCGATATTTTCGCTGCAGGCGTGATTCTGTTTGAGCTCACCACGGGAAAGCGGCTTTTTAAGGGCGCCAGCGAATACGAGACGCTCAAGCTGATCTGCGAGCGGGATTACCCGCTGCCGACGATGATAAAGCCTGGATATCCCAAGGCGCTGGAGCGCATTGTCATGAAGGCGCTCGCGAAGAAGCGCGAGGAGCGATACCAGAGCGCGCGCGATATGCAGTCCGATCTGGAGAAGTTTATACGCGATGAACGCATCGCTGTTTCCCAGGTCAGCCTGATGAGCTGGATGCAGATGCTGTTCGCGGACAAGCTCGCGCAGCAGAAAGAAGCGCTTCAGGACGTTAAGCAGCTCGCGGATATCATCGCTACCCAGCAAGGCCCGGGCTCGCAGGAGGGCACGCTTGTCACAGGGCTGGGAACGCAGAGCGGCGTAGGTTCTTCATCGACCATCACAGAGCAGCCCAAGCGCGGCTACACGGGGCTGCTGATTGCGCTGATGGTTGTGGTCGGCGCGGCGGCGGGCGGTTTTATTTATATGCGCAACCAGGCAGCGGCCCGCGACCGGGCGGCGCAGGAAGCGGCGAATCAAGTGAAGAGTGCGGCGCCGCCCGAAGCCCAGCAAGCCAAGGGTTTTCTCGAGATCAAAAGCAATCCCGAGGGGTGTGCGATTTGGATCAACGGCGATCTTCGCCAAGAACTCACGCCAACCAAAATCGAAGGTCTTCCGCTGGGCCGCGAGCTTGCTGTGAAGCTCACCAAAGAGGGCCTCGAGACCTACCGCGAATCGGTCACGCTGAGCGAAGGCGCTCCTTCCAAGGTGATCGACGCCGTGATGAAGACCGGAAGCGTGACGGTGGTGCTCAAGGTCGATCCGCCTCCAACCATTTGGCTGGACAACAAGCCTTGGAAGGGCAGCCGCTCGAAACTGGAAGGGCTTTCGGCCGACGAAGAGCACAAAATTGTGCTCGCCGCGAACGGCTTTCAGGCGAAGACCATTACCTTCACCGCCAAGCAGGGCGAAACCAAGGTGATCGAGGAGCGCTTGGAAAAGACCACGGGCGGGCCTGGACCTACAGCAGGCGGCGAAGAAAAAGCCACAGGCAAGGTCCGCGTCGGCTCGAAGGGTGGGTTCTGCGAGGTGACGATCAATGGCGCGCCCCATGGCTCGACCCCGACGGAAGCCGTTGTTCCCGCAGGTAATGTGCGGGTTTCCTGCAAGACATCTTCTGGAAAGACGCTTGCGCAGGCGGTGAAAGTAGGCGCGGGCGAGACAGCGCGTGTGTCGTTTCAGATCGAGTAGCAATCGCTTGTTTAGCGGGGCTTTCGGCGATAGCGCATGCGGTAAATGGGAAGGCCGTCTCGGATGGCCTGGTGTTCGCGCGGGCTTCTGGCCTGATAGGGATTGGCCTCGAGCCGCGCCGAACCCTCCGTATCGCCGGACGGCAGCAAAAGCTCGCAGGAAGACAGCTTTTGTTCGTACATCACGGCGCGTTCTTCGACATCTGTCTGCACGAACAACTCACCTTCATCCTTCAGCAAGCGAAGCGTATGGGCGAGCAGCGGATCGCTCATTACCAAGCGCTTTTCATGGCGCTTCTTCCACCATGGATCGGGAAAATGCAAAAAGACCGCGTTCACCGAAGCATCAGGCCCAAGCCTTGAAAGCGCCTCCCGCGCATCTTCGGCAAATACCCTCCCCCGTCCTCCCAATCCGCGCTTTTTCAAGCGTTCATCAACCAAGGTCGCCCACTTGAGGCGAATCTCAAAACCCAGGATGTAAACATCCGAACGGGCTTCGCAGCGCTCGATCATAAAGCCGCCCCGCCCCGGCCCGATTTCAATCTCGATGGCCAAGCCTTCGCGGGGAACGTCCTGCAGACCGAAAAGAACATCCAGGCCAATCGGTTCTTCCCCCGGCACTTCAGGCAAACGGGGAGCGTGCGCATAAGGGTGCGTAGGGCGGGGAATAAAGCGTTGCATGACGTGGCCGCGCGGATTTCTACCCTCTTGTGTCCGCCCCTGTCCACGAATGCGTTCACTCGATCCCTTTGTCCGCGGGCTCTGGTATCGCTTTCGCCGTGCTGGAAACACAGCCTGACCGAAACCGATTTTCCGCATGGCTCAGCGCCGCCAAAACCTATGCGCCGGCTCTCTTTATCAGCACGCTGCTCGGCCTGTATTGCACGCTGGAAATTCTCAGCCGCGCATCGGAACCGGCCGCTCCGCTCGACGATGCCTTTATTCACTTTCAATACGCGCGCAGGCTCGCTGAAGGCTCGTTTTTCTCGTACACCAAAGGCGCGGGCTATACGTCAGGCGCAACGAGTTTTCTGTGGCCGCTCTTGCTCGCTCCTTTTTACAAATTGGGCTTTCGCGGGCTGTCCATCATCCCCATCTCATGGTGTTTTGGAACCCTCGCCCACGCGGCTTTGGCCGTTGAAACCTTCAGGCTTGCAAATCGGCTCGCAGGCCGTGCAACAGCCTACGGCGCCGCGGCCATGTCGCTTGGATTCGGGGCCTTCGCTTGGTTTGCCTGGAGCGGCATGGAGACCATCCCTTTCGCATGGATGCTGGCCCGCACAACGAGGCTCTGTGCTGAATGGTGTGACGGCGATCCGCCCGCAGGCCATTCGTCACAGGGACAGGGCACACACACAGCTCGCCGGCTCGCGGGCGTATGCGCCTTTGGCCTTCTCACACCCCTGATGAGGCCCGAAGGCGCGCTCGCATCTTTGATGGCTGCCGCCGCCATCGCGTCTGTGCCCCCTGTTTTCAAGCGCGGCGGCTCTTCACGCCTCTTCGCGCTCATCCCCCTTTCAGGGCCGCTTATCGTTCCGCTGACCCACTTCGCGATGACAGGCCACAGCTCATCGTCCACCGCGATGGTTAAATGGTTCTTTCTCAATCCGGCCTACGACACCAACACCAAGATTGCTCAACTGCTCGCCAATATTGATCTCTTCGCGCGCGATCTTCTGAACGGCGGCGATTACACGACCATCTTCATTCCTTTCGGTCTCACGCTCGTGGTGCTTTTGGGAATGGCGGCTCTCCCATCGCTCGCCCACAGGCAGCGCGCCCCATTTCATGCCGTCTTCGTTTCGCTCTTCGCGCTGGGTGCGCTGATTCCCTGCTCTTATATGAGCCTTTTGTGGAACCGCGTGCGCTACACCTGGCCTTTTGCACCGGCCTTCTTCGTGCTGCTCGCATGCTTCGCCCAGAAAAGCGCCGACCTGTTCGCGCGCCGGCGGCCCATGCTTCGCCCCCTCGCTCCAATCATCGCGGGCCTGTTTGCGGGAGCCTTTATTTCACGCCTTCCATGGAGCATTTCAGACCTCGCTCAATCGGCGATGGCCATCTCGCGCCAGCAGGTAACGCTCGCGCGCTGGGCCCGCGAACACCTTCCGCAAGACGCAACCATCGGCGTGAATGACACAGGCGCCCTCGCGTACATGAGCGAGCGCACCACCTTTGATGTGGTCGGACTAACGACGGAAGGCGAAGCTCCGTATTGGGTCGCGGGAGCGGGATCGCGCTTTGAGCATTATGAGCGGATGCCCGCAGAAAAAAGGCCGACTCACTTCGTCGTGTACCCCGATTGGATGGCATGTCCTTCTGTGCTCGGAGCCGAACTCACGCGGGCAACGGTGACCGATCAAAGCATCTTGGGGTCGCCGACCATGGTGGCCTACGAAGCCGATTACAACCTGCTGGGAAGCGGCGAGCGGCCCGTTATGCGCGTGCCTGAAGCAGCCCAGAACAAACTGCTCGATCGCGTGGATATCGCCGATCTCGAGTCAGAGGCCGAACACGGCTATCCGCGACTTTTTGCCTTTGATGTGGATTGCCGCGCATGGATGAAATCTCCACCCTTGCCTTGGCCTGAATCCCCTTTCGGCAGCGCGGAAACAGAACAAAACGATATTGCCGACGGCGGACGATTTAACCGCCTCAAGGATGCCTTTATCGCTCGGCTCGATCCCAGCCGGCCAGCCCTGATGATCATGCGGATCGCCGCTGAAAAAGACATGCAAGTGCGCGTCTGGGCAGGAAGCCAAAGCCTTGGAGAACTGCCTATTTCCCAAGGACACTGGGTCGAAAGAAGCCTTGAAATCCCCGCGGACCGCTGCGCACAAAGCACGCCAATCTTGGTGGAATCCGTCACTGGACAAGGCTTTCATTCATTCCACTACTGGTTTTACGCTCTTCCTTCCCGCCCCTGACTTGTGCTGTAAATCGGCGCCGTGCGAACCCGTCCCCTTGGCCAAACCGGCATCGATGTCTCGGAGCTCTGTCTCGGCACTTGGGGCCTGTCCGGCGATGGCTACGGCGCAATGATCGATGCCGAGGCCGATCGCACGATCGATCGCGCCCTGGCCTTGGGAATCACGCTCTTTGACACCGCGGATGTGTACGGCAGCGGCGCGATGGAAACCAAACTCGGCCAGCGCCTGCCTAAAGAAGGCGTTCGCGTCGTCACCAAAATAGGCACCGATCTCGAAGCCAAACCGCCGCGCAAACGCTTTACCACCGGCTACATGCAAGACGCCTTCGAGCGCTCTGAAAAGCGGCTCGGGCGATCCAAAATCGACATCGTGCTCTTGCATAATCCATCGCTTTCCGCGCTGGGCGACGGCCACGCCGTCAATGTGATGGAAGAACTGAAAAGCCAAAAACGCATCGACGCCTGGGGCGTGAGCGCGGGCTCGGTGGAAGTCGCTCAAGCCGCGCTGCTCAGCGGAGCCCAAGTCATCGAGCTGCCCTACAACCTGTTTGTCGCCCGCGATCTTCATGAATTGGCCAGCGATCTCGCGGAAACAGGCGCAGGCGTACTCGTCCGCTCCGTTCTCGCGCATGGCTTGCTCACAGGCCAATGGACGGGCGACCGCGAGTTTTACGAGGGCGATCACAGAGCCGATCGGTGGACGCCGGATGAGCTGAAATACAGGCTAAAACAGCTTGATACGCTGCGCCCGCTCGTGGGCTCTGCCATCTCGTCCATCAAGCCCGAAGAACAAATCCCAACCCTGCGCGCCCTCGCCCTTCGCTTTGCGCTGTCGAATCAATTGGTCTCCTCGGCCGTGCTCGGCCCCCGCTCCGTCGCCCAGCTTGAGCAGCTTGTCCGGGAAGCAGGCCAGGGCCCGCCTTACCTTCGCGACACGGTGCTCGCCGATCTGTCCACGCGCCTAAAAGCCATGGGCCTTCTGGGATAGAAACGGGCACACCCATGACAAAATCCCCGGACGCAGACCTCAAAGAGCTCGTTTCAATCGCCCGAAAAGCCGCTGAACTTGTTCTCGGCATCTACACGACCGAGATCGAAGTCGAGCTTAAAGGCCCAAACGATCCGGTCACGCGCGCCGATCGCGAAGCCAACGAACTCATCGTCGCGCACCTACAAAAATCCTTTCCCGGCGAGCTCATCGTGGCCGAAGAAAGCGCCGACGCGATGCTCGGAGGAGCGAACGGATCGCCTTGGAGCAGCGAACATCACGAACGCGTTTTCTTCGTCGATCCTCTCGACGGAACAAAAGAGTTCATCGACCGCAATGGCGAGTTCGCGGTCATGATTGGCCTTGCGCAGCGAGGCCGCGCCGAGTTGGGCGCTATCGTGATGCCTGCCACGTCGCGGGCGATTTACGGCCGGGCATCTGTTCCCGGCAGCGCCATCCTTGAAGAGGCCGATGGAAGCGCGCGCAACATCTTCGTTTCGGCCCAAAACAGCCCCGCGCATACCCGCATGCTGGTCTCGCGCTCGCACCGTCCGGCCTTTGTGGACACCGTAGCGCAGCGCCTGGGCACCACATCGCTCATCCCTTGCGGCTCGGTCGGCGTTAAAGTCTCGCGCATCGCAACGGGCGAGGCCGACCTCTATCTCCACGGCAGCGGAGGCGCCAAACTATGGGATATCTGCGCACCTGAAGCGATCTTGCAAGCGGCCGGCGGACAATTCACCGATTTATCCGGCGCCGCTCACAACTACCGGAACCCCGATCTCGTCGTGCGCAAAGGCATCGCGGCATCCAACCAAAAACTCCACGCAAGCGCCCTCGCCGCCGCCGCCGGCCTTCATTTTTAGCGATCATATCTTTTCCGCTTCATCATCTTTCGGGTACAGTAACCCCTACGTTCATCAATCGGGTTGACCGCACCGTCGTGCGGCCAGCATCGCCTTGATGCCAACTCACATTTCCTTGGGGCGGGACATGAGCTGTTTGATGTTCGGCGAGCCACCGAATGTCTGCCTAGTACTGCGTTTCACTACTCCACGAGGGTCGTAATGGAGTTCGTTTGCCCAGACCCGCGCGCCTTGGTCCGAGCTGCAAATGTACGCGCCACGTTTGATGCATTTAAGCTTACCCCCGCCTTTGGTCAGCTTATCGCAAAACGACATCAGCTTGACCCCTCCAAACTTGAACCGGGCAATTTTGTCTTGGTCCAGAAGTGGCTTGAAATCCTGCGAGAAATTCAGGACCATGTAGGCACGCAAACGGTTCGGCAAGTGGGCATGCATATCGTGGAAAACGCAGAATTCCCACCGATGTACGATAGCGTTGAAGCTATCTTGGCCGGCCTCGATCGAATCTACTATCTCAATCACCGGGGGAATGTCGGTCACTATCTCACATCTCGGGAAACCGGCAACACGATTGTAGTACGCTGTGGAACTCCCTATCCCAAACACTTTGAATGGGGCCTGGTGGAAGGTATCTGCAAGAGCAAAGTTGCTAAAGGAAAACGATACGAAGTGACGTTTATTGAAGGCGCTCCCAAAGCCGATATTACCTGTACCATCATCGTAAAGCCCAAGAGCTGAAGACTGCTCTATTATGGGACGCCGCCGCAAAAAGAAACCGCAGAAGTATCCAAGACCGCCTAAGACGACCGCCCATCCGCCCAAAAAGCCCCAAAGCGACCCAGCCCCCCCTGCAATTGACGAACCCACAAGAGCCGAACCCAGCGATCCCATCCGGCCATTCCGGCTGAGGATCGCGGTAAAAAGCCTAGAACTTGTCCGGGGTTATGATGGTATCCTCAGAGGCGTTCCCGAACCGATTGTAGCCTTGTCTGCCTTTCTTCTCGACGGTGATCAAGCCCATCCCCTGGGGCGAACCCTGGTTCGTTTTTCGGTTTCAGCAGGAACATTCCCCACAACTATCCTGAATCTCCAGCCAACCGAAGCCTTAATCGCCAATGCCCGGGCCGAATTGCGCGCGCGCCTGGCCGTGCTTCTCTTGGCCCTCGAGGAAGACTCGGGCAAGGATATTCAGCGGGTATATGCCCATTTAGGCGAGGCAAAACATTGGAGAATGTGGCGTTTAGACGATACCATGCCTTCGCCGATGGCGGTTGTAGAGATGCATTCCATGCCCCTGCCCTCCCTTCCGTATCAATGCTCGATAGGCGTGGTCGATGATGGAGTCGACCTGCGGGATGCTTGCCCCGACGATGCCCTGGTGGGAGCGGGACTCATTATACTCGGTACAGGCCGTCAGGAAGAGGAGTTCCGGGTTCGCTTTTTAAGCTCCGATGAACGCAACGATTGGACAGCCTTGGTGGATATTCGCGTTAAATAATAATATCGCAGAACGCAACTTCTCAATCATCCTTTTTCTCAATCGACGAATGAACGGCGGCCGCGGGCATGACTTGATCGATATCTTTTATATCGCACCCGAGGGTTGGATTCATCACAACGCCGGCAACTCTCCAAAAATCGTGCTCAAGATCGCCGAGTCCCGACGCGCTCAGGGTTCGGGAATAACGCGCTACCTCAAGCCGATCGCAAAAGATGCGAAGCGTTGCCCTCGCCTGATGTACCTCGGCTCGATACGTTGTATGAAAATGTACCCCAAATGTGTAAGCTCTCGATATATCCGCAGGTTCGGCCATCATCGCCTCGGTACCCGGTGCGTCTTCCACATCGCCCAAATGATGCCGATTCCCCCCAAAAACCTCGCGAGGTTCCGGCACCCGGTAGAATGCATCGGCGATTGAAAACCATCGGCCCGCAGCGGCTTCCCGCGGATCTTCATCCATCACGCAATGCAAATCCAAATCCGCTCCAGGCGTATCCCATGTCAGCTCCGCCCTTAAAGAACGCGGGGGGCATGGACCATTTCGAGAATCGCAGGGACCACGCCCGGCAAAAGGCGATAAATGCTCGATTTTTGCCGATTCAAGCGTGGCACAGTGAAGAAGTGGTAGCATCATACAAATACTCATGATGGCTATGGCCAGGTGCTTCATGGCTGTTTCTCCACCAGAAGCTTCGACCCAAATACACTGGAGGGCCGGGGTCCCCGGTTTAATTCCGGCGGAGTAAACTCCCGGCCAAAACAATACCAGCCCTGTTCACCTCGCTCCACGCATATCTGAGCATGTCCCACCCGAATTGCGGTAGCATCATGCACACCTTCTATCGCCGATGGAACACTATTGGCCCACCCATAAGGCGGCTCTTCATCACCTTGAACAACCCCCCAGCACCATACTGTTCCATCCACCCGAAGCGCGCATGTGCTTAGCCCTTCGGCATCAATGGCCCGCACTCCCTCTAAATCAGGCACAAAATCCGGCCAAGGATCACAGGAGTGCGGATCGCCAATCACCATAAATAGGCTGCACATTCGCTGCGTTTCACGTCCAAGTTGCATGCTCCCATTCCCGCCCCAGCACAAAACCCTCCGGCTGGGAAGCAACGCGCAGGTGTGTTGCGTCCCCGCCGCCAATGCTGTCGCTCCCTTCGCTTCTTCCACTTCTACAGGCCGTGCACTATCCTTGGTCCCGTGATTTCCAAGAAAACCATAATAATTATTCCCCCAGCACAGCACCCTGCCCCCGCGGGTTCGCACACATGTGTGCATATTGCCGGCGACGATATCCATGGCATCTCGAATCCCTGGGATTGCCATGGGTTTTGCCCTGCATTTGTTTTCGTTATCGCCCTGACAGGCATCTTCTGCGGGTGTATCCCCCAATATTCCTCGGCTCTGTAACCCCCAGCAATAAACCGAACCTTGCCTATCCAGGGCGCATGTATGGCCTGTCCCAAGCACGACCTTTTGGACATCGGTAATCTCGGGCCTAAACACCCCCAAACCACCTCCCCCGGCAGGCACACCCAACTGGGCCATTTTATTATCTCCCCAGCAGCGCACCGAACGATCGGAGAGAACCGCGCATGCATGACCGTACCCTGTCGCAATGCTTTCGACATCTTGAAGGCATGTTGAATGCCCAGACTTCGGAGCTTCGCCGGAATACGCGACTGAACGTTCGTCAAAGCCCATCGATCCCCAGCACAGAACGCTGGATTCACGGCTTAAAGCGCAGTGCATTCCTGTTCCCAGCTCCAAATCTCGAACTTGGATTGCATTTCCTGGGGGATCTTTGGGAACAAGTGCCCCCAATACCGTGGACTCGGGGGTTTCACCGATACAATAAGAAAGAACGCGCCGGGAAATGCCGGGACGAGAAGGACTGAATCGATAAGGTGCGCTTCGGAATTCCCCCACTTTTGGAGATGCGCAGGCCGCGAGCGTTGCGGCGAAAAGCAAGGCACAACGCCCCCATTGCCCTAGATGCATTTCACAGCCCTCGGAACGCTAAAACCCATGCAAATTTCTTGTCCCCAGTATTCCCGGAGACGATGGCACAGGAGCCGGCGGAGGATCGGGCAATCTCACCAGCTTGGGCTTGTCGCCCTCAAAGCCATCCAGCCTATATAGCAATAACTTATCCCCATAAATCGATACCGTCAGCCGATCCCCCTCCAGCTTGAATTCCTCGTGGCTGGTCGGCACGGAAATCTTTTGAACAACCGAACCATCGCTCTTCCGGATCACATACAAAAAATCGGGCTCCGCCGTAAAACCATAGCCCGTGATAATGTATTTTTTATGAACCAAAAACCGGTTGTTCGATATCAAAGGCTTGGTCCGCCATAGCACTTTTTTCTCTTTGGGATCGACCGCTATCAATGCCGAACATTGCCCTCCCGCCTCTTTTGAATACGATTGACAGGCTTCGTTAAAATACAATACACCCCTATCGTAACGCACATCCTGCACTTCTAAATGCGTGGGCTTGCTCATGAAATTTTTAAAATGATGCACCCATAACAGCTTGCCCGAGCAGTGGTAGAGAGCCGCCCCAACCGCGCAATTGGTATTCCCTCCCAGTCCACAACTGGAAGCATCGTAAGGATCGCGATAATAAGCCAAAAAACCATCGGGCGCGGGCGTACTATCTGGATTGTCGATAACCACCGGGTCGAGAATAAATAACTCTAAAGTTCCAACGGTAATCGGAATAAATGAAGGCACATCCGGTCCCACCCAAAACCGGTCCGTCCTGGCCGAAAGTGCACCGTCAATATGCGATCTCATGCGGCCGGCAAAGGAGCGCGTTATCTTGCGAGGGGGTGATTCAACAATTAAAGAACCACCCTTGCGGCGAGGAGGAGGGGGGGCAGGATTGGTGCACGAGCCTTCGGTGTGTCCTGTATCGCTCGCCTGAGCCGCCACGGCATTCGGGTCTTTTCGTGGGTCTGGAGCGTCCTGAGCCGCGGCCACCTGTTTTGGTGCCGGCTCGGGCTGGGCGGGGCTCAACACCGCTGGGGAGGCTGAATTGGAAGCTGAATTGGAAGACGCGGCGGGCGCTGGGCCAGAAGCTGAACGAGGCGCGGAACCACAAGCCGCAGCCAACAGCGGCAGACAGCAAAAGGGAACGATAAAAGCCTTGCTGAACATCGGCATGCGCTGAGCATAGCGGCCTTGTCCGCTTACGACTACGCTCGCCTGCGAATGAGACCGAGCGCGGATGTGGTGGTGATTGGGGCGGGAATTATGGGGCTGTCGATTGCGTACAACCTCGCGCGCAATCACGGCATCCAGAATGTGATCGTCGTCGATAAGGGCTATTTGTGCGGCGGGGCGAGCGGGCGGAACGGCGGCGGGGTGCGGGCTCAGTTTTCAAGCGAAGGCAATATCCTGCTGATGCGCGAGAGCATCCGGATTTGTCAGCAGTTCGCGGCGGAGCTCTCTATCAATGTGTGGTTCCGGCAAGGCGGTTATTTGTTTTTGGTGCGCAGCGAAGAAGGGCGCGAACGGCTTGAAAAGAGTGTGGCTGTGCAGCGGGAGTGCGGCCTGATGACGGAAATGCTTTCGCCCCGGCAGGCTCAGCGCATCGTGCCCGAGCTGTCGACGGAAGGCGTTATCGCGGCGTGTTTCAATCCCGAGGATGGAGTGGTGTTTCCCTGGCCATTTGTATGGGGTTATGCGCATGGAGCCCAGAAGCTCGGCGTGGAAATTGTGCCGTTTAACGAGGTCTTGGGCTTTCAGACGACGGGGCGCCGCATCGACGCGGTCGTGACGGCGCAGGGCGAAATTCGGACACAGCGGGTCGTGAACGCGGCGGGTGCGTGGAGTCCCGAGATTGCGCGGATGCTCGGCGTGGAACTGCCCAACAAAGCGCACCGCCATGAGATTTGCTCGACCGAGCCTTTAAAATTGTTCTTGGGTCCGCTGGTCGCCGATTTATCGAATGGCCTGTATTTTTCTCAATCCATGCGCGGTGAAATCGTGGGCGGAATTTCCAATCACGATGTGCCCGATGGCCTGAACATGGATTCGTCCCACAAGTTTTTGGGGCTGTACGGCAAGGCTCTCTTGAATACGTGTCCGATATTGGGGCGTGTAAAGGTGCTCCGGCAGTGGGCGGGCTGTTACGATTTAACGCCCGACGCCAATCCTATCGTGGGCCATGTGGATGAAGTCGACGAGTTTTATCAAGCCTCGGGTTTTATGGGGCACGGTTTTATGATGGCGCCCGTCATGGGAAAGCTCATCGCCCAGCACATTGCGGAGCAAAGCGATTTGCCTTTGTTTTCCCGCTGGAATTTAAGGCGATTTAAAGAAGGCAAGCTGCTGGGAGAATCCATGATTATCGGATAGGTTTATAATTTTATTTAATTTTATTTAATTTATTCAATCGATTTAAGAAAAGGAGCCCAAGCCTTGGCGGGTGAATTGGTTTTTATTACGGGAACATCCAGTGGAATTGGGCTCGCATGCGCCGTTGAATGCGCGGCCGCCGGCTTCAGGGTGGTCGCGACAATGCGCGATCTATCGAAAAAAGACGCTCTTCTTCAAGCCGCGGCCCAGCGAAACGCAAGCGCAAATCTGTTTGCCGAAGCGCTGGATGTCACCTCTTCCGATATTAACAGCAAATTGAAAGAATTGACCAGCCGCTATGGAACGCCTTTCGGGTTGGTCAACAATGCGGGCATTTCCGTGGGCGGCGCCTTTGAAGAACAGTCGGATGCTCAGGTGCGAAACCAATTTGAAACCAATGTCTTTGGCCTGTTCGCGGTCACGCGCGCGCTCTTGCCCTTGATGCGTGCGCAAGGAAAAGGCCGCATCGTCAATATCTCAAGCATTTCAGGGCGCATGGCGTTTGCGCTGACTTCAACCTACGCGGCCACCAAACATGCGGTGGAGGGCTTTAGCGAAGGTCTGCGGGCCGAAATGGAGCCCTTTGGTATCCAGGTGTGCCTGATCGAGCCCGGTATGATTAAAACGCCTATTTTTTACGAGAATTTACGGCGCGCCGAGCTCGAAAACAAAGAAGGGCCGTACGCTGGGGTCACGGCGCATGTCGAAGCCCTCGTGATGAAGGGCGCTAAACGTGCGCCGCCGCCCGAGCTGGTCGCCAAAACACTCATAAAATTGCTTACAAAGCGCCGGCCTCCCTTTCGGACACCGGTAGGTACGGACGCAAAAGCATTGCTCGCGCTGCGCTATCTGCTCCCGGAACGGATCTTTTCATGGGCCGTCGGCGCCTCGCTAAAACCGTCGCGCATTCGTTGACAAAAAGCCCTATTGCGGAATACCGTCGGCGCGCGCGTGCGGGGGCTGTTCACGCATGCGTTGGAGGGCATTAGGCTTCGGGAACACGCCCAAAGTTATGGCGATTCCGCAAGCCGGCCCCTGCACAAGAGATCTTCGGAGGAAGACGAGATGATGTTCCGCAACGCACACCGAATTGCCCCGCTTCTTGGATCACTGCTGCTCGGGGCGCCCGCCGCCGCCACGGTGATGCTTTCCACGGGAGCCCTCGTGGGCTGCGCCGATGAGAATGACCCCAGCACGCACGTCAAGAAGCTTTCTGATCCGGCCACGCGCCCTGGTGCTGTTCAGCGTCTGATTCAGTTCTTCGAAGACGCCATGACGCGCGATAACAAGGATCGCAACGGCCCATCCGTAAAGCCTTTGCTCGACACGATTATCGAGCCGATGACCCAGACCTGCATCAACGGCGATCTGGACGAGAAGACGCAGTCGAAGCTGGTGAAGTTTTTGGCCGATGCGCGCGATACCCGCGCGGAAGCCTGTCTCTTGAAGGTGCTGAAGGATTACAAGCCGGAAGGCACGGAGGAAGACATCCGCTGGGTGGTGCGGGCCGTGGGCGCGATGAAGATGAAGACGGCCGCGGGCCCGCTCATCGATGTTTTTCTAAAACTCAAGGCATCAAAGCCCAAGGGCGGCCAGGTGTACCGCGATGTGAGCGAGGCGATGATCGCGCTGGCCGAGACGGACATGACGATCGCACAGGGCTGGGAATCGCAGCTTTTGGAGCGCATCGGGCGTCCGATCAACGATCCCAAAGACATTCCCACGCTCAAGGATGAGCTGGTCTGGCAAATCACGTCGGCGCAGATTCTAGGTATGGCCAAGAGCGAGAAGGCCGTCACTCCGCTGCTCAAAATGATGCTTTCGCCGGCCAAGGCGGATGCAGGCGCGACGGCGATTTTGGCGCTGGTTAAAATCGGCAAGCCCGCGATTGCGCCGACAATTGCGCTCTTGAAGGGCGAAAATAAAGATCTGGTCGAGTATTCAAAGATTGAAACGCTGAAGGCTGCGGGCGCGGGCGACAAGCCTTCGGCAGAGGCTCAGAAGGCGGCCGCGAGCGCCTATGTGAATACGGCCGCGCTTGTACTGGCGACGATTGGACGCGAGGAAACGGCGGCGCCGCTCCTCGAGGTAATTGGCAAGGCCGATGACACGGCCAGGTCGATCATCGCGCGCGAGCTTTCGAAGGTGCCCAAGAACGACGCGACGAAGAAAGCCTTCCAAGAGGCGTACGAAAAGACGAGCTTGACCGCGTCGATTCCGCCTGGACAAGGCGCGAAGGAAGCGCTGCTCGAGGCAGCGACGCAATTCTTCGATGCCAATTTCGTTCCGTGGATCGTAAAGACATCGCTGGATGCGAAGGGCGAGGAAGCCGATTTGACGCCTGTTCGCGAGGCGGCTCTTTCGGCGGCGGCGAAGCTGATGAAGGCCGATCAAGTGGCTGACGTGGAGAAGCTGTACAACCTCAAGTCCACGGGCGCCGATGGCAAGCCGAGCATTTTGGGCAAGGGCTTGGAGAAGGAATTCAAGCTCGCCAAGGACCTCGCGAATGAGTGCAAAGAAGACGCGGCTTGTTACCTGAAGGCGATGAGCGATCCGGCCAATCAGGAGAAGGACTCTCAGTTCAAGGGCATCAAGGCGGCCTATATGCTCGGCGTGCTCGGCAGCCCGGATGTGCGGCAGAAGATTATCGATGCCTATCCGAAGGTCACCAATGCGGCCATTCGCTTTGTGTCGGTTACGGTCATCGATCACCTGTCGCCCAAGGGCGATCCCGACATCGCCAAGAAGCTGCAAGCCATTGTCGATGAAGCGGAAGAAAAGCGCGATCAGCTTAAAATGGCGGGCAACGCGCCCTTTAAGACCGTCATTTATCGTTTGAACGCGCGCGCGCAGTAATCGATCTCTTATTATCCGGCACCCACTTCCCCCGAGGTGCCCGCTCCATGCTTGTTCTCACCATTACGCAAGGAATTTCGGCCGGGCGTGTTTATGAGCTCGCCGGCGAAATTGTGTCGATTGGACGCGCGCCCTCCAATCATATCGTGCTCACCGATAGCCATGTGTCCGGCGAACACGCGAGGATTGTTCAGTCGCTGGGCAGGTGCATCCTGCATGACCTGCGCTCGACGAACGGCACGACGTTGGTGCGGGGAGAACAGCATCAGCGCCTCTCGGGGGATTTTCAAGCGGTGGAGCTCGAGTCGGGCGATGTGATCGAGCTCGGCACGGGCGATGCTGTCGTCGCTATTCAAGTAGCGCTCGTCGAGGATCAAGATCGAACGCATGTCGTGTCGATGAAGCGCCTCGACGAGCTCGAACCGACGGCGGCCCAAATCGAGCGGGATCCCAATGCTCTTTCGGCGCTGTATTCGGCGCAAAAGCGAATAGGCGCCGCAACCGATCTCGAGCGCGTTCTTGTGGAAGTGCTGGATGCGGTCTTTCAATTGGTGCCCGCCGCAACGCACGCAACGGTGGTTCTGCGCGACGATGAACAAGTGCCGGATGCTGCGGCGGCTGCCTACGTTCCCGTGCTTACGCGGGTACGGCTCGACAATGGCCAGGCCGGCCCTCCTCCAGGGCCGGTCGCCATCACACGAAGCGTGTACCGCAAAGTCATCAAGGAGCGCGCGGCTGTACTCGCGGCGGACGCTCCATCGGAAGTGGGGAACAGCGAGTCGCTAATGGGCGCGTCCATCCGGAGCACGGTGGGGATTCCCCTGTGGAAGGGCGAAGAGATTATCGGTGTTCTCCAGACCGATAACCGCAACGCGCCGGGCATGCTCAAGCCCCGGGATGTGGAGATTTTGCTGTTGCTCGCGGCAAATGCATCGCTCGCCGTCGCCAATGCGCGGCTTATCAAAAGGCTGTCGGCCGCGGAGGAGCGGCTGCAGAAAGAAAATAGTTTTTTAAAAGGGCGCGAAGAAAAGAGGCGCGGCGGCGGGAAAGAAGTCGAAATCATCGGCACAAGCACGGCGATGCGGCGGGTGATCGAACAGCTCGACAAGGTGGTCGACACGCGCGTGACGGTGCTGATCGAAGGAGAAACCGGCACGGGCAAAGAGCTCATCGCAGCGGCGGTGCACTATCGATCGCGGCGGCGGGACAAGCTGTTTGTGGCTCAGAACTGCGCGGCGCTTGCGGAGAGCCTCCTGGAAAGCGAGCTCTTCGGCCATAAAAAAGGCTCGTTTACAGGCGCGGTCGAAGAAAAGAAGGGCCTGTTTGAAATCGCGGACGGCGGGACGCTCTTTTTGGACGAGATCACCGAAACGCCGCTTTCGCTTCAATCCAAGCTGCTCCGCGCGCTTCAAGAGGGAGAGATCCGGCCTGTGGGCTCGACGAGCGCCAAGCATGTGAACGTGCGCATCGTCGCCGCGACCAACCGGACCCTCGAGGAAGAAGTGGCCAAAGGGCGCTTTCGCGAGGATTTGTACTACCGGCTGAAGGTGTTCCCCATCCGGCTTCCGCCTCTGCGGGAGCGGCGCGAGGATATACCGCTGCTCGCGTCGCATTTTTTGCAGCGCTACGCGGAAGAGCTGAGCAAACCCGTGGGCGGTTTTGGACAGCAGGCCATGGAATTGATGGTGGCCTACAACTGGCCCGGGAATGTGCGCGAGCTTCAGAACGAAGTGCAGCGGCTGGTCATTCAGGTGGAGCCTGGAGCTTTTGTTACACCGGAGCTTTTGTCGCCGCGCATCCGGCAAGTAGAAGGCTTGGTGATGAGGGCGGGAACGGTGAAGGGCACCCTGAAAGACATGATGGATGCGGTCGAGAAGTTCTTCCTGTTAGAGGCGCTGCGCGAACACAACAACAACAAGACCAATGCGGCCAAGGCGCTGGGCATCACGCGGGAAGGGCTTCATAAGAAGCTGCGCCAGCACGGCATTTAAATTTCAGCGGGAGCCTTTTTTCGAAGGCTTTTGAGACGATTTTTGTTTTGGAGCGGCAGGGGTTTTGATGACCAGAACGGCTTTCCCTCCTTGAGCTTGAGGGCGCACGCTCACATAGCCATTGAGCTTTGCAAAACCGTCCATATCGCCTTTATGCGTATCCATGTGTTCGCTGAAGCGAAGCCATAAGGCGCGGGCTTCGGCGGCGGGCACCGGCACGCCGTCAATCAAGACCGAAAGGTTTGATGCGTCATTCATTGAATCCCGTACTCCTTGAGACGCCGATAAAACGTGCGCCTGGGCAAACCAACCATCTGCGCTGCCTTCACCCTGTTCCAATTGCAACTCGTCAGCGCTTCTAAAATACGCTCACGTTCATCCGCGCGGTGCGCATCCAGCGATGTTTGAACAGGCCGCCGCGGCGAATCTTCATCGCGATCGCGATCGCGCCCCGCCGCAGGATGGCGCGCCGTAGGCTCGGGCAGCTCGAACTCATCCAACTCGGGCGCATCGGACAAAACCCATGCATTGAGCAGCACATTCTCCAACTGCCGCACATTGCCGGGCCAGCTATAGGCCATCAGCTTTTTCAGCGCGGCGCGCGACACGATGCGCCGGTCCCGGTTGTAGCGGGCCGCGAACAATCTCAAAAAATGATCGATCAAGATCGGAATGTCCTCGATGCGCTCCCGAAGCGGCGGAACACGAATCTCGATCACATGCAAACGGTAGTAGAGGTCTTCCCGGAATAGCGAATCGGCAACCATGCGCGACAAATCGCGGTGAGTGGCCGCAATGATGCGGGTGCCTACGGGCTCTTCCCGGTTTCCGCCCACTGGACGAACCACTTTCTCCTGCAGCACGCGAAGCAGTCCGGCCTGCATCTTCTGAGGCATCTCTCCAATCTCATCGAGCAAAATCGTGCCTTCCGTCGCCTCGCGCAGAAGCCCTTTCCGCTCCCGATCGGCCCCGGTAAACGCGCCGCGCACATGCCCGAACAGCTCGCTTTCAAGCAAATGTTCGGGAATCGCTCCGCAATTGATGCCCACAAAAGGCTTGCGGGCCCGCGGACCTGCGTTGTGAATCGCGCGGGCCACCATTTCCTTGCCCGTGCCGCTTTCGCCCGTAATCAACACCGGCACGTCGGTGTCCTTGATGCGATCGATCAGCGCGTACACCCGGCGCATCGCAACGCTTGTGCCGCACAAGCCTTCATATCCAAAGTGGCCGCGCAGCACCGCCCGGGCATTTTTCAGATCGCGCTTTGTCGCGGCGAGCTGTTCGGTGCGGTGGCCCAACAGCTCTTCCAGTTTATTGCGTGCCGCCAGCAGCTCGTTGTTGGCCAGTTCGAGCTCGCGCGCCCTGCGTTCGTTTTCACCGACCAAACGCGCGGTTTCGATGGCAATGGCCACTTGGTCGGAAAGCGCGAGCAGCGTGGACAGCTCTTCCGCGAATCCCGACGCGGCCTTCATCCTCGTCTCTAGATACAGCGCACCAATCACATCGCCGCTCCGCGCCCGAATCGGCACACATGCAATCGACTGAAGCATCAGCCGGTGCACCGATACGTACTCGCGCATACGCATGTCTTCGTTCACGTTGGTCGTGACAATCGGCTCACCGCTTTGGATGACTTTCTCCGCTATCGAATGGGAAAAGCTCGCGTGAGGATCGTTGCCGCTTTGATCGCGCGAGGCATATACCGACAGATCTTGATGCGCCCGTGCCGATGCAGCCGCGGGCGCGATGGTGGATCGGGCCGTGTATCCGCTGCGCAAGATCACCGAACCCCGCTCCGCATGAAGAAGAGCAATCGCGTGATCTGTCACTTTTTCGAGCAGCCGGGGCAAATCGACTTCACCTGCGATGGCGCGATTGATTTCCAACACGCGCGCCAGCCTGTCCTCGCTCACGGTGTTGATATGCACCGTCGTGCCCGCCCCCAATTCACTTAATCCCGACGAACGAATGGTCCGCCGCCGGGGATCGTTCCAAAACACCTCTCTCAGATCCCTGGGAAGCCGGGAGGCAATTTCCTCGAGCACAGCCAGCGCTTCTTCCCTATCGCGGCGGGCCTTCAGCGATTGCCCCAAATGCGAATACAGCTCGGCCCTCGCTTCCAGCGCCCGCCAAATCAGATCCCGCGGGCCGCTATCCCGGGCTGCCTCCAGAGCCTCGTTGTAGGCATCTTTCGCGAGATTTTCGTTTCCCGAAATCGCCGCCGCCTTCCCCTGGGCCAGCGCGTACAGCGCCTTATGCGCCATCGTGCCCGACAGGCTCTGCTCTGCCTTGCGCACGGCCGCCGTAAGTGTCGCGCCATTCGCGTTTGGACGGGCCGCTGCAAAGAGAATGCGCTCGAGCATCGCCTCGGCCGCATCGGCATGGCGGCCGATGGACTCATAGGCATGCGCGCATTGTTCGCATAGACGCTCGGCAGCCTCGAGATCGCCTGTTTGGGCGGCATATTCTGCCTCCAACGCGAGCAACTGAGCATGCAACTGAGGCGGCAGCTCCGCCTTTTGCTCGGCCAGCGCGTCCAGCGAAACCCGGGCTCTGGCCACGCGGCTTAGATACAGATCCAAATTCGCGAGATTGAGCAGCGCCTGCCTTAGTGTTGCAACACGCCCGGAGCGCTTGCCCATATCGACAGCCGCTTCGAGATGCCGGCTCGCAGTCGCCAAATCGGCCTGCTGTTTGGCAATGGTCGCGAGATTCAGGCGAATGGTCGCAACACTCCCCGCATCTCCGGCCTGCTCTGCGGCATGGAGCGCATCCTCGTAGGCTCGCTTCGCCTCGGACAATTGGTTCTCGCGCTGAAGAACAAAAGCCAGTGAACTGAGCCCCACCGAAAGAATCCGCGGCTCGCCGATCTTCTTGGCCATGCGCACGGCCTGCTGAAGCGCAAGCTTCGCGTCTTTTGAACGCCCGGCCAGGCTTTGAGCCAAGCCCCGCATCGCCGTCGCATCCGAAAGAAGCCGCTTCAACTCGGGTGAGAGAGCTTCAAAACTCCGCTCGTGGGCCTCGATGTCCAGCGAAACGGTATCGCTCTCCTCCCCGGCGGATGCCAGAGGAATAAGACCCAGCCGCTCACTCACTTCGGCCGCATTCCGTTCGGCTTCCGCATAGTCGCCCGCCCGCAAATGAGCGCGCGATGAGTACACAAGAAAGGCCGCCGCCAGCGCTAAAGAGCCGCCCCGCAGCGCCTCTTCCTCAACCTTCTTCAGCTCCGCAAACGCGCGCCCCGTGTCCCCCCGGTTCGTCCACAGCCTCGCCCGCGCAATACCAACCTGAGCCGATCGATCGTCTTTGTACCGGTCCAGAGCCTCGGCTGCTTCTTCAAAATGACCGCGATCGAGCAAACGGTGAATGTCTTCGTACCCGCGCTGAGCCATCGTTTCTTCGTCCAAAATCCGATCAACATCCGACGCCGAAACGACAGGCTGCCCCGAAAGCTTGCTCACAATCTCACGGATGGTTCCCGGCCAAGCCTGGGCCTTCGCCACGATGTGAGCGATGACCGTATCGCTCAGCGATGGAACCGTGCGGCGCACGAGCTCATAAGCAACTTCAGGCGGAAGCGGCGGCACCTGAAACACTTCCAGCGTCGGCCCTCCAAGCGGAATCGAAGGATGTTCGGCCGAAGTCGCGAGCACTATTTTTCCGCCCTTCTCCCGCACATCCTGAAGTAACCGAATGCATTCGGAGCAAAGCTTTTCCGCGTCGTCGATTAGCGCAATAACCCGATCGCTCCCCTCCGTAGCCAAAAGCTCCAGCGCGATAGCCTCCGCAGGGTTTTCGACCTCTGCCGCTTCGACCCAAAGCACAGCCTGCCCTTCAATCCCAAGAGACCAAGCGATGCGGCGCAGCAGCGTTGTACGCCCCGCTCCCCGGGGCCCCGTCACAACAATGCCCGACCCCGGCCTTAGATGAGCGATCTGCTCAAGCAACTGGCCGGCCGGCGCCTCAAGCCCCAAGACCGGCCACACCACGGGCGTGAGCGCTCTTCCTTCGGAAGCATCTGCTAAGGGAGCGCGCCGCGACAGCCCGGATTCATCGCCCAAATGCGCCGCCCTCCGAAGCGCACTCGCAAGCTCATCCGCGCTTGGAAAACGCTCGCTCGGCGAAGCGGCTGTTGCTTTATGCACAACCGCCCACAAAGCCTCCCGCGTTGCCTCGTCCAACTGCTCTTCCACCGCCTTGAGCACATCGCTCAAGGCCACACCGAGCGCGAAGATCTCGGCCCGCACCGACAGCTCGGCCCCCTGAAATAGCTCGGGCGCTGCATACTTAGGCGTCAGCCCCGCAGGCTTCGCCAACACTTCTCCCCAAGCCGCGGCCAGCCCCAAATCTACGAGCGTTGCGTGGCCATCCTCACCAACCACAATATTGGCCGGCTTGATATCGCCATGCAGAAGCAGCGCGCGGTGCAGCAAAGTCAGCTTGTCGCTCGCCTCGGCAATCGCCCCGAGAAGCACACCCGCTCCGGCTCCCCTCGCGATGAGCTCGGCCAGGCTCGCCCCCTCCACAAGCTCGCGGACCATATATGCCCGCTCGCTTCCCGACAGCCTCCCAAAGCGAAACACACGCGGAAGCCCAAGCCCCTCCACACCGGAAAGCGCCACCGCCTCCCGGACAAGCGACTGAGCCTCCCGCTCATCGGCCCCCTCGGCGAGCACCTTCAGCGCGACTGTGCGGCCCGAGATCCGATCGCGGACAGACCACACTTCGCCTCCGCCCCCTTTTCCAAGCGGCGCGATGAGCTCATAGCGGGGCGGAAGAACAAAGCGGGCGGAGGACAATTGAACCTCGCTACACGGAGCGCCTACAGACCGTACGCACCCGCAAACCCGAAAAAGAATCCGGAAATCGAAAAGCCCAAATCGGCGCGCAAGTGCAATTGCTTAATCGGCTTGAAGCGGAAGCTCAGTTGAGGAAGTCCGATCCAAGGGAAAATAAAGGGTTTTGACCCTCCATTTGCCCAGCTCACTTCTTCGTAAATCGTGTCCGTGCTCTGGTTGTAATAGTGGTCGTTGGACGCATCGCAATACGGCGCACCGCCCGGCGTCACGGGTGTTGCGACAGCGCCCGTGCATTTGCGCCATTGATCAGGATTGTCCGGATTGGCATTGGCTTCGTTGGGGTACACCTGAGCGCGGTAGAGGCCATCGAACACGCCCGCAATACCGATTCCGCCGCCCGCCATAAACGAAAAGCGCCCCGAAGGATCGGCCCACACTTCATAGAGAAGATCGATCGTCGCATACACCAGCTTCAGATCGCTCTTCACCGTCTCCCAAGCCTCTTCACCGTCCTTCTTCCCCTTGAACAAAAACTCGTCCATCGAATAGTCGGCGTAGGTCAGCGCGATATCGTATTCGACGCCGTTTTTACGTGAACTGAACTCAAGGCCGCCCATCGGCACATTCACCGTACGGCCGCCGTCGGCGAAAATATTGAAGATGAACTTGGGAATAATCACGTCCCGAAAACGGGCGCCCACGAAGTAATACGTCTTCGATGGATCTTCCCGCGGATCCATCGGATCAGCACCGGATGGCGCACCTTCGCCGGTCTTCTCACCGGGCATTTTGTCCCCCATGCGCTTTTCATCCGACGCTTGTTTATCCGAGGCAATCAGATCATCGGCGCTCTTGTTGAATTCGTTGTCTTGACCTTGCGCGAAGGCCACAGAGGGCGCGGCGAGCAGACCCGCCGAGCACGCAAGCATCAAGCACACGATCGTCGTCCGGGGCATTTAAATCACCTACAAGGAAAGAGGTTCACGCATACACGTCGGAGCTCCGATAACCGCGGATGACAGCGCGCTGCCGCCTTCCTCGAAGCAACCGCCGCACGAGGACTTTGGATTATTCACCAAAAACCCATCCGATGCGTACCATGGACGCAATCCGCAATGATCCTGAACCAGACACGAGTCGAGCAGGCGGTAGATCTCGATGACCGTGGGGCGTTCATCAAAGAGCTTGTTCTCCTGCGTTTTCCATCAAGCTCCGGCGCCCAAATCCCGCTGGCCATGGTCCGCAAGCGAGCCGAATCGCAAAAGACGACCAAGGCCGCTGTATTGCTTATCCACGGTTACGGCCAGAACCGCTACGCATGGCACCTCCCCGCCCGAAGCATCTCCAACTTCCTGGCCCGGGCAGGCTTCGACGTGTTCAATCTCGACCTGCGGGGCCACGGCCGCTCCAGACATTTCGGCGCCCGAAGGCCAAGCCATGTGAGCGACTTCGCCCGCGAAGACATTCCCGCCGTTGTCGCTGAGATCCAGCGTATTTCCGGCCCCCGCCCCGTCTTTCTCATCGGCCATTCCCTGGGCGGACTCATCAGCTACGGCGCAGCCACCGTCCTGGGTCCGCTCGCCGCGGGCGTCATCACCATCGGCAGCCCCTATCTCTTCACCCGCGGCTCATTGCCCCTCACCATCTTGGGCAAACTCATGCTGGCCATCGATCAAACCATGCCGCTTGGCCATGGCGCGCTCGCGCTCAAAGGCTGGGGAGAAGCCATTCGCCTAGCGCGCGCCCTCGTGGAAAGCCCGCTCTTCCCCTTGCCCATCCGCGGCTTTTCTCCCCGTTCGATGGAGCCTTTTGTATTGGAGCAGCACATGGCGCTCGCCATGGACTACGGCAGCATCACCGTCCTGCGGAACATGTTCCTCGACGCCGCTATGTGGCGCCAATCCGGAGCGCGCCTAGGCGGACTTGCAGGCTTCGCCGAAAGCTTTGAAACCCTCGACGTCCCCATGCTCATCATCGCGGGCGAACACGACGACCTCGCCCCTCCCCTATCCGTCGCCCCGGCCTTTGAAAAAAGCCGTTCCGCCGACAAAACCTATCGCGTCTTCCCACAAGGCCATATCGACCTCCTGATGGGCAAAGACGCCCCCCGAACCATTTGGCCGCTGCTCAATGCATGGCTCAGCTCAAGAGCGCGCGCCTAAGCCCGCAATATTCCAAAAGCGACCACCTCAATTTTTGTTCCATGCCGCTTGTGATCGATTGCGTTTCCATCGCAGCTTGCCGCGCATACGGCTATGATGCCGGCCGCTTTCAAGATCGATAAACAACGCAGTAAGAGGGACTGGACAATGCAAAAGAAAAACACACAGGAGGGATTGGTTTCGGGCACGGTGAAGCCCGCCGCAGCGGTGCGCACCGGACTTCTTTTGGCTGCTATCGCCGGCATAGGGCTTACAACGCCGTCCTGCTCCTTCATTGTCGATAAAAATAGTCACCAATGCGAATCCAACGCGGATTGTGTCAGCGCGGGCCTCGGCACCACATGCACCGCTGAATTCATTTGCAAGTCGGACACCAGCGTCGGCGGCTGCACCAAAAACGCAGACTGCACCGCGGCCGATCCTCAAAGCATTTGCATCAAGAGCAGCAAAACCTGCCAAAAAGTGACCTCCGCCGAATGCACGACCATCTATCCCGGCGACGCGGACTTCTCCCAGGACGACCCTCTGATTGTCGGCTCCATTTTCCCGACGACCGGCGACTACGCCCTCCTCGGCAAACCGCTTGAAAACGGCGTTAAACTCGCCCTTCGCGACTTCGATAAAAACACCAACGGCCTGCCTCCCATTGGAAGCGGCAACACCCGCCAATTCATTCTCATCGGATGCGACGACCAGTTGGACGACACCCGTGCCGTCGCCGCCGCCGATCACCTCGCCAACAAACTCAAACTCCCCGCCATCATCGGCGCGGCCTACAGCGGCACCACCATCAAGCTGATGAGCGAAATCGCCAAACCCGCGGGCACGCTGATGATTTCGCCCGGCGCCACCAGCGACGCCATCACCACCCTTCCCGACGATGGCCTTCTTTGGCGCACCGCCCCGCCCGATTCCCTCCAAGCCAAGGCGCTCAAGGCATACAGCGTAGAAGTCGAAAACCGCGTCCGCACCAAACTGGGCCTCCAGCAGGGCGACAAAATCCGCGTCGCCATCGTATCCAACGACGACACCTACGGCATCGGCCTGGGCAACGCGCTTCAGGAAAGCTTGGTCTTCAACGGCGCGCCCGCCATCAACCAAACCACCGAATACAAGCGTTTTGAATACACATTTGAAGACGGCTCCTACGCCACGGCGGCCAACAACGTCCTCACCCACAAGCCGCACATCGTCTTCTTCATCGGCTTCAACGAAGCCGCCTCCCCCATCATGACCTCCATCGAAAAGGACTGGGCCGAACCCACCTACAAGCCGCAATACGTCTTCTCCGACGGCGCCCTCGTGCAAGAACTCGCAACGGCGGTCGGCGCCGATCCAACCCTCAACCAGCGCATCAGCGGCACGGTTCCCGGCACCGACAAACCTCTGTTCGGCCAATTCAAGACGGCTTACGCGACAGCCTTCCCCGACCTTGCGGTCGAAGGCGATCCAGGCACATTCGGAGCCGCCGGCGCTTACGACGCGGCCTATTTGGTCGCATTCGCCACAGCCACGATGAGCGGCAAGACCGAATCAGGAAAAAACCTGGCGGAAGGACTGAAGCGAATGAGCGAAGGCACGGCGATCAAGGCGGGTAACGGCGCCGATATCACCAAGGCTTTCACCACTCTAAACGCGAGTGCCATGGGAACGATCAATTTCGAAGGCGCCTCCGGCGAACTCAACTTCGATCCGGCCACCGGCGAAGCTCCTTCCGATTATTTGATCTGGTGCGTATCCAATATCAGCAACAATATTAAAATCGGCGAATTGAGCGGCCAAATCTATCGATTCAGCACCGATAAAATTGAGGGCACACTCGATCCAATGAAGTGCCCCTTGAATCTCTAATTTTTCTTCAATTCAATCAAAATTCTCTGAATTGGCGGGGCATGCTATCCACATGCAATGCGGAGACATGCCCTCCAATTCAACTAAATTTGTTCAATAAATCCCCTGCGCACAAAAACGCCCAAAGAAAAAGCCGCGCCTCTTTCACGAAGCGCGGCCTTTGAATTTGGCTTAGAGGGTATTCTACAGGGCGTAACGAGCGCCTCAAGGCTAGGGAGCCCGACGGAGCCGTCATTGTACGGTGACGGAGGGCGACCGACGATTTGAGGCGCGCAGTAGCCCTGTAGGTGCCCTCTTAAAAGGAGCCGAACACCGACACCCCACCCGGATTCAACCCAATGCGCACCGTAGGCTTCTTCGCCTGCGTCTTGGGAGGCTCCCCAGAACCCGGAGGCGCCGCCTCATCCCCCGCAGGCTCCGACGCATCGGACGAGCCGCCCGCCACCGTCAAGTAAAGCGAAATCCCGCCCGCAACGACCGTGGCACCGAGCAAAATATCGCTCACCAACGCCAGCGTCCCCACCTTCGAAGCCGCCGCATCCAAATCGGGCTTTGTCTGACCAGGCCCCTCGCGCTTCTCTTTCAAGTCGTTGGCTGCCGCAAGCGCAAGCACACCCGTAATCAGCGTGCCCGCACCGGTCGCTCCCGTAATCGCCCAGCCCACCCAAGGAATGCTTCGGGGCGGCGGAGGAGGCGGAGCCGCGGATGCCGACGCCGTTGGAGGAGGAGGCGGAGGCGGCTCGGATGAAGTCGAAGCCGTCGGAGGAGCAACCACCGTCACCTTATCCTCGGCGAGCGTCAAAGGAAGCTTCAGCGAATCCGCACCCGCCACCTCCAGCACCTTCGTAATCGACTTAAAACCTTCCTTCGAAGCCCCGATCTTGTGACGCCCGGCGCTCACCACCAAAGGCTTTGCAAGCGGCGTTTTACCCACCGGAACATCATCCAGCGTAATCTCAACATCGGGCACATTCGTCGTCACCTCGATGTTCGCGATGCGCGCCCGAAGCTTATCGATATCCCGCTGAACCTCTTCCTTGCGCTTCGCCTGAATCTGATCCTTGCCGTCGGACAGATACTTTTCGAAGGCATTCAGCGCATTCGCATAGTCTTGAAGCTGATAATATACCTGCCCAATATTATAGAGCACATTGTAATTGGGCGCGAGCTCGTAAGCCCTGCGAAACTCGATAAGCGCGGCCTGGAAGTCGCCCTCCTTGTAGAGCTCAAAGCCCTTGCGGAAACGGCTCGCAGCTTCCTCGCGCGCCTCCTTGGTGGGCTCAGCGCTTGAGGGCTGAGAACCGGCGGGCGGAGCGGCAAAAGCGATCCCGATTGCGGTGACAAATGCAAACAGTTGGCTTTTCTTGGCACGCATTGATCAGGCTATTTCTTTGGATTTTGAGTGTCGTAGGGGTTTGAAGAATCCAGTTGCCGGCCCGGCTTTTTTCCACCGGGTTTCATCGGATCTTCCGTCGTTGTCGGAGCCGGGCCTCCAACATTGGTTTTCGGCCCCGAATCCGATTGTTTCTCGAGCACAATTTCCACTGCCAGATTGTTCTCGAAGGAAATCGTCCGTGTCTTTGTTCCGTAACCCGACGCTTCGACCCTTATTTGATGCGGGTTCGCGTCTTTGGGAAACTTCCCTGCATATGGATTCCCAATCACAGGCTTATTGTCGATAAAAATCTTCGCCTCGGCGACGTTCACGTTGACCTTAATTTCAACCTCCGTCGCCTGAGGATCTGTCGGCATTACCGTCTGCGAAGGGGCCGCTGTTTCAGCGGTCGTTGTTCCAGACGAGCTGCCAGACGCATTCTTTGAAGGCCCGGGCAAGGTCAACAGCCACACAATCCCGCCCAGAACAACCGCGCCAATCGCGCCGGCAACCACAAAAATACCCTTGCGCGAACTGGCTTCTGCGGGCGTGCTCGCCGCCGAAAGCGCAACCGAGGACGGCGTCGACTTCGAACGGCGAACCGAGCTTGGACCATCCGAAGCCGAGGCAAGACCCGACCGCGTAATGCTCGTGCTGGAGAGCGCAGGCAGCGACGGCCGGGTATTTCCCGTATGAACCTGCGGAACGCCCATCACATCGATGGAAGGCAGGCTCAGCGTGTTCGTCGCGCTCTTTTTAATCTGCGATTCAATGATCGATTTAATCCGCGTCCGGTCTTGCTCGAAGGTCTTCGCGATCAGCTTGCCGATATCGCGCACCGCAATCCGCTCGCCCATCTCGCTCAGCAGTTCCTCGAGCGCAGCCTGAAAATCGGCCGCCGTCGCAAAGCGATCCTCGCGGTTCGGCGAAAGCGCCTTCATGCAAACCGCTTCCATCTTCTCGGAAATCTCATCCTTGATCGTACGCGGCGAAGGGATGTCACCCTTGATAATCCGATGGAGCATCGCAACATCCGTCAGCCCCTTCCAAATACGCTGACCGGTAATCGCCTCCCACAGCATTACGCCCACCGCGAACACATCGGATCGCCGGTCCACCCGATCGCCGCGCGCCTGCTCGGGCGACATATAGGCCACTTTGCCTTTGATCACGCCTGCGCGCGTTTCAGAAGACGAATTCATCGCCTTCGCAATGCCAAAATCAACGACCTTGATCTGACCGTCATACGTCACAAACACGTTATGCGGTGACACATCGCGGTGTACGACCTCGAGCGGCGTTCCATCGTAATCGGCGAGCTCGTGGGCGTGATGCAGACCGGCGAGCACGTCGATCAGAATTCGGATGTGCGTCCCAACCGGAAAATTGACATTGTCGCGCTTAAAGCGCTGAAGAATGCGGTTTAGAGGCTGCCCATCGAGATACTCCATCGCAATGAAGTAGCGATTGCTGACATGCCCAACCTCATTTGTTTGGACAACATTTGGATGGCTCAAGCGCGCAGCGAGCCGCGCCTCATCCAAAAACATGTTGAGAAACTCAGGGTCCTCTGCGAGCTCGGCGCGAATCTGCTTGATAACGACGAGCTTATTAAACCCGGCCGGACCGCTCACCACAGCCAGGTAAACCTCAGCCATTCCTCCGTGACCAAGCTCCGCGATCAAGCGGTACTTGTCGAGGATGCTGCCCTCAGCACCGGTCGGAGCCCCCGAATCGGCACCGGTAGGAACGTTGGACACATCCATGGCAGACTCTCACCCTCGTGCAACTTTGATGCTGTTTTTGGGCGCCGGCCCCGGTGTTTTTGAACCAAAACCGGCGCACCGCGAATTTAGTTGATGCTACTCAGATGCGCTTCAAATCGCAACGAAAACGCCATTGAATCCATGCGCGAAAAGCGGGCAAGTTTTTGCTCTCGCAGGGACTGGGGCCAAAGACAAAGGCCCCGCATAAAACAGGACGGAAGGACACTTTGGCGAGCCATACATCAAAGGATATTTTCCGCGGCGCAAAGCGTGGTAGGTTTTGCAACTGATGAGTCTCAAAGAAAAACTGATGGCCGAAGGAATGAAACTGGCGGCCAATCCTCAAGTTGGCAAGCTCATGCAAGACGAGCGTTTCATGAAGTTTGTGATGTCCGCCGTCAGCGTACCTGGAAAAGTTTCAAGCTTCACAACCGAGCAGAAAGAAGCCTTTGCAAAGCTTTTAGGACTCGCCACAGCCGATGAAGTGCGCGATCTCAAGCGCACCGTCGCATCCCTTGAACGCGAAGTGGCGCGCCTATCCCGCAACAGTTAAATCCGCGCCGATCAGCAAACCAATAAACGCGCTCAACACCAACGCATTGGCCATATTTACTGCGTCTGGGCGGCGATCAATTTCTGAACGTTTTGATGATTTTGCTCGAGTTCGGCTTTTTGTTCGGCCTTGAGCGCGCCGGGATTTTTCTTTTCGACATCCATAGCGAAGCTCAGCCACTGCATGGCGCCCTGATAATCCTGAAGCTTAATCAGCGACAAGCCCCGGTACAGCCCGTATTCGGCTTGGCTTTCAGGCGGCAAATCCCGCACTTCTTGCTCATGCTCACCCAGGTCCTCGGCAGCCTCCAAATACCTGCCCTCGTGGTACGCGGTTTTCGCTCCTGCGAGAAATCCACCGCATCCCAAGGCAAAAGCGCAGATGAGAAGCTGCAATCCAATAGAGTAGGCCCGAATGAATGACACGAGGCGACGCTAACCCATGCCTCAAAAAATGGCCACTCATTCGGCAAATAATCACATAAAAAAATACGGCGGTGCGAATATAAAATCGCAGCGAATTGATGTTTGCGGCCCCCCACGATCAGCTTTTGGAAGCGGAGCTGTTATGGATTGATGATCTAATTCATTACTTGGCGTCGCCCCGCGCGTATATGCTGGCAACATAATCGAGCACATCCCTGGCGGATACCTCGTTATAACCAAAGTATTTAATCATCCTCGCCTTAATGATATCGATTTTTTCCTGCGTTTCTTTATCGATCACGCTGGAAACAAGCGTCTGAAGCTTAATGGCGTCTTTTTGATCCTCAAACAGCTTCAATTCCAAAGCACGCCTCAGCCGCTCATTCGTATGCCATTCGAATTTTTTGCCATCCACCGCAAGCGCACCAATATAATTCATAATCTCGCGCCGGAAATCATCTTTGCGGTTTTCGGGGATATCGATTTTCTCCTCCACCGACCGCATCAAGCGCTCATCGGGCTCCACATCCGCCCTCGTAAAACGATCTTTTACTTTTTCCTTCAGCGTATATGCCTTAATGGCATCGATATAATTCGCCGCCAACTTTTGAATGGCGTCCTCATCCGCGCTAATTGCACGCTGAACCTCATTCTTAACAATTTCTTCGTATTCACGCTTTACCATGCCGATGCATTCGGTAAAGCGCTTTCTCTGCTCCTCGCTCGTGATCAGCGAATGATGCCGCAAACCCTTCTCCAGCTCGCTCATCACCATAAACGGATTGATCGTCCCCTCCCCCACATCATTCACCAGCGCATTGGATATTTTATCCTGCACATAACGCGGGCTAATGCCCTCCATCCCTTCGCGGGGCGCCTCTTTGCGCAGCTCTTTCACCGTGTCCTGCGTATAACCCGGCAATACCTTGCCGTCGTACAGCTTCATCTTCTGCACAAGCATTAAATTGTGCTTTTTAGGATCGTCCAGACGGGTCAGCGCAGCCCACATCGCCGCTACTTCAAGCGTATGCGGCGCAATATGCTTGCCGCGTATCCGGTCCTTGCCAAAATCTTTTTCGTAAATGCGAATCTCTTCCGACACTTTCGTAATATAAGGAATATCGATTTTAATGGTTCTATCCCGGAGCGCCTCCATAAACTCGTTATTGAGAAGCTTTTTGTATTCGGCTTCGTTCGTGTGGCCGATAATCACTTCGTCGATATCCGTCTGCGCGAATTTCTTTGGCTTAATTTTATGCTCCTGCGAAGCCCCGAGCAGATCGTAAAGAAATGCAACGTCGAGCTTAAGCACCTCAATGAATTCAACGATACCCCGGTTGGCAATATTGAATTCACCATCGAAATTAAATGCGCGCGGATCGGAATCCGAGCCATATTCGGCGATTTTCCGGTAATTAATATCGCCCGTCAGCTCGGTCGAATCCTGATTCTTTTCGTCCTTGGGCTGAAAGGTGCCGATGCCAATACGATCTTTTTCTGAAAGAATCAGGCGCCTTACCCGGATATGGCGCATCACCTTCGACCAATCGCCCCCATATTTGTCCATCAGCTTATTAAAAATAAATCGGCAGGCAGGATCGAGATCACCATCGATTTTTACTGTAAATCTCGGGCTCGATAATTCTAAATCGCGGATTGCCCGCGCACGCCATTGAGGTGGAATAAGCCGAAGAGGCTCCTCATGCATCGGACAGGGAAAACAAGCCGAATCGCCTCCCGCCAATCCCACATCATCCAAATGGTTCCATTCAAACGTATATAAAGCACCATCGCTTGTCGTTGAATAGTGTTCAACACCGCGCTTGAGCAGCCGGGCAATGGTGGACTTGCTCGAACCCACCGGTCCATGAAGCAAAATCACACGCTTTTCCGGGCCGTACCCTTCGGCCGCCGCCTTAAGCACATGCACAAGGCGCATCAGCGGAATATCCAGCCCGTAAATCGCATCCGCGCCCCCATTCGTCTCGTCTTTAAAGAAGTTGTAGCGAACAAGCTTCTTCTTGTTATCGGTGTACTCCTCGATGCCGTAGCGGATGATCATGTCGTACATCCGCTGAAAGGCATTGCGCGTCACCTGAGGACTTTGGCGGACAATGTGCAAATAGTCTTCGAAGGTGCCCTCCCACGAAAGATCGCGATACAGCGCGAAATCCTGCATGGCAGCGATTGTGTCGACCATCCCCTGGGTCCGCGTTTCCGTCATTGTTCACCCTATCGTTGGCTGATTTTATTTCCGAACCGAGACTCTACAACACGCTCAGGGCTGAGCGAATGCCGCAGTCCCCGAAAGCACTTGTTGCCACGAACTCTTTTTGCTGCCCGCCGAAAGAGCCAAACCCCAAGAGCACACATAGGCCGCAAATGGCCCGTCCGCCGCTTGACCTTGTTTCTCGGCGTAGACCTTGCACGCGCCGGGTGCCGGGTCATGCATCGAAACGATGTTGACCCAGCTTATGTCCTTTCGCCTCGGAGCAAGCGCGCCGAACAGCGATTCATAAAACAAGCCTTGTTTCTCGGATGAACTCGCAAGCATGTCGGCGCTTGGATAGCTCACCGGATCGAGCCAAATAGGCATTCCGCCCACCGCAACAATCATGGCATCGAGATCGGCAGCCACGGGCGCAGGCTGAGCAAGCTCGCTTTGTCCCAAGCCGGGCCGGTACGACAAAACCGCGACATCTCCAGCCGAAAGCAAGTCTTTGTAGGGCGCTCCATCCGCAACCACGGCCTTCGGCGAAAGCGAAACGCCCACCCGCAAATCGTCCGCGGCTTTGGGATGAGAACGCGCATACGCGCCTGCCTGCTCGAGCAATTTTTGAATCGCCGCGCGGTCGCCGGGATGCGCCTCCAAAAACACATCCACCTCATTGCCCAAGCTCAGCGCCGATACGGTTTTACCCAGCTTCCCAAATACCGAATCAATGGCCGCCTTCAGCCCATCCAGCATCAGCGGGCTATCCCAGGCAGCCCCGGTAAGCGTGTCCGGCCGCTCGTCTTTTATCCGATCGACAAAGGCGAGATTGACAAAGATCGAAACACCAAACGATCCGTAAAACGAAGCGTCGGACGCCATTTCAGCGAGCGTCGCTTCACTCATGTCGCGCCACACCTGGCGCAGCACAACCATCCGGACTCCCGCCGCAATCGCCTCGATCTGCGCCGCCAGCTTGTTTCCCGAACTGCTCTGCCCCGAAGCATCGGCCGCTGCATTGGCCTCGATACCCACGAGCACTTTTTCGTTTCCAGGCGCCTGCCCGTCTGGATCGCCGCCATCCGTCCCGCCGTCCGCATCGCCATCGCCACCATCCGACGGCATCGATTGCCCGCCATCGCCGGCCTGCGGAACATTCGTTCCAGTTGAAGCGTCATCACCGCAAGCCGCGACAGCCAACGCAAACACCGCCCCCGAGAGGCCGGCCAATATCCAACACCCGCGCGCTAAACATCGTTGAAACACGCGCAGATCCTAGCGTGAATCGCGATTTAACGCCGTTCTCCCGCCGGGCCATCGCTGCAAATATTTGAAGTGCCAGGCTTCAATAAAGTGTTGTCCGAAGGCTCCATCACCTCGGGCGCAGCCGTCCACGCCATCCCTCCGCTCGTCACCACGCCCGGCCATGAATCCACATAGCGAGGCGGCTCTCCCGGCCCCGACGCATCAATCCAAAACGGATGGCCCATCCCCGGACGGCGCACATCCAGATGAATGAACTTTCCATTTGGATAAAAACCACAGCCAACATCGTCGAGTTTTCGGCAAATATCGAAGAGCACGACGTTTGGAATACCGAGCACACTGATATCAATGGCGCGCGCTTCACTGTGCAGGCTGTGATGAGAGCTGCCCCGCACAATCGCTCCGGGCCGGTAGCCGCTGTAGATGTAAATAGGCCGGAAAGGAAAGGCATCGGCCACTTTCTGAAGCGCCCACAGAAGCCTGGGATGAACAATGCGAATTTGAGGCAGCCATTCGCGCCTCTGCCAAGCATCGGAGGAAGGCTCATCGGGCAGCGTGGGCGAAGGCGCGGGTGCCTCGGGCGGGCGAAGCATAATCGACAGCTTGTCGAGCGCTCCGGGCGCCACCGAACCGTCGCAGCGCAACAGATCGAAAACACTGCTTTCAGCGCCGAAACGCATAACCGTCACAGGGCGGCGCCGGCATCTCCAATCGCGCACGGGCTTTGGAGGCGGCGAATACAGAAGATCAAAACCATTGGAAGAAAGGCTGGCCCCCGTGGACACGAGCATCGATGGATTCCAATCAGGATCGATCTCGCCCAGCCAGCGCGTCGTAAACACGCCGGGATCGGGCATCCAATGAAGGCGCGGCAAACCAGAACGCTGCTCGAAGCCAAATAAATTCGCCTGATCTTCGGAAAGCTCCTCGGCCAAAGGCACTTCCCACACGGCTTGCAGCGGCGGCGTTTCGGGCTCGGCGGCATCGCCCGAGGGCTCCTCGGCCGCATCGCTTTGCCATTTCAGCGAATGCCAGGGCCGCTGCTTCCAGTACCCCCAAGGACCGCTCAAATAACGGCGGAGCGGGCCACGCCTTTCCACTTCCGCATTGTAGAAAAGCCTCAGCAGCGAAAGCTTAGGAGCCTGGGGATCGTCGAGCTTAAACGACAAGGCGCGGGGCGGTTCGCTCAAGAGCGAAGCGTGCACGGAAGGCGCAAATACAAGCCCAGAGCCCGCAATCAGAGCCACGGACAGCACGCGCAAACGGCGACAAATCGAATTACCCAAATTACCCAAACGCCTCATGATTCCCAATCGACGCCCATAAGGTTTGCCATCAAAGCGGGGCGCTTGGAAAGAGGCATGTGGGTCCACTTTTATTCCCGGACGAACGCGATAACATCCAGAACATGCCATTCAAAAGCGGAGCGCTCGCACCAGGATTTTTGATTGCATCGCCTCCGCTCGGCGATCCGAATTTCGACCGCACGGTTGTATTGCTCGCCCTGCATAGTGAAACGGGTGCACTTGGATTCGTCATCAATCGCACCGTAAAGCTTCATTTGGGTGAGCTTTTAAAACTCGCGGGCTATGGCGAAAAGGCGTTGAACAGCAACGCTTCTGTCTATTCAGGCGGCCCTGTTCAGCCCAATTCAGGATGGATCATCAGTCTCGATCCCGCCCTGTCCGGCGATGAAGCGGGCGTGATTCCCGTGGGCGATCGAATTCGCGTTACATCTTCCCGAAATGCATTTGATACGCTTGCCAGCGATATTGAAAGGCTTGGCCCGAGTTTTAGCGATCCCAAACACCGCATGGTGGTTCTTGGATACAGCGGATGGGGTCCCGGCCAGCTTGAAGGGGAAATCGCCGCGGGCGCATGGCTGCCCGTGCCCCTGTCGGAAAATATCGTGTTCGATGTGGCCGTCACCGAGCGATGGGAACGCGCCTATGCGCTCTTGGGTCTTACGCCCAGCGCCATGATGACGATGCGCACCGTCGGCAGTGCCTGATGAACGCCGAACTCGAACTCACATTTCAGGGAGGCACGCTTTGTCTATCCGGCCTCTCTCCCCAACATCATTCGCCCCAGGACAGCCGCCTGTCCGCCCTTCCCGCGAGCGCGGCCTGGGATGCCCGCGAACACCTATTTCGCATGCCTGCCTGCGATTACGCGGAGCTTATTTTAAGGCTGCGCGCGGCCAAGATTCCCGTAAGCGACAAGGCCCGCGCCTACAGTTCGCTCAGCCTGGAATGCAAAGTCCAAAACGCGCTCTTCCCCTATCAAAAAGAGGCGCTCGACACATGGCTTAAACACAGGGCGCGGGGCGTCGTCGTGCTTCCCACAGGCGCCGGCAAGACCTACCTCGCAACGGTCGCCATCCTTGAAAAACAGCGAAGCACACTGGTCGTCGTGCCAACCTTGGATCTCGTCAACCAATGGTACGACGTACTCTCCGCGGCCTTTGGCGCCCCTGTCGGCATCGTCGGAGGCGGCTATCACGAAGTGCTCGACCTCTGCGTCACCACCTACGACTCCGCCCATCTGCACATGGACCGCATGGGCAGCCGCTTTGGCCTCATCATCTTCGACGAATGCCATCACCTTCCCAGCGCTTCCTACGCCCTCGCCGCACGCATGAGCCTCGCGCCCTTCCGCCTTGGTTTAACGGCCACCCCTGAACGAAGCGATGGCAAAAGCTACAGCGAGCTTGTAGGCCCAATCGTCTACCGCAAAGACATCACCGAACTCTCCGGCGAATACCTCGCCAGCTACGAAGTCATCCGCCTCGATGTCCCGCTCTCGCCCGAAGAACGCGAGGCTTACGACAGCGAACGATCGATTTACATCGATTTTCTAAGGGCCAACGGCATTCGCATGGCCACACCCGAAGGCTTTGGACGCTTTATTCTCCTGGCCTCTCAGAGCGACACCGGCCGCCGCGCCCTCGCCGCTTACCGCAAACACCGCGCCTTCGCGCTCGCCGCGCCTGGAAAGCTATCGCTGCTCGCGCGTTTGCTGCACACCCACAGAAACGACCGCACCCTTATTTTCACCGAAGACAACGCCACGGTTTATCAAATCTCGCGCCGCTTTCTCCTGCCCGCCATCACCCACCAAAGCAAAGTCAAAGAGCGAAGCCATGTGCTTTCGGCGTTTAACGAAGGCAAATACACCGCCATCGTCACCTCCAAAGTCCTCAACGAAGGCGTGAACGTCCCCAAAGCCAACATCGCCATTGTGCTTTCAGGAAGCGGCTCGGTACGCGAACACGTCCAGCGCCTAGGCCGCATTTTGCGCAAAGCCGAAGGCAAAAACGCCATCCTCTACGAGCTCGTCGCCACGGGCACCACCGAAGAGCGCGTCAGCGAAAGGCGCCGCGATCACGCGGCATACCAATAAACAAGTTGATTTAGCCAAAACTTTCGTGCATCAACCACGCGCAATGGCTTAATCATCTGATTTAATTCAAACGGCCGTGCTGACCAGCGACTTAATCCGCATCCGGACACGAGCGGGAAAACTGTTTCCCCGCTATTTGCGCGACGACACCAAAGAGCGCCTCCATCCCATTGCCCAAGCCTATATCGAAACGCAAAGCGCGATGCTTGGGCAAAGCCGGGATGAAATCCAGGCGGCGCTCGATAGCATTTCCATTTCCGCGCGCGATCGGGTGGCCGCGCTGGGCCTGCGCAAGGTGCTGGACGATCGCTCTGAATACGATGTGATTGAAGGCATCGATCCCGAAGCTTTAAGACTCGAAGTATTCGGCGCCGCCGCCAAAGCGCACAAAGAGCTTGGCCTTCACGATGAATTCAAGCGCGAAACGGTGCTTTCCGAAGTGGCCGCGCGCCTGGGCATCACGCCGATTGAATTGGATGAAAAACTCTACGCGGACCTGCGCGGCAATGAAATCCTTCGCAGCTTTTGGCAACTGGGCCCGGATTCCCTCTTGGATCGCTACAACCTCTCGCTGGCCCAATCCATTCTATTGAGGGCCACGCATATTGCCGTCGATATCGAGGGCGAAAGTCCTCCCGTTTACCGGAACATCTTCAGAGCCGCCCGCTTTCACGGCTTAATTCACACCGTCCGCGCCACGGAAAAAGGCTACACCATCACCCTCGACGGCCCATTTAGCCTTTTTGATGCTGTCCAGCGCTATGGGCTAAAGCTCGCGATGTTTTTGCCCAGCGTGCTTGGCTGCGCGCATTTCAGCGTCCGGGCCGAAGTCTTATGGGGCCCCGAACGAAAGCCCTATGCCTTTGAAATTACCCCCAAAGACGGCCTGGTTTCCTTTGGCTCCGAACTCAGCGCCCAGGCTATCGATCTCGACCATTTCCGCGCCGCATTTGAAAAGCTCGAATCCGAATGGATTGTTTCACAAAACGACCGGATTTTTGCCCTGCCCGGCGAAGTGGTCTGCGTACCCGATTTGGTCTTTGAACATAAAACCACGGGCGAACAGGTTTATTTAGAAGCCTTTGGATTCTGGAGCCGGCAAGCCGTATGGAAACGCATTGAATTGATCCGCAAGGGATTTTCCGCGCGTATTATTTTGGCCGTAAGCAAAAAACTGAGGGTAAGCGAAGAAGTCCTGAGCGAAGACGATGCGGGCGAGCTGTATGTCTTTAATCAAAGCCTTTCCCCGCGAATTCTATTGGATAGGCTAAACAAGAAGAACGCGCTCCCAAGCCCCGGCTAGCGTTCTCCTTTCGATGAATTCGATGAATTCGATGAATTGGAACCCCCAAAAATCGGATTGATCCAGCCCTTCCGCCGATAATAATACAATAAACCAAGCACGCTCATCGCCATAATACCCAATACCATAGGATATCCATAATAAAAATCGAGCTCGGGCATATTAAAGGGCGAGGATTCGTGATGAAAATTCATTCCGTAAATGCCGCCGATAGCGGTAATGGGCAAAAAGATTGTCGATAGAATCGTCAGCACCTTCATGATTTCATTCATCCGGTTGGACACGCCGGATAAATACAAATCCATCAATCCCGAAGCCGTTTCCCTAAAGGTCTCAACCATATCCATCACCTGAACGGCGTGGTCATAGGTATCTCGCAAATACAACCGTGTTTCTTGCTCAATTAATGGAGATCCTTCCCTCAGCAAGGAATTCACCAGATCGCGCTGAGGCCAAATGGCGCGCCGCACGGTCAACAATTCCCTTTTAATATCGTGAATGGCTTTGGACATCCCGCGCTTGGCCAGCGTGGCCTCAATCTCCAAATCCTCGATGCGCTCGCCCATCTTCTCGAGCACCGGAAAAAAGCCATCGACCACCGCATCTAAAATGGCATAGGCCAAATAATCGGCTCCCGAAGAACGCATTTTCCCCCGGTTCTTCCGAAGCCTGTCGCGCACGCACTCCAGCACATCGTCGTCCGGATCCTCCTGCACCGTGAGCACATAGTCTTTCCCGAATAAAATGCCTATTTGCTCAGCCTTCAAATTGGCTTCCCCCTCCAGCTTCACCATCCGCCCAATAATCAATTGCTGATCCGGAAATACATCGGTCTTGGGCCGCTGAGGCACGTTCACAATGTCTTCCAGCGCCAGAGGATGCACCTTGAGGATTTCACCGATGCGCTCAAATAGCTTGGGATCGCTGCCAATTCCCCGCACGTCCACCCATGTGATCGATGGCCTGTCGTCGTTTAAATAGGGAACGCATTCATCGATATGCTGGATTTGGCGCTCAACAAAAACGTCTTTGTCGTAATCAATTAAAAACAGCTTCGACGTGCCTACGTTTTCAGGATGGGGAACCAGCGTTCCAGGCGATGCACCGGGCGCGGGCTCATGCGACATTCTGCTTCTTCGGCGCGATTTCCGGTGCGATCGATGCTCGCCAATGCGGCTCTCGGGCACCACGCTTTCGCGCTCCGCCACGGGTGCCTCGCTGCTATTCGCTTCCGATTTTTTATGCTCAGCCATAGGGTTTAAACCGTTAATCGCCCATCATAGATGGAAGCGTGCGCTCACGGGCGTTTCTCAGGTCACCGAGAGGCAATTCGATAAGCGTTGCCGCATTTATCTTTAGGCTGAATACCAGGCCGCCTGTTGTTCCCAGCCTCTTGCAGAATACGCCTGCCGCCGCCGCGCGCCGTTCTATCTCGGCCGCATGCTCGGGCTTTGCGCTCACAACAATACGGCTGGGCGCCTCGCCAAACAAAAGCTCTTCCGCGCTCTCTTCTGCTCCCTCTCCACAATTCAATTCGATCTTTGCACCCACCATGCAATCGGCATCATCCACCATGGTGCAGCATTCCACAAGCGCGGTGGCCAATCCTCCCTCTGAAATATCATGGGCGCTTTCAATCAAACGGGGCCTCGCCCTGCACAGCCCCAATACCAAATCCTGAAGCTTTCGTTCCAGGTCTAAATCCGGCATGGGCGGCATTCCCTTCACCTCGCCTGTGCAAAGCGCCACATACTCCGAACCACCCAACGGGCCACTCTTGGGCGAACCAATACATAAAATACAAAGACCATCTCTTAAAAACGAAGCCTGTAGAATATCCTGCTCATCCTGCACCAATCCTACGGCCGCCACGGTGGGTGTGGGCAATATCGCCTGCCCGTCCGTTTCATTGTACAAAGACACATTGCCGCTCACGATCGGCACCGACAGGGCTTTGCATGCGGCGGCCATTCCGTCGATGGCCTGCGCAAATTGCCACATAATCTCAGGCCGCTCCGGAGACCCGAAATTCAAACAATCGGTAATTCCAATCGGCTCGGCGCCCACGCAGATCAAATTGCGGCACACTTCCATCACGGCCATCGCCGCACCTCTATAAGGATCGAGCTCGCACAGCCTTCCATTACAATCGCTCGCAAACGCAAGGATTTTTTGTAGCTCCGCATCGCCGCGGCGGGGCACCGAGAGCGAATCCGATAGAATGGCTTGGGGCCTTGTCCCTCCTGTTTCACACAGAACCCGAACCACCGCGGCATCGCCCCGCCCCGGCCTCAACAGCGTGCCTCCGCGCACAATATGATCGTATTGACTCCACACCCATCGCCTCGAGGCCAAATTGGGCGAGCCCACCATCCGAAGCAGCATCGCACCATAGGAGGCAGGAGGCTCGATCGTCTTAAAATCAAACGCTTTTCTTGATTCGAGCGCTGCGCTGGGCGACTGCTTTCTATCGTATTTCGGCGCCTCATCCGTCAGCAATTCAACAGGAATATCACACACAATCACCGGATTTTTTTCGATGGGCGAATCGCTGAGAGGATCGTAACCGGGCGTAGCCTGCACCACCCAGCGCCCGCTCTCGGTCACCCTCCCGATTACCGCCGCGTCCAGCCCCCATTTCTCACAAATCGCGAGCACCCGTTCGGTACAGCCCGGCTTCGCAACCATCAGCATGCGCTCCTGCGATTCGCTGAGCAGCATTTCATAAGGGCTAAGCCCCTTGGCCCGCCTCGGAACCAAATCCAAATCCAGCAACAGCCCGCTTCCGCTCCGCCCCGCCATTTCCACCGACGACGAGGTAAGCCCCGCAGCTCCCATGTCTTGAATGCCAATCAATAAATCTTCCGCGAAAATCTCTAAACAAGCCTCGAGCAATAGCTTTTCCATGAATGGATCGCCCACTTGCACGGTGGGCCTTCGCTTCGGGCCTTCCGACGAAAATTCATCCGAGGCCATGGTCGCCCCGTGAATCCCATCCCTTCCGGTTTTCGATCCTACATATAAAACCGGATTGCCTGCGCCGCTCGCCCGCCCATAAAAGATTTTATCGGTTTTTGCAATTCCACAGGTAAATGCATTTACCAAAATATTGCCGTCATAAGCCGAATCAAAAAATAATTCGCCGCCTACTGTGGGCACTCCAATGCAATTGCCATAACCTCCGATACCCGCGACCACGCCGCGCATTAAATGAGGGGTGCGGGGATGATCGGGACGGCCAAAACGAAGGGAATTTAGATTGGCGATCGGCCGCGCGCCCATGGTGAACACGTCGCGCAAAATGCCGCCCACACCCGTGGCCGCGCCCTGATAAGGCTCAATAAATGAAGGATGGTTGTGCGATTCCATTTTAAATACGGCCGCATAACCATCGCCGATATCGACAACACCCGCATTTTCACCGGGACCCTGAATCACGCGGGGACCCTGGGTGGGCAGGCGCGATAGATGCACGCGCGAGCTTTTATACGAGCAATGCTCGCTCCACATCACGCTAAAGACGCCGAGTTCGGCATAAGTCGGCGTCCGCGAAAGACCTTCGAGAATGCGTTCGTATTCGGGGAGAGAAAGCTTGTGCGCGCGCGCAAGCCCGGCATTTACAATTGGATCGGCGGCGAATGAAGTAGGCTGCATCGGGGCCGGTAGCAGCACGGCTTGGCTCCGACGTCAAGCGGGCAATGCGATCAGAACGTCACAACAGCCCGGATCGATTCGCCCTTCTCCATCAAATGAAAGGCATTGTTCACTTCCGCCAGCGGCATTACATGCGTAATCAGCGGATCAATCTTTATTTTTCCCTCCATATACCAATCGACGATTTTCGGCACATCCGTCCTGCCTCGCGCGCCTCCAAAGGCCGAACCCTTCCATACGCGGCCCGTCACAAGCTGAAATGGCCTTGTCGCAATTTCTTCGCCCGCACCGGCCACGCCGATAATTACGCTCGTTCCCCAGCCTTTATGACAGCATTCCAATGCCTGGCGCATTAATTTCACATTGCCCACGCATTCAAAAGAATAGTCCGCCCCTCCGCCCGTCAAATCGACAAGATAGGGAACCAAATCGCCCCGAATTTCATTGGGATTGACGAAATGAGTCATTCCAAAGGATTCCGCAATGGCCTTCCTTTCGGGGTTGATATCAATCCCCACGATCATATTGGCACCGGCAAGCCTGCATCCCTGAATCACATTCAATCCGATACCGCCGAGACCGAATACAACCACATTGTCTCCGGGCGAAACCTTGGCCGTCCAGATCACCGCGCCAATACCCGTCGTTACGCCGCAGCCGATATAACAAACCTTATCGAATGGCGCGTCCTTGCGGATCTTTGCGACAGCGATTTCAGGCAATACGGTGTAATTGGCGAAGGTCGAGGTGCCCATATAATGATGCAGCATACGGCCGCCCATTGAAAATCGGCTCGAGCCATCGGGCATCAGCCCCTTGCCTTGGGTCGCGCGGATCGCCTGGCAGAGATTGGTCTTGCGCGACAGGCAGAATTTGCATTGCCGGCATTCGGGTGTGTACAGCGGAATCACATGATCGCCCGGCACAACGCTGGTCACGCCCTTGCCGACTTCCACGACCACACCCGCGCCTTCATGGCCTAAAACGCTTGGAAATAAGCCTTCCGGATCTTTGCCCGACAGCGTGTACGCGTCCGTGTGACACACGCCTGTCGCCTTTATTTCAACGAGCACTTCACCTTCGCGCGGGCCTTCTAATTGAATGGTTTCAATTGAAAGCGGCTGTCCTGCTTGATGCGCCACGGCGGCCAACACATCCATCGTTACGGCTCCTCTGTAAAAAGAACAGCCCGCGATCTTTCAGAGACAGGCCGCGATTTGCAAGCCTTCCAAGGCGCACAAAACACACCGCGCGCCCAAAGCCTTCACAGCCCAGGACGCGCGGAGCACCGTTCAGCAATGTCTCTATCTAGTCCGCGGCGACGGCCATCGCGGCGCGCGTCTCGTCAACGGCCGCATCCAGCTTGGCCCAGTTGGGCAACACGCGGAATCGCGCATCCCTTAAATCGACGCGCAGCGCGCCCGCTCCCGTGCCCCACAGCGCAGTCCGCTTGGGCAGCGAAGCCACGATCCAGCGCAATTGGCTGACCGCCGCACCGATATCCGATCCTTCCGAAATCCACACCAAAACAGCGCGCGCATTTAATTCGCGGGCCGCTTCGACGATTTGATCGGGAGGCATTTCGCTTAGAAAATGAGGCACCGTGTGTGTGAGCGCCAAATGCAGCGTGCAAATTTCAGGACCTAAATCGCCCCGATCGCCCGGCAACGTAACGACGAGAACCGCGGGATCATTGGACGAAGCGTCGTAGGTCGTGAGCAGAGAACGAATTTGAGAGCCCAGCACCGAAGCCAGCAAACGTTCGTGCCTTGCGCTGATTTTGCCTTCCGCCCAAGCGTTTCTTACGCGGGCAACAAAAGGCTCGGCCACCTCGAGCACAAAGCGCTTGGGGCCCAAAATTGAAAGCGCGCGGCGAATCTCGCCCGACAGCGCTGGAACATCGAATCGCTTCAGCGCATCCACACAGGCGTTCACGCTCGAGGCATCGGCCGTGTCGTCGCTTTTATCGCCCAGCGAAGCGCTTAACAGAAGCGGCTCCAGCTCTTGAGGCGACTTGTTGACGACTTCACCGGGACGAAATCCTGCTCGAAGCGCTCGCGCGATCAAAAGCAGGCGCTCAACGTCCGCATGAGAATAGGAACGCACACCGGTTGTTCTTCGGCGAGGATTGGGGAATCCATACCGGCGTTCCCACATTCTCAGAGTATCCGCGGGGATCCCCGTTAAACGGGAAGCAACGCGAATTGAGTAACTGTCCACAGCTTTCTGGGACGAATCGGGGGGAGCAAGCTCAGTTTCCGATATCATGGTCATACGTATGTAGTACCCTGGACACACCTTGTCAAGACTTAAAATTTTACGTTGCGTAACTTATGTATAATTAATTGATTTTATTAATAAATTTTGTACAAGGCAAGCATGGACTCAGGTTTGGCCTACAAAGATTATACAAACCATGTTCACCCTGTCTTTAACATACTTTGGACATGATAACCCAAGGTTATTTCTTAGCTTGGGGCTTAGTAGATTTGGCCAGCGTCTTCTTGATACCCAAGCTCAGCGATGACGGTTCTGCCAGCCCCACCCACCGAGTTGAATTTTAGAGGCGCGCGCGTGCTGGTGACGGGCGGCGCGGGTTTTATCGGATCGCATCTGTGCGACGCGCTGGTGCGGGCGGGCGCTCATGTGCGCGTGCTCGACGATCTCAGTTCGGGAAGGCTTGAGAACCTCGGCGCTTCACGCGAACACATCGAGTTTTTGAAAGGCGATATCCGCGACGCCGCGCTGTGCGGCTCGGCCTGTGAAGGCGTGGATTTTGTATTTCACCAGGCGGCCTTGGCCTCGGTGCCGCTGTCGATGGACGACCCTAAAACAGCGCTTTCGGTGAACGTCGGCGGCACGGCCAATGTGCTTTCAGCGGCGCGCAGCCAGGGCGTGAGGCGCGTGGTGTTTGCTTCATCGACAAGCGTGTTCGGCGACAGCCAAGCCCTGCCCGCGCGCGAGGGCGAGGAAGGCCGTGTGATGAGTGTGTACGCGCTTTCAAAACGCATGAATGAAGAACTGGGCGAAGTGTTTTCGAGGCTTTTGAATCTCGAGACGATCGGGCTTCGCTACTTCAATATTTACGGCCCGAGACAATCGAAGGATGGCGCATACGCGGCGGCGATTCCGCGCTTTTTCGATGCGTGCGCGCACAAGCAAAAGCCTGTGATTTACGGCGATGGAGGTCAGAGCCGGGATTTTGTGTTTGTGGGCGATGTGGTGAGGGCGAACTTGATGGCGGCGCTGGCAGCCGGTTCCTGCTGCGGGAAGACATTTAATATTGGCTCGGGGCAATCGATCGCGATGCTCGATTTGGCGCATGCGGTATGCCGGGTGATGGATGTGCCTGAAGAGGTGGTGTTTGAAGCGGCCCGTCCCGGCGATATCCGTCATTCGCGGGCCTGTCCGGATATGGCCGCGCGCGAGCTTGGCTTTAGGGCGCAGGTGAGTTTGGAAGAAGGGTTGCTGATGCTGAAGGCGAGTTTGTCCGCCTAGGGAACAGGATCGCTAAGCCACTCGGCGGGAGCGGGCTCTCCTGTCAGCGTTTCAAGGAAGGCGGTGAGATCGCCGACCTCGGAAGGCGTTAAATTCAAGGGTTTCATCAAGCTATCCTTGGTGCCGGCAAAGCCCGATTCAGCGCCGCCTTCGTTATAAAACTCGACTACTTCCTTCAGCGTCTGCAGATGACCTGTGTGCATAAAAGGCGCGGTCATCGCGACATTGCGCAAGCCCTTGGTGCGGAAGGCGCCAGTGAGTTTTGGATCCTTGGTCACGCCCACCGTGCGGTTGATGCTGGGGTCGTCCGAATATTTACCCGCCGTATTAAAATCCCACGACAAATACACATCGATTGCGGCGAATCGACCTTCATCGGATGGGATAACATGCTCACCCATTTGAGGCACACCCGTGACATGAAACAATTCATCCGAAAAAGTCGGGCCTTTATGGCATTCCGAGCAGGCGGCCTTTCCAATGAATAATTTAAGCCCGCGCTTTGCCGATTCGGAAATCGCGGATTCATCGCCGGCCACAAAACGATCAAATGGAGAATCACCGCTAATGAGTTTTCGCTCATAAGCCTGAATGGCTTTTCCAAAATTCGAATAAGCTCGGTTCACAATGTCCTGATCGGCTGCGGGCATTTTGGTCCAGTCACTCATTGCATTCAATGGTGTTGCCCCTGCTGGAAAGCGAACATCGTCCATCAATCCATCGTCGAGGGGCGGGGAAAAAATTGCATCGTATTCGGCCTTATATTTACTGTATAGGAATTTCACAATACCCGTGCGCGTCGTTCCCATGACAAATTCGGCAGGAATCAGGTTCTTTCCCCACAGATTGTCATTAAAGCCAACCCAACCGAATTGGCCATCATAGGTGGCCACGTTAATCAGCGTTGGGCTATTCCTAAAAAACCAATCAATGGCCAGCGATGTACCATTGGGTTTGGAGCGGGTATCGATCATCCAATCGCCCAAATGGCAGCTCCGGCATGAAACTTTGCCTGTTTCGCCCACCGCACCCAAACCGCCGTTCATTCCGTCGTCACCCACCACAATCGGCCCGGAATAACCTTTTTCAAAGAAGAATTTCTTGCCCAAAATCGCCGCGTTTTCGTCATCCGCAAACTTGTTCGTTGTGTCCGTATCGGGCACAGGACGCGGCGAAAAGGTTTTTATTTTCGTCAGCTCGGCGGGTGAAAAGAGATCCGCGGAGGCCACGGCATCATCCCCGCATCCACACATCTGAATCATGAACATCAGACCGAGCGAGCCAACCCATGCTTTTGTCATCGACTGAAAAGGCATATTCATCTCCTTCCCCCGAAAGCGGGAATGTATCAATAAAGTCTTGCTTCGCCGCCGATTTCGGCGCATGAGGGACGGCGACGAAAGGGATTCGCCATGAAATTGCTCGCTGTTGTTCTCACCGCTCTTATGTCGCTCGCATTGTTTGGATGCCCCGATGAAGGCGCGAAATCCGACCCTGCCAAGGCTCAAAGCAGTGCCAAACCCGCCACAACAGCGGCTGCCTCCGCGGCGCCCGCAGCACCTGGCACGGGTGGCTGGTAATCGTTTCAGGGGCGTTCCTATGCCGCCCTCCTTTTTCCCCGCCGTTCGCCGGACGCTTCTATTTACGGTACTTTGCGTAGCCGGCTGCCGCTCCGAAGGCCGCAATGACAGCTCGCCCCAAGTATTGGCCGAACATCAGAACGAGACTCCGGAAGCCGTAAAAGAGCCGCCCGACGCCTTGGTGAATTTGCGGGCCTACGAAGCAAAGCGCCGCGCATCGGCCGATTTCGCCCATATTCCCGCGTCGCACGCGGCTCACGGCGCCGATCCCTATCGAATTGCTGCACTTCCCAATCAAAATGGATATGTATCCATTTTAAGAGGCGATCATTCTTTGGTATGGCTGGACGCCGAACTGAAGGAGAAAGCCCGTATTCCCGCGCCAAAGTCGCCCTCGGGCCTAGCGGTTTCACCGGAGGGCGAGGTATTTGTGGTGGGCGAGCTCCATCCCTTTATCGCCCGCTACCAATTCCAAAAAAATGCACTTGTGGCCGCGGGCACGCTTCCGCTCTATCCGCCCGTGGCGGCGCGGGATATCGCTATTTCAGACCGGGGCGCGCTTTACGTTGTGGAAGAGAAGGGTTTTCATTTGTTTGCTTTTGTGCCCAGCGGAAAAATTCCGGGCACGGTCCCGGCCAATCAAGATCTCTCGCGCTATTACAAAGTGTTTTCACACGGAATCAGCTACAGCCCCTTGCGCATACGCACGGCTGGTGAATTGCTTTTTGTCAACAAGCTTCTCGAGCATCGCATTTCGATTTTTGAAACAGATTCCAAAGGCGTTCCCGAATTCTGGGCCATCGATCAAATTGAAAATGACGGTCCATTCTTTGGTTTTGACGTAAAACCTTTTGGAGATGGTTTTGTAATCGCCGCGGGCGGCGTCGAAAATCATAAACTCGACCGAAGTGATGGTTCATTTGGTTATATTGATTCGTTCTTATTTGTATATGCGTTCAAAAAAGGGGAGAGGCCAAAAAAACTCGCGGAAATTAATGTTTCGGAACATGGAATCATCACGCCCAAAGCCATTGAGATCGAAAAGGCTCAGCCTGGAGAAATCAGCATCCAGGTGAGCGGATTCGGCGGCTTCCAGCTCGGCCGGGCCATTTTCAAAGGCGATGACTACAAATCGATTGAAGTAAAAACGATAGCCATGGCTCCGGGCATTAGCGATTTGATTTCCACCGGCGAAGGGAGCTGGGTAGCGGCCAATCCGCTTCTGGACACCTGGATGCTGGGCGGGAAAGACTCGGTTCGCCATGTAGCGGCGGAACAAGAGCCTCCCCAAACGCCTTCCGATCGCCGAAGATTGGGTGAAGCCTTATTTTTTACGGCTTTAATGGCGCCCAAAAACCGCACGGAAGGAGCCTTAAGCCGATTTACCTGCGAAACCTGTCATTTCGAAGGTTATATCGACGGGCGCACACATCATACGGGCCGCGGCAAAGTCTTTGCGACGACGAAGCCGCTTTTAGGATTATTTAATAACCGGCCTCATTTTTCGCGGGCGCTTGATCCGGATTTAAGCGCCGTTGCCCACAATGAATTTCGCGTTGCAGGAGCGAAGAGCGGCCACGACCCATGGTTCTCCATCCGGGTCCGCGAATATCCCTGGACGGAAAGGCTATTGCCCAGAGAGGCTTGGAAAGAAGCGGATACGCTTGAGCTTGGCCCCGAAGAATTGAGGCTTGCGCTCATGGATTTTTTAATGGCCTTCACCCACCGGCCCAATCCTTCCGTATTGGGAAGAAATTCGTTCACTGAATTGGAAAAGCGCGGGGCGGAACTGTTTAAGGCTAAATGTGAATCCTGCCATCGCGCGAGGCTTTCGGCGGACGATCCGGCATCGGCGGTTCCCTTCGATCAATGGGAGAAATATATTTTTTCGGAAGAAGGCGCGTTGGTGTGGGCGAGCGCGGAATATCAAAAAACAGGTATCGAACCCTATATGCATGAGCGGGGAACCCGCACGCCTTCGCTTCGCCGGCTCTATAAAAAACATCCATTTTTTACCAATGGCTCGGCGAAGGATCCTGTAGAGGTGATTTCATTCGCGCATGAAGTGGACGGCGTTTTTTATCATTCATTGGCGCGCGGGGGAATTGAACCCACCTGGACGACGAGCGGCAATTCTGGAGCGCTTTTAGCCTTTCTCGATCTGCTTTAGCCGCTGGGTTCCAATAAAAACGAAATGGCTTTTGAATCGTTTAAATTGGAAACGGCGAGGGCCGGTTTGCATTCCCATAAGGTTTCCAGCGAATAAAAACCCGTGGCCACCGCGAGACATTCGGCCTCCATCGCATGGGCCGCCGCAATATCCTTTGGCGTATCGCCGATAATAACGACGCGGCATTCAGAAAGCGGGAGATGAAGGGCTTCGGCGCCGCGCCGGGCACCGGCTCTTAATAATTCCGCCCGGTCTTCGCTGTCGCAGCCAAAACCTCCAAAACCAAATCGATCGAATAGGCCGACCTTGGACAGTTTTATGCGCGCGCCTTCACGGATATTGCCGGTTCCCAGGCCCACGGCGAATTCAGGCCGCCCTTCCAGAGCCTCCAGCGAAGCCATCACGCCTTCGTGGATCCAATAGGTGGCCGCCTGTTCGACTTCCTCCGCCAATACGGATAGATAGCAATCCAATAAGATAGACATAGCCTCTTTTAAAATGGTATTGCCCTCATGATATCCGAGCGCCGAAAGGCCCGCGCGCAATATGGCCGGATCGGTCATGCCGCCGAAGGAAATGCCCGAAACCGCATCGGGGCGGCCATAAACCCGCTGAAATGCCCTTTCAATCGCGCGCCTTCCGGCCCCGCCCGTCGTAATGAGCGTCCCGTCGATATCGAATAAAAATATTGTTGGTTTCACGGCGCAATCATGCAGGAGTTCTTAAAAAAACCAAGCTGTTTTAGCTTCCCGAAAATTGGCGTATCCAGCGCACCAAGCGTTCGCGCGTTACCATGTTGCGCTCTTCCGGCGGATAGAGCGCTTCTATCAATTGTTCAACATCAATGTTTGGATTTGAACATTTCACAAGCCGATCCACAAGAGCCTGCTCATAAGCCAGGCGCAGCGACATATCGTATTCGGTTGAAATTAAGCCGATGCCCACATCATAGCCGTGCAGCCGGAAGAGGCGGAGGTTCCACAGATTGCCGCGCAGTTTGTGAACAAGCTCTGAATCGCCGCTGTAGCCCGCTGCGTTGAGCGCCGCGATCAATTTTGCCTCCATTTCATCAAATGATCGTACAATACTATCATTTTCTTTTTCAAAAACCGAATCCAATATATCGAGGGCAGGCCATATCCATTCAGGAGGGAGTGTCCAAATGCGCGCCAGCCGGAGAATATCGTCGAGCGGCGGGCCTTTAGGCCGTACCCGCTCGCTGGGACTGGCCTGGGACGAGCTTGGAGGACCATCGGCCATCGTGAGGTGCCCGCCGTCCGGGCCATCGACCACTTTGATGATATCGGGAAACTGCATTAGCATTTGGGCAAATGATGTATATCCCAATCGAACTTCATCAAATGTTGGATCAATCCGTTGCACCATAGCCTTGAGGGATGTGCTTTCGACGACGCCATCCACGCGCCTTTTGGATAAGCGGCTCAGGGCATTCATTAGAAGATTCCGCACATCCCGGGCTGTGCGCTCAAAACTGGCCGCGCCCGGTGCTTCCCGGGGTCTTCGCCGCGCGGTCAGCGATTCGTAGAATTTAAATTCATTGCACGCCTTGACCCAAAATGGATTGACATTTTCCTCGACGCCAATGCCGATAATGGTGCGCCCCGATTGCTTGATTTTCTGGGCGAGGCTCATAAAATCGCGATCGCTGCTCACCAGAACAACGTGGGTGATATGGGCATAGTGCTGAATGTCCTCCATGGCATCGAGCGAGAGCCTAATATCCGCTCCATTTTTTCCGCCGATAGGGAACAACTGAATCAAATTGACGCCATATTCGTTTAAATCATGCCGGTAGGTGCCGAACCATTGCCAGTTAGCGTAGGCTTTATTGATGACCACATCGCCAATCGTGGCCACATGATCCATAATCGCCCCAAGCTGAACGACGGGATCTTGAACCTTACCTCGAACGTATTGATAAGCCCCCTGACCGTGTTCGTGCTCGTAGACGGATATATGAAGGTTTTCAAAATCCAAATACAGAGCAACCTTTCCGACGGATTCGGACGGCATTGTGGATCTCCTTAAATTCAATTGGATTGACTGATGGAGCTTAAGGTGCCATGCCTATCATTTATCCGAACTGATTTCCAGTTTATTTATGCCACGGTGATGAGGCGAATGAGCCAGGTGAGCGCGCCCAATGAAAAGAGCGCGGCGGGAAGCCAGTTTCGCAGGCGATCGCGGGGTGTGGGAGCGCCCCAAATAAAGGCGGCGGGCATGGAGAGGAGCATGGCGAAAAAGAGTTCGACAGCCGCAAAGCCGAATAAGGTGAGCGCCAGAAAGAGGTCGTGCACGATCGGCGTGTACAGAAGGATAAGGGGCGTAATGGCCAGGGCGATCAGCGCGGCGTCGCGGTAGGACACGAGAGTGGTGCGGCTTTTCCATAGCCAAAAAATAAGGCCCAGCGAACCCGCGAAGAGAGGCCATACAAATAAAAAGCTGCCTCCCTGAAGGCCAAATGAGGTGGCGGCGGCGAAGAGAAAAAATCCTATCAAATTCCCGGCGAATACTTCCGATATGCTGCTCTTTTTGGAGGCGCGGGACGCAAGGGCAGCGATGGCGCCTCCGGCAATGAGCAAGAGGGCCATGGCATAGTATCCGTCATCACTCGCGCGTTCTGCGCTTTCAGGCGCAAAGCGTTTGTCGGTGGCCCTGATGAGCAGCCAGCCGAGCAATCCGATAAAAAATGAAGCCAATATCTGCATTATAAATAAGGCCAGGCCCCGGAGCATTCCCGCAAGGGAGAGGAGGCGCTTTTTAAAGCCCAGAAAGACCGCGGCCCCGGTGGCGAGGGCAGCCGCGAAAAGAAAAGCGTAGGCCCAGGGCCCCGGGTAATGCACGAAGAGATTGCCAACGATATTGAAGTAAATGGCGTCGGTACCTTTGGTATTGCTTAAGTCTGCATTGCCTAGGCGGCGCGAGAGCGCGAGCATAAGCTCGCCGTGGTGTTCCATGCTTCCTGGATCGAGGTGGGCAATATCATCGTTTGGGGTGTGGTAATTGCGCAATCCGTCGATAAAGGCGAAACCGAGGCCGGATTTCCCATTGCGGAGGAATACGGTTAAATCGGTGTCATTGGGCATTCGCTTATAAACAGCCGAGGCAAGCGATGCCGATTTAATGGGAGCGCCCGATTGAGCGAGTTGTTTTATCAGCCAGCCATTTTGCGCGCTGGTTTCAAACATGTGGACTGGGCCGCCGGAGCCGCGGGCTTCGAAATTGAGCGCGACTGCGGCGCGCGAGGCTAGAGGATGAAGTTCGGTAAAGGCTTCGGCGCCGACCAGGCCAAGCTCTTCGCCGTCGGTGAATAAAAAGATAATATCGTTTTCTAAAGGCTTTTCATTGCGAAGGGCGCGAATGGTTTCAAGCATGGCCGATACGGCCGCGCCGTCGTCGCCCGCTCCAGGCCCCATAGCCACCGAGTCGTAATGGCAGGCCAATAATGCGGCCGGGCCGTTTGGGTTTTTGCCGGGTAGTATAACGATAATATTGTAAATTAATCCTCCTGGAATGGGGCGTTTCCAATGCGAGACCGAGCGCTCGACGCGCTGGACTTCGGGTGAGAGGCCATAGGCGCGAAGATTGGCAAGGATATATTCGCGTACGCGCCGGTGTTCATCGGAGCCGGTTGGATGGGGTATTTTTGCAATCTGTTGTAAATGGACCATGGCCCGGGCGGCCGAGAATTCGTTGACGGGCGCGGAAAGCGGCCGGGGCGCGGGTGGGCGGTGCAGCACCAGCGCAAGCGCGGCAAAGCCGATAAGCAAGACCACAAAGAAAATCCGCGGCCAATGCGTTGGGTGGAGCTGAGTCTTGGCACGATCGGTATGACGTGAAATCTCATCGATGTGTTCCATGCGCCTGGCCGAACATACTGTTCATATCTGAAAAAGGAACTGAATTAAGCGGGCGGCGTAGAAGTTTATGGGGAAACCCTGTTATCGTGTGCACTGGGGAGACTTATGAATCACAGGCTTCGGATTTTTGGCTCAAGGTATGTTCAGCGGATGAAACACCTTTTGGTTTTGCTTGGATTTTGCCTGCCCTCGTGTTCACTGGGCAATATCTACAGCGACAACTGCAAGGATAATCGTGAATGCGAATTGCTGTTTGGGCTGGGTAGCCAATGCGCGGGGGGTTCGTGTTCCACGCCCGCAATATGCAAGGCGGACAGCGATTGCTTTAAGTTATTTGGACAGGGGAAATGCACGGATGGTTATTGTTCGGGCAATTGCGATCAAAAGAGGGCTGATGGTGTGAGCTGTTATGCCTGCGAGCCTGCTTCCAAGCCTCATTTTCTCAATGCGTGCGGCGACGCGGAATGCGTGGCTTTCGATAAAAGCCGCCTTTCAAAATTAAATGCGGATGGCTCGCTGCCTCCCTTGCCTTGAGAAGGAGTTCGCCATGCCTATTCCCCGTACTTTAGCTTCTATGTTTCACGGGCTTTGGCGCTTTCGCTATCAGGCGGCCGGGGCGGCGATTTCTGTGTCGCTCCTGGCTTCAAACAGCGCGGATGCCGCTCCTTGCAAGGATATTTTGATGAATCCTGTGTATGTGACGGGCGGCGGCAAAGTGCTCGTTGAAAACCTCGCAAAGGTATTGGCGCCGCTGAATGTCAATATTGTGTATTTCCTTCAAGGCTCTTGTAAGGCAGTGGATGCAATTTTAACGGATGTGACGATTACTGGAATCGCCAATTATTGGGATGTCGCAGGCAATAAACTTGAATGCGATCTCGATCTGGCAGGCGATATTGCAGACATTGGCATTTCCGATGTATTCGCATCGACTTGCCAAAACCTTCCCAACGGATTGCCAAGCACCATCCGCGATTTTTTTGGGCCGGTCGAAGCCTATGGTTTTGTGGTTCCCAAGAGTTCGTCTCAGGATGTGATCAGCAGGGAAGCTGCATATTTTGTTTATGGTTTTGGCGCCGAGTCGGGCGTTTCGCCATGGGATGATGAAGCGCTTATTTTAAAGCGGGATGTCGATTCGGGTACGCAGCAAATGATTGGGCTTGCCATTGGCGTGCCGCCTGACCGCTGGAAGGGGACGAGCGTGGCTTCCAGCACGGATTTGGTTACGGCGATCAATACATCCATAAATCCAGAAAAAACGATCGGCATTCTCACGGCGGAAGCGGCGGGCACCAATTCGCTTCAATTAAATATGCTGGCCTACCAGACCAAGGATCAAACCTGCGGGTATTGGCCGGATTCGACGCGGACTTCAAAGGATAAGAAAAATGTGCGCGATGGCCATTACGATATTTGGGGGCCTATTCATATCTTAGCGAGGGTTGATAACAATGGCATGCCTTTAAATGCCGAGACCGCCGATGTGATTGATTATATGACGGGGATTAAAAGTCCGAATGCCGGGTTCAATCTCATCGATATTCTCGCCGATGCGGGTTTGGTGCCTCTCTGCGCAATGCGGGTGTCGAGAAATAGCGAGCTTGGGCCGCTGGCTTCTTTCGCTCCTGAGCGTTCTTGCGCTTGTTATTACGACAGCAGGACAACGGGAAAGGCCGATTGTATGAGCTGCACCGATGACAGCGGCTGCACTGAAAGCGCTCCGCGCTGCAATTATGGTTTTTGTGAAGTTCAATAAGCGATCCGGCCTGCGGTGAGCGCTCAATCCTTATCGTCGTGCTTGCTCGATATGCCGTGGCGCCTGAGGTAGGTGCGCACATGGGCGCGTTCCATTCCTGAACGGCGCGCCATTTCGGACACGTTTCCTTTGGCCTCTTCCGACAGCGCTGCGAAATACTCTTTTTCAAAGCGGGCAAGCACATCGCGCTTGGCCTCTTGAAACGGTTTGCCTTTGAGGGTGCCGTAACCGCCTGAATTTCCGATGTGCAGCGATGGCCCTGCGATTTTGGCCTCGGCAAGCTCACCCAAATGCGCCGCGATATCAATCGGCTCGCCTTCGCCCGCGAGCGCAGTCGCCACGACAACCGCGTTTTTTAGCTCGCGTACATTGCCAGGCCAGTCGTGGCGGCAGAGGCGCTCCAGCGTTGTGGTTGTCACGCGTTCATAAGCGCTTTCATCACCCAAATCCTTCAGCATTTTGCGTACCAAAACGCCTATGTCCTCCACCCGCTGGCGAAGGGGAGGAAGCTCTATTTTTACTTGGGCGACGCGGAAATAGAGGTCGCTCCTGAACTCGCCGGCATTGACGGCCCGCACAAGATCTCTGCGGGTTGCGGCAATTACGCGGACATCGACTTCTTTGTACACAGAGCCGCCTACGCTCTTGATGCGGCGTTCAGCCAGCGCGCGGAGCAGCTTTGGCTGAACTTCCACGGGCAGCTCGCCCAGTTCATCGAGAAAGATTGTTCCGCCGTCGGCCTCAACGAAGGGCGAGAGCCTTTTGTCGATGGCTCCCGTAAACGCGCCGCGTTCGTGCCCAAACAAAGTGGCCTCGGACAGCGAAGGCGGTATCGAGCCGCAGTCGACGACAATAAAAGGCTTTTTGGCGCGCGGGCTCGCCGTGTGAAGCGCCTGGGCAACGAGTTCTTTTCCAGTCCCCGTTTCGCCTCCGATGAGCAGCGTGAGATCTGTCGGGGCGATTTTTGTGAGGCGTTCGAAGATGGCTCGCATCGGGGCGCTTTGAGCGACGAGCGGCCCAAAGGAAGACAGCGCGGGAACGGCGATCCGTTCGGGACGCGCGGGCTCGAATTCGATTTCAGTCTCGCCTAGCCTCAGTTTGGTGCTCGAGAGGAGATACGCCTCTCCGATGCGAACGCCGCCGATAAATGTGCCGTTGCGGCTTCCAAGATCGCGAATGCGGACGCCTTTGTCTGTCGCAACCAGCTCGGCGTGCACGGCGCTGACTTTGCCGTCTTCGAGAACGAGCGCGCAGGCCGCGTTCCTCCCAACAATCAAAGGCTCTGCGCCAACCTCAACCCAGTCGGACTTCGCCGTCCGGATGCGCCCGCCACGCACTTCCACGCGGGCTTTGGTTCCTACGGTTACCTCAAGCAAGGTCAGCTTCTCTCCGTCTTTCGGTGCGGGGTCGCGCCGTCGGGGGGCCTGTGTTCTGCGCTGGAAGGCTTTTGAAAAGCCGGGGGCGCAGGCGGGGGGCGCACAACGCCGGGTTGTGCGGGTGCGGGAGCAGCATATCCAGGCGGCTTCATGATTGCGGGCAAGCTCGATGGATGAGGGCCTGTAAATGGCTGCGGCTGAGGAGGAGGCGGCGGTGCGGGAGGCGCGGATATCCGGCCTTGCTGGCGGGTCGGTTCGTCGGCGATGGATGGCATGGGCTGCCGCTGGCCCGCGCCATAGGCTTCGTTGGTGAATGAAGCCCGGGTATTGGCTTCGTCGACGATGGTGGCCGGTTCGGGACGCTGTGCGGACGCGAGCGCGGAAAGCTCATCGAGCTTGGTGTTTACCTGCACGCGCGTTGCGCGCGTTAGGTTGGCGGGCTGTATAGAGCGCCACGCTTCAAGGGCTTCCTCGGCGCTCGCAAAACGCTGTTCGCGCCGCCGATCCAAGGCCCGCTCCAGAAATCGTTCGATGCCTGCGGGCCACTTTTCGCCGGTCACTTCAGCCAATGAGGGTGCCGATCGATCGAGCTTCAGCGATACGAGAACAGCGGCGGTGGAGCCCTCAAAGGGAAGTCGCCCAGCAAGAGCGCGGAACGCGACGGCGCCGACGGCGTAGATATCCGCCCTTTCGTCCGCCCGGGCAGCGCCCCGGACTTGTTCGGGGGCCATATAGGCAAATGACCCGAGCGTCGCATCAAAGGCCGTTAGGGTTGGCTCTTCTTTTTCGCGCCTCGACAATTTTGAAATTCCAAAATCCAAGACCTTCGCCCGCTCGCGCCGGCCGGGAAGGTTGAGCAGTTCTAAAAAGATATTTCCAGGCTTTAAATCCCGGTGAATCACACCTGCCGCGTGAGCCGCCGCAAGCCCTTGAAGTACATCGTCGATAATCGGGCCGACTTCCGAAAGAGGGAGGTACTGCTCGCGCTTAAGGCGATCGGCCAGGCTCTCTCCGGTCAAATGCTCGAACACCAAAAGATGCGAACCGTCCTCGGCGTGCCCCACGGCGAGGAGCTTGCATACGTAGTCGCTCTGAATCGCGGACGCGATCTTGGCCTCGCGCTCAAAACGCCGCACCAAATCGGGCTTTAGGGCCGCGCGCGCAAGCAGGACTTTTATGGCGACCTGACGGCCGTCCACATCGCTTACGGCCGCCCAAACCTCGCCCATACCGCCGCGTCCAAGGAGGCGTGTCACTCGGTAGCCGGCCAGAATATCGCCCGGGTGGATCGCCACGTTGCCTGGCTTGCACACTAGCGGCGCAGGCGCTTGATGGGAAGGGGAAAACCAAGCCTCAAATCCGCACTAGCTCCGCGCGCCCCGCGCTTGTACGCTGCGCGCGCCATGCCTCGGACTACCGAAGATGTCGAAACCTACCTCATGCAGCTCGATCGCCGATTCGAGCTTGATCAAGGCACATACGTGCTATCCGCAGCCAAGGGAGCGGGCACCATCGCCATTCGCGTTGTACCGCCCATCGTGGCGATCCGCGTGGCCATCGGACCAGTTCCAACGGACGGGTCACACCAAATTCGCCTGTTTCACAAGCTCTTGGAGCTAAACACCAGCGATCTGATGCATGCCTCGTATGGCATCGAAAATGGCACGATCGTGCTGTCCGCAGCGCTGGAGCTCGACAATCTCGATCAAAACGAGCTGGAAGCCGCGCTGAGCGATATCGACCTCGCGCTCGCACGTCACATTCCAATCCTGCACAGCATTGCCATTTCCTGAAGGAGCAGAGGGTCATGGGAATTTTCGCGCGTCTCGCGACGCTCATTAAGTCGAATCTCAACGATTTGATCAGCCGTTCGGAAGATCCCGAAAAGATGCTGAATCAGGTCGTTATCGACATGGCCAATCAGCTCGTGGAGGCGAAGAAACAGGTCGCCATCGCGATTGCCGATGAAAAGAAGCTCGCCAAGCAGGCCGAGGGGGAGTCGGCCAATGCGGCGGAGTGGGAACGGCGGGCCATGCTGGCTGTGCGCGCGGGCGATGATGCTCTCGCGAAAGAGGCGCTCGCCCGCAAGAAAGAGCATGAGCAGCTCGCAACCGCCTACAAAGACCAGTGGCAAAAGCAGAAGCAGGCGGTCGATCAGCTTAAGACAGCGCTCAGGCTTCTGAACAACAAGATCGAGGAAGCCAAGCGGAAGAAGAACGTGCTCATCGCGCGCAAGAAGCGTGCGGAGGCTCAGAAGGCCATCCAGGAAACGATGGGCGGCCTCACCAATACGTCCGCATTTGAAACGTTTGAGCGGATGTCAACCAAGATCGATCAGATCGAAGCGGAAGCGGAAGCGGCATCCGAGCTGGCGGAGCAGTATTCAGGCGACGTGCTAGCGCATAAGTTTGGACAGCTCGAGGCAACGGCAGGCGCGGAAGACGATCTCGCGGCGCTCAAGCGCAAAATGGGTGTCGCTCCACCCGCGCCCGAAGCGCCGAAAGAAGCGGCCGTGCAAACAGCCGCCGCGCCGCAAATGCGCGTTGCCCCAGTGCAGCAGCCCGCTGCACCCTCCATGAGCGAACAAGATGAACTTGCGGCAGCCCTTGCCGAACTCGAAGCGGAAGAGCAAAGAGAGCAAGCGCGCATGAAGCGCTAGGTTCGAGTCATCCATGACCCAGGCTTCGGCGGACAAGATCAAAAACGATACTTCAAACAACAGCGCTCTCCGCGCACACCATGGACCTGCCATCCATGCCATGTCGTGCGAGGAGTTCCTCGAGCACCTAAGCCTCAATTCGAGCGACGGATTAAGCGAAGAAGAGGCGGCGAAGAGACTCGCGGAGTACGGCCCAAACAGATTGCCAGAGGGCAAGAAGAAAAGCGCTCTGCTCCGGCTCCTCGCTCAATTCGCCAATCCACTCGTGCTCACGCTGCTCGCGGCAGCGATCATCGCAACAATTGTCGGACTCACTTCAGGCGCTGAGGAAAGCTTTCTCACGCGCTTCGGCGATGCCATCGCCATCCTCCTTATCGTCATTCTCAATGCGGTGCTCGGCTTCTACCAAGAGCGCCAAGCGGAAGCCGCATTGGAAGCGCTCCAGAAGCTGTCCGCTCCTTCAGCGCGCGTTCGGCGGGCCGGAAAGATTGCGGTGCTCAGTGCCGAACAAGTCGTCCCCGGCGATCTGCTGGAACTCGAGGCCGGCGACTCGATCGCTGCGGATGCGCGGCTTATTCAAACCGTCGATCTAGCCACGGAAGAGGCGGCCCTCACAGGCGAGAGCACGCCCCTTTCCAAAGATGCGGCGGCCATCGTTCCGGTGGATGCTCCGCTGGCCGAACGCTCGACCATGGTCTTCACCGGCACCAGCATCGTTCGCGGCAAAGGCAGAGCGATCGTCACCGCAACGGGAGGGGGCACCGAGCTTGGCCGCATCGGCGCCATGATCCAAGAAGTAGGCGAGCAGAAAACGCCCTTGGAAGAGCGCCTCGATCGCTTTGGCGGCATAATTTTGCGCGTATGTTTACTGCTCTCAGCCGTGCTTTTGGGCTGGGGATATCTTCGCGGAGGCAGACCTTTTCACGAGCTTCTGCTTGAAGCCGTCAGCCTCGCCGTAGCCGCAATTCCCGAAGGGCTTCCCGCGATCACAACCATCACGCTCGCGCTCGGCATGCAGCGAATGGCCAAGCGCGGCGCCATCGTACGAAAGCTGCCAGCCGTCGAAACGCTCGGCGCCGCAACCGTCATCGCATCCGACAAAACGGGCACGCTGACGCAAAACGAAATGACGGTGCGCGAAGTCTACGCAGGCGATCGGCGCTTTACGATCACCGGCCAGGGCTACGAGCCAATCGGCGCCATTCTGGACGCGGCGGGCAATGAGCTCAGCGAACTGCCCGACCCGCTGACCTACACCTTGTCGACGGCCGCGCTATGCAACAACGCCCAGCTCGACATCGACCCTGAAACCAAGCGCTGGCGCATCATCGGCGATCCGACCGAAGGAGCCCTGCTCACGCTCGCGGCGAAGGGCAATCTGGCCAAGGAATCGGTCGCCAGCACGCACGAAGTCATCGCGGAACTTCCCTTTGACAGCAACCGCAAGCGGATGACGGTTGTAACCCGCGACAAGAGCGGCCGTGAAATTGCGCACGTAAAAGGCAGCGTCGATATTCTCCTGCCCCGCTGCGTGAAAATTTCCTCGGAGAGCGGCGTGCGGCCATTGTCGGAAGAAGACAAAGTGCGCGTCCTCGCCGAGGCCGATCGCATGAGTTCGCATGCGCTGCGTGTGCTCGCGATTTGCCGGCGTGTGCGTGTCGGCACCGATCCAGAAAATGCGGAACGGGAGCTCACATTCCTGGGCCTCGTAGGCATGATGGATCCTCCGCGTGCGGGAGTGCGCGAAGCCGTGCTCACCTGCCGCAAGGCCGGCCTTCGGGCCGTCATGATCACAGGCGATCACCGCCTTACAGCAACCGCCATCGCCAAAGAGATCGGCCTTTGGGACGAGGGCGACGAGTCGATCAGCGGCTCGGAACTCGCCGCGCTCTCCGACAAAGAACTCGAGGAGCGCATCATGCATTTGCGCGTCTTTGCACGGACGACAGCCGAACAAAAACTTCGCATCGTCCGGGCTTTCAAAGCCAAAGGGCATGTGGTCGCGATGACAGGCGACGGCGTAAACGACGCGCCGGCGCTGAGAGAAGCGCATATCGGAATTGCCATGGGCTTGGGTGGCACCGACGTTGCCCGCCAGGCGGCCGATCTGGTGCTGGCCGACGACAACTTCGCCACCATCGTGGAAGCCGTTCGCGAAGGACGCGCCATCTACCGCAACATCCAGAAGTTTATTTTCTTCCTCCTGTCTTCAAATATGGGCCTTCTGTTCGCGGTCTTTGTCGTCTCGTTCTTTGGCACATGGCTGCCGCTCACACCGCTGATGATTTTGTGGATCAACCTCGTAACCAACGGCCTGCCCGCCCTCGCGCTGGGCATCGATCCACCCGATCCGCATCTGATGCGCGAACCTCCGCGCCCCCCGGATGAACAGCTTCTCCGAAAGAGAGATTTCCTCGGCATCGGCTATGTCGGCTCTGCGATGGGCGCGGCTGGGATTGCGCTGTACGCCATGGCTGCCGATCATCCCCAAGCCCTCAAAGAAGCCCGCGCTCTTGCCTTCTCACTCCTCGCCCTATCTCCACTTTTTCACGCCTGGAGCTGCCGCAGCCCCATCCGGTCGCTGTTTTCATCCAAACCGCTCATCAGCAAACCGCTGCTCCTGGCCGTGTTCGCGAGCGCACTCATCCACCTCGTGGCCGTCCTTCCCGAACCTCTACAAAAAGTCTTCCGGACCTATCCGATGAGCACGCAGCAATGGCTATTGCTCCTCGGCCTATCGGCCGCAATCGTGCCCGTCGTCGAGATCGCAAAACTCATCGACCGGAAAATGCATCCCAAAGAAGCCGAGGAACCACCACCCTCTGTCGCCGGACCAGGCTTGATGAAATAGGCCCACCGCGTAAAACACTCCCCAAACAAAATTCGACAGAACAAAATCAAAAGAGCTCGCGTCCAAGAGCATCTTCACGAAACGCAGAGGTTTGGAACGACCCATGAAAGCCCTCCCACGTTTTGCTCTTTCATCTTTCGCGCTCGCCCTCATCACCGTGGCTGGAGCGAGCGCATCGGCTGACGGCACATCGCTTCGCGCGGACTTGCTGGCCCCCAAAACCATTAAGCTCGACGGCTTACCCAAAGAGTGGCCGAACGCGCTCTCACCGCTGAACAAGAACGCGAAGGGCAAGCCCTCAAAACCCGACCTCGAAGCCCGCGCGGCCATCGCATACGACAACACCAACATCTACATCGCAGCGGATGTCACCGACGACACCCTCAAAGGCGGCGCCGACCATATCGCGCTCGTCATAGGCTTCCCCGGCGGCACCACCCACGAAGTGCAGCTTTATCCGGGCGAACCAGGCAAAAGCGCGGGCTCCGCAAAACTCGGCGGACAAGCGGTTTCCGGCGCCAAAGTGATCGAGGCACCCAAAGCCGGCGGCTACACGCTTGAAGCCAGCATCCCCTGGTCGGCCTTCCCCCAAGCTCAATCCGTTCGAGTTGCCCTTCGCGCTGCCCTCTTCGCGCGCGACGCCGACACTTCCAATACGATCGAATCTGCATCGGGCTCCTCCACATCCGCCGCTTATGCCGATCTCCCTGCCCTGCTCACCGAACCCGATCAAGCGCTCGCCGAGGGCCTCCTTCGCGAAAAAGGCATTAATGGCGCACCCCGCCACTCCTTTGTCGCCGATATCGCCGGCGACTCCATGAAGGAGCGCATCATGGTATTCAATAGATACCTTGTCGTATTGGGACCGAATTTTAGAAAAGGCTCCGAATACTATTGGAGTGATCTAGGAATCGATGTTGAACAGGGCATGCTGCCTTTTTTCGATGTGCGCGATTTGACCGGTGATGGCCAAGCCGAACTCATCGTCCGAAAGCGTTTTGGAACAGGCAAGAAATGGCGGGAAGTCCTTCAAGTGATGAACTTTGGCAAGGGCGAAGTTCCCAATCTGCTCTGGCAGCACGAAGTCGGCATTTCCAATGACACAGGAACAGTTATCAATGATATAGAATTTATTTCTGAAGGCACCAAAACGGCCCTAAAAATATCGGCTGGGACAGCCAAAGGCTTAAACGCCGGCAACTACAGCGAGGCCACCGAAAGCGCATTCCCGGCGCTTCTTTTGCCCTGGGGCACCATTAAGTCGAGAACCTACAAACACAGCGGCAATACCTTTTCCAAAACGGCGGAAGAAACGCAAAGCGCAACGGCAGCCCCTGCAATACCATCCAATGGCTCCAAAACACCGGCCGACAATGGCTTTAAACCCCCGCCCCCGCCCAGCGCCGCGGAGCTCCTCGAAAAAGTCTACGATATGTACAAAAAAGACCGGGGCGTTTCGGGCAAAGCCCGTTTTGATGCGGCCGTCGACGTGGCAGGCGATAAAACCCCCGAACGCGTTTTATTACACGGCAAAGACATTGTCGTATTTGGAAAAGCATTTAGAAACGGCACCGGCTATTCGGTGCTCGGAATGGGATTTGCCAATTCAAACGATATTATCGGAATGACATCCAAAGACCTCACCGGCGACGGCAAGGCCGAAATCATCGTGAAAGGCATTGTCCGCGCCGGCGCGCCCGCAGAAGCAGGAGGAGGCCAAGTCGAACGCGAAGTCATTCTCGTATTTCAATTGAATGGCGACAATATCCGGCGAATTTTCTCTGCCGAAATCGCCCGCTCAATAGGCAACAAACGGATTGAAGGCACATTCCGTATGGTTGATGCGGGACGTTCGGCGGAAATCGAGCTGGCCCCCGGAAAAGCCATTGAATGGAACGAAAAAACCTATCCATTCAATCAAGACACAAGCCCCGTGGGCGGCGTCGAACCTCTGCTTTTACCGTGGGGCGACGCCAAACCCGCCCGCTATCGCTGGAATGGCACCAGCTTCACAGCCAAAAAATAAAAGCGTTAACGCCCTGCAAAAAACGCCGCACAGCACCCCAAATCCACATCGCACGCAACTTTCTGCGTCTCAAAGCACGACCCTAAAAACCCATCATTAAACGAACACGCACAAGCGATTTGACCGCCTTCATTGGGCGAACACGTCACCTGATATCGTTTTTCGCTGCAAACCCGCTCACAGCCGCATTGCAGCGTCCCCAGCCCCGTACACGCATCCGCATCGCATCCCAAACCCCCGATACCTACCGGCGCTCCCCCATTCTCTTCCCCCTCATTCAACACCACATTCCCGCCACAGCCTGCGCCCAGCACCCATACACAACATCCAATCCCCAATACACCTGCAATCCCGTACATCATGCGCACAGCCCCTAACAGAAAGTCAGCGCCGCAGGAAAACCTTTCATCCCGCGGCCGTGATACATGAAGCTTATCATGCGCCGCCGCTTTATCTGCTTTGCCTGCATGCCCTTACTCCTAGGCTGTTCCAGCGCGGATTCAGAACCGGAACACCAGCCCCAAAACAAGCCCGACGCGCAAATCGACTGCTCCACATCCGCATCCAATCAGCGCATCTACCAACTCCTCAAAGATGTCTATCTCTGGCATGACCATTTGCCTCAAATCGATCCAAATACATTTGAATCACCAAAATCTCTGATCGAATCTATACGCTACAATGAATTCGATCGCTGGAGCTATATCGATACCATTGCGCAAAACAACACCTATTATAATGAAGGCAAACGCATTGGAATTGGCCTTCGGATGCGGGGCGACACCGATGGCAGCCTGCGCATATCGCTTGTCTATCCGGACTCCCCGGCAAGCGACCATTCATTGACACGGGGTGACCGCATTTTGAGCATCAATGGCAAAACCATCGCTGAAATCGAACAAAACGATGCATGGTCCACCATTTTAGGCCCCGACGAAGAAGGTATTTCTGTCGAATTGGCCATCCAGCCGCCCAATGACAGCCCCCAAAATATTACGCTCGTAAAACGCCTCTATTCGCTCATCACCACGCATACGTACAAAATATTTCCCTTCGCCGGCCGCACCGTCGGCTATTTGCTCTTCGACCGCTTTATTGGCACATCCACCGCCGAACTGGATAAGGTATTCGCCGAATTCAAAGCCCAAAACGTCAATGAACTCATCCTCGATCTCCGCTATAACGGCGGCGGCTATATCGATGTCTCTCACCACCTGGCCAATCTCATCGGCGGCCAATACACTGCCGGAAAGGTCTTCACCCAAATCGTTCATAATGAACATCATCCCAATTGGAATAAGAATCAAATTTTTCAAAATGTAGGACAATCCCTTGGTTTACCACGCGCCTTTATCATCGCATCCCCGGCCACCGCATCGGCCAGCGAACAGTTAATCAACGGATTGGCGTCCAATATCGACATTATACTCATCGGCCAAACAACCTATGGAAAGCCCGTTGGAAGCGGCGTTTGGACAGATTGCGACCTCTCCATCCATCCGATTTCATTCCGCATGCTCAATTCGGAAGGCCACGGCGATTTCTTTAACGGCATCCATCCCACATGCAGCGCCCGCGATAACCTCGACCTGCAGCTCGGCGACCAAAACGAATCTTCCCTGGCCGAAGCGCTTTATGTCATGAAAACCGGTTCATGCACCATTAACGCAGCTCCCCCCTTTGGCGTAGCCATTCCAAACGCTGAGCCCCGTATTCACATGCCCGACGAAATAGGCGTTTTCTCATTTTAAAAATTAAAATTTTTTAATTTTTTTTAGAAATACGATCACGGGCAAAACGAACGTATTGCATTCTGAAAATAGCCTGACTAGGTTCCCGCCCACCAAGGAGACCTACATGACATTCAAAACGGTCGGATTGCTCCTCGTCGTAGGAGCAACGGGCGCGGTCACGCTCGGCTGCGGCGGCGATGAATCATCGTCGACGTCCGGCGGAAATACCGGCTCAAGTTCAAGCGGATCGAGCTCGAGCGGAATGAGCTCCAGCTCATCAAGCGGCGGAAGCTGCACCAATGCCTGCACACCCGTCGGCTCGTACCGCTGCAACGGCGAAACCGTCGAAAGCTGCGCGCCGGGCATGGATGGCTGCCTAAATTGGGTAGCCCTTTTGGATTGCGCCGCAAACGGCAAAGTCTGCGATGACGGCGTTTCCCCCGCGGTCTGCGCCGACCCGGGCGGCCCCACATGCAGCGACGGCGCAAAGAATCAAGACGAAACCGATGTCGACTGCGGCGGCGCCACCTGCAATGCCTGCGCACTCGGCCAAGCGTGCACCCAAAACAGCGATTGCGTGAGCAACGTGTGCGACCCCGGCTCAAACACCTGCGCGGCCGCGCCCACATGCAGCGACAACGTGAAAAACGGCACCGAAACCGATGTCGACTGCGGCGGAGGCTGCCCTCCCTGCGCCGTGGGCGGCGCCTGCATGCAAAACGGCGATTGCGTCACCAACGTCTGCAATCCAGCCACGCAGACCTGCTCCGCAATGCCCACCTGCATGGACGGCATCAAAAATCAAAACGAAACCGATATCGATTGCGGCGGAATGTGCGGCCCCTGCGCTGTCGGCCAAGATTGCACGACCAATGCGGATTGCAGCTCGGGCAATTGCGATCCCGCCACCAAGACATGCGTGGCCATGGCCACCTGCATGGACGGCATTAAAAATCAAAACGAAACCGATATCGATTGCGGCGGCGTGTGTCCCGATTGCAACGTTGGTCAAACATGCACGATGAATTCCGATTGCATGAGCAATACATGCAATACAGGCGGCACCAACACCTGCGTACCCGCGGGCACGCCCACCTGCAACGACGCCGCGAAAAACCAGGATGAAACCGATATCGACTGCGGCGGCGCGGTATGCGGCCCCTGCGCCATCGGCGAAGGCTGCAAGCAGGCATCCGATTGCATTACCAATATATGCGATTTCATTAGCACCAAAACCTGCATCGACGCGACCCCCTCTTTTCAAATCGATGAAGATTTCGAAACGGGAGACTACTCGCTCTTCCCCTACACCCACGCGGGCCCGCATCCCTGGATCATCGAAACCGATCCGGCCAAATGCCACGGCGGGATGTCCTGCTCCCGCACCAGCCCGCTGCACGCCTTGAACGAAACGTCGAGCTATGAAGTCAGCCTCAGCGTCCGGCAAAATACGACGGTCTCATTCTGGGCCAAAACCAATACCGAGCCCGGCCAGCATTTCCTCCGCTTCTACGTCGACGGCGTTCAGCAAATGGAGATTTCGGGCCAAAATGATTGGATGCTTTACACATTCAATGTGATGGCAACTGGACCGAATGGGCCAAATCGCATCTTAAAATGGGAGTACGCGAGAAGCGGCTTCGTCGATCCCAATCATCCGCCGTGGAATGAAGTGTGGGTTGACGATATCGACATGCCCAATTGGAACACCGACCCCAGCGTTCCCGAGCATCTCCGCCCATGGAACGGCAAACTGACCACGGACACCAAGCCCACCTTCCAATGGCAAAGCTTCGATCCGGATTTCGATCCTATTACTTATCAAATGGAATGGGATACCAATCCCAATTTCTCCAATCCATCAACGACCGGCGAAATTCAGCAAACGCAATTTTCGCCAATGATGCCATTGAACGACAATACGATTTATTATTGGCGAGTCCGGGCCAAGGACAACTCCAATTACCGCTGGAGCGCGTGGTCATCGCCATGGGCCGTTGAAATCAACACAGCCCACGAATACGCGGCTGAATGGAGGCAATCGAAGGCGCCGCAATTCTCGATGAATACGACGACTTCATTGGCCATCAATCCGGACAATGTTACGGCGCTAAGCGGCAGCGGCTCCAAAAATGGCAGCGCGGGCCTGAATGCCGGTGGTGGCACATCCACGGTTGTATTGAGTGGTTTTGTCCCTCCGCCCCCTGGAACGTCCGGAACGTTGACTATCAATGGCAGTGGCGATTTCAACGGCGGCCTCGGCGGAAATGAATATGGCACCGTCTTCATCGACGGCACAAACGTCGGCACCTATAACCCCGGTGTCTGTGTTGGCTCGGCCGTTTTCAATATCGCCGATGTCAGCGGCTTTTTGGCGGACGGAACAGCCAATATTGCCTTCCAAACCGGCTCCGGTGTCAATATCGCGGGCTGCGGCGGAACGACTGACACATTCTCCGCAACCCTCAGTTTTAACTACACCACGACGGGCACCATGATCAGCGTGCCCATCAATTTTAATCTATTCGACAACAAAAAATATTGGGAAAAGATTCAGGTCGTTGGAACAGGCACGATTAGCATTCAAGTGCTCGATGCCATGGGCAACCTAATTCCCGAAATGGCAGTGCCTGGAAATGCGGCCGGATTAACAAGCCGCACGATCCGCTTGTGGGATTTAAATCCGGTCACTTACCCGGAGATTAGACTCAAGGCCACCCTCAGCCCGGGGTCAGTCCTTGATGAATGGTCGGTCATTGGCAACGACGTCTTTGAATGGCTATTCTCCAACAACGGCGATTTGGAAGGCTGGGTGGCCAACGACAAAAATGCAGTTGCCACGGCGGCGGTATCGGGAGGCGTAATAAAATTCAATGGCCTAGCGGCGGGCACGGATCCGAATATCCAATATATGTTCCCGCAGCCCATTGATGCCACGCGCTTCACCACCATTGAAGTGCGCGTCCGCACCAGCAACAACAACCAAAATGACATGCCCACCGTATTGTGGGATTCAAACTATGGTTCATGGGATGCAAACCGAAGTATTGCCTACCCACCCACCTTCTTATTTGCCTTCCAAGACCTCAGCTACGACCTCACGATCGTTCCGATGATGCCCAAAGAGCCTTGGCAAGGGCTGATCAACGGCATCCGGGTCGATCCGGTGGTGCAATTCCTCGATGTGCTCAATATGCCTGCCGATGGCTGGTTTGAAATCGATCGGATTGCAATCTATTAATATCTATAATACCTTCTAAGATATTAACACCATATTTCTAGAACCCATCTCATCAATGCCGCCCGCACCCTGAGGCACTTGGCACCGAATTCCCTTAAATCAAAGGCGTTTGGAATTCATACCGCTATCGCCGCGATAAAGCCCTAAAGCCCTGTTTCCCCACAGTTGCCCAAGCGCCGAGACAACGATTCAATCGCCTGCAAACGGCATTGCGATCATCCGTGCTCACGCCTCTTTCGCGCACCCATCGTCAGCATCTCAAGATCGCTTATCGCATTCTCGAGATCTTTTGATGTCGCATGCACATATCGCATGGTCGTCGTGATATTCGAATGCCCGAGACGCTTTTACGGTGACGCGCGCGGATCAGCTTTTTTGTGTTGCCCTGCAAAATGGGCGGATTGGGCGCTGAAGTGGCTTGCGTTCAGACGGCTTCAATTGAAGCGCCTTGATTTCACGCCGTGAAGACATCGCCGAAAAACGATTATGTAAGCGTCCATGACGAGCTAGACAGCAACATGTAAGTTGCATGGATCGGGCATGCCCGCGCGAGGCGGAAAATATTCAATGAACAAAGCCAAAATTTCGAATGATTTTAAATTGTTCAATTACTTAAACACCCTATTTGCAGGCCCCAAAGATCGAGCCCGTGGGCGGGAAAAAGGAGCTCATGAGTTGTATTTGGGGCGGGTAGCCGTGAGGGCCGCTGCATTGGCGTAATACGTGAATGATTGAGGCTCGGAGCATTCGATGGTCAACCAGAATCAAGGAAGATCTTTTATATCCGATTGTTTAGGAAGCAAACGCCGGATGGACCGATCGAAAAAAGCAGGCGTACACGGGCGGATCTTCGCTGAGATGGTTTCACTTTCCGGGCAAATCGAAGGCTTTTCCCTTGCCGGGTTCGACTGTGCAAGAGCTACCAAAACCGAGCGCGCCGACGATGCCAAACGCGATATGGACCGAGGTGCGCGCGCTTCTGAGATCGGAGCGGCGAGCATTCGCGGAATTGAGAAAGTGACGCGCGAAGAGCGAGAGCGCAGTAAAGAAGCGATAGACACGGGGGATTTTCTCACCCTGCTGATTTGAATTTCGCGCGAGAGATTGGCGTTCATTTCAAGCCCGAAGCCTATCGTTCGGCCGTTGTGGCGCATCTTCGAAGACCAGCCGCGGAGGCGCCGAGCGACAGTACACAGCACGGCGAAACGAACCCGGCAGACAGCGAATCGAAGGCGGAAGACAACACGGGAAGCGAAGCAACGGACGAGGTAAAAACAGCGAGCGAAAGCGATACGAATGCCAAGCCTTCGCATGCGTGGGAGCTGTTGCAGAGATGGCGAGAGGAACTAGAGCAGAAGCAAACACGCGCGAACACAAAGGCCGTTCCGCCTTCAGAGCAAGGACACGTTGACTCATCGTCAACGCTTGATTCAGCATCGATCCGCATTCAACAAAGGCCGCCTATCAACGTTCCAGAAGGCACAACGACCGTCCGCACGCTTCACGGATGGGTGACGATTCCGAGCGAGTGGCTTGAGCCTGATGCCTCGCCAGCAGAGCTTGCGAGCTTGGCGCGACTGCTCGGCGAACGGCCTTGATCGAAGGCCGAGCATCCAGCGAGCGCCCGATCAAATGCGGAGAATTGATCGAATTGGAATGCAATTTCAAAATTGCAACGCTTCGATCTCGCGATGCGATCGCGTTCAGCGGACAAAATAAAAAGGTGCATCGTTTGGGGGGCGGGACGATGCACCGTCGGCACCCCTCGCATGCCGCGCCCTCGCGTGTCAACCGAGTTGCTTGATATTTAAAACCAACGCGATCGCCGCACATCGCACGAAATCGCCCCCGACAATCATCGAAGCGCTTCTCAATCGAATTGGGATTTGATACGCACAGAAACAACAAAAGAGGCGTGGCGGGATGCACCGCCCGCCACGCCGGGGCCACAGTTTGGAACTTTCCGAGACCCAATGAAAAGCCTAGCAAGCATTATCAACAGATGGCAAGCGTTTTTTTTTGCATTCGTATTTTTCGTGGTGGCGCCGTTCGCCGCACGCGCTCAGGAAGCTCTAAAACCCGAAGACGCAAAGGCATATAGCGATCTGTTGAAAGCCGCCCAAGATGCAGCCGATAACAATCGTTTTGCCGAAGCCATCGAGCTTTGGCGTAAGGCTTGGAACATCAAACAGCATTGGCATTTGCCCTGCAATATCGGCGAGGGCTTTTTTCTTCTGCAGAAGCCCGACAAGACCGCAACCTACTTAACACGCTGTGTGAAGCTCGCGCCTTTTCCTAAATCCGAAGAGGCTATCGAGCATCGCAAAAGAGTGCGCGCGATGCTTCAAATCGCGCTGGATCATGTGGGGGTCGTCGTCGTTTTAGCGTCTCCAGGCGCGCGCGTGTCGGTGGACGGCGAAGAACAAGGAAGGGCTCCGCTTTCCGAAGAAGTCTTTTTAATGCCCGGCGAACACGCTTTTATTGCCGGGCTAAATGGTCGCAGTGTTTCGCGCGCTCTCCATGTCAACAAGAGAGAGCAATACAGCCTTGATCTTGTGTTCGCCGAGAGTAAGCCCGAACCGGTAGCGCCCAAGCCCGTTCCACCAAAACCCATCGAAATGAAGCCTGCGCCGATTGCGCCAAGGGTTCCACTCGCTTTGAATTCCGCTCCGTCATCCTGGAGTTTTCGATGGATGCCATCCATTCTTTTGCTCGGCTCAAGCGCAACATTTGCAACTGCGGGCGCCTTGCTGCGTATGAAAGCCAATGCCCTCGAACAGCATGCGCAGGATATTGCAGATGTGCGCAATGCAGTGGTTGGACCGCTCAATGACATGGAATGCGCGACCATCACGTCTAGCTTCAATGAAGCCCGAAACGAGCAGCGTCAAACCTTTAATGCAAGCGTGTTTGCATTCGGGGCCGCTGGCGTTCTTGGCATTGCGGGCCTTGTTTATCCCTGGCTTCCCATTCACGGAAAATCGACGTCCATTGCCGTTTCCAATTCGAGTGTTTTGATCCGGGGAAGTTTTTAGAATGAACCATTCAATTCAATGGCCCAATGCGGGCGATGTATTGGGTGATTTCATTTTGAATTCCGAGATTGAAATCACCAGCGCCCGCGGGCGTTTCCTCGCGATTCACGAGCCCACGGAGCAAAAGGCTTTGCTTGTGTGCGGAACAAGCGAGCTCGATTCGAAGCTTTTTATGAAGCGTCTCGCGAATCTCGCTTTATGCCAATTCAGGGGCGCTCCTAAAATTATCGATGGTCATCGGGGGGATAATTTTTGTTGGATTGCCCATGAATACCTTGAATGTGAATCATTGCCGGCAGCCGTTCAGAGAAAACTTATTTCGCAAAATAGCCTTCATGATCTCGGCCAGCGCTTTCATTTGAGCACCATTGTTGGATTGGGCATCGCCTTGTCGCTCGGGCGATTTTATGAAGCCGGTTTTGTTCACGGTGAGCTCGATCCATTTCGAACGGCTCTGGCCTTGCGCGGCGATCGATTGAGCGGCGTTTTATTGGAAACGGGGTTTAACCAAATATTTGAGCCCGATTTCGATCGTATGCGCGCCCATCCTTTGTTTTCCGCGCCTGAGCTTCTGCATGGTCATCCGCCAAGCGTGCGCGCCGATATGTACGCATGCGCGATGATCATGCGCTTTTTGATGCTCAAATCGCCCTTTTCCAAGGATGCGGATCAGCTTCTCAGGCAATGCCAAGAAGAGCGGCCCGCGCCTTTAAAACAGAGCTGGCCTGATCTTGAGCGGCTCTCCAATCTGATGGATGCGGCGCTTGAAAAAGATCCTGCGAACCGCCCAAAAGATTGGGATGAATTTCTTGATGAATTGACGCTCTTCCTTCAGGAAATCGGCGTTCCCCTTGAAGAAGAGCGCGAGGAGCCTCCCAGCGATCCATTTCTAGCGGAAGACGAGCCCATTTCATCGATCCCCGCGAAATCAAAAATTCGAATTGATGAGCCTCTTCCCGAACCGCTAAGCGCGAATAGAAAGCCATTGGCCAAGCCTTTAAATGTCGTGCGCGCGGGGGCTCCGCTCTCCATTGTGGGGCGCGCGGGCAAGGCTCAAGGGCCTTATTTTCAAGCGCCTTCTCACTGCGGTGCTTTTTGTATTGCTGAAGTTATCGATGGCCAGGGCGCGATGCAGCGCTATCGAGCGAGCGATGCGAACACGGAAAAAGAAGCCTTGCTCGTGTGCGCGCGCGTTCGCGAGGCCGATCAAGAGCATTTCAAGGCGTGGCTAGAGAAGCGCGCGAGCCTTCAAATCAAGGGTATTCCGGCTTTGCTTGGGGGCGGCGTCGATGAAGATTTGGGTTTCATTGGCGAAGAGCGAAGCAAGGGGCTTCGCCTTGAGGATGCGCTGCCGGGATTCAGAGAAACGCCGATCCAATTGCGCCAGGTGTTGATCGCCGCGAGTGCCGCGATTGTGGCAACGGCCATGCATGAATGCGCGGAAGCAGGCTTTTTGCACGGGAATTTAGATCCACGCTGTATGTGCTTCGATGTGGAGGATCACTTCACATTCACGATTTACGAGATCGGCGCGCTTCAAGGTTTGAATGCGCAATCTGCGGCGCGTGGAAATCCTTATGCGGCGCCTGAAGTGCGCGAGGGGAAAGCCTGGGATCATCGCGCGGATATTTTTTCTTTGGCGGCGATTTTGTTTGAGCAACTCACGGGCACTTTAAGCGATGCGCTGGGCGATGAATGCGATGGGATACGTCTAAAATTTCCGCTTCCTGAAGCGATTTTGCGAGGGCTCGCGGCCGATCGTGAAAAGCGATTTGCGAGTTGGATCGAGTTTCGCGATGCGCTGAACAAGTCGATTTCGCCGGATCTGCGGCGCTATGTTCTCGATACCTACGAGCTAGACGAGCGGGATTCATCGGAGCCTGCGAGCTTGGGCAGCGTGACAACTCCGGCACCGATCGCGCTTCGGCAAGGCGCAAACGCTGGGCCGATTGAGCACATCGAGCAGGCAAAACCGAGTTCAAAAAAACCGCGCTCGCTCAAGATCGCCGATCCAATTCCAAGCACGCTTCGATCCGAGGGCGTTCAAAAAGAGCGCCGCGCCTTGATTCTCGCGCGAAGCGCATCGACAACTCTTATGAGGTGGACGCCATCCCCCATGAAGGTTTACGAACGTTCGCCGATGATGGTGTTTACGCGATCGCCTCTCCGGGTTTACGAGTCCGCGCCTTTGGCGCCTCGCGAGCTTTGGGGAAGGCGGATGAGGTTGGTCGAGCCGATGAAGAATGAAAAGCCCTTAAGAACGGCTTTTGCGGCGCTTTTTGTTGCGGCTTTGGTGTTGGTCGTAATTGGGGCTGCGATTCTTTTGAGGCCGAAGCCTTCGGTTTTGGCGGTGAATTCGATTGAAATGGCGATTCCTGAATTGTATCCCGCAAGGGTTGCGCCCGTGCCTCGTGTAGTGGTGCCGTTGATAGAGAAGGCGCAACCACAAGCGGAAGAAAAAAGCGCAATACCGAAAGCGGGAGACAATTCAAAGAGCGTTCCCGGTGCTTCGGTGCCCAAAGCATTGAGGGCTGCAAAAACAAATTCAACGAATTTAGATCCAAAACCATCATCACCGAGAAAGCATTTTATTTATGGGGAGCGGGCGGGCGCCGATCCCGATGAATAAATTTTAATGGTGGAGCAATAGCCGAAGAGGATTTAAGCAATGCGATCAATTCGATTTTTTTTAATTGTGGCGGGATTGCTTGGTGTGGCGGGTTGTCTATTTGAGCCCGACGAAATTTATATCAAAACCTGCGGAGATCACAGTGGAAGTGTTGGTGGCGCGGGAGGCGAGGGCGGCGCCAATTCGATGGGAGGCGCGGGGGGAGAGGGCGGAATGGCCATGGGAGGCGGAGGTGCTGGGCCCAGACCTGGAATTTGTCCGAATAAGTAGCATTTGGAGCAATGAACGAGGCGCGAGGGTGTAAGCGATGAAATGGATTGGATTGGTTTTGCTATTGGGTGGATTGGTTGGGGTTTCGTCATGCATGGTGGAGCCGGAGGACATCTACTTCAAGCCGTGTGGTGCGGACGCTGCGATGGGTGGGCGCGGTGGAAGTGGAGGCGAGGGCGGAAGCGCGGCCGAGGGTGGAGGCGGCGCGAATCAAGGCGGTATGGGGGGCGCTATTGGTCCGGCGCCTGAATGCGTGATGGATAGCGATTGCGTGGGCGTGCTGGAGGCGCCTGATCCTAGGTGCGGAGCGCTGCGGTGTACGGCGGAACAGAAGTGCGCGGTGGAGATAACCGAGGGGCCGATTGCTTCACAGCGATATGGAGATTGCAAGGAAGCGGTTTGTGATTCCGGCGGGAAATGGTTAGAAATCGATGATGTTGGCGATTATTTTAATGATGCGAATCCATGCACAATTGATTTCTGCCAAGTGGATGGCTCGATCAATATGATGTTACCCGACGGCTCGCCGTGTCCTGGTGTTGGAAGTGGATATTGCTATGAGGGAGCGTGTGTTCAATGCATTGACACAATGCCGCAAACCGAATGCTCGATCGCTGGGTATGCGTGTGATTCGCTGGTGTGCGTGCCGTTTCCGCAATGCATGAATATTTGCGGCGGACAGTGCGCACCATGTGGGGACGGTTATCCATGCGCAGTGAATTCGGATTGCGTGAATGGTGTTTGCAATGCAAATGGCTTGTGTGAATCACCAAGCTGTTCGGATCTAACGCTGAACGACGGCGAAACGGGTGTGGATTGCGGGGGGCCGAATTGCTCGCCGTGTATGGATAGCCAGGGATGCGCGAAGCATGCGGATTGCGCGAGCCAGGTTTGTATGTTTGGTGCGTGCCAAGCCCCCACATGCTTCGATGGAGTTCAGAATGGGGATGAGGAGGGGGTGGATTGTGGAGGGGCGGGATGTGGTGGGTGCGTGGCGATGCCGTGAGGAGGGGGCGGTTTGACGAAAGATAAGCGGTGCTTGAAGATCTGGTTTTGGTGTGCCTTCGCTCATTATGACGTTGACTTGAGCCGCGGTGCGAAGCGCCGAAGGAGATCCGTCCGCGAGTTAGCCAATAGTCTGAATTGACACGGCCATGGTGGTATCTCGTTCATTGGCGTTCTACTCGCTCCCGGCCCATCAGGCGTTCAACCACCCGCCGTATCCCATGCACAATGTCGAGCCATGCGTCATCCCTATTGGACCATGAGGCGACGGGCTTGCGGTTCCGGGGCAACGGCTCGAGGGTGGCAAACGGCGACGCCTCCCAATGGGCCGGTCGCAATATGATCGGAATTACTTGCGCTTCGCCCAATCGCCAACGCTGCAAAGCGAGAGTGACCTCGATGTCATGACAATAGTCCGAAGCTAAGTAATCTGCGCTTACGCAGAGAAGCACTATGTCAGCAACGCGGAGCTCCTTATCAACCCTGCTGCGCGAGACATCTCCTGCAGCGATGTCCTTGGCGCTCCATGTCGAGAGACTTCCTTCACGCTCCAGAGTCTTTAGATGATTCTCAAATTCGACGAGTAGCGCTTCGTCTTGGGAATTCTTTGCGTGACTTAGATACGCACGAATACTTTTCGCTGGTGGCATCACCCCTGCTACATTAACGGGAGGGGTCGATACCACGCCCGAAGAACGCACTGCGCAGGAGACGATCGGATGTGCGGCTTCTGTGAGAAAATCGACATCTATTGGACCGTACCGCAAACCCGCGGGAACCCTTTCGAGCCAAGCGTAGCGTTGCTCATTCGAGAGATAGTTGCTCCAGCCCTGCTCTCGCAGCCAAGCGTTCCAGGTTGTCAGAGATGTTGCGCGCTTTCTGAGTTCTTTGGCGCACCAAGCAAGAAAAGCCAATGGACGGACACGGTGGCGCGATGGGGTAGCCAGATCTTCCCGGATGAATCCTTGCCGCTGTAACTCGCTGAGTTCATCGTCGAACGCTACTGCGTCCACCAGCGGTCCCGGAGCGTCGGGGGCAGAACGAGGAGCAAGGTCGAACGCACCACTTAGAGCATCCAAGTGTTCGATTACGATTGCAGCAAAACAGAAACGTAACAGTGCTGGCCAGTGCAGCCAGATACCCTCAAGAACATCTGCCGAACAGGCACGCAGCGCGCCGCCCGCAGCGGCGCGCCGCTGGCGCGGTTCCATATAATTGTCCTCATAGGCATCCCACAACGCCGCCGCCGCCGCTTGAATAAGATAGGGATGCCCCCCGGCAACCTCACTGAGGTAGCGACGGTCCTCGGCAGAGAAGCGTGCTCGACCGCGATCGAGAACAGTGTCAATATCGTCCTCCGAAAGGGGACCGAGAATCTCGCTCGTCATGAAGTTGAACGGTGGTGATCCCGAGTAACCACGCCGCTGAGCTTCGTCTTCAAGTTCCTTAAGCGGAAGCCGAGTAGCCACGACCAGCGCAATTGCGCCAGCGCCGCGGCTGGCAAGCGAGCGAAGGGCGCCAAAAAAACGCACCGGATCACTAACTCTGCGACGCACAAGATCGTCAAATTCATCGATAAGCACCACCAGTCGCACATTGATTTCGCGGAGATGCACAAAGAGCCGCTCGTCAAGGATGCGGGGGTCGTAGTTCCCATCGTGGCACATCGTGAGAACGCCGGGATCGGCTATGGGTACAAGAGGTACCAGCAATTCTGCCCAAAAGTATGCATGATCTACCGACGCGGGAAGGCTATGAGCATCGAGAAATGAGAAGACCAGACGCAAGGAGCTGTCAGAGCAGATTAAGTCCCTACCACTTCGTGATCCGAGATAGGCAAGAAGGGACGTCTTGCCGGATCGCGCTTCACCTACAACGGCGGCTGACTGACCATGATATGCAAGGCGGCTGACGATCCGACGCAGTTCGCGACGACGACCCACAAACTGTTCGGGTGGTACGGGGTTGCCATAGAGAAACATGGGGTTGAAACCTTCCTTCGATAATATTGCGTGAGTGCCATATTCCTATATGTTTTTTACACTCTTTCAGGTCGGGTTGGTTACTCATCTCTCGCATGTTGACGAGCCTCACACAACCGCCGCTTGGCTGTCTTCAAGTCGAGACGGGATTCGCGAAGTGATGTCTTCTCAGTCTCGCTTCGCGAGGGCGGGGCCTCCAGCAACGCCCGAAGGAGAGCGAGCTCAGTCGTGGCATGCATGCACTGCTCTTTTAGGGAGTTTAGCTCCTGCTCTGCATGCGCCCGCGCTTTCTTCTCCTCCCCGAGTTGTCTTGTCAGTTTATCCACGTCAACTCCAGTAACAACACGGTGCAACAGCGCGGTGACTCTCTTGAACGAGGGAGCCCGCTCAACTAGGGACATCAATGTCCGCAGCGCTTCTTCGTGCTGTCCAAGTTTGATCGCATCGACTGCACGAAGATAGACTCGATCAAGATCGGCAAAATCCTTCAGCCGAGCGAGTTCCGTATCCCAACTCAGAAGATCTGGAAACTCATGTGCAAGTTCGTACATCTTATCGTACGCAAGAGCGTACTGCTCTCCTCGTTCGAATTCTCGAAGAAGGACCATCGCCGTGTCTAGTTTGCGTTGGCGCAGCTCACGCGTAATGGCTTGCTCCAGCTCGACGGATCCAGCTTCGCGATATGATGTTAACGCTTCCTCAAGGTTCCCCGCCTCCCTGGCGCGATTACCGCGAGCGATCCATATTTGCTCTCGGGTCGCCGCTGCCAACGCGTGCTTCTGGACTCGGAGCACGGTATCGAGTAGCTGGAGCTGCAGATCTTCGTCCTTGCTGGTAGCGGCAAGCGCCATCAAGACCTGGGCGAGTCGCGCGCGCGCTGCGGGCGGATTATGCTCGTGGAGCCGTTCCAACACGCGGCGCGCCTCCGACCAGTCCTCGCGAGCGATCAAAACGTCCGCATAAAGCTCAGCCGCTCGCACATGGTTCGGATTGATGCCAAGTGCTTGGCGAAAAAGGCTCGCGGCAGCGTCCAGATCTCCAACCTTATAGTGTCCTTCCCCGGCACGATAGAGGTTTTCGGCGATCGGTTCAACGTAGTCCAATTCCTTCTGAACACGGGTGAGGGTCTTCGCTTTAGCGATCCATCGGCGGAGCAATTCAACTCGAAAACGGTAGCCACCCTCAGCTGGTTCTATCAGATCCCAATCTTCAAGTAGCTGGGGTGCGTCTCGAAGCTCGCGCATGACGACGCGCACTCCACTATTGTGAAGAACCTCTTCCAACTCATCCTGAGAGATGGCACGAGCGCCCGCGCTAGCTAGCGCTGATGCCACTACCCGCTCGGCGGGCGGAAGTCCTTTCCAAAGCCATTCGAAGGCGGGACGTGCCGTGTCTAGAGCGCGCATGGTTACTTGCTCGACGTCTTTGGCTGTTGCATGACGATTGACTTCTGAATCATCGTGGAGTCGCTCCCACAGTTCCCAACAGAGCTGTTGCAGCAGGAACGGATGGCCACTCGTAAGTGCCCAAGCCGTCTCAACAGCGTCCTCGTTCCAAGTCATGGTGCCGTTGGCTTCCGACATCCGCATGAGGACTTCAGCGTCCTCGCGTGCGAGGAGACTGACCCGTTCCGCTGGAAGATTCTTGAAAAGTGCGTGGGCTACGTTCGCAAGGTCGTCCACGTTCCGGCCGATTACAAATATGAAACGTAGCCGACCACAGCACTGATCTAGGAGTTGTCGGAGGTAAGGGAATAGGGCAGATGCAGCGTGTTCGGAACGAACGTCGGCGAGAACGTCGAATTCATCCAGTAGTACTACGAGTGAAGCCTCAGACGGGAGTCTTTCAAGGACGGATGGCAGCCATTTTGACCGGAACCAGACGGAGGGATCGCCCTCCGCAACAGGTGTGGGCAGACCAAGCGCTGCTGCAATACCGCGGGCCTGGTCGATGAGGACATCGCTAAGAGACCACCTTGCCTTGTCTTGGAGGTCGAAGTACACTGGACGGTAGGCTCCACCATCCTGACCATGAAGTGAACTGACCAGATGCTGAAGGATTGATGTCTTGCCGATGCGGCGTTGACCATACAGCACAATTCCGTGTCGTTCCGGATCACGGAGCACACGACGCACGGCGCGTAGGACGTCGCTTCGTCCGATAAATGCACGACTATTGCCTACTGGATTACCAGCGATGTATGGGTTTCGAGGACGGGTGGCTTGCTCGGGCATCGGGGTTTTGTGTCAATATGTGTCACAGAGCACGACGAAGTGATGGCGATGGGAGAAGTGAGCCGAGGGCTCTTGAGACTCGCCACATGGCGGAGTCGGTTAGGCCCTCGCCGTTGTGTGGTGCCTGGTGAGGGATTCGAACCCTCCCCTTGCCCTTCGAAAACCGCCGAAACCGATCAACGGCCCTCGAAGACGGTGCAGGCTGTTACACCTGCGCCTCGGGGTGTGCATAAGCCAGCATGCCTACCAGGCGAGATCGACAAGTACCCCATGAGAGTCGGCGCTGTCCAGCAGAAATCGCTGCTCCAGCGCGATTCGTGCTGCGTGTCGCTGCCGATCACCTCGTAGGTTGCCGTAACGCTTGGTGGGATGTTTGGCTAACAGGTATTCGCTTGACCCGCATAGACCGTCCCAACCCATTGCGAGAGCGGTTTATACAGACCTGCCGAATCCGTTCCGGTATTACATCTCCTCTCCCGATTCAACAAAAAAATTTCTCCCAGCCTCCACACCACCTCCCCTCGCCACGCACTCCGAACATCCTCCAACCCTCGCTGCCTATGCCATCCCGCACAGCTTTGGACCGACCCACCTAATCCATTTCGTTCGCCCCACCGCCAAAAAACCATCCAAAGCATTCCCCACCTCATCCATCGAATGATGTCGCATGATGTCTGGTCTACATAAATGATAAAATATACAAAAAATTCGATAAAATTGACTGCGACAATGTCGCTCCTTTTCAATCAAAAATATACGAACCAAAAACATCTGAATTTATATCAATACAATCGTATTCTACAAATTGCGCAAGCAATTCCATAACGATCCAATTGCAAAATGCTCACATGCATTTGCACGCCCCTGTAACCTCGCCGCCCCAGCCATCGCCCCGTTTCCCCACCGTTTCCCAAACAAGAAGCACTCCCCCTGCCCCCAAGTGCCCCAAAGTGCCACGGCCTTGATCTCCGATCCCCGGCAAATCCCCGCAAAACGCGCACCCTGCTTCAACCTCTAGATCTCGCCGGAACCCAGCTCATCAATGCATTCCAGAAGCACCAGCGACAGAACCCACCTCAGCAAGCGTCGCGAGCAACCCCGTGGCTAGGAAGGCCGACCGACGCCACGGGGTGCGCAGCAGCTTGATGAGGTGGGTTCTATCAATTCGATTTCAAAATCACCTCAAAGCCCGACCCGCCCGCCTGAACCGGAACACTCAATTCAACAGAATTGGCCCCGGGACTCACCACCACTGGCACATCATTTAGAACCGCGCTCTCAATGGAAAATCCAGAAGGCGCGGCGACATCAATGATACGATTGCCACCTCCCAGCGGCCTATACCTTCCCGAAATCGTATTGCCCCGCTGAAATACATCCAAAAGCGCGGTTTTTAGACTGAACATCTTCGAGGGCACCTTCGGCGAGATACGAATCCCTTTGGATGTAGCGTCCACACCCGCAATGCGAAGCGCCGCCAGCATGGGCATCGCATGCTGATTGTTATTCATCACCGGAAAATCCACCATAGGCGTGACCGGACTATACCAAGACTCTCCGGGCCTATCGCCGCCCAGCCCATTGAGTCCATCCGGCCCGCTCCAAATCCCGTACCAAACACCTGGATAAGCCACAGCATGAGCCGCCATGGTGTTGCGGGCAAAATGATCGAAGGCCAGGTTTGAATCGGCATTCGCGTAACCCCATGTCAAAAGCGCCGATATCGCGGGCCACACTTGCCCGCCGGGTACCAGCACCGCCCCCGCAGGCGAGGGTAAATCTAAATTCGATCGAATGGATTCTATCAGCGCCGCCTTATCCGCCGCGCTGGCCGTCGTGTCTCCAATCAGCGCCCATACCTGCGCTTCCAAATTGATCGTATTGGAATAGGCCAATTCGCCGTCTCCAAAATAAGCCCTTCCAAAAAAATTCCCCGTCCACGCCTGTTTTAGCGCCTCCCGCATCGAAAATACGCGCATATCTATCTCGGCCGAAAGCGCCGGATCGCGGTCTTTAATCAGCTCCGAAACCCGCGGAAGAATCGCTACGGCCATTTGGGTATTCGGCACACTCTCCCCTTTTTCAATCGCCAAGTTCCGATCCTTAGCCTCCATCACGATTCCATCGCTCCAATCGCCGGTTTGAACCCGTATCAAGCCATGCTCGCCGGTGCCAACCGTATCGAATAAATGGCGAATTGCATCGTGAATATGATCCCACACAACCGCACCCGGCACCGATTCTTTTGGATAAAAAGGCATGGGCTCATCCAAAAAGGCCACATCGCCGGTCGCCCCGATATATTCCGAAATACCCCAAAGCAAAAAAATCGTCAGATCGCTTGGCGCCTTATGCAATCCCAGCGCATTGTCAAGCATTCCGTGCCCCTGAAATGCGTAAGAAATCCGGCGATCCTGCGCATGCGTAATCATCATATTGACCGCCAATTCTTCCTTTGCCAGCGAAGGATGCGTGTACACCAGCGGCACGGCGAAAAGCGACAGATCCCTCGCGGCCCCGTCCGCTCCGTGCAGATACAAATAGGCCGACCCTTGGGGCACAATGTGCTTATCGAAATAATCGCGCCGGCCCACGCTCGCTTCCAATTGATACGAATGCCATGCCATCTCACGGTGAAGCACCGGATCTCGATCGGCTGCAAACATCATCAAATTGGGCTTCAAGCTTTCAATATATTCTCCAAGCAAATCCCGCTTCGGATCGCGCATTGAATCGTCCACGGGATAAGGCTCGCCCATCGGCGCATAGCCATACGAAAAACGCAGTGTCACTGCCTCGCCGGAAGCCAGGGAAAGATCGCTGCGCAGAGCCAGCATCCTCGGCTGTCCCAGGCCATTATTTGAATTACCTACAATACCATCGGATGCTCCATGTCCCCCGCTTCTCGAAAACACCGCGGCGGGCGCGCCAATCCCTCCTTCTCCAAAAAAGGCTTGCTGATCCGAATACACATCGGACACATCGCCCACCAGCGCCGAAAGAAATGGATCCCCAGGATAAAAATCTATCGGATTGGGCTCGTCCTTCGGGGCAGGCGCCATCCCGCCATGCACCCTTCTGAGGCCCAATACTTTCGTTTTTGAATCATAAGAAACCGTTTCGGTGAATATTTCATTGGATTTATCGCGCAGAGCCCGTGCCGACGCTGGAGCCGATGTCAATGGAATCCCGGACACAAGCCAGTTGATTTCAATGGGCCTTCGCGCCACATCCCACATTTCATAGTGCTTCAAGGAGCGCGCCCCGGCCGATAGATTTTCTATGGTCACTTCATCAATCACAAATGGCGCGTCCCCCGCGGGCGCGAAGGTCTTACGCGAAACCCGCAGCCCGCGGGCCTCCGTAATGAATTCGGCATAACCCATCCCAAATCGCCTTTGCGCCTTCGCACCCTTGGGCCGCCACGCATAGGCCGTGCAAAAAGGCTCAGCTCCATCGTCAATATAGCTGAACCCACCAGCAAATTGCTTCCCATCTGCATCGAATTTATTTAAATAATCCACGCCCCGGTCTTGGTTGACAATTTCAATATAACCGTCGTTATAGGCCATTGCATTGATACGGGAATTCCCAAATGCCGCCCAATGCTCGCGCCTATCCAATCCTTCGGTATTAAAGAAAGCCGCACGGTCATCCGCGCGCTGATTCAAACCATACTCATAAGCGGGCAGTCCCCGCTCATCCAGCACCCAAGTACCAAAAATACCGCTGCCTATATTGCAAGGCCCAAAGCTTTCCACGGCGTCGAGATTAGGCGCCGCACAAGACTCGGGCGGAGGCACATAGGGAGGCTCAAACGCCGCTGGTTTGGGAGGTGCCGGCTGATCTCCGCAACCATTGAGCATTGAAATGGACAGGAGCCAAAAGCTTAAAAACTGGCGCTTCATCGGCCGATACTATCGAAATGGGCATTACCCACAAGCAAAAGCAAAAGCAAAAGCAAAAGCATCGCGATTTCATTTGCATAGCACATACGGCTTTGGCAACATGGACGTATGGGCAGAACCCACGAAGAACATGACGCACTTGAACACCGCACGAAAATCACCGTCACAGGCTCGGGATACCGAATTCTCCGGCCTATTGGCCGGGGCGGCGCGGGCGATGTATTCGAAGCCGAACATCTCGCGCTAAACCAGCGCGTCGTGCTGAAAATTCTTCGCAAAAGGGCACAAAACCGGCCCGATCTCGTTCACCGCATGCGCATTGAAGCGATGGCACTTTGCCGGTTGCGCCATCCCAACCTGGTGGAGGTCCACGATTTTGGATGCACCGACGATGGACGGCCTTTTTTGGTCATGGAGCTCCTCGAAGGGCATACCCTGCGCGAAGAACTGAAACAGCGCGGCCGGATTCCCGTACTTGAAGCCATTGAAATCACGCGGCAGATTCTCGCAGGACTCGGCGCCGTTCACCGGGCGGGCATTGTTCACCGCGATATTAAGCTGGACAATCTCTTCGTATGTTTCGCCAGCCAAAACCAATCCCGACTCCACAACGCGGCCGGCAAAAATATTAATAAAAGCATTAACAAAAATATCAAAATACTCGATTTAGGCATGGCCAAAGTACTGGCAGCGGGCGAACTCTCCCGCGAACCTAATTTACCCATTGTCCGCACCGACACAGGACAAAGCCTGGGCACACCCCGATTCTTTTCTCCCGAACAAGCCTTGAATAACCCCGTCGACGCCCGCTCCGATCTCTATGCGGTGGGCGCCGTTCTCTACACGCTCATTGCAGGACGCGGACCATTTGATCATTATGACGCCCTATACGATCTCGTACGCGCCCACGCGCATGAAATACCAGAGCCGCCATCGACCCTAAGCCGATCTGAAATTCCGATCGAATTGGACCACATTATTCTCAAAGCGCTTTCCAAACAGCCCGAGGAACGATTTGATTCTGCGGAAGCTTTTTCAAATGCACTATCGAATTGCATTCCTAAAGAAAATCCAGCCAATATCGCCGCACCAAAACGCTGGACTCACACCGAAAAAATGACGCCGCCCTCCCCTGCCCCCGCACCCAAACCCTATTCGCCCTGGTACCGCCTAAGCATCTTTATCGTCTCCGCCGCAGCCAGCGCCCTTTGCTTTGCATTCCTAAGCCATCTTCTTCTGAAGCGATTGTTTTCCGATTGACACACGCAACACCATCCGATTTCATGGGCGCGGTCGCCACCATGAAAAACCCCATCCAGCTCATCAGCACATCCTTGTTCCTGGCCGCCTTTTCCGCATTGGGACTCTACGCCCCGGAAAGCCGCGCCACCAACTTCACCCTATGGATTCACGGCCGAAATAGCCCTCAAACCACAAAAGTGGGCAACTACGCCGACTTTTCCTATTGGGGACCTTCAAACACAGCCGCCGGTGTCAACAAAAAAGCTGTGAACTGGGCCGGCACTCAAACCATTTCATCCACCAATGGCAATATTCGAAATGCATTGGATTGCTATTGCACTGGATCAAATTGGTGCTATATAGCCGTTCACAGCGCAGGGAATTTACAAATTGGCTATGCGCTCGCTCAATACGGCGGCAGCGCGCGCAATAAAAAGAATGCCACACCCAATGCATCGGGCGTGTGCGGCGATATCGGCGGAACCCAAACCGGCTGGAACATCAAATGGATCGACGTGGCCTCCGGCGCAGGAGGCGGCAGCGAACTCGCCAATATGGGCGACTGGCTGAACAGCGACCCCTTAACGACCGATTTAAAAACGGGCAATGCACGCAGCCTTTACGTGCACAACACGACGCGCGGCCTTTGGTTTTATATGTTCGCGGGCGCCAAAGGCACGCTGTATTCGGGCACGCTTCCCGGCCAGGACGACGAAGCCGTGGCCTACCATTCAACGGGCGGCGTTTCTGCCACCGGCTCGTTCTGCAATCCAAACGATTGGTTCTGCGACGGCTCGCTGAGCCTGGGAACGAATGCCACATCCAATGGAATAACGAAGTGGTCAAACCATTTCGTCGATTTCCGCGATGACAGCGAAAGCTACAACCATTATGCCAACGGCCAATGGGGCGGTATCGTAGGCGTCGTACGCCAGGACGTGGTGACGTACGCGCAGTGAGAAAAAAGGCGCCCGCCGCAGTATTTTTATTGATTGCGGCGTCCATTCTCATGTATTGGCTCCTTGTGCGCCCGAGGGCGCCCAGGGAGCCGCTTGGCCCGAACGATTTAGCGCAAGCCAGCCCGCAAAATCCGGATTCGGCTCCGCGCGCTTCAAATACCAAAGATAAAGCTCTCAATTCAAAACAATTTCCCAGGGAAGCAAATGCCCCGGGGGACGAAGGCACCGAAGGGGCTGAATCCAAGGAAATTCAAGCCAAAAGAGCCCAGCGGGCACGCCATGTGCTCGACAATTACAAAGCATGGGCCAAATATCCTCCCTCCTCCCGTCCCATGGATGAACATCCCGATCAAATTCATCCCCATTACGTTGCATCCAGCCATCAGCCTATTTCGCGCCCCGGCCAGAAACTTTCGGACGCCAAAGTCCGCCTATCGCAAGATCGGCTGTATCTCGTCGGCGATGAACAAGCCGAGCTGAGGATGGCTTGTGAAACCAGCGAAGGCCCTGCCCCCTGCGCCATTTCATCATCGAAGGCCGTGGTACCCTCCCATTACGCCCATCCCCAAGGAATATCGCCTCAATCTGATGTAAATTTTTCGGCGGGAGAGCCCGGGAGCCCGGCGATCGCTGTCTTTCAGCCTTCTGCCCAAGGGTTTTCCGGTTATTCGGGTCCGATACAAATCCAAATAACGCTTTCGGTGGAGGGAGAAAGCGGCTGGGCCTCGTTTGAATTGATGTATACGCCGGAAGCGCCTGCGGTCTTTTTGGGAAAATACCGGGAAAGCCTCGAAGAAGGCTCATTGCATATTTACGCGGGCATCGAGGTACGCCGGGCAGGGCGTTATATAATTGCGGCGCGCGTGGACGATGCCGATGGAAAATCTTTTGCTTATCTTCAATTTAACGATGAGATTGGCGAAGGAAAACAGGAATTAAAGCTCACCATATTTGGAAAACTCATTCGCGATCTGGGAGCCCGTTCGCCGTTCAGGCTTCGCGATATTGAAGGATATCTTCTCAAAGAAAATACCTATCCAGACCGGGATTTAATCGCGGGTATCGATGGCTTGGCCTACACCACAAAAACGTATGCACTGAGAGATTTTTCAGACGATGAGTGGCAGAGCGAGGAAAAGGAACGCCACCTCAAGGAATTTCAAAAGGATGTGGATTCTATTTCGAAAGAATGAGGTCTCCCACATTTCAGGGAAGGATCAGCCGGGCCAAACCAAGACTGAATTCGTTTGGTGGAACAGGAAGCGCTCCGCCGCCAAAGTCCATCGGCCCAACAACACCGTAGATGGCGCCGACAACCGCATTCTCCAACCCCTGCGCGGCCACGCTGCTCGTCCAAACACTGCCGCCGAAGGCGCGGCGCCAAATGGACGTTCCATCGGGCGCGAGCTTGAGCACAAACATGCTGGATGTGCCCGCACCTGTCAGCGTTTGGCCATCAATATCAATCGTATTGCTAAACTTACCCGTGATTACGATCGAGCCATCGGTTGCGGAGCTCATTGAATGAATTGTTTCGGAATTAGAGGCATTACCAAAGGAACGAGCCCACATACACGTTCCCGATGGATTGAAACGGGCAACAAATACATCTGCAATATCACCGGTATTTAGAGTAAAACCATCAAATTGAATAGATTGGGTGAATGTGCCGCTGATCGTGACGTAATCCGCGCTATCAATCTGGACCGCATGAATATTAAATGTTTCTGAGGCAACAGAATGGGCTAAAGCCCGGCTCCACAGATGGTTTCCCTGATTGTCCAGCACCGCAATAAGGTTTGTTTTGACCATTGGAGTAGCCGTAAGCGGTCCGCCTCCAAAATCCATTGTTCCCGTCAGGGTTCCCGCAAGAGCCGCGTGGCCTTGATTATTTTCGGCCAACAGAGGTTCATATTGATTATCTGTGTCTCCAAAACTCTTTGCCCAAAGCGCAGTCCCGCCTTTTTGAAAACGCACCAAAAAGATATCTTTGCTTCCGCCCTGGCTCAAAAGAGCACCATTTCCAAAATCGAGCGTGCCTTTATAGCTTCCAATCACGAGCACTTCGCCCGCTTCATTCATGGCTCCCCCCGTTCCAAACACATTGCCCGAGGGTCCCAGCGAAAGGCTCCATTGATGCTGACCCGATGCATTAAATACGGCAATCAATGCATTGGCGGATGTGGGCGGCTTTGGATACAGCCCTCCCCCAACATCAATATCCCCAAAATGATAACCAACGAGCGCCACATCGCCGATTGTATTGGTGGAAATGGTTCCAACATGCTGGGAACGATCGGAAGCGCCAAAACTATGACTCCAGGCACAGTTCCCACTCCCATCGAATTGGGCCAAATATATCTTGGGCCAATTAGTACCCTGATTGGATTCTAATCCCTGTCCAAAATTCACATCTCCAAGAAATTCGCCGCCAATCACAATGCGAGCGCTGTCTTTCGATGCAACTTTGATGGTCGGAAAATAAAAATTCGAGATGTGAAAATCGCCAAAACCCTTGCTAAAATCGTGAAAATCGGCGCAGGTGCCGCCCGTGCATACTCCGCTTTCGCAATCGCGGTTCAGCGCGCACTCTTGGCCATTCAAACATCCCGGGCAATCCGGACCCCCACAATCCAATCCTGTTTCTTGTCCATTCTGTGATTTATCACTGCATGTTTCGGCGCACGCATTTTCAAAGCATTGACCGCCAATACAATCATTATTAGCATTGCAAAATTCGCCGGCAACGCATTTCTGGCTCACGCACGAACCGCGGCAATCCACACCGAGTTCATCGCCATTTTTCACGCCATCCGTACATGAAGGCGCCCGGCATAAATTCCCAATACACACCAGGCTCGTGCAATCCGTGCCCACAATGCAGCCTTGATTATCGGCGCATGGCGCGCATGATCCGCCGCAATCGATGCCTGTTTCATTCTGATTTTTCTTGCCATCCAAGCATAAATCGGCTTCCTCGGCGCTATATCCGTCGAGGCTCAGCGCAATGCCGCATCCCCCTAAGATCGCGGCCCAAGAAAAAGACCATACGACATGCGCTGCACGGCTTGTGCTTGTCCATCGAATGATTGGCATTGGCTTGTTCCAATAATCGCCGAAAACGCCATCCATTTAAATCGCCGACTGACCATTCTATGACTGCCCGCCCGCAAATATTCGAGGAGCCCTCGCCCGCGCATTCATTGATGCAATGACCGTAAACGTGTACACAGGCAGAGCCTATGGGCTCCCGTCTTTTTTGTTTTATTGCCAGCCTATCTTTGCTCTGTTTCGCCGCATTATGGGCGCGCCCTTGTTTTGCCGAGGGAACGCTGCGCACGGTGCTGGTGATCGATGCCTCTTCGTCGATGCGCGCAACCGATCCGAAGCAGCTTCGGAAAGCCGCTGCGGAGCTCTATGTCGATTTGGCGCGCGACGGCGATCAAATTGCCGTTACGGGTTTTGATGGAGCGGCCCGCGAATCGATGGGGAAATTTATTACAATCCGAGGTCCATCCGATCGAAATGAATTAAAATCGGCCATACGAAGTGTCGGCAATGATGGCAATTGGACGGATTTTACGGCGGGCCTCACCGAAGCAAAAAGGCTTTTGGATAGCGCGAAAGATGAAGCGGGCGATCAGGAATTTGTTTTGTTTTTAACCGACGGCCGCTGCGATCCCGATCCCAAAGGAGCCCTGTTTGAGGCGGCGAAGAGCGAGAAAAAAAGGCCCGAGGAAAAATGCCAGGACCAGGTTCTTCGCGAGCTTGTGCCTGCGCTGGGCCGGGCGAGGCTATACGCGATTGGCCTGTCCAAAAGCGCGCCCAAGGCTTTTCTTGAAACGGCGGGCAGGCAGAGCGGAGGCGTTGGCCTGGCGACGGACAGGGCCGAGGAGCTTCCCAGGCTATTTGCGGACGTGTATGCGCGCTTGTTGGGCAGCCGTCTTGTGAGCGGCGATGCTCAGCCTCAAATCGATATTGCCGTGGGCGAAGGCGTGGCGACGCTGGATGCAATCGTCGTGGGTGCTCCCCAATTGACCATTGCATTAAAAAACCCAGCGGGCGGAGAAATTCCCCTCGATAATAAAACGCCTGAACAAGTGTATTTTGCCGATAGCCCAACCTATAAGCTGGTCAAAGTCACGAAGCCGGCGCCTGGTAATTATAAGCTATCCATCCTATCCAATGCGCAGGGCGCGCGCTATGCGGTATTGCAAAACCTCGATTTGCGGCTCGATTTTTTTGATGTGCCGGATGTCATTGAAATCGGCAAGGAAAGGCGATTTCACGCGAGGCTCGCGACGCCCGGAGGAAAAACCCCTCCGCTTGAATTTTTAGACCGGCATGAGTTTTCGGTGCGTTCCGCGCAAGTTGCGGAGCACTGTTTGAATGCGCTGGGCGGGGCCGTAAATCCAGGCGTGAAACTGAACCGCGGCAATGACGGTATCTATGAATTCACGCTAAAGCCCACGGCGCGCGGAGAGATGTGTTTTTCGGCTTCTTTTACCCCGGGTTCCGGCGGTGTGCTGTCGAGAATAGGCTATTCAAAAGTCATCCGGATTGTGCCGCCCTTGCATCTCCAGGCCAAAGACATCGTGTTTGGAGCCGTGAAACAGCAAAGCCATGGGCGGGCTCAATTGTCGCTGGAGGGCAGTGAAATCGGGGAAGCCATTACCATCGAAATCCTTCCCAGAGATAAAGAATCAATGCCTATCGATTTAGTATTTAATCCTTCGCCATTGAAATTCGCGGTGGCGACCGATGGCTCCCGGGTATTTGATATTGAAGTTAATGCCGATCGAGATGCAAAGCCAGGCGATCGGAGTTTTCCCATTAAAATCGTCCCGGTGCAGCCCAAAGGATATGAAGAGCGCGCAAAAGAGGCTGTTTTATCGATCCGGGTGACGCCGCTTTCCTTTTGGGAGCGTTATGGTTTTTGGGTAAAAGTATCGATAGGCATATTGATCGGATTGTTTTTGCTGATCGGTATTTTTGGCCCGGCTCGTTTTAGAAAAGGAACGATGCTGTATTACAAAGACATTCGCGATCCGGAATTGCCCAGGGAAGGCAGCTATGCCTTGTCCGCAAAGGCAAAAGCCGGTTTTTATAGGGGCGCGCGTGTGTGGGTTTCGGCGGCGGGCCCAGTGCGCTCCAAAGGGGCGCTGCTCCTCCGGGCGGGGCCGGGTGGAACGGTGATCGGCAAGCCCGCGGACAACCGAAAAGTGCTGGATGTGCCGCAGGATTCCGAGGCCGGCGGGTTTTCTGGAGATAAAAAGCCGGTTGCGCTCAATAAAGATGGCCAATTTCGTGTAATGCCAGGAACACGCTATGAAATTGACGGCGCGGGATTTGTGATTTGGACGAGTGTGCGGAAGTAAGATTAATAGCCGCGTTCCCGCCTGAACATATTCAATGAATCCAGCTCTTTTTGAGCCTGATCAAAGACAGGCTTGCCGCCCGCGCTATCGGCGGTTTTGACGGCGCGTTCCAATTCAGCCGAATAGGCGTTTAATATTTCTTTGATTTTTGCAGAATTGCGTTCGGCCTCGAGCTCGCCGAGCAAAGCCGCGTACTTCTTGCGAACCCAGCTCTTTTGCATATCGACGCGGCTCCGGTAGGACGCAAACGCTTGATCGCGGAACCGGCCGAGTTTTCGCTGTTCAGGCAATAGATCGGGATCTTCCAAATAAAAACCTTCGCCCGCGGGGCCGGCTTTGTCGTGCCGAATGACCGAAAAGGCGCAGGCCAGCGTGAAATCCCGGAGTTCGTCGCTGGTTTGAACCGTTTCGCCCTGGCGTTCGCTTCGCTTGGCCATCCGCTCGGCATAGGCCAGCTTGGAATCATTTTCTTTAACGCCCTCGATCGAAATGCGAAACAATCTTGTCTCGGTGTCCGGAGCACCTTCCCAATTTTTATCTTGGTGAAGCGGTATTTGAGGCACGCCCGCGGGCAGTCCCACCACTTTCGCGCCTTCGCTCAATTCTTTTTGTTTGACGACGAAATAACGCTTTTCATATTCGGTGATGCTTTTGACCGAATGCAGCGGGCATCCTAAGAATGCCGCATAAAATACGATTTGATGCCGGTCTTCGCTGGGAATGAGCTGTTCCTTGTCGACGCGGTGCACGGCCAGATGAGCGAGATATCCAGAGAGGCTTAAGTGGTAATCGGCGTTCATCACCACATAAGCCTTCTTGGGCAAGAGGGGCGCCCCAACACTCAGCGTAATAAATGGATCGCACTTCGTAGCGGCGTGCTCGAGTTTGTCTTTGATGTACGCGCGCACATTTTCCTCGGGCACGCGCCGCATTTCATCGATCCACGCGGCATCGCCCGGACGCGGAAGAGGCCCTTTGCCGCTTCGCTCCAGATTGCGGATGGCCGTCGCAAGCCGGGCTTCGTACTCCAGTTCTTCATCGATGCGCAGCCCGCGCTCGTCCCGGTTGCCTTCGATGCGGCCCCGAAGCGCGGCGCCCGCCATCTCAATCAGCGCGTCGATTACTCGCCTTTGAATGTCGAGTTCGGCGCCGCCGCTGCCCGCGACTTCCGCCAATTTCGCGAGTGCGCCCGAGAGCTGAAAGTCCGAGGGCCGCAGCAGGCGCGCGTATAAGTGATCCCAATAGCGGCGCTGGGTGCGGTGGTCTTGAAGCACTTCGACATCGAGCACAAAGCGGTTTGCATCGCCTCCTTGGCGGCGCCCGCTGCCTCCGATCAACAGCTCGCCGGCGCGCTGCTCAAGCTGTCTCGAGACGCGATCGACGCGCGCAAAAAAGTGAAAGCTCGAGTTGCGCCTGCGATCGATTTCCTTGAGCACCATCGCGAAGAACTCGAGCATCGCGTTCGCCTGAATGCGGCGGCCCAGGTTGTCGATGACTTCGCGATACCAGGCACAAAAGGCGCTTGCGACTTCGAAGTAGTCGTTTTCGCGGCCGGGAAGCTTTTCCCATAAAGTCTCGGGCGCCGCGGCCTTTAACTCGTCCACGCGCCTTCTGAAATCGTCCTGCAGGCGCACGTCGCCCAAAGTCAGGCCCCGCTCATAGAGCTTGCGGACTTCTTCCTGCGCGCCGATCAGCGCACTTCGAATCGACGCGAGAAAATAACGCGTTTCCGCCGGCCCTTTGCCTTTAACGATCTCGCTCAGCGAGAGCTCGCCCGCGCTGCCTTCAAACTCTTGTCCGGCCTGCCTCGCCCTCGCCCGCGATCCGTCTTCGCTCTTGGTGATCTGCGTCTTTAAGCCTTCCCACGCGGCCGCCGTTTCGCTTACCACCCGCTCGGGATCTTTTTCAAATGCCGCAAGCTCGGCATCTTCCCAAGGCCGCAGCTTAATCGCCGACGCGATGCGCCTCTGAACATCTTCCTTGCAGCGCCGAATAAACGCTCCAACTGCGCCTTCGCCGCCATGCGCGCCGCCGCCCTTTACCCATTCCACAATGCGCCTGAAATTCTCGGCGTCCGCGCTCTTCTCCTCGGCCTTGGATTCGAGCCCTCTGACAAACGCTTCATCGGCCGAATCGATATCGGTTCCATCGCCGAGCGCCGCCGCGCCGCCTGGAACAGCCGATAAAAGAAGCGCGTGACCCATGCGGTGGGCGCAGTATTCAAGAATGTCTTCGCCCGGCAGCACCAGCGCGCTGATGCCAAACGATCCAAAACTCTTGGTAAATGTCTGCTCATCGAGCTGCATCAGCTCGCGTGTGTCGTTGTCGAGCGTCGAGCCTTCTTTGTCGATAATGCTCGAGAAAATTTGAGCGTGCGCGGCATCGGCGATCGCAGGGTAAATCTGCGTTGGATCGGCGATAACGGCTCCGCTCTCGGTCTTCTCTTCGATGAGGTAGATCTGATCAAAAGGCGGCTGAGCAACAAAAGCCCGCTCGGGATGATCGGGATCGTAGTGAAACTCGACGGGCGCCTGGGGACGCGCGCTTTGCAGAAGTTCGAGCTCTGAAAGCGCCGAATATCCATTCGCCATGATCTTGTCGAATTGGTTGGGCGGAAGCCCTTTGGACTTAAAAACATTCGGCAGGACAAATGTGCCGATGAGCTGATGTCCCCGCTGGCCGCCGAGCAATCCCCGGACGGTGTAGGCCATGATGGCAAAGCCGCCCGAGCCCGTACCGCCCGCGAGCGATGCGTAAATGTAGATCTTCGCGGCCTTGTTCGCGCGGAAAGGATTGTGCACGTCGTAGGCGCGGCGAATGGCTTTTTCGAAGGTCTCTAGAATCTTGGCGCGATCGTTTTCGAAGTGGTGATAGAGCGAAAGCCTGCTTTCGATGCGGATTTGGCCCGCGCCTTTCCCGCGCGCATCGCGGGGCCGATACCACGAAGGCCACCATTGCGAAAACAGCGGATCGACCTGCGCATGCAGCTTGCCCTGTTTGAGCTCGACGTATTCAGGCTTGGTGAAGTCGCTGAGAATGAACTTGTGCGCGGTGTCGACCCAGGCGAGGCGCGCAAGATCGTCCTGATCGGTATCGAGCGCGAAGAAATGAATGAGGTCCTGATAGCGCTCAAAGGACTCTTCCTGCTTCACCTTGCGGGCGAGGTCATCGACGATGGCTCCGCCACAGCCTCCTAAGCCGATAAAAAAGGCCGGGGCAATTTTGGTCTCTCGCAGCGGCATTCTCCATATCCTCCGAATGAATTTGGCGCGGGCAGGCTATCCTATTTTTGTCGCGCGGCGCGCCCCTGAACGTGCGAAAAGCAAATCAGATCTCCATCATGTCGGAAGGAAAAAAAATCCCCGCCGGACGATTTGGGCGGCTCGCCAAGCTGGCCGAACTCGGCGCGAAAACGGGCGCCAATCTCCTGCTGAAGCGGGATTCGGAAATCAGCGCGCAGAAGGCGGCTGAAGTCTTGGGAACCATGAGGGGCGTGGCCGCAAAGGTCGGGCAGATGGCGGGCTATATCGATGGCCTCGTGCCCGAGGAGCACCGGGATGCCTATCAGCGTTCGCTGCAGGGGCTCTTGGCCGCGGCTCCCAAGTCTTCGCCCGCGCAGGTTCGGCGCTCCGTGGAAAACGAATTAAAGGCGCCTCTCGATCGATTGTTTGTGGAATGGGATGAAAATCCAATCGCGAGCGCATCGATTGGGCAAGTGCACAAGGCGCGCCTTTTCGATGGGCGTGAAGTAGCCGTGAAGGTGCAGCATCCGGGTGTGGTGGATGCCGTTGAGAGCGATCTGCGCAATGCGGGATTGCTCGAAGGCACGCTTTCCATGCTGGGAACGAAGCGTGTCAATTCGAAACAATTGCTTGAGGAAATTCGCACCCGCTTCAGGGAAGAGCTTGATTATTCGCTGGAAGCCGAGCGGCAATTGGCTTTTTCGGCCATTCACCAGAACGACGCGAGCATTTTTATCCCTGAAGTTATTTTGGAGCGCACGAGCCGGGGCGTACTCACAACGCTGTTGGTGAAAGGCATTGGCCTCGAGGAAGCGAGCCGGAGTTCCCCTGAAGAAAGAAGGGCCTGGTGCGAGACTTTGTGGCGATTTGTGTACAAAGGCACGGTGGTCGGCGGGATGTTCAATGCCGATCCTCATCCTGGGAATTATTTTTTTCAGCCGGGCGGGCGCGTTGCTTTTATCGATTTTGGATGTGTGCAGCCCGTGCACCCAAACCGGCGTTCGGTGGCGCGGGCGCTTCATATCGCGGCCATTGAGCGCAACGAACCCGCTTTTTATGAAGCGGCCCGGCAAATGCTCGAATTAAGGGGAGGTCAATACGAAAGGCGGGTTTTGCATTATATGCGGCATGCCTTTGAGCCTCAATTCGACTCTCCCTTCCGCATTACGCGGCCCTATGTGGTTTCGCTGGTCGAACGAATGAAAGAAGCCGGCATAGAAACAGTTAAAAGCAAGGAAGATCAATTCGTTCCCATTCCCGAGGGAATGCTATTTATGAACCGCCTTCAGTTTGGATTTTATTCGGTGCTGGCCAGGCTCGACAGCGAAGTCGACTATGCCGAAGTCGAGCGTCAATTTCTTCGTTTGGCTTAAATATCTTTTCAAATTTATTGAGGTTCGATATTTTTGCAGCAGCGAAAGCCTAAGTGATAATTCGCATGGCTTTTGTAATCCATTAATTTGGTTCCATGCCAGTCGGGCGCCCGCCAGCGGCAATCATCGATATGCGCTTCATAGCGGGAGAAAATAAACCAGCTCCCTTTCATTTCCGTACCGCCCGAACCGCCCCGGCTCATCAATTCAGAAGGCTTTAGAGGCAAATTCATATGCTCTGCCGCGTTACCATGCAGATCGTATACGCCGAATTTACTGACGCATTCAGGAAATGAACCCGCGGGATAGGTATTGGAGCCGCAGCTTTTCCATCCGCCCGAGCCGCATTTTTTGCTTTTCCGGCTGCGGGTCGCGCACTTGGAATGATCTTTTTCCGGACCATATGCCCAGATAATCTCACGCTGATCGTTATGCTTTTTCTTCGATGCGCCGCGGCTTAAATTAAAAAAATATTCGTCTTCTGCGGGCTTTAAAGCGCCGGCACAGGCGCCTTCCCATTCATGCGCGTCGCACAGCCGTTTACCCACTGCCGCGCACAGCTCGGCCGCTTCCCGGGCGGTCGCGAATACCACCGGATATTCACAGGGAATGCCCGGAAATTCATAGCGATCGATGCATATTTTGGCGTCTTTTTCGCTTTGCCCCGCGCTGGGATCGTAAAGCGGAACCATGTAGGGCGCGCCGCACATCGGCTTTTCTTCATCGATAATTTCAGCCGATTCACGCACCGCGCGGCATTCTCTCCGCGTCATCGCATACTCGGATATTTTTGGGTTGCCCTGTCCCGCGCCCGTCGAGTGGCTAAAAATATTTTTCACCGCATTCATTTGCTCGTCGGTGAGGCGCATATTTTGAATCATTCGGCGGAATAAGGCTTCGCGCTGCTCTTCCAAGGTCGTGGGATATAAATCCTCGTCCACCAGCGGAGGCGGAAAGACTTTAGGCGCTTTCTCCGGTTTGGCCGAGGCATCCGGCCCCGCATCCCGGACTTGCCCGGGCGGCGCCGCGGACGCAGTGGGCAATGCCGCAGAGGTATTCGATTCACTGCCGTCCGGCTGTCCCGCCGCTTCGGAACAGCCCGCAATCAGCCCCAAAGCCATCCATGCGGTATAAATACGGACGGAATGACCGGCACTTCGTATGAATGTATGATTCACGTTAAATAACTTAATGCTCGCCGCGCTCTAAAACAAGCACACAATTGTGGCCGCCAAAGCCGGCGGAGCATTTTAATGCATATCGGATATTCGCACGGGTTTTTTCGCGTATAATATTTAATTTAAGCACCGGATCGATATCGTCGACATTTATCGAGGGATGCAGCATTTGATCGCGCAATGAGCACACCGCTGCAATCGTTTCCACGGCGCCCGCGCCGCCCAGCAAATGCCCCACCATCGATTTGGTGGCCGATATGGGAATTTGTGCGAGCCTTTCGCCGAATATCCGGAACAGGGCTTTATATTCAGCGATATCGCCCGCAAGCGTCGATGTCGCGTGAGGGTTGATGTAATCGATGTCGGCAGGGCCGATATTCGCCCGCGAAAGGGCCCGCTTCACCGATAGCATCAGCCCCGCTCCTTCAGAATGAGGGCGCGTAATATGCGCGGCATCGGTGCTCATTCCGTATCCAGCCACATAAGCAAAAATAGGCGCGCCTCTTCGTTTGGCGTGTTCCTCCGCCTCCAATACCAGCGCGCCCGCTCCCTCGGCCATTACAAATCCTTGGCGATCTTTATCGAATGGACGGCTCGCCCGCGCGGGGTCCCCCTCATATGCGCGCGCCAATGCTCTCGCATTGCCAAACCCCGCGACCGTATTCATCCGCGTCGCCGCTTCCGCACCGCCCGCGACCATGATATCCGCATCGCCAGATTCAATCATCATCGAACATGTTGCGATTGAATGCGTTCCGGTCGCACATGCACTGGCAATATTATAGGAAGGCCCCATCATTCCATAGCGAATTGCAATGAGCGCCGCCGCGCCGTTGGGCATCACTCCCGGCACGAAATAGGGAGAAACCGCCCGGGGACCGCGTTCGGCGCTCTTGGTAATTTGCTGCTCGAAAATATCGACCGAGCCCATGCCGCTCGACATGAGGCAGCCCATTTTCGATCGATCGGCCTGAATACCGCCAGGCAATACAACCGAATTAAAATTCATCGAATCGTCGTTCAATTCGGATAAATTTCCTGCCGCGTCCGCGCCCTCGTCTTCCTGCGCACTTTGAGCCGTGCGGCGAAGGTCGCCCAATCCGGCCTGTTCAATAGCTTCAATGGCAGCGCCCACACTAAAGTGAGTCACACGCCCATACAGTTCGGTCTCCTTGGGCGTCAGAAACAGCAGAGGATTAAAATCCTTCACATGCGCGGCGATATTGCTCCGCAATTTATCCGTCGGGAATTCCGTAATGAAATCGACGCCCGAACGGCCTTCCAGCAGGGCCTGCCACATGCTTTGGACATCATTGCCCAATGGACTGACGACGCCAATGCCTGTGATCGCAACGCGCCGGCGCATAGCCAATGCTCCCTCTCCGCCGGGCTTTAGGCGTCCTGGGCCAGCCTTTGGCCGACTTTATCGCATAGATCGCCCACCGTGATGAGCTCCACCAGATCTTCATCGGGAATCATAATGCCCAGCTCGGTCTCCATTTCACCGACGATCTGCATCATCGCGAGGGAATCGATGCCCAGTTCGGTGATTACGGATTTCTCGCTCACATTGGGGAATTCGCGTTTCTCGACGCGCGCCGCCACCGTCTTGAAGATCCCCAATAAATCTTGTTTCGATTGTTTTGCGTTCATGGTTGCCTTTGCCTTTGATTGTTTTGCTTATGAATTTGATTGAATTTGTTTACAAGGTTGTTTTAATCGATCCGGCGAAGCTCGTATTGGGCCAGCGAGCTGTAGTGCATTTCAAATGCCCGCACACAGGTCGACAAATACCGATCGTAATCGTCAAACACCTGGTTGCCCCATTTTTCGCGGATGGCCTTTTCGTGGAGGCGCATTCGCCTCAGCCATTCGCCGGTCGTCCTTTTGTAGTGCTCCCTGCGGGTTTGAACCTGCATCACTTCCCAATAGGGATTGACGGCCTGAATAATGTCTTCAAGCCGGGGATTTAGGCCGCCGGGGAAAATAACGTGCGTGCAAAAATAAATATCTTCCAAATCTTTTTTAATGCGCGGAACCCGGTTGCGTAAAATGGTCTGAAGGCCAAACCAGGCGCCGGGATTGCTTATCTCCCAGCATTTTTTAAAAAACCTGCGGTAAATATCGATGGCCTTTCCCTGGCGCGCTTCCTCGGGCGAACAGAGGTGATCCATCATGCAAATCGAAATAAGGCTGTCGAATTTTTGATCTGTCTTCCATTCGCGGAAATCGGCGCCCACCACCTGCACGCCAGGTATTTTCCGGGCATTGACTTCTTCGGCCTGCGCCGTGGATAACGTAACGCCTACGGCTTGTTTTACGCCGCGCGCCGAAACCGCATACTCTAAATAGGCACCCCATCCGCAGCCAACGTCGAGCACTTTTTTATCGGGCGTGACTTTGGCAAAATCCGATAGAATGCGAAGCTTATTGAGTTGTGCCGCCTCCAGGGATTGATCTTCCGATTCAAATACCGCGCAGGTGTAGTTCATCCGTTCATCAAGCCATAGCCTGAAAAACTCGTTCGATACGTCGTAGCTGACTTCAACTTCTGCTTTTGAGGATCCCATTTCCGGCTCCTTGCCATTTCCTTTCAAGCGATTTTATTTTGATTACAATCGCATTGCAATCTTTAAGAAATTATTTGCAATGAAATCATGATTGTGCGCGCTGGGCATCCGGCGCGGCGGGCGGAACAGATTGAACGGCCGGAGCTTCTTCGCGGTCCGCGATTTCCAGCTCGCCCGTTTCAAGTTTCCGCTTGGTTTCCCGGCGTTTTACCTTGCCGCTCGATGTTTTTGGGAGCGTGCCCCGGCGTATTAAATGCACTTCCCCAATTTGCAGGCCCAGCTCGCTCCGGACGGCTTGAACAATGGCCTGAGAAAGAGCGGCCAGTTCGTGGGCCAGAGCGCCTTTTTTCGCCTCGGCCACCACCACGCCCACTTCAGCGCCCGCGGTGTCCAGCCGGGAAAATGCAACGCATTGGCCTTCGCGCACGCCTTCTACTCTCGATACGATTTTTTCAATATCCTGCGGGTAATAGTTTTTCCCGTGCAGAATAATTAAGTCTTTGGCCCGGCCGCATATATACAGCTCGCCGTTCGCCAAATAGCCTAAATCGCCCGTGCGGAGCCAGCCGTCTTCTCCAAAGCTTTCCTGCGTGGCTTCGGGTTCGCCAAAATAGCCCAATGTCACGCTCGGGCCGCGCAGCCAAATCTCGCCCACTTCGCGCTCGGGAAGCTTTTCCCCGGAAGGGCCGGCAATCATCAGCTCGTGGCCGGGAAATGGCTTGCCGCACGATACAAGCTCCATCGGTGGCTCGTGTTTTTGGGCATCCGCAATTTCATTGTAAGGAATTGCTTTACCCAATAATCGAATTGTGTGGGTATCGATCGTGTCGGTGACGAGCGGGCCTTCAATATCGCTGAAGGTCACGGCCAATGTGGCCTCGGCCAAGCCGTAGGAAGGAAGCACGCTGGTCGGGCGCAGGCCGTTCTTTTCAAAGCGGTGGATGAAGGAGCGGAGAACGTCGGCGGAAATAGGCTCGGCACCGCAGCCCAAAGCCCGGAGGCAGGATAAATCCCATTCGGCGGATTGGGCTTCTGAAATGGCGCGGGCGGCGAGTCCATAGGCGAAATTGGGCGCGAATGTAATGGTTCCGCGGAAGCGGTGAATGGCTTCCAGCCAAATGGAAGGCCGCCGTATAAATCCCATCGTGGGTAAAAAAAGCACTTGCACCAGGGCATACAGCGGAGCAATTACAAAGCCTATTAAGCCCATATCATGATAAAGAGGCAGCCAGCTTACGCCCCGATCTTCGGGTGTTGAACGAAGCCCATCAAACATGATCGCATGGCTATTCACGCTTAAGTTATGGTGCGTGACCATCACGCCTTTAGGCTTTGAAGTGCTGCCCGATGTGAATTGCAGAAACGCCAAATCCTGGGGAGCGACGGGCACAGGGTCGTCCACCGGCGTGCTTTCGCTTGAAATCTCGCCCTCCAGCACGAGTCTTACTTTTTCCGCGATGCCTTCGCCTGTTAGCAAATGGTCGCCAATCAAAGGCTTTAGAGGTTCGCTGGCCACAAGAACGCGCGCGCCGCTCGCCGCAAGCACATGGCGGACGGTATCGCCATAAGCCTCTAATTTCGCCAGGGTTTGAGGCGGATACATCGGAACCGCGACAAGCCCGGCCGTGAGCGCGCCAATAAATGTCAGAACGAAATCGTCGGGCTCGGGAAGAATGAGCGCCACGCGATCGCCCTTCTGCAGGCCGAGTTCGCGGAGCGCCCGGGCCCGGCGGCGCGCTTCCGCCCACAGCTCGGTGTAACTGACGGTTCGAATGGAAGCGTTCGTGCGCACAAAGGTCACACAGCGATCGCCGTAAGCCGCGTTGTCCCTGAGGACGTCAATAAAAGTCCGCATAAGATGTGAAGACTCGTAAGCGAAACTTAGGCCAAATTAAACACAAATTAAAAAAAGCTTTATTTTCAAATGGTTATAATGGCATCCAGCGGCGGCGCGGCTTCAGATGACGGAATTTGGACAACTGTGCGCCGGCCCCCCCAACGCCATGTCCAGTACCTTGGGCTTCATAGCAATAAAATCTTCTATCAATCTGATTAAATTGTCAGCGCCTTGTCATTGCGATGGCCGCGGAAAAGAACATTTGAAACGCCTCAAATTGCGGCGACCCATAAAAACGGGTGTTCCACTGAGCCGCACGCGGCCTATAGCCTAGACAAAGCCGGGCAAAAACCGGTGGTAAAGGAGGTTGTTCATGCGGAAAATCGCATGGTTTGCAGGAGCTCTTTCGCTCGTTACGGCGCTGGGCTGCGTAGGTGAGCTTGGCAATCCGCCGGACGGCGATGGCACGATCGGGGCAAGCGATGATCCCGGCCGTGTGACGATGCATAGGCTCAACCGGGCCGAATACAACAATACCGTGCGCGATTTGCTCGGTACGCAATTAACTCCCGCGGATGATTTTCCCGCGGATGATGTGAGTTATGGATTCGATAATATATCGGATGTATTAACAACATCACCATTACATGTGGAATTGTATGAGCGGTCGGCGGAAAAGCTGATCGAGGAGGCGATGTCCATTCCGACGGCGCTTCAAACCCTGCAATTTGAAGCCGAAGCGCTTCAAGGATCGGTGGGGCAGGCGACGGCGACGGGCTGGCTTCTTTGGTCGAACGGCGAAGTTTCGACGACGGCGGCCTTCCCTTCCAAGGGCGAATACCGGATTTCGGCGAGGGTGTGGGGGGCGCAAGCAGGGCCGGATCCGGCAAAGGCGGAGCTTCTGGTGGGCGGTGTGCCGCTTGGGACTTTTGATGTGCCCGTCAATGAAAGCAATCCGATGGTCATTGAAACGGTGGCGACGATCGAACCGGGAACGCGGGTGGTTTCGGTTGGCTTCGTCAACGATTTTTATGACCAGGTGGCGATGCTCGATCGCAATCTCTATGTCGATTGGGTGAAGGTCGAAGGGCCGCTGAATGCGCCGACAAAAAATCCGCAGCGCGATCGCATCGTGAGCTGCGATCCGGCGAGCGCGGGAGAAGCCTGTGTGAAGCAGATTCTCTCGGCCTTTGGAAAGCGGGCTTTTAGGAGGCCGCTGTCCGAGGATGAGCTCACGCGGCTTTTGAGCCTTGTGAATGTGGCGAAGACCGAAGGCGATACGCTTGAAAATGGCTTGAAGGTCGCTCTGCGGGCCATTTTGGTATCGCCGCATTTCGTGTTCAGGGTGGAGCTCGATCCCGATCCGAATTCGGCGTCGAGTCATCCGCTGAACGACTTTGAGCTGGCCTCAAGGCTTTCGTATTTCATCTGGAGCAGCATGCCCGACGACGAGCTTCTCGCGGCGGCGGAACAGGGCAAGCTCTCCGATGAAAATGAGCTCGGGGCTCAGGTGGCGCGCATGCTCGATGATCCGAAGGCGGAAGGCTTTATCGAGAATTTCGCCGGTCAGTGGCTCACCACGCGGAGCATCGACGATCACGAGCCGGACTATGTGGTCTATCCCTCGTACAACGAGGCGCTCGGCGCTGCGATGAAAGCGGAAACGAAGATGTTCTTCCGCGAATTTTTGATGAGCGATCGAAGCCTGAAGGAAATGCTCACGGCGGATTTTACCTTCGCGAATCAGCAGCTCGCGGAGCATTATGGGCTGCAGGCTGTTTCGGGCGAAGAGCTTCAGAAAGTCTCGCTTGCGGGAACGAATCGCAAGGGCATTCTGACGCAGGGAAGCCTGCTCACGGTAACGTCGCATCCGACGCGCACATCGCCTGTGAAACGCGGCAAATGGGTGCTGACTCAACTGCTTTGCTCCAAGCCGCCGGACCCGCCCGCGGGTGTGGAGGGCATTAAGCCGGAGGCGATGCCAAGCAGTTCGCTGCGCGATCTGTTGGAGGAGCACAGGCAGAATCCGGTCTGCGCTTCCTGTCACGATGCGATGGATCCGATTGGTTTCGGGCTCGAGAATTATGACGGCGTGGGTGCCTACCGGACGTCGGACACAGGCGGCTTTGCCATTGATTCATCGGGAGAGCTGCCGACGGGAGAAAAATTCAATAGTGCGCTTGAACTTGCCGATCTTATTGCAAGCGATCCGCGTTATTCGCGCTGCGTGACGAGGCAAGTCTTCACGTATGCGCTTGGGCGCGGCGTGGGCGTGCGGGATTTTTCTCATTTAGACCATATTACTCAACAATTTGATGGAAGTGGTTCAAGGTTGAAGGATTTGATTCAATTGATAGTCAAGAGCGAGCCATTCCGGCTTCGCCGCGGTGAACCCGTAACGCAAGGGAGCCAGCCATGAAGCGATTTAAGATTTCAAGGCGTGCATTCTTGGGCGGCGCGGGAGCCGTTCTTGCGCTTCCGATGCTGGAATCGGCAATGCCCAAGCAGGCCAGGGCGGAAACGATTCGGCGCTTTATTGCCTTTTATGTGCCGAATGGAATTCACATGCAGGCGTGGACGCCTGCGGCCACGGGCTCGAATTTTGAGCTTTCGCCGATTTTAATGCCTCTTTTGGATTTGCAGCCCAAAATCCTGGTGGCCTCGGGATTGGATAATACGCCGGGGCAGCCCGATGGTCCGGGCGATCATGCGGGCGGAACGAGTGCATTTTTAACATGCAGGCATGTGGTGAAAACCGAGGGCGCCGATATCAGCAATGGTATTTCGGCGGATCAGGTGATCGCCAATGAAATTGGTCAATACACTCGTATTCCTTCCCTACAGCTTGGGACGGACGGCGGCTCGAGCTCGGGCGGTTGTGATTCGGGATATAGCTGTGCCTATACGCGCAATATTTCCTGGGCATCGGAAACACAGCCATTGTCAAAAACCGTCAATCCGCAAGTGGTTTTCGATCAATTGTTTGGTGGTTTTGATCCCGAGGCGACGGCGGCGGAACAGGCGCGGCGCTTGAAATACCGGACAAGCATTCTCGATTATGTGCTCGGCGAAGCGAATGGCCTTTCGCCCAAACTGGGCACGACCGATCGGCGAAAGCTCGAGGAGTATATGGATGGCGTTCGCGATTTGGAGGCGAAGCTTCAAAAGGGTTCAGGCCCGGCTTGCAATCCGATCGATAGGCCACCGGACAATCTCGACTATCCAGCCAAAGTCAAGCTGATGAACGATTTGATGGTGCTGGCGCTTCAATGCGATGCAACCCGTGTGATTACCTTTATGATTCGCAATGCGGGAAGCGGCATGAGCCACGATTTTATCGGCGCACCAGGATCGCATCACGATATTTCTCATCACAATAGCGATCCCACGAAGTTCGATCTGCTCACGAAGATCAACACATGGGAAGTCGAACAGCTCGCGTATTTGCTGACCAAGCTGGATGGCATTCAAGAAGGCACGGGAACATTGCTCGACAACACGGCCGTATTTTTCTCGGCTGAAATCGCGGATGGCAATGCGCACGGCCACAAGAATATGCCTGTGGTCATCGGAGGCGGTTTAGGAGGGACGATTCAAACAGGGCGCCATGCCAATTTTGGCGGCGCGCCAATGGCGAATCTATTTACGTCAATCATAAACGCTTTCGGCATTCCGCTGACCACCTTCGGCGACAACGGCACGGGTCCTCTCGCGGGCATCGCCGGCTGATTCCTACCCAATAAAAAACCCCATTATTTATCGCCTCCGCCAACATTTTGTGCAGCGATCGCATCGACCGGCTTGCCGTGAGCGGCCAACACCGATAAGAGCTTTCGCAACGCAAACATGGCCGACGTCGATATCACCCTGAAAAACTACCGCTGTTTTGATGATTCACGTCCAGCAGGCGTGCGCCTGGGCAAAGGCATGTCCGCCTTTATTGGCCCGAATAACTCGGGCAAATCGGCCCTTTTAAAAATGTTTTTTGAGCTGCGCAATGTGTGGTCGCACTTCCGCGAGCGCGTTGAGTATCTCTCCAGCGGGCGCGGTGATGCCGCGGAGCTTGGGATGATTGGGCTCGATGATCCATCGGAGATTTTTTGCGATGGAAATACGCGGGGCATCGAAGTCGAGCTCGCAGTGGGCCAGGCGTATCCAACGCCTGAATCCGTGCCTTATTTGGAGAAGCTCAAGTTTTCATGCCAGCGCGGTCCACAAGCCAATGCATGGCGGTGCGAGCCCGTTTTCAACCGCTCCGAGGAAGATGTGCTGGCCGATGGCTCGGTGATGGAGAGCATCTTAAAAGACCTCCAGAATGCGATGTATGTTGGTCCGTTCCGCAATTCGACAACCGATGGAGCGGGTTATTATTACGATATTTCGGTGGGCAGCGCGTGTGTGGATGCGTACCGCGCCTGGAAAAACGGGGCGAGCAAGGCGCATACGCGCGTGATGGAAGCGGTTACCGAAGATTTGCGCGATTTGTTCGGCTTTCGAAAATTAGAAATCAATGCGTCGGTGGATGGTAAAGCATTTCAGGTGCTGATCGATAGCCGGCCTTACCGGCTTAGAGAATTGGGCGCGGGGCTTGCCCATTGCATCGTGGTGTTTATCAATGCGGCCATGAGGCAGCCTTCTTATATTTTTATTGATGAGCCCGAATTAAATCTCCATCCCTCGCTTCAGCCGCATATGCTTCAAAAATTGTCGGGCTATGCCAGCGAGGGGCTCGTATTTTCGACCCATTCGATTGGATTGGCCCGTCAGCTTGCCGATCGGGTTTATTCATTTCAGCCGAGGCGGGGTTGCATTGCGGTAAAGACGCTGCCGGAAGCCATGCCAAGCTATGCGCAGCTCGCGGGAGAGCTTGGGTTTGGGTGTATGCGCGAGGTGGGATGCGATCAGATTTTGCTCCTGGAGAATTGGTCGGATGTGCGTACAATTCTTCCGTTTTTAAAGCTGCTGGGCAAAGAGCGAAATGTGCTGTTGTTGCCGCTGGGCGGGCTGGGAACGGCCATGAATATGGAGCGGGAGCTTGCATCGCTTAAAAAGTTGGCGCCCAAAGTCGCGGTCTTTTTGGATAGCGAGCGAATGGCGTTTAGCTCTCCACCCTCCAAAGAGCGGCTGGATTTCGAGACATTTTGCAAGCACTTCGATTTTCAGGTTTGTCTAAGCGCGCTTCGGGGCATTGAAAACTATTTCCCTGACGCGGCTATCAAGGCCGAGCTTGGGCCTAAGGCTCAAGCCCTTGGGCCTTTTGGATCGCTGAAGAGCGCCGCGTGGACAAAGGCGCAGAACTGGCGAATTGCCAGGCGCATGTCGAAGTCCGATTTGCAGGGGACGGATCTGGGGCAGTTCTTGGAAGCGCTATAGATAAATGGCTAATTACATCGAAGCCTGGGCACCGAAGGGTGCAAACAGCGGCCTGTCTTTGTTGATGACCTTGCCCTCAAGCTGAGGGACCTGCTCGTAATGATTGGCTTTTAGCGCATTGCCTGTTTCCGCGGCGATTTGGCGGCAGGTGGCATTAGCGCCCAGCTTTTTGATGGCTTCCACGAAATAGTAGGTAAATGCCCCATGGTAATCGCCTCCGATATAGGCATCCGCGGAGGTCTGAATGCTTTTGCATCCAGCAAAGAGGACATTGCCTTCTCGATTGGTCACATCGCCAAAGCGGGATTGTCTCACACGGAAGGATCTGGTCAACGCCTGGATCTTCTTTTTCAGTTCTTCATCGCTCAGATCCCGCAGGCCGCGAATACGCTCGAAAATGTACTGATCTTGCTTGGCTTCGAATTGCTCCCTTGCGATTTCAATCTGGTCCATCATCTCGGGCGAGGGCCTGATCACGCGATAAACAATATCCTTGGTGGGATCTCGCTGTATGGTGCCCGAATGACAGCAGTCCATTAAGATCGTGAGATTGCTACCACTTGGCACCTTGTCATAGAGAGCCCCCAGTTTGTCGTCGATAAAGAAGCCCTTGGTGTCATAATCGACGGGACAAATGGCCTCATCCGCGCCTTCCGGCTCATCGCCGTTGGTGTCGGCGACTTGCGTGCCATGTCCGGAGTAATGAAATACCCGAATATCTCCGGCATCGCTGCCTGGCCCTCCTTCGGCAAGCCACAAAAGCTCGCTCTCAATCCGCGCTCCTGTGGCATCCCCATCCCGAATCACACGGATATTCTCCTGGGGGAAACCATAGGTTTTTAATAATAGATCCTCCATTTGCGCCACATCGTTCAAACAGCCTCGAAGTGGGGATTTAGGGTAGGCATTGATACCGACGAGCAGTGCTTTTTTAATCATAATCCGATCCTTTGCGAAAGTTGCCGGAAGGATCAGCAATCCTTATGCCGTGTCTTTGTGAGCCCATCGCAACGGATCTTTTGATATTCCACGCTTTAAACTCCACCCAAGGGCTACGCAACTCTTGCGTAGGCAGCGCATCTTTGGCAGTGCAAGAAAAACTTGACAGGCGCACAACGATCGAGTTCTTCTACGCCTCGCGCACCACTCCAAGGCCCACCATGCACTTGGCACCCGGAACGACAATCAGCGGTAAATATGTGCTTGAGCGCAAGATTGCGTCGGGTGGGCAAGGCTCTGTTTGGGTGGGCCGGCATATGCAGCTCCATGCCGAAGTTGCAATAAAATTTCTGGACCTGGGACATTCTGATGAGGATGGTCTCGCACGCGTCCGTTTTGAGCGTGAAGCCAGGGCAGCGGCCGGTATTCGTCATCCTCATCTTGTGCATGTTCAGGATATTGGTGATCATGAGGGGACTCCTTATTTGGTGATGGAGTTTTTTCAGGGGGAAAGTTTGGATAAGCGCCTGAAGACGCTGAGAACACCGCTCGATCTCGCCGCGGTGGCGAATCTTCTTCAGCCTATTGCCAAAGGTCTCCGCCGCTTGCACGAGGCGGGCTTTGTTCACCGCGACATAAAACCAAGCAATATTTTCCTGGCAAAAAACGATGAGGGCGAGGAAATCGTAAAAATCCTTGATTTTGGTATTGTCAAGCAGCTCGGTTCGGACCTTGTGTCGGGCACGCAGACGGGGGAATTTGTTGGCTCTCCTGCCTATATGAGCCCGGAACAGCTTCGAGCTTCCAAGAAGCCCGATATTCGGAGCGATATTTGGTCGGTTGCGGTCATTCTCTATCAGGCTCTAACGGGAAGCCGGCCTTTTGAAGGCGATGGGGTAAGCAATGTCATTGTTTCCGTAATGACCGGCATAACCACGCCCCCATCCAAGAAAAATCCTTCGTTATCCCCCGCTGTGGACGCATTTTTTGCCAAGGCTCTGAATCGCGATATCAACACGCGGTTTCAGACCATGAAGGACATGACCGATGCATTTCTAGAGCTGTTGAGCGGGCCATCTTCTCGGGCGCCCACGCCTCCGCCCGCGATCGCGATGCTGCCTCCACACCCTCCGGCCGCTCCCAGCAGTTTGGTTGAGGATGAGCCATCGGACTTAATGGCCACAATTCCCCTGCAACAGGCGCGCATGGCTGCCCTGAATCGGCCAATTGGAGGCACGCAGAAGCTGCCTTCTCCTCATGAAGTGGAGGCGTATATCGCAAAACGCCCTGAATCCATACCCCCAGCTCCACCGGGCAGCGCCCCTCGAAGCGGTGTTCATCAGCCTTCGTATCCTAATTACGCGACGACGGGATATGCCGCAAGACCTTCCATGCCTTCTATTCCAGATCAGGGCAATTACACGCCGCCACCGCCGCCACCGCCTCCACCGCCTCCTTCTTACCCTTACCACCCGCCCTCATCCAGAACGGCGCCTATTGAGGCGCAGGATCGGCCCACACCCATCAAGCCGGTGAAAAACCAATGGCTGGTCAAAGGACTGTTGATGGGTATGGGAATCGGTCTGATCTTGGTGGTTTTGTTGCTGTTTATGTTGCGTTAGAAGCCAAGTTCCCCAGCATCAGCGCCAAGACTTTTGTTGCAGCCGCCTTGTTGAGCATTTTGGCCCGCTCGGGCTCGGCATGGCATTGGGGAATATATAGGCAATTTTCACAGCCTTCGCTGCAACGGCCCGGGCAAGAACGCAGCAATGCCAGCATGCCTTGAATCATTGGCTTTAGCATTTCCACGGAAATGGCATCGGCAAAGCCCGCGCCTCCAGGATGCATGTCCACAAATACAATGGCTGGATCTCCATGGGCCCCATGGTTTCGAATCGAGGTAATATCCAGATCTTCCTCGCGGTATAATAGCATAAAGGGAAGAGCTGTCTGAAAGAGATGGCAGAGCGCATGAAGGGTAGCATCATCAAGCTCTCCAAAGGATGAGCCGGGAAGGCCCAGGAATGTGGCGCGCGTTCTGAAAGCCGATGAAATCGGCTCGGAATAGTAGCTGAAATCGATTTCCCGGCCCCGCTGATCGAAGCGCCTACACCCCACCAGCTCTTCCTCGATATCAGCGGGCAGGAGTTCTAGTGCAAAAGGCTTTCCCCCCATGTTGCGAAGTGCCCCTTTTCTTCTTTCCTCCAGAGGGCGCTCTGTTTTATCCGATTTTTCACGCCGTTCAACAGACCGGGCCTTGAGTTGCCTGACCCGCATGGTTTGAATAGGCCGCTCTTCCCGTTCGCACAATATCCGCTGTTGTTTAAGCTGATCTTGAACGTTTTCGGAAAGTATGCTGTACCTGCGGCCCCGGCGTACAAAGACCCGGCCTGGATATGCCGCCGAAAGCCCCCGTATGGCTTCCACATCAAAGAGATGTTCGCCCGTGCGGCAATCGACGACTTCCATGGGTTCGCCCGCCGTGTCGAGGGAGAGTTTTTTATTTTGCTCCAGTTCTTCGTCCGATAAAGATAGGCTAAACACCGTCTCCCGAATGAGTTCGCCGCTTTCGCGATCGATGGATTGGCGGACCCGTTCAATCAGCCGATATTGACGGGGGCTATTTTTTGCACGATTTAGTTCTTTATGTAGCGCATCCCGGGAGAATTCCGCTTCGAGTTCGGTTCTGGACATTTCCGCCTCGGATAAGGCATAGCGGAAATGGGCGCTTTCAACGTTTTGGGCGCATGGATCGATAACCAGCGAGCATAGGCCCTTGCTTTCTCCCATGGGGAAGAATTTGGGCTGCATCGCCAAGAGGCGGACCAGGGGATTTTGCTCGGGATGCAGCAAGACCAGCACTTGGCGCCCTAAATCGGCCGCGGCCAAGGCTTCCGCCGTGACTTCGGTGGGCATGGGAGATTGTTCTCCTTCAGGCGGAGGAGGGGGCTCTTTGGCTTTGGCTGTCGCTCCTTTTCCGACTTTTTCTCCCGCTCCAAGCGAGGCAATGCGGGCTTCGGTGACGGTTCCGCCTTTCCATCCTAGATGGGAAATAAGCCGGGGAAGCGCAAACCAGCGCGCGGCATTGGCCCGGGCAATCACCACTTGAGCGTGGATGAGTCCCTGTTCAATTTCCGAGGGCGATGCGCCTTCTGCAAAAGAACGCCCCCGCGTCGCGACGGCCCGGGATAGCATGCGTTCATTGGCCCGGGCTACATCGGAAAAAGCCAATTCTTCATCGTAACCCCATAATTCAGCGGCAAATCCTTGGGCCAGCGCCTCGCCCAGCGCAGCGACGGCGGGATGTTCGTCCCCTTTTTGAAAACCGCCCGAGAGGACATAGGCAATGCGGTCGGGTTCGGGTGCTCCATCGACTTCGGGGCCGATGAGGCTTAGAGGGCGGCCTATAATGCGCTCGGCAAAACGGCCAAGTTCCCGGTAGGAAGGCTCGGCGCCGGTGAGAAAGCGAATGCGTTCGCCTTGGGCTTGGGGGCCGGGGTTTTGAAGAGGTGAACACAGTGCGGCGGCCCGGCGAAGGCGATGGAGGAGATGCGCAAGATGAGCCCCCCGCACTCCCCCATACATATCCAGTTCGGGAATGACAACCAAACCCAATCCGCCCAGAAAGACGGACCAATCTTTGCGGCGCGCGCAGAGTTCCCGATGAATCGCGCGGGGATCGGCAAACAATAAACTGGGCTGAGAGCGGGATGGATCAATACGACCGGCACGTCCTGCAATATTTTCAGAATGAACGCTCCAGCGCCAGCGGGCGGCGGCGGCGCGGGCTCGAAGTCTTTCCTCGGCTTCTTTCGCCGTCTTTTCGTCGGATGCCAAATATAAAACGCCTTCGGCGTCGACGAGCAGGGTGTAGAGAATCAAGAGGTCGAAGAGCGCTTCATTGCCCGAGAGAGGGGGCATGGAGATGAGGACATTGCGGCGGGCGGCAAACGCATCGCAGGCCAGGCCCTGGTGCATCAGCAAACCTTCGTCAAAGGGAAGGTTTTTGCGCAATTGCTCCAAGATTCGCTTGGCTTTGAGGTTGGTGCCGGGCGCGATAAGGGCCGATTTTGCGGGAGGAAGCTCGGGGGCATAATAGAGCGGGCCGGCTTCTTTATGGATGGTCTCGACCAAGGGGCGGAGTGGAATGGTTTCCGCGGGTTTTTCTTTGGTTTCGGGCTCTTGCTTGGGGGGTGGGGGGGTGAGCGCCTTGGGTGTTTTGAGATTGCGCCTTAGTCCATCGAGCAAGACGGCGGCGCCGGCCCAAATGGAGGCGCCAAGCGCGCCGGAAAGCACCGCGGGCACCGAAAATAAAAGCAGCGCCGTGAGCGCGCCGACGAGGGGCTTCTGCCAGCGGATAAAGCGTTCTTCGACCAATTCTACGCTTGTCCAATGGCCTAGCCATTTAAATGTGCGCCCAAATAAATCGTCGGCGAGGGGCAGGCTTACGACATCTTGGGTGGGCAGGGGACGGCCTTCTTTGAGGGCTTTTTGAATCGCTTTCTGCTGTTCTTCGCGTTCTTTGGCGAGCACATCCTCGGGTTTCTGTTCGAGCGAGGTGAGCTCGGCGAGGGTGCGTCCGATCCAGAGCACCAGCACCAAATACAATAGGCTTGCCCCAATCCACGCGATGGGTAAATGCACCGGTCCAGGCGGAAGCAAACGGCTTTGATTTTCGGGAATTTGCAATAAGGCCCGAAGCGCCGCCACTGCATTTCCAAAGGATTGAGGCACCATCCAAAGAAGGATTTGCTCAAAGAGGAGAGCTTTGCCGAGCGCATTTAAAATGCCATCGGTGATCCACCATAGGATTGAAACAAAAAAGACGATAACGCCTGAAAAGGCAAAGATTGGCCCGCCCGCTACGCGATCGCCCCGGGCTTCCAGGGCCGAGCGCACGATATTGCCTAGCACCTGAAGGAGCGCCAGGGTCAGCAAAAGACTTACCAGGGCCGAGCGAACCGGCGCCGATGCCGCGATGCGCGACCAGGCCGCTATCCATTCCAAAAGGGTTTGGGCGATATTCATGCGCCCTTGCTCCGGGGGGCTTCAATTTTATCGGATTTATCAAATACAAGAGCATCGAGATGTATTCCTGTGCGCTCAATCAATAAAGAAATCCGATGGGGATCGTTGCTCATTCCATGAATTTCCCATGCGCCTTTGAGGTTTTCTTGATGCAGAAGCTCTTGCACCATGGGTTCGGCCTCGGGCGGGACGAAGACGCCGTGGCGGGGTCTCAAATCGATCGCATTGGTGTCCGCTTCGCGAAGGGAAAGCGGCGGCGATAGCTTTAGGGCCAAGCGCTGTACAAAGGTTTTGGCTTCGGCCGATGCACACGAAAAGAGTGCTCCACTATCTGGACGAAATGGACACATTTCTTGAATGCGGGCCATTTCTTTTGAGGCGAATCCGAGGATCTCTTCTGGGTCGGCGAAATGAGCCTCGCGCCATTCGCCGAGTTCCATGGCGTGGGTGCAAAAACGCTGGGCGACGGCAAAGATATCGGCGGGCTTTATTTCGGCGTACACATCTTGGGCGCCCGCCGGTGAAAGAAGGCCGCGGAATAAAATGCCTCCCCGGGTATTGCTTTCTTCGAATTTGTCTTTGAGTGCGCGCTCTTCTTTTGCAAACCAATTGTCGGCGTGCGCCAAGGCTTTGCGAATGCCTTCCAAGAGCGAGATGGCCTCTTCCATTCTTTCGGATAGGGCGCGGTAAATGCGCTGTACCCAAAGCAATCGGGTGTAATGGAGGCGTTTATAAAAATACGAAACAATATCGCGGCATACATGGGCTTTTAGCGATTGATCGAGTTTATCGCGCTCTTCCGCGGCCCAGTTGTGATGACGCTTAAAATGCTTCCACAATCGATAGGATACCGAGCTGCTTCCCGCGGCTGCGCCAAGCAATAGTGGCAAGGGAAAACGGCTGAGCATGTGGAGGGCGGGCGGTGAAAGAGGGGCGTCGGGATTAAAAAAAGTGGCCGGTGTGGCGCCCAAGGTGCGGAGAGCGCTCAGAATGACGCCTGAAATTAAAATGGAGCTAAGCCCCGACATTAAAACGCGAAATAGCTTCATCCGCTCTTGGCGCGGGCGGTGAAATACGGCCGTTTGAATGGCCGAAATGCCTTGGTTTAAAGGCGATTCCGGGAAAGGCGCTAAATCGGGCGATTCAATTTCTGCCTCGACTTCATCGAGAAGCGCTTTGGTGCGGGTGTGCGCGTCGCGGAGCATTTCAAGCGCGCGTGCATGGCCGCGGGGACCTGAATTCACCTCTTCAACAATATGTTTTTCTAAATCGGCCGTTAATGTTCCAAGCGTGGCTTTTCCACAACGTTCGATTTCAGCAGCCAATCGATCCATTTTGAGGCGCTCTACGTCCTCGCGAAAGGATTTGATGCGCGTTTCGGTGCGGGCTCGCCATAACGCATTGAATTTCCGTTCGACAATATCTTCGGGTGTGTCGGTCCATTCAATGGTGGGGACATCGAGTTCGGGCGGTTCTAAATGTTTTTCGAGGGAGCCCGCATTGCCTTCTTGCCAGAGCAGCGTTTCGAGGCGGCCCCGGGCAATCACCAATGGCGTGGCCAGCGCGGCAATTTCGGCAATGGTGGGATCGCGGCCGGCTCTCATGCAGGACAGCATTTCGCGGGCGAGTTTGAGCGCGCAGAGCGAGGCCAGATCTTGGGGATTGAGCTCGAGGGTGGCGCAGGCAAACGTGGCGAATGGGCCGCTGCGTTCGTCGGGCGGGCGTTCCAGGAGTTTTCGGGTGCCCGCTTCATGATCGCGCAGGCCCGCAAACAGAAGCAGATGCACAAACGCGGCGAAGGAGTGGACGAGTTCTGCGCGGGAGAGAAGGTATTTTCCGCTTTGATCTTCGATGACAAATACCCGGCCATCGAGTCGCTTTTCTGAATCGGCCGTGTTGCACTGAGCCGCAAGCGCTCGAAAAATGCCGTTCAATACAGCCTTATCCATGCTTTTCGGAGCGCAGAGCAGGGGGCACACCGAGAGCGCTCCATCGCCCAGGCGCAGGATGGTTTGAAAGCGCGAGCGGAGTCGTTGAGCAACAGATCCAGGAATCGAAGAGGCCAATGGCGCGATTCCGTTTTCGCTCAGGTCGGCGATCACCAGCACATCGCAGCGCGGCCCGCGGGCATCGGTGGGTTCGCTGTGATCGACGAAATGGCTGAGATCGAGCATGTTCCGAAGCATCTGCTCGGCCTGTTCAAGCACGCGCTCTTCAAGCTGGGCCGCGGGAACGAGTAGCGAGGCGCTAAGCTGTTTTTCATCCTGCGCCGGCGATTTTTGCGGCGCGGTATCTGCGTTCTCGGGGCTTTGCGGGCTTGCGTAAACACGCGCGAGATTGCCGGGCTGCGATTCCGATCCGCGCTGGGTGAACTCCAGCACATCGCGGCCGAACGCGCCTAAACCGATCAGCAGCGTTGGATTACGAGGGTGTTCGCGCAAGGACGGCTGAGCCTACCTTGGGCGGCAAAAGCTTAAAAGAAGAGTGTTTCCTTTGTTGTGCTCCGCAGACTTCCAAGGCGCTTGGCTTTGTGGCGGAGCAGCGGAACAATGGCGGGCAGGTGATCAAGCTTCGAAAGCATAGAACCGCGCTGATTTCCGCGGGCGTTGCCACGGCGGCTCTTGTTGCGCTCGTGGGCGGAGCAGCTTTGTCGCCTGGGCTTTCTGCTTCATTTTCAGCGGCTTTCAAGGCTTTTCGCGATCCAAGCCTTATCTCCAAAGCGGAACAAGCTCTGCCCGCGGGCCAGGCCGCTCCCGTGAATGCAGGCGAAACCTGCACGAAGAAGAGCGATTTGGATGTGATGCTCGATGCGCGCATCGCCGGCGATTTTGAAAAGCCCAGCGATGAGGATTTGGAAGATCCCGAAGGCGGAACGCTAAAAACGCTTGTTTTGCCGGATCTTCGCGTTCCCGTGACGCGCAGGACGATGCGCTTTGTGCGCTTCTTCGCGCGCACGCAGACAGGCAGGCAGACTTTTCTTCAGCGTTTCCGAAGAGGCGGCGCTTACCGCAGCCATATCGAGCAAGCGCTTCGCGAGGCTGGATTGCCCGAGGATTTGGTGTGGCTTCCGGCTATCGAAAGCGGTTTTGATCCGACGGCTGTGTCGCCGGTGGGCGCCGCAGGGCTCTGGCAATTTATGCCTCAAACGGGGGCGCTCTACGGGCTTCATCAGTCGCAGTGGGTGGACGAGCGCAAGAGTATTGTGCGCTCGACGAGTGCCGCGGCTTCGCATTTGCGGGATTTGTACGAGCGATTCGGGCGCTGGGATTTGGCGCTTGCGGCCTACAATTTGGGTTTCGATGGAGTGCTGGGCGCGATGGAGCGGGCGATCGCGACGCGGCCTCCTCAGGATCAAGGTAAACCCGTTGAGTTTTCGGACTTGGCCGAGGCGGGCTTAATCCCCGAGGAAACAGCCAATTATGTGCCTCAGCTTATGGCCTTCGCGATTGTGGCGGCCAATAGGACGCGCTTCGGTTTGGACTCTCCCGAGCTTTCGCCGGTGCCTCCGCTCGAGTTTGGGGAGCTTGCATTTCCCGAGGGAACAAGGCTTCGAACGATTGCGCGCGCGGCTGGCATTCCGACATCGCTGCTTCGCGAATACAACCCAGAGCTGCTGAAAGACAGGCTTCCGACAACGGGCGGCGATTATCTGGTCCGGCTTCCTCCCGAGCGCGTTCAGCGCACATTGGCTGCGTTTCCCGCTTATCTCGACAATGAAGTGCTGGGCGCGGACGATCCCGGCGCGCCTGAGCCTGCGGCGGCGGTGGATCTTTCGGCGGGCGATCTCAATCGCGGCGAAGGGTTGCCGCGGAGGCCCACGCAGCTTGGCCACAACCGGTTGCCTTCGTTTTCGGTTCCAGGAACGGGGCCTCAACTGTTTGGCGGCGAGACGGCTTCGATGCCTTTCGTTGGAACGACGAAGCTTCCCATGGTGTTCGTGGGCTCTGGATTTGGCTGGCAAAGGCCGTATGGGGGCGATCCATTCAATGTGGCCGACGCGCAGAATCCCGCGCTGGCTGGAGCGAAGAGCCGCGAGAATCAGACCTCGAAACAGCTTGGAATGCTGGGCGGCGATCGAAATGCGGGAGGTTTGAAGAACGCGCTTCCTCCCGATCCTTTCGAACATTTTTCGATGGCGAGCGGCATTGCTATTCATCTTCGGCGCGATTCGTCGGCGCCCAGGGTGGCCATTACGGCGCGCATCGCGGGCACTGAAAATCCGGTGCCGATGGCCGACGACGAAGGCGATTTATCGGGCCGTGTCGACTTGATGCTGGGCTCGGGCGAGATGCGGCACACGATTACGGTGCTGCCGCGCGATACGGAGACGGGTCTCGAGATTGCGGCGGGCAGGCTTAGGCTTTTGCTTTCGGAAGCGCAGGATGCGCATGTTGCCGAGCAGAGGCGATTGGTCACGGCTCCGCGCAGGCAAGCGCTGATGGATACGCCTTATGGCCAGGCTTATGTGACGCTCTGCGATGCGCTCTTTCCAAAAGGCAGTCCGCTCGAGGGCACGATTGTAGGCGCATGGGAAGACACGGCACTTGCGCGCGATTTGCTTCTTACGGAATCGCTTCGGCAAGAGCGCAGCATTCGGCGCGCATCGCTGACGATTGTGGGCGATACGACGCGGCCCCAAGTGGAAAAGGTGCTGGAGCCTTTGGTGGGCGCGCTGTCGGTGCCAATGCTTGGGGAGGCGCCGCTCGCACCGCATCCGCGTGAAGAGCGGCTGGTGGTAGAAGACGGTGTTCCGTCGGCGCGTTCGCTCTACGGGTGGCTGATTCCGCGGGAGAGCGATGCATCTGAAGCGGTGATGCGGGTGTTGATGGAGATTTTGGTAGGCACCAAAAAGCCGCGCATGGATCGGGTGCTGAAGGAAGATCAGGCATTGGCGTCGCTGGTGAAGGGCGCTTTGGATTTGGGCGTGCGCGCGAGTGTGGCGACGATTGAAATCGCTCCTGCGGTGCCTCATACGCTGAGCGAAAATGAGGCGAGGATGGATGCCGAACTAGCGGCGCTGGCGCAGGAAGGGCCGACGCGCGAAGAGCTTGGGCTGGCGAAGGCGCTGATTAAGCTTCGGCTTCAGAAAGAGATTTCGAGCGGCACGGGGCCGATAACACCGAACGCGCCCAGGAACGCGGTGAGCGCCCGCATTCGCAGGCTGTTGAATCCAGGGAGCGCGGAGCGGCAGCTCGAGCTGATCGATAATGTGAATGCGGCGGCAATTAAATCGGCGGCGAAGCGATTTTTATCGAAAGGCAACCGGGTGGTGGTGACGACCATTCCGCGCGAGGGGGCCAAGGCGAATGGCGGCGCGGAGAATGAGAAGCCTTAGATAACGATTTTATTGAATACTCATTCAATGAAATTCAAATCCGATCGTTATCGTCTGCATTTCTTCGCCTTCCACACGATGCTTTCCTTTGTGGCCACGGGTTTATAGCGAATCTTTTTTCCGCCCCGCCCGCCCGCGAGCCATAGCTCTACCCTGCCCTCTTTATCGCCTGCTTTGGGAAGCTTATGCGAAAGCACCAGGGCTCCATCGCGAACCCCAGCCTTGGCCGCCGCCGAACCTTTGACCACGCCTCTCAATATCATCGGATTGATATCGAGGCTTTTCATATCAAATCCAATATCAAACACTTTTTGCTTGTTCTTTTTCTGCGTAAAACAAGGCCCATAGGTGTCCTCGGGAAGGAGGATTTCTTTTTCCCGGTTCAAGACCATCGCCTCAAAATCGCGCCCGGCTTCGGGTCCCAGCTCCCTCACAATCATTTCTTGAAATACTTCGATCAAAATCGGCTCGCCTGGCTTGTCCTCCGCCTTGGCCAACAGCTCCCGCATAAAATCATCCAGAGAACGCGCTCCGCCCGAGCGTTTGCGCAAGGCCGCATCTAAATGGGCCGCGTAGAGCGATCCAATTCGATAGGATTCATCCCTTTCGCTGTCCCGGGCATTGGCCGCGCCTCCTTCGCTGTCCGTTCCGAGTGTGCGCCCGAGATCGCCCGCAAAATCCGCAGGGCTGATCATGTTTTCATGCAACAGCAGTTGCCGCGCATAATGGACGGTAAAACCTTCGGAAAACCAAATAGCGTCCTTTCGGCCCGAGGGTTCTGATAGCCGGATGGCCGACCCAATATAGCGGTGCAGCAGTTCATGCGCGAGGGCAATTCGAAGCTGTGGATCGAGTGCACGGCCAGCATCAAACCATAGGGCAATCGATTGCGTTAAATGCGCTCCATCATGGGATTTTCCCATATTGGGTTCCGCGAGCAGCATAAATACAAAAGGCTTTTTAAACAATTCTTTCGAATTTTTCCCAGCAGGCTGATCGCCGCGTTCAAAACGCTGGGCTGCCTTGCCGCGCACCTTGAGTGTCCATTCAAAAACCGCCCCGATATCCAGCTCGGCCTGGCCCAGCATGATCATCCGCTCGCCCGAGGGGCCATCCGCTATTTGAAGGGGGCCCGCTGCATATACGGCATTGGCAAGCTCTTCAGACGTGGCGCTCAAGCTTTGGCGTTCACCCGCTCCAAAGGAACTTGCTCCTTTTGTGGTTGTTGGCAATGCTTTCAAATTCCATTCAATGGTTGTGTTTATCGATTCAGTCAATGCCGGAAGGAGCAAGAATCCATGACCAACTCCGCTCACCCGATCGTTATGCACCGCGAGCGCGTAATTGGATGTGCCTGAATATAAAGCCTTGGCCTGATAGGTATAGACAAGCTCGCCTCTGGGCTTTTGAGACAGCGTGTAGACCTTGTCCTGACCTTCATCGTGAGGCGGCATCACGACCAAATCGCCCAGCGCATCGCGGGCTTCGATGGCCTGCAGAACTTGGGCGCCATGCGTGTCCGCCCACGAACGGGCAATGCGCAGGGTTTGAATGGACATGGCAGGCGGGCCGCTCACCCGGACGCGTATATTGAGCGCGCGGGCCGCAATATCGGGCGTCAATTCAATCGAAATGCCAGGCTCGCCCGACTCAAATAGGGCTCCGGCGTCGGGCTCTTGGTTTTTTCCTGAGGAGCCGCCGCAGGAAATCACCGCGAGGCCGGTCATTACAATCGATATGATTGAACGCTCAATAAAATTGATGCGCACGCTTCACCCGGTTGGGTTTCTGTTATCACGGGTGGGCGCGGCGGCCTATTTCTCTTCGACATAACGCAAGACGACGTTGCCAACGCGCAGGATATCGCCGTTGGCGAGTTTCTTTGGATCGCGCAGGGGAACGCCGTTGAGTTCGGTGACATTGGTGCTGCCTAGATCGACCACGTAAAACAGGCCGCCCTGCGCGATGATCTGGGTGTGCTGTCTCGATACGCTCGCATCAGAGACGGGGATTTCCGACATTTTCGTGCGTCCAATCACTTGGCGCGGTCCCAGTTCAAAACGCCGGCCAGGCTCGGGGCCTTCGATGACCAGCAGATGTGCCTTGGGATATTTGCCGGCCACGCCTGCCATCACGGCTTTGCTCTGTACGGTGACAGAACGGGGAGCCACGACCGATGAGCCTTCGGTCAAGAGCGACGCGGCCATCTGGGTTTTCCGGAAGCGCTGGTAGTCCTCCATGTTGGGTTTGCGCTCCATCGCCATCGCTTCATCGAGCATGAGTTCATAGGCATCCGCGAGCTTCGAGCCATCGTTTTGCGAGAAGCCGGGAGCTGCCTCGATGACTTTGATAAACGTTCGGAGCACCGCTGCGGCGCCTTCAAATTGGCCGCGATCGGCAAGCGCCCGCGCCTCCGCCCGCACGTCGTCGCAGCGCGCGCGCAAGACTTGGGCATACACCGAAGGCACGAGCGCGCCATCGTCGTGGCCTACATCAATCGAAAGCGTTTGCTCCATGCGGCGTTCGGCCCGTTCACCGGCTTTTTTAAAGGAAAGAAGTATTTTGGCGACGGTGTGCGGCCCAGGCTCGCGAGGGGCATCGATGCTGAGTTCAGCCACGGTCAGGCTGAGCGAGCCGTCGAACATGTCCTGAAGCGAGAGGGCAATGCCGTCGGCCCGGAAGCGCACTTGGGGCTTTCCGACGAAGCGCGAGAGTTCAACGCCGGGAGCAGGCGTGATTAAGAGTTCGACGCCTTCGGCGACGATGTCGCCCTGCGTTCCAATGGCCTGCGCGAATTCAAAGGCGCACACCGATGGATCGGCGATGTAGTGATAGCGGCCGCCGCCTCCCTGGCTTACGGCGGAAAGGGTGTCCTCGTGGTGATGCGCGCCGTAGCCCAAGGTCGACATGGAGATGCCGGGCCTGTACGACTTGGCGAGCTCGAGCAGTTCGCCCGGGGATGCGATGCCCCGATTTGGAACGCCGTCGCTGAGCACAATCAGCGCCTGTCTTTCATGAGGAACGCGCGGCGGAAACATGCCAACAGCCCTGCGCAGGCCGCTTTCTAAATGCGTATGGCCGTCGGCGGCGAGGCGGTGGCAGCGGCTGCGTATCTGAGCCTTGGCTTCGGGCGATAAGGTTTGAAGTGCAACGACTTCTGTTGCGTTGTCGGAGAAGGCGACAACACCGGCTTTGTCGGTAGGCTCGAGGAGGCCGATCATGCGATCGACCGAGGCGATTACATGCTCGAGCGGAGGTCCGGCCATTGAACCGGAAACGTCGAGCACGAAAACGAGAGAAAGCGGGGGACGCTGCCTTTCCAGGCCCTCGGCCATTGCGGCGATTTCCGCGACGCAATGGAGGCGCGTTTTTTTCTGGGCAGCAATGCGCGTTTTGTCCAATCCCAGCGAGAGGCTCAGCACTTCGCCTGTTTTCGCTTCGTTTTGATCCGGCGCTCGATAAACCATGGTGCCTCTGCACCGCGCGCATCGCGGAAGTCCAGTCAAAGGATTGAGCCAGAAATGGCGCGCGGTTTTGCAAGCATAGCGCCGATGTTCTCAAGGTGTTGAGTCAATCCTGAGTAGGAACGGACTTGAAACTGGGTCTTGTGTTCCCTCATGAGTGCGGACACGAGGAACATCTCAATATGCATAAGCCAAACCGGTTAAGCCTCGAGAGCTCTCCCTATTTAAGGCAGCACGCCAACAATCCTGTGGATTGGCATCCGTGGGGGCCAGAAGCCTTGGAAAAGGCCCTACGGGAAGACAAGCCCATTCTGCTCAGCATTGGCTACGCGGCCTGTCATTGGTGTCATGTGATGGAGCGCGAGAGTTTTGAAGATCAAGAGCTTGCCGCGCAGATGAATGAGCTCTTTGTGAACATCAAGGTCGACCGGGAAGAGCGGCCTGATTTGGATCAGATTTATCAATTGACGGTTCAGTTGATGGGGCGTTCGGGGGGCTGGCCGCTGACGGTTTTTCTGACGCCGGATCGGCGGCCATTTTTTGCGGGGACCTATTTTCCGCCGCGCGACAAGATGGGGATGCCGGGCTTTGGGCGGGTGATGCAAGCGGTCTCCGATGCCTATCGAAACAGGCGGGGCGAGGTGGCGGAGCAGGCGCAGGAGATGACGGCGGCGATCGCGAGGGCCTCTCTGCCAGCGGGTGCGCTGAAGTCCGAGGCAGGGCCTGATTTGCTCAAGAAGGCTTGCCGCAAGCTGCTTTCCCGATTTGATTCGGCCCACGGCGGTTTTGGAGGGCGCCCCAAGTTCCCCAATACGATGGGTTTGGATGTGCTGTTGCGGCGCGGCGTTCAAGAGGCTGATTCGGTAAGCGCGGACAGTGTGCGGCTCGCGCTCGACAAGATGCGGGCTGGAGGGATTTGGGATCACCTGCGGGGCGGTTTTCACCGTTACTCGACGGATGAGCGATGGCTTGTGCCTCACTTCGAGAAGATGCTCTACGACAACGCGCTGCTCTTGCGTTTGTACACCGATGGTTTCCGGGTATTTGGCAAGCCCGAATACGAGCGGGTTGCCCGGGAAATCGTGGGTTATTTGATGGCCGAGATGCGCGATCCGAGCGGCGCGTTTTATGCGGCGCAAGACGCGGACTCCGAAGGGCACGAAGGAAAATTTTTCGTCTGGACGCTGAGCGATCTGCACAAGGCTCTGGGGAGCGATGTGCAGGCTTACGATGCCGCGCGGATTTATTTTGGGATCACCGAGGAAGGGAATTTCGAAAACAGCGGCGCCACGGTTTTGTCGGAAGTGAAAAGCATAGAGCGGACGGCGGCCATTGTGGATGTGCCCCTGGAGCAGGCGGAAGCGGCTCTTCTGCGGGCGAAGGCAAAGATGCTCGAGGCGAGGAATGAGCGGGCGAAGCCTTTGCGGGACGACAAGGTGCTTACGTCGTGGAATGCGCTGTTGATTGGCGCTTTGTGCGATGCGGGGCGGGCGTTCTCTGAGCCTTCATGGGTTCAAATGGCCGAGGAGGCGTTCGCGGCGATTGAGCAAAGGCTTGTCGCCGATCGCCGCGTGGGCCGTTATTTCTTGGGCGATGCCGCTGTTCAGCGAGGCTTTTTGGATGACCAAGCTTATATGGGCAATGCCGCGCTCGACCTGTTCGAAGCGACGGGCAAGGCGCGTTATGTGAGCGTGGCACGTTCGCTTTGCGATGCGATGCTCGAGCAGTTTTGGGATAAGGCCGCATCGGGATTTTTCTTCACGCCCAAGGATGGTGAAGCGCTGATCACGAGGACAAAGGAGCTTTACGATCATGCGGCTCCCTCGAGTGCTTCGATGGCTTCGCTTTTATGTTTGAGGCTGAGCGAGCTCGCGGACGAGAGCTATGCGAAGCCGGCTCAAGAGCAGCTCGGCGCGGTTGCGCATACGGCGGCGGAGAATCCTTTTGGGCTCGGTCAGATGGTGTGTGTGCTCGATCGCCTGGCGAGGGGCTCGGTGGATGTGGTGATCGTGGGAGATGCGAAAAGCCCTGAAAGCAAAGCCTTTCAGCGTGTTGCCTTCAGGGCGTATTTGCCGAACCGCAATGTCATCGTGCTCGATCCAAACGACGCAGAGCTTTCAAAGAGCGTGCCTCTGATCGCAGAAGGAAAGGCGGGCCGGGCTTCGGAAATCGTCGCCTATGTCTGCCGGAACCGAACTTGCTCGGCGCCTATTTCAAGTGCCGATGCTCTCGCCGAAATGCTTAAAAATCCGGCCTAATTCGATCCATCTCCGTTTCGGTGCACGAGTTCGCATTCACCGATACGGCAAGGTTTTTCCAAAGCTTTGGGTTTGGGCACGCATGCACAGGCTTGCACGGGCGCCGGCGCTCCTGATTGGGCGCAGCCCCGCGCTATTTCCGGGACGCGCTCTTGAGAAGGCGCGCACACGGATACCTGTAAGGCCGAGCCGTCATCAAAATCGGTGAGGAAGGTGCAGGAGCACTCAAAGGTGCTGCCTTGTTCGCTTGTGCAGGAAAGCGAAAGCAGGGCCGCCGCAACGGCAAAGAGCGCGGCGGCCTTGCGGGCGAGTGGACGGCTATTCGTTGACGACGCCACCCACGCCCTTGTCGCGGATATGGAACTCGACGCGCCGGTTCTTCTGGCGCCCGTCGGGCGTGTTGTTGTCCGCAATGGGTACGCGCGGGCCAAAGCCTTGGGCCGATAGGCGCGCGGCATCGATGCCTTTCTTGATGATGTACTCCATGACCGCGTTGGCGCGTTCGGAGGAGAGTTTCTCGTTGAGGTCGTCGGAGCCGCGGTTGTCGGTGTGGCCTTCAATCGCAAGATGCTTGATCTCGGGATTGACGACGAGAAGCTTCACGACCTCATCGAGGATCGGGAAGCTGTTGGCGAGAATCGTCGCCTTGCCCGTCGCAAACTGAACCTGCTTAAGAATGCGGATCTCCGACTCCGATCGCTGGATGAATTGCGGACATCCATTGCGCTTGGGATCGGGGCTTGGCGAGCCGGGCTCTTTCGGACATGCATCCTTGGCGTCGCCGATATTGTCTTTATCCGCGTCGTCCTCGGGGCAGCCGTCCTTGTCGTCGATCTTGTCGAAATCCTCGGGTTCGTCGGGACACTTATCCTTGGAATCGGGGATGCCGTCGCCGTCGCGATCGGGCGGTGCGGGGCAGCCGTCGTCGGTGTTCGGCGGCTTGTGATCCTCGGGCTCCGTCGGACATAGATCGATGCTGTCGATCAAGCCGTCTTTGTCGGTATCGACGTCCTCTTTTGAGTAATCGACCTTGAAGCGTTTGTTGGGCGATGTGGGCTTGGAATCTTCGATGGTGAACCAGTAGCCGGCCGTCGCGACAATGCGGAAATCAGGCGCGTAACCGGCCGACAGGCGCGTTCCGCCTGCGATGCCGACATAGCCGCGGCGCTTTTGATCGGTGGCAAAACGGCCCTCGGCCTGCCATTCGATCGGTGTGTTCGAGCCTGTAAATGCCGTGTCGCCCGTTAAGCCTGTCGAGCCAAAAATCTGGGCTCCAAGGCGCACCGCACCATCGCGCAAGGGCATGAATCCGCCGATGCCCCAGCGCCATTCGTTGCCCACGCGGAAGTTCTCGACAGCACCGTCGTCGCGCAACTGCACGCCTGTGTTGAAGACGAGGAAAAAGGACTTGAGTGTGTACTCGGCACTCAGCCCAAAATGCGCTCCCACATAGCCATCGCTGTCGTAAGAGGTCCAGTTGCCCGTTGGGATGGTGATGGCGCCGAGCAGGCCGAGTTTGAAGTTGTTGGACTCGCTTCTGAAAACGACCGCGCGCGCATCCAAGCGCATGTCCATCGCCGCAACGGGCTCCACATTGCCCACCGACACTTTGCCTCCCTGGTCATTGCCAAGCTGGAGGAGCGCAATGGGAAGCTGAACCTGCAAACCAAAGCGATTGAAGACCTGAACGCCCGCGTCGAGGTAGCCGATCATCTGCGCGGTCACGGGATTGCCCAGCGCATTGAGCTCGGCGATGGTCGATGCATCCGTCAAGCCATAGTGCTCAACGCGGAGCGGATTCATACCAAAACCAAGGGCAAACTGGCCGTAGAAACGCGTCCGGTCGTGCATGACGGGGCGCCAAAGGGCCGTGGAATCATCGGGAGCGCCCGCTAAAAATAAGCGATCGAGATAAAAGGTCTGAGCCTGCGCATGAGCGTCTTGAGAAGACATCAGCGCCGCAGCGCCGAGCGCGGCTCCCAAGGCGAAGGAAACGGCTGTTTTGCGCGAGCGTTTCACATCCCTATGCGTTGTCCTTGCCTCTCCACTCATTCCTGCGACTCCCTCCGCACGCATTGCGCTCGGTGCGATCTATTGGCTGCGCAGGCTACCAGAGCTTCCGCGTTCCGATCGATTGTAAAGACGGGCCGCGAGACTAAAAAGGCAGCTCCACTTCTGAGGGTTGTGATGAGATGGTTGACCGGAACGCGGGCCTGTGCTTTCTTGCGCGCCCGACTTTAAGGAATCGGCCATGAAACGCACATTTCAGCCCCACAACACCCGCCGCTCCCGCACTCACGGTTTTCGCGCCCGCATGGCCACTTCGGCCGGCCGCAAAGTAATCAACAACCGCCGCCGCAAGGGCCGCAAGCGGCTCGGAACATACGTCTATCAGAAGTAGACCAGGTGACTGCGCCCGGCCTCGCGTTCGCTTTTCCACGCGCGCGGCGCATCCGGAAGCGAGCCGATTTCGTCCGCATTCAAAACGCGGGCATTCGCGTCAACACCAAACATCTTCTGATTCTGCTTTCAGCGCAGCGCTCACAGGCATCAGCGCGGTCAGCTTCTTTGCCTTCTTCGCCTTCAAAAAACGGGCGGGGATCGTCCGAAGCCCTCCTTCCGGCGCGCCTTGGCATTGTCGCATCCCGCAAAATCGGAGGCGCCGTTCAGCGAAATCGCTGCAAACGCCTGGTGCGCGAAGTTTTTCGCCTTCATCCCGGCCTTTTCCCAGCCGGAATCGATGTCGTAATCATCGTCCGGCCTGAAACGCATGCGCTCACCCAAGAGGCGCTGTCCGCCGAAGTGCTGGCCATCAAGCCTTTGCTTGCGCGCCGTGCCGATGCTGTTCTGAGAAGGCCAGACCCAGGCGATGGGGCGGGCCAGCCGGCTCAGCCCGACAAAAAACCGCACGAACGTCCCCGCCGGACGCACGCTTGACCTTGCGCGCGCCGCCGCGAAGGCACAAGCTCTTGGCCGGCACGGCGCATAGCGCACAGCGCACGGAGAACAGCATGCGGCAATGCATGCTTCTTTTCTTTGCCGAAGCAATTCCAGGGCATGGTGGCACGCCTTTTCATCGCACTGATCCGCGTCTACCAATTGACGCTTTCGAAGCTTATCCGGCTGACGATCGGTAACGTTTGCCGCTTTGAGCCTTCCTGCTCGAGGTACGCCGCCCAATGTCTTGCCGATCACGGTGCCCTTCGCGGAAGCTTGCTTTCGATCAAGCGCCTGTGTAGGTGTCACCCGTTTCATCCCGGCGGCTACGATCCGCCTCCGCCTCCGCGAGCGCCAAATCGCACGCGGACGCCTTCGATTCAGCAGCCAGAGCCTGTGGAGCCCAATGCGGCTATTTGCGAACCGCACACCGACGCCCGAAGTGCTCTGAACGCCCACGTCGAAGCGCGCAATGCTCACTCGTGACAACGCCAACGGTGAACACAGCGCACGAGTGATTCAGCATTGAAAACGAGCTTTGGAGCCCCGGTTGAGCTCCGCCTTTGCGAAGGATTTCATGGAACAACGTGGAAGTACGCTGAAGTGGCTGTTGTTGGGTTTGGCTGTTTTCCTCTTCATTCAGGTGGGATGGCCAAAAATCTTTGGAAGCGGCGCGGACGAAAAGCAGCCTTTGTCCGGGCTGAAGGACAACCTGGCACCAGCGGATGACAAGAGGGCGGCGGAAGAGAAATGCGTCATTGAAGGGACGCGTTTTTCGGCGGAGCTGTCGACGCGCGGAGCATCGCTCCGTCATTTTTGGATGACGGAGGACAAGTACGCGAACAAGAGCAATGGCTCGAGCGAGCCGATGGATTTGGTGAGCACGACGCGGGAAGACCGCATGCCGCTGCGCACCGATTTAAGGCAGCTCGACGGGCAGAATCAGCAAGTTGAATTTGATGATTTTGACTGGGTTCTCGCGGCGAAAGACGGCAAAAGCTGCACGTTCACGTTTACGAACGACACCACATCGCTGACGAAGAAAGTCTCCGCGACAGGCAATGCATTTGAACTGTCGGTTGAGCTCACGGTGGAGAACCTGGGCGCGGAGCCGAAAAAGCACCGGCTCACGGTGGAGCAAACGGATTGGCGTACGAAGAAGGCCACCGAGGGCAGCTTGGGCTTGATGTCGGAGTACCTGACGGAGACCTTGGCATCGACCGAGCAGAAGACAGATCGGTGGCTGCCCGATGCGTTTGAACCGAGCGATTTTAAGGGCGAGGCATTTACATCTGAGAAGTGGCTGCGCACGCCCGGTGAAGCCCGATTTGTTGCGACCTCGAGCAGTTATTTCACCAAGGTTGCCATCCACGCCGATGGGCCTGCGAAACCTTACGCCGAGACGCAGATCGAAGAGATTTGGAATCACGCGCAGTTCAAAGAGAAGCTTAAAGATCCGCAGTTTGGGCATGTGTACCGCTCGCGGCTCGCCTATCCCGAACACGAGCTTCAGCCCAAGGCGAAGATTGCCTACAAAGTCACGTCGTACATCGGCCCGAAGGAGCGCGAGGCTCTGGCTTCGCTGCATGTCACCGAAGTGATCAACCTGGGATGGTTCGCAGCCATTGCGAAGATCCTGGTGTCGTACTTGTACGTGCTCAAAGGCGTGGTCGGAAGCTGGGGCATTTCTATTTTGCTTCTGACGCTCACCGTCCGGATCGTTCTATTTCCGCTGAGTTTGTCGCAAATCAAGAACAGCGCGGCGATGCGCAGGCTCAAGCCCGAGATGGACGCGCTCAACGAAAAATACAAAGACGATGCGGCTCAGCGGGGCTTGGCGCTTCAAGAGCTGTGGCGAAAAAATGGCGTATCCAATCCGGTCGTCGGATGCCTGCCCCTCGTGCTTCAGATGCCTGTTTGGTTCGCGCTGTACACGGCGCTGCAAACAGCCGTTGAGCTCTACCGGACGCCTTTTGGCCCGCTCATTCCGGATCTATCCCAGCCCGGAAAATACTTTGTGATTCCGCTTGTGCTCGGTGCCTCGAGCATCGTGCAGCAGAAATTGATGCCGCCCCAGGGCGATCCAATGCAGCAGAAGATGATGCTCTACCTGATGCCGATCATCTTCACCGTGATGATGCTGTTTTTGCCCGCGGGCCTAGGCGTTTACATGCTCACCAACACATGGCTCAGCATTGGGCAGCAAGTCCTCGTTGAGCGCTACCTGCAATCGAAGCAGAAGGCCGGAAGCGCCGGCAATATCGAGGTGAGAGAAAAGTCTTCGCAGAGCGGCGACAAAGAAACGCCCGCTCTAGGAAAGGGAAAGGCACGTGCCCGTGGATAATGCAGCTCCCGAGAAGAACGGCGCGACAGATACCGCCCGTTTGGAAGAGCGTCGTTTGGATCTCAGGCGTGAGCGGAATGAGCCCTTCGCTCACAACGAGACGGTTGACATGCAAGCTGTCGATGAGGTTCCCGAAGAAGATTTGGAACCTTTTGTTGAAGATGGCCGAGCGGATGTAGCGCTCGATTTTGTCATCGATGTGCTCGCGGCAATGGGGATGGATTGCACGGTGGATCTGCTCGAGAACGAAGAGACTGATCCGCCCGAGGAAATTCGCCTCGACATCGAAGGCCGGGATGCAGGCCGCATCATTGGCAAGAAAGGCCAAACGCTCATGGCGCTTCAGTTCCTTGCCAACCGGGTTATCAACCGGCCTGGCAAGCGGCGCCGCCATGTGATCATCGACGCGGAAGGCTACCGGGCGCGGCGCGAGGAAACGCTGACGACGATGGCCCGCCGCCTTGGGCGCCAGGCGGTAAAGGAAGGGAAGATCATCACCTTCGAGCCGATGAGCCCTCAGGACAGGCGCATCGTTCACATGGCGCTCGCCAAATTTCCCGGCGTGGTCACAAAGAGCGACGGTGAAGGCGATGCGCGCCGGGTTCAGATCATTCCCGTGCGAAGGTAGGTAGACGACATGCTGCGGATGCCGCGTTGACAGAGCG